>DBXV01000024.1:155-63532 GCA_002309695.1 Myxococcales bacterium UBA1203 | reverse complement strand
CCTGTCGGAAATTCCGACAGGTTGAACTCTCCTCAAGTTCGCCTTCTTCATAGATGTGCCCGATGTGCTCGACGATGTTGGTTCTGGACGTCTGATACAATTCCGCCATCTGCGCCTGCGTCAGCCACACCGTCTCATCGGCAAAGCGCACGTCTATCCGCGTGCTGCCATCCTCATTCTGATAAATGATGATTTCGCCCGTACTGCCCGGCTGAGCAGATATATTTTCCGCCGTCTCTGCTGCCTTTGCCGTCTTCGCCATCTGCGTTTCTCCCTTCAAAATAAAAATTCAGGTTCATTATCAAAAACAGACCGCGGCTTTGCTGCCTCAGCCCTCTCTTCATCCTCAATTTCAGCAAAAAATAAATCCCCTCATCTGGGGACACCCAAATTTCAAAGTCCCTGTGGAAAAATAAAAAAAGCCCCCTCTCCGTCATCGGGAGAGGGGGCTTTGTCATTTGAAGCGGCTGAAGCGGCGCCGTCCGCGCACCTGCCGGACGGCTGCCGTCTCTGCTGGCGGCCTACTTGGCCATGGCCTTGTCTTCGATGACGACGGTGAAGGTGCCGCCGTCGGACCGGCCGAAGACCTCAGGCGCGTACATCAGTTCGGCCTGAGCGGGCATCAGCTGGAAGGTACCGGGCGTTGTCGCACGCACCGGGAACTCCAGTGTATGGACGCCGGCGGGCAGCTCATCCGCGAACGTCAGGATGCGGTCGTCACGCAGCTCGGTGTGGCCGAAGGGACTGTAGAAGCCCATATCCTCGTCCACATCGTCACTTCCGCCGCAATCCTCGCCTTCGCACTCGCCGTCAAACTCGCCCTCGCCGCTGTTCCCGGACTTGGCATCCGAACCCGGCAGCTTGGCGGTGCTGGCCAGCGAGGTATCGACCGCTTCCAGACCAGCCGGCAGCGGGATGTTGACCACCACATAGACCCTGTCCATGGGCGAGGCCACGCGGGCCTTGAGACGAATGAGCTCGCCGGCCTTGAAGCCGCGGGCCTGACCGCCGCCCTGCCACGGCTCGAACCAGCGCTGCACGGTGATGCCGCGCTCCAGAGGCTCCGTGGCCATCTTCCTCGGGTAGTAGGTGAGGCGGGCCGTGTAGCGGAGCGTTCCGGCCTGTCCGTCGCGCTTGAGCTTGAGCGACTGAGCGGCGCCGTTGGCATCCTTCACCAGGTCGGCCATGGCGACGTTCTTGTGCTCCACCTTCATGGAGTGACCCTTGAACTCGTGGGAAGCGACCTCGTTGCTCTCGCCCATGATGGCCCGAGCAGTGAAGTCAGGCGCCTCTTTCTCCGTGGCGCGCGACACCTCGCCCAGCGCCATCAGCGCGAAGGCGGCTTCCTGAGTGTTGCGGTACTCGCCGTTGGGACGGCGGGCCGTCATCAGGTACTTGGTCAGCTTGGCCAGCCAAGGATGCTCAGGCTTCAGGTCGGCCATGGTCTGGAGAATGAGCGCGTTGGTGCGCACCGGAGAGGACCAGCCCTCGCTGATGCCCTCACTCGACGTGGTCGAGAAGTGAATCTCCGTGGGCGTCTCCTGAGCCATGGCGGTCAGCTCGTCGAAGATGGTCTGCGCCATGGCGGCGTCATCATGTCCGGTGACGGCAATCGCGTCGGCCAGCATGGCCCGCGAATCCATCGCCAGCTTCGCCCGATCCTTGAAGAACGTCGGGTAGTAGGAGGCCTGGGGCGCACCCAGCCGTGCCAGCGCGTAGAGCGCGAACACGCGGGTCTCCTTGGAGACTGTGCCGCAGAAGCTCCACGGGCAGTAGCGGAACGTCCCGGAGGCAATCTCCGCGGCCAGGAACTTCTTGGCCTTGTCGAGGACTTCCTTCTTCACGGAGTAGCCAACCTCAGCGGCGCGGCCCAGAGCCAGCGTGGCATAGACGGAGCCGTCAGCGGACGGCCACTTGCTGTCGGGCCAGTAGCGGAAGCCGCCGTTGCTCATCTGCAGCGCCTCGATGGCGGTGATGGTGGCCTTGACCACTTCGTCGGGGTCCTTGCTGCCGTGCTTCAGCAGCGAGTCCTGACCGAGCCAGACAGCCATGGGGTTGGGCTCGCCTTCGGGCGCCTGGTAAGGCACGCCGTATTTTCCGTAGAGCGTGCGCAAAACGACGAAGGGAATCAGGCGGGAGCTCAGCTGCTCGGCACAGCCGTAGGGATATTCGATCAGCTGGCGCATGCCGGCGTCGAACCCGCCCAGCAGCGTCGAGGAGAAGGTCAGCTCCAGGCCGCCGCGGTCGGTGAGAACGCCTTCGGGAACCTGAATGCCTTCGGTGATTTCGTCGGCTGTGCTGCCCGAGGTGGCAACCGCTTCCCTCTGAACCGGCAGGCTGACGGGGAATTTCTGGAGAACCGCGTCGCTGTCGCCGCCGCTCTCGATGTCAAAGCGCAGCGAGGCCTCGCCCGGGCGGACGGCGCGATAGCGGAAGCGCACCTCGCGGGGCTTGCCGGACTCAATCGTGACCGTCTTCACCGCGTCTTCCAGGAGCTCCACGCCCTGAGCCGTGGCCTTCACCGTCACCTGAGCCGTGCCGGTGCCGCGGCGGTGCAGAACGACGCCCGCTTCGACCGTGTCGCCGCTGAGGGCAAAGCGCGCCAGCGAAGGCATGGCCAGCAGGGGCTTCGACACCACCAGCTTGGAGTCGCCGGAGCCGAACAGATCCTTCTTTGTCACGGCCAGAGCCATCAGCCGATAGGTGGTCAGGTTGTCGGGCAGCTCAAAGCTGACGTTGGCCAGACCATTGGCGTCGGTTTCGACCGTCTTGAAGAGAGGCGACGTGACGAAGCGGCTGCGCAGACCGCTGCCGGAACCGTCCTTGCCGCCGGAGCCGCCCACCGTCTCGCCCTTCTCGCCGTAGAGCTGGGCAATCAGCAGTTTCAGCATGGAGTCCGCGTTCTTCACGGACAGGCCGCGCGCGGAGTGAACCACGTTCACCAGGTCGGGGATGGAGTAGTTCGTCAGGCGCAGAACGCCCTCGTCCACGGCCCACACCAGAACCTCCGACTGACGGCCATGACCCTGATGGTCATCCACCTGCACGGACAGGTTCACGGTGTCGCGGGGCTTGTACTCTTCCTTGTCCGACTTCACCGACACCTTCAGGCGCTTGGACTTGTTCTCCACGTTGATCCGCAGATAGCCCACGCGAATGTCAGGACGCCCGGCGTCATCCGCGCCGGCCTTGAAAACCGGCGCACCGGCTTCGTCCTTGGCGCGGCCGCGCACCATGGTGACGGACACGAAGGCATTCGGGATGTGGTACTCCTTGAGGGGAATGGAGACGGAGACCGCGGAGTCCTGAATGGAGATGCGCCGCTGCATCATAATTCCCACGCGCTCGACCGTGACCAGGGCCTCAGCCTTGGGCCAGGGGCTCTTGATCAGAATCTTCGCCGTCTCACCCACGTCGTATTTGTCCTTGTCGGACACCAGCTCCAGCGTCTTGTCGTCATTCTGCTGCCAGGCGACGAAGCCCTTGCCCACAACGTAGAACGACTGACGGGTCTTGTGCGTGCGGCCGGCGCTGTCCTTCACCACGGCCTCAATCAGGTGCAGGCCGGGCTTCTCGGGCTTGAAGGTGCAGGCGACGGGCTCGGCGGCGCTCTTCACGGCGTCGCAGACCTTGACCTCTTCTTCCACGGGCTCGCTGGTGGTGAACCACTGGCCGCCAACGCCCTTCTTGCGAATCGACTTCCATTCGCGGCGCATCACCTTCGAGGTGATTTCCAGCCCTTCCATGCGGCTGCCGTCCGGCGCGGCGGCGACGAACTCGGCCTTCACTTCCTTGCCGACCGAGGCGAACCCGTCCTTGACCAGACGCACGCCCACAGAGGCGTCGGCGGGATGGACCGTGATGGATGTGCGGTTGGCGATGTGCTGGCGGTTCACGTCGGTCACGTCAGCTTCGATGTCGTAGCTCCAGGTCAGATTGCCCGGCGTCTCCAGCTTGCCGCCGTCAATGTAGAAGGCGCCCGTCGCATCCACACGTCCCTCGCCCTTGGCCGCCTGCGAAGAGGCATCGACCGGCTCGCCGTCATCCCAGCCCCAAACGTGATTGCCGAAGGTGAAGCCCTGATTCTTGGGCGGCTCGAATGAAGTCTGGGAGCGCTGAGCAGTCCACTGCACAACGGCATCGTTCATGGCGCCGCCGAACAGATAGCGGGCCTGCACGGTGGCCTTGAGCGGATTGCCGGCGATGGCGTGGTCAGAAGGCGCGACCACATCCACCTGGAACTGCGGCGCCCGGTACTCCTCGACGCGGAACGAGGTCGTCAGGTTCATCGACACGTTCTTGCCGCCCTGCTTGATGGTCGCCCGGATGTAGTAGCGCCCCAGCGGACGGTCCTTGGGCAGCGTCGTCGTCAGGTCAAAGGTGCCGTAGGCGGACAGCTTGAGGTCCTTCTTGAAGAACACCTTGTCGTTGGGGTCCTCGATTTCCACGTGGACGCGGGCGTTCTCCACAGGGGCGTAAAGCACGCCGTTCTTGAAGTAGCGCGAGACGCCTTTCACGTAGAGCGGGTCGCCGGGGCGGTAGATGCCGCGCTCGGTGAACAGCTCGCCCACGCCGGAAGGCTTGGTGCCCTGCCAGTTGGTCCAGACGCTGTCGAACATGCCGGGCGCGATGCCGTCGTTCCACTTGGACCACGTGGCGCCCATGTCGCCGTCCTTCTCGGCCACAAACAGCATGGTCGGGTTGTCCCAGTCCATGCTGCCCTTCTGCTCTTCCTTGGGGAGCAGCTTCACGACGCCGGGGATGGCCACGAGGCCTTCAGCGTTGGTCTTGCCTTTCCAGATTTCCTTCCCGTCACCGTCGTAGATGGTCACGTCTGCGTCGCTCACAGAGGCGCCGTCGGTGATGGAAGTGACCCAGACAATGCCGTCCTGCGAGCCCATGTGAGCGTGAATGGCCAGGTCGGTGACCTGCGCGATGATGTAGTCGGGCCTGCTGTACTTCGTCTTCACCAGCTCGCTGACCTCGGCCAGGATGAACGCGGACTTCGCGTCTTCCGGAATCACCGGCGCCAGCGACAGCGGGGCGTAGTGGGTCTGGTTCTTCTTGCCCGACAGATCGACGTCCATCTCCACAGGCTCGGCGGCAATGCTCGGGCGGGCCTTGTCGCTCCACCTGTTGTGGGTCAGCTGCTGGATGAACTCCTGCGGCGTCAGCTTCCACAGCTTGGCCTTGGTCTTCTCTGCATTGACCGTCAGCAGAGGAATCTTCCGGTCGCCGCCGCTCTCCAGCAGAACCTCGCTGTTGCCGACCGAAAGAGACGGCTCGCGGTCGTCGGTCTTGATTTCACCCTCAAAGGTCTCGTCGGTGGTCTGGCCGAACATGTCCTTGAGGCCGCCGGCGATTTTCACCTTGTAGGTCTCGCCCGGACGGAAGCGGCCGGGCACCCGAGCCCAGGATTCTTTGGTGTCCTGCCACGAATAGGGCGTCCCCGAGCTGGCGTTGTCCCAGTCCAGCTCTATCTCGGGCTCGACGGTCAGCTTCTCCTTGAGCGAATCGAGGTCCGCGGGGTTGGCCATCGTCAGATACAGAGGGCCGTAAGGGCAGCTTCCCCAGTCCGGCCCGCACGCGAAGGCCTTGCCCAGATGGTGGGCGCCGTAGGTGTTGAAGGAGCAGTCATACGAGGACGAAACCGTCGCAGGTCCGGCCGCTCCCTCCAGCGTGTCGTCAACCTTGACCTCAATCTTCGTCCCCTTGGGCAGCTCCTTCGTCGGCTTGAACTCGTAGCGCATGTCGCCGTCAGGAGCGATGGGCTCGCGGGAATACCACTCGCCGTTCTTCTTGGCCTCTTCGCGGCGGTACTGTTCCGACAGAATGGACCGCGTGAGCTTGAGGGGAATCTCCTTGCCGCCGGCGAACGCCTTCACGTGCTGCTCGATGTCCTTCACCGCCTGATTGACGATGAGGGCAATCTGCGCGTCGGTGCGAATGAAGTCGGAGCCGCAGCTGGGCTCCATCCAGTTCACTTCGGGAACCTGGGTCGAGAAGGAAAACTCGAAGGGCTGCTCCATCACGGTGCCGTCGATGGCCTTAATCCCTTCACGCACCTTGACCTTGAAGCTGCTCGCCTTGGGGAAGCGCCCCGCCTTGGGCGTAAATTCGAGGGTCGTGGAGCCAAGCCAGCGCCACTCGCCTTCAATCGCAGGCTCGATGACCGCCATGTCCTGCGGCGCCGTGGCCGAGGCGCCTTGAAGCGCCGCCACCGGCCGCGAGAAGGTGATGGCAGCCGTCCGCGCCATGGTCACGCTTCCGCGGGGACGGGCAGCCACGATGTCCAGCTCCTTGCCTGAAGACACCGCCTTCTGCGTGATGATGACCGCCGGGGGCTCGGGCAGCTTGGACAGCTTGACGCCCTGAGGCTCCAGGTCCTCGGAAAAGACATCATCCGTCGTTGTTCCGGTCGCCTTCGCGCTCTTGGCTTTGCTTCCCTTATCGGACGACGAGGATGACGCCGGCGTTCCGTCGCCTCCCTGGCCCCCCGCATCCGGGCCGGACGGACAGGCACTGGTGAGCGCCAGAATCGCCGCCAGCGGCATCCATCGGCCGAATCGTTTCAATATGTTGCCGTTCATTTGTGATGACTCCGTTCGTTTGGTGACGCATCGCCCTGACGGCGGGCCATGCCGTGTTTCCTTCACGCTCCTTGTTCGAAAAAGGCGGGCCCCCCTTCATCAAACGGCTCTTCATTGCAAACGGTTTGGCCTCATGGCGGCACCAAAAGTCTTCCTTTCCGCACCCGCCGCCGGCCTGCCCATTTGCCCCGCGCACAGCTGCAAGTTCCCCGTTCCCGCTGCCTGTCTTTTGGTCTAACGGCGCGCCGCTTTCGGACCCCGGCCGTCCCGGGAACCCGCGGAAAGGAAACGTCATGGGCATCAGCCAGCTGGCAGCCGCCATCCATCCCTCCATCACTCTCAAGCTCAACGAGGACGCTCAAAAGCTGAGGGCATCGGGCAAGAGCGTCATCCACCTGGGGACAGGAGAGCCCCGCATCAAGACGCCCGTGGACGCCGTTCTGGCCGCCTCCGCCCGCCTGACCAGCGCCGAGGTGAAATACACGGGAACGACCGGCACGCCGGCTCTGAAAAAAGCCATCGCCCGCTACATGGGCGACAACTACGGCATCGACGTTCCGAACGGTCAGATTGTCGTCTCGCCCGGCGCCAAGGCCTCCCTTTACCTGGCGCTGCTGGCCATCGTGGACCCGGGGGACGAAATCATCGTCACGGCGCCCTACTGGGTCAGCTATCCCGAGATGATTAAGGCGGTGCGCGGCGTTCCGGTGATTGTGGAGACGGATGAAACCTTCCAGCCGAAAGCTGAGGACATCGAAAAGGCCATCACGTCCAGGACGAAGGCCGTCATCGTCAACAGCCCCAACAACCCCTCCGGCGCCATCTACGGCGAGAAGTTCATCGGCGGGCTCGTCCGGCTGTGCGAGGACAGAGGCATCTACCTGATTGCGGACGACATCTATCACAAGCTCGTCTTCAACGGCCGCCGCACGGTCTCGCCTTACGGGTTTGCGCAGAATCCCGTCGATTCCGACACCTCGCGCATCATCCTCATCAACGGCATCTCCAAGCTCTACGGCATGACCGGCTTCCGCATCGGCTGGACCGTGGCTGCCCCCGAGATCGCGTCGGCGATGGGCAAGCTCCAGGGACAGAGCGTTTCGTGTCCCTCGGCACTCCAGCAGGACGCCGCCGTGGGCGCGCTCATGGGCGACCAGTCTGTGGTGAGCGGCCTGATGACCACGCTCCGGCACAACCGCGACGTGCTCTGCGAAGGCCTCAAGGCCATTCCCGGCGTGAAGCTCACCGTCCCCGACGGCACCTTCTATTCACTGGCCGATTTCAGCGCCATCGAGCCTTCCTCGGAGAAGCTGGCCTCGCTGCTCCTCGAAAAGGCCTACGTCGTGACCATCCCCGGTGCGGGCTTTGGCCGCGAGGGTCATCTGCGCATCAGCTTCTGCGGCGGTCTCGACGACATCTGCCGCGGCGTGGAGCGCATCCGCTGGGCTCTGGACCCGGATTCCCCCAAAGAAATCTTGCTGGGCGACACCCGGGCTGTCCGCGACTGGTAGCCGCCGCCGGGCTTTGAGCCTCAGCTGCTCACTTTTCTCTGTATGCACCCGTTTTTTCCGCTTCCACGGCGCAGCCCCGCCATCCGCTCAGGCTGCGCCATCGGTTTTCAGCCATGTCTCAACCCACCTTCGGACTTTCCCTTCACGGCATCGAAAATCCTGGCGCCGTCCACTGGAACACGCACACCACCGCGCTGGTGGAGATGGCGCTGGCCCGTTCCGAAGGCCTGCTGACCCGCTCCGGGGCTCTGGCTGTGGCCAAAGAGCCTGCCGACACCCCAATTTTTCCATTGACTGTCCAGACGCCTGAAAGCGTCGGCGAGGTCGATTGGAATGTCGGCAACAGCCCGTTCGATCCTGGCCTGTTCACGATTCTTTACGGCCGCCTGCTGTCGTTCCTCCAGGGGCGCGAACTCTTCGTTCAGGACCGAATGCTGGCGGGACATGAGAGCCGCCGCATCCGCGTGCGCGTCATCACTACGCAGGCGAGCCTCGCTCTGACGGCGCGGAACCTCCTCCGCTGGGCTGCCGATGATGCCGTTTCGCCCTTCTTCCCCGACCTGACCGTGTTTTTTGTGCCCGGCTTTTCCCCCAGTCCCATGACGGATCAGGTGCCGGGCAGAGCGGTCAGCGTTCTCGACCTGGACAAACGCCTGGGGCTCATTCTGGGGACAGCTTCCAGTTCCGCGTTCAGAGACCTGCTTTACCGCCACCTCTCGTTTGTGCTCCCCGAGCAGGGCCGGCTGCCGCTCAATGCCGCCGCCATTCAGAACCGGTTCAGCGACCACGTGGCTCTTGTTCTGGGACGCGACAATGAGCGGCGCACTTCGGTCGCAATGACGGTCTGCGCCGCCGACCGCAGCGGCAGGCTGGAAATCATCGGCGACGGTCCTCTGTCATTCAGCGAGGGCGGCATCGACATTCTGGGCTGCGGCACCACGAGCGCCTTCTCCGCGGCCGCGCCGTTTCTCGAAGAGTCTTTCGGCGCCGTCATCGAATGTTCCGGGCTGGAGCCCGAGGCGCGCAACGTCACCGAGCCTGAAACGGCCGTCATCACCTGGCCGCGCGCGTCGCTTCCTCCGAATCTTTCCCGCCGCGTCGCGCTGGCGCCCCGCCATCTGTTTCTGCTCATTCGCGACGACAGCGGCGCTCTGCCTCCCATCGCTCTGGCCGATGCCGACACCGCCTGTCAGCTGTTTGCGCTGGGGCCCGAGCTCATTCTCAACGCCAATGGGGCCATCGAGCACCGCTTCGACCCGTGTTTCAGCGGCGGCACGCTGCTCCGCAGGCCCGAAATCTTCGAGAGGCTCCTTCGAGGCAAGCTCAGCCGCCATGCGCCGCGGTGCTGGGTCATCAACGTCGGGCGCCTGCCCCGCAGCAGCGGCAGTCTGACCACCCAGTCCGTCCGCAGTGCTTCCCGGATGGCGCAGGCCTTCCTCAATGGCCATCTCGACGGGTGCAGCTTCCAGAACGACATCTTCCCGGGCCTGTGCATTCCCGTCCCAGCGCCCGATCAGAAAGACATCGACCCGCGCGAGCTGGCACAGCTGAAACCGCCTGTTCCCGAGGTCCGCGAAGGTGCCGTGCGTGAACTGTGCGCCGTTCTCCAGGCTCACGGCTTCCGCTTTTCCGGCAGGGACTGACCGCTGATGGACGACGCGACGGCTGCCCCGGAGGCGCATTTCTTTGGGGGCATCGACGAAAACGGCCTCGGTCCCCGGCTGGGCCCTCTGATTGTCACCGGCGTTCTGGCGCGGACCGATTCTCCTCAGGCAGCGCAGGAGGCAGTCCGTCCGGCGGCTGCTGAAATGGCGGCGCTCATCGGCGACTCCAAGCGGCTGGTGGGGTTCGGCCACAGCGCTCTTGGCGAGGCATGGGCCCGCGTGCTCTTCCGCGCTCAGGGGCTCGATTTTCAGCGGCCTTCAGAACTGATTCGCCAGCTGTCGCTCGACGCGCCGGACACACTCCTGACCCGCTGTCCCGCTGAGGCTTTCCCTCTGTGCTGGCGCCCCGTTTCCGATGAAAGCGACCGCTTCGAGGCCGGGGATGAAGTTCTGGCCCGCGCCGAGGCCGCGCGCCAGAGCCTGCTGAGCCGCGGCATCCACCTCGAAGCTGTCCGCTCCGTCATCATCTGCCCGCGCGCGCTGAACGACGCCCGCGACAGCGGCATCAGCCGGCTGGATGCCGACCTTTTTGCGATGGAGCGCCTTTTCCTCGCCATGAAGCAGCGCGCCGGGGAGGACGCCCGCCTGACGGTTCACTGCGGCAAAGTGGGCGGACTGACCTTCTACGCCTCCAAGTTCCGACATATCCGCCTCAACGTTCTGGGCGTTCTGCGCGAATCGCGAGAGCTGAGCGCCTACGAATCCGGGCGCGCGCAGATTCACTTTGTCCTCGACGCTGAGCCCAAGCATCAGCTCGTGGGGCTTGCCTCGCTCGTGGGGAAATGGCTGCGCGACCTGCTGATGAATCGCCTTTTGTCGCACCTACGTGCCGGGCATCCGGACTGGCCTGAGGCCAGCGGCTACAACGACCCGCGGACCAAGTCGCTCATAGCCCTGTCAGAACCCTGGCGCCGCGCTCAGGGCATCCCGGATGACTGCTTTCTGCGCCGGTGAGTCTGCCGGGTGTGCATGTCCGTTCAGGATGCATCTTCCGCCGCAGCAGCGCGCGATTCCCTGTGCAGAAGGAAAAATTTCCCCGCTCGGTTCGACCCGGGAAAATTTTCCCTGTCCCCTTCGATCTCGTGCGTCCCTCCAGGTGGGAATCTCTTCCCGAACAGCCGGAAAAGCCTGTGGAAAACAATAATAACTCACTGAAATTACATATAATTTTTGTAAGGAATGCCTTTTGCTCTGGCGCGCCGCCCCAACATTTCGCGGAGGCCGGCCGCCATGACTACCCCCCAAATTTCAGCTTCCCAGAACAGCAGCAGCATCAGTGACACCCGCCGTCACGCCGGCACCGTCAATTCGACCCGTCCCGTGGCCTGGCTCATCCCCGTCCTGACGCTGGCGGTTTTCGCGCAGATTCTTCTGATGTTCCGCTGCCCGCCCGACGAGCTGGCCGCCCGCCTCTCTCTCGAAGGCGCCGCTGCTGCCTTTATGAACTGGAGCTTCTGGTGCCTCCTCGCGACCCTGGCGGTGATGATCTGGAAGATGGTGCTGGTGGCCCGCTATCGCCCCGTCCCCGCGCCCGCCGACAGCGACCTGCCCTCCGTCACCGTCATCGTCCCCGCCTACAACGAGGGCGCTCAAGTTCTGAAGACCATCGAGAGCATTCTGGCCAGCAACTACCCTGCTGACCGGCTGCAGATTGTCTCCATCGACGACGGCAGCCGCGACGATACGTGGAAATGGATTCAGAAGGGCTGTGACCTGGACCGCGCCCGCGTCATCGGCGTCCGCTTCCCTAGGAATAAGGGCAAGCGCGAGGGGCTCTACGAGGGCTTCCGCCGGGCCAAAGGTGAGGTGGTGGTGACCATCGACAGCGATTCAGAGGTCCTGCCCGACACGCTCCGCAACCTGGTAGCTCCGCTGGCGGCAGACCCCACGGTGGGCGGTGTCGGCGGCAATGTGCGCGTTCTCAATGAAAAGGGCTTCATTCCCCGCATGCTGGACGTCTGGTACACCTTCTCCTTCGAGTTCATGCGGGCCAGCGAGAGTCAGGTCGGCACTGTTTCCTGCACCCCCGGCGCTCTGGCCGCCTACCGCCGCAGTCTGGTGGACGAATTCCGCGATGAGTGGGTCAGCCAGACCTTTATGGGACGGCCCGCGGCCATCGGTGAGGACCGGGCGCTCACGAATGAAATTCTGCGCCGCGGCTACAAGGTGCTCTATCAGTCGAGCGCCGTCGTCCTCACTGAGGTCCCCACGCGCTACGTTCAGCTCTGCAAGATGCTGCTTCGCTGGGCCCGCAGCGACGTGCGCGAGACACTGGTCATGGCCAAGTTCGTCTTCACGCCCTTCCGCCAGGGCAGCCTGCTGGGCACGCGCATCAATTTCTTCTGGTCCATCCTGCAAATGTGCCTGGGCGCGCTGCTGTTCGTCCCCGCGGTGCTTTCCCCCATCCTTTATCCGTCGGCGGTTCCCGTTATTGCCGCCGGCCTCGCGCTGGGCGCCATTCTTCCCGGCAGCCTCTATGTGGCCCTCCGCCGCTCGGCCAAAGCCTTCTTCGCCATTCCCTACATGGTGCTGGCTGTCTTCGGAATTTCCTGGATTACCCCTTATTCATTCCTGACGCCGCACAAGTCCTCGTGGCTGACCCGCACTCTGCCGGCGCCCAGGCCCGCTTTTGTTCCCCATGAGGCCGTGCCCACGATGGTTCCCGCCAAAGTGGTTCCATTGCATGGCAGTCCCGCGCAGGCCAAAGCGGCATAATAGAATAATAATTATTTATTTGTTCGCTTTCCCCCCTTGATCCCCTCTCCGAAAAGAGAGGGGATTTTTTATATCAGGTCCACCCAAAAAATTCCTTGCGCTGATTTTGCGCTCCATTCCAGAGAGGGCGTTTTTTCTGCCGTTTCATTTCGTGCGGAATGTCAACGAACCAGCCGGGCCGAGTGGCTGTTTTTAATAGGAGAAAAAAATGAAATGGATAAAACCCGAAAATGTGCGCGGGGGGATAAATAATCACTCTGTCAGACAACAAACTTCATCCAAATTCTTCCATCCAATTACTATTTTAATCGCAGCATTAACTTTAGCTGTTTCGGGCTTTGCCTGCGGCGGTTCGGAAAAAGACGACCCGGTTGATGATGTTGATTCGGGCTTGGTTGTCACCGACGCCGGCACGGTTGAGACGGACGCCGGCGTTATTGAGAATGATTCCGGCATTATTGAGGACAATGACGCCAGCATTGCTGATGCGAGTATTGATACTGATGCGGGCATTATTGATGAGGATGCCAGCGTCAGTGATGAATGTGAGCCGGGGCATTTTGGCAAAAACTGTGATGCCTGCACCTGCGATCACGGCAAATGCAAAGAAGGCAAAAAGGGCGACGGCACGTGTTCACAATGTGACGGCAATTACTGGGGAGAGAATTGCGATACATTGCCGAGCTGCAATTTGGAACACGGCAAGCCCAGCATTGGAATCAGCGGCACAGGCAAATGCATCAGCTGTCTGAATGATTATTCCGGCGGAAACTGCAGCATCGCGCCCACGTGTGTCGCGGGGCACGGCACAGTCAATTCCGGTCTCACGGGCGACGGCAAATGCAGCGCATGTAATAAATACCAGTTTGTGGATGAACTCGCTTTCTGGGGCGAGAATTGTGAACACGATGCCTCGACCGACCCTGCGCCATGCCTCTGGGGCACGCTGGCACAAAACGGCCACTGCGAGCCGAACAGCTGCAAGCCCCAGCCGGAAGGGCTTCCCTCTTGGCAGGGGGAAGACTGCGACACGCTCCCCGACGGCTACATGGGCGACCGGCAGGGCAACGTTTATAAAACGGTCAAAATTGGCGACCAGATCTGGATGGCCACCAACATGCGCGACGAGGTTTATGATTTCTGGTGTGAATGGTATAAGCCGGGATACGCCATTCAGGGATATGGCCAGCTTTATAATTGGGAAAATGCCCAAAAAGTTTGCCCCGACCACTGGAAACTGCCCTCCAAGGCGGATTTTGAAACACTGCTCACTTATGTTGAGGCAAATAAAAAAATCGCTGATTCCGCCTTTCTGGCCCTCATCGCCAAGGTGGATGACTGGACAATGTATAAGAGTCTGGGAAGTGATGAATTTGGCTTTGGCGCTTATCCGTCCGGCGTCGGCGCAATGCGGGGCGGAACCTGCAGCGACAGTGTTTACGGGAATGTCGCCAATGATGGCCTGGCCGGCTGCCTCTGGTCCAGCGATGCAGCGGGAAGCAATACTGCCTTTATGCTTAACTTTGGAACTCACGAGACCAGTGGTATTATGAATGGAGCCAAAAATAATGCTATTATGAAAACGCATTATTCCAGCAGATACATCGGCGTGCGCTGTTTGAAAAAGTCGAGTGACGAAGACTAAAATTATTACATACAAAAATACTGCATCAATAAAACGGCCCTCCTCCATATATTCATGGGGGAGGGCTGTTTTATTTTAGGCATGCCCAAAATTTTCCGGGATTCATAACGGACATTTAGGACGTCGTACTTTCAGGTGCCCCCAAATTTTATGTTTATTTCACGTCTGATTTGTGCCTGTGTCCGCGGCCTGCGAGAAGAATCAGCTTCGATTTTTTTAATCTGTTTATTTGCGTTTTTCTGGAGACCTCCATGGCCAGTGCATTTCCATTCAGCCGGAATTTATTTTCAAAACCGCTGTCTTTTGCGCTGGGTGTGTTCCTTGCCGTTTTGTCCTCTGCCGGGTGCGGCGATGAAAACCCCGGCACCATTAAGGACAGGCCACACGCCGAGACGTGCGAAACGACTTCGCTGAACTGCGGGATTCACGGCACGTGCAGCGAGGCGTCGGGCTCGCCCGAGTGCATCTGTCAGCCGGGCTACGGCGGCGTGGAATGTATGGAGTGCGCGCCCGGCTATCAGGACAATGACGGCGACGGGAAATGCCTCCAGGACTGCACCGTCACGGCCATGCGGTGCGGCGTCTTTAAGAAATGCGATGATTCGAGCGGCCAGGTTTCCTGCGTGGACGACGAGGAGGCACTGAAGAACAGCTGCGCGGCCACTCAGCTGGACTGCGGCTCGCACGGCTCGTGCGACGATGCCCGGGGGCAGGCGGAGTGCCTCTGCAAGGAGGGCTACGCGGGCGAGCGCTGCGCCGCCTGTGCGGAGGGCTGGCAGGACAATGACGGCGACGGGATCTGCTCGGTCAGCTGTGAGCTGGCGAATCTGAAATGCGCGCGTGTGGAGTCGTGTCAGGACGATGACGGGACGGCCCAATGCGTGGTTGACCCGAACGCGGACGACTGGACCGTCATGGTTTATCTGGACGCGGACAACAATCTGGGTGCGCCCAGTCCGCTGGAAACGCAGATCTGCGCCGACGGCACACAGGACTGCGGCGGCGGCGATTTTCAGGACATGGTCAGGGGCATGGCGGCGGCCGGCAGCGCGGCAGGCAAGGTCAATCTCATCGTCCTCTATGACCAGAGCCAATACAGCACGGACCCGAGCACCCGCCTCTATCGCATCACTCCGCAGGGCGCGCAGAAGGTGGAGACGGGCGAGGAGATTTTCAGCGGCACCGACGCCAACATGAGTCTGCCCTCGACGCTGCGGAAATTCGGCTACTGGGCCATCACCCACTATCCGGCCAAGAAATATGCGCTCATCCTCTGGGACCACGGCGGCGGCTGGCGGTCCGGCGGCAGCGAAGGACTTTTGAAGAACACTGCCTACTGCGGCCATTCGCTGAAACTTCTGGACACGATGGCTGAGACCATGGGGAGCGCGCAGCAGGGCGGCGGCCAGGGTTTCCGCGATTTCGCGACCGACGAGACCAACGGCGTCGATTCCTTTGGTCAGACTGAAACCATTGCCTTTGCCAACGGCGAATTCCGCAATCTGATGGAGGAGCTCATCAAGACGGCCGGCAAGAAGATTGACCTCCTCGGTTTCGACGCCTGTCTCATGGGCATGTACGAGGTGGCGGCGGCATCTGCCTTTGCTGCGGACTACATGCTGGGCTCGTCCGAGAGCGAGTTTGCCGGCGAATGGGCCTACGCCACCATCATCGAGACGCTGGCCCGGACCCCGTCCATGACCGCTCCGGAGCTGGGGAAGCTCGTGGCCGACACCTATTGGGCCCGGCGGATGGAGAGTGCTGCGAGTGAGGGCGACTATTACGCCAACGTGACCATGGCGCTGTACGACCTCTCTCAGGTTTCCGCGCTCCAGACGAAGCTCGACGACTTTGGCCATCAGCTGGCGGACGCGGTGCAGCAGCAGACCTATCGGACGGTGGTCGATGAAATTGCCGAAGGCGCTCAGCGCTTTGGCTGGGGCGAGCACGCGGATTTGCAGCACGTGGCGCTGCTGACGAAGGAGAATGCGTCGCGCCTGCCCCAGGCGCTGGCCGATGCCGCCGACGCGCTTTTAAGTGAGCTCCCCAACACTGTGACCTATTTCAAGGGCCGCGACGCGCCGGACGTCTGGGGATACAGCCACAGCAATGCCCACGGCATGTCGCTCTTCTTCCCCCGCGAGGTGAATTGTAAGTATTATATAGATGTATATAGTTATTTATATGATTATTATAAGGATGATTACACGCTTTCCGTTTATCCCTGCGTTTATTATCCGGCGGCGCCCGCCAATCGGACAGGAAATTATTCGCGGACCGACCTGAACAAATACCTCAGAACCACCTGGAGTTCCGGATGGAATAACTTCCTCAGGAATTATCTCTAGGTTTCAGGTGCCTCGCTTCCCGATTTTATTCAGTTTATACGATTTATTTGCCCGCACCGTCGATTTCACCACACAGGAGACAGATATGAACTTCTTTTCCATCACACAGCGCCGGCCGTTTTTTTCATTCCCATGGGCATCAATCATTCTGACGGCTGCCCTGGCCCTGCCGATGGTGACGGTGCCTGTGGGATGCGGCGGTTCCAATTCCTCCGACAATCCGGGCGGGGACGAGGGCGACGGCGTGGAGATGCCCGGCGACGCCGACGCGGAGTGGACCTTTATGGTCTATCTGAACGGCGACAATGAGCTGGGCGCCTCGGAACAGGGCTACGACGGCGCCTCGGACGACCTCTCGGAAATGACCAGCGGCATGATGGCCGCCGGTGCCGCGTCCGACAAAGTCAACGTCATTGTCCTTTATGACCAGAGCACGCTGAGCGCGGACAGCTCCACGCGCCTTTATCGAATTACGCGCAAGGGCAGGACAAAGCTGGCCTCAGACGGCACCATTTTTACGGGCAAAGAGGCGGACATGAGCCTGCCGAATACATTGAAAAAGTTCGGCGCCTGGGCCGTCCGCAAATATCCGGCAAAGAAATACGCGCTGATTTTGTGGGACCACGGCGGCGGCTGGCGCGGCGGCAATAACTGCGCGGATGAAAATGCCCCGGACAATATGTCCAGACGGTGCGGACGTGCATTTCGGACGCTGGGAACAAAAAAGCCCAAAGCGGCGTTTCGCGAATTTTCCTATGACGACACCGACGGCGTGGATGCCGATGGCTATTACAGCAGCATTTCTCTGGCGGACGGCGCTTACGGCCGGGCGCTGGCCGGCATTACGTCAACCATCGGCGGCAAACTGAATCTTCTGGGCTTCGACGCCTGCCTTATGGGCATGTACGAGACGGCGGCCGCTTCGGCGCCCTACGCGGATTACCTTGTCGCTTCCGCCGAATCGGAGCCCGGGACCGGGTGGGCTTACGACGGATTCATGAAGGCGCTGGGAAATACGCCGACGATGGACGCGCGCACGCTGGCCACGCGCATCGTCAATGATTACGCGGACCAGGTTTATTATTATATGGGGCGAAAGCTGCGTTTTTCGGCGACTCTGGCGGCCTGCGACCTGTCGGCCATGGAGAATCTGACCGCGAAGCTGGATGCTTTTGGGAATGAAATGAAGGCGGCCGCCAATGATGCTGCGTCCCGGAATGTTATTGCGTCGCTGGCAGGGCAGGTCCAGCGGTACAGCTATCAGGAACATGCGGATTTGATGCACCTGGCAATGCTGGTGTCGGAGAAAACAAATGAATTGCCTGCCTCTCTGACGGCGTCTGCCGGTGATTTGAAAACGGCGCTTTCCGAGGCGACCTTCCATTACCGGAGCCAGAGCGAGCTGAATTATTGGGGGTACACCCATGAAAACGCCTACGGCATGGCCGTCTTTTTCCCTGAATCGATAGACTGCGCCTATTACAAACAAAATCCGAACTATTCTTTTGTCTATGATTCGGCCGAATACAATTACGGCGAAGATTATATTTATTCCATGAAGGAATGTGTCTATTATCCCGAAGAGCCGGACGGCGACGTGGCGTGGTATTCTTTGGGGGAACTCAAAAATTACCGAAAAGCGGGCTGGAGCCGCGGCTGGTCGGAGTTTTTAGAGGAGTATTACGGACAAAACCGGTCGGAGCGATGAAACGCGGCGGCTGATTCATTGCCGTCAGGATGGATGTGCCCGCTGTCATACAATGTTTGATGTTTTTTAGAGTTCCGAATCAGGACAATTCCGTCCTATTGCGGTGTCAATCATGTCAACCAAATGAAAGGAATCATCACAGCCCATGTTGAATAAATCCCTTCCCATATCCCTGCTGGCCGTGTCTCTGTGCCTGACCCTGCCGGCCTGCGGCGGCGACAAGAATGACGATGACGACAACCATTCCGGCGGACTCGTCGGAAAGACGGATGCGGGCAGCACTTCCGCCGACGCCGGCAGCCACGGGACGGATGCGGGCATCCAGGGGCAGGACGCGGGTGACACATCGCCGGACGCGGGGGATGCGCCCGGCTGCGGCAGCGTCACGGCGCAGGGCGAATGCAGCGGCAATACTCTGAAAATTTGCCGCGGCGGTTCGCTCGTGTCCGAGGAGTGCGCGCCCTATGCCTGCGGCTATGATGCAAAGAAAAAGATCTATGCCTGCACCGACGATTGTTTTGAGGAATGCGGCGCCATCGGCGAGTCGGGAAAATGCAGCGGCAATACACTCAAATACTGCTCGCCCTATTCCGAATGCCTGGTGACCGAGGACTGCGGCTCAAAGACGTGCAGCTACATCAGTGACAGAGAACAATACGAGTGCGCCAAGTAGAGTGCAGCACGGGGGGAGTTTTTATTTATTAACTTGGCGTCACATGCAGAAATAAATCATGTGATGAACCAAATAAAAGTAAATACGAGTCGTTATTTTTCTTGGGCTATATGATTCCATATAAGGTCAAAAATAAAAAATCATTAAAATCGGTACCGCTTTTGACGATGAATTGAAGACATTGAAGGAGTGGGTGGGGGTGAAATAGCTCAACCCTGATCACAAAAAAATATAGCAGCCCTCTTCCAATACATTTTGTGAGGAGGGCTGCTTCGTATTATTAAATCATTTATACTTTGTTAATCTGCACAACCGCACCAATTATTCTACCATAATTGTTCTCTCAATTCCGGCCGCATCGAGAGTCTATAGGCTTCCACAAATGTTTTGTGAGAACGAGGGGAAATTTTTTTGAAATAATCTAGTTCAAGTTCTCTAATAACGTCTGATTTTATTATCCCCCCCAGAATAAATACATCAATCTGTTTTCCTGTTTGAGGATCATATCCATCAGACGCAAGAACGTTCCAAGTAATCCCCTTATATTCAGTAGAATTCGCTATTTCTTTTGAGGCAAACGCCATTTCTTCGACAAGTTTATTGATTGAAATAGGAGAAACAACAACCTCTATTTCTACATTAATAGGCTCACCTTCCCATTTAAAAGAAAAAACTTTTGCCTTTTCCGCCGTTGAAAAATTTCTCTCTATTATCTCTGAAATTTCCATAGAATATTTTTTTGAAATAGTTGCGGCTTCCGTATTACTACTTGAAAACTGAATAGTCTCGATAAATTTCTTTGCTTCCTCGGGACTTCGTCCTCTTGTTGCTTCATTTTTAACCGTATTAGTCTCATTTTGTGATTTATTCAAATTCTCTCCCTTATGCGGAGATGAATTATCTTCTATCTTCTGAACTGATGTTTTGGGAACTTGTCTATTTTCAAAATCGCAAAAAATAGAACCAAGTATCATGGCAGGAACTACTAAACCAACGCCAATAGCCCATCGTTCGCTAACTTTTGTGTTCATTTAAGACTTCCTCCATTAAGTTCCACAATAAAAGCTCCACCTACCACCATCGCTTTCATAAATACTGCATCAGAATTCGATTGTGTGGTGAGCGACCTCTGCCTGAACAATGTCCATGTCCAGCAAAAAAAATGAACACGGACTTAATGCCTTAGTGCCAGGCAACATACACTAGGCTCATAAAATCTTTCCAACATCTCGAATGGGCGGTTCAGCACAGGCAGATAGTCTTCCTCGCCGTCAGACGAGGCCGCGCCGTGGCCAATAAATACAAACCAAATCGTGCCGCCAGGCCTGACCCGCCCCGCAATCCGCTTCGCTTCGCGGCGAACAGCCGTGTCCGAGGCCTCTTTATTCGTCAAAAATCCTATATTGTGGAGCGCAATGTTTTTTGATTTGCGAAGGTATTCCCGCCAGTCGTAGGCATTATTGACGGCACCATCAATTTTATCCAAATAATCATAATCGCTGATGCCGACAATTAACGCGGCATCGCCCGGCTGGGCAATGCCCTTCGCGGACTTTGGCACCGTCGAGAGGTCCGGCCAGGAAAAAGAAGCACTGTCGGCAGCAAAAGCATTCGCGTCGGACAGCAGCAAAACAGCGCAAAATAAAAATGCTATAAATTTATGAATAAAATAAAATCTTAAATGACAGCCCTTGAAGGAGATAATACCCCCCCCCTACATTTGTTTTCACTTGCATTCTACATTCTCCTTCCATTCAAGCTTTTATCCCCCGGCTCCAACATGCGCTGCAAGCGCGGCCCTTTTATAATAAAATGAAAATCTGTGCAAGAGAAAGTTTATTATTATCTTATTCCCTCCCCCTCCAATCCCATCGCTGCCAGAACATTCCGCAATTCATCCGGAAGCGGTGCCTCAATGGTCAAAGGTGTGCCGTTTAACGGATGCTTCAATACAATTCGTCTGGCATGGAGAAACATGCGTTTAAGGCCGAACTGCGCCTTTAGTTCCCGATTGAAGGCAAAATCCCCATGTCGGCGGTCGCCTGCTACTGGATGCCCCATGGCCACCATATGTCGGCGAATTTGATGGGTACGCCCAGTTTCTATCTTGCATTCCACCAGGCTGGCCATCGCGCCGGGGCCAATGACGCGGTAGCGGGTGACGGCCGTCTGCATATTGACGCCGTTCATGGCGCGGCTCCGCGAACTCTGCTCGTGCTCCGCCAGCGGAATGTCGATGACGCCCTTGGGCCTGGTGAAGTTCCCCTTGACCAGCGTGAGGTAGCTCTTGTCCGGGTGGCCGTGCGTGAACATCTCGGTCAGCGCCGCCATGCAGGGCCGCGTCTTGGCAATGAGGATGACGCCCGACGTGTCCATATCGAGGCGATGCGCGGGGCTGGCCGTGAAGTCGTTCCGAACGGCCCTGGGCCCCAGGTAGTCCTTCACCAGATCGACCAGCGTGGCGCACTCGATGCCGCTGCCGGGATGGACCGCGAGCCCCGCCGGCTTGTCCACGGCCATGAGCACCTTGTCCTCGTAGAGCACCTTCAGCGGCGCGTCGGCGATGGCATTGGGCCGCAGAACGCGCTCGCCGCCCGGCCTGACCGGCGGCGGCTTCATCAGCTCCGCAGCGTCGCCCTTCACCACCACCACGTCGCCGGCCTGAAGCAGCGTTTCCGGATACCCGCGCGCGCCGTTGACCCGCACCCGCTTCGTCCGAAACAGCTTGAACAGATGGGAAAGGGGCACGCCGGGGAGCCACTTGCGGATGAATTTGTCGAGCCGCTGGCCCGCCGCGTCCTCGCTGGCGGTCCGTTCAATCTGAGGGATGGGCATTCTGCCTCCGAAAAAAAGCGGGGCCCTCTGAATCCGCGCAGGACCGAAAACAAGGGGCGTTCAGACGTCGGAGCGCGCCTCAAATTCGCGCCCGGTTCCAGCGCTGGCCACCTGCTCAAAACATCGAAGGTACGCGCGGGCGCTCTCCTCCGGATTGAGCTGCTCCTCGGCGAAGCGCCGGGCATTCCGCCGCAGCAGACCAAAGGCCGCGCCGTCCATGGCGGCCAGCTCCTGAATAGCCCGCGTGAACAGTTCCGGATGCGAAAGTGAAATCACCCGGCCGGCACCGGCCGCTTCAATGCCGTCCCACGGCGTCGTTCCCTGACTGAGAATCACAGGACAGCCGGCCGACAGCGCCTCAGGGACCACGTGCCCGTAGTTCTCGCTCTGCGTTGGAAAGACGAAAACATCGTGGGCGGCAAAGATGCGGTGAACCTCGCCGTGGTCCGCGCTGCCCCGATAGAGAACCTGAACGCCCGCCGGCATCGACGCGATGAGCCGCTGACATTCGCTCCAGTAGTCTGCGTCCTCGGGAGGTCCATAGATGTCCAGCCCGATGCCGCCGCTCCCGGGCGACATGCCGCGCAGCGCCTCAAGGGCGAAGCGCAGATTTTTGATGGGATGAATGCGGGAGAGAAAGACGCAGCGGAGGAAGCCCTTCTGCTTGAGCGGCTGAATTTTTCGCACCTCGTCCCAGTCGGGCAGCGTCGGCGTCTCGGTGATTTGGAAAATCCGCCCGGCAGCATCGTCTCCAATGCGCGCGCGGATGGCTGCGGCCTCCTCGGAACTGGTGGCGTGCCAGAAGACGTTTTCGCCGCGCAGCCAGGGACCAAGGGTCAGCAGATAGGCCAGCTTTTTCAGCCGCCGGATCGCCAGCGCCCCGGTGCAGAGCTCGCCGCGCGGCGCCAGCAGAATCGGAACCTGTGCTTCCCGCGCCGCCTTCATCAGCGGAATCACAAAGTCCGCGGAAAACAGGCTGTTCAGATAGACGAGGTCCGGCGCTGTCTCGGCCGTGACGCGCCGGAAGGCATCCAGCGAAAATTCCCCGCTCGGCAGATAGCGGACGCGGACGCCGTTCCGGTCATTCCAGCCATCGTGAATGCCTTCGAGACGCCGCGTCTCGCCCTTGTCGTGGTCGCGGGTGAGCACAAAAAAATCGGCATCGCCGCACAGCAGGCGCGTCAGGTTGTCGAGACTGACGGCCGGCCCCCCGTAATTTGCCGCCGGTGGAAATCCGCAGACCGACAGGAGAATCCGCAAACGGCGGGAACTCACAGCGTCACCACTTCGTCCTGAATCACGGATTTTCCGGCGGCGCTGATGGGTACGGTCTTCCCGCTGGTGTTGACGATGCGGACATCGCCCACGAGCTTCACGGGCACGTCGAACTCCACCGGTCCTTCGACTTCCAGAGACTGCAGTCCGACGAGCGACGGAACGGCCCGAACCAGACGGTCGAAATCGCCCAGATTTTTGTAGTCGCCGCTCAGCTTTACCGACGGCTCGCCCAGCGTCCTCGCGGGGTCGCGCACCAGGGCGCCGTCCTCTTCGCGAAGCAGGTAGCAGTCACTGCGGCGCACCAAAAGGTCAGCGTTGGTCTTCACCGGTGCGAAGCGGGTGCGCGGAACAATCAGCCCTCTGGTGCGCTCAAAACTTCCAATCGCGGCGCCCATGGCCGTCTCCAGCTGAAGCACATCCGTGCCGCCCACGTTCTTGCCGTTGACGATGACGGGCAGGTCCAGCCCGCCGGAAGCCAGCTTGGCTTTGAGCGACTTCAAATTCAGCCACAGGTTGTTCGTGTTGAAGTGCGGGAAGCGCGTCAGGTCCTGGAAGTCCTGCTCGTGGCCGGACTCCACCTGCGCAATTTCCAGAAGGCCCAGGCGGCTCTCGCCTGCGGCAGGACGGGAACGGAAGAGCGCGCCGCCCTTGAGGTCCGCCTTCGTCTTGGGCGTCACCTCCATGGCGAAATCCAGACGCTCGTCCAAAAACCACCGGAGAATGCGCCCGTCGAAGGAAGCGCCGAGGTTGTCGCCGTTGGAAATGAAGGCGGCCTCGATGCCCGCATCCAGCAGCGCGTCGAGAATGCCCGTGGTCCTGAGGGACATGAAAATGTCGCCGTGGCCCGGCGGACACCAGCAGGCCTCCTCGTCATCCGCGGTCAGCGGCGCCAGATTGTCTCTGCGGAGGCGCGGCACCCAGCTCTGAAGAAACGACGGCGGGATGTGTCCGGGAATGCCGGCGTTGATGTCCGCGATGCCGGGAGCGGCCAGCGTGTCGTCCTGCGTCGCCACCGAACTCATGAACACGAGCGGCACCGGCGCATGGAAGTTCCGGCGCAGGCACTCGGTCTGACGGCGAATGATGGACAGGAACGTCTCGCCCTTCTTCACGGGCAGCAGCGTCTTGGCCTTGGACAGCCCCATCGAGGTTCCCAGCCCGCCGTTCAGCTTCACCACCACCAGCCTGGCCAGATCCCCGGGCGTCGCTTCCGCTTTCAGGTCCTCGAACCGCGCCAGATCGCCCGCCTCAGCCCGGTCGATTTCACTCCAGGGAATCCGGCCGCTGAACCCCTCGTTCACGCGCGATGCTCTGCGCAGAAACGCCTCAATGGCCTCCGGATGAATGCCGCGGCCCTCCATGCGCGCGCGGATGAGTTTCCTGGTCTCTTCAAAGTTTGCGGCATTCGTCTGCATGGTCGTGTCCTCCGGGAGAAGGCTCTCCGGACGCCGGCCGACGGCGCGAAGGAGAGCGTAGAAATGCGTCCGGGAGCCGGACGGAAAGCGCCGGATGGTAGGGCAGAAGCGTCAGCCCGTGAAAGCCGCGGTTCTGAAAGTGTCACCGCTGGTTTCGGCCCGCGCAAAGGCGCTTTCCACGAATGAAACGGAGCGCCGAAACGGAAATCGGTCGTCGCCTTTACAAGCAAGAAAGCTCTGCTAACAGGCGCCCCCTCCCGCCAGCGCCCGCTGCCTGCCGGCACGAAGCGCGATGAGAAAGGCCGCCATCGTGAGTCCGCAGAACCAGAACGTCATCAAGCTCACCTACAAGGGGGTGGAGTACCGATGGACTCCGCACGCAGGATTTATCCGGCCGGGCGGCATGGGGGCGCCCGCCGCGCTTCGGCCCATTCTCGAAAGCATGATTGAGAGCCGCCTCAAGGCCGAGGACGACGCCATCACGGATCCGGCCGTTCTGGGTGAGCGCGCAGAGCTGGCGCGGCGCATCAAGCAGCTCAACCGGGCCGAGCGGCTGGCGCGCCGGGCGCTGGATCTCTCGGGTGAGGACATGCCGGATGTCTCCGCGACGCTGGGCGCTGTCCTCTGCGAAAAGAACGAACCTCTGCTGGCGCTGGAAGAGGTGGAGCCTTTCGCCGATCTGGACAACGCCGCTATCCAGCAGGTGCTGACCATCGCCAATGACGATTTGCAGCGGCTGTCCAAGGCCAAAGCCGCCTACTGGCGCGCCACCGAGATTCTGGTCCGCTCGGGAAACGACCCCTGGCCCGAGTTCCAGGCTCTGGCCGAGAAATACGACAAGACGGACAAGTCCGTCGGCTAGCCCCTCAGGGCACAGGCAAAACAAATTCAGCAAATTTCCAAAGCAGCCGGCACCCCGCGTCGTCGGCTGTTTTTGTTTGTGGAGGTGGGAAATCCCCTCCGACAGCGCGCCCGGAATTCATGGAGCGCGGCAAAGCGAGCGAGGCAGACATGCTGGAAATCCTCAGCAGGGCGGCAGCAGCGGCGCGTCCTCTGGCAGCGAAAGCGGCAGAACTGGCGGAAGAGTTCGACGTTTACCCAAAGGCCAAGCGGGCCTTTGACATCGCCGGTGCAGCAGGCGGCCTCCTCGTTCTGGCGCCGCTCATGGGCGTCACGGCGGCCCTGATACGCCTGGAATCGGAAGGGCCCGTCATCTACCGCGCGACGCGGCTGGGAAAGGGCGGGCGCGAGTTCGTCTTCCTGAAATTCCGCTCCATGTTCCTCGGGGCCGAAAAGGGCGGCGTCTATGAGCGGAAGAACGACCCGCGCGTCACTAAGGTCGGCCGTTTCATCCGCGCCACCAGCATCGACGAGCTGCCGCAGCTGGTGAACATCCTGAAGGGCGACATGTCCATCATCGGCCCGCGCCCCGTCCTGCCCCACCATCCCTGGCCCCTCGACCAATACAGCCCCGAGGAGCGCCGCCGCTTTGATGTCCGCCCCGGGCTCACGGGCTGGGCGCAGATCCATGGCCGCAAGGACGTGGAGTGGCACCGGCGCCTCCAGTACGACGTCTATTACGTCGATCACATGGGCTTTGCCCTGGATGCGCAGATTTTCCTCACGACCATCCTTCAGGTGCTGCGCCGCCAGGACAATCTGAACGTCGAGCAGACCGTCCAGAACGCATCCCCGAATGCAGCGTCTGATGCTTCCGCTGCCGCTGTCTGAGGCGCACGCCATGCCGCTGAAACTTCTCTACATCACCAATCGGACGGACGTGGCGCTGGCAGCTCAGGATGCCGGTGTGGACTGGATTTTTGTGGACCTAGAGCAGCGGGGAAAAGCCGAGCGGCAGGGCCACGTGGACTCCGTGAAGTCCCGCCACACCATGAGCGACATCCGCCTTCTCGCTCCACATATGAAGGACTCGCGGCTTCTGGTGCGGACTGACCCCGTCTTCGAGGGCACGGAAGCGCAGGTGAACGAGGCCATCGCCGCCGGGGCGCAGGTGCTGATGCTGCCCATGTTCAGGACGCCGGACGAGGTGGCGTTCTTCATTCGCTGCGTCGGCGGCCGGGCGGCTGTCGTTCCGCTTCTGGAGACGAAGGAAGCCTTCGAGGACGCAGACCGCATCCTCAGCCTGCCGGGCATCGACGCCGTTCACATCGGTCTGAACGACCTCCACCTCTCCTACGGCATGAACTTCATGTTCGAGCCCCTGGCCAACGGCATGGTCGATGAGCTGGCGGACAGGGCGCGGCGGCACGGAATTCCCTTTGGCTTCGGCGGCATCGCCCGGCTGGGTCAGGGCTTTCTGCCGCCGGAGATGATTCTCGCTGAGCACGTCCGCCTGGGCTCCAGCATGGTCATTCTCTCCCGGAGCTTTTTGAACGTGGAGACCGAAGACCTATCCGCCGGGCTTCCCGTCATGTTTCGGCAAAGGGTGGATGAGCTGCGCAGGCTCGAAGCAAAGCTCGCCAACGAGTCCCCTGAGTTCTTCCGGGCCAATCGAGCCGCCGTCATCGAGAAGGTGGGCGTGATTGCCCGCCAGCTGGCCGAGAAGAAGCGCCATTCCTGACGTGAGGCATCCTGCTGCCGCCAGCGCCCCGGAGAGCACACCATGAGCCGCCCCATTCCCCTGCTTCTCACCGGTGCCTTTGCTTACACGCCCGAAGAAATCCGCGAGCTGGAGGCGCTCGGCTTTCAGGCGGTCTTCCTCCAGGACGAGCGGCAGACCATCGACGGCGACCTCTGCGACACGGCAAAAATCGAAGGAGCGGCCCTCGCGTCCTTCGAGGCTGTGGTCTGCAACGGGCTCTTTCTCCACAACGACATCCGCCGCTTTGAGGCCCTCCGCTTCATTCAGCTGACCAGCGCCGGGCTGGACAGGGTGCCGCTGGACTACATCCGCGAGAAGGGCATCCGGCTTTCCAATGTGGGCGACGCCTACGCCACTCCCATGGCCGAGTGGGCGCTGATGACGGCGCTCGAACTCCTCAAAGAGGCCCGCCGCTTTCACGATCAGCAGCGGGAGAGGCGCTGGGAAAAAATCCGGGACATCGGCGAGCTCAGCGGAATGACCGCCTGCATTCTGGGCATGGGCAACGTGGGGCGGCGCATCGCCGGGCGGCTCAAAGCCTTTGATGTCACCGTCATCGGCGTGAACCGCACGGGGCAGCCTCAGGGCGGCGCACCTGCCGATCAGTGGGCGTCGATGAATGAGCTGGACGCCGTCCTCGCCGCCTCTGACCTCATCTTCCTCGCCCTCCCGCTGACAGATGAGACGCATCACCTGATGGACGCCCGGCGCCTTGCCCGCGTGAAGCCCGGGGCTCTGCTCATCAATGCGGCGCGCGGGGCGATTCTGGACGAGCAGGCGCTCTCCGGTGCCCTTCAATCGGGACTTCTGGGCGGCGCTGCCCTGGACGTGTTCGAGAAGGAACCGCTCCCCGCCGACTCGCCGCTCTGGGCGATGGAAAACGTCATCGTCACGCCCCACATCTCCTTCATCTCCCGAAAGAACCACGACCGGCTCTTCCGCCTCATCCGGGACAATCTGCGTCTCTTCGCAGAGAGCCGCCCCGGCAAGGAGTCCCCGCCATGAAGTTCGTCATGATTCGCCCGAGCTACATCCCTGAAATTTCCGGCGGGAACCACCTGGCCATGGATCTGGTCGAGGACGCAGCCAAATCCGGCGACGAGGTCGTGCTCATCGTGCCCTTTCCCGAGCGCGTCTCCGACGAGGTGAAGCGGGAATGCGAAAGCAGGCTCGACGAGGTGCAGTTCAGCGGGAAGGTGCAGATTCACCGGGTCAGAAGCCGCTTCGGCGAGGGCGGCTTTGCCGTTCGGGCGCTGCGCATGGGCGATTTGAGCATCCGGATGATGGCCCGCGCCCTCTCCGAAAAAGACGCGGACGCCCTCATCAGCCACTCGATGCCCGTGTTTCTGGGGCCGCTCACAGCCATCGCCGGAAAACTCACCCGCATCCCCGTGGTCTATTGGGAGCAGGACATCGTCTCCAACTCGATTCACTCCACGCGGCTGTTTCAGAGCTCGCTCAAGTCGAAGGCGCTCTACGCCGTGGCGAGGGGGATGGAGCGCTTCACCTCGCGCCTGAGCAGCCACGTCATCACCATCTCGCGGGATTTCGTGCGGCGGCAGGTGGAGGAATTCGGCAAGGCCGCCGACCGGGTGAGCCTCCTGCACAACTGGATTGACGTGGAACAGGTGCATCCCGTGCCCAGGGAGGAGAATTTCCTCTTCGACAAATACGGCCTCGACCGAAACGCCTTCTACGTCACCTACTGCGGCACACTCGGTCTGCCTCAGAACGTGGAAATCCTCGTGGATGCGGCCCGCGCCCTCCAAAAGTACCCGGACTTCCGCGTCGTCATCTTCGGTGGCGGCGTCAGGGAAAAGGCCGTCCGCAGCTACATTGCCGAGGCCGCGCTTCCCAACGTGCAGATTTTCCCGCTGGAGCCTCTGGAAAATGCCGCGCAGGTCTATTCGCTGGGCGATGTGGGCCTCGTCATCGGCAGGAAAGGCACGTCGGGGAACGGCTTCCCCAGCAAGACGTGGAGCATCCTTGCCGCCGGTCAGGCCATCGTCACCTGCTTCGACGAAGGGAGCGAGCTGGAGGAAATCGTTCGCAAAGAGGACTGCGGCCTCTGCGTGCCGCCGGACGACTCTGCTGCCCTGGCGGATGCGCTGGAGCGGCTTTACCTCGACAGAGACCTGCTTCGCCGGTGCGGCATTCATGCCCGCGAGGCCGCAGTGGAGCGCCATTCCCGTGACGCAGCGACCGCCTTCTTCTGGAAGACCGTCAGAGAGGCCGCGAATCGCGGGGCGGCAGGCACCTGACCTTCACCACAGCCTTGCGGATGGAGGCGGGAGCGCCGGGGACGGTGCGGAGGGCCGGTTTGTGCGCCTCGCCGGGCAGGTAAACGACGAATTGTCCGGGCATCAGGCATCCACGGAGCGCGGCACTCCCTGCGAAAAATTCGATATCCCGCGGCTCGTCATAGGGAACCTCGGGCAGAAGCGCCTCCAACGAGACTTCAAATGCCTCCGGGCCGCTGATGACCACCTGAATGTCCGCGTATTTCCGATGCCGCTCGAACAGCGCTTCATCTGCCTCGCGAAGCGTGGTGTCCTCGACGTTCACATAGACGTCGGGCAGCGCGTCTGAGGGACTTCTGGCGGGCTGAACCTCAATGCGCCCCGGCGGCAGTGTCTCCAGCTTCCCGGCATTCTGCTTCAGCCAATCCGCGGCAGCCGCGAACTCCGGTGAAATGCCCCGCAGCAGCTCATCCGCTCTGTCCAGCGTGTCCAAAATCATCTCATTCGCCTTCCTGAATCCCGCTTTCCCCGGTTCCGGCGCCGCGGCGGTCCTCGTCCTCAGAACAATTCACTGACGATTCGCGCGCCCTTCGCTGCCGTGGGAACCACGACCACCCCGCCCGCCTTCAGCAGCGCCTTGGAACGGGCAAAATCCTGCGGGTCGTCCTTCGTCCCCGTGATGGACGCCATGACCACGATGTCGCCGCTCTGCCGCCCGGCCAGTCCCTGCCGGACAGCCTCAAGGAGCACCGGCGCCGGGTCCGCGTGAACGCCGTCGCCCAAAATGACGTCGAACATCAGGGCACCCACTGAGGCATCCGCCGCAGCCGTGCGCAGCATCGCGCTCTTCCGCTCCACATCGGCAGCCGGGTCCGGCGGCCAATCCGTCCCGACGCCCATGTCCACAACCAGATGGCCAGGCATGGCATGGAGCAGTCCGGGTGACGCGGGGACCACCGGCATGGTGACGTGCATCCCGCCGGCTCTCAGAAACGCGGCCGTCTCCAGCGCCAAATCGCCAGCGCTGAAAAATGCCGCCAGCCGCTTCGGCAGCGCCTTCCCCTCGCGCAGTTTGACCGCTTTGAAGCAGACCTCGCACTTGGCGCACTGCTTTCGGAACTCCAGCGGCTTGCCCGCCGCCAGAAGCGCTGCCGCCTGCGCCGCCTCATCCAGTCCGGCCGCATACAGGACGCCGTCCCGCATTTCCGACGTCTGCTCCGACGTCCCCAGATAGCGAACGACCGAGGGCTTGCCCGTGCGCGTCAACACCTCATGCAGGTGCGCCCGAATTTCCGGAACAGGCTCATGGGCCACCAGGCACAGACAGCGCGTCTCTGAATCTGCGGCCAGAAGTTCGGCCGTTTTTTCGGTCATCAGGCCGCCCACGCCGGGCGTCAGGTCGCGGCAGCCGACATCGAGGGCGCACGACACGCCCGTTTCGTAATGGTCCCACACCAGGCTGCACACCTCATGGATGGCATCGGCGCTGGTCCCAAACACCGCCACTGGCCCACGCGCCGTTCTGCTGCGGATGCCGAACGCGCCCGACGGCAGCACTGCCACGTCCGATCCGGGGCCCAGCACGAGCCGCCCGGCGCCCAAAGCATGTGATTTCAGAGTCCGCTCGGCGTCGGCCGACAGCGACAGACGCGGCAGAAAAACATGGCTGCCGCNNTGCCGCTGTCCAGTGCCGACACCGCTTCGGCCATCAGCCGCGTCTCCGCCATCGAATCGTCCGCAATCTGAACAACCTGAGCAGACAGACATTCAGTCACTTTCATGAATGCTCCTCCGTCACGCGCGGCGGTCAGAACAAATAAGTCCTGGCCTGAATGCCCACGCCGAGTCTGGCCCCGAACAGGCGGCCCTCGCCGAGCGCAATCGAGGCGGAGAACTCGGCCCACACGCCGAACACCGGTGAAAAATCCCAGGCCGCGCCAAAGCCGCCCCGCAGTCCGCCTGCTCCCAGCGGCCGGATAACGCCCACCGCTTCAAGCGACAGGAACGTCTTCCACTCGTCCTTGCCGAAGTAGTGGCGGAACCCAAGAGAGAGCGACTCGCCCGGCTTTTCTCCCAAGCGCGTCAGGCTGAATCTCAGGACCAGCTCGGCACCTTCCCAGCCGACCGCCAGCGTCGCGGCCAGGTCCAGACTGCCGTCCCAACCGGTGACCACCTCTGATGTTTCGCACGCGGGGCAGGTGGATTTTTCCAGCGACTCGTAATTGCCGGAGATGCCGGCGATGAAGCCCAAGCTTCCGGAATGCTCCAGCGAATAACGGTAGATGGGACGAGGTTCGCTTTTTCCGGCAGACGGTGCGGCCTCCTGAGACGCGGCAAGCGCAGCCGGGCAGACAGCGTCACTTGCGGGCCCTTCATCCGCGAAAGATGCCGCGGGAGTCCCAAGCGCGACAGCACAGGCGGCAAACAGCGCTTTCCCAAAACAACAGCGCGCCCCGGAAAATCCGGAACGCGCCTGAAAATCGAGTGGACCGCGCACTGCCGGGCCGTCCTGCGGCGAAAGTCCCCGGGTCACTGTTCCTCGTCTTCGGCCCAGGCGACACCGCCGCTGCCGTCAACAGGAGCGACGCTGAAAAAGGCGCCGAGATAGGCCTGCGTTCCCTCGGTGGTTTCGCCCATCCCGGTGAAGCCGTCGAAACTGAACCGAAGCCCAAAGATGTCCGGGAGCGGATAGCTGTCGATGAGTCCCGTGACGATGGTGTCGGCCAGTCCCAGAAGCCCCGAAATCTGCGTTCCCAGGTCGGCGATGTCCTCGGTGAGAATCTCCGAATTGTAGTCAATCTCGTTGAACGTAATCATCTTGGTCAGCGAGCCGAGGACCGGGTGAACCATCGTCTTCTTCGTCTCCTCATCAATCTTCACATCGAGGGCGACGGGAGCGCTGATGTCCACGTTGACGGTGAACAGCCGCGCCATCCGCTCTTCAACCAACGCGTAGAAATCCACGTTCAGGCTCTTGAAGTTCAGGGTCATCAGCGGGTCGCTGATTTTGCCCCCGGCCAGGACGTTCTTTCCGAAAGTGAGATAGGGCGCCTGTGTAGGCCGGATGGCCAGCTGCATGGGCAGGTCTTCTCCCAGAAGCCCCAGCGACGGCACGAAGCCCGAGAAGAGAGCGCTGGAAATCATGTCGCTCAGCTCGGTCCCGACGCTGACGCACAGCAGGCCGGAGCGGGTCGCCTGATAAAACAGGTTGTTCAGCAGGTATTCAGAGACGGCGAGGCCAATCTGATGGCCCGCGGGCGCCTCCTGATCGAAATCGATGTTTTTTTTCAGTTTCTGAGGCACGGGCGCTTCCATCGACGGAACGCAGTAGGAGTTTTCATCGGGGTAATTTTTCAAGCCCAGCATGGCGCCCAAGTCGATGTTTCCCGTCTTCACGCCGTTCACGGGCCGTCCCTCGTAGAGTTCCAGCGAGCCGCCCACCAGAGCCGAAAAATCGAAGGCGGCCGTCGGATCGGCGCCAAAGGATGACAAAAACTGTCCCACGGACACGCGGCCCTCGTAGCCCGGATAGAGCGTAACGAACTTGCCGCTGGCCTTGTCCTGACAGCGCATGTCTCCCCGCTTCTTGCAGCTGTCCTCGTCCACACAGGCACAGACCAGCCCCGTTCTGCACGTTCCGTGAATGAGGTCGTTCTCGTTGTCGTTGGGCCACGTGCAGGGCTGATAGGTGGCCTTGTCCACTGCTTTCTTCACGCCGTCCTGAATGGTTTTCGAGAGAAGGCCGAGGATTTTCTGGGGGGTGAAGCCAATGGCGCCAGCGAGGTTGAGTAGCGCGTTGTATGTCGCCCCGCAGTCCAGCTTGATGGTGTTGTCCGAACCAGTGCCGATGTCCAAGTTGTCGATGCCGCTCACGTAAATGCCGTCAGAGACCTCGGCCAGCTCAAAGTGCAGCGGATTGGGGGAGGTCGCATCGAGGCTGAGCTTAAGCCCGCCGCTCACCTTGGTAGAGGCGCCCTTCTTGTAGGTGATGGTGCAGTTCGGACTGAGGCTGTTGTAATTGATGCCGAGCTGGAGACCTGTCGTTCCCGTGTCGAGCGCCGCCTCGACCTCGGCCATGACGACGCCGCTCGTATCCGTCTTGTATTGCGGCTGGAGGCTAAACCCCTTAGCGAGGAGTGAAATCTCGCAGCTCGTGGTCATCTCGCCGTCAGCATTCTGGGTGCACTTTCCCTTTCCTTCATCGCAGAGCCGGATGGTCACGCCGTCGGCCTCTACTTCCTGACAGGGGATGTGCAGCGGGATGACCAGGTCGCCCGCAGCATTGAACTCGGCGCCGCTCAGCTCAGGCACCTCCAGGAGTGCGTCCGTCCCGACAATCAGCCGCTGGAGCATGTCCTTCCAGCGCAGATTGATATTGGCGAACAGCGCCTCGGAGAGCCGGACAATGACGGCGTCCTTCTGAATCTCACGGATGGGAAACTCCTGCGGGAGCGGCTCGATGACCTGCGCGACATCGACATCTCCGGCTTTTTCACAACCTAAAGCCAGGCATGAGGCCGCAAGCGTTCCCAGAAGGATTTTGGCGAAGCGCATGGAATCTTCCTCTCATCGGTCCAGACCCCGCGTTTTTCCCCGGCCGGAGCAAAAACGGAGCGTTCCAAAAAAAGCGGCGCTTCATAGTCAGGACCGCGCCGATTTCAAGGATGGGCACCGGGCAAAGCCGGCGGCTCGAAAGGCCCGCCGGCAGGCTTCTGCTCGGACTGCTCCGCGCCGCGCGCCGGCCCCGCCTCAAAAAACTGCATCCCGGAGACAACCCACTTCCGATAGCGGGCCGCACGCCGGACGTAATGGCCAATTTCCTCATCCACGATCTGGCCATAGAGGTCCCTGCCCGCGTGCCGCAGCCAGGTTTTCCCGTCGCGGCGGACCACAAAACCCACGTGCGTGACCAGAAAAGGCGAAGCCGGCCGGTCCTCGCGGACCAGCGCGAAAACAGCGCCCTCGGGAATCAACCCGGCGACGCGCAGAACGCTGCCAATGGGGATGTAGGTCAGCGGAAAATTTCCGAGAGGAATCTGCTCTTTCGGAAGAACGAAGCGCCTGCCGTCCTGACGGTTCGCCCACGACTTCGCGGTGATGTTCTTGGCGTGCCGGACAGCCAGAGAAGCCTTGCCCGCGGAACGGGCGATGTCCTCCGTGATGTCCCGGAGAATCCCCGCCGCCTTCTGCGCCGGCACCCACTGAGCCGTGAAAAAGTGATGGCGATTGGCAAAGGACGGCACCCCGCCTGCGTAGCGAATCGCCGTCAGATGCCGCTCCGCCTGCTCGGGAGAGTCAGACAGCGCCAGAGCAAGGACAGTCTCCACAAACGTCATGCAGTCCGCGGCGTCGTAGCGAATCAGCGGGTCGGCATCCTTCTCCCCCTGCCCCTCGCCAAGAGCATCCAGGACATAGGGCGTTCCCAAAAACCGCGCGCTGGCGTCCAAAAGGCGCTCCGTAAAATCTGCCTTGGAGGAGACGACCTCGCGGACAATGTCGGCCCTTTCGTCGGGCGGCACCTGGACAAATCGGCGCTTATCCGAGTGAACAACGGCGGAGGGAAGGTTCTTCCGGGACGGCGCCGAAGAACGAGGAACGAGAGAAGGCGGCGCCTCACGATGCGCGGAAGCCGGCAGAGCAGCATCCATCCCGGCATCAGAGTCTGAAAAATCGACAGCGCCCCCATCGGGAGACGGAGGCGCTGTCAGCAGAGCAATCAGTGTGACCGGCAGCAGCAGGGACATGGCTCATGCCTCGAGGCAGTCACTTGCGGCCTTTTTTCCCCTTGTCCTTCGCGCCGGACGCCTTGCTGGACTTCGTGGGGTCCTTGCCTTCGAGGATGGCCTTCCGCTCATCCGAGGAAATTTTGGCGTCCTCGATGGCCAGCTCCAGCCGGTTGATGAGCTCGTAATTGTCGGCCTCCTTGGCCGACTGGGCCGCCTTGATTAGCCAGACCATGCCACGCAGGTCCTTCCCTCTGGCCAGCGTCTTGGCCGCCTCAACCTGGACAGAGACGGATTTGTCCTCAAGCAGCCCCGCCAGCGTGTCCTGCGCCCACTTCTGCTGATTCTCCCCCAGAATCCAGACGATGTCCTTGCGCTTGTATTCATCAGCACTGGCAGCCGCGTCGGTGACGAACTTTTTGCCCGAGGGCTGATTCATCAGGCACAGCGCCTTGGCAGCTGTCAGACGAATAGCCTCGCGCGAACTCGCCAGCATCCTGTCCAGCTCGCCGACGCCAGCCGTGTACTCCATGGCCGCCAGCGCCAGGATGGCCGCCTGGCGCGTCTCCAGAATCTCTTCCTCGTTTTTCGCGAGCTCCAGAACGGCAGGCCCCTGCTTCTTCGCCTTCATTTTTCCCAGCGCCGTCGCGCACTCCCGGCGCACAGGAGAAACGGGATCCTTGAGCTTGGCTTCGAGGATGGGAATCGCGGGCGCGCCCCTGGTCTCCAGCTTTCCAAGGCACTTGGCCGCCAGCGTCCGGAAGTCCGGCTGTTTGGCAAACTCCAGCGTGTTCTTTGCCCGGGTCAAAATCAGCGGCGCGTATTGAGGCGCGGCAATGAGGCTCATCGCATACAGACAGTTGCTCTTTTCGCGTTCGATGCCGAACGACGCACAGTGAACCAGCGAACTGACCAAGTCCGCCGAAATTTGATTCTGCGCCACAGCCCGATTCACCTGTCCGTCAATGACCCCGCGGCTGTAGGCGTCCATGATTTCCTTGGCTAGGTTCGACTGCTTAGCTTCTGCCTTGGCCGCGACCGTTTTGCCGCCTCCCCGTCGAGGCGCCGCCGCGGACTCAGCAGAAACGCCGCACAGAAGAACGGCCGCCGCAGTCAGACAGAGGCTCATCTTCCGCCACATCTTACAGGCCGTCCCTCTGCCCTGCGTTCTTCCTTCATGGACGCCCATGACCATTCCAGACTTTGTTTTCATGCGCTCATTCCTCACATCCGAATGTCCAAATTCATTTCAGCGCCGTCCGAACCGCTGACGGCCGCTCCAGACAATTCCCCCTCAAAAAAGCGGGGCGCTCTTATGTTGTTCCCATCTCAAATCAAATCCGCCCATCGCCGGAGGGATGAACACCGCTGCCGCGCTTCATCGACTGTCCGGCCCGCTCCTCGCCCCGTTAGGAATTGACACTCCGGTAAATGCGAGTAAAAGGCCGCGCCGTTGTTTCGGGAAGTGGCTCAGCCTGGTAGAGCACTTGGTTCGGGTCCAAGGGGTCGCAGGTTCAAATCCTGTCTTCCCGACACTTTTCGATCGACCGCAACGGGTTCCGAAGGATGTCGGAACTGGTTGCGGTTTTTTTTTGCCCGCGACTGCCGCTCCCTTGGTGAAACAGATTCAAATGACGCGTCGAACTGCCGCTGTTCTGGCCGTGCTGATGATGGGCCTGAGCACACCCATCCAGCCGGTTCTGGCCCAGACGGCATCTGTTCAGTCAGATGCGCAGACTGCTGCCGCAGAGAAGCGTCCTGCCGGACAGGAAAAGCCTGCTGCCGCTCAGGGTGACCACAGCGTCCCGGGGGGAGAGCCGGCCGCGTCCGATTCCTCGGAATCTTCTGAGTCTGAGGAAGAGACCAGCCCGGATGCCGAATCCTCCTCATCCAAGAGTGCTGGTGCATCGGGTGAGTTTCCGAACGTCAAGTCCGCTGAGACTGAGTCCCCTTCGCCTGCGGCCGCGCCGCCCCAAAAATCTGAGGAACGGCCGAAAGAGGCGCCCGGCGCGGAATCAAAGGGAGCGGCAGCTCCGGCGGCCAGCGCGTCAAGTGCGGCCAAAGCAGCGGACGAGGCCTTTTCCTCATCCAAATCCAACGAAGGAAAACGTGACGCGGTCCCACAGGCACAAGTGCAGGCAGGCGGCACCGCAGGCGACGTCCGAAAAGCGCCATCCATCCCTCCGTCCGGCCGCAAGCTGTCTCCTCTGGGACAGGAAATCGCCAAAATCATCGAGGGAACACCGCTGGCTGAGGCGCGCCTGGGCATCGAGGTCCTCTCGCTGGAAACGGGCAAGGTCATCTACGCGCAGAACGCCAACGAGCTTCTCAACCCTGCCTCCAATGCCAAGCTGTTCACTTCGGCTGCGGCTTTGTCGCTTCTGGGGCCCGGCTTCCGTTTCGAGACGGAATTTCTCTTCGACGGCGACCCGCGGCGGCCAGCGCCCACACCCAAGCCCGGCGAAAAAAAGGCGCCCAAACAAAACCTCTATGTGCGCGGCGGCGGCGACCCCTCCATCACCTCTGAGACGCTCTGGCGCATCGCCAGCGACCTCTATGGCCGCGGGCTGCGGAAGATCACGGGCGACATCATTCTGGACGAGAACTACTTCGACCAGGAGATGGTGGGCGCGGGGTTCGATCAGGAGACCAGCGACAGGGCCTACATGGCGCCGCCCGGCGCGCTGTCGCTGAACTGGAACAGCATCGGCGTTCACATCGCGCCCGCATTCAAGACCGGCCAGAAAGCCTTTGTCGCCGCCGATCCCGAAAGCGACTTCATCACTCTCGAAAACAAGACTTACACGAGGGGACGCAGGGCTGTCCGCCGCCTGAACGTGACCAGCGCGCCCTCGGAGGACAAGAAGAAGCAGGTGGTGACCGTCACGGGCCGCATCCCCGTGGGCAGTGCCGACGCCTATATCTGGCGGAAGGTTGACGATCCGGGGCTGTATTTCGGCCACACGCTCAAACGCTTTCTCCAGATGCGCGGCATTCAGGTGAAGGGGGAGGTCCGCAAGGGGCCCGTTCCGACGGGAGGCGTCACCACGCTCGTGCTGCACAGGAGCCAGACGCTCGATGCCGTCCTCAAGTTTGTGAACAAGAACTCCTCGAACATGGTCGCGGAGCACCTGGTCAAGACGATGGGCGCGCGCATCTTCGGGCCGCCCGGGAGCTGGCGCAGCGGGCTTTACGCCATCGAGCGCTTTCTCGACGTGGAGGCGGGGCTCAAGCCGGGGACCTACATTCTCAAGAACGGCTCAGGCCTCAACGACGTCAACCGATTCTCGGCGCATCAGGTGAACCAGATACTGCTGGCCATGTGGCGCCGCTTTCCTCTGTCGCCGGAATACATGAGCTCTCTGGGCATCGCCGCCGAGGACGGCACGCTCCAGTTCCGAATGACGGGAACGCCTGCAGCTGGGCGTCTTCGGGCAAAGACGGGCACGCTGGAAAACGTCAGCGCCCTCTCCGGCTATGTTCAGACCGTGGGCGGCGAGCGCTGGGCCTTCTCCATCATTGCCAATGATTTTCCGGGGCGTGCGGGGAAGGTCGTTCCGCTTCTCGACGCCATCGCCGCCGCCATCGCCGATCAGGGCGATCCGCACTCGAAAAAGGCGGCCGCGGCCAGCATCTCTCCCAGTCTGACGCCGCTGAATCGGCTGGCTCAGTTCATGACTTCTGCCAACGCTGTCGCTCTGGAGCGCGACGCCGGCAATCTGCCCAGACTGTTCGCGCTCCTGCCCGGCGAACGGGACCCGGCCAAGCGGGCGCTGATTGCCGACGCCATTCTGCAAACGGCGCCTGACAACGGGGATGCTGCGCGGACTTTTCTGCGGCACTTCGATTTGAGCGAGGACTGCTTTGGCCGCCTGGTGAAGATGGCCCGCAATGAGTCGGTGCCGACGCCGCTGATTCAGTCTCTGGCCGGGCTGGCGGCCGACGGCAATCAGGAGGCACTGTCGCTTCTGCTGGGACTGACGGTCCGGGAAGGCAGCGACAAAATTCTCCAGAAGGAGCTGACCGACGCGCTGGTCGAAGTGGCCTTTGAAGCGCCGGAGGCTGTCTTCAGGACGCTGCTGAAATCCGATGCCGACAAGGCTGCCCGGGCGATTCCTCTGCTGGCACAGGGCATCAGGGACGCCGAGGCCAATGCGCGAAAGCCCGAGCCGGAGGACCCCACGGATGCCGCCGCCAGTCAGGGGACGCAGAGTCCGAAGAAGCCTCCTAGGACTTCTCCCGCGATGCCCGAGGAGCCGCCGCCGCCCCACCCCTTCCCCGAGTGCGTTCAGAAGCACCTGAAAGGACAGGCGTCGAAGCGGATTCCGTCGGACATGGCCGAAGCGCTGCGCGCGGCATTTCCTGCCCAACCCTAGCGGCGCGCCGTCGGGAAAGCCGGAAAAGCTCCTATGAACCTAAGGCTTCCTCTGGCCGCCGGCAGACTTCCGCCTGCACTCCCGGAGCTCCCGCTTCATCAGAATGACGTTTCGGTCGTATTCCTCGGGGGACTGCCCGCCCCGAAGCTCTTCGGTCGAAAAAAAGACCGTCACTTCCGGCGGATGACACTCGGCATCGTCCTGATGCTCTTCACACCACTGCCAGGTGGCGTCGCGGATGCCGAGTTCAGCGTTGGGAGCACCGCCCAGAGCAAACTGTTCCGCGCGCCGCGCCCGAAGCCACTCGCGCCGATGCTCCAGACGCTCGGAAATTTTGCCGCAGGCATCAGAGACGGCTTCGGCCGTCACTTCCGGCGCGCGCCCGCCCTTTGAAGGTTCCGGAGCCGGCGAATCAGCTGTCGCCTGCGCAGCACCGCTGCCGACCTCCCGAATCACCGTGCTTTCGGCCTGCTCACCCCGGCCCGACTGCACCCTGTTGCCGTAAGCGTCATAGACGCCGCGTTCAGAAGCCCCCGGCTGGATGTCGCCCACCAGCTCCACTGCAGGCACGGCCTCATTCGCGGCCTCATCGGCGGGGGNNCGGGAGCCAGCCGGCCGGACAGCCCGTCAGCGCCCGCAGGAGCAGGAGACGGAGCAGCAGCGGACTGCCCGGCATCTCCTTCAGCCTCTTCATCAGACGACTCAGAAGACGATTCAGACGAGAGGATGGAGAACGTTCCCGAAGGCGGCGCGGCCTCTTCATCTGCCGTCGAAAAATGCCACGAGGCAGAAGAACCAGCCGCCTTTTCCCCTCCCCAGGCGGCACCGCTGCCGGCGGCAGTCAGAAAAATCGGTGTCAGGACAGCCGTCCAAAAACCTGAACACCGGGCCGTCTTCATGTGCCGTCCACGTATTCCCAGCGGCGCGCCACGAAAACCGCCGAGGGAAAGAAGGAGACACCGCCCTCTTTGAGAAACAGCCGCGTCTCTTTTTTCCAGCGCTCTTTGACCGCCGCGCCCACGTCCGAAAACTTCTCCAGAGCCGACTCAATCATCCGATAGCGGGCCAGCGCCTGACGGTTGTGCGCGAACTCAACGGCCAGCGTTTCAAATCCGCTCTCTTCAAGAGCCGAGGCCACATCCCTGGGCATCATCAACGGCGCCTGACAGATGCTCTGGTAGAACGACGCCGCATCTTCGGACGGCCGAACTCCCAGACGGACGGGCAGCGCGATGAACAGGCAGCCATTCACGTTGAGAGACGAGCGAATCCGCTGACATGCCCCCACGAGCTCCTGCCCGGAGAGCGGAATGTCCAGGCTCCACTGGATGCAGTCGAACCGCGTCGAGGACGTATCCGCCGAAAACTCAATCGCCAGAGCGTCGCCGTTTTCCATTCCGGCGGCCCCGGCAGGCGGCGGCCCCTTGGGTTTCTGCGGCAGGGCAAAAAACGCGCTGGCCTCCATGACCTCGACGGCGCAGCCGAACTTTTTGCCCACGCACTCCCCCGTCAGCGTCAGGGATGACGCCAGCTCCAGAAAGCGCGTGTCGGTGTCGATCTGTGCCACCTCGCCGATGCGCTGCAGCTGCAGCTCGTTGCAGGGCGCCGCCTGAATGATGCGGAGCGCGTCCTCCCAGGTCTGCGGTTCGTCGTTGGGCATCGCGGAAATCCTTTCGTGAGCCTTGGGAAAGCCGAAGAAAAAAGGAGCGCGGACAATCTGCCCGCGCCCCAATTTCAGAGAAAGCCGGCTGTCTCAGTTCAGCGCCGCGCGAATGATGGCGGCAAAGTCGGCAGCTTTCAGACTCGCGCCGCCCACGAGAGCGCCGTTGATGTCCGGCTGGGCAAGGAGCTCGGCGGCGTTTCCGGGCTTCACCGAGCCGCCGTACTGAATCCGCACCGCTGCGCCGGCCTCATCGCCGAACTGCGCCTTGAGGAGGCTGCGGATGTGCGCGTGAACTTCCTGCGCCTGCGCGGTGGTGGCGACCTTGCCGGTGCCGATGGCCCACACGGGCTCGTAGGCGATGACGAGGAGCTTCGAGTCCTCGGCGGTGAGGCCATTGAGGCCCTCCTTCACCTGCGTGCTGACGACTTCCAGAGTCTTGCCCGCCTCGCGCTCAGCCAGCGTCTCGCCAACGCAGATGATGGCGCCCAGGCCAGCCCTGATGGCCGCCGTGGCGCGCTTGTTCACGCCCTCGTTCGTCTCGCCGAAATACTGGCGGCGCTCGGAGTGGCCGATGATGGCCCACGCGCAGCCGATTTCTTTGAGCATGTTGACGGAAATCTCGCCGGTGAAGGCGCCGTGGTCGGCCCAGTGAACGTTCTGCGAGGAGAGCGCGATGTTCGTGCCCTTGAGGAGGGGGGCGACGGACGAAAGCGCGGTGGCCGTCGGAGCGACGGCGATGTCGATGCCCTTCACGTCTTTGACGGCGTCTTTGAGAGCAGTGACCAGCGCAGTGGCCTCGGCAATGGTCTCGTTCATCTTCCAGTTTCCAGCGATAAACGGTGTGGGCTTCATGTTGCGTTTGTCCTCCGGGCGGATGCCCCAGCGGGGACCGCCTGAGATGCCTTGCGGAAAAAAGAAAACGTCCCGGCCGCTGAGGTCGGGACGCCGGAAAAGCGCGGGGCGTTTAGGGAAAAAGCCTCTGTCAGGCAAGCCGGCGCGTCCCGCGCACTCCCCCGCGCGGCAGAGCTCACAGCGGCCGAATTTTCCGCTGGAACCGAGGCGTCAGACGGCACCGAAGCGCCTAGCGGCACGGCGAAGCACCGCTTTGCCCACTTTCCTGGCAGCGGGCTTCACCACGAACCGAAAGACCAGCTTTCCGGCAAAAGTTCCCACTGCGATGCCGGCCACCTTGCCCGCGACTCTGCCGAGTCTCCTTCCAGTCGCCTTGCAGATGAGGATGCCAACAGCGGCCGCAGCGGCTTTCCCGACGCTCTTCCGCACCTTCTTCTTCACTTTCTTCATCACTTTGCCGACGACGAATCCCATGGAGGCCTCCCTGACGTTTGTTGGACGGGCTTCTAAAAATGGCGGCGGAGTGACCACGGCAGGCGGGACGAGTCAAACCCGGCGGCGGCAGATTCCGCCCCATTTCCGAATGAAAAATCAGCTTTTCGGAACGTTTTTCCGCCCTCTTCAGCGGGCCTTGACGCACCCCATGCGCTCAAGTAGGCGCCGCCGCCCTTCCGCCCAGGGGGGTGTCTCTGCCGGCGGAGCTGGGCCGTTGGTGCGGAGGCGTGTTCGGGAAGATGGCTGGCTTTTTTGGAATTGGGACCGACCTGGTCGAGGTCGGGCGCATGGCGCGAAGCCTGAGCCGTCCCCGCTTTGCCGAGGAAGTTTTCGGCGTGAATGAGCGCGCCTACTGCGCCTCGAAAGCGCGGCCCGCCGAACATTTCGCCGCCCGCTTTGCCGCCAAGGAAGCGTTCCTCAAGTCGCTCGGCCGCGGCATCTTTTCGGGAATCGCCCTGCGGGACATTCAGGTGGTCAACGCTCCTGACGGACGTCCGCTCATGGCGCTGGGTCCCACCGCTGCCGGCGCGCTGGCCGATGCCGGACTTGAGGGCGCCGACCTGCACGTGACGCTCAGCCATACAGCCTCGATGGCGGCCGCGACCGTGGTGGTGCGAACGCCATGATGCGCCTGCTGAAAAGGCTCAGACACCTGGCTGCCACAGCCGTGTCCTTCTCTCTGTTTGGCTTCTGGGGAACCTGGCTGGCCTGGGTGGACCTGCCGCGCATTCACCGGCGGACGCCGGGAACGCCCAAAGAGAAGGCCCTCGCCTGCCGGAAGCGCGTCAGCGCGTCGTTCCAGTTTCTCTTCCGCTTCATGTGCCGAGTCCGGCTGTTCGATCTCTCGGACACGCCGTCTTCCGCCGACCTTCCTCAGGACGGCCGCTTCGTCCTCATCGCCAACCATCCATCGCTGGTTGACATGGTGGCCCTGTTCTCCTGCTTCCCCGAGGTGGCCATCGTGGCGCGGGACTACATGTTCAACAGCCCGATGCTCGGCCCGCTTCTGAGACGCTGTCAGTTCATCGACGGCGGCGGCGGCGATGCCTTCTCCGGCGCCTCCGTCATCGCCGCGGGCATCCAGCGTCTGGAACAGGGCATTCCCGTCCTCATCTTTCCCGAGGGAACGCGCTCGCCCATCCGCGGCTTCGGCAAATTTCGCCGCGGCGCCTTTGAAATGGCCTGCCGCGCCGGCGTTCCCGTGCTTCCCGCCTACATCACCAACGCGCCGCGCACGCTGATGAAGGGGATGCACTGGTATCGGCTGCCCGTGGACTGCGTGAAAGTCCGCATCTCGCTGGGTGCGCCGATTTCGCCCCTGCCCGACGAAAACTCGCGCGACATGATGAAGCGGGTGGAGGCGATTTACGAGGAACGCCTGAAGGAGCTGGGCATGATTTCCCCGGAAAGCGGCCCTGCCGAAGGCGCGTCTCCAAAGGAACTTCCCGCGTCTCAGCCTGCCGATGCAGTGCCGCCGGGCGGCCGCGATGAGGCTCCGGAACCTCAAAACTGTACGTCCGTCCAAACGGATTCAGAAAACGCCGGTACTCCTCCGTGAGGCCCGGCGCGCAGCACCTCTTCACTTCCCCTTCCGATTCACCGGACACCTCCCGGCAATGACACGGCCGCCCTCCTGAAAAAGGGCCGGCCGCCGGGACCTCACCCAAGAAAGAACGGCAACGACATGTCGAATCCCGAACGCGAACTCGAAGTCAAAAACCTCATCATCGAGAGCCTCAATCTGGAGGACGTGAAGCCCGAGGACATCGATCCCTCGGCGCCCCTCTTTGGCGAGGGGCTTGGGCTGGATTCCATCGACGCGCTGGAGCTGGCGATGGCCATCAAGAAGAAATACGGCATCTCCACCAAGACGGACGATGAGAAGAACCACGCCATTTTCCGCAGCGTCCAGAGCCTGAGCAGCTTCATCGATGACGAGCTCGCCCGGAAGTGACAGCGGCATCGGCAGGTCAGGCAGACTCAAAAGCGCCCTGAAAATCGCCTTCGGCGTCCTGTCGGTCCTCTTCGTCGCTGCCTATCCGCTGACGGTGTGGCTGGGACTTTCGAGGCTCAGTGTCCGGCATGTGGCGGCCATCCTGCTGGCGTTTCTCATTCCCGGCGCCGCTGTCCGCATCTGGAAGCACCGGAGTCAGGCGAAGCAGCTTCTGGGGCTGTCCCTCAGCGCTGTGTTCCTCATCGGGCTGGCCATGGCCTTCAACGATGAGCGTTTCATGCGCGCCTATCCGGTCATCGTCAGTGCCGTCATGCTGGCCCAGTTCGCCTGGACGCTGAAAAGCCCGCCGCCGATGGTGGAGCGCTTCGCCCGCATGCAGACGAACGACCTGAACGCCGCTGAAATCACCTACTGCCGAAGCGTCACTGTCATCTGGTCGCTGTTTTTTTCGCTCAACGGCGCGGCCTGCGCGGTTCTGGCGCTGTTCGGCCCCCGCAGCGCCTGGGCGCTCTACACAGGACTCATCTCGTACGTCCTCATGGGCCTGCTCTTCGCCGGAGAGTTCGTGGTCCGCAAATACCGATTCCGGCATCACCCACCGCAGAACGCGCTGGACCGGCTCGCCGCCCGGATTTTTCCCTGCCGAACGCCGCCCGCCGATTCCGTGCAGCAGTCAAATGCCCTGTCGGACAGTCCGGAAGGCAATCCATGAAATTCACCATCCCCACCCATCAGCGGCCCGATGCTCCCGCGGCAGTCGGCGCGCCCGGCCCCATCAGTGCGGGTCAGCTTCTGTCCGACGCCGAAGCGCTCTCTCAGGCCATTTCAGGCCGCATCACCAAAACGCAGGACGGCGTCACGCCGGAAGTTCTGGTCATCTGCGCGGACCGCTTTCACTTCGCCGCGGCGCTTCTGGCTGTGTGGAAGGCCGGGTTCATCGCCGCGCTGCCGCCCAACGGCCAGGCTTCCACAGTGAAGTCCCTGTCTCAGCGTCCCGGCATCCAGCTCATCGTTCACGACCTGGACGGCCGGGAGGGGCTGGATCTGCGCGGGTTCATCGGACGGCCAGCCAGCGGCGCAAATGCCGGGCAGATGTCGCCTCTGACCTTCGACGGCGAGCAGGTGATTGCCACGCTCTACACCTCGGGCAGCACCGGCGAGCACAAGCGCTGTCCCAAGGCCGCGCGCGAGCTTCTGGGTGAAGCGGCTTCGCACGTGGAGAGCTTCCGCATTCAGCCCGGCGAGGTCTTTGCCGCCACCGTTCCCGGCCACCACATCTACGGGCTCATCTGGAGCGTGCTGGTTCCCCTCATGTCCGGCGGCGTCATGGACCGTCAGACCACGCTCTTCCCCGATGCTGTCGCCGCCCATGCCCGCGACATCGGCGCCACCTATCTCGTCAGCGTTCCCGCGCATCTGCGCTCGATTGCCGAGCTGGACGCCATGCCGCCTCTGAAGCGCGTCACTTCTTCCAGCGCGCCGCTTCCGCCCGAGACGGCGCAGAAGCTGAGAGAAAAATTCGGCCTCAGGGTCACGGAAATTTTCGGGTCATCGGAGACGGGCGGCATCGCCTTTCGCGAGGAGCCCGGCGCGCCGCATCAGCCTCTGGCCGGAGTGAAGGTGTCCTGCGACGCCGACGGCCGCCTGCTGCTGGATTCGCCCTTCCTGCCTCCCGGGACCGAGATGCCGCTTCCCTGCGACGACCGGATTGAGCTTCTGCCCGACGGGCGCTTCCGGCTGCTGGGGCGCCTCGACGGCGTGGTCAAAATCGGCGGCAAGCGCGTGGCTCTGGCCGAAGTGGAGCGGCACCTTCTCAACACGCCGGGCGTCCGCGATGCGGCCTGCCTGTCTGAGACCGTGGATTCCGGACGCGGCGCAGAGCTGTGGGCAGCTGTGGCGGCAGAGCCCGGCCTGACCAAAGAACAGCTCCGAAACAGTCTGCTCCAGTGGCTGGATCCGGTGGCGCTGCCCCGGCGCATTCAGTTCGTGGACGCGCTGCCCCGCGAGGAGAACGGCAAGCTGCAAAAGACCAAACTTCGCGCGCTCTTCGGTGCGTCAGCTTCTGCCGCGACGGCTTCCCCCCATGACCCGGCGCTGACCGATGAAGTTCGGAATCTCCAGGCGGCCTTTGCCGACAGTCCTGTCCCTCTGGACCCCGTCAGCGAAACGCCCTCTGACGACGGCCAGGGCGTCGTCCTGACCATCCCCGTTCCCGCCGACTACTTCTATTTCCGGGGGCACTTTGACGGGCTCCCCATCCTGCCCGGCGTCGTTCAGCTGGAATTTATCGTTCATCGGCAGATTGCCCGCGTGTGGCCCGACCTGGCCCGCTGCCCCGAACGCATCACCCAGCTGAAATTCAAAAAGACCATCCCGCCCGGCACCCGCCTGACGCTGTCTCTGCGACGGCTTCCCGGCAAACCGCGCGTCAGCTTTGAGCTGTCCGATGAGACGCAGCTCTGCTCTCAGGGGCAGTTCGTCTTTTCAGAGCAGTAAATTCACCTTCTCCGGCACCTGGCCGGGGGAAATCAGACGGCTGTCCAAATCCAAAATGGACAGCTGTCTCATTTTCGCCTTCTTCGTCCGGAACTTCTGTTTTCGAACGGATGTCCAGAAATCATGTCCGCCTTCACGCCCTGCATCCTGATTCCGACCTACAACAACCCGAAAACCATCCGGGGCGTCGTCGAGCGCATCCGGCGCGGCCATCCTCAGATGCCCATCATCGTCGTGGATGACCACAGTGCCCCCGAGGGACAGAAGGCCGTGGAAGAGCTGACCGCAGAAGGTGCCGTCCAGAGCCTTCGCCTGCCCGTCAACAAAGGGAAGGGCGGCGCCCTCAAGGTCGGCTTCGCCTTCGCGCTGGAACGCGGCTTCACCCATGCCCTGCAAATCGACGCCGACGGGCAGCACTGCTTCGAGGACATTCCCCGTTTTCTCAAAGCGGCCGAAGCCCATCCGGAGGCGCTGATTCTGGGATGTCCCGTCTTCGACGCCACCGCGCCCAAGTCGCGCCTTCGGGGACGCAAAATTTCCATCTTCTGGACGACGCTGGAGACCGGCGGGCGGCAGGTCATCGACGACCCTCTGTGCGGCTTCCGCGTCTATCCGCTGCGGGCGGCTGTCGATGCGGACGCGCGGACGGACAGGATGGAATTTGACCCGGAAATCGCCGTGCGCATCGCCTGGGGCGGAACGCCCGTCCTCAATCTGCCGACGAAGGTGCGCTACCTGACAACCGGCGAGGGCGGCGTCTCCCATTTCCGGCCCGTCCACGACAACGTGATGATGAGCCTGATGCACACGCGCATGGTTCTGGAGCTCATCGGCCGAAAGCTGCTCGCGCTCTTCGGGCGGAAATTCCCTGCTGCCTGCAAAATCGAACTTCCGGCCGGCGACCCGCTGCTGATGCCTTCCGAGACAGTGGAGGCGCTTCCGGCGCCCATGACAGCGGACCCAAGCCGTGAGTGACGCCATGCCCCCGTCCACATCGTCCAGCGAGACAGGCGCGTCCGGTGCTTCGCAGGGTGCATCGGACGGCAGTTCATCCGGCGGCCGCGCCGAAACAGAGCTCCCGGCAGGCAAGGAAAAGGGCCGCTGGCTCAGCGTCCGTGAACGCGGCGGCGTCTTCGGCATCCGCTTCGTCGTCTTTCTCGGCACCTGCTTGGGACGCGGCGCGGCCCGCCTGTTCATCGCCCTGCTGGCCTTCTGGTATTTCGTCTTTGACTGCCACGCACGCAGGACGAGCCGCCTCTATCTGCGCCGCGTGACCGGCCGGGAGCCTTCGCGCCGGGACGTGTTCCGCCACATCCTGACCTTTGCCCGCGTCTCGCTCGACCGCCTCTTCTTCGCCGCCGGCAAAACGCGCCCCTTCCACGTGGAATTTCACGGCGAGGAGTACATGCGCGAGCTTCGGGCCCGGAAAAAAGGCGCGCTGATGATTATGGGCCACGTCGGCAGCTTCGAATGCGGCCGCTCCCTCGCGTATCAGCGGGAATTTGCCATCAACGTCATCGGCAACTTTCACAATGCAGCCATGGTCACCGAGGCGCTGGAGCGCCTGAATCCGGCGGTAAAGCTGCGGCTCATCGACGTGGGCAAACCCGGCGACGTGGACTTCGTCCTCCAGATTCAGAAGGGCATCGAGGACGGCGAGCTGGTGGCTGTCATGGCCGACCGGGTCGGACTCGACGGCAAGCGGATAACAGCGGACTTCATGGGCTCTCAGGCGCCGTTTCCAACCGGGCCGTATCAGCTGGCCGCCATTCTGGGCTGCCCGGTCTATTTCGCCTGCGGGCTCTACACGGAGCCCAACCGCTACGACCTCTACTGCGAGCCCTTCGCCGAGCGCGTTGTCCTCAATCGCCGGGACCGCATGGGCTCTCTCGCGCCCTTCATTCAGAAATACGCGGCCACGCTGGAGCGCTACGTCCGCATGGCGCCTCTGAACTGGTTCAACTTTTTCGATTTCTGGGAGGAGGACGCCGTGTCAGCTCCGAATGACGCCTCCGCCTCCGGCCAGCAGCCACACGATTCTTTCTCACAGGCGGCGCTCCACAGCGGGAACGCCCCCTCTCCTCGACGGGACATCCACGAATGAAGCAGCGACTCGCCATCTATCCGGGCTCGTTTGACCCGGCGACCAACGGCCACCTGACCATCATCCACCGGGCGCTCCGCCTGTTCGACCACGTGGTCGTCGCCGTGGCTCAGAACGCGCGCAAGGGCTCCCTCTTCTCCATCGACGAGCGCCAGGAACTTCTGCGCGAGGCGCTCAAAGGCGTTCCCCGGGTCGAAGTGGACAGCTTCCGCGGCCTGCTTGTGGACTACATCCGCGAGCGAAAGGCCGACGCCGTCATCCGCGGGCTCAGGGCCGTCTCTGACTTCGAGTACGAATTTCAGATGGCCAACGCCAACCGCAAGCTGGACCCCGACTTTGAGGCGGTCTTTTTGATGACGGGCGAAGACTATTTTTACATCTCGTCGCAGATGGTCCGTGAGGTGGCCTCTCTTGGCGGCGATGTCTCGGGTCTCGTGCCGGTCTGCGTGCAGCGGGCGCTGATGGAGAAATATCCAAAGCGTCTCACCGAAATCGGGCGGATGAAGTCCAAGGGCAGCTGACGCAGGAACGTTCGGCTTCCAGCCACAAAAAAGCCCTTCTTCCCACAGCGGGGAGAAGGGCTTTTCACTGTTGTTCAAGCTGTTTTCTGGGGGGATCCAGATCACTCTGCAGCCGGGCCTGCAGGCTGGGCGCTGTCCTCGGGAGCAGCATTGGCCCCGCCCTGACCGCCGGAAATTTCATCCGCGATGAACTTCCGAAGCATCCCGGCAGGACGGCCGCCGATGAGCATGTGGCCGTTGAAGAACATCGTCGGCGTCGCCCGGATGCCCAGCCGGTCAGCCTCAGCCGCGTCGGCATCGACCAGAGCCGCCGTCTCCGCGCTCTTCCAGTCGGCTTTGAAGGCGGCCATATCCAGCCCGACCTCCTCAGCGATGGCCTCCAGCTTCTCGTCCGACAGCTCGCGCATGTTCTCGTAAATCTTCGCCTCCATCTCCCAGAACTTGCCCTGCTTGTGGGCCGCCATCGAGGCGAGCGCCGCGTTCCTGGCCTGCGGATGCGAGGAGAGCGGCCTGTGGCGGAAAACGACCTTCACATCGGCAGGATATTCGGACGCCACTTCGATGAGCGTCTTCGCTGTCTTGGCGCAGTGGGGGCACTGGAAATCCAGGAACTCAATCATCGTCACCTTGGCGCCCTCGGCCGGCCCTTTGAAGGGACTGGTCGCCGGAATGCTCACGTCTTTGACGGGACCGCCGTTCACAAAGGGATTGGGCGGCTCAGGAGGCATCTCTCCGCCGCCGAGAAGGACGGGCTTCGTGGAGCCGTCCTTGATGATTTCGTCGTAGAGGCTGCCGATGGCCACGCCCTTCGCCAGAAGCTCATCCGCGTGGGCAATCTCCTCGTCGATAATCTTCTGGAACTGCTCGGTGGGACGGGCGCCGGAGAACTTGCGGCCATTGATGAAGAAGCCGGGCGTGCTCCGGGCTCCCAGTGAAACGGCCTGCTGCTGCTCCTCGTCGATGCGCTTGTCGAACTTGTCGCCGGAAACCGCCTCCCTGAATGCCGCCATGTCGATGCCCAGCTCAGAGGCCAGCGAATCGATTTTCTCGGCCGTCAGCGCCTCGCGGGCCATGGTGACCTCGAACAGCTTGTCGTGCATCTCCCAGTACTTGCCCTGCTCGCCGGCGGCCAAAGCAGCCTTCGCGGCGTTCCGGGCATTTTCGTGGAAGGACAGCGGGTTCTGCTTCATGGCGATGCGGACGGTGTCCGGATAGAGCGCCAGGATCTCGTGCATCGTCCGATTCGCCTTGGCGCAGTAGGGGCACTGGTAGTCGCTGATCTCGATGATGGTGACCTTGGCGTCAGCGGCACCAATGACCGGCGCGTTCCCCACTGGGATTTTATAGACGGCCGACGGGTCTTCGAGCGGACGGCTGTTCATGGGCTTCTGGAACTTCCCTTCGCCTCTCATCCCGCGGGGTTTACGCGCCCGGTCCTTGGGAAAGCGGCGGTGCTCCTTCGCGTCGGCCAGCGACCTCTTCTCGCCGTCGCCTTCCTGAAGCTGACGCGTCGGACGCGCTGCCCTGTCACTGCCGCTGTCGGCGCGGCTGCCGGAAACGACAGTTCTTTCCTGCGCGTTCCTGTTTCCGCTGACCCATCCGCCGCCAAATCCCAGGCCCAGGCCCACCAAAAGTGCCACCAGAACTTTTGAATCCATCGGGTGCTCCTTCAAAAAAGGAAAAACGGCTTCTCTTCCCAATGCCGCCGGGAACAGGCGCCGGGACGGATTCCCTGCAATCCATCCTTCATTGTTCGACATCCCCCCTTGAAAGCCGCGGCCCCTTACAGGCGGCCCCCGGTGAGCGCAAGGCGGCAGAACCCCGGCCGGCGCGGGCCGTACCGGGAAGAAAACGGGTGTCCTTCACGCCGCGGATTGGGCAGAGGCCGCCGCGGACGAAAAGGGCCGCACAGAGCGCCGCCATCCCGTCCGGAAAGAGCCAGCCAATGCCGACCGCCAGCAGCAAAATTCCCTTTTTTCAGGCCTTTGCCGTCGTCACCCCGGGACTGGAGGGCCTGGCCTCCTTCGAGCTGAGGCGCATGGGCATCCACAACCCGAGGCAGGAGCCCGGCGGCGTCACGTTCCACGGAACTCTGGCGGACATTCAGAGGGCCAATCTATGGTCGCGGACGGCCGAGCGCGTTCTGGTGCGCATCTCGCGCTTTGACGCCAAAGACTTCGGCAGCCTCGAAACAGGCGCGCGCCGCCTCAGCTGGAAAAAATGGCTCCGTCCCGGTGCAGCCTTCTCCCTCAGTGTCACCTGCCATCGTTCAGCGCTGTTTCATTCAGACGCCGTGGCGCAGAGGGTGGCGGCCGCGATTCTCCGGCAGATTCCCGGCGCCCATCAGGTTCCGCTTCACGAGGCCGATTCGCCCGACGGGCCAGGCCTTTTCGGAGAGCAGGACTTTGAAACACCGGGTTCCCCGACGGCGCAGCGCATTTTCGTCAGGCTCGAAGATGACCTCTGTGTCATCAGCCTCGACAGCTCCGGCGACAGGCTCCACCGACGCGGCTACCGGCGGGCCGTCACTGCCGCGCCTCTGAGGGAAACGCTGGCCTGCGCCGTCCTTTTGAGCGGCGGTCTCCAGGCGATGGTGCCCTCGCTGCGCACGGGAAAGGAGACGCTTGGAACGCGGGCGGCCTGGCTGCTGGACCCTATGTGCGGCTCCGGGACGCTCCCCATCGAGGCGGCCCGGCTCCTGTGCAACATCGCGCCGGGCTCCAGCCGCGCCTTTGCCTTTGAAAAATGGCCTGTTCACGACGCGGCTTCGTGGCGCGCCCTTCGGAACGAGGCACAGGAGAAGCGCGTTCCGCCGCCCGCCGGATTTTCGATTCAGGGCAGCGACGCGGACAGCAGGGCCATCGCCGCAGCGAGGGACAACGCCGCCCGCGCCGGCATCCCCAAAGGGCTGATTCAGTGGACGGCCGCGCCTGCCGAAGAGCTGGCTGACAACCGCACGCCCGGGCTCATCGTCTCCAACCCGCCCTATGGCCACAGGCTGAGCGACGCCCGGAAGCTGCCGGAATTTTTCCGCGCTCTTGGAAAGACGCTGGCCCGCGCGCGGCCCGGTTCAGAGACAGCTTTCCTTTTGCCCGACGACGGCAGCGGCTTTGAAAAGAACTTCGGTTTCGCTCTGGAGCGTAGGCTCCGCTTCAAAAACGGCGGGCTTCCCGTGGGGCTGTGGACGGGCGCTGTTCCGCAGGCAACGACTCCGGCCTGACGTCTGAATCCGCCGCTTTTCAGAGGGGCCGGCGAGGCCCTTTTGGAGATTGCCCCTGCCATATCCCACGCCTAAAAGGCCGCCGCCTTTCGGACGGGCCACAATGGGGTGGCGTTCCCGGAAGGAGACCCGGTGCGGTCTTTTTTTTGCCTCGTCGTCGTTCTGCCCCTGGTCGGACAGCAGCCACATGGCGCTCTCCGAAAGGCTTCCAGGGCGCTTCGAGGCTGCACCGGAGAAGTAAGAGGCCGGGGCGCGAAGGAATGAGCCGCCCGCCGCATGACGCCGGCGGCCCCGGAACCTCCCCGCGCGGCAGCGCTTTTCCGCTCATGCCGCCGGGACAAGGCTCCAGACGAGATTTCAAATGACTTTCTATGAAGCGGCCCTCTGCGTTCTGCAGAAAGAGGGCAGACCTTTGCATGTTGAGGAACTGACGAAGATTGTCCTGGCGAATGACCTTCTTTCCCACGTGGGGAAGACGCCCCAGGAAGTGATGGAGAACCGGATGGTCGCCATGGCGAAGAAGCCCCGCGACCGCCGCATCTGCATCACCGCGCCGCACACCTTCGGACTCGTGGAATGGGGACTGACCGAAGACCGGGCCGCGCTGGACCTGCCCATCCTCGACACCTACGAGCACAACACCGGGCCTCTGCTCCGCGGCCGCGAGCGCGATCCGGATGCCTCTCCCGCCAAGGTGCGCATCGCCGGGCGCGGTGAGCGCACGCGGGGGCTCTGGCGCGAAGAGACGCCGGACAGGCGGCGCCACGAGAAGGTCAAGTCCCTGCCCGAAATCATCATTGAGATTCTCTCCGCCTGTAAGAAGCCCATCACCGCCGTCGATCTGGCTGCGGCCGCCCGCGACAGAGACGTTCTGGCTGAGGAGCTGGGGGCTGAGTCGCTGGTCCATCTGCTTCGGGACGAAAACCGGAAGCGCTCCGAGATGGGCAAGCGGCCGTCCTTTGAGTTTCTGCCGACGGGCGAAATCACTCTCACCGCCTTCACGCAGCAGGAGGAGGCGCCGCGGGAGGCTTCCGACCGCGCGCTGACCGGGGGGCGCCTCACCGCCATGGCCGCCGAACAGCGCAGGAACATCGTTCGCGTGCTGCGCAGGCGCCTGGGCGAACTCGAAGGCCAGGCTTTCGACCGCGTCGCTGCCGTGCTTCTGGAGCGCAGCGGCTTCTCCGACCTGAAAATTGCCCGGCGCAACCGGGACGGGCTGGTGATTCTCGGCCGCCGCAAAGAGGGCCTGACGGAACTTCGCTACGCCGTGCGCGTGATTCGCGGCACGCCCGAAGTGAGCGCGCAGGATGTGGAGGAGCACAGCAAGTCGCTGGGGCAGTTCGGCTCGCAGATGGGCGTCATCATCAGCGCCGGAGATGCCACGCGCGAGGCGCGGCAGGCCTCTCAGAGCTCGGTGCCCATGGTGTTTCTGTTCTGCGCGGACGCGCTGGCCGACGCATGCATCGCTCAGGGCGTTGGCGTCGCGAAGACGGCCATCGAGTTCATCGATCTGGATGAGGACTTCTTCCGCAAAAACAGCGACCCGGCCAAAGACGACAAAGAGCGGCGCAGAGCGGCCGGGGGCAATTCCGGCGGTGCGTCAGACAGGCAGCAGGCCAATGCCTCTTCCAGGTCCGACGACCGGCAGTCCCAGAGTGCGGCCGACGGTCAGAGTGAACAGGGCCAGTCCAAAAAGAGCCGCCGGGAAGAGATGAGGGAAAAGCGCTGGCAGGAGCGTCAGCAGAGGCGCCAGGAACAGCAGGCCAAAGCCGCGGCCGAAGCAGCCGCCAAAGGAAATGCTCCGGCCGACAGCACACCAGCTCCCGATGCCGCACCGGCGCAGACAGCCGCGGCGCCCTCTGAGGCCGCCGCGCCGCAAAAAGCCCCTGAACCGGCAGAGCCGGCCGCCAGAGAAGCGGAAGTGAAAGCCGAAGAACCCCAGGCGCAGGCGCTGCAGGCTTCAGAAGCCGAAGCGTCCGTTTCCGCGCAGGAAAAAGCCCCCGCCGACGTTCAGGAGGCCTCTCAGGCTAAGGAAGCCGCAGCCGCCGCTCCGGCAGCAGCCGAGGCCGAGGACGAAGCGGAAAAAGCCCCTGCCGAAGCACACGCGGAACGTCAGGACGGTCAGGCTGCGCCGCAAAACAGCGGCAAAAAGCCGCGCGCCAAAGGCGAATCGAACAGGCGCGCAGCAGCAGCCAAAGCCGCTCCTGCGGAATCGGCGGCGGAAGCGCCTGAATCAGCCTCTGCTTCACCTTCATCGTCGCCCGAAGCCCCTGCCCCAACTCCCGTTCCTGCCAATGACGCCCCCGCAGCAGCTGAGGTGCATGGCGATTCCAGAGCGGCAGAACCCTCCGGAGAAGCCCCGGAAGCCTCTGAAAGCGCGCACGAAAGCAGTCCGGCAGGTGATGAATCTTGAGCGGTCCGGATTTTGGCGCGTCACAGCTCACAGCGGAGACGAACAAACCGAACGCGGACAGGATGGCCAATGCCTCCGATGAAAGCGCCTGTTCCATCCTCAGCGTTCCCCCCGAAACGCTGACGCCGATGATGCGCCAGTATCAGCTGGTGAAGGCAGAGCATCCCGACGCCATCCTGATGTTTCGGCTGGGGGACTTCTTCGAGATGTTCTTCGAGGACGCCGTCACCGCCGCCGGGATTCTGCAAATCACGCTGACCTCGCGAGGATCCCGCGGAATTGGCGACAGCAAGGCGCCCATTCCCATGTGCGGCGTCCCCTTCCACGCGGTCAATTCCTACGTGGCGCGGCTGGTGGAGGCAGGCCACAAGGTCACGCTCTGCGACCAGATTGAGCTCTCGGACAAAGGCATCGCGCGGCGCGAAGTGACCCGGGTGGTCACGCCCGGCATGGTGATTGACGACGAGATTCTCGACACCCGCGCCAACAACTTTCTGTGCGCTGTCGTTCTCGACGCGGAAAGCGGCGGCGGCATCGCGCTCATCGACGCGGCCACCGGCGATTTTTCGGCGACAGAGGTCCGCACGGACGGCGAGCTGAAAGCCCAGCTGATTCGCAGCGGCGCCCGCGAGCTGGTGATTCCCGAGAGTCAGAAGGCTTCCGCGCGCGCGGCGGACCTCGTGAAGGGCCTGCCCGCGCTCGTCGTCAGCACTGTCGAGGACCGGTCCTTCGATACGGAAACCGCGCGCACGCTGCTGACGCGCCACTTCGGCACGCGGACGCTGGATGGATTTGGCGTCGCTTCCCTGCCGCTAGCTGTCGGTGCCGCGGGTGCCGCGCTGGCCTATCTCAGGGACACGCAGCATTCCGAGGCGGAGCACGTGGACCGCCTGTCGCGCCTGGAAACCACGGGCGTGATGATGATGGACGAATCGACGCGCACCAATCTGGAGGTCTTCCGGACGCTTCGCGACAACCGGCGCAAGGGTTCGCTGCTGGGGCTTCTCGACAAATGCGCCACGTCCATGGGTTCGAGGGAGCTGGCCCGCTGGCTGGATCAGCCTCTGCTGGACACCGAGGCCATCAATCGCCGTCTGGACTCAGTGGAGGAGCTGTTTGAACGCAGCATTCTGCGGGGGCAGATCTGCGACGGGCTGCACCGCATCAGCGATCTGGAGCGCCTCGTTGCCAAACTTTCCCTCGGTCAGGGGACGGCGAGGGAGCTGCGGGCGCTGGCCGATTCGCTCCTCGCGCTTCCCGACATTCAGGCCCTCATGGCCGGAGCTGAAAGCGCTCTTCTGAAGGAGCTCTCCGCGTCGATGGGCGGGCTGGAAGAGCTGGCCGCGCTCCTCGACAGAGCCGTCGTTCAGGAGCCCCCCGCCACCATCAAGGAAGGCGGCATTATCCGCGAGGGCTACAGCGAGCGGCTGGACAAGCTGGTCGCCATGTCCACGAGCGGCAAGGACTTCCTGCTGCGCCTCGAAAAGACCGAGCGCGAGCGGACGGGCATTCCCTCCCTCAAGGTCCGCTACAACCGGGTGTTCGGCTATTACATCGAGGTCACCAAGGCGAATCTGACCAAGGTCCCGGCCAACTACATCCGCAAGCAGACGATGGTGGGCGGCGAGCGCTTCATCACGCCGGAGCTCAAGGAATACGAGGACCAGGTCCTGACCGCCGAGGAGCAGCGCATCGCTCTTGAGGCCAAGCTGTTTGAGGAGCTCCGGCAAAAAGTCGCCGCCTCCGCGGTGCCGCTGAAAACCGCCGCCCGTGCCGTGGCGCGCACCGATGTCATTCAGTCGCTGGCCCGCATCGCCTCTTCCTACGGCTACGTCCGACCCCAGATTGACGACGGCGAGGTCATCGACATCCGCGAGGGCCGGCACCCGGTCATTGAGCGGCTTCTCGACGGTGAGGCCTTTGTCCCCAACGACGTGAAGCTCGACTGCGGCGACGCACAGATCGTGGTCATCACCGGACCCAACATGGCGGGCAAGAGCACGGTGATGCGGCAGACGGCACTCATCGTTCTGATGGCGCAGATGGGCTCGTTCGTTCCCGCGTCGAGTGCCCGCATCGGGCTGGTGGACCGCCTGTTCACCCGCGTCGGCGCGGCGGACAACATCGCCCGCGGTCAGTCCACCTTCATGGTCGAGATGATTGAGACGGCCGCCATCCTGCACAACGCCACCCGGCGCTCGCTGATTCTGCTGGATGAAATCGGCCGCGGGACTTCCACCTATGACGGCCTGTCCATCGCCTGGGCTGTGGCGGAGACGATTCACCAGAAAATTGGTGCCAGAACGCTGTTCGCCACGCACTACCACGAGCTGACGGACATCGCCCGCGAGTGCCCCAGGGTCCGCAACGCCTCCATCGCCGTCCGCGAGCTGGGGGAGCGCGTCGTCTTTCTGCGCAGGCTCATTCCCGGAAGCGCGTCGCGCAGCTACGGCATCGAGGTCGCCCGTCTGGCCGGTCTGCCGCCCGAGGTCATCTCCCGCGCGCGGGAAATTCTGGGGAATCTCGAACGGCAGGAGCTGGATGAATCGGGCAGGCCCGCGCTGATGCGCCCCAAAAAACTCAAGGGCGCCGCCGCTCAGCTCAGCCTGTTCACCAAACCGGCCGCGATCGAGGCGCCGCCGCCTATGCCTCCCGGAGAGCGCAAGGCCCTGGACGCGCTGCGTGCGCTGGACCCGGACCGCACCACGCCGCTGGAAGCGCTGAATGTGCTCGCGGGGCTGAAAAAACTGGTGACCCAGGGTCAGTGAGTGAAGGGACCATGAAGCCGCTGACCGGCGGCAATGGCCTTCATTTATCCCTGCATCCCTGACATAGAGATATTCAGTCCCACCCGATTACCCTCCGGCTCATTCGGCGCTGACAGAGCTCCCCCTTTTTTCTCCATTGACACTACATTTTTCCCTTCCCTAAACGCCGCCGTTTTTTCACCCGGCCGGGCCGTGCGGCTGTTTTCCACAGGAGCAAAAGCAATGAAAACAAAGAAAAGTGCAGAAGATGTGTGCGGAGGGGGAATAGGCAGCTCTTCTGTCGGTCATCAGACTTCATCTAAATTCTTCAAACCAATTTCTATTTTTATTTCAGCATTTGCATTGTCGGTTTCGGGCATTGCCTGCGGCGGCAGTGAAAATGACGGGCCCGATGACGAGGGCGGCCTCATTCTTCCTTCCAACTGCACCCAGGCCGACCAGTTTTGCAGTCCGGACGGCGTCAATGGCTATATCTGCCAGAATGGCAGCTGGAGCGTCGCGCACTGTGACGAGGGGACGACCTGCTCCCGGACGAATGACGGCGTTTTGTCCTGCGTTCCCACCAATTCGACAAATAATAACACGAACAACAACAATAACAATAACAGCAGCAATAACAACAATAATCAAAATAATAACACCAACAATAACACTAATACGAATGTCGATTCAGGGATTACCTGGGTTTCCATTCCTGCGGGTTCCCTCAAATTGAAACATAGTACTTACCTCTTTGTCTCCGGCAGCACGATTCCCATCGAGGCCTTTCAGATGGGCAAGACGGAAGTGACCGTGGCGCAGTTTGAGAAATGTGTGAAGGCGGGAGCCTGCAACGGAACTTTCACGAGCTATAATAGTGGCGCCATCGATGATGATGAATACTGCAATTATAATCGGGGAGATAACTGGAAGAATCATCCGATGAACTGCGTCAATTGGTATGGCGCGCTGCAGTATTGCACCTGGGCCGGCGGGCGGCTGCCGACGGAAGAAGAATGGGAATATGCGGCCACGCACAACGGCACCAAAGCATTGCAGACAAAATATCCCTGGGGCAATTCAGCGCCTGTCCACTGCAAGACGGCAAATTATTACGTTAATTGGCGTGACACCGATTATCCGTATTGCGACGGCAAAAATGAAAGCTCAACCGAGGTCGGCACCTCACCCGTCGGCACCTATTCGCCCGCCGGGGACAGCCCATTGGGATTGGTGGACATGAGCGGAAATGTCTGGGAATGGACAGGCGTCGTATTTCTGGGAATGGATTATACCGCGCCATTCGGCAAAGGCGGCGCTTTTACGGCTGATGCAGAACATATAGAGGTGACCAACAATGCTGATCCAGGGGGTGGTACTCATTTCATGACGGGCTTTCGTCCTTTTAATGGGTTCAGGTGCGTGAAGGATAATTGAGGGAACTTTAGAAAGATAATTCGACACAAATAAAAAAACGCCCTCTTCCCATATATTTGGAGGAGGGCGTTTTTATTGAATCTGAATGGCCGGGTCGGAGCCCTGCGCTCACTGCAATGATTTCAGGTCGAAAATCTCCGTCTTGACCATCTCGATGTCCCGCTTGTTCGTCGCTGTCTTCAGATAGTGCTCAAATGCCTGAATTGCCTTCTGGTATTTAAACTTCTCCTTGTTGGCGTAGCCCAGATACATCCATGCCTCGGCAAAGTTCTCATCGAGCGCCAGCGTCTTCTCGTACCAGGTGACGGCCTGATCCAGCTTGCGGAGCTCGTTGTACGCGCGTCCAATTCTGAAATGGGCCATCTTGTGATCGGGGAACGCCTTGATGACCTCCAGGTACTTCTCAATGGCGCCGTTGTAGTTGTTCATGGAGAACATGCACTCGGCGATTTCGTAATTGAGCATCTTCCGGTCGGGCGCCGCCTCCAGCGTCTTGGCGTAGTAGGTCGCCGCGTTCGCGAAATTACCCTGATCCCGGAAGACGCCTGCCAGCTTCTGCATCGCGTCCGCGTGTTTGGAGTCGAGCCGGATGGTCTTCATCCACTCGTTGATGGCCTCCATATACTTCTGGCCCTGCTCGTAAATGTTGCCGGCCCAGAAGTGGAACAGAGCGCTGTCCTGATCGCGCTCCAGCGCTCCCTTGATGGCCTGCAGCGCCAGCGTCGTCTCCTTGCGCTCAAAGTGAACGCGCGCCTTGTAGTAGAGCGCCTCGGTCAGTCCGGGGGACGAGGCCAGCGCCGCGGACAAATCTTCGAGAGCGGCGGCGTAGTTCTTCCCAATCTCAAACTCCACGGCGCCCTTCCGCCAGACGGACTGGAAATCGCGGTAGTCCAGCGCCTTGGCCTTGCCAAAAGCCTCCACGGCCTCCTCGCGCTTTTCCAGACGCCACAGAAGCTCGCCGTAGCGGGCCATCAGACGGGGCAGTTTGTCGTTGATGGCCGCCGCCCGCTCGAACGCAGCCTCCGCATCTTTCAGGCGCCCCAGCGCGAACAGCGCTTCCGCCCGGCCGAAGTGTGCCGAAGCGTTCTCACCGTCGAGACGAATGGCGGTGTCGAATGCATCCAGCGCCTCCTTCGCCTTGTCCGTCCCCAGATAGTAGCGGCCCAGACCCACGTGCGGCTGAGAGCGCTCGCCGCCCGCGGCCAGAGACTTCTCAAAAGCGGCCTTGGCCTCATCCAGCTTTTTCTGACGCAAAAAGATGTTGCCCAGATGGAGCGCGGCCTCCCAGCCGACCTTCTCATCGTCCCAGGCCTTCTTGAAGTTGGCCACGGCGTCGGTCTCGCTCTCGCCCATGGCGTCCAGAATCAGTCCCTTGAGGAATGCCAGGTGCGAGTCATCCGGCCGCTCTTCCAGCGCCTTCGCCGCCAGAGACTGCGCGGGATGGAACTTCTCCAGCGCGATGAGCGCCCGAATGTAGCCGTCCATGTACTCAATGTTTTCCGGCGCCGCGCCCGTGGCCTGCTCCAGCAGCTTCGCGGCCTTCTCGTAGTCGCCCTGGTTCAGCTTGATGCGCCCATAGAACGCGGGGATTTCCGCCCGCTCCGGCGCCTGCTCCATGGCCTTGTCAAAGGCGGCGAAAGCCTCGTCGTAACGGCGAAGCGCCGCCAGATTAAGCGCCCTGAGATAGTCCGCCTGCGCCCGGTCCGGACGGCAGAGCAGATCCCGCTTCTCCTCGCCATCCAGCAGCGCCAGCGTTTCCAGCGCTTTGGGCCGGTCCAGCAGCCGCTCTGTGAGCAGGCCCGCCTTGTTCAGAATGGACTCCACGTGCTCCGGGTCAGCGGCAATCGCCTTGTCCAGAAGCTCCAGCGCATTGAACACCGCCGGACTGACTTTGATGCGCTTCGCACCGTCCGCCTTGGCGGTCTTGTCCGATGCGCCCTCGGCCGCGCTTTCCTCGATGGGCTCCACAGCCGTCACTTCACGCCATTCCGCCTCGGGGAACTCCTCGGCCAGCGCCATGCGCGCCATCTCATCAAAGGCACGCGCCGACACCTTGGCGTCCGCCTCTCCGGAAAGTTTCTCAAAAGCGCTTCGCGCGCCCGCCTTGTCGCCAACGGCTTCCAGCAGTTCGGCCAGAAGGAACCGGGCGTCCATGTCAGCCGGCGTCTTCTGCACGTACTTTTCGAGAGCACTCCTGTGGGCCGCGTTCTTCTGGAGAAGGTCGGACGCCACCTGCGCCTTGAGCGTGTCCGGATTTTCCAGCCGCGAGCGGTCCTTGCCCCCGGCGAGGTCGCGCAGATAGCGGTCCGCCTGATTTTTCTGGGCCGTGTCCGCCTGATTGATGCGCTTCAGCCGATAGACCGCCTGCGCATAGAGCGCCCTCGGCTCCACCAGGCTCATGTCCTTGCTCACCAGCTTCTCGGCGATTTTCAGAGCGCGCCGCGAACCATCCCAGGTCCCCTCTGCCAGAGCCTCGCGCGCCTGAACGACCTGCGAATACTCCGGCGACCCCGACTGAATCTCCTTGGGGAAGAGCAGGTTCATGCCGAACATGCCGTAGGAGGTCAGTCCCAGAGAGGCGCCGCCGCCCAGCAGCAGAAGAAGCGCAGCACCGGCGGCAATGACGGGCGGCCGGAGGAACTTCTTCTTGGGGTCCTCTGTGTGAATCACCGCGATGTCGGCAATTCTGTCTCCGTAGCGGGCCTTTGCGCGCTCCAGCGCCTCATCCTTGGGAGCAACCGCTTTCGCCCCCATGTTGTCCACGGCGAAGCTCACGTCGCCCGGGCTCTCCATCAGCTGCTGAATCGCGGCCGCGAAGGCAGGAATGGCGTTCAGCGGTGTCCAGCTCGCGCCGTCGGCAGAGACCTCCTCGTCGCCGAACAGCTGCCCGGAGCTGATCATGTAAATGACCGTCACCATGTCGAAGGGGCCGCGCTCCTTCTCCTTCCCGCGCCGGATGCGATAGGCGACGCCGTCACCGACGATTTTGCCCGCGGCAGCGCCCTTGGCGCCCTCTTCGATGAAGTCCAGGACCTCCACGCCGTCCTTGCCGGTATGAGCGCCGTCCGCAGGCGCAGCCTTCCCAGCATCCCCGGAACCGGCGTTCCCGAGGTCCAGGTCGAGCGTTCCGTAATCCTCATTGGACGAGGCGGCAGAAGCCCCGGCATCCCCGGCGCCGTCGTTGAACGTCAGCAGATTGGACAGGTCATTGGCGTCTTCGCCTGCGCCGCCCTCAGAAGCGGGAGAAGTCCCGCCCGCGGCATTGGCTTTTCCGTCATCGGACGCGCCGAACAGCGAGGCCATGTCCAGACCGGCGCTATCGCCGTCACCTTCCCCGGAAGATTCGGGCGCACCGCCGTCGAAAGGCGCCGCGTCCATCCCGGCAGCTTCCGCATCCAGTGACGGCGCGGCCGCGTCTGCGTCCAGAGAGCCGTCGGCAGCCAGCTCCGATGCGGGAACAACAGGCTCGTCCAGACCGGCCATGCCGAGGCCCGCGTCACTCCCCTCAATCTCCCCATCCGATTCACCGGACAGGTTGGCCTGAGCCTCGGCAAAAAGGCTCTGGTAGGGGTCATCCGCCGCAGCAGGCGCGTCTGACGGGGTGTCCTGGGCGGCATCCGCAGCAGGCGGCACATCCGCGGACGGCATGAACTCATCCAGTGACGGCACGATGCCGGCGTCGGATTGCTCCGAGAGACCGCCGCTCTCCTCTGCCTCCGCGCGGGTTTCGGACACCATTCCGCCCAGCGATTTCAGAAAAGCCTCGGCCACATCATCGCCGGCGTCCTCGCTCTGACCGGACGGCGCAGCAGCATCGGGCAGCGCCACAGCGCTGGTCCCCGCGCCGGAGGGAAGCGGCAGCGAATCGTCAGGAAGCGCAACGCGCCCGCCGGCATTGGCGGGAACATTCGGGTCAGGCAGCGGCAGGGCATCACCCCGCGCGGACGCCTTCCCCATCTTCACCTCGGGCAGAGCCACAGGCTCGCTCAGGCCGCTGAACATCTTGGCGTCAGGAAGCGGCGTCGCCGCGGCTGACGCAAAATCGTCCTCCGACAAATCCGTCACGCCAGCGCCAAACAGATCATCCGCGGACAGCGCCGGGGGCTCGGGCGACAGCGCATCGGGCAGCGCCACGGACTCCAAGTCAGACTC
>DBXV01000024.1:0-139 GCA_002309695.1 Myxococcales bacterium UBA1203 | reverse complement strand
CGCTCGGGACCGGGCAGCGGAAACGCATCCTCCTCATCAAAAAACCGCGTCCGCGGCTGAATCACATCCGCCAGGGCAACAGCCTCGCCGTCCGCGCCGTCACTCAGCGGAATCGATTCGTTGTTCCCGCCGGGACCGC
>DBXV01000025.1:49750-289550 GCA_002309695.1 Myxococcales bacterium UBA1203 | reverse complement strand
ATAATTTTTGGTTTATTATTTTCCGAAACACTGAACCCGACAATCACGCAGTGAACATGCGCCATGTCCAGGCTCTCGGATGCCCATTTGAATGTGCGATATGCAAAATCAATATGAACGCCGTCCGCGAATAACGGCTTCCAGAGGTTGGCCACGGCGCCGCCCTGCGTGATTGAATTTGTCGAAACAAATGCGCAGCGCGTCTCAGTATTCTGAATATAATCATTTGCCTTTTTATACCAGCAGCAGACGTAATCCAGATCGCCGAGACCTTTCCATGTCTTGCCAAACGTCAGTTCGACATCTTCCTTCTGCCGCTTGTCCATCCACCTCGCGCCCACAAACGGCGGATTGCCCATAATATAATCATACACAACCGATTTTGGCGCCGACGTTTCCGGCAATTTCTTAAATTCAACTTTCTGCGCCACGACGTTCAGTTCTTTTTTGATGTCTCCATAATTGGCGATGTTTTCCCGCACCTCATGCGGCAGCTCGAACAAATTATCGCTCTGATAAACGTTCAATTTTTCAGTATAAAGCGCCTCCAGCTTTTCCGAATGGGATAAGGTTCCCCAATCCATTCTCAGCGCATTGCCTTCGACAATGTTGGAATACGATTTCAGCGGCAGATAATCCAATTCAAACTTAATAATCCGCTCCGTCTCCTTCATCATCTGATTTTCGGCAATCCAGAGTGCCGCTTTGGCAACGGCCACGGCGAAATCGTTAATTTCAATTCCGTAAAACTGATTGATGCTGACTTTAATTGGATTGATTTCCTCAAATCCGAGCAGCTTTTGACCTTTCAGACGCAGTGAAATGGCTTCATTTTCGAGGCGCCTGAGTGACAAATACGTCTCCGTCAGGAAATTCCCGCACCCCGCCGCAGGATCGAGGAATGTCAGAGAGGCCAGTTTCGCCTGAAATTCTTCCAGCTTTTTGTTCAGTTCTTTTTTGGCGGTTTTTATCTTTTCAAATTCGTTCTTCAATTCATCCAAAAACAGCGGATCAATGACTTTGTGAATGTTTTCAATGCTGGTGTAATGCATTCCGCCTTTTCGGCGCGTGTCGGGGTTTAAGGTGGATTCAAACACGGCCCCGAAAATCGTCGGCGAAATGCCCGACCAGTCAAAGCCCAGTGAGGCTTTTTGCAGCAATACGGCTGCAATATTGTCATTGAATTGAGGAATCGCCTCATTCTGTTTGATTTCAAACAGCGCCCCATTGGCGTAGGGGAATTTTGCCAGCGATTCATCTAAAAATCTGTCGCGTTCACATTCTGGGGTGTTCAATACATTGAATAAATCAATCAGCGCACGGCGCATTTGGTCGGGTTCATATCGCGCCATGTAATGATAGAATTGATTCTTTTCAAAAATGCCCGCGTCCTCGGCGTATAAACAAAACACCAGGCGCACGCACAGCACATTCAGCGAATGCAAATCCGACGCAGACGGCTCATTTCCATATTGTTCGAGAAATGCGTCATAGACCATCCCCACCAATTCACCGGCGCGGACGGAAATCTCCAGTTCCTTCTGAAGATGAATATCTTTTTCAGATTTCCCAACAATAAATTGAAGTCTGTAATACTCTTTCTCCAAGTCCTTCAAATACACAATTTCCGGATCGGACTTTGGCTTGTCCATATCGTAAATGTGAAATTGCTCGAAATTGCAGACAATTATCCAGCGCGGACGTTCGGAATACGCCAATTCATTCGCGTATCTTTTCGCCTGCTCGAAAGGCGTGAGCATCGAGCCGTCAGACTGCTTTTCGGGCTTCGTCAGGTCGCGGCCGAGACTCTTTTGCTCAATCAGCGTCTTTGTCTCGGCAATATACGCATCAATAAAATTGGTGCTCTGAATTTTGACGCGCTTTTCAAATTCAATTCGCCCAGCAGGATTGTCCACACCAAACACCTGCCGCAGCAATTCCAGCCAGAAAATCTGCGTGTCGCTCTTCTCGTCGCCTCGGGAAGTCCAGGACTGGATGAAGTGGGAGATGTTTTGTGGGGACAATAGGAAATCTCCTTTTTTGTTGGGTGTCAGGTCGAGGCGGCAGAAGAAAAAATCAAAAGCAAAACATTCCCCCCGCAGCTCTTACGGCTTACTGCCCGCCGCCCAGCTGGCGAATCACTCTGTCCACATCCTGCGGATTGATGCCGACACCATCCAGCGAGGGCGAATTCTTGTTTTCCTGCCTGGCCTTGTCAGCACTGTTGGCACCTTCGGGGAGAAGCTGGCGTGACGTGCGGAGCTGGATGCCTTTACATACACTTGATGCCAGTTTGGCGATTTCCCGCTCTTTCCCCTCACAGGGGAGCGTGGACAAAATCTCCGCACATTCACCCAGCTGTGTGCGCTTGAGGGAGACGGGCTCCTCGGACATCGGACAATCGTTCAAAAGATAGGCGCAGTTCGGCTCAGTTTTTTTACATGCGGCCAGCGCCTCACACGCCGCCAGTGTGTGTGCGCGGCACAGGTCAAAGCGGCTCACCGGCATGGCGTCAATCATCGCGTCTGTGGCCGCCATGCGCTTGAGCAGGTCCCGGTGGGCGCGCTCGACGGCTTCGTCGTCATCGTTGGCGCGGCGCGCTTTCTCCACTTCTGCCAGGCCCGCCTTCGCCTGAGCCGCCAGCGGGCTGGACGCGGGAATGGACGCGTAGAGTGTCTGGGCGGTCTCCCAGTCGCGCAGGTGCAGCGCCAGAGCTGCGCGGCGCAGCGTCACATTCTCGTCGTTGGGCGCCAGCGCCTTTGCCTGGTCGAGGTGTTTGATGGCCGCGGCCGATTCGCCCAGCGCGGCGGCGAGGTCGGCGGCCAGAATCAGGGCGGGCAGCGTCGGCTGAAGGCGAATCGAGCGCTCGGCCAGCTCAAAGGCAATCACGCGGTCCGTGCCCTTTGCCTGAGCGACGGACAGCATCAGCGCCGCGAGCTCCTTCCTCGATGCCGCGTCGAGGCTGTCGGCGGAGATGCCCGACGTTTTGAGATAAAAATCATCGGCGGCGCCCTGAGCGGCCAGGCTTTTGAGCGCGGGCAGGTCAGGCTTGCCGCCGGAAGAGGGCTGGGACGCGGCCGCGGAAATGACCGGTGCCGGTGCCGACGCTGGATCCGCGGCGCTGCCTGCGGGGGCGGCCTGGAGGAAGGGCAGGGTCAGAGCGGCGAAGGCAAACGATGAAAATGTCGTGGCTGGCATTCCGGAAACCTCCTCTTTGCGCGGCACGCGCGGGCGCCGTCCGGTCGATGGGTCAGTGCAGTCAAAAAACGAGCGTAAGCGCCGGTCAGGTCAGGCGCGGAAGCGTGGACGTCCCAAGAAAAAGCCCTTTCCCCAATGTTCAGGGGAAAGGGCGGCGGGGTCTGTGTGACAGAGAGGGCGTCATGCCCGTGTTCGGCCCTGAATTTCGTTTCCTGCGCCTATTTCAGCGAATCCATGAACGCCTTGAAGGCGGCGGCGGAACGAATGGAGTCAAAGGCTTTGTCCTCGGTCAGCTTCTTTTTCAGGTCGGCGGTGGCGGGCAGCTCGCGCAGTTCGCGCACTGCCTGAGAAGCGGCGGCCTGTGAGGCGAGGTGGCGGGCGTAGTCGAGGCGGATGCCTTCATTCTGGGGGTCAAGCTGGAGCGCCGCGTCGAGGAGGCCGGTAATCATGGCGCCGCCCAGAAGGTCGTCCCGCGCCGACTTGGAGAAGCTCAGCGCATCCCGATAGAGGAGATCCGCCTGGGCCTTTTTCAGCGCGGGGATGCGCACCGAGATGATGTTGCCCGTGGAGGCCACGTTTTTGATTGTCGGGACGGGGAAACCGAGGATCGCCACGTTGTTGAGGCGCAGGTCAAAGGCGGGGGAAAGCTCGGGAAAATCAGTCATCTGCGCCTTGGTGGCCTCGACGGCGCGCGGCCCCTGACCGGCAGCACCGCAGCCCTTGTCGCAGAAATCGACGTTCCAGCGCGTCTCGAACTGCACGACGGCCTTGAGGGTCTTCCAGTGGACCATCAGCTGGCCCTTCTCGAAGGAGTAGCGGAACCAGCCCTCGGCGTCGGCCAGGTCGGGAGAGGGCAGCTTGTCGCTGCGGAAGAAGGCGGCGCACTGGGCATCCTTGGGCGCGTCAAAAATCTGCTGGGCACTCTTGGCGTTGCTGGCGGGCGATGCGCTCTCGTCGAGGCGAGAGGTTCCGATGGGAGAGAATTTCCAGGCGTGGTTCGTGGCCATCGAGGGCTGGAGCGCGGCGTAGGACCAGAAGCGCTCCCTGCACGCGGCTTCGGCATTCGGGCAGTGGCGGATCGATTCGGCGAAGAAGAGAACGCCGCCGCTGTTCGTCTGGCACAGGGGCGAGAACAGCGTCGCTGCGGAGACTTCGGGGACTGCGGCCAGAGAGAGGAGAGCTGCGGGAAGCACTGTGCGGAGGGCGGACTTGAAGAATGGCATGGGGAAATCCTTGGAAATCGGGAAGAGGGAAGAGACCCCGGGGCGGAAGAGACGGCTCAGACGGCTGCTGCTGACGCTGACATTCCGGAGGCCAGCCACCTGTCATCCGTCCGTCGGGCGGAAGGGCAGGCGGGCGGGCGGACAAAACGGCGGCGGCTCAGGGACTTCAATGGAAAAAAAAGGGTCGGCGCATCCGTCATTCGTCGGTCATGCGGGCCCCGACGGGCGTTTGACAGTGGGAGGGAGCCTTTCTAAAGGGCGCGCGTTTTTGAACGGCCGGTTTCCCGAAAGCCCCGTGCAGCGCGTTCAGGCGTCACGGGGTTTTTCATTACAAAAGTCCGCACTGTGTCCCTTTTCAGGGCATGCCCGACGGCGCATCCGCGTCCTTTTTCGGCCGATTCCGGCCGGCGAAGGGCAGGCGCTTTCTCATCCTCCTCATCTCATCGAAATCTCATCGAAGAGCAGGAGAGGCGCCGGGAATCTGCCGCCGTCTGCGGACGCGCTCCGGAGTCTTTGGATGCACCAGCGCCTTCTCACCCCAGCCCTCTGCCTTCTGGCCCTTGCCCTGGCTGTCCTTCCGGGGACGGCCCTCGCCAACGCCTTCGACTTCTATGGTTTCGGAACGCGCGGGATGGGGATGGCGGGAACGCAGGCCGCCGCCGCGGACGACTATTCGGCCTCGTATTTCAACCCGTCGCTTCTGGCCTACCAGAAGAAGGTCAAGGTGGGCCTCGCCTTCACCTGGATGGACAGGCACCTGAAAGCCACCGCGCTCAGCGACGACCTGCGGCCGCTCTCTCCTGTGAATCCGGGCGATTCCTACGGCGTGTCCATGGGCTTCGTTCTGCCCTTCGGCGGCGCTGTTCAGGACCGCATCGCTCTCGGCGCGGGCGTCTATCTCCCCACCAGCAGCCTGATGAAGGTCCAGTCCGTCGATCCCATGAAGCCCAACTGGTACCTCCAGCAGGGCGACGCCGACCGCCTGGCGCTGGCCGTCTCCCTCGGGTTCCGCATCACCGACTGGCTGTCGCTGGGACTGGGCGTTCAGGTTCTGGGCGGCATCACCGGCAGCGTGGAGATGAGCGTCAACGCGGATGACTTCGTCTTTGAGCAGCGGGACGTGCTGGTCGAAGTCAACACAGCGGTCGCGCCCATCGCGGGCGTCACGTTCAGGGTCCCGCCCATCGGGCTGACGCTGGGCATTGGCTACCGGGGCAGCATGAAGATTGATTACGAGTTGCCGGTGACGATTCACGCCAAGGGCGACTTCGGCGACGGCTACAAGGAGCTGGCGCTCGTGGATGTCACTGTGGGCGGGACGATTTTCTACACGCCGCACACGTTGACGCTGGGCGCCGAGTGGAAGGGCCTCAGCGACCGCCTGCATGTGTCGGCCGAGCTCCGCTACGCGTTCTGGTCCAAGGCGCCCGACCCCACCGTCGGGCTCAAAGTGGGGCTGACGAGCGAGATGGACCTCGTGACGCAGGTGCTGGGCGACAACTTCAACGTCCGCGCCGGCGGTGAGGACATTCGGCTGAGCGACACGCTGTCTGTGCGGGCGGGCGCGGAATACTGGCTTGTGCCCGAGGTTCTGAACATCCGCGGCGGCTACGCCTACACGCCCACGCCGGTGCCTGTGCAGAACGGCCGCACCAACCTGCTGGACGGCGACTCCCACATGATTGCCCTCGGCAGCACCGTTTATTTCCACGACCCGCTGGACATCTTCAAAGAGGCCATCGCCTTCTCTCTGGCGATTCAGATGCACTTCTTCCCGGAGCGGGAGGCCGACAAGAGCGCCAACTACGACATCGCCAGCTACACCTACGGCGGCTACGTGGGGACGCTCTCCGCCTCTCTGGCCTATGCCTTTTGACGTTCCCCGCCTCTGGAGTTGCGCAGGATGAATCCTTTCGAGGGAAAGAACATCGTCGTGGGCGTGGGCGGCGGTATTGCCGTTTATCGGGTCTGCGAGCTCGTGCGCCTTCTGATGAAGCGGGGCGCTGCCGTGCACGCGGCCATGACGAAGAACGCACAGGAGTTCGTCACTCCGGTCACGTTTGAGGCGCTGACGGGCCATCCTGTGCTCACCGACCTCTTTGACCTCAGCCAGAAGGCGATTTTCGGGCATCTGGAACTGGGGCGGCGCGCCGACCTCTTCATCGCCGCGCCCGCGACGGCGAACCTCATCGCCCGCATCCGCATGGGCATGGGCGACGACGCGGTGACGACGACGATTCTCTCCTGTGCCTGCCCGGTGCTCCTCGCCCCGGCCATGAACGTGCAGATGTGGAAGAACCGCCAGGTGCAGGAAAACGTCGGGGCGCTGAAGCGCGACGGCAGGTTCAGCTTTGTCGGGCCGGGCAGCGGGACGCTGGCCTGCGGGACGGTGGGCGAGGGCAGGCTGTCGGAGCCGGACGAGATTGTGGATGCCGCCGAAAAGCTTCTCACGCCGCAGGACATGGCGGGCCTCAAAGTCGTGGTGACGGCCGGGCCCACACGGGAGATGGCCGATCCGGTGCGCTTCCTCACCAATCCCTCGACGGGGAAGATGGGGTTTGCCGTGGCAAAGGCTGCGGCCATGCGCGGAGCTTCTGTGACGCTCGTGAGCGGGCCGGTGTCTCTCAAGACGCCGATGGGCGTAAGGCGCGTGGACGCGGTGAGCGCGATTCAGATGCAGCGGACAGTGAACGAGGCGCTCGGCGCGGGCGCGGACATGTTCATTTCCGCTGCGGCGGTGTGCGACCAGCGTCCGGCTGAGGTCTCGCCCCACAAGGTGAAGAAGGAAGCGCTGTCGTCCGAGCTGGAACTCGTGCGCACGCCCGACATTCTGAAGGAGTCGCGGGCTCAATTCGGCGATGCCCGGATTCCGGCGCGGCCTCTGTTCGTGGGCTTTGCCGCCGAGACGGAGCGCGCCGCTGAGAACGCCCGCGCGAAGCTCGTCGGGAAGAAGCTCGACATGGTGGCGGCCAACGACGTGACCGAGGCGGGGAGCGGCTTTGGGACAGAGACCAACCGGCTCGTCCTTGTCACCGCGCAGGGCGAGAACGCGCTCCCGCCCATGACGAAGGAAGGCGCGGCGAACGAACTCCTCACTGAGGCGCTGAAACTCCTCGGGCGGCGCGATGCCGATGCAGGGAAGGGCGCCTGAGATGGCCATGGAGAACGCGGGGGCGGTTTCGGGCGCGGGGTTCTTTGACCTGCACAACCACATCCTCTGGGACGTGGACGACGGCGCATCCTCGCCCGTGGAATCGCTGGAACTGGTGCGCGGCCTGATGCGCCTGGGCTTTGTCGGCGCTGCTCCCTCGCCGCACTCCTGGTCAGACCGCGCGGAGTGCGCTGCCCGCTTGAACGGGCTCCGTGAACTCCTCGCGCAGAACGCGCTCAGTTTTTCGCTCGCAGAGAACGCTGAAAACGTGGCCTCGCCCGAGGACGTGATGGCGCTCCTCGACGGACGGGGCCGGACGGTGGCGGGCGGCCGCTGGTTTCTCATGGAACTGCCCCTCGCTGCTCCCGTGCCCGCGCTGCCCAACATTCTCGCGATGATTGCGCGCTCGAATCACAGCGCGCTCATCGCCCATCCCGAGCGGTGCCTTCACTTTCAGGCTGCCTTCGATGCGGCCTTTGAGGCGCTGGACGCCGGGGCCTTTCTGCAGCTCGACGTGATGAGCCTCGCCGGTGCCTACGGGCGGCGGGTGCAGCGCCTTGCCGAGGAGCTTCTCGATGAGAGCGCCTACGCGGTGGCGGCGACGGACATTCACTCGACGCGCGACCTGCCGGCGCTCACTTCCTCGCTCTTTCGACTTCGCGAGCGCGTGCCCGATGACGAGGTGACGCGGCTCCTTACGGCCAATCCGCAGCGCGTTCTGACGGGTCAGGCGCAGCTTCTTTAGAGGACGACGAAACATGAACAGGCTCGTCAAACTGGCCGTGGGCACCGCCATCAGCGTGCTCCTCCTGTGGCTCAGCTTTCGGAACGTGGAATTTCAGAACGTGGCGGATTCGCTGAAGCAGGCGCGCCTGAGCTACCTGATTCCCTACTTCGCCACGCTGGTGGTCATTCACTTCAGCCGCACGTTCCGCTGGGGAATTCTGCTGGAGCCATTGGGCAAGCCGACCTTCTCCAAGCTCAACATGGCGAGCGCGGTGGGCATCATGGGCCTCATGCTCCTGCCCTTCCGGCTGGGTGAGTTCGTCCGCCCGATTCTCATCGCCGAAGACGGCAAAATCCGCCCCTCCGCCGCCATGGGCTCCATCGTGGTCGAGCGCGTGGTGGACGGACTGGCGATGGCGGTGGTGCTCTTTGTGGCGCTCCTCTTCAGCACGCCCGCGACGACCGACGAAAAGCTGATTCAGTGGGCGCGCTGGGGCGGCGTCTTCGTCTTCCTCGCCTTCCTCGCGATTCTCATCTTCGTGGTCATCGCCTATCGGAAGCGCGAGGCGGCGGTCGGCCTGGTGCGGCGCATCTTCGGGCTCGTCTCCTCGAAGCTCGCCGACAAATTCGCCGACATGCTGGACGCCTTTATCGGCGGCCTGCGCATCCTCCCCGACGGACGGAAAATCGCCGCCTTCATCGGCTACACGGCGCTCTACTGGGGCATCAACGGCCTGGGGATGATGATGCTGGCGCACGGCTTCGGCCTGCCGCTCGACGTTCCCGCCGCCTTTGCCGTCAACGGCATCCTCGTCATAGGCGTCATGATTCCCGCCGGGCCGGGGATGATGGGCACCTTCCAGGGCGCGACGATTCTGGGCATGCAGCTCTTCTTCCCCGACGAGGCCCAGAACGGCGCCGTCTTCGCCTACGCCTGGGTGGTGTGGGCGGCCCAGGTGAGCCAGCAGGTGGTCTTCGGCATGTATTACGTGCTCAAGGGCGACGTTTCCCTCTCCAGTCTGTGGAGAACGCCGCCGCAGAACCCGGCGTCCGCTTCAGAGGTGCCTTCGTCACCGGCGGATACAAGCTCGCCCAACAGTTCGCTTTGACAGAAGCCCCGGCTTTCCCAAGGAGCCCCGCTTTTTCTGACCCCTGCCGATGACAAAACGATGACAGAAAAATTCGGCAGGCGGGCAACAGCCAACACACGTGCGAGGCCGCATCATGGAAAAGCAGATTCCTGCCCCCGAAGACTTCAAGGTTGAGACGCCCATCACTGTTCGCTGGAGCGACATGGACGCCATCGGGCACGTCAACAACGCCCGCTATTTGACCTACTGCGAGATGTCGAACTTCGACTGGTTCGGGAAGGTCGCAGAGGGGCAGACGCTCGCCGACGCGCCGGTCTTTCCCGTACTGGCCCGGACTGAGTGCGATTTCCTACGCTCCATCGTCTATCCGGCGGACATCAAAGTCCTCGTGCGGGCTGTCCACGCGGGCAGAAGCAGCATCGTCCTCGAGTACCTCATCCGCGATGCGCAGACGGGCGTGAACTACGCGCTGGCCAAGGGGACGCTGGTATTCATCGACCGCGAGACACACCGTGCGCATGCCATCCCGGAGGACATCCGCGAAAAGATGCGCGAGCTGGACGGCGTGTGAGGGAAGCAGCCGGGTGCCTCGGTGAAGGAGCGCGCGGCTTTTTTTGTTTGCCCGCCGTCCGACGCCGATTGAAGAGAGGCCGCCCCGGACGGGACAGCCCGGGGCGATACTTCGGAAGCAGGTTCGTAATCAGGAGAGGAAGGGGCCGGAGATGAGCGCACCGATTCGGACGAACAATCAGGACAAGAAGGCAACCATCGAGACGTTCATGCAGATTGGGATGGTGATGCTGCATCTGGATGCCCGCGTTCCAGGTGTCCGCGTGCCGCCCGCGTTTCAGAATGAATTTCAGCTGCGGCTGAACGTCTCTCCCAGGTTCGATCCGCCCGACCTGTTCATGGACGAGTGGGGGGTGCGGCAGACGCTGAGCTTTCAGGGCCGGCGCTTCCCGGTAGCCATTCCCTGGATTGCCATTTTCGGTGTGAGCAGCGCGGCAGGAGAGCTGCGCATCTATCCGCATTCGATTCCCGACGAGGTTTACGAGTCGCTGGCCATCAGTCAGGGGCGAAACAGAGAGGAACTTCTCCGTGAGATTGCCCAGCGTCCGCGGGACGACGGGACGATGCCGGCGCAGTGCTTCACCTTCTGTCCGCCGGGAGGTTCGCCCACGGCCATTGGTGCTGAGAATGCGGGGGCGCAGCGTCCGGCGGAGGCCGATGTCAGGCTCAAAACTGAGGCCGACAAAGACGCAGGGGAGGGCGTTGGCGGTCCGAAGCCCAAGCTGATTCGCAAGAAGGGTGGCCTGTCGCTGGTGGTGACGGAGAATGTCCCCGTGGAAGCGCCAGAGCAGGAAAAGCAGGCGGCAGAAGAGAAGCCGGCGAAGAAATCCAGGGCGTCCAGGAAGCCGGGAACGACGGCGGCGAAGAAGACTTCGTCGGGCAAAAAGCGCGGTGCGGCAGAAACGGCAGACGCTGCTGAGGGGGCGTCAAAGGACGCGGCAGAGAGCGCCGCGGAGGAGACGAAAAAGCAGGCGGGCAAGACGTCCAAACCCCGCAAGTCCGCCGGGAAGAAGACGGCCGGGCAGGAGGACGCGAAGAAGAAGGCCTCCGGCACACGGGCGAAAAAGGCGGCGAAGGGCGAGGAGAAGGAGAAGCCGCCGGCGCCCAAGCCCTTCAAGCTCCACTTCGTCGAATGAGCGTCGTGAAGAGGATTGGGCGCATTCTGCCGGCGGTGTGCGCCGCTTTTCTGGGGGCAGGAATGGCCGTCGCCGGGAGCGGCTGCACCGGGCGGCTCGCGCTGTCGGGACCCAGGACTGAGATTCGTCCAGAGGTAGCTTCGGCCGCGCTGGAAGTTCGGGAATTTGGCCCGCGCAAGGCGGAGCTCTTTCTTGAGGTCACGCTGGAGGATGCGGGCGCGCCCTTCTGCCCCAGGGCCATGCACCTGGAATGGATGGTCAACGAGGGGAACTTCGCCACATCCAGCCATGCGCTCAGCGGGGAATGCGTGCGGCAGGGGCAGAGCTCTATCCCCGTGGAAGTGTCGCTGACGTATCTGGCGCTGCCCATGGGCCGCCGCCGGGACTCCGACACCACGCTGGCCGTTCAGGGCGTTCTGGTGGTGGAGCGGGAGGACACTGGCGAGGAATCCAGAGTCTATTTCAGCGCCTCTTCTCCTCTGAAAGGGCTGGCAGGCGGCGGACGAGAAGCCCCATCCATGCGTCTGCGTCCGCAGGGCTCTTTCGGACGCTAGGCGCCAGGCGGACGGCGGGGAGAATTTTGGGCCGGTCCCCAAAAGGAGGTTTCCAAAACAGCGGGGGAGCCTTTAGAAGCCGCGCTTTCGTGCCGCGGGGCTCAAGGCGAGGACCGGGAGAGTCGGCGGACGCCAGATTTTTGAGACGCCGCCGCGGTGCGGCTTGAGGATTTTCGGGGGACGCGGGTGCGCCGTCAGGGCGCGGCCCGGACGTTGGAGCGTAAAGATGGAATTGTTTGTGGCGCTGATCGTCTTCGTGGGCATCGCCGTGTATGCCGTTAAGAGCGACTCGGGGAAGGATGGCGGCGAAATGTCCGCGGGCGGCCGCAGCGGTCCGGTGGATCGCCTGCAGGGAAACAGCATCGCCAAGTATCAGTCGTTCAAATGCGGCCGATACAGCGGGACTTTGAAGCGCCAGATGGCCCGCCGCTCCGGCGCTGCCGGCCCAGAAGTTTTCATCGTGACGGTCTTTCGGGTGTCCATTCCCGATGTGGGCAAGTTCCGGATGAACGTGGAGATGCCGCGGCTGGGCTGGAGCGAGCGAAAGATCGAGTCGGAGGATTCAGTTTTTCTGTCCTCCCTCATCTGGAAGGTGCCCGAGGCGGAGCTCTCCGACGTTTTTCGCAAGCGGGAGAACGTCATTCGTCTCAAGCGGCTCTTTTCCATCGGCCCGGGAATGATTCGCTGCAAAGAGGGGGAGTTCGCCGTCTTCAACATGTCCGGCATCTCCGAGGAGGAGCAGCTGGACGCCTTCTGGGAGTGCTCCCGCGCGCTGTTTTGGAGCTACGCCAAGGTGGCGCAGATGAACATTCCCGAGTGGCGTGCGCCGGGGAACAACTACGACTGGTGGATGGAGGGTGAGCTCTAGGTTTCCAGTCCGCCGGATGCCTTCCGGGCTGGCAGAGAAAGTCAGCCCGATGCGTTTGCGGCCGGCGCTGTCCTTGGCCGCTGCCGATGTCGGCCAGTGAATGACGAACCAATAAAAAAGGCGCCGCTTCCCGGATTGGGGAGGGCGCCTTTTCTTATTTGGCAGTGCTGTGTGGGCGCTGAGGCTAGCCCTTGACGCCGCCGGCGGTGAGTCCGCCCACCAGGTGTTTCTGGAGCGCGAAGAACAGCGCCATGATGGGGATCGAGACGAGAATCGCGCCTGCAGCGAAGTAGCCGTAGGACGCCGACTGTGCGCCAACGTATTGCTTGAGGGCCACCGGCAGCGTGTAGGCCATCTCCTTGTTCATCAGCGTGGCCGCGAGAATGAATTCGTTCCAGGCGGTCATGAAGCTGAACAGAGCGGTGATGGCGATGGCGGGCCTGGCCAGCGGCAGAATGATGGTGGTGAAGGTGGTGAAGCGGCTCGCACCGTCCATCACGGCGGCTTCTTCGAGGTCTTTGGGGATGGTGTCGAAGTAGCCCTTGAGGTTCCACACGCAGAAGGGAAGCGCCGAAACGCTGTACACGAGGACGAGGCCCATGATGCTGTCGAGGAGCCCCAGCTTCCCGAGGAGGATGTAGAGCGGAATCGTCATCACCACGCCGGGGAACATCTGCGTCACGAGGAAGGCCTGGAGGCCCATCTCGCGGCCCACGAAGTTCAGGCGGGCAAAGCCGTAGGCGGCGGTGCAGGCCAGCATCACGCCCAGCGCGGTGGTGATGAGCGCCACGACGACGGAGTTCTTCAGCTGATGGAAGAACAGCCAGTTGCCGTCCTGGTCCTGGTTGAAGATGACGTGCCGGAAGTTGTCCAAGGTGAAGCCCACGGAGGACGCGCTGTCGCCCAGACCTGCGGCGGCGTTGGGCGTCAGCGCCATCTTTACCACCCAGAGCACCGGGTAGAGGACCGCGAGGCACACGGCGATGAGGATGCCGTTGTAGATGAGCTGGCGGATGAACATGTCCTTCTTGCTCAGCCCCACGGAGCCCTCGGCCCACTTCTGAGGATTTGGTTTCTTGCTCATGACTTTTTGTCCTCCAGAACCAGCTGGGTCAGCTTCGAGTAGAGGATGAGGATGACGAACACCACCATCGCGTAGGCGGCGGCGTAGCCGTACTGGTACTGGCGCTCGAAGGCCCACTTGTAGGCCTCAGAGACCAGAATCTCAGTCGAGCCATCCGGGTTCCCCTTGCTCACCAAGTAGATGATGTTGAAGGCGTTGAAGGTCCAGATGGAGCCCAGAATGACGGAGGGCATCAGCGCCGGCTTGAGGAGCGGGAACGTCACGTGGCGGAAGCGCTGCCAGGCACTGGCTCCGTCCACTGCCGCAGCGTCTTCAAGGTCGCGGGGAATGGCCTGAAGGGCGCCCAGCGTCACGACCATCATGAAGGGGAAGCCCAGCCAGGTGTTGGTGGTCAAATCGGCGGCGAAGCTGGTGAGGAACTCGTTGAACCACTCCACGCGCTGCAGCCCGAGCGTCTGTAGAAGGCCGTTAATCGCGCCGAACGAGTGGTCGAACATGCCGCGCCAGATGAGGGCCGTGATGTAGTTGGGCATGGCCCAGGGGATGATGAGCAGGACGCGGTAGAGGCCCTTGAGCTTGAGCCACGGCTCGCGGAGCAGAAGCGCCAGCGCCATGCCGATGCCCACGTGAAGTGCCACGTTGGTCATCGTCCAGAGCACCGTCACCACGAAGGTGAAGTAGATGGACATGCTGTCCAGCACCGGGGCCTGGTCAGAGGAGAAGAGGCGCTGGAAGTTCTGCATTCCCACGAAGATGAACTCGCCGTTCTGGTAGGCGAAGAACGACAGGCACGCGCCCACGATGAAGGGCAGGAACACCAGGACAATCATGCCGATGACGGCGGGCGCCACGAATGGGATGGCCACTTTGTTGTCCGGGTTTTCGGCCCTGGCGGATTTCTTCAGCGCGCGGATGGCGAAGAAGAAGCCCACGCCCAGAAGAATGCAGAGAAGGCAGATGTAGGGGCCGGGATTCTGCTCGATGGCCGGGGGCGGTTTGAGCATCGAGACGCGGCGCTGGGCCTCGGCGAGGGCAGCGGAGACATCGACGATTTTGTTCGCGCCCTGGACGCTGGCCAGCCAGCGGGCGACCGGGATGCAGGCGAGGAACGAGACCGCCGTCGCGCCAATGTGCATCTTGTGCCGCTCTGGCGTGACCTGGCTGGGATTGGTGGCCTTGGCGAGGAAGACGAAGCCCGCCACGGCCAGCGAGAGCAGCAGGAACATCAGATAGGGCGTCTCGCCGGAAGGTCCGCCGAAGAGGGACTTCTGCAGGGCCTGCTGCATGGTGGCCCAGAGCGAACCCATCTCGGGGCGGTTGGACGACGGAACCGCATGGTCGAGCTGGGCCAGATAGACGGGCGCGACCTCGCGCATGAAGGCAGCATTGTCGTTGGTGTTCTCTTTGAGCTGTTCGTAGGCGGGCGTGTAGGCAACCATCTGACGGCCATCGACGGCCCGCGTAATAGCTCCGTCTTTGGCGATGAACTTCATCAGCTTCACGGCGGCGGCCCGGCGGGCTTCTACGGCGGCCTTTGCCTGCGCATAACCCGCATCGCTCTCCTTCATGCCTTCGAGGGCGATGCTGGCCCTCGTGGAGCGGGCCAGATAGATGCCCTCGGCGGTGACATAGGGCATGGCCCAGGCGTTTTCGGGGGCGCCCGGCTCGTCAATTCGGGGCAGGACGGCCACGCCGTAATTCAACTTGGAGCGGTCGAGCTCGGCCATGAACCACGGGCCGTTGATGACCATGTCGGCGGTGCCGTCGCTGAACAGCGACTTGATGCGGGCGCCGTCCACGCCGCTGGGCAGGAACTGGTTCACCTTTTTGGCGAACTCGAACGACTTGGCGTTGCCCTCGTTGTCCGGGCGAATGTTGCCCTCTTCGTCAAAGAGCGAGCCGCCGAAGCCGTTCAGCCACACGCTGTGGAAGAACAGGTTCGTGTTCTCATAGACGAGCCCGTAGTGCTGTTTGCAGCCCGCGTCATTCGGCGCGCAGCTCTGAACGGTGCTCTTCTCCAGAATCTTCAGCATCTCGGAGGTGGTGGCGGGCGGCGTCGGCACTTTGTCCTTGTTGTAGAAGAGGACGGCGCTCTTGTAGGCCAGCGGAATCGCCCAGATGCCCTTCACCTCCGCCTGATCTTTGGAGGCTTTCAGCGTGTAGCGCAGGGCGTCCACGGTCACGGGATGGAAGTCCTTGAGCTCATCCTCGGTCACGTAGGGCGTCAGATCGGCGATGATTTTGTTGTCCGCCCAGTTGCCGATGGGGTCGTGGGCCGAGATGAACACGTCCGGGCCGCTGCCGCGCGGAATGGCCGTGAAGACCTTGTTGGCATACGACTCGTCGGGGACGGCCAGCGGCTTCACCTTGATGGAGGGATTGGCCTTCATGAAGTCGCGGACGACCGCTTCCAGAGCGTCCTTTTCGGCGTCCCGATAGGCGTGCCACAGGTCGAGGACGAGGCCGTCGGCTTTCGCCTCGGAGTGCTTTTCCTGGGTGCATCCGGCCAGGGCCATGAGCGCCGCGGCCAGACACAGAACACACGCCGCCAGAAGTCGGCTCATGCGCAGGGCGTGTCTCTTTGGAGATGGATTCGATGTCATGGATCGCTTCCCTCCTCAGAATTGGGCAGGCAGAGCTTTGGACGCCGAAGCGGCGCAGCGGGAACCGTGGGCAATGGCTTCGTCGGCGTCGTTGAACAGGTGGACGACGCCCGGCGCGACGTGGAGGCCGATGGACTGGCCCTCCTGGAACCCCACGACCTTCTGAGCTTCGAGGACGGCGAGGAAGTGATGCTCTCCGACCTTGAAGTGGATGTGGCTTTCCCAGCCCAGCGTCTCAATGACATCGACCACGCCGGTGACATTGGCTGGATTCGCCTCGTCGGCCAGCACCACGTCCTGCGGCCGGATGCCCAGAAGGACGTTCTGTCCGTTGTCCACGGCGCGGGCCACATCGTCTTCCAGAGCGATTTTGTTCTTCTCGTCGATGACGACGGTCTTGCGGCCGTCTTCGAGGACAATTTTTGACTCGATGAAGTTCATGCCCGGCGAGCCGATGAAGCCGGCGACGAACTTGTTGCAGGGCCTCTGGAAGAGCTCCATCGGGCTGCCCACCTGCTGTAGATGGCCGCCGTTCAGAACGGCAATGCGGTCAGCCAGCGTCATGGCCTCCACTTGGTCGTGGGTGACGTAGATGATGGTCGTCTTCAACTGCTTGTGCAGGCGGCGGATCTCCACGCGCATCTGAGTGCGCAGGGCGGCGTCCAGGTTGGAGAGGGGCTCGTCAAAGAGGAAGACCTTGGGGCGACGGACGATGGCCCTGCCCATGGCGACGCGCTGCCTCTGGCCGCCGGAGAGCTGCTTCGGCAGTTTTTCCAGATGTTCGTCGAGCCCCAGCATGCTGCTGGCCTCAGAGACCAGCTTGTCGATTTCCGCTTTGGGCTTCTTCCGGACTTCGAGTCCGAAGGCCATGTTCCGGCGAATCGTCATGTGCGGGTAGAGCGCGTAGCTCTGAAAGACCATGGCGATGTCCCGATCCTTGGGATGCACGTCGTTGACGCGCTTGTCGCCGATGAAGAGGTCGCCGTCGGTGATGGATTCCAGCCCGGCGATTGTCCTGAGCAGCGTGGATTTGCCGCATCCGGAAGGGCCGACGAGGACGAGAAATTCGCCGTCGTGAATCGTGAGGGAGATGTGGTTGACGGTGGGCTTTTCGGCGCCGTCGTATTGCTTGACCAGGTTTTGAAGGACGACTTGTGCCATGGCGTATCCGAGCGGGTTCGCAGTCCTGCCGCGGCCGGGAAATCCGGGGCGGCCGGGTCTGGCGGGTTGAAGAAGAAATTGAGGGGGCGGCGGAAAGGAAGGCCGCTTCAAAAAAACGGCGCGGCACAGCCTTGAGAGGCCATGCCGCACCGGGACCGAAAAAAACGGCGGCGAAAGCTAGCGGTTTTTCGGGCGGGACGCTGAAAAAAAGCCCCGTTTTTTTTGAGACGGATCGCGTCGTTCAGGCCTGCGTCGGGCAGGGGGGCAGCCATGAAAAAGCCGGCCCCGGAAAGTTCCGGAACCGGCTCTTTTTTGTCTCAGGCGGACGCGCTGATTTTTGGCCGCGCCTCAGGCGTCTTTTGATGCCTTGGACTCAGCGTCCGCCGCGGGAGATGCCTCTGCCTGGACGGCCTCGGCGGCAGCCTCCGCCGGGATGGCCGTGTATTTTTCGAGGACCTTCTTCAGGCGCGGAAGCATCAGGACGATCAGCACGGTGGCCGTCAGTGCGCCCGCAAAGTTGATGAGGAAAATCCCCGACTTGTGCTCGAAGCTGCCCATGAGGCCCGAGAGGATTCCTGAGAGCTTGTTGCCGATGGAGGTGGAGAGGAACCAGCCGCCCGTGAGCACGGCGGTCAGCCTCGGCGGGCTCACCTTGGAGACGAGGGACAGTCCCATGGGGGAGAGGCAGAGTTCGCCCGTGGTGATGATGCCGTAGGTGGCGATGAGCCAGAGGGCGGAGGCCTTTTCGGCGCCGTTATGCGTGGCGAAGGTCGCGCCCGTCATCACCAGCGTGGAGAGAGCAGTGATGAAGAGGCCCAGGGCGATTTTGCCGGGTGTGGACGGCTCTTTGCCGCGGCGCCTCAAAAAGGCGAAGACGCCGACGACGAGGGGCGTGAGGAAGACCACGAAGAAGGGGTTCACCGACTGGAAGAGCTCGGTAGAGACGAGGCGGAGGGGGACTGTTTCCTTGGGCCACTGATTCCTCGGGAGATTGTGGAAATACGTTTCGGCCAAATTGGCGTCAGAACTGGGAGCATAGCTCTCCTCCACAAGTTTCAGATGGCCGGCGGCACCTGCGAGTGCAGTGGGAATCTCGCGGTTCGTGTAGTCGCGGGCCCAGACGGTCAGAGCGGCGCCGTTCTGATGGAAGATGGCCCAGAAGACGATGACCACCGCGAAGATGGGCAGGAGCGCACCAAGGCGTTCTCTGTCTTCACCCTGCGAGCGGAACCAGAGGCTCGCGTAGAAGAAGACCACCGGAATGCAGGCGAAGAGGAAGGCGTCCGAGGAGGTGCTTCCAAAAATGGTGAGGATTTTTTCGCTGTGCATCAGACGGCCGAGGAACGGAATGCCGAACCAGCCGACGAGACCGAAGGCGAGCGCCGGGCCGAAGACCTTGAGCAGGATTTTGGAGACGGGCTCATCCTCTGGCTTGGCGGGCTTGATGACGTCGGCGGAGACGGTGTGCTTCTGGCCAAGCGCGAACCAAATGACGCCGATGAACATGCCCACGCCGGCGGCGATGAAGGGGACGCTGAACGTGCCGAACTTGTTGCGCAGGAACGCGGCGACGAAGTTGCAGACGAAGGCGCCGATGTTGATGCCCATGTAGAAGATGTTGAACCCGGAGTCCTTGTGGGCCGCGTAGTGCGGGTCGTTGTAGAGGTTGCCCACGAGTGTGGAGATGTTGGGTTTGAAGAGGCCGTTCCCCAGCATGATGAGCACGAGGGCGAGCCAGAAGGTCACGTCCGCGCCCGTCCGGGGGATGCCCAGCGCCAGGTAGCCCAGGCCCATGAGGATGCCGCCGACCATGATGGTTTTGCGGTAGCCAAAAATACGGTCGGCCAGGAGTCCGCCGATGAAGGGCGTCAGATAGACCAGCGCGATGTAGGTGCCGAAGATGTCGGAGGCCGTTGTGTATTCCAGGCTCAGCCCGCCCTTGTCCGGTGTCGCGGTGAGGTAGAGCAGGAAGATGCCGAGCATCAGGTAGAAGCCGAAGCGCTCCCACATCTCGGTGAAGAAGAGGACGGGAAGTCCTCTGGGGTGGTTCTTGAACATGCTGGACTGCCTTTCGTTGCGTGACGTTCTGCCGCTGTGGGCGGGGCTTTTGCGGAGTGACGCCGCTCGTGTTTCTGCGGCGCGGTTCCTGTGATTCCCCTCTCTTTGCCCCCTTGCCGGGGCGAAAAAGGGCGGCGCCTTTGGCTCAGGCCCGGATGCAAGACAAGCCGAAAGGCAGGAGCTGACCAAAGGCGCCGCGCGGCCCGCGCGGAATCAGTGAGCGCCAAAAAAAAGCCCCCTCTCCCGCGTCGGGGAGAGAGGGCCTGAAAGTGAAGCCAAGGAGACGTGCAGCTCAGAGCCCCAGCATCGCCTGGATGTTGCCCGGGGCGGAGATGGTCGGGTCCTTGACGATTTTGGCCTTCTCCTTGAGCGCCTTGATGAAGTTCTCCAGCTCCGTCTCGGTGCGCTGCGCCGTCAGCCTGTCGCGGATGCCGTCCTTCACGCTGTCGGTGAGCAGGGCAAGGTCCGGCTTGTCGTGCTTGTCCAGAACGAGAACGACCAGCTTTTCGTCATTCGTCTCGTAAACCTTCTCGGCGGGCCCCAGCGCCATGGTGGGCAGATCGTTGGCAATCTCTTCGGAGGTGCCGATGCGGGGGATGAAGGTGCCCAGAAGGCGGAAATCGCCCGTCTCTTCACTGCGGGGCTTGCCCACGGCCTCTTCGCCCTCGCCGGGATCGGCGGGCCACAGCTCGGAGAGCTTCTTGCCGCCCTTGACCTGCGCCAGCGTGTCTTCAGCCAGCTCTTTGGTCTTGGCCTTGGCCAGCGACGCGATGAGCAGCTCGCGGGCGATGTCCCGGGTCGCCTCTTCCAGCGTGATGATTTTGGGCTCGAAGACCTCTTCCACCTTGATGAGGTGAACGCCGAACTTGCTGACCACGGGGTCGGAAATCTCGCCGGCTTTCAGTGCAAAGGCCGCGGCCTGAAACTCGGGAACCATCACGCCCTCGCCGAATTTGCCCAGATCGCCGCCCTTGACCTTGCTGCCCGGGTCCTCGCTCTCGGCTTTGGCGACCTCGGCGAAGTCCTCGCCCTTGACGATGCGGTCCTTGAGCTCCTGGATTTTGGCAGTGGCCTGCTCGACGGTCATGGCGCCGCCAGTCTTGATGAGGATGTGGCGGGCGCGGACCTGCTTCGACTGATTGTACCGGCCCTTGTTGTCCTCGTAGAACTTGGAGACCTCGCCCGCGTTGGCTTTTGCGTAGGCGTCGATGTCCTCAAGCGTGGGGGCGCTGATGGCCGACTTCTGGGCCCCGAAGGGGAAGCGGACCAGCGTGAGGGCATAGACTTCCTTTTCGCGGATGAACTCGGCCTGCACCTCGTCGTCGCTGACGCGGACGGCATTGCGGACGGCGCCGATTTTCTTTTGCAGCAGAAGGTCGCGGCGGAGCTGATCCTCAAACTGCCACGTCTGCATCCCCAGCTGCCCCTCGACGATGGAACGGTAATTTTCCTGGCTGAAAACGCCGTTCACCTTGAAGGCCTCGACCTTGTTGATTTCTTCGGCCACCTCGTCGTCGGAGATGCGCATGCCCTCGCTCTCGGCCGCCTGATACAGGAGCTCGGTGTTGATGAGCTGATCGAGGAGCTGGGAGCCCATGCCGTACTGGTCCGCCATTTCGCGGGTGATGGGCTCGCGGTTTCCGCTCCGCCTCTGGATATCTGCCAGCTGCCGCGCGTAGGCCCTCTCGAACTGGATGCGGGTAATTTCCTTGCCGTTGACCGTCGCTACGTTGTCGCGGCTCATCGTCATGGCTCCCGAGCGGCAGNNCGGCAGCCGTTGGACGCGGGGCCGAAGGAGAAGATGAAAACGACGATGATGATTCCGAAAAGAATCATGATCCCCAGTGAGCGGGTGTTGTTGCGCATGTTGGACATCAGCATGATGAAAAAAACTCCTCGGGGCAGGGAGGGCCCCGGACGCCGGGATTCGGGCGGCGGAATGCGGGCGATGGCTGAGCTGCCCGCGGGCCGCCGCCGATTCGTGTGCAGGCGGTTCTTCTAAGGACACAGAAATGCCTGCGGAGGGGCGCGGATATGAGTCCAGAGCAGGCCTCTCAGCATGGCGGGAAAAAAAGCGGCGCCCCTTAGGGGAAACGGAAATGAAAAGGCAAGTCTCCGCTGAGTGCTGTCCGGAGGCGCGGAAAGACGCCGGAAGCGAATGAAGAGGCCGCTTTAGACTGTTTCCATCGGCGGTCCTTCACGCTAAAGCGCGCCGCTTTTTTCGGGATGCGGGGATTCGCATGAGCTCTTTACGGGCGCGCGCTTTGGGGCCGAAGGCGCGCGGCCGGCGCGGAAGAACATCCGCGGCAGTGCGCTCCGATTTTTTCAGGTCCTTTTTCGGCAGACCTGCCGCCCGCTGGGCAGTCCGGGGCAGGGACAAGGCACAGGAAATTTCGTGCGGGATTTTCTCAAGCGCTACCGGGAGCTCATCGTCGTCGGAACGCTCCTCGTCCTTCCCGTGATTGTCTGGCTGACGCATTCCAAACACGGCCGCGGCCTCAACACGCTGGACAGGGCGATTCTCTGGGTCACTTCTCCCGTGGAGCGGCTGGTCAGTGCCTCTGCCTCCCGGTTCATCGATGTCATGGGGAACATCACGGAGCTGCGGCATGCCAGAGAGCAGAATCTGGAGCTTCGGCGCCGCATCGTTCAGCTGGAGGGAGAGACTGCCGAACTGGGTGAGGTGCGGGCCGAGAACGGGCGCCTTCGCGACATGCTCTCCTTTGCCAAGGCGCCGCCCGCGCCTGTGGTGCCCGCCCGCGTGATTGGTGAGGGGCTCAGCCGCAACCTTCTGACCCTGACCATCGATAAGGGCGCGGATGACGGGCTGAAGCCCAACATGGCAGTGGTGACGCATCAGGGGGTCGTTGGACGCCTCGTAACCGTGGCCGGCGGCACGTCCAGCCTCATGCTGCTGTCGGATATGAGTTCTTCCGTCCCCGTTCGCGTGCAGCGGACGCGGGCGCGGGGAACAGTGGTCGGCCAGGGCTCCGGGAAGGATTTCACGCTGACCCGAATGCTGCGGACCGATGACATTCAGGATGGAGACCTGCTGGTGACCTCGGGCACAGACGGCGTCTTTCCCAAAGGCCTTCCCGTCGGGCGCGCCGCCGGCGTCCAGCGTCCGCACCACGGGATGTTTCTGGAGGCCTCCGTGGTTCCCGCCGTCAACCTGACCTGCCCAGACAGCGTGCTGGAGGAGCTTTTTGTGGTGACTTCGCTGACGGGGGAATCCTCTGAGTCCGCCCCGGACGCGGCTCAGGCAGACGGACAGGCCGATGGTCAGAACCGGGACAGGGGCAGCTGAGGGCAGCGCGACACATGAAAAATTTCTGCATCACTGCCGCCGCCTTCGTTGTGCTTCCCGCGCTGGCCGGCCTTCTGCCGAGTCTGCGGCTCGTCACCATCCAGCTGGACATTCACCTGGTGTTCATCGCCTTCCTCGCCCTCGGCAATCCGGGCATCGGAGGAGCGGTCTGCGCCTTCGCGATTGGCTACCTGGCCGACCTGCTGACGGGCCTGCCCACGGGCCTGTCGCTGAGCACGGGCATGTTCACCTTCGTCCTGGCCAGGCTCCTGTCGCCCGTGGCCGGCGAGCCCTCCGCCCCCGCTTTTGGCGTGATGACCTTCGTCTTCGCCGCTGCTGCCGGATTCTTTTCGCTGGCGCTGGGAACGGTCAGTCCGCTGACGGCGGGCCGGGGCGCGGGCTCCGTGATTTTGTCGGCACTGGCGCTGGCCCCCGTGGCGGCGCTCCTTTTTGTGCCTCTCAGCGCCATTGAGAGGCGGTTCCGCAAAAAGGACCGGATGGAACTGAGGCTTCGCTGAGCCTTTCGGGGGCGCCATGTCGATAACGCTGGGACAGCCGCAGGGCGTGCAGAGACTGAGAAGGCGGTTCGTCATCGCCGCGCTGGTCGCCTGCTGCTTTTTCGCGGTCCTGGCCTCCAAGCTGTTCAGCCTCCAGGTCACGCGCGGCGAGGAGTTTTTCGACAAAAGCCTCAACAACTTCGTCAAGGAATCCCGCCTGCCCGCCGACCGGGGAATGATTCTCGACAGCCGACGCCGCATCCTCGTGGACAACCGGCCCAGCTACAACGTGACGCTCACGCCCGCCTTCTGCCAGCCCCGCAGTGCGCCCAAGGGACAGTGCCTGGAGACGGTCGTTCCCCGCGTGGCCGGATTTCTGTCACTCACCGACGAAGAGGTGGCCCGCGTGAATGCCATCTATCGGAGGTCCACGGGGCTGAAGCGGTTCCGCGAGTTCACGGTCAAAATTGATGTGGAGCAGGACGCTCTGGACCGGCTGGAAGCCAACCGCATGGAGCTCCCCGGCATCGATGTGCAGATCGCCCCTCACCGGAACTACCGCTACGGGAGCATCGCCGCTCATGCGCTGGGCTACATGAATGAAATCACGGCCTCCGAGCTGCGCATGCGCGAGAAGAACAATCCGGGCGATTACCAGTCGGGCGACTACATCGGCCGCAGCGGCGTGGAGCAGCTGTTCGAGAGCGAGCTCAGGGGGCGCGACGGCAGCATCAAGATGGCGGTCGATGCCAACGGGCGGAAGCTGCCGGGCGCCGACCAGTGGCTGCCCGACGAGGACCGCGTCCGGCCCGCTCTCTCCGGGAACAACCTCGTGCTCTCCCTCGATCTGGACCTGCAGAAGGCGGCCGAGGACGCGTTTGCCGAGCAGGCGGCGGGGGCCATCGTGGCCGTGGAGGTCAACACCGGTTTTCTTCTGGCGGCGGTGAGCAAGCCTGCCTTCAACCCCAACGAGATGACGGGCCGGATTTCGCGGCAGCGCCTGCGTGAAATCAGCGACGACCCTCTGAAACCGCTGATTTTCCGGCCCGCTCAGTCGCACTACCCGCCGGGCTCCACGTGGAAGGTCATCACCGCTCTGGCGGCGCTGGAGACGGAGACGGTGACGCCCAGAACGCAGTTCAACTGCAACGGCGGCTACACGCTGGGGCGGCGGCGCTGGCGGTGCTGGAGCGCTCTGGGGCACGGCAACGTGGACCTCAAGGGCTCGCTCAAGCACAGCTGCGACACCTGGTATTACGCCGTCAGCGACCGCATGGGGGTGGACCCCATCGCCGCCATGGCCCGCCGGTTTGGTTTCGGCGTGCGGCCGGGGCTGGGAATTTCACCCGAGGCGCCGGGCATCGTTCCCGACGTGGCCTATTACAACCGGACCATGAAGGGGCAGGGCGGCTACCAGCGGGGCATGGCGCTCAACGCCTCCATCGGTCAGGGCGATGTCAACGTCAGTCCCCTTCAGCTGGCCATGGCCTACGCCGCCATCGGCAACGGCGGGACGCTCTACCGGCCTCAGCTCGTGCGCCGCGTGGAAAAGGCGGACGGAACGCTGGTGCGCGAAATTCCTCCGGCCGTGGTGAGGGAAATCGGCATTCCAGACGAGGACCTGGCGGCCGTGCGCGAGGGCATCTGGGCGGTGGTCAACGAGACGGGAGGGACGGCCTACGGCAAGCGCCTGAAAGACGTGGAGGTGCTGGGCAAGACGGGCACCGCGCAGGTCGTCACCATCGGCACCACGCGCCTCAAGGCCAAGGAGATGGAGTTTTTCACCCGCGACCACGCCTGGTTTGCCGCCATTGCGCCCGCGCAGGCACCCGAAGTCGCGGTGGTCGTCCTGAGTGAGCACGGCGGCGGCGGCAGCTCTGTCTCCGGGCCTGTGGCCATGAAAATCATGGCCGATTACTTCCGCATTAAGGCCGAGCGGGCGGCTGAGGCCTCTCAGACAGGCAGCAGCGCGCAGCCCCAAAATTAGGGGCGCGCCTTCACGGCGGCGGTTCCGGGAGCGCGTTCAGCGGTTCCGCTTGGGGAAGAAAAACCTCAGCGCCCGGTAGAGCCGCGAGTTCCAGGCTGCCTCGTTATGGAAGGCCCCGGCCTGGTGGTAGTGATAGATGTCGGCATCGGCGGGCGTGACGGGGAAAACGTCCGGATTTTCCGGGTAGTTGACGATGCCCGCCTGCTCCAGGGCCGCCTTCATCATGTCCACGTCGCAGAGCTCGCTGTCGTTGATGCCCAGGTAAGGCCTGCCGCCGCATCCGCCCTCGGGATAGTAGCCCCCGGCGTCGAGGTAATAGACCTGACTGCGCCCCTTGAGGTTCTGCACCTCGCCGTAGAGCTCAATGACGGTCTTGTTCCCCTTGTAGAATCCCCAGCCGAAGGTGCCGCTCATGCCGCCGACGAACTTGAAGACGTCGGGATACTTCCAGGCGATGTAATACGAGATGAGTCCGCCCAGGCTGGAACCGAGGATGCCGGTGTTCTCGAAGTCGGATTTGGTTCGGTAGTGCCCGTCGATGTAGGGCTTCACGCCCTTGACCACGAACTCGGCATAGTCGTCGCCCTTACCGCCCATGAGACCGGTCATGCCGTCGTAAATGCCGCTCTCCTCCTGCTCCTGGACGTGGGTGTACTCGTCAATCCGCGCGTCAGAGTTGGGGATGCCGACGACGATGTGGGGGACGATGTTGCCCGCGCTGAGCTCCATCTCCTCCACGCCGTCCACGTCCCAGCTCTCCCCCGCGCTTCTGGGCTGGCGCGTGTCAAAGAGGTTGTTGCCGTCGTGCATGTAGAGGACGGGATAGGTGTCGGACGAGGTGTCGTAGCCGGGGGGCAGATAGACGTAGATGTCCCGCGCCTCCACGAGTCTGAAGCCCGGCTCAGTCCGCGTGCCGGCGGGGAGATGGTCAGCGATGTAGTCGAAGTAAAACTTTTCGAGATGGCCTTTGGACGCGCCGCCGCGCACCAGCGAAATCCGCCCGTTCTCGTCGTAGTCGAAGCGCCGCGAGAGCGGGTCGGAGAACCACACGTCGTTGCCGGAGGCATCCTTCGCCTTGAATTTGTAGGCCCAGCGCTCACCGCCCACCGTCAGAGGCAGCGTCTTCACGAAGACGCCGGGCGTGACCTCATCCAGCGTGTCCGCCTCGCCCGGATTCCAGTTGTTGAAGTCGCCTGCCACCTGAATGGGCGCCTGTCTTCGGGAAACGTCAAAGTCCTCAGCGCTGTCCTTGGCGTCATCCTCCGCGTCGTAGTCGGCGTCCCGCACATAGAGGAAAGTGACGTGTCCCTCCGTGATGAGCGGGAAGCCGCCGCCATTGAATTTCACCCACTGGATGAACTGGTCGAGTCGGGAGGACTTGCTGCCTTCGCTGGCCTCCGAAGCCATGCAGCGCATGAAGACAGAGAGAGCATTTTCGGCGGACGACTGTGTGCCGGTGCAGAGCTCAGAGGGATCTGTGATGCCGGAATCCTCGAGGCCGCTCATGCCGCCGTCGGAAGTGCCTGCGTCCGTCTGGGGCAGGGAACCGCCGTCTGTCAGAACAATGGGCCCGGGGCCGTCATCCTTCTTGGAATCGGAACAGGCGGGAATGAGGGCCAGGGCACAGAAGCAGGCGGCGGCACGGGATGCGGGCAGTCGGGACATGGGCGAATCTCCGTTTGAGGATGCCTGGACCGCGTCCGGGCGCGGCTTCAGGAGGGGGAGATATGAAAAAGCCCGCCGCGGGTGGCCGGGCGAGCTTTGGAAAACGCAGAGGGAAGGTCAGAAAGGAAAAGCCTCCGGGGAGGCGTCTGCTCAGAGCTGGGCCTTAATGGGTTCGCCGCATTCGGGGCAGAACTTGGTGCCGAAACTCACCTCCGCGCCGCACTTTGGACATTTTTCCTTCTGGGCGACGGGGGTGCCGCATTCGGGGCAGAACTTGGAGGAACCCACCACGGCGCCGCAGGCGGGGCAGGCGGCCACCGTTTCCTTGGTCAGGTCGATGTCCTTGACCAGATTGGTGGTCCGGGCCTTGGCGTGAATCTGTTCCGTGGCGGCCTGGGCCTGGGCGGCGGCGACCTCGTTTCTCAGGTCGGGTGCGCACTCCTTGCAGAGGCCCTTGGCGGCGTTCCAGCACACCTGAGGGCAGACCCAGCGGCCGCAGCGGGAGCACTGTTTGAACTGCGGACGAATCTCATTCACGGCTTCGCGCATCGCGTCGTCATGAGCCTTGCCGCCCACCATCCGCTGGACCTCGTAGGTGCCGTGGGCCATCCGGGAGAAACCGCCGCCCAGAAAGCTGGATGCGATGCGGAGAATCTGAGACCCGATGGCCAGCTTGGAGGCCTTGAAGGTGCTCATGTAGCCGTTGCCGCACAGGTCGCAGTGGAATTTGAACTGGTATCCTTGGTCCGTGGAGAGGTCGTCGATGTTTTTGACAAACTGAATGGGTTGAGAGGGCTCGTTGCTCATTTGGTTCCTCGGTCCTTGGGGAAGGGAAAGGGACTGCCTTTGACGGCAGCGGGTGGAGGCATCAGCGGCGGAGGTCAGCGAATGGGAGTGGCCTTGAGGGCGGCCTTTCCATCTTTGACGTAAGCCTGAAAGCGGACGCCGGAGCAGGCGTATTTCTCCATCACCTGGTCGCGGTTGCGGCGGAGCTTGTCCATGAACTGCCCGTAATCGGGCGTTCCTTCCTCGCCGCATTGGATGCGCAGGGCGACGAAGTTTTCGTAGGTCTCGTTGAAGTGCGCCTCGTCCGGGTCGCCCATGAAGCCGCCGCCCGCGGGCATCGCGTCATCGAGTCCGGCAGCGGCAGCCTGAAGCTCGGAAAGGGCCGCCAGATTGATCTGCCGCGTCTTGTCCGCGGGCGCGTACTCCGGTTCGAAGCTGCCGCTGTCAGCGGCCGGAGGGGCGCTGCTGAAGGGATCATCCGGAAGCAGGGAGTCCAGAAGCGCGTCGGCCTCTTCCTCCATGCCCTCGAAGATGTCGTTCTCGGCGGGAGTCTCCGGAATGGCCTCGTGGGGCTGGGGCATCGGCAGAGGCGAGCCCGCCGCGCTCGGAGCGTCGTTTTCTTCCTCGGGCGTCACGGAGCTTTCATCAAAGAGCATTGCGTCCAGCCCGGGATCTGAAGAAGCGGCCGCGTCATCGGCAAATGCGGGGGCAGGCATCTCTGCCGGAGTCGGTTCCGCCGCGCTGTCAGCAGAGCTCGTGTCGTCAGGAAGCGGAGCTGCAAAATCGGCATCCGCACTGTCATCATCTGCGTCCGAAGGCAGCGCCGGAACCGCAGCGTCCTCAGTCTCCGGGGCAGATGCCGCCTGCGGCTCGTGAGAATTTGGGTCGGCGGGGAGGGGAGAGAGTTCGCTGGCCAGAGGGCTGTCGCCAAAATCAAAGCCGTCGGGAGAAAGTTTCGCCGCCTCGGGAATGGTCAGAGGGGCGTCCAGGAACGGCGCGGGCGTCGGGGCAGGAGTCGCTGACGGCACGGGCGGCGCGGCCTGAGGCACCGCTGTGGGAGGAACCACCGCCTTGCTGATCTCGGTCTTGGGCTTTTTCGGCTGAGGAAGATTCGAGGGCAGATGCTGTCCCGCGACGGGAACATGGCGGAGACGCGGCTCTTCATCGGTTCGCCGGCGGCCGTCCCCGTCAAGACCGGTTCCCACCCAGAAGACAAAGAAGGCGCCGACAGCGATGAAAATCAGCAGTCCGATGACGAAGGTGCGCTGCTGGGCGGCGAGAATCATCAGGCCGTCCGTCGGCGTGGTCAGAACGAAGTTCCCCTGACCGATGCCGGCGAGCTCAATCACCCGCGCCTGATGTGTGTGCGCGCGGCCCGAGAGCTGGATGGGGAAGCGAATGGGCAGCCACTGCAGACCGGGAAATCTGTCCAGATTCACGCCTTCATTGCGCATCTGGAGTCTCTGGATGCGCCCCCGGTGGTTTTCGTCTTCGAGGGAGCTGATGCGCGTGAGCCCGTCCACGACCACGGAGGCTTCGACGCCCGCCTTGCCGGCCAGGAACTTCATGCTCTGGTCCGTCAGACGTTTGGCCGCCGCCGCGAAGAATTTGTGCCGCGTTTCAGTTGCCGGAGCGGCCTGCGCCTCGTCTCCCTCAGAGGGCTCTTCCTGAACCTTGACCGTCACCGTCCGGGAGACGGCATTCATGTGGTAGAGGCGCCCGTTCAGCTGGATGTAGCGGCCCGTGCTGCGCTGGTCCTCGAAACTGATGTCTTCGAGAGAGCCAAATTCGGAAGCGGCAATCTGGGCGGGGGGCAGAATGTGGCGCTTGCGCTCGCCGGCACTGCCCTCATCGGCGGGCTCTTCCCAGAGAAGCCCCTGGTCCGTCTGAATCAGAATCAGGTCCTCGGCATCGAAGGTGTCTCCCGTCAGACGCTCCGAGGCGGCGTTGAGCTGCCCGCGCAGGCGCTGAAGGACCGTCTTTGCCGCAGAGGTGTCCAGACCGAAGCGGAGCATGGCCTCAATGGACGCCTGGAGCGCCGGATCCTGACTGGACAGAGCCTGATTCAGCGCCTCGACGCGCATGCGGCCGTTGAAGGTCTCGATGGTCCGCAGGGTGCGCTCCCCCATGTTGAGGCGCATGTCGCTTTCCTGGCGCGCCTGATCTGCGTTGGTTGACGACAGGCTGGCGAAGCCGAGGCAGAGGGCCGTCAGGCTGAGAATCAGAAGAATCAAAAGCTTCACGCGCGGCATGAGTGGCGCTCCTGGATACTGGCTGAAGGCTGACTGGACAGACGCAGGGAAAACCCTGTCGGAAACCGGCCTGAAAAGAGGGCGCCGCCTCTAAAACGACACTCCTAGGTGTCAAACATTTTTCGGGCGTGAGACGCCTCTGCGGCGGACCGCTTTCAGCGGCGGCAGATCCGCGATTTTCAGTCGTGTCCGGGAGGCTTTGGAGGCGTGCACAGCCGGCGCATCAGACACAGGTCCAGGCCGCGCAGGTGAAGGGTGGAATTCCCTGACGGCAAGGTTGTAGGGGGCCGCCTTTTTTTCGGGTTCCGCCGCCGCAGATTCCCCGCGCGGCAGCCATGCGGCAGGGCGGACCAGAGACGAGACAGAAGAAATCGTGGAATCTCAGCAGACGCCTTCGGAAAACGCCCCGCCGCCTCAGGCGGACGCGCCCTCGCCCGCTTCCAGGACCGCGAACGGCAGTGAATCACGCGCGGCGCCCGGCCCGTTCTCGATGTCAGCCCACCCGACGGTCTGGACCGTCATTCTAACGATTGTGCTGGCGGCCGTTCTGTCCCTGCTTCCTCTGCCGGAATCTCTCCGGCCGTTTCCTTTTCGCGAGAAGGGCGTCGGTCCGACGCTGGCGGCGGCGTTGTTTCCTCAGGGACGGCGAAAGTCGCTGGACGAGATTCGCCACGAGAATCTGCCTCCTCCCAAGTCCACCCAGCCTGCCGAGCTGAGCGATCTGCTTCTTCCGGAACCCATGCCGGCGGCCGGTTCCGCATCGGCCTCTTCATCTTCTTCTGATGGGATTTCCGGCAGTTTGCCGGCCGCGTCGGCCAGTGCGCCCGTCCAGACGCCTGAGAACAGCGATGCGGGAACGTCTCTGCGGGCTGAATCGCCCTCGGTTGCGGATGGCGGAACGGCGCCTCCGAATGAGAACGCGCCTGCGTCTGCGCCGGACCCGGCGTTCTGGCTGACTTCCAACAGCGCGCCGCCTCTGGCCTGGCTCAGCGCGGGGGCCAAGGAGACGAAGGATTTCACCCGCATTGAAGCCACGGCCCGCCAGCTGGGCGCTTCGCACCGGGACATTGAGGAGGCGTGTCTGGACGGTTCGGAGACACCTTCGGACGCTCCTGTGCCTGCTTCCGCCGCCTGCCGCCGCCGTTCTTTGGACCCGTTTTTCGAGGCCATCGGCCAGGTGACTGACGGCACGCGGACGGCGCCCATCCGCATCGCTCACTTCGGCAATTCGCTCATCGCTTCTGACTTTGTGGCGGCCACGATTCGGCGCGAGCTGTCGGAGCGCTATGGCAGCGGCGGTCAGGGGTTTCTTCTGGTGGACCGGCCTACGCGCATGGGGAATTTCGACCGGACGGGCCGGGCGTCTGAGGGCTGGAAAATTTCGCTTCTGACCGACAAGGGCCCGCGCCTGCTCTTCGGACTGACGGGGGCCCGCTTCGGCAGCGGCAAGGGGGAACGCCAGACGGTCGCCTACGACCTCAAAGGAAGTACCTCGGCGGATATTTTCTGGCTGTCCGAGCCCGGCGGCGGCTCCATCGCTGTCACTGCCGACGGTACGGAGATTCAGACGATTTCCACTCAGTCCGCCCAGCCGTCTGTCCGCGAGCCGGGCGTCACTTCGGTCAAACTTCCTCAGGGCTCACGCAGGCTGGAGCTGTCCACGAAGGGCGGGGCTGTGACGCTCTATGGCGTGAGCCTCGAAAACGGCCTGCCGGGCATCGTCCATGACACTTACGGACTCGCCGGCGGGACTGCGGATGTCTTCATGCAGGCGGACGCGGCGATTTTTGGCGCGCAGCTCAAGGCGCGGAATCCAACGCTCGTTCTCATCATGCTGGGCGGCAACGAGGCCTACGAGATGAGCCGCGGCTGGATGAGCCTGGACAAGGCCAGGAAGACCACCGCCGCTTTTTTTTCCCGGATTCGTTCCGAGGTTCCGGAGGCTGCCTGCCTCGCCGCGTCGCCGCTCGATGCCGGCATCCGCAGCGCTTCCGGGAACATCACGCCCAGGCCTTTTGCCGAGGAAGTCCGCGACATGATGCGCGCCGAGGCGCTGAAAGCAGGGTGCGCCTTCTGGAATATGCAGGGCGTCATGGGCGGCGTGGGAGCTGCGGCCCGCTGGTTCCATGCCGGGGCCATGAACGAGGACCTGATTCATCCCCGGGCGAAGGGAGCGGAGGTTCTTGGGCACTTTCTGGTGCTCGCTCTGGAAAAGGCGCGGCTGACCCGGCGCGCGGTGGCGGACGACATCCGGCACGACCCTCCCGGCATCGGCCAGCCCGGGCGTCTGGCGGGGTTCTTCGGGAAGCTGGCCGCGCTGGAGTCGAAGGCGCGGACGGAGCCCGTCTCGGTTGTGCAAATCGGCGCCTCGCACACGGCAGCTCACTTTTTCGCGGATGAGGCGCGTCAGCGCTTCACCAGTGCCTTTGGCGGCGCGGGCCGCGGCTTCATCGCGGCGGGCAGGCCGTCGCAGCGGCTGGTCAATGCCGGGGTGGAGCGCACGCAGAAGGGCAGCTGGAAGGTCGCCGATGCACGCGAAGAGCCTCCGGGCGGCATCTTCGGGCTGACGGGCATTCGCGCCGAGGGACAGCCGGGCGCGGTTCAGGGCTGGCGGTTCGGCATCGGCGAGAAAAAGCACTCCCGAAAAGGCGTGCTGACGCTCCACTGGCTGGACGCGCCGGGCATCGAAGGCAGCGTTCAGCTGAAGCTCGACGGCAAGGCACTGCCGCCGCTGACGAGCGGCGCACCTGAGAAGCCTGTCCTCCGGCTGCACAAGGTGGAGGTCACTGGGCCTGCCCATGCGCTGGAAGCTGTCAACGAGACGAATGGGCCTGTGTCGCTCTTTGGCCTGTCGCTCGACTTTGACGCGCCCGGCGTGCGCTGGGATGCGCTGGGGCTTCCCGGCGCCACGTCCATGCTGGCCGACACCTTCGACAAGGAGGCCTTCGGAACGGCTCTGGCGGACCGGAAGTCTGACCTGCTCGTTCTTTTTTACGGGACCAACGAGGCGGCGCTCGCTGACCTCGATGCCGGCGCGCTGACGGCTTCCTACCGGTCGCTGATTCAGAGCTTTAAGGCCGCATCCCCGGAAACGGACTGCCTGATTATCGGCCCCACGGACCGGCTGGCCCCGGACAAAGGACCTCAGGCCATCGCGCCCGCCATCGACCTGTCCAATGACACGATTCGCGAAGTGGCGCGCCTGGAGGAATGCGCTTTCTGGTCGTCCCGCCGGGCCATGGGCGGCACCCGCTCGATGAAGCGCTGGCAGGAGGCCGGGCTGGGGCACAAGGACGGCGTCCATCTGACGCCCAAGGGCTACAAAGTTCTGGCGGACGCTCTGGCCGACGCGCTGCTCCGTGAGTTTGCCGTCTGGAAGGATGCAGCGAAGAGCGGCGCCGGCTCGAAGAATTGAGGCCTTTTTCCGGGCTGTTTTGACGAAAGGACAGGCGCAGCCATGCGGCAGATTCCCATTCAGCCAGTTCTTCTGGATTCACTCGTGACCCGCGTCGAGGAGGGCGACGCGCTCAATGAGGAGGAGCTGGCCCTCATCGGCCGCCAGGTAGAGGCGCGCCCCGACAGCTTGGACTGGCGCCTGTGCTTTGCCCACGCGCTGATTAACAGCGACCTGCCGCAGAAGGCGCTGGAGCTGCTGCGCTTCGAGGGCGCTGAGGGCATGCACGAGATTCTGCTCCATATCGTCCGCGCCCGGGCCTACGGCGCCATGGAGCGCTACGGCGAGGCGGAGGAGGAGCTGAAAAAAATTCTCCGCATCTATCCCGGGCACGCCGACGCTCTGCGCGCGCTGGCTTTGCTCAGGCTGCGCGAGGGTGCGCCCGCCGAGGCGGTTCGCCTGTGCGAGGACGTTCTCACGACCGACCCTCTGGACGATGCCACGAAGCAGATTCTGGCGGCGGCGCGCGAGGCGGTGGAAGGCACTCAGCTTCCCCCCGAGGCAGGAGCGGCTGACTCCGATGCCGGCGCGCCCGCGCCCATGAGCCGAATTGAGCGCCTTTCGCTGGGCCGTTTTGTCCAGAAGCTGCGCGAGGCGCTGACCGCCTGCGGGTGGAAGCATCAGATTTCCGTCCGCGGGCTGGAGCTGTTCGTCGATCTGCCTGTCCGGGGCATGGTGCGCGTGTCCATCGAGCCCTTCTGGCGTGAGGGGCGCGGGACGGATGCCGCGCGCGCTGCTTCGGTGAAGCGCCTCGTGGACGAACTCACCCGGCTGGACCGCGAGGGGCTGATGCCCTCGCAAAACGACGGCGGCCTGCTGATTCTTCCCTGCACGCCCCACAATGTGCCGCGCGCCTGACAGCCGGCCGAGCCGCACGGGCAGACGAGGACCGGGCCGGTTGGAGCGCGGCGTCAGACGTCACATCCGCTTCGCCGCTTTTCGGGGCCGGGCCAGAGGAATCATCGTGAAGTGAACGCGGTTGCGCTCCGCTTCGACGGCCCGCCGGTCCTGCCTGCGCCCGCTGGGCCAGTGCCCCATCTCCTGCGGGTCCCATTCGTAGGGCTGCCCGTTCATGCGGATGCGCCCCTGAGACACCGCCAGCGTGACTTCCCGGAGCGGCATTTTGTGGAGGTCGCGGACCATAGCCTCGAACTGCCCCTGACGAACGGGGTCCAGATACTGGAAGTGCGTCCGGGCCGCGTAGGCCATGTGGTACCAGGCGGGACGGAAAGCCACCATCGGCAGGCGGAGCTCCTTGGCGATTTTGGCGAAGAGCTCGCCCATTTCGCGCATGAGCCCCAGCCCCGGAACCTCCTGCCCCGGCAGCGGCGGCCGCTTCTCACTGAAGCTGGCCTTGGGATTCCGGAGGGTCATCCAGTGGATGTAGAGCGATTCGCCGCAGGAAATGCGCTTCTTTTCGAGGACCGCCTCGATGAGCACGTGCTCCTCGCGTGAAGGCGCGGGCGTGGCCTCTGCCGGCGCGCTTCCCTGACCGCCGTCGTCGCCGTGAGCCTGGGCAATTCTGGCGAACAGCTGCACCCGCTGGCCCGGACTGGCCTCATCTATCTGAACGCGAAAGCCCTCGAAGCCCAGCCGCGTGAGGTGCCGGAGCAGGCCGATGCGGTCGAACACCAGCTCCAGCTTTTCAGCGGTGAATACGCCCAGAAGGCGCATCTGCTCCGCGGCGCCGCCGATGCTGCCCTCCAGGTCCTCGATGGACAGCTCAAAGTCGTCGAGGCCGCCGACGCCCAGATCGCGCCAGATTTCCGAATAGTGGGCGCGCATGGGGTCGAAGCGCTTGGGAATGGGTGCCTTCGAGTGTTCCTTCAGCGCGAGGACTGTGCCTGCCAGCAGCTGCCAGGCGTTCTTGTGATAGCCGCCCGCGGGCAGAAAGACTGCGGCCTTGTCCTGAAGCAGCTCGGCCAGCATCAGGTCGCGCCTGCGGGCGCCGGCCAGCGTGAGCCCCAGCCGCCCCATGCGGTCGCTCGCCATGACGTCCCCGCCGGTGAGGACGAAATACAGGTCGGACGGGGGCATTCGCCTGAGGAGACCGTCCAGCGCCTTGAGATATTTGTCGTCCGGGCAGAAGGCGGGCAGGACCGTCTCATCCACGGTGGGCAGCGGCTTCCAGAACGAGCCGGACAGCGAGCCGATCCAGACGTTGTCCTGGCCCTCGAAGCAGGCTGCCGTGCCGTCGGGCGGATGAGCGTCGAGGTCGAGAATGGCCACCCGGCCGCTGAATCCCTCCGCGCGCAGAACCGCCGCGGCGACCGCCATGTCGTTGACCGCGCAGAGCCCGCCGCCCTTGTCGGGGAAGGCATGATGAAAGCCGCCCAGCAGGTTGATGGCCGGATGCTGCGTCTCAAGCGCGGCGCGGGCGGCATCCAGCGTTCCGCCGCAGGCAATGCGGATGGTGTTGACCGTCTCATCGACGGGGATGTCCGAGGGGTCCACCGCGAAAATCATCGCCAGCGTCTCGCCGCTGCTCAGGGAATCCAGATAGCGGGGCGTGTGGACGCGGGCCAGGTCGGCGTAGGCAATCCGCGTGGGCGTGCGCAGGTCCTCTTTGGCGATGACCCCGCTGGCGATGAGATACCAGACCACGTAGTCGGCGCGCCTGGGCTCGGTTCCAGTGGACGATTCGACCGTCGAAAGCGGCCAGCGAAAGATGGCGTCGTAGAAAATCGTCACAGGCCAGGTCTTTTTCAGACCGATGCGCTGCGCCGCGCTGCGGACAATCTCGTTCCGGCGGTTGAAGAGGTCGATGAGGGTGAACGGGTTGAGCTTCATGGGGGATGCGGAAACCTCTCGGGACAGCCGCAGCGGCTGGNNGCGCCTGCCGCCGGGTCAGCCGAAGAAGAGCCGGGAAATCCAGCAGGCGGCCAGAATGCCCGTGATGTCGGCGGCCAGGCAGCAGGGAACGGTGTGGCGGGTGGCCTTCACGCCCACGGCGCCGAAATAGACGGCCAGCACATAGAAGGTCGTCTCCGTAGAACCGCTCATCACCGAGACTGTGTAGCCAGCCAGCGAGTCCGGGCCGCAGGCCTTCATCGTCTCGGTGAGGACAGCCAGCGCTCCGCTGCCGGAAAGCGGGCGGATGAGTGCCATGGGCAGCGCTTCGGGCGGCATGCCGATGAGTCCGGTGACGGGCCCCAGAAGTGCGGTGAGCCGGTCCATGGCGCCGGAGGCCCGGAACATCCCCACGGCGGCGAGAATGGCGATGAGGAAGGGGATGATTTTGACGGCGATGCCGAAAGCGTCCTTCGCGCCCTCGATGAAGACTTCATAGACGCGGACTTTGCGGACGAAGCCGACGCTGACGATGGCCAGCATGATGAGGGGCAGGAGCCATCCCGAGAGCATGGCGCGGAGCGTGTCCGGAAGGCGTTCCTCGGCAGCAAAGATGGCCCGGCCGATAAAGAACAGCATGAGGAGCCAGAGTGCCAGAACGGCGGCGAGGCGCGGGAGGCTGGTTTCCTTTTCGTCGAGCGCGGCGGCTTCGGCCTGCTCCAGTCCGGCAATTTTGGCCTCAGTCGGCGAAGGCGGCGGGGCAGCATTCGAGGCACTTCCGGCGGCAGCGGCATCATCGGGCAGAACGGCTCTGTCCGCGTCGAATGCCCGGAGCCTGGACAGGAGCTTCACGGCGAGAATGCCAACGATGGTGCTGCACATCGTCGCCAGCATGGAGGGAACGATGATGCCGGCCGCATCGTGAGAGCCCAGCGCCGCGCGCATGGCCACGGCACCCAGCGGCAGGACGGCGACGCCCGACGTGTTGATGGCCAGAAACAGCACCATGGCGTTGGTGGCCACTCCGGGGCGCGTGTTGAGGCGGTTCAGCTCCACCATGGCCTTGAGGCCGAAGGGGGTCGCCGCGTTGCCCAGCCCCAGCATGTTGGCGGAGATGTTGAGAATCATGGCACCCATGGCCGGATGGTCCGCGGGAACGTCCGGGAAGAGGCGCTTCATCACCGGCGCCAGGGCGCGGGCCAGCGAGCGCATGAGGCCCGCCTCCTGGAGAATCCTCATGAACCCGAGCCACAGTCCCATCTGGCCCACCAGCGCCAGCGCCAGCGTCACGGCGGACTTGGCCGATTCCATCGACGCGTCCGTGACCTGCTGCATGGTGCCGGCGGCGGCGCCCGCTGCGGCGGAAGCGGCGATGAGGATGAGGAAAAACCAGTTGAGCAAGGAGAGCTCCGGGGGCGTCGGCGGAAGGGCGCGGCGCTTTAGGAATGAACAGGCGAAGATGCAAGGCGCGGGGAGGGAAGGGAAATGCGCCGTCATCGTCTGCTTCGAGCCACTCACCCCGCAGGTCAGGCCTCTCCGTGGAATGTGCCGGCCGTCCTTGCCATGAGTCGGCGGATGGCTAAATTGCGCCGCTTTTTTTCGGAGGGGGCGCCCATAGGCGGGCGCCCTTTTCTGATTTCACCTCCAGACGAGGGAGCACCAGTGGCAGACGACACGAAAACACCTGTGACGGAGATTTCGGACGGCACCGAAGGAAACGCGAGCGGCGGGAAGACGAAAGACAGCGAAATTCCCGCCGTCGTTCCGATTCTTCCTCTGCGGAATTCGGTCTTTTTCCCCGGCGGGGTCCTTCCCCTGTCCGTTTGCCGGACCAAGACGGTCGCCCTGATTCAGGATGCCGTCCGCGACGAGAAGCCCATCGGCGTCATCACCCAGCGGGATTCCGATGAGGACGACCCCGATGCCGACGGCCTCTACCAAGTGGGGACCATCGCCCAGATCGTGAAGATTCTGAAAATCAGCGAGAACAACTACTCGATGGTCGTTCGCGGACTGTCGCGGTTCAGGCTGGAGGAGCTCGTCCAGCGCGAGCCCTTTCTCAAAGCGCGGATTTCGCCCGTGGCCGAGGAGAAGCCCGCACCTTCGGACGTCAAGCTGGAAGCCCTTGGCATCAACCTGAAAAAGCTGGCCCGCGAGGTCATCGACCTGACGCCGGAGCTCCCTGCCGCTGTCGGCGACCATATCGAGTCCATCTCTCACCCGGGCACGCTGTCGGACCTGATAGCCGCGCACATCGACGTGACGCTGGAAGAGAAGCAGTCCGTTCTGGAGACGGCTTCGCTGGCCGACCGGATGCAGCTCGTCCTCGAACTGCTCAACCGCAAGCGGGAGGTTCTGCAGCTGAGTAGCAAGATCGACGACGCGGTCAAAGGCGAGATGTCCAAGACCCAGCGCGAATACTACCTGCGGCAGCAGCTCAAGGCCATCAAGGAGGAGCTGGGTGAGCTGAACGACGAGGATGAGGAACTGGACGAGCTGGCCCAGAGGCTCCAGGCGGCCGACCTTCCTCCCGAGGCGGCCAAGGCGGCGCAGAAGGAGCTGGGACGGCTGAAGTCAATTCCTCCCGCATCCAGCGAATACACCGTCTCCCGGACCTATCTGGACTGGATTGCCGATCTGCCCTGGAACAAGGCCACCGAGGACAACATCGACATTCCCAAGGCGCGTGAGGTTCTCGATGCGGACCACTTTGGCCTGGAGAAGGTCAAGAAGCGCATCCTCGAATACCTGGCTGTGCGGAAGCTGAAGAACGACATGAAGGGCCCCATTCTGTGCCTCGTTGGGCCCCCGGGCGTGGGCAAGACCTCTCTGGGACAGTCCGTGGCCCGCGCCGTCGGCCGAAAATTCGTGCGTCTGTCCTTCGGCGGCGTTCGCGACGAGGCGGAGATTCGCGGGCATCGCCGAACCTACGTGGGCGCGCTGCCGGGCCGCATCATCCAGTCCATCAAGAAGGCGGGGACCTGCAATCCGCTGCTGATGCTGGATGAAATCGACAAGCTGGGCGCTGATTTCAGAGGCGACCCGTCGGCGGCCATGCTGGAGGTCCTGGACCCGGAGCAGAACAACACGTTCAGTGACCACTATCTCGACCTGCCGTTTGACCTCTCGAAGGTGCTGTTCATCGCCACGGCCAATCAGCTGGATCCCGTGCCCGCGCCTCTGCGCGACCGCATGGAGATCATCGAGCTGCCCGGCTACACCTTTGAGGAAAAGGCCGAGATTGCCCGGCGCCACCTGATTCCCAAGGAGATTGCCGAGCACGGCATCACGCCGGAGCAGTTCGAGCTGACGGACGAGGGGCTCTCGAAGGTCATCATGTCCTTCACGCGCGAGGCGGGCGTCCGCGGGCTGTCCAGGCGCATCGCCGACCTGTGCCGGGTGGTGGCTGTCGATGTGGCCAGCGGAAAGACAGAGAAGCATCTGCTCGACGACAAGGACGTGGTGCGGATTCTGGGCTCGGAGCGCTACTGGAATGACGTGGCCGAGCGGACGGAAGTCACGGGCGTGGCCACCGGGCTCGCCTGGACGGCGGTGGGCGGCGACATCCTCTTCATCGAAGCCACTCAGATGCCGGGCAAGGGCATGCTGACGCTGACCGGACAGCTGGGCGACGTGATGAAGGAGTCCTGTCAGGCGGCGCTGTCCTATGTGCGGGCCAACAGTGAGCTGCTGGGCATTCCTGCGACCTTCCTCGACAGGACGGACTTGCACATTCACTTCCCCGAGGGAGCGGTTCCCAAGGACGGGCCTTCGGCGGGCGTGACGATTCTGTCCGCGCTGGTTTCTCTGCTGAAGGGCATCCGCGTCCGCGGCGACACGGCCATGACGGGCGAGGTGACGCTGCGCGGGCTGGTGCTCCCTGTGGGCGGCATCAAGGAGAAGGTGCTGGCGGCGCACCGGGCGGGCATCAAGCGGCTCATTCTGCCGGAACGCAACCGCAAGGACGTTCTCGAAGTGCCGGAGCAGGCGAGGAACGAGATTGAGTTCCACTACGTCACCCGCATGGATGACGTGCTTCGCCTGACGCTGGAACAGGACCCGTTCGGCGCTGATTCCAAGAAGAATGGCGATGCCTCTGCTGCCCCGGCTTCCAGGAAGAAGGCGGCGGGCAGCGCGGCCAAAGCGTCCAAGACGTCCAAGTCGGCGTCCGCCGACGCCGCCGCGAAAAAGACAGCCGCGAAAAAGGCGAAGGCGGACCGGAGCTGATCCGCCGCAGCTTTTGAACTTCCCCCTGGCCCTCCGCCCCAACGATGGGACGGGGGGCTTTTTGTCGGCGGGGCTCTGCACAGGAACCCGGTTGCTTTTGAACCGCCGGCGGTTAAAGCGGCGCCGCGAATCAATCCCGCGGGACGTCTCCCTCAGAGGAGGCGTCCCCGTTTTTTTTGGAGAGTGAGCCGTGCGAGAGACCTACATTCCGCAGGAGATTGAGCCCAAGTGGCAGGACAGGTGGGAGAGGGAGAACCTCTTCAAGCTCAGGGGGAATGGCGAGAAGAAATACATCCTCGAGATGTTCCCCTATCCCTCGGGCAAGATGCACATGGGGCACGTGCGCAACTACCTCATCGGCGACGTGCTGGCCCGCTACTACCGCGCGCGCGGCTTCGACGTTCTGCACCCGATGGGCTGGGACGCGCTGGGGCTCCCCGCTGAAAACGCGGCCATCAAGGACGGGCGGCATCCGGCGGAGCGCACGCGCGAGAATGTCGCCGCGTTCAAGGCCGAGATGAAGTCCGTCGGCTACTCGTACGACTGGGAGCGCGAAATCGCGACGTGCGACCCGGAGTATTACCGCTGGAACCAGTGGTTCTTCCTCAAGATGCGCGAGAAGGGCCTCGTCTATCGCAGGCAGAACCGCGTGAACTGGTGCACGGGCTGTAAGACGGTGATCGCCAACGAGCAGGTGAAGGAAGGCCTCTGCGAGCGGTGCGAGTCGCCCGTGGAAAAGCGCCTGATGCCCGAGTGGGCCTTCCGCATCACGAAGTACTCCCAGCGGCTCCTCGACAACCTCGACCAGCTCACCGAGTGGCCCGACCGCGTGACGAGCATGCAGCGGCACTGGATCGGCCGTTCGACGGGCGCGGAGATTGTCTTCGAGATTGACGGGAAGCCCGGCGTCAGCCTCACCGTCTTCACCACGCGCGCCGACACGCTCTTTGGCGTCTCCTACGTGGTGGTGGCACCCGACCATCCGCTGATGGCTCACCTCGTGACCGACGAGACGCGGGAGAAAATCGCCGCTTTTGCCGACGAGATGGCGAAGCAGGCCGCTGCTCAGAAAAAGGACGAGGAGCCGGAAAAGCTGGGCTGCTTCACCGGCGCGTACGCGGTGCATCCCTTCACGGGAAAGAAGGTTCCCGTCTGGGCCGCAAACTTCGTCGTCAGCGACTACGGCACCGGCGCGGTGATGAGTGTCCCCGCCCACGACCAGCGGGACTTTGAGTTTGCGAAGAAATACGGCCTGCCGATTCACACCGTGATTGCCGAGGCGGGCCAGGCGCCCAGAGACGCCGCCGCGCTCACCGAGGCGTTCGCCGACGACGGCGTCCTCGTGAATTCCGAGGCCTTCACGGGCATGACCTCCGCCGATGCGCGGGAAGCGATTGCCAAAGCGCTCGCCGAAAAGGGCAAAGGCGGCCCTGTCGTCACCTTCCGCCAGCGCGACTGGGGATTTTCGCGCCAGAGGTACTGGGGGACGCCCATTCCCGTCGTGTACTGCGACAAGTGCGACCCCAATCACGAGGGCATCAGCGTTCCCGAGAGCCAGCTGCCCGTGATGCTGCCCAAAATTGACGTGACCAAGGTGCTGACCGGGCGCGGCGAGCCGCCGCTCGCCAAGGTGCCGGAGTTTCTCCACACGACGTGCCCTCTCTGCGGCGGGCCCGCGCGGCGCGAGGCCGAGACCATGGACACCTTCGTGGACTCGACCTGGTACTACGCGCGCTACCTCTCGCCGCACCTGACGACGGCGCCCGTGGACGCCGAAACTGCGAAGCGGATGCTGCCCGTGGACATCTACGTGGGCGGCCCCGAGCACGCGGTGATGCACCTCCTCTATTTCCGCTTCTGGACGATGGTGATGAAGGAGATGGGGCTCGTCAGCGTCGAGGAACCGGTGAAGCGGCTCATCACGCAGGGCATCGTCAACGGCCCGGACGGCCGGAAGATGTCGAAGCGCTGGGGCAATGTGGTTTCGCCCAGGGACATCGTCTCGAAATACGGCGCCGACGCGGCCCGCACCTTCGTCATGTTTGCCGGTCCGCCCGAGAAGGACATCGACTGGTCTGACGCGCAGGTCGAGGGCTGTGCCCGCTTCCTCTCGCGCATCTGGCGGCTCGCTTTTACGCACCAGAAGTCGGCCCGGTTCGCCGCGCCTTTGGGAAATGAGGCGGGCAAGGCGCTGGAGATCCGCCGCCGCGTCCACCAAACGCTCAAGACCGTCACAGAGGACATCGAGCGGCTCTCGTTCAACACCTCGATTGCCCGCATCATGGAGCTCGTGAACTTCCTCACGGGCGTGAAGCCCGCCGGCGATGCCGAGGAAGCCGCGATGGCCGAGGCCATGCGCCTCTTGGCGGCGATGATTTCTCCGGTGGCGCCCCACATCGCCGAGGAGATTTCAGAGGCCTACGGCGCGGCCGACTGCCTCCAGATTCAGGGGTGGCCCGCGTTTGACCCCGCGCTCGCCGCCAAGCAGAGCGCCAAATACGCCGTGCAGGTGAACGGCAAGCTCCGGGGCGAGATCGAAGTTCCTGCGGACATGGGCAAGGACGACGTTCTGGCGGCTGCCAAAGCGGACGCGAAAATTGCCCCCCACCTCGCGGGCAAGACGCTCAAAAAGGAAATTTTCGTTCCCGGCCGCCTCGTGAACTTCGTGGCGGTCTGAAACAGCGGACGATGACAATGAGCCTTCCCGTCGCCTCCAGGCGGGAAGGCTCTTTTGAATCAGGAAAGGCAGGCGGGACGTGTCAGCGGTTCGATGCCGGCGATTTCAGACAGCACTTCTCGCCGCCCTTTTCTCAGTTTCTGCGCTCTTCACCGCGGGCTGCGGCTATCGATTCACGCCCGACGGCGGCGACCTGCCCGGCGGCATGAGGACCGTCTATGTCCCGGTCTTTTTGAACGACACGGCCGAGGCGGGCATGGGCGCTTGGTGCGCCGACGCGCTTCGGATGGAGCTCTCCCGCCGCAATCGCGAAGGGGGCGAGCTGAGCGACGGCCGCGTCGAGGGGCGCATTGTGGAAATCCGCGACCCCACGGCGATTTACACCACTGACGGCGAGGGCCGGGTGAAGCGCACGAGCGCCCGCGTGTCGGCGGTGGTGGAAATCAGACTCCTGCGCGGATCCGAGCTTCTTCGCAGCTTCAGGGTGCGCGGTAGCGAGGATTACCTGGTGTCTTCGGCGGTGGGGACCATGGCCGTTCTCGAAGACGATTCCGCGCGGCGGCTGGCGCTGAGGCGCCTCTCCGAACGCCTCATGCACGACGCCTGGGAGCGCCTGCAGACGTTTTGAAGCCGGCGTTTTTTCATCGGCTTGACGCAGGGAGCGCTTTGCCCCGTGATGCCGCCCCGCTTTGAGCCCGGGCCGCAAGGGGAGGCTGCCGGGCTCATGTTTTTTGTGAACCCCACACCACCCAAGAGGGAGCGCGCCATGTCTCTGCGAGAGCTGCTGACTGTGAACAAAGTTCGGATTTCCGGAGCCGTTCTGCTGGCCGCCGCCGGAGCGCTGGCCTTCGGTGCCTGCGGCGATGACGACGGCGATTTTGAAAACTGCGGCAACGGCATCACCTGCCCGGCTCCCCTGATCTGCGCCGCCAGACAGGCCAAATGTCTCGAAACGGCATGCGGTGACGGAATTGTCGGCACGTACAAGGACGGAGAGGGGAACGAGATCTTCGAGGAGTGCGACGACGGGAACGTGCTCGACTACGACGGGTGCTCAGCGGACTGCAGAATCGAGACGTGCGGCGACGGCATCGTTCAGCGGCAGCGCATCACCTATGACGACCGCGGCACTGCCATCAGCATCGAGCCGGGAGAGATTTGCGACTGGGGCGAAGAGGGCGTTGGCCCGGAAAACTGCCTCGCGGAGGACGTGAAGGACGCCGAGGGGAACGTGCTCATCGCGGCCTGCCGCTCCAACCTCAAATGCGGCAACGGCGTCGTGGACCCGGGTGAGATCTGCGACCACGGCAATGGCCTGGACAGCGTCGGCAACTGGGCCGGCAACGTCTCTAGTGGATCATTCGACTGTTCTAAGGACTGCGGTTCGGACAACAGCTGCGGCAACGGCATTCTCGACAACGATCCGACCTCCATCGTCGGCAGAACCTTGGAAGAATGCGACGTCGGCAATGCGGATAAGGAGCTTTTGCCTGTTTTCCCTGTGGGCACACACGAAACCGCCAAGTGCATCGAAGGCTGCGTCATTCAGCTCTGCGGCGACGGGAAGGTGACGGGCGACGAGCAGTGCGATCCTGGAACGGTCGGCGGTACCACAGCCATCTGCAACAGCGACTGCACGCTGGGGCAATGCGGCGACGGCCGGGTGAACATGCTGGCCGGCGAGGAGTGCGACACAGGCGACTCGAACGACGCGAATCAGTGGGCAGTGGAAGAGACCACTGGACAAAAGACGTGGAAGGGCACCGCTACCTGCACAAACATCTGCAAGAAGAACATCTGCGGTGACGATTTCTATGTCACTGACAGCGCGGGACAGCCGGTAGCCAACTCTGACGGTGTGAAGGAGGAGTGTGACGACGGAAAGCGCGGTTCCGACTTCTGCACCCGCGAATGTAAGGCGAACATCTGCGGCGACCTGTTCATCGGCAAAATCCGCACAGTAGATGCCGAAGGACTCGAGTCCATCTTCACGGAAGAATGCGACGACGGCCCGACGGGAAGCCGAACCTGCACTGCGCAATGCACCCGGTCGTCCTGCGGAGACGGCATCGTCAATGCCGTTGCCCTTGAGGAATGTGACCCCGGCGAAGCGGTCGCTAAAGGTGAGGACGGAAACTGGGCGAACTGCAATTACGACTGCACCACACCGAAATGCGGCGACGGCATTTTGAATGCCTCGGCGGGAGAGGAATGCGATCACAATCTGGGAGAGGGATCCGCTGTTGGAAACCGTCTATGTAACTTTGACTGCACTGCATCCAAATGCGGCGACGGTAAGATTAACGCTAAGGCCGACGAGTACTGCGATCCCGGAGACGCGAGCCGCGATGCCAATGACCCCATCGGCAACTGGGCGGTCTGCAACTACGACTGCACCAACGTCTTTTGCGGCGATAAGCTCGTGAACAAGGCGGCGGGCGAAGAATGCGACCCCGGCACCGGCATTGGACAGTCGGATTCCTGGCAGGCTCAGGCGCCTTCCGTTCGCTGCAACATCGACTGCACGAACAGCCGCTGCGGCGACGGCAAGGTGAACGCTGTGGCGGGCGAAGAGTGCGACCCCGGCGAGAGCGGCGACTGGAGCGGGTGCAGCCGCGAGACATGCACGCTCGTGCGCTCATCGGGCGCGCGCTGAGGTTTCTTGCACGGCGCCTTTTTCTGTGACGGGAGAAGGGCGCATCCAACGAGCCGACGGCCTCCGGAGACAGAGCTTCCGGAGGTCGTTTTGTTTTGAGGAGAAAGCCAGATGTGCGGAGCCATCGGACTCATCTTTGAAAAGAACCGCGAGGACCTGGGCCTCATCGCCGCCGATCTGCTGAAGATGCTCGAATACCGGGGCTACGACTCGACCGGCGCGGCCATTCAGAGCGAGGGCGAGGACGTGTGGCTGGCCAAGGGCGTGGGCGCGCCGTCGCGCATGGTTCATAAGCTGGGCATCACCGAGAGGGACGGTTCGATTTTCTGCGGTCAGGTGCGCTGGGCCACCTTCGGCGCTGTGGATGAGGCCAACTCGCAGCCCCACGAAGTTCGCTGCAAATGCCACCTCTACGGCGCCCACAACGGCAACGTGACCAACTGCGACGCTCTCAAGGCCTGGCTCCAGAGTGAGGGACACGCTGTCAGGTCGGACAACGACGGCGAGATGGTCGTTCACACAATCGAGCACTGCTTCTCTCTGGCCATGGCGTCTGTTCCCGAGAGCAAAAAGAACGATGCGGAGACGCGCCGGGCCGCCATGCGCCAGGCCGTCTGCCAGGCCATCGGCAAAATCGAGGGCTCCTTCGCCGCCGTCATCGTTGACCCCGTCAGCCGCACGCTCTTCGCCATGAAGCTGGGCAGCAGCCTCTATTTTGGCTTTGGCCAGGACGAGAAGGGCGGCGCCTTTGCCATTGCTTCCTCCGACCTCTCCTCCGTCCTTCACCTCACGCGCATCCTGATTCCGCTGAACGAGGGAGAGCTCGTGGAGTTCAGCGCCGCTCAGCGCCGGATTTACCGGCTCAAGGACGGGCTCATTCCGCTGACCGCGCCGGAGCCAGTGGAGCGCGATCCTGTGCGCAGCCGTCTGCAGACGGACGAGACGGCGCTGATGCCGCCCTTCAAGACGTTCATGGCGCAGGAGATTTCGGCTCAGGAATTTACGGTTCGCCGGGTGGTGGAGCGCTTTCTGGGCGGAACGGAGAGCGGTCAGCGGCTGGCGCCTTTTCTCGCGCAGCACACCGGGCCTCTGAATGCGCTGCGCGCGGCCGCCGAGGAGCTTCGGGACCTGTTCAGCGACGAAGAGATTGTGGCCGCCTTCCGGCGCATCGCGGTGAGTCCTGAGTTCCGCGCGCTGCTCGATGCCATTCCCGATGGCGTGAAGCGTCAGGTGCTGCTTCTGCCTCCGGAGAAGCTGGCCCAGTGCCTCGTGTCCAGCGAGGCGGGGATGCTCAGCGATCTGGCTGCCGTGGCGAGGACCGATGAGGAGCGCGCGGCCGTTCGCTTCATGGACCTGCTCTTCGACCACGCCGAGACGGCCAATTTCGCCGCTGTCACTGACCGCTTCACCGACGTGTGCATGAAGTCCATCTCCGGCCACGGGAGGCTCTTCGTCGTCTGCTGCGGCTCGTCCTTTCACGCCGCGCGCGCGGCCGCCTTCTTCTTCAACGAGCTGGCGCACACAGAGCTGATTCCCATTCTGCCCGGCGACTTTCGCGCTCAGTACAGCCGCAATCTCGCCGACGGAGACGTGTTCATCGCTGTCAGCCAGAGCGGCGAGACCAAGGACCTGATTGACGTTCTCAACGGCGTCATGGCCACCGGCAGGGACGTGTTCCGCGTGGGCGTGGTCAACAACGTCAGCTCCACGCTGGGTCAGGAGAAGTGCCAGCTGGTGATTCCTCTCCAGTGCGGCCCGGAAATCGCCGTCCCCGCCACCAAGAGCTTTCTGAATCAGGTGGCGCTCTTCTACTGCCTGGCCCTCAAGCTGGCCCGCCGGCGCGCCGCGGAGCATCCCGGCTGCGGCATCGACGCCGAGGCCATCGCCATCCGCCGCGAAAAGCTGCGCACGCTGCCCGACCTGATTCGCGCCTCGATTGACGCCACGGAGATGGAGGTCGAGGCCGCCGCGCAGCATCTCTATCTGGCGCCCAGCATTCATTTTCTGGCGACGCGCATCACGGCCGTGGCCATGGAGGGCGCGCTCAAGGTGCGGGAGGTCGTGCTGAACCATTCGCAGGGCTTCGAGGCCTCCGAGTTCAAGCACGGACCCAACACGCTTCTGGGGGTGAACACCGTCTTTGGCGCCGCCGAGGTCAATTCGCTTCTGCGCGCGCTGGGTCAGCAGGTGGACGCCATGCTGGAGAAGGCTGTGCAGCGCGACGCGGCGACGCACACGGCCACCGACCCCAGAGGACTGCGGCGTCTGGTGCAGGCCGCCCTGGACAACGTCTTTGCCATTGGTCAGCCCTTTGCCCTCAGGCCTGTCGAGGCCGCGCTGTTCGCTGAGGCCTTCGACCGGGAGAAGCTCTTCGGCGCCCTCTATTCCGACTATCCCCTCGTCTTCATCACCGGGCCGTCGGAGCGGGACGTGGCCCTCACGGTGTCGCAGATCAACACGCACAAGATCCGCGGCGCCTCGCCCTTTGTGATTGCCGAAGAGAATCCCGCGCTGCGCGCCGCTGCCATGAAGCCGCCGACCGACAATCCCGCCTATCGCTGGGGCTATCTGGTGCTGCCGCGGACGGACGACACGCTGATGACGGTGTTTTCGGCCAGCGTGGTCCTCCAGCGGCTGGCTCTGCGCATGAGCCTGCTCAAGGCCCAGTACCTGGACCGCGTCGGATTCAGGAACCACGGTGTCCACCCGGACGTTCCCAAGAATGTGAGCAAGTCCATCACGGTGGACTGACGCGATGATGCGAACGGAGAAAACACGATGAACGAGACGAACGCGGCGAATGCCGGAAGGGAACTCATCGAGCGCGCCTTTGAAGACCGCTCGCTGCTGACGCGGGACGACGTGCGCCAGGCGGTGCTCTCAGCCATCGCCGATCTGGACGCCGGGCGCGTGCGCGTCGCTGAAAAGGGCGCGGACGGCGAGTGGCGGGTCAACACGTGGCTCAAGGAAGCCATCCTTCTCTATTTCGGCATTGCTCCGATGGAGCTGAGCGACATCGGGCCCATCGCCTGGCACGACAAAATTCCGCTCAAGAAGAACCTGGACGAGGGCGGCGTGCGCCTCGTGCCGCCCGGGGCGATTCGCTACGGCGCGCACGTGGAGAAGGGCGCCATCGTCATGCCCGGCTACGTCAACATCGGCGCCTGGGTCGGCAGCGGCACCATGGTGGATACCTGGGCCACCGTCGGCAGCTGCGCGCAGATCGGCCGCAACGTCCACCTCGCGGGCGGCGTGGGCATCGGCGGCGTTCTGGAGCCGGCCGGCGCGCGCCCCGTCATTATCGAGGACGGGTGCTTCATCGGCAGCCGCTGCATCGTTGTCGAGGGCGCGCTCATCGAGGAAGAGGCTGTCCTGGGCGCGAACACCGTCATCACCGCCTCGACGCCCATCATCGACGTCACCGGCCCCGAGGAGGTCATCTACAAAGGCCGCGTGCCGCCGCGCTCGGTCGTCATTCCCGGCGTTCGTCAGAAGACCTTCCCCGCCGGGACGTTCGGCCTGCCCTGCGCGCTCATCATCGGCCAGCGCAAGGCATCCACCGACCGGAAGACCAGCCTCAATCAGGCGCTGAGGGATTTTGGCGTGCAGGTGTGAGGCCCCTCTCAGTCACCGCCGAAGGGCCGGAGAGGGTGGCTTATCCCTCTCAGTCATCGCCTCCGGCGCTGACAGCTCCCCCTGAGGGGGAGCCAGGAATCTGTCTCCTGCGTTTGAGAAAGGACTTGCCTCGCCCTCTGGGAGAGGTGGCCCGAAGGGCCGGAGAGGGTAAAAAAAAGCCGCCTCCTCGTTTGGGGAGACGGCCTTTTGCTTTGTGAGTCTGAGGGAAGAGCGCCGGCTTACGCCTTCACCACGTTCGCCGCTTTGCCGTGGACCAGGTAATCGACCATCTGCTCAGCGATTTGCAGGGCGACCTTCTCCTGAGCCTCGGCCGATGACGCCCCCAGGTGCGGCGTGCAGATGAAGTTGGGCTCGGCAAAGAGCGGGTTCTCGTGGGCGCAGTCGCCGGCCTCGTAAACGTCCATGGCGGCCCCGGCCAGATGCCCGGAGTGCAGCGCCTCGCAGAGCGCCTTCTCGTCAACGATGCCGCCGCGGGCGCAGTTGATGAGGTAGGCGCCCTTCTTCATCTTCTGAATCATGGCCGCGTCGCACATGTGGCGCGTGGAATCCATCAGCGGCACGTGGAAGCTGATGTAGTCGGCGGTGGAGACCACCTCGTCGAGCGGCAGAATCTTCACGCCCTCGGCCGCGGCCGCAGCCTTCCGCGCCTCGTCGGCGGCCGGCTCGTAGGCGATGACGTTCATGCAGAGGCCGCGCGCGCGCTTGGCCAGCTCGTGGCCGATGCGCCCGTAGCCGATGATGCCCAGCGTCTTGCCCGTGACCTCGTGGCCCTGCTTGGCCAGCTTCTTCTTGTCCCAGCCTCCGGCCTTAGTGGACGCGGTGGCCTGAGGAATCGTGCGCGCCATGCCCATCATCAGGCCGATGGTCAGCTCGGCGACGGCGATGGAGTTGCCGCCCGGGGTGTTCATCACGATGGCGCCTTTGGCGGCGGCGGCCTTCACGTCGATGTTGTCCACGCCCGCGCCGGCGCGTCCGATGGCCTTCATCTTCACCGCGGCGCTGAGAATGTCCGCCGTGGCCTTGGTGGCGCTGCGGACAATCAGGCCCTCGTAGTTGCCGATAATGGCTTTCAGCTCTTCGGGCTTAAGGCCAACCTTCACGTCAACTTCGAGGCCGCCCTTCTTGAGGATTTCGGCGCATTCGGGCGCCAGGTCGTCGGAAATCAGGACTTTCATTGGGTGCGTGCTCCTTGAACGAAAAAACGCCCGAGGAATTTCGGGCGTCTGAAAAAGCGGCGGGAGTCTAGCGGGGGAAAGATGGGGGGCAAGGCCCTCTCGGTCATCGCCGAAGGGTCAAAAGAGGGCTAAACCCAAAATCCTTCTCTCTCTCAAAGGACCCGCTCCATGCCCTCTCCCTTCACTGACCCCTCCGGAAACCGCGTTCTCATTCGTCACGAGCATCCGAAAAGCGCCTATGCCGCCCGCGTTCTGCGGCGGCGCGCCTTTGCCTTCATGGAGACGCTGGGCCTTCGCGATGCCGAGCTGTCCATCACGCTGACCGGAGACGGGCGCATCGCGGAGATCAACGGCGAGTGGCGGCACAAGCCCGTTCCCACCGATGTTCTCTCGTTTCCTGCCGGTGAGATGCCCCGCGTTCCCGGCGTGCCCATGCCCGTCGGCGACATCGTGATTTCCCTCGATACGGCTGCCCGTCGGGTCGCTGAGGGCGAGGGTGAGACGCTGGCTTCCGAGATTTCCCGCTACTTGGCTCACGGGCTTCTGCATCTCACGGGCTGGGACCACGCCACGCCCGAGGAGGCGAGGGCCATGCTTCAAGAGGAAGAGCGCCTTCTCGGGAGCATCGGAAAAGGCATGCTGAACGGCTCGGAAGAGCTCTTCGGCGCGTGAAGCCTTCTTCAGCTCTCCGAAGCGGTCTTCCCCCGGGAAAGTCGAAGAAAATGCACATTTGAAATGAAATATGCAGATGCCTTTCGAAGCATCTGCATATTTTTTGTGCATAGATTTGAAATTTTTTTCTTGAACCGCGAAATTTTCTGAGTAGGGGCGCGCCGAAAAACACGGATTTTTGACGCAGAACAACAGGGAAGAAGTGCTGTTTCACCGGCTCCGGCTGGATTTGCAGACAGAGCCGCCTGCTGGACCAACAAGCGAGGCATCCAGCCTCAGTTGAGGAGAACACCATGAAGAAAGTCCTGATTACCGGAATCGCGGCCCTGAGCCTGGTTGGCTTCACCGCCTGCGGCGGCAAGAAGAAAGACCCCAAACCCCCCGAGGTTGAGTGCACCAGCTCTGACCAGTGCACCGATCCCGCGAAGCCCTTCTGCAATGCCAACGGCGTGTGCGTTGCCGACCCCAATCCGGGAACTGACGCCGGAATTACTGACGCCGGCCTCGATGAAGACGCGGGCGAGCAGGATGCGGGAGAGCCCTTTGACTGCCGCAAGAATGGCTTCGCCTGTGACCTTGGCCAAATCTGCAACAAGACCACGGGTGAGTGCGATGCTGACACTACAGTTCACCCTGTCGTTGAAGATGGGGATGAGTGTGATCCGGAGACATTTGTCGAATTCTGCACGGCGGACAATAAGCTCGTTTGGTGCCCTGCGGTTGATTACGACGAGGATGGGAATGAGATTTATGGAATTGAGATCGTCAATTGCGGTGCGTCGGGGAAGACCTGCCGTCAGCTGACGGATCTGAACTGGACGGATTGTTATGATTCGGGCGCTGAGGACCAGTGTGAGACAGTGGGAGAAGATTCAGAGCCTCAATGTTATTATGAGATTGATTGGGGTATTTATGAATTCGTAGCCACTTACAAATGTATGGATACGACCTCCGGTGTTCATGTGCTTAAGCTGAACAGCACTGACGCCGAAGAATGCGAGTATAACTGCGTTATAGGTGAAACAGGCCCCGAGTGCGGTAAGCTGGATGATAACATTGGAACTGCCTGTGATCCGGCCACAGACGAGGAATACTGCTCCGAAAACGGTGCGATGTATTGCAGTAGCTATAGCAAAAAGTGGGTGGTGCTGAATTGTGCTGCCTTGGAAGGGACTATCTGCGGCGTTCTTAATGAGGAATCGAACTGCTTTAACGAATGCACCGCTGCTCAGCATGAATCTGAAACAGAGAAGCAATACTGCGATGATTCTTATTTAGATGCTTATGGTGTCTGGACAATCGGTCATTATACCTGTGAAGACATCTCCGGCGGCAAGTATGGATGGGTTGACTCCGAGGAGATGGATGACGTCTGCAATATCGGATGTGATGAAGATGAAACCGCAGGCACAGCCGCTTGCAGACCGTCTGGCATCGCAGACGAAGGTGATGACTGCAACCTCGCGGGGATGACCGAATTCGAGGAGCGTTGCGAAGGTGATTTGGTCGTTTACTGTGGTAGTAGCAATAAGGTGACGGTTGAGAACTGTGCTGCGGCCTCTCCTGGAACTTGTAAGAAATTTGCTGGTGAGAATTATACTTTTTGCTTTGAAGAGAGCTCGGCCTGCACTGCCGATGATGATGAACTGAATAAGTGCGTGGACGGCATGTTCGCTTCAACAGCCTATCATTATATCTGTCAGGAGATGACCGATGGGACATACTACTGGTATAGTGATGACAAAGAGGACTGTGGTGAAGCGTGGTGCGATGATAATGGAGAATTCTGTGAGGAAGAGGAAGAAGACTGATTCCCGCATTCAACCTAAATAGCTGAATCAATAAAAAGCCCTCCGGAGCCCACGCGCCCCGGGGGGCTTTTTTATTGCCCTCCCCCATTTGGGGGATTTATTTTTTCTAAAAAATGGACTATAAAGACTCCGACAAGCCGCCGCCTGCCCAGCAGAAAGGACGCGCCGCCATGGGAATTTTTCTGAATCCGGGAACCGGGAACCTCGCAGAAGACATGAACAGCCGCTTCTACGTGGACAAGTCCATGCTCCTCGCCAAGCTGAACAGACTCGTTTCGACGCGGGACAAATTCATCTGCACCTCCCGCGCGCGGCGTTTTGGCAAAACCATGGCCGGCAATATGATTGCGGCGTTTTATTCAAAGAACTGCGATTCGCGGGAGATATTTTCGAAGCTGAAAATCGCCAAAGACTCGTCATTTGAGAAATATCTTAATAAATTCAATGTCATTCAGCTGGATATCAATGGACTTTTAAATACGAGTACCACGGGGAGCGTCATCAAAGACGCCAACAAATATGTAAAACGTGAATTTATAAAGCAGTTTCCGGCGATTCCATTCGATGACTGCGACGAGATTCCTCAGTGTATGCAGCGCGTTTTTGAGGAGACGGGCGAGAAATTCGTCATTATCATGGACGAATATGATGTGATGGTGCGCGATCCTGCTGTCACGCAGGATCAGTTTGCGGAATATCTGCAATTCCTCAATGGCATGTTTAAGAATACGGCGCTCTCGCAGTGCATTGCTCTGGCATATTTAACCGGCATTCTCCCCATTATTCGCGACCGCGTGCAGTCCAAATTGAATGTATTTCGCGAGTATTCCATGGTGGACGCTGGGCAGTTCTCTGAATTTGTCGGATTTACAAAAGAGGAAGTCAAAGAGCTGTGCGACGCGAACAATATGAATTTTGAAGAGGTGACGAATTATTACGACGGTTATCTGATGATTGACGGGACGCACGTTTATAATCCCAAGTCGGTCGTCGAGGCCATGACCCGGCGCCGGATTGACAGTTATTGGACGACCACCGGGCATTTCGACGTACTTCGGAATTATGTCGTGATGAATTTCGACGGGCTGAAAACCGACGTCAACCGCATGATGGCGGGCGAAGAGGTTCACGTCGATGTAAAAACATATATGAATACGCTTAAAGATTTTACCTGCCGCGACGATGTGCTGACATTTTTAATTCATCTGGGATATTTGGGATACCGCTGGATCGAGGACGGCGACGGCGTGTGCTGGATTCCCAATCAGGAAATCAAACGGGAATGGGCGCGTGCGCTTCGTGTCACTCCCGGATTTGAAGATGTGATGAAAATTGTCAAAGCCTCGAAGCAGCTCGTTGAGGATACATTGGCCATGAATGCCGAGGCGGTGGCGAAGGGGCTGGATGCGGCTCATCAGTTTGTGGCCAATAATTATAATTATAATAATGAAATGGCTTTGCAGAGCGCCGTGATGCTGGCCTATTTCCATTCGATGGATCGCTTTGCACCCATCAAGGAAACGCATCTGGGCAAGGGCCGCGCGGACGTGGTGCTCATTCCCAAACCGAAATATGCTGCGGAAATTCCCGTCGTGATTATTGAATTGAAGCGGGACGATTCGCCTGAGTCGGCATTGAATCAGATTAAAAATAAAGAGTACTTCAAAGAATTGGAGAATTATTCGGGGGATATTCTGTTTGTCGGAATCAATTACGATTCAGCGACGAAAAAACATTCGTGCGGATTTGAGAAATTGGTGAAGTAAGAGTAAAGATTGAGGCGAAAGAACGAAAGAAGAGGAAAACGATTTTTTTGAACGGCATCGGAATGTTCCGGAGCCATTTGATCTCTGCGGATGGGCTGGCGTCCGCGGACGAGGAAGGAAGAGCGCCATGAGAGGTAAACTTCTGGTCACTGGAATTACGGCTTTGAGTCTGATGGGGCTGGCGGCCTGCGGCGGGAAAGACAAAAAGGATGATGAGGCGGATGCTTCTGTCGTCATTCAGGACGCGGGCGTGACGGACACCGATGCTGCCACAGAGGACGGCGGCCCGGCCCCGGAAGATGCCGGTTCTCCCGATGCGGGGAACGATGCGGGTGAGGGCGACGAGGATGCCGGTCCGGGGCCCGGCGGATGCCCTGCGGACAAGCCCTACAAGCTGGGCGGCACGTGCTACGGCGTGGGAGACGAGTGTGATGAGACCTTCCCCGAGGGGTGCGCCAATGGGAATGCCGTGTATTGCAAGATAGACGGCACGGTGGACGTCATTGTGTGCGGCGAGGGAACGACCTGCGGCGTGGCCACGGACAAGCTGGAAATCGACTGGGACGGCAACTACGCCTGGGGTGTTGATTGTATGATTCCGTGTGAGAAGTCGGGCGACGTGTTTACTATGTGCGGCAGCGAGGCCTATGATGGCTACGAGATTGAATATGCGTGCAGCCATCTGCGTGGCGGCGGCCTGGGGGCTTATTGGCGGGAGCAAAATGAATGCTTCCACGGCTGCGATGAAGAAGAAGGGGCTTGTATTCTTCTGGCCCCGGATGAGGGCAAGTGGTGTACGCCGACGGCAATGACGGATGTTGAGGCCTATCCACAGCATTGCACGGATGACGGGTATGTTGTTTTCTGTCAGACGAATCAGGTGGTCGTTGGCATTTGTGACCGTGAGGCCGGATATGCCTGCCATGCCCTGTCCGATAACAGCTATGCAGGATGCTACACCTCGGACGATATGTGTGATTCACTGGGCGCGGTTTCGGACAAGAAATGTTTTGTTCAGCTCGACGGCCAGGAATTTGTGGTTTCTTACACGTGCCGGGAAACAACAGAGAATGGCGTTTATGTCTGGAAGATGAACACGGACAACCCGACAGATTATGAAAAATGCGATGTGAATTGTGTCGATGCGACGGAAACGGAGGAGGCGCACTGCGGACAGCTGGACAGCCGCATCGGTCAGTCCTGCACAAAAGATGAGGCAGAGACGGGCAATATCTGCGGCGATAATGATGTGGTATTGTCTTGCTACTCGGATGGCACGCAGCGCACGTGGCATTCGGCGGACAACTGCAAGGGCAAAGGTGAGACGTGCCTGACCACGGCAGCGGGGACGAGCGCGGCCTGCTATGGCTCCGCCACCGGCTGCACCCAGGGCGAGGCCAACACGCACCACTGCTCTGAGCATGAAGGAATGGGGACCACCCTCGTGATGAGCTTCACTTATGCCTGCACGGAGATGAGCGACGGCTCGTTCCACCGCATCAGCGCCGGCTCGGACAACTGCGGCAATGCGGGATGCAATGAGAGCACGGGCCTGTGCAATGCGGCGCAGTGAAACTTTTGCCGCATCCAAACATCATGTGACTGCTGAACTCGCCCCGTTTCCGACATTGCGCGGAGACGGGGTATTTCTTTGCTCCCACCACCAACCTCAACCCGAAGGCGAATGCCTCGGCCGGAATGATTCGAGGAGAAGACCATGAAAAAGACGCTGATCTGGTGTGTCGCTGTGCTGGGCCTGGCGGGTTTTGCTGCCTGCGGCGGCGACAAGAAGGACAAGGATGAGAATGAGCCCACCGAGTTGACGGACGCGGGGACCGGGGACGCTGGTCCGCAGTCCGGCGGCGATGCCGGGACGGCGGACGCGGGAACCGATGCCGGGACAGATGCCGGTGACGAGGATGACGCGGGCGGGCCTCAGCTTCCGCCGGAGACATTTGTTTCATGTTCCTCGGGGGACTATGCGGCCGAGTCATTCGGCGACCTGAGTGTGTACGACGGTAAGCGTTTTACCACCAGAACGGGCACTTATTACGACTGGGGGGAGGGCTTGTGGGAGGTGGAGTGGTACTCCAATGAGGTGGGCGGCGTCTGGGTGGACGTCAACAATGGAGACAATGCAAAGACCTCCATTGGCGTCGGCAGCGTGGGGGTGGGCGGTAAATATATGCTGGGCCGCGTAGAATATGACGATGATGATGGGGTTCTGTATTGCCTGGACCCCGCTTATTACAATTATGAGAGCGAGAAGCAGCTGCCTGCGGCCTGCGTTCTGGCGACTATTGCCGGCAGCGAAGACACTGTGGATGCCTTTGAAATGTTTGGCGGCCTGTTGACCCTGACCAAGCTCTCCCCGACGGCGCTGGCCGGCTCCGTGACAGACGGCTACTTTGTGCCGTGGGCGTCGATGGAATACGACGACGAATTTAACGAGATTGGATGCTACCTGCCGCCCATCAGCTTCAGCTTTGATGTTCCCGTGGAGGAGAGTCAGGACTGAGAGAGACGGGAGGTTGAAGTTTTCCACAGCCCTCCGACGCCCAGGCGCGCCGGGGGGCTGTTTTATTTGGAGCGGTCTGAAAAAATTACTTGGGGGTACAATGTGTTCAGGCGGGGCTTTATGATAAATAGATTTATTGATTATATTTATACTTTTATTGAGCCCTCCTTATTCACACTCACACAATACCTTTATTCATTTATTCATCGGACATCGGATTATTGATTCTCGCGCATCGTATTCCCTCTTTCTGCGGCCCAGCCTCCTTCCTGACCCCTTGACCCTCCCTCCGTCTTGGGGCTTCACGGCGCGCCTTTTTGGGAGATTGGGCACTTTTTTGGGGCATTCCCTTTTTTGCCGCCCCTGTGCCTCCACTGTGGAAAACCCATGCGCCTGACCATCCTTTCCAAGAGTGCCGGCTTCTATACGGTCCGCAGGATTGCCGAGGCGGCGCGCAGGCGGGGGCACACTGTCCACATCGTGGACCCCATGAAGTGCGCGCTGTTTCTCGATGGAAAAGGGGGCCACCTGCTTTTCAACGGCCGCCCTTTTCCCCAGACCTCTCTGGTCCTGCCCCGGCTGGTTCCCTCCAATCTGCGCCACGGGCTGGCTGTCCTGGAGGAGCTGGAGGCGGGCGGCGTGCCGGTGATGGGCAGTTCTCTGGGCGTTGCCCGCAGTCACGATCGCCTGCGCTCTCTCGCGTGGCTGGCCTGTCATGGGGTGGGCGTCCCGGAGACGGTGCTGACTTCCAGCGGCAAAATGATGTCCAAGCTCGTTGGCCGGACGGGCGGGCCGCCGGTGGTCCTGCGCACCTGGGGCAGCGGCGGAAAAGAGGGCGCCATGATTTGCGTCACCCAGGAGTCCATGCAGGCGGCGATGGATGCGCTCTTCGGCCTGGGACACGAGGTGGTGGCCCAGCAGTATGTCCGCGGCGAGCAGGGGCTGGATGTGCGGGCGATGGTGATTGGCGGCCGTGTGGCAGCCAGTGCGCGTCGGCGTCCTGAGCGCGGGCGCTTCAAGCGGGCACTTGGGCGGGGGGCTTCCTTTGAGGAATGCGCGCTGTCCGAGGCGGCCCGGCAGGCAGCGGAGAAGGCGGCTTCGCTTCTGGAGCTCGGCTGGGCCGCGGTTGACCTGATGGAGACCGAGGCGGGGGTGAAGGTGCTGGAGGTCAACAGCACGCCCAGTCTTCAGAGCCTCGAAGGGGCGCTGCGGCGCGACCTGGCCGAGGAAGTCGTGATGGAGGCGGAGCGGCGGGCAGCGGCGTCCGGGGCAAAATCATCCGAGCCATCCAAATCACTCAGAGCGAAAGGCAGACGGAAATGAGCCTGATTTACGGAATCAATCCGGTGCTGGAGGCCCTCCGGGGCATGCCCGGCAGCGTGGAGGCTGTGTACGCGGCGGCCGACAGCAGGGATATGCGCGGCGGGCGTGACGACCGGGACGGGCGCTCCGGCGGGCGGCGCGGCAGTTCTCCTCTGACAGAAGTTCTGGCGCTGTGCCGCGAGGGCGGCGTCCGTGTGGAGATGGTTTCCAGAAAGGAACTGGAAGACTTGTCGCACGGCGGCGTCCATCAGGGGGTGGCGGCCCGCCTCAGGGCGCCCGACTACGCGGATTTCGCGGACCTTGCGGAGGAGGCCAAGGCGGCGGGGCCGAACGGACTTCTGCTTCTGCTGGACGGCATCGAGGACCCGCACAATCTGGGCGCGCTGTGCCGCTCCGCCAGTGCTCTGGGGGCTCAGGGCGTCATCATCGGCAAGGACCGCGCGGCGGGCATCACGCCTGCGGCCGTCAAGGCGTCTGCCGGGGCGCTTCCTCTCTTCAAAGTGGCCCGCGTGACGAACCTGACGCGCACGATGAATGAATTGAAGGACATGGGATTCTGGTCCGTGGCTGCCGACATGAGCGGCGACCGGCCGCCCGAGGCTGTCGATATGACCACGCCCACGCTTCTGGTGATTGGCAGCGAGGGCAAAGGCATTCGGCGGATGCTGCTGGAGCACTGCGACTTCAAAGTGCGTATCCCCATGGTGGGGCCCATCAGCTCGCTGAACGCTTCGGTGGCCGGCGCAATTCTTCTGGCAGAGGCCGCGCGTCAGCGCCGGAGCCGGGGCAAGTGAAGGTGAGCGTGGACGGAGAGAGCGGAGAGGCACCATCCGCCGACGGGGTTCTGCCCCTCTGGAAGCACCGCGAGCGCCGCGCCCGGAAGCCGCCGCTCCTCTTTGGTTCGCGCGGTCCGGGCTCGCTCTACCGCAGGGCCAAGTCGCTGCTGCTTCTCTGCACGCGCGACAGGAATGCTCTCTCGTCGTTTCTGCGGGCGGATTTCCCCGAGCCCTTCCCCGCGGCGGAACGGCTGAGGCTGGTGCGGCGGTTTGTGGCCGCCACGGACGCGATTCGCTGCTTTCACACGCAGGCGGAGATGCTGGTGGTGGCCGAGGAGCTGTGCCGGATGGGACGCCGGAACGGTTCGGGGCCCACAGTGGTGGAGTGCGGCGTGGCCAAAGGTGCTTCCAGCGCCAAGCTGAGCCTCGTGGTCTCCCGCCTGGGCGGACAGCTTCACCTCTACGATTCGTTTCGGGGCATGCCGGCCAACGACGAGAAGCTGACGCGGCTGGACGGCTCGGAGGTGGTGTTTTTCAAAGGGGCCTTCACCGGGCGCATCCCCACGGTGACGCGCAATCTGCAGCTCTTCGGACGGCCTGAGTGCGTGACCCTCCACAAGGGGCTGTTTCAGGAGACCATGCCCGGCGGGCTGCCTGCGTCCATCGACCTGGCGCTCCTCGACGTGGACCTCCTCTCCTCCACGGCTGTCTGCGTGCGGCACATCTATCCGCGCCTGCGCGCGGGCGGCGTGCTCTACAGCCAAGACGGCCACCTCCGGGAAATCGTGGAGCTCCTGGGCAGCGAGGTGTTCTGGCGGGACGAGGTGGGGTGTCCAAAGCCCGAGGTGGAGGGGCTGGGCGTGCGGAAATTTCTGCGGATTCAGAAGCCGTCGGACAGCTGAGAAATCGGCCGTCGGCGGCGCAGCAGCGGTCTGACCAAGGAGTCGGTGATGGTGACGGGTAAGGCAAAGACTTTGGAGAAGGCGGCGAAAGGCGTCCTCTGTCTGGGGTTCATTCAGGATGCGGACGCGGACCCGGCGCTTCTGGAGATTCCGGAGGAAACGGCGCGGCTGGTGGCATCGGGCGCGGCCGGGGCCATCCTCTTCAAGCGCAACATCCGTTCGCCCTTTCAGACGGCGCAGCTGAACAGGAAGCTCAAAGATCTGGCGGGGGAGCGTCCCTTTCTTCTGGCCGTCGATCAGGAGGGCGGGCGCGTGGCCCGGCTTCGCGGAGCGCCTTACGCGGAGGTGCCGTCCATGCGGCGGCTGGGTGAGACGGGCGGCGAGGCGCTGGCTTTTCAGGCGGGGCAGGCGCTGGCGGCGTCGGTGCGCCGGGTGGGCTTCGATGTGGATTTCGCGCCGGTCATGGACGTGGACACCAACCCGCTGAACCCTGTGATTGGCGACCGCTCCTTTGGCCGCGATCCGGAGCTCGTGGGGCGCATGGGCGTGGCGCTGGCCCGCGGTCTGGAGGCGGGCGGCGTGGCGAGCTGCGCCAAGCATTTCCCCGGGCACGGCGACACTTCCCAGGACAGCCATCTGACGCTTCCCCGCCTGCCCCACAGCATGGAGCGTCTGCGTCAGATGGAGCTTTTGCCGTTCGCCCGCTATGCCGGCGCCGGCCTCGCCAGCGTGATGAGCGCCCACGTGGTGTTCGAGGCTCTGGATCCCGGGATTCCGGCCACGTTCAGCCGCCGGATTCAGACGGACCTGCTGCGGGGCGAGGTGGGCTTTCGCGGTCTCCTCATCTGCGACGACCTGGAGATGAACGCCGTGGCGGAGCACTGGGGCATCGGTGAGGCGGCGGTGCTGTCGGTGAAGGCCGGCGTGGACCTGCTGCTCATCTGCCATTCGGCGGAGCGCCAGAACGAGGCGGTGGAGGCTCTTGCGGCCGCTGCCTCCTCGGACAGCGCGTTTCGGGACAGGCTTCTGGACGCCGCCGCGCGCGTTGGAGCCTTTGCACGGAAGTGGTCCCGAAGGATGGATGACGCGGCGCTTTCGGTTCTCAGTGCCGAAGAGGCGAGGGGCCACGCGCCGTTTGTCTGCCCGGCGCTCGAGGCCCTGAACGCGCCGTCGGAATTGGAGACAGCGAAGGCCGATCCCACGGAGGCTGCCCGCTGGAAGAAGGCGTGAGGCGGAAATGTCGGCCGCCTTTTTGAGGTGAATCCCGGGGCGTTTTCGGTTTTGGGGCGCCCCCTTTTCGAGAGACGCCCTGCTGCACCCGCCGCGATTCCCGCACCGGGCAGAGGCGAGAAACACGAGGTCAGCCATGGGCCGCAGAGGCCTCAGCCGCGCCGTCAAGCGCGCTCCCACGCCCCCGGAGGCCATTCAGCGCTACATCCGCTTCTGGCTTTTCGAGGACGAGCTGGCGTCCTGCGGGCAGGCGCTGCCGCCCATCGACGCGCTGAATCTGTTCGGGCGCCAGGGCCCCATGGAGCTCGAAGTGGGCTGCGGGACGGGAGAGTTTCTCTGCGCACTGGCTTCTTCCCACCCGGACTGCCTCTATCTGGGCGTGGACCCTTCCACCCAGTCCGTGCTCTTCGGCGCCCGGCTGGCCTTTGAAGCGCGGCTCGACAACATCCTTTTCATCCGCGGCCCCATGAACGCCCTCTACATGCACCTGAGACCGGGCGTCTTTCGGCAGGCCTACATGCACTTCCCCGACCCCTATGTCCGCAACCGGGGCACGCACAAAATGATGAACGCTTCGTTCCTCGCGCATCTGGCATACGCGCTGGCGCCCGGCGGCCGGTTCAGCTTCGTCTCTGACCACGAGGCGCTGTTCGCAGAGGCTCTGGCGCTCGTGGAGAGCCTGCCTGACGACTGGCAGAGGACGCATCCGGAGCGGTTCCTCATGGGCTACGAACCCCCGCTCAAGTCGCGCTACCAGCTCAAGTGGGAGCGCTGGCAGGTGGAGCCCCGCAGGTTCGAGGTTCAGGTGCTTCCCCGACGCAGGACGCTTTGGACGGCGTCCTCTCCCTGAGGTTTTCCCGACGTGAAAGGCTTCACCATATTCCACCGGGTCTGGGTGGCCGTGGTCATCGGACTCATCGTGGGCCTATTTGCCAGCGGCCTGGTCAATCTGAGGCCCGAGCCGCCGGTGGAGCAGGCGGAGACGCCGTCGGGGCCCGCCGCGTGGTTCGAGCGCCTGGAGCTGCGCATTTACGACATGCGGATGCGGTTTCGGGCCGCTGCCGCAGAGGCCAGAGCGAACGTCGTCTTCATCAATGTCGATGACGAAACGCTGATGGGCGCCGTCTCGCGCGACCGTCCCTGGCCGTGGAAGCGTGCCGTCCTTTCGGAGCTCATCGGCGAGCTGGACCGTCTGGGGGCGCGGAGCGTGGTGGTCGATCCCGTGTTCATCCAGTCGAGGGCGTCTCTCGATGAGGAGTCCGCCTTTGTGCGTGACGCGGCGGGCTTTCGCGACGCTGTCTTTGGCTTTGGCTTTGTCGATCTGACGCCCGAGCTGTCCGTGCCCGCCGACAAGTTCGCCTTCAAAGCCGGGGTTTTTGATTCCCGGCGCGAGCTCATGGCGCACGCGGCTTCGCTGATTCGTTCCCCCAGAGACGCCTTTTTCTATCTGGACGAGGCCGATGGGCGCGTCGCTCTCTGGCAGGGCGGCTTTCCGGACAAAAAATCGGCGGAGCAGGCGGCTGCCGGTTCTGAGATTGCCGGCGCGGCCGCCGCCGTCCGCCAGCTGACGGCCAGGGAGATGTTTTCGCGCGTCACCCGCGAGTCGGTCCTGCAGGAGATGGTGCCGCTGGATGCCCCCGGCGTTCCCGGATTTCCCGAGACGTTTCGTTCGCCGGCGCTCCTGCCAGTGTCGTTTCTGGCCAGCGGCGCGCACTTCGGCGTCGCCGACATCGACCCGGATTTCGACGGCGTGACGCGGCGCTTCCGTCCCGTCATTCAGGCCGAGGGCCGCTTTTATCCGTCCCTGGCCCTGGCCGTGGTCCGCCGCCTGCTGCCCGACGAGAAGGTGGTCGTGACCGCTCCGCATCTATTCGTCGGCTCGCGCGTTTTTTCGCTCGATGAGCAGGGGCGCATCGGCCTGTGGTTCTACGGTGAGTCCGGTGAGCGCCGCCGGGCGGACAGGCCGTTCCCGGAGATTTCCGCCGCGTCCATTTTTCAGAGCGCAGCGCGCAACGCGGAGGGGCGCATCACCGACCAGAGCCTGCAGAAGGAGATTCAGAACAGGGTCGTCTTCCTGGCGCCGGTCTCTTCGGCACTGCACGCCTCCGTGGCCACGCCCGTGGGCGACAAGAGCCGGGCTTACGTCTGGGCCATGGTCCTCGAAAACTTCCTGAGGGGCGGCGACATCGTCCGCGCGGACGCGTCTTTTGACGGCTGGCTCACCTTCGGGATGGCGCTTCTGGGCGCTTTGTCGGCCGCCCTCTGCCTGCGCGTCCTCCGGCCCCGGCGAACCCTGTTTTACAATGTGTTCGTCGGCGCCTCCGTCCTGACCGGCTTCCACCTGTGGCTGATTCAGTCCTTTGAAGGCGGGCGCTGGATTGCCTCGGTCATCCCTTCTGCCGCCTATCTGATGGCATGCGCGCTCACCACCGCGGTGCTGACGGCGGACGGGATGCGGACCGTCGGCTGGATCTGGGATGCGCTTGGCCGCTCCATCCCTCTCTCGATGACCGAGAAAGTTCTTCGGTCGCCCAAGCTGCTGACGCTCAGGGGCGCCAACCGTGAACTGACGCTGTTCGTCTTTGACCTGCTGCGCTTCTCGGCGTGGAGCGGCAGCCTTGAGCCCGAGGCGCTCGTGCGGCTGATGCGGGAAATCTGGACGGGCGTCTCCGACGAGGTCTGCCACGCGGGCGGGCGGATTGACGGCGTGGTGGGCGATTCGGTGCTGGCCTACTGGGGCGCGCCTCTGGAGAACAAACGCCGCGCGCTCGATGCCTGCCGCTGTGCCCTGGCGGTCCGCGCGCTCTGCAATCGCCGGCGGAAGGCCTGGAAGGACCGCTATGGCGTCGAGATTGATGGGGCCATGGCGCTCGCCGACGGAACTCTGGTGACGGGCGACTTTGGCTGCGGCGGCGCGGAGCCCCGGGTGAACTACACGATTCTGGGCAGGCCTCTGGGCGAGGTGCGGCGCCTGTGCAGCCTCAGCGAGCGCTGGGGCGGGCGCATCCTGATAACCGACGCCGTGCAGACGGCTGTGGCCGGTCAGGTTGAGTCGCGGTGCATCGGGCTGTTCAGCGTGGGCGGCAGTGCGGATGCGAAACCCGTCCCCGTCCATGAGCTTCTGGCGCTCAAGGGCGGCCTGCCGCGCGCCAAGCGGACGCTTCTCGCGCAATACGTCGAAGCGCTGGGGCTGATTCGCGAGCGCAAATTTGCTGAGGCCGCGGCGAAGTTTGAGGCGATTCTCCAGAAGGCGCCGGACGACCTGCCTTCGAAGATTCTTCTGGCGCGCTGCACTCAGTGCGTCTCTGTGCCGCCGCCCGAGAAGGGCTGGGAGGGGATGTTCGAGATTCGCTGAAGCCTGCGGGACGCGCCGTGTCCGTCCCTGGCGGAGAGCAGTCCGGACCGCGGATTTCCCTTTGAAATCCCCCTCAAAAACGCCATGAGGCCGCGCCTTTTTGGAAACGACATGTCTGTCTTCGGCCTCTCGGAGGCCTTTTTTTTGGCCGCTGCGTCCGCCGTAAGCCCTGCCCGCGTCCGCCGCCGCCCCGAGGAACGTTTTGGTGAGCACCTCCGACCAACCCGGTTGTGAAGTCCGCGCGCTGTCCTGGCGCGGCAGTCGGTTTTCCTTCCTCTGCGCGCTGATTCAGCTGGGCGGCCTGCTGCTCGCCTCGGGAATTCTCCTCTGCGGCATCATGATGCTGGCGACCCGCTGGAACCTCTCGCCGGAGCGCGCGCTCGCTGTTTCGGGCGCGGCGGCACTGGCCGCGGTCCTGTTCGCCGGTGCTCTGGCGGCGATGCGCACTCGCCGACTGGGCTTCTGGGAAAACCTGGCCTCGGGCGTTCTCTTCATGGGCGTGGCCCTGGGCACGCTGGGCCGCGACCTGGCCTTCAGGTTCGACGCGCTGATGTCGCCGTGGCTCAAGGACATCGCCTATCTGGCCAACCTCTTCGGCAACACGCTGGGCGGCCCGATGGGCGGCGTGGGACTGGCCGCGGTCCTCCTGTGGCTGTTCAGCTTCATCGGCTGTTCCCTGGGCTTCCTTCTGGGCGGCAACGGCCAGATTGATCTGCAGTTCGGCTACGAGGCCTTCATCGCCCGCAACCATCTGCGCCTTCGCCGCCGCTCGGCCACGCTGCTGATGACCATCATCTCCATCTTCGGCGTGGCGGTGGGCGTGCTGGCGCTGACCGTCGTCCTCTCCGTCATGGGCGGCTTCGAGATTGACCTGAAAAGCAAAATCGTCGGCGCCAATGCCCATGCGGTGGTCATGAAATACGGGACCAATTTTTCCGAGTGGCGGGAGACGGCCGACGAGGTGCGGAAGGTCCGGGGCGTCACGGGCGTCACGCCGTTCATTCTCAATGAGGTGATGCTTTCCAGCGACCAGAACCTGAGCGGCTGCATGCTCAAGGGCGTGGACCCGGCGACCACCAACGACGTGGGCGACCTGGAGAAGAACCTCAAAGAGGGGAAGCTGCGCTTTCTGGAACACCCCGAAGAGATTCCCGCGCGCCAGCGGACCTCGTTCGTCAAAGCGCCCGGCGCGTCCTTTTCGGCCCAGGCCGGTCCCAAAGGCATCCTGCACGACGGTGATGCGCCCTCGGACGGGACGGCGGATGCGCCGGAGGACGCGCATGACGGCGAAGCTGAGGCAGCCGCTGCGGCTCAGAATGATCAGCCCGCTGACTCCGCTGCTCCTTCTTCCGAAGACGCGCCTCTGACGGTCGAGGACATCCTGCGCCCGCGCAAAGTTCAGGCGGCGGCTTCCGAGGCGCTTCCCGGCATCATTCTGGGACAGGAACTCGCGCACAGCCTCAAGGTGCAGACGGGCGACCGGGTCAACGTGGTCAGTCCGCTGGGCGGCGAGGCTGGTCCGACGGGGCCCATGCCCAAGAGCCGTCCCTTCCGCGTGGCGGGCATCTTTTTCTCGGGCATGTACGAGTTCGACTCCAAGTCGGCCTACATCGCTCTGACGGAGTCTCAGAAGTTCTTCGGCCTGGGCGAGTCCATCACCGGGCTGGAATTGAAGACCAACGACATCGACAACACCCGGCAGATTACCCGCTCTGTCCTGGCCGCCCTCGACGGCTATCCCTATCGGACGAAGGACTTCGCGGAGATGAACAAGAACCTCTTTTCGGCCCTGAGGCTCGAACGCCTCGTGATGGCCGTCATTCTCGGGTTCATCGTCCTCGTGGCCTGCTTCAACATCGTCTCCACGCTCATCATGATGGTGCTGGAGAAGGGGAAGGACATCGCGATTCTCAAGTCGATGGGCGCCAGCGACACCAGCATCATGAAAATCTTCGTCATCGAAGGGCTGATCATCGGCGGCATCGGGACGCTGACGGGGACGATTCTGGGCTATGCCACCTGCCTCTTCGTGGAGAAGTTCGGCATCCGGCTCGACTCGGACGTCTATTACATCGACCGGCTGCCGGTTGAGGTTGACCCCCTTCAGTTCCTGGGCGTGGCGGCGCTGGCGCTCCTCCTGTCCTATCTGGCCACCATTTACCCCGCCACCCGCGCCAGCCGGCTGGCCCCCGCGGACGGCCTCAGAAACGACTGAGCGCTTTGAGCCGCGCACCGCATCCGCCATCGGAGGGACGCCCGTGTCCTTTTGCGAAATTCAGCACGTCACCAAGAGCTACTTCCTCGACGACAAGCGCATCGACGTTCTTAAGGACATCAATCTGTCCATCGGCGAGGGCGAGATGCTGTCGCTCACCGGCGCGTCCGGCTCCGGCAAGAGCACCTTTCTTCAAGTCCTGGGCGCGCTGGATGCCCCCACAGGCGGGCGCATCCTCTTTGACGGGCGCGACGTGACGCTCCTCAGCGAGGGAGAGCTCTCGCGCTTTCGCAACGAGACGATTGGCTTTGTCTTTCAGTCGCACCACCTGCTGCCCGAGCTGAACGCGCTGGAGAACGTGATGATGCCGGCGCTGATTCGGCGGATGGACCGGAGCGAGGCATCCAAAAAGGCCGCGGCGCTGCTGGAGGCCGTGGGGCTGAACCATCGGTCCGCGCACAAGCCGGGCGAGCTCTCGGGCGGCGAGCAGCAGAGGGTGGCGCTGGCACGCGCGCTCGTCCTTTCGCCCCGCCTGCTCCTCGCGGACGAGCCCACAGGCAACCTCGATCCCGCAACCGGCGAGGGCATTCACGAGGTCATCCGGCGGCTCAACAAAGAGCTGGGCATCGCGGCGCTCATCGTCACCCACAATCTTGAGCTGGCTCAGGCCATGCCGCGCCAGCTTCGGCTGCACGACGGCGTCGTCGAGGAAGTGAAAGTTTCGGAAAAAGCCGTTGAGCCCCCTCTGCCGATTGCCTAAGGGCGCCCGCTCTTTTTCGCCGCCCCTTCGGGCCGCTTTTGCCGTGAAGACGGCCCATTTCTCCATGCGCAGACTGAATACCGCCATCCTTCTGTCGTTTCTCTGGACGCTGATTTTCCTGTGTGCGCGTCCGGCGGTGTCCGAGGCGGCGAACAATGCGCCCCTCGCCGCAGTCGAGGTCCGGGGCAACCGTCGGGTGGAGGCGGACGCCGTGCGCAACGCCATGGCCTCCAAGAAGGGCCTGCCCTTCAACATCACCCGGGCAGAAGAAGACCTGAAATCCCTCTGGAAGCTGGGCTTTTTCTCCGACGTGCAGATTCTGCTCGATGAGGACGGCCCGCAGCCAAAGCTCATCGTGGTGGTCGAGGAGAAGCCCGCGATTCGCAAGGTCGAGACGAAGGGCAGCGAGGAGCTGAGCGAGGACGACCTCAAGGACCTGGTCAAAATCCGGCCCTTTTCCATTCTGAACATGGAGGAGGTCCGGGGCACCGCCCGCCGCATCCAGGAAAAGTACGTCGAGAAGGGCTTCTTCCTGGCTGAGGTCACGCCCAAGGTCGTTCCCGTCGATGAGGCCGAGGTGGACGTCGTCTTTCAGGTGGACGAGCACGCCAAGGTGGAAATCAAGTCCATCGACTTCATCGGCAACGAGAAGGTGAGCGACGACATCCTCAAGGAAGCGATGCTGAGCAAGGAGGGCAATCTCCTGTCCTTCCTCACCAGCGCCGGCACCTTCCACGAGGAGATGCTCCAGCACGACGTGATGATGATTCAGTCGGCCTATTTCGACCGGGGCTTCATCAACGTCCGCGTCGGCGCTCCGCGGGTGTCCATCTCGAACGACAGGCGCTTCATCTACATTTCCATCCCCATCACCGAGGGCGAGCAGTTCAGCGTGGGGACCATCGACTTCGCCGGCGACCTGCTCAAAGGCCCGGACGAGCTCAAGAAGCGCGTCACCCTCAAGACCGGCCAGATCTTCAACCGCTCGCAGCTCCAGCGGGACATTCAGGCCCTCACGGACCTCTACCAGGACGACGGCTACGCCTACGTCAATCTCTCGCCGCTCACCTCCATCAACCCGGAGACGCGCATCGTTGACCTGACCTTCGACATTCAGAAGGGGAACAAGGTCACGATTGAGCGCATCAACCTCGTGGGCAACCTCACCACCCGCGACAAGGTGATTCGCCGCGAGCTGCGCATCTACGAGGGCGAGCTGTTCAGCGGCACGGGCCTGAGGGTGTCCAAGCAGCGCGTCATGGCGCTGGGCTACTTCGAGACGGTCGAAATCACCTACAAGCGCGGCTCGGAGGAGAACACGGTCACCGCCACGGTGACGGTGAAGGAAAAGCCCACAGGAACCTTCAACGTGGGCATTGGCTTCAGCTCCTTTGAGAACTTCCTGTTCACCGCCCAGATCAGCAAGGACAACCTCTTCGGCTGGGGCGTTCACTCCTCGCTGCAGGCCCAGATCAGCTCCCTCCGAAGTCTCGTCCAGCTCTCGTTCTACAATCCCTACTTCCTCGACACGAACTGGATCTTCGCCTTCAACTTCTATCGGCAGGAGCTCGACTTTTACGGCTTCATCCGCACATCGATCGGCGGGGAGATTACCTGGGGCTACCACCTGCTGCCTGACCTGATGCTCCTGCTGACCTACGCGCCGGAATACATCACGGTGGAGCCCAGCGGCGGCACGGCGGACCTGCTTCTGGCCAACCGCTTCCGCAATGGATTCAGCAGCGCTCTGCGCCTGACTCTGATCTACGACCGGCGCGACAACCGCCTTTTCCCCAGGCGCGGCCACTACGAGACCGTTTCCGTGGAGCATTCGCCCGAATGGCTGGGGGCCGATTTTGTTTACACGCGCTACTCGGGAAACGTGCGGCTCTACTTCCCCATTGCGAAGGGCCGGCTGGTGTTCAAGGTTCAGGGGACCATGGGCTACATCCAGGGCGACGACATCCCCATCAGTGAGCTCTATTACCTGGGCGGCATCAGCAACATCCGGGGCTACGCGCTGCGCTCTGTCTCTCCCATCGTGCGCGTCGGCAGTGAGGGAAAGCCCGACGCAGGCCTCTCTGACTTCACTGTGGGCGGGAACAAGCAGGCCTATTTCAACTTCGAGCTGGAGTTCCCCATCTTCGACACGCTGGGCATCCGCGGGGTCGTCTTCTACGACATGGGCAACGTGTACGCGGCGGACGAGACCATGTTCTCGCCCAAGAAGCGGCTGCCTCTGGGAATGCGCCATGCCGTCGGCTTTGGCGTGCGCTGGATGAGCCCCATCGGGCCGCTGCGCTTTGAGTGGGGCTTCCCGCTGACGCGCCGGGTCTCGGACGACAGCTACCAGTTCGAATTCACCATCGGGAATTCATTCTGATTTCAGCAGTTTCACCAATGGCGGCCGGGCCGGAAAGGCAGCCTTGAGGGGACGGGCGGGACATCAGTCCGTCAGCAGGAGGCAAATATGGGGACACGTGGGATGAAGCGGGGGATTCTGCGGGGCTTGGGGCTGAGTGATGTCCGGATTCCGGCGCTGGGAATGGTGATGGCGGCGATGCTCAGTGGATGCGCCACCACTTCGGCGTCGGCAGGCGGTGAAGTCGGTAAAGATAAGGACGAGGCGCAGAAGACTGAGGCGGTCCAGAGTGAAGCTGAGAGCGGCGGCACCTTAGACCTGTCCGACGGCGCAGCGCATCTGTCCGCGGCCCAGCGCATGGACGAGCTGTGCAGGGTGCTGGACGACAACAAGCTGAAATACTTCCGCGACAACGAGAAGGGCCGCGTCATGCTCGATTTCTCCGTGCCCAATTCGCTCAAGCGGGTGCGGTGCGTCCTGCGCTGCCGGGAGGACGGCCTTCTGGTCAACGCCACTGTGGAGGCGGTCGCGGAAGACATCGGCGCCCGATACAGCGTCATGGAGTTCATCACGCGGCTGAATTTCATGCTCCGCCACGGCGACTTTGAACTCGACCTGTCCGACGGCCAGCTGGTTTACAAGACCTACACGCTTTACGACGGGGACAAGCCAGTGGCGCCGTCGGTGGTGATGCGGAACATCGCCATCCCCGTGGCCATGTTCAAAGACCACGGCGAGACGCTCTTCCGGCTGATGCAGGGGCAGGGGGAGGCCAAGGCGGAGTTTGAGAAGACCATGGAAGAGATGAAGTGAGTTTTGAAATACATCGCGAGGCTTTTTCTCCGACGCATTGCTGAAATAAAAAATCCCCCGCTCCGGTTATTTTGGAGAGGGGGATTCTTTATTTTTGGCACCATTCATTATTCCGTAGGGGCGACCCTGCGTGGTCGCCCCAAAACCAAACCCTCTCCGGCCCTAAAGGGCCACCTCAGCCAAAAAATGCCGCCTGCCGCCAAAACAAATGCGCCCACACTCAACAAAACTGTGCGCTTGTTCATTTTTATTTATCCATAAAATTCAAATTCACTCAGTAAGGATATTCCATTGTTGATTCAACAATATCCCACTGTTCACAACGTTCCGGCGGGTCAATGAGGCCGTGTTCGTCTTCCAGAGGAATAGAGGGGCGCAGGAACAAACCATATTTATTTCCGGCGCTGTCTATCAGAGGAACAGCTAATGTCTGCTCAAATTCATTGTTGAGAAGTCTTTTCCGCAATCTTTTGAGTTCTTCCTGATATTCATCCGGGAACAAAACACTCATCCCCCGGTAAAAATCATCGCCTTCAAAATCATTGTCGCATACATATTTTTCCAGCCCGGCCGGCATATCGACCCAATTTTTTGGACCATAGGAAAATCCTTTATTTGATCGGACAATAATCCCCCGAAGTTTTCCGTCGTAAGGTGCTCCGTTTTCCAGCATATAATCCCGCCACTTTTGTTTGTTTTCATATAGTTTGTTCAATTTTTTATCCACAAAACAGCCACACCCGCTGCAGCGCACAGTGCCGTCGGCATCTCCCATCATCTGATAAACGCCAAGACTGACATCAGTCGGCAAACTTCCGACGTAATGGCAATCATTATATACACACTGATAGGCATTTCTGCCTAATCTCATGTCTTTTTGAAATTGAATACATTCAGCCTCAGGTAAAATTCCCGTATAAATATCCGACCATCGCTCCGGTCCATACGGATCATCTCCAAAACCGATATTATCACCTAAATAAACCCAAAATTCGCAGTTTCCTTTCACAAACATAAAATTGCTGCCATTTTCGTAAAATATATATCTGTCACTAAATGTCTGCCGAGCAAGTGGCCCCCTGGCCCAAAACACAATATCATCTTTGTGTTCATTCATCCATTCGGGAACGGCATAAAACGAATTATCGTCTGAATTTTTATCCCCGCCGCAGGAAGCAAAAAGCAATGCGGCGACGCCAAGAAGAAATAACATGCGGGCACGACGAAGTTTGAGATCTGACATGGAGGCATCCTTTCATCTATGGCAAAGACCGGAGATGCTGCGCTGCGTATAATCCAGTATCAGCCGATGAAGGATCTGGATCTAGCGCAAAAATACGACTTGAGCAGATAATGTGCTGCTGGGGGGGGGCATCTATTCGCCTGAAGTAATACTTTAAGGGCCGGAGAGGGTTTGATTGCTGCGGTCAGACGAAGATATTCATAATAAAAAATCCCCCCTCCATTTATGCTGGAGAGGGGATTTTTTTGTGGGGAGACCTGAAAGGAGAATCAGATTACTGAATCCCCAGCTTCCCGAGGAACGCGTCCTTGCTGGGCTCGCGGCCGAGGAAGTTTTTCAGCAGCACGTCGGCGTCCAGCATTTTGCCGGGCTCCAGAATGTTCCGCCGGTAGCTCATGCCCGTGGCTGCGTCCAAAATGCCGTTGGCCTTGAACCGTGTGAACATGTCATCAGCAAAAACCTCAGACCAGAGGTATCCGTAGTAGCCGGAGTCATATCCGCCCATCAGGTGGTTGAAGGTCGCGGGGAAGCGGGCCTCCTCCACAGGCTTCAGTCCGAGCACTTTGGCGTAGAGGTCGCGGTCAACCGCATCCACATCCACATCCGGCCCCATGGTGTGAATGGTCTGGTCGAAGAGCGCGAGGAAAATCTGCCGCGTGTAGTGGTAGCCGGCGTTGAAGGTGCGGGCGGCCTTGAGCTTCTCCACCGTCTCGGCGGGCAGCTTCTTCGACGGGTCCTGCCAGTGGCCGCTCATGCGGTCCAGCACTTCCTTCTCGAAGACCCAGTTCTCCAGCATCTGCGAGGGCGCCTCGACGAAGTCCCGTGCCACCGCGGTCCCCGACAGGCTGCCGTAGCGGGCGGCCGTCAGCGTCTGGTGCATGATGTGGCCAAACTCGTGGAAGAGCGTCTCGACCTCGCTGTGCGAGAGGAGCGACGGCGCCTCCGGGGTCGAGGGATTAAAGTTGGTCATCATCAGGGCGATGGGCGCCAGGTACTTGTCACCCATGCGCCGGGCCACGGTGACGCCAGCCGCTGCCGCGTGGCCGTACTTCCCCTCGCGCGGATACAGGTCCAGGTAGAAGTGCGCCACGTGGCTGCCGTCGGCAGCATCGGTGATCTCAAAGAGCGGCACCTCGGCCCAGGTGTCGGCGCCCTTCACGCGGCTGATGCGAATGGAGAACAGCTGCTCGTAAACGCTGAACAGCCCTTTCAGCACCGTCTCCATGGGGAAGTAGGCGCGGATGGCCTCGGTATCGAGCGCCCAGTCCCGCTTCTTGAGCTGGTTGAAATAGAAGGACGTGTCCCAGGGCTCCAGGACCGCCTTCTCGTCGCCCGTCATCTCCCGCTTGAGCGCCGTCAGCTTCGCGTAGTCGGCGTCGCGCCGCGGAACCAGCCGGTCTTTCAGGTCGTTGAGGAAGGCCTTCACGTTGTCGCTGGACTTGGCCATCCGGTCCTCGGTCACGAAATCCGCGTGGCTCTTGTAGCCCAGCAGCTTCGCCGCCTCGTCGCGCAGCCGGATCGCCTCCTTCATCAGCGGCGTGTTCTTCTCGGCCTCGCGCGTCTGGAAGGCCACGTAGAGCCGCCGCCGCGCCGCGCCGTCCACCGCGTTCTCCATGAAGGGGAAGTAATCGGGGTACTTGCAGGTGACGATCTTGCCCTTGCCGTCCGGCGCATCTTTCAGGCGCTTCACGTAGGCCTCGGGCAGCCCTTTGAGCTCCGCCTCCGTCACGACGATGTGCGAGGTGTTCGAGTTGAGGTTCAGGCCGAACTGGCTCTGGAGCTCCACCAGCTTCTTTTGAATGGCCACCAGCTTCTTCTGCTGCTCCTCGGGCAGAGAGAGGCCGTTCCTGCGGAAGTCGCGCAGGGTCAGAGTCATCAGCCGAACCTGCTCCGCGTCCAGCTTCTCCTTCGCGGCGCCGTCTTTGGCGTAGCCGTCGAGGGCCGCATACACGTCGCGGCGCGCCATCAGCTCCACGACAAATTTGCCCGAGGTTTCCTCAACATCGGCGGCGGCTAGGCGCACGTCCTTCTCGGGATGCACGTCCTTGAGAATCGTCAGGCGGTTCACGGCGTCCATGTAGTCGGACACCGCCTGCTCGAAGGCCTCCACGGTGTTGTCGAAGGTGCGGCTCTCCGGGGCCACGGCTGCGATGGCGTCCATGGCTGCGCGGCAGGTCTTCTCGGCCTCGGCGCCCTTTGCCCGAACCTGCTCGGGCGAGAGTCGATGCTCAATGAGGGGGACGGCAACGCGGGGAAGGCGGTTCATGGTGTCGGCGGCTGCTTTCTGCCCAATGGCGGTTTTGTCGGTTTTGTCTCCGGAAACCGCCGGATCGGTGGTGCCGCAGGCCTTGTCGCAGGCCGCGGCAGTGCACAGCAGGAGGGAGGCGCCCAGCGACAGAGCCAGTCTGCGGAGTGCGTGCTTCTTCGTCTTCGTTTTGGTCATTCGTTTTCTCCTCGTGAAACGTGAAATCGGGACCGTGGGCGGCGGGCCGATAGCACGGCGGCGGATTTTGGAAGTCCGTCCTGGGAAAAAATTCGCGCTGCCGGCGTCGGGCGTTTTGCAGGCAATAAAAAAGCGGCCCCCGGTTTCCCGAAGGCCGCTCTTTTCACTGCTCTCGTGTCCTATGCCGTTAGTCGCAGACGTTGGCGTCGGAGCTGAGGTTGCGGGGTTCGGGATTGGCAACCTCGAAGTCGGCGCTGTCGTTGTCCGTGTCGGTGCAGCCGGCGCCTTTACGCATATAGACCTTGGTTCCCCGGTTGCCGTCCTGAGCGGTGATGCCCGTGGCGGGGTGCTCCGAGCAGGTGTTGTCGGAACCGAGACCCACCATGTCGATGGCGGCTGACTTGACCGCGGCACAATCGTTGAGGGCATCAAGCGTTTCTCCGCCATCGACGATTGCAAAGGTGCCGCTCTGACCGATGTTGGGAGCGCCGCCCAGGTCAACGTCAAAGCTAAGCGACGAGATGCCCTCACCCGAATGCGTCGTCTTGATCTGCATCAGGAAGTAGTGGCCCGCCCCGATTTTGCAGCCGTCGTTGGCGCACGCGTCGTAGTCGGAGAGCCGGGTGATGGTGCCCTGCTCGCCCTTTTTGTTGGCGTAGAGAAGGGCGTAGCCCTTGAGATTTACCTCGGCCGCGCCCGCATTGAAGATCTCCACATAGGTGTGATCGTAGGACTCGCTCTCGGCGCTGGTGCCTCCCAGATAGATCTGGCTGATGACGAGTTTGACCTCGCCAGCGGGGGGCTCGGTGGCGTCCTGATCGACGATGCTGGCGTCTTCTTCGGATGCGTCAGTGATGACGGCGGCGTCTGTGGGCTCAGAGGCATCAGCCACGGAGGCATCTGTCGTTTCATGGCTGGCATCGGAGGTCTCGTGCCCCGCGTCGGTCACGGTGATGCCGCCGTCGGTCACAGTGATGCCGGCATCGGTCACGGTAGGCTTGTCGTCGTCCTTGTCGTCACCGCCGCAGGCGGCAAATCCAAGAGCAACAGCGGCGGACAGCGCGAGAATCAGCTTCATTTTCATGGGTGTTTTCTCCTCAGGAGTGAGTGGGTGATGTGTGTGGGGGGACTCAAAAAAGCGGCGAATTCTGGAGGGAGGCCATTCCTTGTCAACCTGCGCCGCCGGGTGCGGAAAGCGCCTGTGAGCCTGTGAAAAAAAGAAGCGGCCCCCTCCCGCGTGGGAAGAGGGCCGCCTGGGGTGATTCACAGCACTTGGGGGATTTTCTCTGTCAGTTGTTGGTCCACCAGATGTCGCCAATCATCAGCTGAGTTCCGGTGCATCCATCGTCTGCGGTGTTGTTCATCTCGATTTTGATGGTCGGGCTGGCGGACCCGGCCGCGTTGATGTTGGGGACTTTGAACAGTGTGTAGGGCGCCGCGCTGCTCGAGGTGAATGGATTGGACTTATAAGTGGTGCCGTTCACCGTGACCTGGATGCAGCGGGCCTTGTTGGCGGAACTGCCCTTGCCGAAGGCCACTGTCAGCTCCTTGATGCCGCCGCTGATGGCCGGGGAGGTCAGGTGATTGCCGCTGGCGAGCACCATGCCCCGCTCGAAGGCCATGTTGCTGGTGGTCGCACCGATGGGGCGCGCTTTGTAGCTCCAGGTGACCCCGGAAATGTCCTGGCTGCTGAAGGTTCCCGTGCTGGCAGAGTCGGCCGAGGTCAGCCCTTTCCAGCTTTCGTGAGCGTCGAAGTTGGCGGGAGGCGCGTTGGGATCGTCTTCGGCATTGGCGCATTCAAAGAGGTAATCACCGATGTCCGTGCTGTACATCGAGATCTGAGTGTCGTTCCTGTTGCAGTTGTTGGTGCAGCCATCTGCCTCTGCGAAGGTGCTGGTGTCATAGCCCCAGTACAGACCGGCGCTGACGTAAACGATGCAGCCCACGGGCGTTTTGCCCAGTTTGGCGGCTTCGCTGGTGATGGCGGCGGCGATGTCTTCGGGAAGCCGCAGCACGAAATCGATGGAGGGCGTGGCCGGTGTGTAGCCGTCCGTCTTGATGCCGGCTTTTTTGAAGCCAGTCCCCGCGCTGCCCAGTGCGTTGAAGTTCGTGGTGAGCGTGGCCGCCAGCTCAACCAGTTCTGACTCATATTTTTCGACCGTCGTGATGTCCGAAACGTCGCTTAAGTCCTGAATCCATGCGGCCGGGACAGTGCCGGAGGCGGTCTTGGAATAGTCTTCGTAGGCGGTGATGCGCCGGACTTCGTGCATTTTGACGGAAGTGGCCGTCAGACTGACCCGATCGCCGACTGCCGGGGTGCCGCTGCCTGCATCGCTGTTGACGAAGATGGCCGGGCCGGTGGGGGAAGCCTGGATGAAGAAGCCGTCATCACGCACGTAGGTGACCAGGGTATTTTTGATGGGGATGCTGACCGCTGCGTCAGTTTTGCCGGTAACGGCCGCCCGCGCCTTCTCAATCCCGTCATCCACAGGCTGGCAGGAGCCGCCGGTGCAGACGCCCGACTCGCACAGTTCCCAGTCGGTATCGCCGCTGAGGTCCGCCGCGCATTTGGAATCTCCGGCTGTGTTGCAGGTGCCCAGACGGCAGACCTGACACTTTTCATTCTCGCAGACGTCCGTCCCCGGGCACTCTTCATCCCCGGTGCATTCGGGCTGAGGACCGGCATCCGGCGTCACGTCGTTGGCATCTGACTCGCCGCCGTCGGGAATGTTGATGTTGGCGTCCGGCTCGCCGCCGTCAGAAATGTTGATGCCGCCGTCGAGCCCCGACGGGTCTTCCATGATGCAGCGCGAGTTTTTGCAGGTGAAGCCCTCGACGGCGCAGTCGTCCTTCGTCACGCACTGAACGCAGATGTTGTCGCTCATGCGGCAGACGGGCTTCTGGGCATCGAGAGCCTGGCAGTGAGCGTTGGCGGTGCATTCGACGCACTGGCCGTCATCGCAGACCTGAGTGGACAGGCAGCGGCCGTCGCAGGGATCGGTCGAGTTGGAATTATCGTCGCCGCCGCAGGCCGCCAGCGGAAGCGCCAGAGCGAGACTTAAGAGCGCCAGATTCGGGAGTTTTTTCAGTTCCATGTCGTGCTCCGAGTGAGGGTGAGGGGAGGGGGAAGACAGCTTCTTTGAGAAACAGCGTGCACAGGGGCTCTCAGGGCGCCGGACCTGAAAAATGATGGACTTCCAGCCCGGACTCCCCCGATTTCCCCCGGAAAAAGACGCGCAATCTTCGGGAAGCTGTCTTTCGGAAGCAACAATCCGCGGAGAGAAAGCCGCCCCGAAGGAAAGCCCTGCCGCCGGTCGTTGAATCCGCCCTTTGAAAATGGTGAAGCGCGCGCCTTTCCGCCCCGGAGCCCCTTCATGTCCCTTTCTGAACGCGCCGACAGCGGGCGCCAGCCGGCCGCCTTTTTCCTTTTGAAGCACCTGTTCCCGATCTGCTTCGCGGTCTGCCTCGCAGCTGCCGTTCTGCCCCTCTGGGTCGGCCGCTACCTGCCGTGCGTGGACTGGCCCCAGCACCTGTTCCTCATCAATCTGATGGACGAGCTGAAGACCCCGGACTTCGCCTTTCGGGACCTGTTCACGGAGGCGCCCGGCTGGACCTATCTGGTCTTCTATTACGGCGTCCATCTGCTGGCCAGGGTGCTTCCTCTGGAGACCGCGCTCACCGTCTTCCTCACGCTGAACCTGGCGGCGATCCCACTTTCGCTGCTCGTTCTGGCGAGGGCGCTGGGCCGGAGCCGCTGGCTGGTGCTCCTGACGTTCCCCCTGCTGTTCACCTACAATTTCTACTGGGGACTGTTCAGCTTCCTGGCCTCGCTGCCGTGGACGTTTCTGTCGGTCGCCTTCTTCGTCCGCATTCTCGAACCGGCGAACGCGGGCGCATCGGACGCGGAGAGCGAGGGGTTCGGCTGGAAGACGCGGCGCGGAATGCTGCTCTTCATCGGCTCTGCCGTTTCCCTGTCGATGCTCCAGCTGACGCACGCGGCCTCGATGGTCTTTCCTGCCGTCGCCCTGCCGCTGATGCTGCTCCTGACGCCCTCAAATTTCTCCCGGCGCAGGGCGGCCTGCCTGTCCGTTGTCCCCGGCGTGGCCCTGTTCCTCGTCTGGCTGGTCTCCAGCATGGCCTCGGGGCACGCGCCGGAGCGCGGCACGGGTCAGTGGCAGGCGCGGGGCGGCCTTTTTGAGGCGAAGACCTACGTGTTTCAGCCGCTGATGAAGCGCCTCAAGGACATCCCCTCGACTCTGGCGGGCGGCTTCTGGAGCTGGGCAGATCGGCCCGCGCTCTATGTGTGGCTGGCCGTCATCGTGCTGGTCGTCGTCCTCGCCATCGTGAACAGGCAGGAGCCCGGCGGGACCTGGCGGATGCGGGCCAGGCCTTACGCGCTCGCCCTTCTGGCCGCGGGCTTCTACTTCGGCCTGCCCACCGACGTGACCGGCTACATGTACATGATTCACCCCCGCTACGCTCAGATGGCCGCGCTCCTCCTGGCTGTCGCGCTGCCGTTTCCCCGGGGGAAGACGTTTCGCATCTATGTGGCCGCGGCCGCCGCGCTCGCCGTCTATTCGGGCGTGAATCTGGCCGTTCTCTTCCATCGCTATGACGCCGAGGCGCGCGAGTTTGAGACGGTTCAGGCTCACATTCCTGAGGGAAGCCGCATCATGCACCTCGTGACGCAGCCCAGAAGCAGCGTGGCCGTGAGCGCGACCTATCTGCACTACGCGGCGCTGGCCGCGGCGCGGACGAGGGGCATTCCCAGTTTTTCGCTGGCCCGCCACGACCCATTCCCCGTCCACTATTCGGAGAAGGGGAAGCGCGAGGTGCCGCTTCCCAAGTGGGAATGGCGTCCGAACCGCTACGACTGGAACAAAGAGGCCGCCTGGTACGACGTCTATCTGCTTCGTCATTCGTCGCCCGAGTCGGTCTTCGGCCGGGATGCGCGGAAGGTGGAGGAAATCGCGTCGGCAGGCCTGTGGCACCTCTACCGGAAGAAGACTTCTCAGACGCCGAACCGGCCTCCCCGAAGCGGCCGTGCGCGTGCTGTCCCGGCCGAGAAATGACTCGTGCGAGGGCATGCTCGCCGCGTTTCTGATGCCCGCCCTCCTCCGTTGACCGCGCCCGGTGGACTGAATAAGGGCGCGCGCCTGTTTTTCCTGAGGAGCACCCCGTATTCAGGCTTTTCACCCGCCGTCGGAATGACACGCCAGTGACCGAATCGTCCAAGGACAGCCAGGCCGCAGAGGCCAGCGAGAGCGCAGTTCGCACGCACCTGGGCGTCATCGACATCGGCTCCAATGCCATTCGGCTTCAGGTGGTGCGGCTCTTTGAGGACGGGCGCCACACGGTTGTTCTCGATGACCGGGACACGGTGCGGCTGGGGAGCGAAGTTTTTCGCACGGGCGTGGTCTCGGACGAGGCCGCTTCTGCCGTGGTGAAAATCGTGGCGCGTTTTGCCAGGGCCGCCCAGGGCCGCGGCGTGGACGGCATTCGTGCTGTGGCCACCAGCGCTCTGCGCGAGGCCAGAAACAGCGCCGAAGTTCTCCGCGCCATCGAAGAAAATTCCGGCATTTCCGTCGAAGTCATCAGCGGCGAGCGGGAGGCCGAGATTATCGCCCGGGGCGTGCTCACCGGCTACGCGGGGCTTCCCCGGAATCTGGTTCTGGCGGACATCGGCGGCGGCTCCACCGAGGTGAGCGTCATCGGCGACGGCCGCATTCAGCTGGGCGTTTCGCTTCCTCTGGGGTCCTCGCGCCTCACCGAAATGTTCTGCCGCACGGACCCGCTCTCTCACGAGGATGAGTCGTCTCTGCGCGAGTTCATCCGCGCTGAGCTCAGCCGCAGCATCCCCGCCTCGCTGGCGCCCGTGCGCCTGCTCATCGGCAGCGCGGGAACCTTCGGCGCCGTGGGCAATTTCATCCGCCGCCGCGTCAGCACTTCGACGGGGCAGGCCGCCCGGGAGAAAAATTTCCAGGGCTCGCCGCGCTTCACGCTTCAGGAGCTGACGAGGGCGTGCGCCTGCCTGACGCACATGAGCCTGGAGCAGCGGCGCAAGACGCGGGGCATCGAGGAGCGCCGGGCGGAAATCATCGTGGCCGGGTCGATTCTGCTTCAGGAACTGGCCGCCTATTTTTCGGTGGAAAAATTCAGAGGTGCCCGGCGCGGGCTGCGGGACGGACTGATGCTGGAAGAGCTGGAGCGCCGGGGCGTCAGCCTGCCGCCTTTTTTGCCGCCCCCTCCCGCGAAGCCGAAGCGGCAGTCCGCATCCGGCCAAAGCCGAAGCAGGGGACGCCATCGAGCGAAGCGCTGAGCGCCTCATCCCTGAAAAAGATTCCCTGTCTTGAACCTCTGAGCTGAGGAGAACTGACGTGAGCGACGCCACGAGCGAACGGCCTGCCGGCGGTGAAGGGACTTTCTGGCTCTACAAGCAGCACGACCTTCTGCTGGGGCCCGTGGCCTACGAAGACCTGATTGAGGAAATCGAGGCCGGAAACGTGGGCGACACTGCGGTCGTCTGCCAGCAGGGGAGCGGCAGCGAGTTCCATCCCATCGGCGAAGACCCTCTGTTCATGGTGGCCCTGGCCAAGGCGGGGGCGCGGCAGAAGGTCGAGGCACAGCACCGGGATGCGGTCAGCACGCGGCGCAAGGCGGCGGGCCTCAATGTGGCCGCCATCGTTCTGGTGTCCATTGTGGGCGTTCTGCTCATCGGCTTCGGCGCGAGGTGGCTGGCCGTCAATCGCCCGTGGGAGCGGAAAGTTGTTCTGCCCGACCCCATCATCACGGACGAAATGCCGGTGATTGCTCTGGCGTCGGTGCGGAGCGCGGCCGGCGACGACGACGAGGGCATGGCCTATCCCGTGGGCGGCAAGCCCGGTCAGGATTCGGGCAAAGCGGCTCAGGCCCAGCAGCCGGCGCAGGGAACGGCGGTGGCGTCCGCGGCACGTCCCGGCGACGCGCGGAAGCAGTCTCCGCAGGCCTCCCGGAGCGCGGCGCGGCCGTCCGGCAGGAGCGAGCGGGACGGATTGGCCAGTCAGCAGGAATGGGACGAGGAGGCGATTCAGCGCATCGTGGCCAGCAAGAAGAAGACGCTTCATCCCTGCCTGACGGCCGAGGCCCATCGCCAGAGCGAGAGCAATCCCAACTGGTCCGCGCGCATTCCCCTCGAATTCACCATTTCCAACGCGGGCCGGGTCTCCAAGCTCTGGATTGACCACTACGAGTACAAGGACAGCGGGAGCGAGCTCTACAAGTGCATGTTCAAGACGCTCTCGACCTGGAAGTTCCCGGCTTACAGCGGCGAGCAGGCCAACATCTCTCTGGCCTTCAACGTCCAGGCGCGCTGACGGCTTCGCGCCATCGGTCCGGCAGGTTCAGGCTTCGGCCTTCGTGCCTTCGGACGATTCGCGGGAGCTGTCCTTTTCCGGGAGCGAGCCGTCCTGAGCCCGCCTGAGCCGGATGGTGAAGCGGGTGCCTTTCCCCAGCTCGCTCGCGCATTCGATGGTCCCGCCGTGCTCGGCGATAATCTGCTGCGTCAGCGACAGGCCCAGTCCGGTGCCCCGTTCCTTGGTCGAGAAAAACGGGTCGAACATGCGCTGGACCGCCTCGGGCGCGATGCCGGGTCCGTCGTCCGCGACGCAGATTTCCACCTGAGTCACCAGCGGGCGCGCCTCGATGGTGAGCGTGCCGCCGTGGACCAGCGCTTCGCGGCTGTTGCGCATCAGATTGAGGAGCGCCTGCTTCAGCTGATTTTCGTCGGCGACGATGCCGGGGCAGCTGCGGGCATATTTGCGCTCGATGCGCACGCCCGCGCGGGCCAGTTCCGACTCGTGGAAATCAATCAGCTCATCGAGAAAGTCGGCTGTGCTGACGGGCGCGAGCTCCGGCTGCGGGAAGCGGGCAAAGCTCAGGTACTGCTCCGAAATCTCCCCCAGCCGGTCCACCTCGCGGCTGATGGCTCTGAGGAGCCTGCGCGCCTCTTCCAGACTCTCGCTGCCGGACAGCTCTTCTTCCAGCATCTCGGTGTTGAGCCCGATGGAGGTCAGGGGATTGCGAATCTCGTGGGTGATCTGCGCGCTGATGCGCCCGATGGCCGCCAGCCGCTCGGCGCGCACCAGAGCCTCCTGCTTTTCGGCCAGCTCCCGGTCGCGCTCTTTGCGGGCGCGCTCCATGTCGTCCAGTGCGTGCGCCAGAAGGCCGATCTCGCCGTCGGTATCCATCGGAAAGCGAATGTCCGCGCCGGGATCGCTCTCGATTTTCTGCACGGCCATGGTCAGCGCGTGAATGGGCCTGAGAAGCCGGACGGCGAGAAGCGTGGCGGTGAGCCCCAGCAGAATGGCGAAAATCGACAGGGCGATGATGACCAGCGTGCTCTTCTGCTCGCGCTGCTCGGCCAGGCGGACGCGGTCAGCGACGCGCATGTCGAGCATCAGCGTCAGAACCTGAATTTCCCGCTCCAGCTTTTTTTCCTCGATGAGGAGGCTGCGGGCCGCTTCGCTGTTCCGGTCCAGAGAGCCGTTTTCGGCGAGCGCCGCCTGCGCCGTCCGGGCCGCGGCCTCATAGCTGTCATAGAGACGGCCAATCTCGGCGAAGCGCTCAATGAGATTGTAGAGGAAGAGCTGCTCCCGCCTGGGCGCCGAGGCGGCCGCCCTCTGAGCCGTGGCCGTCAGGTCATTCAGCCGCTCGTGAACCATCTGGGGAAAATACCCCTGGGCCATCCGGAGAAGCGCCTGGCGCGTCTGCGGGGAGCTCTCGGCGAGAAGCCGCTCCGTGTCCCGCTGACGGCTCTTGTGGAAGCTGTCCAGGCGCGCCGCCGATTTGGACAGCGCCAGATAGCCGTCGGAGACGATGCGGATTTCCCGGCCGATCTGCCGCATCTCCAGAATGCTGTAGATGGAGACCGCACCGAAGGTCAGCGTGACGAGCGCGTTGCCCAGAAAAATCCGCGTGGCGAGGTTCAGTTTCATGGCGTTCCGGGAGAGGACCGCCGGCTTCGGCAGGCGGGGCGCAGTTCCGTCAGACCGTTTCCTGCTCCTGACGGGGCGCCTGGGGCGGCTCGTCCGCGTGTTTCAGGTTGAGCCGCAGATTGGACGAGAGGCTCGCCTCGACCGGCTCGGGGACGAAGCACTTCCGGCAGCGGGCCTCGTAGGCACCCGCGGCGCCGACGACCACCCGGTCCGACTTGCTGATGATGCGCTGAGAGCGGTTGGCGGGATTGCCGCAGACGGCGCAGATGGCCAGCTCCTTGGTGACGTATTCGGCGACGCACATCAGCTGAGGCATGGGCTCAAAAGGCCGCCCCCGATAGTCCTGATCAAGCCCCGCGGCGATGACCCTCAGGCCCTTGTCCGCCAGCGATTCGCAGATGTGGACGATGTCGGCGCCGAAGAACTGAACCTCGTCGATGCCCACCACCTGAGTTTCCGGCCGCAGGAAGCGCAGAACGTCCTCCGCACTGTCGATGACGGTCGAGTCGAGCTGCTGCATGGAGTGGCTGACGATGCGGACGGCGTCGTAGCGGTCGTCGATGCGCGGCTTGAAGACCTGAACGTGCTGCTGGGCAATCCGGGCTCGCGTCAGACGGCGGATGAGCTCCTCGGTTTTGCCCGAAAACATCGAGCCGCAAATGACCTCAATCCAGCCGACGTTCTTCGGAAATCCGACAATCATGTGCGCTCGCTCCAGCTCCGGGGTGCAGGTCCGGAAAAAAAGCGGGGCGCTTTAGGCGGCCGCGGCAGCAGGGGCAAGGGGGAAAGGACGGCTGAAAAAGCTCCGTCAGTCCGGCGCCCGGGTGGCATCCGACACGATGAGCGTGCCCGTGCCTTCGCTGGTGAAAATTTCGCCCAGGAGATTCCCGTAGGGCCGGTAGCCAACCATGTGGACGCGCTTCACTCCCGACTGAACCGCCCGGATGGCCGCCTGCGTCCTCAGCCGCATGATGCCGTCGAGCGGACGGCGCATCTTCAGCGATTCGAGCCCTTCCAGATCGATGTACGAAATGACGGAGTCGGGATCGTCGGGGTTCTCGCAGAGGCCGCGCAGCTCGGTGAGCAGGATGAGCTTTTCGGCGTGGAGAGAACCGGCGATGGCGGCGCTGACATCGCCCGTTTCGAGAGAAAGCACCTCGCCGTGGGCATCTGACGAGAGCGGGCAGACGAGAGGCACAAAGCCGCCGTCGAGGAGAGAGTTCAGAACCCGCGCGTCCACGCTGACGACCTCGCCGATGAGGTCCTGTTCGGGCGCCAGATTCAGATGAGGCATCCGCGCCCGCTGCCGCGCCGTGATGAGCCCCGCGTCAATGCCGGTGATGCCGACGGCGGGAACGCCCGCGCCGCGGAAGGCGGAGAGCATCCCTACGTTAATCATCCCCGCGCAGACCATCATCTGCAGGTCGAGCGCGACATCGTCCGTGACCCGCTGCCCGTCCACGAAGCGGCCGCTGAGATTGAGCCGATCGGCGAGGTAATCGACCTGCGGCCCCGGCCCGTGAACCATGACGACGCGGATGCCCAGCCCGCAGAGAACGCCAATCTGCTCGGCCATTTCCTTTTGAGCGGAGCGGTCGGCGCAGAAGGGACCATCGACCTGGAGGACGAAGGTTTTGCCTCGGTAATTCTGAATGTAGGGCATGGCGCGGACGAGGGCGCCGATCATCGAACTGCGGTCATTGAAGGCGGTCATGGCGGTGGTGCGTCTTTCGTGAATGAAAATGAAGGGGATGAGGGCCGCTCCGGACGGCCGAAAAAAACGAGGCCCTGCCCCGGGGAGAGATGGGGCAGGGCTCTGACTGGTCTGCATCCGCGGCGCTGTTCGTGCCGGAGGGGCGCGCGGTTTCGATTTTGTCGATTTCTGTGATGAGGGCGCGTGCGATGCGCGCGCGTTTCTCAGCGGTTTTCCCGGGCACCGGCCTGGGCGTTTGAGCTGGAAGCGCTGTTGAAGCAGGGAACGCCGGCCTGTTCCAGACGCTCATTGATGATGAGCTGCTCGCGGCGGCTGGCTGTGGCCAGAAACAGCGTGTCGTCGCCGGAGATGGTCCCCAGAACTTCCGGCCAGCTGGCTTTGTCGAGAGCGAAGCCGACGGCGGGCGCCATACCCTGAGTGGTGTGCAGAACGAGAAGGTTGGCCCCGGCCGTATGGACGCTGCGGACTCTGCCGATGACTTCCTTCAGGTCCGCCGTCGTCTCCCGCTCTTCGGTGTCGCTGACGATGTAGCGGCCGCTGCGCTTGACCACGTGCATCTCCTGGAGGTCGCGGGAGATGCTGGACTGGTTGACAGAGATGCCGTGTCCCGAGAGCGCGCGAAGCAGGTCCTTCTGGCTGGTGATGACGCTGTCTTCGAGAATGTTCTGAATGAGCTGGCGCCGGGACTCTCTGTTCTTGGAATTTTCACGCATAAAACGGACTCCTTGTTGTTGAATTTGCAGTTCGTGAAGGGGCGCCGTCCACGCGTCTCCCTCACCTTTGCGGCGCGGGCTTCTAGTGGTTCATTCCGAAAAACGCAAATGCGACGGAACAAAATAACCCATTGAAATCACGATGTTTTTAAGAATTTTCCGGGGGGAGCTCAGGCGGAAGCCGCGCGGAGAGCCCTGTCGGCGTCTCAGCCGGGAAAAGGATGCGTTCGGCGGGAATTTTCATGCGCATATAATGACTGAAAGATGCAGGTCTGGGCGCCGCCGGCCCGCGTCGGGTCCCCCTGCTTGCAATCGGCGCGTTTTTTTGCCTTCACCGCGCCGCCCCCGGCTCCGAGGGCTTTTTTCTTTTGGGGATTCCCCACTTTTTCCCGAGGCCAGTCATGAACCGCGCTCTTCCCCTGATTGCCATCGCACTTGCCGCCGCCGCTTTTGCCGTCTCTCTGATGGGCCGCGGTGCGCCGGAGATGCCCAGCGATGTTTTGAGGTCATCCGATTTGTACGCGCTGCGCGATCGGGTGGACGCGCTGGAGGCTTCCGCCGCCAAGCTTGAGGACCGCCTGTCCGCCGTCTCTTCCGCTCAGGGAAACGCGGCCATTCCGGCAGCTCCGTCGGCAGTGACCGCGCCTTCTGCCGCCGGCAGCGCGGCCGATGTTCAGGCGCTGAGGAACCAGATCGCCGAGCTCAAAGGGCAGATGCAGAAGATGGAGCGCTCCCGGCAGAACTACGCGCCCGACCCGCAGAGCCCCGAGTTCAAGTCCGCCGTGGAGACGGCCCAGCGCGAGATGCGGCATGAGCGGATGAAGCAGTTCCGCGAGCAGATGGAGCAGGACCGGCTGAATGCCATGGACGAATTCGTGGCCGCGAATGGCGTTTCTTCCTCTGACGCTCAGGAGCTGCGGCGTGTTCTCGAAGAGGACTCGGCGAAGAACCGGGAATTCTTCGACGCCATGATGTCGGGCAGCGGAATGCAGAACCGGGAAGAGCAGCGGGAGCGCATCAAGACGATGCGCAACGAGCTCAATTCCGAGGTGGAGCGCATTCTCGAACCGGAGCTGGCCAAGAAATTCCAGGAGTCGGTCCTCCAGCAGCCCTTCCGGGCGCCTCCTCCTCCGGTGCGCCGGTGACGCGAATCGCGGCGGCAGGGCTCGAAGGCGGGTGTTTCGGATGGCGTCCCTGAGAGGAAAAACAGGGTGCCTCGGAGTCGGATGAATTGGCCAGAAAGACGGAAAAGAATCTGGGGCGGCAGAGCTACGAGGCCCTTTCGGCGCGCCTCGAAGAGATTGTCGGCAGGCTGGAGGGCGGGGGACTGACGCTTGAGGAATCGCTGGAGGCCTTCGAGGAAGGCGTGGCGCTGGCCCGCGAGAGCGAGAACCGGCTGAACGAGGCCGAAAAGCGCGTGGAGGTCCTGCTGGCTTCAAGGGACGGGCGTCTGACGGTGCAGCCGGCGGACGAGCTGGCGGAGCCGGACGCTGAGTCTGATGCGCCGGACGAAGAGAGCGGCGAGGCGCCGGATGACGGTGCCTGACGACATGCCTGAGGTGAACGACAGGCTTTCGGCGCGGGCTGCGGCCTCCGGCGCTGACGAGGAGCGCGGCAGGTGCAGGGTCCTCATCGTGGACGATGACGTTTCCGTCCGGGCGATGCTGCGGCTGGCGCTGAGCGCGGAAGGCTTCGATGTAATTGAGGCCTCCAACGGGCTGCGGCTCATCGGCAGCCTCCAGGTGGATCACCCTGATCTGGTGCTGCTGGACGCCGACATCGGCTGGATCAGCTGCTTCGACCTGTGCCGCTCCATCAAGCAGAGTTCCGACCTGAGCGACATCGCGGTGATTCTGCTGTCGGCCAGCTGCGCGGAGTCGGATGTCCGCCGCGGGATGGATGCGGGCGCCGACGATTATTTCGTGAAGCCGCTCGACCTCGATGTGCTCGTCCGCCGCATCGACGCGCTGACCCTGCCCTCATCTGAGTAGGGCCGGATGGCAGCCGTCATTTTTCGCGGCTGGGGAATGAACGCGCCGGAGAGATTTTCTGCGCGGCCTGAGGCCCGGAGCTTTGGCGCCGCTTTCACTTTCAGAGGACAGATGATGACAGACAATTTTCAGAGCTGGATGGACGGGACCCGGCAGCGCGTCGAGGGCGCGCTGCGCTCGATGCTGGACAGCTATCGCGGGCAGGTTCCCGAACTTTTGGCCGAGTCGATGGCCTACAGCCTTCTCGCGGGCGGCAAGCGCCTGCGTCCGCTTCTCGTCGTGGCTGCTGCCGAGGCCTTTGGGGCGTCGGGGCGCGAGCGGGTGGTGACGGATGCCGCCGTGGCCATCGAAATGATTCACACCTACTCGCTGATTCACGACGACCTGCCGGCCATGGACAACGACGACTTCCGGCGCGGGATGCCCACCAGTCACCGGAAGTTTGGCGAGGCGGCGGCGATTCTGGCGGGCGACGGGCTTCTGACCGAGGCCTTTGCCGTGGTGTCCGGCGGCGATGAACCCTCTCGGCTCAGGCTGTGCGCCCTGTTCGCGCGGCACGCGGGCGCCCGGGGCATGGTGGGCGGTCAGGTCGATGACACGGTTTCGGAGCGCGAGGACACGGAGGCATTCCTGGACCAGGTCAATCGCCGGAAGACGGGGGATTTGCTGGCGCTGTCGTGCGCGGCCGGGGCCTGCGCGGCCGGGGCGAATGACGAGGTCATCGGCAGCATGCAGCGGATTGGCTGGCTCATGGGCCACGCCTTCCAGCAGTGGGATGACGTTCTCGATGTCGAGGGCGATCCCGCGCTGATGGGCAAGGCCGCGGGCAACGACGCCCAGCAGCACAAGCTCACGTATCCGCGTCTGATTGGCGTCGAGGCGACGCGGCAGTCGGCCCGAAACAAAATTCAGGAGGCCCGCGCCCTCATCGCTCCCTGGCTGCCGGCGGCGGCGCATCTGGATGCGCTCGCCGGGGCCATGATTGACCGGAAGCACTGAAACAAGCCGCGGCGCACTTCGAGGAAGGACAGGCAGATGCACCACACACTGCGCGTCAGGATTTCAGAGAGCGGGATGGATGTTCTGGAGGCGCTGGCCTGCGAGATGGAGCAGGTCGGCATTGAGATTCGCGATCATTCGCTCAAGCCGCTGCCCGGCGTGGAGCCTCTTCCCGAGGGCATGGCCGACATGGTTCTGTGGTTCGAGACCGAGGATGCGTCGCGCGAGGCGGCTGAGCTGGTGAAGGCGGATTTCCCGGACGCGGCGCTCTTTTTTGAGACGGTTGAGGACCAGGACTGGACGGAGGGCTGGAAGAAGGACGTCCGTGCCACGCGCGCCGGCCGCCTCTGGGTGGGGCCTTCGTGGATGACGGACAGCAGGCCGGATGACTGCGTGGGCCTCGTGATTGACCCGGGCATGGCCTTCGGCACCGGCGATCACCCCACCACCGCCATGTGCATGGAAGCCATCAGCGACTGGATGGACGACAAAAACCACGAGGGATGCAGCGTCCTCGACGTGGGCACCGGCTCGGGAATTTTGGCCATGGCCGCGCGGAAGCTGGGCAGCGGTCCCGCCGTGGCCAACGACATCGACCCGCAGGCCGTGGAAATCGCCCGTGAAAACGCCGCGAAGAACGGCGTGGACGGCGTGGAGTGGACGACGAAGCCTCTGGAGCGCATTCGCGGCCGCTTCGATCTGGTCCTGGCCAACATTTTCGCCAACGTCCTCTGTCACTACGCCCCGAGGCTGGCGGACGCCGTGGCCGACGGGGGGCGGCTCATGCTGACGGGCATTCTCAATGAGCAGGCCGGTGAGGTTCTGACCGCCTTTGAGCGCGAGGGCATGAAGCTGGTCCGCCGCCGGGACAGGGACGAGTGGACGCTTCTGGAGATGGCGCACTGACTGAGGGGGAGGAGCGACGCATGAAATTCACAGCTGGAAAACTGGCCGCGGCATCGCTGCTGGCGCTGGCCTGTGCCTGCGCGGGAACCCAGGTTTCGGGGAAGTCCCAGACGGAAGGCGCGGGGGCGGCGGCTGAGGCGAAGGAGATTCAGAACATGGCGATTCCCAATGTGCAGGAACTCAAGGCGCAGACGGCCCGCTACGCGGCTGTTCCTCTCAAGGCAGACATTTCGGGGCTGTCCGCGGGCGACAGGGCGGCGCTCAAACCGATTCTGCGGGCGGCTCAGGCCGTGGACCGGCTGTTTTACCGGCAGATGTGGGACGGCAATGAGGCGCTGGCTGAGCGGCTGAATGCCGCGGCGAACGACGACGCGGGCCGGGCGCGCCGGGATGCCTTTGTCGTCAACCGCGGTCCCTGGTCTGAGCTCGATGGCTACACGGCCTTCATGGAGGGTGTGCCTGCCCGGAAGCCAAAGGGCGCGGCCTACTATCCGGAAGATGCCTCTCCCAAGGAGCTGACGGCCTTTTTTGATTCGCTGTCCGAGAGCGAGCGCGAGAAGGCGCGCGGCTTTTACAGCGTGATTCGGCGCAGTTCGTCCGGGCAGCTGACGGTGGTTCCTTACAGCGAGGCCTACCGGGACATTTTGACCGAGGCGGCCGGCCATCTGCGTGAGGCAGCGGCGCTGGCGGATGACCCCGGCCTGAAAAAGTTCCTCGCCATGCGCGCGGACGCCTTTCTGAGCGACGACTACCGCCCCAGCGAAGTGGCCTGGATGGAGCTCAATGGCGACGTGGACCCGACGATGGGGCCCTACGAGACGTATCTCGACGAGGCCATGGGGCTGAAGGCGGCCTTTGAGGCCTACGTGGGCATCCGTGACCATCAGGAGAGCCGCCGTCTGTCGGCCATCACGGCGCACCTTCTGGAGATTGAGAGCGCGCTGCCCATGCCCGACGCGTTTAAGCGCAAGGAGCTCGGCGGCCTCGCGCCCATCGCCGTGCTCAATCAGATTTTTAATGCCGGCGACGCGGGCCACGGCGTTCAGGCGGCGGCCTACAACCTGCCCAACGACGAGGTGGTGGTGGCCGCCAGGGGCAGCAAGCGCGTGATGATGAAGAACGTCCAGCAGGCCAAGTTTGAGGCCATCCTGCTGCCCATCGCCGACCGCGTTCTCGAGGCGGACGACCGCGCGCTGGTCGATTTTGACGCCTTCTTCCTTCACATCCTGGCCCACGAGCTGAGCCACGGCCTGGGGCCGCAGGTCATTCAGAAGGACGGACGCGAGACGTCGGTCCGTCAGGAGCTGGGTGAGACATACAGCGCCATCGAGGAGGCCAAAGCCGACCTGATGGGCCTGTTTATGGTTCAGCGCTTCATCGACGGCGGCGAAAAGCTGGGGCTTTCGGACATGTTCCCCGCGTCGCTGGAGGCCAGGCTTTACGCCACGTATCTCGCCTCATCCTTCCGGACGCTCCGCTTCGGCATCGAGGAGGCCCACGCCAGGTCCATGGCCATGCAGGTGGCGGCCTTCATGGAGGACGGCGCGGTATCGGTGACGCCGGCGGGAACGTTCTCCGTCGATGCGGCGCGGATGAAGGCCTCTGTGACGAAGCTCCTGGGACGGCTTCTGGTGATTCAGGCTACGGGCGACCGGGACGCGGCGCGGGCGATTCTTGAGCGGATGGCCGTCCTGACGCCTGACCTGAAGCGGGCGCTGGACTCCCTCGAAGGCATTGCCGTGGACATTCGCCCCGTCTTCGTCACGGCCGAGGAGATTCTGGGAAGTACTCAGCCTTAGGACATCGCTTGGCAGCGGCGGATGGCCGCAGAGCTGACGCCGGCTGCCGCCAGATGCGCTGATGTTCCGGACATGAAAAAGCCCCGCTGCCTCAAGGAGAGGCCGGCGGGGCTTTTTTGTTTCAGCGGCGCTTCCGACATGGGGTGGGGGATGCGCCGGGACACTCAGGCATCAGCCGATTTTGCCGGGCAGGATGCGGTTGTGCAGGAGCGTGCGCGCTCCGCTCTTCTCAAAGGCCACGTCCATTTTGTCCGTGCCACGCACGACGGCGACGATGCCGATGCCGAAGACCGGGTGTTCGATGATTTCGCCCACCGCGAAATGCTCCGTCATCGAATAGAGGCGCGGCGCGTCGATGCGCTTGCCGTCAGCCAGAACGGCGAATTCAGGGATGTCGCCCCTGCCGCCGGATTTGGCCTTCTTGGCCAGCCTGGCTTTTTTGGCCTCGGCCGCCCTTTTCTTCTCTGCCGCCTCAGCCGCCTTCTGAGCCGCCGTCTTCCGGAAGACGTGCTCGCCGCCGCAGGTCAGGCAGCGGACGCGCTTGGGTTTCCCGTCGTCGGTCATCTCGGTGATGGTGTGCATCAGGTCCTGTTTGCATTTCGAGCACTTCGCGTCGATTTCGCTGCCGACGGTCAGCCCGCTGTACAGCCCTGTGGTGTTCTGCGTTTCAGCCATGTCGAATTTCGCCTCCGGCAAATGAGCAAATGTCTCGGAAAAAAGACGGCGGCCCTTAAGTCAGGGCCATTTTTTTCGGAAGGGGGGCGCGGCTTTTTTTCAGAGAGCCGCGCGCAGAGCTGACGCCGCATTGGAAAACGTCAGTTTTTCGATGTCGCCGCGCTGAGCGCCCAGCTCAGTCAGACGGCGGGCGGCCTCTGCCACAGCGTCGGGCTGAGACGGCATGTGTGACAGGTCGCTGTCCAGATGAAGCCGCTCCGGCCCGCGCTCATCCAGAAGCGCATTCACCTCCTCTGGCGTCGTCTTCCCCGGCTGCAGCGTCAGACCCATGCGGAAGGTGCGCCCCTTCGCGTCGAGCGCGCGGACGATGGCCGGCGTCAGATGATCCAGAATGACCAGCTCATCGGCGATGCCGCTCTCGTCAATGATGCGCAGCGTTTCCTGAACCATGGCCTCCTTGTTGGTCCGGGGCGTGTGGACGACGGCGGGAACGGACAGCTCAGCCGCGAGGCGCAGCTGCTCCAGAAGGATGCCGCGCTCAGCGTCAGTGCCTTTTTCAAGGCCGATTTCGCCGACGGCACCGGCGCGGCCACTTTGGAGCATCGCCTTCACGCGTTCGATGACGGGCGCCGTGTCGGGAGCGGGCGGGATGCACCGGGGATGGATGCCGACTGCCAGAATTTCCCGGATGCCTCTCTTTTCCAGCCTCTCCCGCTCGACCGTGTCCAGCCAGGCGAACAGGTCCAGCAGCGTGCCCGCGCACGTGGGCTGAACCGGCAGAAAAGCGCAGACAACGGCGCAGACGGTCCCGGCGTTTCCCATGCGCTCCAGGTCCTCGGGCCCGCGGAGAAAGGTGTGCGTGTGCGCGTCGATAAATTTCATGGCGGCGGTCATGGCTGCTCCGATGTGGTCAGAGAATGAAACGGGACAGGTCTTCGTCCTGAACGACGTCGGCCAGGCGCTGCTTCACGTAGTCCCTGTCGATGACGACGTGCGCGTCCTTCATCTCGGGCGCCTCGAAGGACAGCTCGTCCAGCAGCCGTTCGAGAATCGTGTGCAGCCGCCGGGCGCCGATGTTTTCGGTCCGCTCATTGACGGCCTGCGCCACGGCGGCGATTTCGTCGATGGCCTCGTTTCGGATTTCGACCTTCACGCCCTCTGTCTCCAGAAGCGCCGTGTATTGGCGGACCAGCGAGTTTTTTGGCTCGGTGAGGATGCGGAACATGTCCTCGCGCGAGAGGGGCGAGAGTTCCACGCGGATGGGAAAGCGCCCCTGAAGCTCGGGAATCAGGTCGCTGGGCTTGGAGACGTGGAAGGCACCGGCGGCGATGAACAGAATGTGGTGCGTCTTCACCGGACCGTACTTGGTGGTGACAGTGGAGCCTTCGACGATGGGCAGAATGTCCCGCTGGACGCCTTCTCTGGACACATCGGGCCCCCGGCTTTCAGCGCCCCGCCCGGCGACCTTGTCGATTTCGTCGATGAAAATGATGCCCCGCTGTTCGGCCCGCTGAATGGCCTCCCGGCGCACCTTGTCCATGTCAACCAGGCGCGCGGCCTCCTCATCGGTCAGCGTCTTCAGCGCGTCCTTCACCTTCATTTTCTGCTCGCGCTTCTGCGTGGGCATGAAGCCGCTGAAGAGGCTTTCCAGCTGGCCCGAGATGTCGTCCATGCTCTGCCCGCTGAGGGCCGCCATGAAGGACGGGGGGTTGCCGCTCCGCGCCTCCTGCACCTGAATGCTGATGTCGCCGTCGTCGAAGGTCCCGGCGCGCAGCTGGGCGCGCAGACGCTGGCGGTCAGGCTTTTCACCCGGAGGCACGAAGTCGGAGGACTTGGCGATGAGGTCCAGCAGCCGCTCTTCGGCCACATCGCGGGCCTTGGCGCGGACGGTCTCGGCCTCTTCTTCGCGGACCATGTGAATGGCGTTCTCGACCAGGTCGCGAATCATGGCGTCCACGTCCCGGCCCACGTAGCCGACCTCGGTGAACTTGCTGGCCTCCACCTTGACGAACGGCGCGTCGCACAGCCGGGCCAGCCGCCGGGCAATCTCCGTTTTCCCCACGCCTGTGGGGCCAATCATAATGATGTTCTTGGGGACGATTTCTTCCCGGAGGTCGCCGGGGACGAGTTCGCGCCGGATTCTGTTCCTCAGGGCAATGGCGACGGCGCGCTTGGCTTTGGCCTGGCCGACGATGTGGCGGTCGAGCTCGGCGACGATTTGGCGTGGCGTGAGATTTTGAGACACGGGGTACCTCGCTGGATGGATTGGAAGGAGCGAAAGGAGAGGGGAGAGGTCGGGCGGAGCGTCCTGTCAGAACTCCTCGTAAGTGACGTGGTCATTGGTGAAGACGCAGATGTCCCCCGCGATTTTCATGGCCGCCTCGGCAATGGCGCGGGCACTCATCTCGGTGTTTTCGGCCAGCGCCAGAGCCGCCGACTGGGCGTAGCAGCCGCCGCTGCCAATCGCGATGACGCCGCCGTCCGGCTCGACCACATCTCCGGCACCCGTGAGCACCAGCGTTTTGTCCGGGTCGGCGACAATCAGGATGGCTTCGAGCTTCCGCAGGAACTTGTCCGTCCGCCACAGCTTGGCCAGCTCAACAGCCGCGCGGGAGAGGTTGTTCTGATGGGCGGCAAGCTGCTCCTCAAAGCGCTCGAACAGGGTGAACGCGTCGGCCGTGGACCCGGCAAAACCGGCGATGACTTTGCCTCCGGCGAGCCGCCGGACTTTGCGCGCGGTCTTTTTGAGGACGATGCGGTTGTCCATGGTGACCTGTCCGTCGCCGGCCATGCAGACGTGGCCGTTCTTCCGGACGCAGAGAATCGTGGTGCCTTTGAACACGGTGAAACTCCCTTCACAAAAGCGCCGCCTGTGAAGTGAGGCGGCGCGGAGCGCGGGATGCACTCAAAGAGGCCATTTTCGGCGGCAGGCGGGGCAGCGGCGCACAGTCCTCCGGCGAAAAGCGGCGGCAGGCTAAGCACTCGCCGGGGGGTGGCAAGCCGCCGCCTCAAAAATCGTCAAAAGAAGCCAAAAAAGACGTTGACTTCATGAAGGTCTTCGACTAAGGCGCGCCGCCGCTCATTTATGCCCCCGTGGGATTTCCCCGGTGTGTGCCGGGAGGCGTCTCCTCCCATCCTTGACACGAGCTCCAGAAGGTTTCCCGCCAGCCTTAGGCAGCGGATTGAATGCCGCCGGTCGGTTTTCCTGCCGCCCCGCAACGAAAGTGGACGTCATGCCTCGCCAGTGCCCCCTACATCGCTATCGAAACATCGGCGTTATGGCGCACATCGACGCTGGCAAGACGACGACGACGGAGCGCATCCTGTTTTACACGGGCGTCACTCATCGAATTGGTGAAATCGATGAAGGGACGACGGTGATGGACTGGATGGATCAGGAGCGGGAGCGCGGCATCACGATTACGAGCGCCGCCATCACGACCTTCTGGAGAGAGCACCGGATTAACATCATCGACACTCCAGGCCATGTGGACTTCACCGTTGAGGTTGAGCGTTCACTTCGGGTGCTGGATGGCGCGGTGGCTGTGTTCTGTGGGGTCGGCGGTGTTCAGCCGCAGTCCGAAACGGTGTGGCGGCAGGCTGAGAAATATCGGGTTCCCCGAATTGTGTTCGTCAACAAGATGGACCGGGTGGGGGCGGATTATTTCCGTGTGCTGGATATGATTGCCGCGCGTTTTGCGGCGCGTCCGGTGGCCGTGGATTTCCCGTGGGGATCCGAGGATGCCCTGGAAGGGGTCATTGACCTGCTTTCAATGAAGGCCATTCGGTATGACTCCGATTCGCAGGGTGCCCGTTTCGAGACGGTGGATATTCCTGCGGATCTGCTGCCTTTGGCTGAGGCAAAGCGGCAGGCGATGATTGAGGCCGCGGCCGAGTTTAATGACAGCGTGATGGAAGCCTTTGTGGACGGGCGCGAGCCGGAGAGGGCGGACATTATCGCGGGTCTGCGCAAGGGCTGTCTTTCGCTCAAGCTGTTTCCTGCTTTCGGCGGCTCTGCGTTCAGAAATAAAGGAATTCAGCCGGTTCTGGACGGCATTGTGGATTTTCTGCCGGCCCCCGATGAAATTCCGCCGGTCGAAGGGGAGACGCCTGATGGCGCGAAGGCCCTCCGCAAAGCGTCGGATGACGAGCCTTTCGCTGCGCTGGCATTCAAGATCGCCAATGATTCTTTTTCGGGAACACTGACGTATCTGCGCGTTTATTCGGGCAGCGTAAAAAGCGGTGAATGTGTCTATAATCCGCTGAAAAAGAAGCGTGAGCGGATTGGACGCCTTCTGCAGATGCACGCCAATAAGCGCGAAGATGTTTCTGAAGTATTTGCGGGCGACATTGCCGCTGTTGTCGGATGCAAGACGGTTACGACGGGGGATACGCTATGCGCCGAAAAGCATCCGATTATTTTGGAAAAGATAGATTTCCCTGAACCGGTTATTTCCATTGCCATTGAGCCCAAGACGAAAGCTGATCAGGACAAATTGGGACAGGCCCTGGAAAAACTGGCTGTTGAGGACCCCTCATTCCGTGTCAGTTCCGATTCAGAGACGGGGCAGATGCTGATTTCAGGCATGGGGGAACTGCATCTGGAAATTATTGCTGACCGGTTGCTGCGCGAATTTAAGGTCCAGGCGAATGTGGGCAAGCCTCAGGTTTCATATCGCGAGACCATCGGCAAAAAGGTTCGCTCTGAGGGCAAATACATTCGTCAGACCGGCGGGCATGGCCAATATGGTCATGTTTGGCTGGAGCTGGAGCCTGGTGAGCCGGGAAGCGGATTCGTTTTTGAAAATGCCCTGGTCGGCGGAGTCATTCCAAACGAATTTATTCCCGCTATCGAGCAGGGTGTGTCCGAGTCTATGCAGTCCGGCGTTCTGGCGGGCTATCCGATGCTGGACATTCATGTTCGTCTGGTTGATGGCAGCTTCCATGAGGTCGATTCCAGCGACATGGCCTTCAAAATTGCTGCGTCCATGGCTTTCCGTGACGGGGCGAATCAGGCCGACCCTGTTTTGTTGGAGCCGATCATGGACTGCGAAATTGTCTGTCCGGATCAGTACATGGGCGATGTCATTGGCGATTTGAACGCCCGGCGCGGCCGCGTCATTGGCATGGAACAGGACTTAGGAGCCCAAAAAATTCATGCACAAGCCCCCTTGTCAAACATGTTTGGCTATGCTACGGGGCTGCGCTCTTTGAGTCAGGGTCGGGCGACATATACGATGCAGTTCGCGTCATATCAGCCAGTCCCCGGAGGTGTTGCCCAAGAGATAGTTGTTCGTCTCAGGGGCTTTTGATGGTGGCCGCTTTGGCCGCTCTTGATGGATGAGGTTTGGTTTAACGAAGGTGCGCTGCTCGAAAGAGGGGCGCTGATTTCTCGCTGATTTCTGAGGAGTAATAAATGGCTAAGGAAAAATTTGAACGCACGAAACCCCATGTGAATGTTGGCACCATCGGCCACGTTGACCATGGCAAGACCACGCTGACGGCTGCCATTACCTTCCGTCAGGCTCACAAAGGTTTGGCGAAGGCCAAGGAGTATGCCGACATCGCTAAGGGCGGCACGGTGCGTGACGATTCTAAAATTGTTACCATTGCTGTCTCTCACGTGGAGTACGAGACCGAGAAGCGGCATTACGCTCACGTTGACTGCCCAGGCCACGCCGACTTCGTGAAGAACATGATTACCGGTGCCGCTCAGATGGACGGTGCCATTCTTGTGGTCTCCGCGGCTGACGGCCCGATGCCTCAGACGAAAGAGCACGTTCTGCTGGCCAAGCAGGTTAACGTTCCTGCGATCGTTGTCTTCTTGAATAAGTGCGACCTCGTTGATGATGCCGAGCTGCTGGACCTGGTTGAGATGGAAGTCCGTGAGCTCCTGAATAAATACGAATTCCCGGGCGACGATCTGCCCGTGATTCGCGGCTCTGCGAAGCCTGTGGTGGACAGCCACGGCGCCGAGCATGCTGAGTGCATCGATGAGCTGATGAAGGCTTTGGACGAGAGCATCCCCGAGCCGGTCCGTCAGGTTGACAAGGACTTCCTGATGCCTGTCGAAGATGTGTTCTCCATCGAAGGCCGCGGTACCGTCGCTACTGGTCGTATCGAGCGCGGCAAGATTCACGTCGGCGATGCGGTTGAAATCATCGGCTTCGGCGAGACGAAGAAGACCACGGTCACAGGCGTCGAGATGTTCCGCAAGCTGCTCGATGAGGGGCTGGCTGGTGATAACGTGGGCTGTCTGCTCCGCGGCCTGAAGCGCAATGAGGTTGAGCGCGGCCAGGTGCTGGCGAAGCCTGGTTCTGTCCATCCGCACAGCAAATTCAAAGCTGCCATCTACGTTCTGGGGAAGGACGAGGGCGGCCGCCATACGCCGTTCGGCAATGGCTATCGTCCCCAGTTCTACTTCCGCACCACTGACGTCACCGGCACTGTCAAGCTTCCCGAAGGGACTGAGATTGTTATGCCTGGTGACCACGTGAGCATTGAGGTCGAGCTGATGACTCCTGTTGCTATGGAGGCTGAGCTCCGCTTCGCTATTCGTGAGGGCGGTCGTACGGTTGGTGCTGGTGTTGTTTCCGAGATTCTCGCGTAAACACTCCATCGCGGTTTCAGAGGAGAGGCGCCGCCTCGGCTGAATTGAAGCGGCGCCCTCCTTTTTATGGAATTTCGATTCACTTAAAAATGAATCGATAAAAAAATGCTTTTACAGGGGAACTGCCGGGGAGGCCCCGGAAAGCCCCCGTTTGTTGAGGCAAGTAGATGGCAACCACCCAAAAGATCCGAATTCGGCTGAAGGCATTCGACCACAAGCTGCTGGACCAGTCTGCTGGTGAGATTGTGGCAACTGCCAAGCGCACTGGAGCCAAGGTGGCCGGACCCATTCCTCTGCCCACGCGCATCAACAAGTTTACCGTGCTGAGAAGTCCGCACGGAGACAAGAAGAGTCGCGAGCAGTTTGAGATCCGAACCCACAAGCGTCTCCTCGACATCTTGGAACCGACCCAGCAAACGCTGGATGCGCTGATGAAGCTCGACCTGTCGGCGGGTGTCGATGTGGAGATTAAGTCCTGAAGAACCCGACGAAGAGGCGGCTATGGCAAGGTTTGATATTGTAAATACAGAAGGGCAGAAAGTTTCGGAAATCGAGCTTTCGGACGACGTCTTTGGCGTCGCTCCTAACGAGAACTTGATTTATGAGGTTGTAAAATTCCAACAGATTAACCGGCGTGCGGGCACTGTTGCAGTGAAGAATGCCTCACTCGTTTCTGGCGGCGGAAAGAAACCCTGGAAGCAGAAGCACACTGGGCGTGCCCGTCAGGGTTCGACGAGAGCTTCTCAGTGGGTTGGCGGCGGCAAGGCCATGGGGCCTAAGCCCCGTGATTATACCTATCGTCCTCCTCGCTCTGTGAGGCGCGGCGCGCTGAAAGTGGCTCTTTCTCAGACGGCGAGAGACCAGAAGCTTGTTATTCTGGATAAGTTTGAAGTGCCTCAGGGAAATGACGGCAAGGCGCGGCTGAGCCATGGTGCTGTTAAAATTTTGACAGAGGGGCTCAAGCTGACGGATGCGCTTGTCATTGATTCGCGCGAGAATGAGAATTTGCATCGGGCGATTCGCAACTTAGACAAGTTTGATATTCTGGCGCCTGAGGGGATTAATCTTGAAAGCATCTTGAGGCATGATGCTTTGGTTGTGACGGAATCTGCTGTCAGGCAGCTGGAAGGAGCTTTGGTATCATGATGTTGACGGAAATCATCAAAGGTCCGGTTGTCACTGAGAAATACGAAGAAGCCCGTGCCAATCAAAACTGCTACAGCTTTCAGGTCGATCTGCGGGCCAATAAGACGGAAATCCGTCAGGCCATAGAGAAACTTTTCAATGTGAAAGTTGTAGAGGTTCGCACTTCTATCCAGCGCGGAAAGAATAAGCGTATTGGACGCTCCATTGGTCAGCGTCCAAATTGGAAACGAGCGGTGGTGGCTCTGCAGGAAGGGCAGACCATCGATTTGTTTGAAATTGAGTAATAATCCCATGGGCGTCCGGGGGCCATTTATGGCTCACGCCCGGCTAAAGATAAGGATTCGATAGCCATGCCTTTGAAGCATTATAAGCCGACAAGCCCCGGCCGACGTTTGGCAACTGTCGCTGACTTTTCAGAGCTGACAGCAAAAGCACCTGAAAAGAAATTGACCGAGGTTATTAAGAAATCAGGCGGCCGTAACAATCACGGCCATATTACAACTCGCCATATCGGCGGTGGTCACAAACGTCTGTACCGAATCATCGACTGGAAGCGTGACAAAGAGGGCGTTCCTGCTCGCGTTGCCGCGCTTGAGTATGACCCCAATCGTTCGGCACGTTTGGCTCTGCTGAGCTATTTGGACGGCGACAAACGCTATATTCTCGCTCCTGCCGGTTTGTCGGTTGGGGACGAGATCGTTGCCGGTGAACATGCGGATATTAAGCCGGGCAACTGCCTGCCGCTGCGTTTCATTCCCCTTGGCACGATGTTGCACAATCTGGAGCTGAAGCCTGGCCGCGGAAGTCAGTCGATTCGTTCGGCGGGCAGCGCGGGACAGCTGATGGCAAAAGAAGGGGATTATGCGCAGATCCGTATGCCTTCTGGTGAAGTGCGTAAAGTATTGCTGGACTGCAGGGCAACTGTCGGTCAGGTCGGCAATCTCGAGCACGAAATTCATCAGCTTGGCTCCGCCGGCCGCAAGCGTCATTTAGGCATTCGTCCGACGGTTCGCGGTGTGGTTATGAACCCTGTTGATCACCCTCATGGCGGTGGCGAAGGCAAGTCTGGTCAAGGCAACCCGCAGCCAGTGTCTCCATGGGGCAAGCAGACCAAGGGGTTGAAGACGAGGGTCAACAAGCGGACGAATCGTCTGATTGTTACTGGCAGAAAGCGCGGTCCGCGCAGTCAGTCTAAATAATTTCAGTTAATCAAAAGACAATACCACCTTTTCTGCTAAAAGGTGGTTGTCTTTTTGCCAAGGAAAAACAAATGGCGCGTTCGCTTAAGAAAGGCCCCTTCGTCGATGCATACCTCGAGAAAAAAGTCGGGGTGATGATCGAATCGAATGCCAAGAATAAGACCATCAAGACCTGGAGTCGGCGTTCGATGATTCTTCCAGAGTTTGTTGGTTTTACCTTTATGGTTCATAACGGTCATAAATTTGTGGCTGTCTTTGTGACTGAAAATATGGTTGGGCACAAGCTGGGGGAATTTGCTCCCACGAGGACATTCCATGGTCACGCGAGTGAAAAGAAGGTCGTGGCCAAGGGTGGGAAATAATATCCGGCCGTTGTTGCCCTCTTAAAAGATTGGAGTTGTCAGATGGAAAGTTCAGCTCGGCTGCGTAATTTGCGTGTCGCTCCGCGTAAGGTTCGCGTTGTTGCTGATATAGTTCGCGGCCAGCCTATCGAGAAGGCGTTGGCTACTTTGCGCTATACGCCAAAGGCTGCCAGCAAGCCGGTTGAAAAACTTCTCGAGTCAGCGGTCGCCAATGTGCAGCAGCTTAGTAACGGCCAAATCGACATTGATCGCCTTATCGTTAAGACAATTTATGTCGATCAGGGGCCCACGATGCGTCGCTTTATGCCGCGTGCACAAGGACGTGCGACGCGCATTCGGAAAAGGACGAGCCACGTCACGGTGGTTCTTGCCGACAGCTAACAGCTAATTCTGCCGTGCTTTTTTGGGTGCGGCCTTTCAAGGAGTAGTGCCTTGGGTCAAAAAGTCCATCCCACTGGCTTTCGTCTCGGTGTCGTCAAGAGCTGGGATTCGAAATGGTACGAAGAGAAGAATTACGCCAAGTGGTTACATGAAGATATTGCCCTGCGTGCGCATGTAAAGAAGAGCTTCGGCCATGCTGGGATTAGCAGTGTGCAGATTGAGCGTGCGGCTAATAAAGTTAAAATCAATGTTTATACTGCTCGCCCGGGAATTCTTATCGGTAAGCGCGGCGCTGGCATTGAAGCGGTGAAGAAAGAGCTTCAGTCCTTAACTCCGAATGAAGTTTTTTTAAACATCGTCGAGATCCGCAAGGCTGAGACGGATGCCCAGTTGGTGGCTGAGAACATTGCCCAGCAGCTGGAGCGGCGCATTGCCTTCCGTCGTGCGATGAAGAAAGCAGTTCAGACGGCCATGAAATTTGGCGCCAAGGGGATTCGCGTGGCGTGCTCTGGACGTCTCGGCGGCGCTGAAATGTCGCGTTATGAATGGTATCGCGAGGGACGGGTTCCGCTGCACACGCTGCGCGCTGACATTAACTATGGTTATGCTATCGCCAAGACGACCTATGGTACCATTGGTGTGAAGGTTTGGGTTTTCTGCGGCGAGGTCCTGCCAAAGAGCAGTGTTGCGGCTTCTGGTGCATCCGCTAGGAACGCTTGAAAAAAATCTTATGTTCAGCGTTGACATCGCTTGAAAAAGTGACTAGAGGGCGCGCCTCTTTTGGGAGATTTGCATTATGATGCAGCCAGCACGAACGAAGTACAGGAAGATGATGAAAGGCCGAATGAGAGGCGTTGCCACTCGTGGCAACAAATTGAATTTCGGCGATATTGGGCTGATGGCCCTTGAGCCTGCTTGGGTGACGTCCCGTCAAATTGAAGCGGGGCGTATTGCATTGACGCGGCATGTTAAGCGTGGCGGGAAAATGTGGATTCGCGTTTTTCCTGATAAGCCCATTACCAAAAAGCCGGCTGAAACCCGTATGGGTAAGGGTAAAGGCGGTGTTGAGTACTATGTAGCGGTCGTTAAGCCCGGGCGCATCCTTTTCGAGATGCAGGGCGTTGATCCGACTCTTGCGGTGGAGGCTCTGCGGCTGGCGCAGTTTAAGTTGCCGTTCGAGACGCGCATCGTAAAGCGTGAAGAGGAGACTCTCTAATGGCAGCAGCAAAAGAATTGCGCTCTTTGAGTGTTGAGGAGCTGGGACGTCTTGTCAGTGAAAATCGTGAGGCGATTTTTCGTCAGCGTATTAAGCATCACACCGGCGCCTTAGAGTCCACGGCAGATCTTTCCAAAAAACGCCGTGAATTGGCGCGGATTTTAACCGTTTTGACTGAAAAAGAGACATCAAAGGAATAAGAAGTAATAAAATAATTTTGATGTAACTTTTCGGCGGGACTCTCTTAAGACGCGATAAATCGCGGAGTGAGTCGGAGAACGAGATGAGTGAAGAAAGTGTGAAAGAGTCGGTTCGTGGCCGCGCCAAAACTCGAACAGGAATTGTCACAAGCAACAAGATGCAGAAGACGGTGGTGGTTCGTGTTCAGCGTCATATGCTTCACCCCAAATATGGAAAATATGTTCTTAGGGCTGTGAAGTATAAAGCGCATGTGGAAGGGCATGATCCTAAAAACCCGACAATCCAGAAGGGCGATGTTGTTCGTATTGTTGAGACGCGTCCTTTGTCCAAAGACAAGCGCTGGAAAGTTGCGGAAGTTGTCCGTCGGGCACTCTGATAAGTTTTTGAGAGGTTTAGTTAGGATTGTGTCGAGTGAAGGTGATTGCTTTTGTTGTATGAGCAATCAGCGGCTCGATTTTTAGCAGAGGGATGAGGTTGTCATGATTCAGATGTCCACAGAGATGGATGTGGCCGATAACTCGGGCGCCAAAAAAGTTGCCTGTATTAAAGTTCTGGGCGGCTCTAGGCGGAAGTATGCTTCCATAGGCGATGTCGTTGTGGTTGCCGTGAAAGAAGCTATCCCTAATGCCAAAGTGAAAAAGGGAGATGTGGCGCGTGCAGTTATTGTCCGTACTTCCAAAGAAATAGCTCGTCCTGACGGCAGCTATATTCGCTTTGATGGAAATGCGGCTGTTTTGGTGAATAAGGATCACGAGCCTATCGGAACCCGTATTTTTGGCCCTGTCGCGCGTGAATTGCGTGCTAAGAAATTTATGAAGATTATTTCTTTGGCGCCTGAGGTTCTGTGATTTATGTGGTTTTAATGAGGGGGAAGGTCCCCCTAAGGTGGAAGTCATGCAAATCAAGAAGGGCGACACGGTTCAGTTGATGAAGGGCAAAGAGGCTGCTCAGAAGCGTGGAACCGGTTCAAAGCCTCGTGGAAAAGTGCTGGAAGTCCTTAAGGATGATGGACGGGTGCGTGTTGAAGGGCTGCGTATTGTAACGAAGCATTTGAAGGCCGGGCGCAGCCAGCAGAATCAGGCAGGCGGACGGATTGAAAAGGTTGGAACAATTTCATTGGCAAATGTTCAGCTTGTTTGTCCGCACTGCAATCAGCCGACGCGAATCGGCGCAAGAGCGGTTGATGCCGGCGGTGATAAGGGCATCAAGAACGCTCGGATTTGCAAAAAATGTAAAGAGCTCATTGATTAAATAAAATGAGTGGTTGGATGTAAAAGGGTTGTTTTTTTTGTAAGGATTTGACTGATCGGCGGGCAGAGGGCTCTCCGAAGCAGGAGTTTGAAAATGGCAGACATAAAAAAAGCCAATGCGAAGACGCAGGGCAAGGGCGAAGGAAAAAAAGCAAAAAAGGGTGAGTTTGGCTATGAATTGGCCCCGGATGGCAATCCTGATCAGAAGGCAGGCCCGGCTCGCCTTCGCGTTCGCTATCAGAAAGAGATTCTTCCTGCCCTTATGAAGGAAATGGGCGTTACCAATCCCATGGAGATTCCCAGGGTTGTCAAAGTTGTGGTCAACATGGGATTGGGAGAGGCGATTGCCAATCCTAAACTGCTGGATGCCTCCATCCTTCAGCTTGCTGCGATTACCGGGCAAAAGCCTGTCGTGACCCGTGCACGAAAAGCTATTTCTAATTTTAAGCTGCGCGAAGGACAGCAGATCGGTGCTATGGTCACTTTGCGCCATGACCGTGCGTGGGAATTTCTTGACCGTCTGATTAGTGTTGCTCTGCCTCGGGTTCGTGACTTCAAGGGTGTTTCTCCTCGGGCATTTGATGGGCGGGGAAACTATACACTGGGAATCCGTGAGCAGATTATTTTCCCTGAAATCAATTATGATGAGATTGAGAAGATTAAGGGATTGAATATCAGCATCGTAACCTCGGCCAAAAATGATGAACAGGGCCGTGCGTTGCTTCGTGCTATTGGAATGCCTTTCCGGAGCTGATTTTTTGCGGGAGGCAAGAGGGTTTACAGGTCATGCCGATTTTTCGGCATTAAAGTGGCGTTTTTATGCCAGAGAGAAGATGAAATGGCTAAGCTTTCAAAAATAGCACAGGCGAAGCGCAAACCGAAATTCAGTGTGCGTAAATATAATCGGTGCCCCCTGTGTGGTCGTCCCCATGCCTATCTTCGGAAATTTCAGATGTGCCGCATCTGTTTTCGGGAGCGAGCCTTGAGCGGAGAAATTACCGGAGCAATTAAGTCTTCTTGGTAAGCCAGCAAGGGGATATTTGTGAGGCAGCCGGGTATAGTCTGGCCTGCTTCTCATTTTCTAAAAGAGGAAGATAGATCATGTCGATGACTGACCCCATAGGGGATATGTTTACCAGAATTCGGAATGCCTCTCGCGCGGGCCATGAGAAGGTTGTTGTTCCCGGGTCGAACATTAAGGAAAGTATTGCTAATGTTCTAAAGGAAGAGGGTTTCGTTAAGGATGTCATCGTTCGCCGTGAGGAAAAGAAAAGCGGTGAGCTGGTGATTGTCCTCAAGTATGATGTTTCTCGTGCTCCGGCAATTACTGAAATTCGCCGCGTCAGCCGTCCGGGACTTCGCAAGTACGTTCCTTCTGCCGAGATTCCCCGCGTTTTGAATGGCATGGGAGTCGCGATTCTTTCAACCTCCAAGGGTATTCTCGTTGATCGTGAATGCCGTAAGCAAAATCTTGGTGGGGAGCTTCTCTGTACCGTTTATTAGTTGTTTAATTTCGCACCGGATTTGTTTTGTGCAGTATTCGGGATGCGATGTGTGTCTGAAGGGACACAAGATATCCAAAGAGGTCAAAGATGTCTCGAATTGGCAAGCTGCCGATCCTGATTCCTGAAAAGGTGAAGGTTACTGTCGGCGATTCGGAAGTTCATGTCGAAGGTCCGAATGGAAAGTTGACTGTGCCATTTAGAAATCTCATGGGCGTTACAGTGAAGGACAATCACGTGTGTGTCTCTCGCCCTGATGATTCCATTGCAGCACGTTCGCTTCATGGTTTAACCCGCACATTGATTGCCAATGCCATCAAAGGCGTAACGGCTGGCTTTGAAGAGGTTCTTGAAATCAATGGCGTCGGTTATCGCGCTGAGGTCAGTGGAAAAAATTTGGTGCTGAATCTTGGTTTTTCGCATCAGATTGATTTTCCCATCCCCGAGGGAATTCATTGCTCTGTTGATAAACAGACAAAAATTATCATTAAAGGTGCGGATAAAGCGCTTGTGGGACAGACCGCGGCGACAATTCGCAGCTTTAAGAAGACAGAGCCTTATAAGGGGAAGGGCGTCAAGTATGCCGATGAGCAGCCTCGCCGCAAGGTCGGCAAGCAGGGCGCTGCCTGATTCAGCCTTTTGATTTATTTTCTCATCGAGTGTTTTTCTCCAGACAAGCACTCGAAGGAGTCACAAAGTCATGTCGACAAAGTCAACAGACAGTTGGATGAAGCGCAAGGCGCGCATTCGTAAAAAGGTTTTTGGTTCTCCTGATCGTCCGCGTCTGACGGTGTATAAAAGTTTGAAGCACACCTATGCACAGGTCGTTGATGATTTTTCGGGCGAGACGCTGGCCTGCGCGAGTGATTTGGACAAGGCGCTTCGGGAGTCACTGAAGGACGCGAAGACCAACAAAACCGAGATTGCTGGAAAAGTTGGTGCCTTGTTGGCGCAGCGTTGTGCCGAGAAAAACATTACGACAGTTGTGTTTGATCGAAACGGGTATCCGTATCACGGACGGGTTTCGGCCGTCGCCGAGGCTGCGCGCAAGGCCGGCCTGGACTTTTAAGTTCCAGCCCTTGAAAAGGTCTGTTTCATCTCAGTTCAGAGACGTTTCAGACAAGGAGAATGGTTTTGGAGAAATCAATGAATTCAAGTGATTTGGAACTTACGGACCGCGTCGTTCACATCAATCGTGTGGCGAAAGTTGTCAAAGGCGGCCGGCGTTTTTCCTTCTCGGCGCTCGTTGTCGTTGGTGATGGTGCGGGCCATGTGGGAATCGGGCTTGGAAAAGCCAATGAGGTTCCCGAGGCTATCCGCAAGGGTGGGGAACAGGCGAAGAAGAACATTTTTTCTGTTCCTCTGGACGGCAGCACCATTCCGCATGAGGTCTTGGGACATTTTGGCTCGGGACGCGTCCTGCTGAAGCCCGCTTTCGAAGGAACTGGCGTTATTGCCGGCGGCCCCGTTCGTGCCGTCATTGAAGCCGCTGGCATTCGTGACATATTGACCAAATGCCAGGGAAGCCGAAATCCGCACAATGTTGTTAAGGCCGTTGTCGCCGGTCTGAAGTCGCTCAAGAGCCGCGAGGCCGTTGCGGCAATCCGTGGTCGGGATGTTCAGGAATTGTAATTTGATTCTGAATAGCCGCTCACGCCAAGGAGTCAAAAGATGTCAGCCATTAAGGTGAAACTCGTTCGTAGCCGCGCAGGTCGTTCACATGATCAGCTGGCTATTCTGAAGGGCCTCGGCCTCTATCGGATGAATCAGGAGCGCATCCTCCCGGATACACCGGCCACCATTGGTATGTGCCGAAAGCTCCAGCACATGGTTGAGTGGGAAAAGGTGGAAGATATTTCTGCCAAGTCCTGATTCAATCTTGTTTAATCGCTCAAGATTTTTTGGAGAACGAAGATGTATTCTCTTTCAGATTTGAAGGCGCCCAAAAATTCACGCCATTCCAAGAAGCGGGTTGGCCGCGGCCAGGGTTCCGGCTGGGGCAAGACGGCAGGGCGCGGCGGAAAAGGCCAAAAGGCTCGTACGGGCAATATGCACTTCGAGGGCTTTGAAGGCGGTCAGATGCCTATGCAGCGCCGCTTCCCGAAGTTTGGCTTTTTCAATCCGTTCCGCCGCGACTTTGCCGAGGTCAATCTGAGCATGCTCGACCATTGCTTTGATGCGGGCGACAGCGTCGATCCCGAGGCCTTGGTCAACCACGGCATTGTGAAGGACCTGAAGGGCGGAATTAAAATTTTAGGGAATGGTCAGTTGTCCAAGGCCCTGAAGATTTCTGCCCATCGCGTCAGCGAAAGTGCTCGGGTTGCCATTGAGAAGGCGGGCGGTACGGTAACGCTGATCGAGGATAAGAAGCTGAATTTGCCGAAGCGCGGTGAGGGATTCCGCTTCCGCAAAAATGCCAAAGCAAAATCAGCTAAAAATTCCTGAGGTTTTGAAGATAAAACCTGCCCACAGGCGATATTTGGGATGCGATCACATCATGCCTGTATTCAGTCAGATGTGATCGTATCTTTTTGCCGTATGTAGTTTTGTGAGACATTGCCCTCTCGAAAACATTTCAGGTGCAATTCTGAATGGGGTTTCGGGATATTCGGGCGTCGGAGGTCTCTTTGCTCAATCGCATCGCAAATATATTTCGCATTGCCGAGCTTCGGAAGCGTCTGCTGTTTTCGCTCGCCTTACTCGCTATCTACCGTTTAGGGATTTTTGTTACAACGCCCGGCGTAGATCGTGTGGCGATGAAGAGCTACCTTGAGTCTGCGGGTGGTCTTCTTTCGCTGTTCAACTTGTTTTCTGGCGGCGCGCTTGAGCATTTGTCTATTTTTGCTTTGGGAATTATGCCGTATATTTCCTCAAGCATTATTATGCAGCTGCTGGGGGTTGTTATTCCTGCCCTTGAAAAGCTGCAGAAGGAAGGCGAGCTGGGCCGCCGCAAAATTACTCAATATACGCGGTATGGGACGATTCTGCTGTCTGTCATTCAGGGATTCAGCATTGCCTTCTATCTGGAAAGCATTGGCAAGGGAACGGATCCCGCCATGGGGCGTATGGCTGCGGGACTGGAAGTCGTCCACACGCCAGGCTGGGGCTTTCGCCTTCTCACGGTTCTGACGCTGACAGCGGGAACCGCTTTTATCATGTGGCTTGGCGAACAAATCACGGAGCGCGGCATCGGCAATGGAATCTCCCTGATTATTTTTGCCGGTATTGTGGCGCGCCTTCCGGATGCGACTGTTCAGACCTTTATGCAGATGAGAAGCGGCAATGAAGAAGTGAACCCCGGAAAAATGCTGTTCCTTGGCGTTTTAATGATTGCTACGATTGCATTCATTGTGTTTTTTGAGCGGGGACAGAGACGAATTCCCATTCAATATGCCAAGCGCGTTGTCGGCAAGAAAATTTACGGCGGTCAGTCCACGCATTTGCCGCTGAAAGTTAACACTTCGGGAGTTATTCCGCCTATTTTTGCGTCCTCTATTTTGATGTTTCCTGCGACGGTCGGCGGATGGATTCCTGCTTTGAAGAATGTTTCAGAAGTCCTGAATCGCGGCGGCTGGATTTATAACTCGATTTATGTCGCCCTGATTATCTTCTTTGCTTATTTTTATACGGCGGTCACTTTCAATCCTGTCGATGTGGCTGATAACTTAAAGAAGCACGGGGGATACATCCCGGGCGTTCGTCCGGGGAAGCAGACTTCTGATTATATCGACAAGGTTTTGACGCGGATTACGTTCGGTGGTGCGATTTATTTGTCCTTGGTTTGCGTGCTTCCGACGATTATTATGAATTACTTCGGTGTTTCCTTTTATTTCGGCGGGACGAGCCTTCTCATCGTCGTCGGTGTGGCATTGGACACTGTGCAGCAGATTGAAGGTCATTTGATCACTCGCAACTATGAAGGCTTCACTGGGGCACATGGCCCTCGGATTCGCGGACGCTCTGCCCCCCGGCTGCCTGCCGCCTGATTTTTTGATAAGGGATAAATGTCATGGATATTATTCTTTTAGGTCCGCCCGCTGCAGGAAAAGGCACTTTGGCGCAATGGCTGATCAGGGACTTTGATGTTATCCATGCATCGACGGGGGATATGCTGCGCAAGGCCATTAAGGACGGCACTGAACTCGGCAAAATCGCCAAGCCTCTGATGGATGCCGGGAAGCTGGTTCCTGATAACATTGTGAACGGTATTATTCAGGAATGGCTGCGCGGCATTCCTGCGGGACGGGGAATTATTTTTGATGGTTTTCCCCGCACGGTCGCTCAGGCAGAGGCTCTGGACGAGATGCTGGCTTCTGTGGGGCGCCAAATCGATTGCGTTGTATCTATCCAGGTTACGGAAGAAATTGTTGTCGAGCGCATCGGCGGCCGTCTGAGCTGTCCGCGGGATGGTTCCGTCTATCATGCAACCAACTATCCCCCTAAGATTGCGGGCAAGTGTGACAAGTGCGGCGCCGACTTGATTCAGCGCGATGATGACAAGCCTGAAAAGATCATCGAGAGATATAAGCAGTATTTGGAGAAGACGATGCCGCTGGCGGGTTACTATGACCAGAAAGGTTTGCTGTTTCCCGTGGACGGCAGGGGCGGAAGCGAGGAAGTTTATGCAATGGTGAGCCGTAAACTGAGGTCTTCCTGAAGACTGGCCTTTGGTGGGTTTGCCTGTCCATCCAACTGTGTGAGAAAAAGCTTGCAAAGTTCGCAGAAGTCTGCTAGAAGAGCTGAGTTTTTTCTCTGGAAGAACGCGAGAGGTCATGTCAAAGGACGATTCTATAGAGTACGACGGGAAAGTGATTCAGGTGTGTCGGGATGCTAAGTTTCTGGTGGAGCTGACAGACAAGTCCTGTATTGCGGGTTGTAAGGTATTGGCGAATATCAGCGGGAAAATGCGGCAACATTACATCAGAATCCTGGAAGGCGATAAGGTTCGATTGGAAATGCCGCCCCTGAAAAACGATGAAGAGCTGAAGCGAATGCTGAATTCAAAAAACAAGGATGTCGAAAATAAGGACTTGTTTTTAGCTCGCATCGTTTATCGCTATAAATGAGAAGCATGGAAGCTGGTTGTTTTTGGGGTTGATTGTGTCGTCTTTTGTATGACGACTGGAGTATAAACATGAAGGTAAGAGCGTCGGTAAAGAAAGTTTGCGACAAGTGCAAAATCATTCGCCGTAAGGGCGTGGTGCGTGTGATTTGCAAGGCTAATCCGCGCCATAAGCAGCGTCAGGGTTGATGTTTTGTTTTTTTGAAAGGCGCTCATTGCCTCGTTGAAGGAGTACAGAAAGCCATGGCACGTGTTAGCGGCGTTGACCTGCCGCGTGATAAAAAGATTGGGATTGCGCTGACCTATATTTTTGGCATCGGGCGTACCGCTGCGTCGAAAATTTGCGAGAGCGCTGGGGTTTCCGTGGACAGCCGCTCTGACGATCTTTCTGAAGAAGAGCTTCGGCGGATTCGTGAAGTTATTGACACCGGTTACAAGGTTGAAGGCGATCTGCGCCGTGAGATTTCCATGAATATCAAGCGTTTGATGGATCTCGGGTGCTATCGCGGACTTCGTCATCGGCGCGGCCTGCCCGTTCGGGGCCAGAGGACGCATACCAATGCCCGCACGCGGAAGGGGCCGAAACACGGTGTGGCCCGCAAGGCTCCGGCGGCTCGTTGATGCGGTTTGATATTTGGGCTCGGCTTTGCGGAAGTGAAGCTGGGCTTTGATCACGTCGTGTCCCTAGATGCGGACGCGCAATTTTTATGAGGCAGCACATGGTTGATGAGAAGAAGGAAGCCGCAGCTCCCGCCGACAAGGGGCCTTCCGTTCCAAATCTGGATGCAGCACCTGTTATCACCGCTTCTGCGGTCACTCCCAAAAAGGGCAAGAAGCATCTGAAGAAGAACATTTTGAATGGTGTTGTTCATATTCAGAGCTCTTTTAATAACACGATTGTCACAATTTCGGATGTCTCCGGAAATGTCATTTCGTGGTCCACTTCCGGCGCGCGCGGCTTCCGCGGCTCGCGCAAGTCCACTCCCTTTGCGGCTCAGGTCGCGGCTGGAGATGCTGCCGCCAAGGCCATGGAGCATGGCTTGCGCAATGTGACTGTTCTGGTGAAAGGCCCCGGCGGCGGCCGTGAATCTGCGCTGCGTGCTCTGGCTGCTGCCGGACTGAAAATCACGCTTGTCCGCGATGTCACCCCGATTCCTCATAACGGGTGCCGTCCTCCCAAGCGCCGCCGCGTTTAATATCAGCCCACCTCAGGTCGGTCTGTGAATCGAATTTCAGACGATCAGTTTTCATTATTTTTGTGCAAGGAGTAAAACCTTGGCTCGTTCAACGGAAAGCGCCTGCCATATTTGCCGGCGTGAAAATCTGAAAATGTATCTCAAGGGTGATCGTTGCTACAGCGACAAATGCGCTATCGAACGGCGCCCCTATCCCCCCGGGCAGCATGGCCAGGGCCGTGTTAAATTCAGCGAATATGGCGTCCAGCTGCGTGAAAAGCAGAAAGTGAAGCGCATGTATGGCCTGCTGGAGAAGCAGTTCTCCCTGTTCTATGACCGTGCGGCCGCCAAGAAGGGCAAGCCGGGCGAGAATCTGCTGCAGGCCCTTGAGCTTCGGCTGGACAACGTTGTTTTCCGCGCCGGCTTTGCCGATACTCGCAATGAGGCCCGCCAGCTGGTTCGCCATGGCCATTTCAATGTGAACGGCAAGCGCGTCAATATCCCCTCCTATATGGTTTCCCAGGGCGATATTGTTGAGGTGCGCGATTCCAGCCGCAAGATTGTCCGCATCAATGAGGCACTGGAAGCCGTGGACCGCCGCGGGATTCCTGGCTGGATTGAGACGGACAAGAAGGCGTTCAAAGCGACCATCAAGACTGTTCCGACGCGCGAAGACATCACGATGCCCATCAATGAGCAGCTGATTGTCGAGTTGTATTCAAAATAGTTGTTCAGTCGTTGTTCTGGTTGTTTTACTTTCGACGATGCCCGGTTCAGAAATGCTTCCGGGCATTGTTTTGTTTTACAGAAAGCAATCATACCAAAGAAATCATGCCGGGGATTGCCAGAAACAATCGTCAGCATGTTTTCTTTTTTCTGCGCATCCGGGAAATGTCCGCGCTGGCCCTGGAGGCGCGATTGTCAATGAAACCGGTCCTCGGGGAGGGCGGCAGGCATCTTTGAGGACAGCCGGGCAGTACTTTGGGTTTTAGCCCCATCGTCCCCGGCAGGAAGGAACAGTCATGGCGGACGCCAATACATCAAAAAACTGGCGGGATTTAATTAAACCCCGCGGTATTTCCATCGATGAAAAGACTCTGACGCCGACCTACGGGAAGTTTGTGGCCGAGCCGCTGGAGCGCGGCTTCGGAACGACTTTGGGCAACAGCCTTCGCCGCGTTTTGCTGTCCTCTCTTCAGGGCGCGGCTATTTCATCGGTTAAAATTGAGGGCGTGGACCACGAGTTCAGCACAATTCCCGATGTTTCCGAGGATGTGACGGACATTATTCTGAATCTCAAGGAAGTCCGCCTTCGTCAGCATTCCGGCGATGTCAAAACGCTCGTGATTGATGTCCAGGGGCCCAAAGATGTCACGGCGGGCGACATCCAGACGGACCAGGACGTTGAAATCCTCAATCCAGACCTGCATTTGATGACGCTCGGGGCGGCAGGGCATGTTCACATGGAAATGTCCTGCAGATGCGGCCGCGGCTATGTTTCCGCCGACAAAAACAAGCTGCCGAACAATCCGATTGGAACCATTCCCATCGATTCGCTCTTTTCGCCCATTCAGAAGGTCAATTATCTGGTGACCAATGCGCGTGTCGGCCAGCAGACGGACTACGACAAGCTGACGCTGGAAGTCTGGACGGATGGCTCTGTCACGCCGACGGATGCGGTCGCCTACGCTGCGAAAATCATCAAGGAGCAGGTCCAGCCGTTCATCAATTTTGATGAGACGGAGGAGCCTGTGGTCGTGCCGCAGCCCGAAGCCGAGGAAAAGGTGAACGAGAACCTGTTCCGCTCGGTCGAGGAGCTTGAGCTCTCCGTTCGTTCGGCGAATTGCCTCCAGCAGGCGAATATCCGCACCATCGGGGACCTGGTCCAGCGGACTGAGACCGAGATGCTGAAGACCAAGAATTTCGGTCGGAAGAGCCTGAAGGAAATCAAGGAACTTCTGGCTGAGATGGGACTGTCGCTCGGCATGAAGCTGGAGCAGTGGCCGCCGAAGAATGGCGCTCAGCCTGTGATGGTTCCGTCCGCGGCTGAGCTGTTCGCGGAAGCGGGCGGACGGACGGAAGCCAGGCTGGATGATGATGGCGGCGATGATGACGCCTATGGCGATGATGCGGACGGTGATTCCTGAGCCGGCCGAAATTGTTTTTATTCCCCCGGAAATTCTAAAGGCGGGATTCCGCATCCAACGGACTCTCAGCCAATTGGAAATTAAAACGAATGACGCCTTCGCTGAGACGGCGTCCTTTTGAAAGATGGAAGGCAGGACAAAATGCGTCACGGAATCGTCGGAAGAAAGTTCAACCGCACGCGCTCCCACTATCACGCGCTGATGAAAAACCTGGCGACTTCGATGCTGCGGCACGAGTCGATTGTTACCACGCTCCCCAAGGCCAAGGAGCTGCGTCCCATCGTCGAGAAGCTGATTACCCTCGGCAAGGCGAATACGGATTATTCCCGCAGCCTGGTGTTCCGCACTATTCGCCAGAAGGATGTGCTCAAGAAGCTCTTCACGGACATTGCTCCCCGGATGAAGGACCGCAATGGCGGCTACACCCGGATTTTGAAGACGGGCTTCCGTGCCAGCGATGCTTCGCCGATGGCGATTATTCAGCTGGTGGACTACACTCCCAAACCGAAGGTGAAAGCCGCTGCTCCTGCGGCTGAGGCCGATGCGGCCGCCGAAGCTCAGCCTGCCGAGGCCTGAGTTCGGCAGCAGGCAGACTTGTTGATAACGCTGCCGCTTTTGCCGGCCCGCCGCGGCATTCAAAGCGGGCTTTTCAAAAGCTGCAGCACCGTTTCAAAAGAGAACGGAATCTCCTTCATCAGAGGGAGATTCCGTTATTTTTTTGAAAGATTCTTTAGTTTTAGTGCCGCTGACACAGAAGATATTTGCGCTGTATGAGGTTCTGCATAGGGACGCCTGATTATATGCACAATACATGAAGTATTATTTTTGTGACGTATTATTTTGGGCGCTGTTATTGCATAATCTCCCGTCAGCTGTTCTCACCGCGGTTCGGGTGCCCCTTCGCCCGAGCCGCTTTTCTTGTTTACCCCTGCATGAAAGGATTTCCAAAATGAGGAAAACCGCACTGACATTTGCTGCTTCGATGGCACTTTTTGGCGCCGCTGCCTGCGGCAGTGACTGCAAATCCAATGAATGCCCCGCCATCGATATTGATGACGCCGGTATTGTGGACGATGACGCCGGTATCCAGCCTCCTCCTCCCCCCGATAAAAGCCTGGCGATGAAGTATCTCGAGCGGATTGCCGCTTTGGTGAAAAAGAACGTCGTCCGCATTGCGTCCTGTTCTGAGGATGAATCGCTCATTAAAGGCCAGGTTGAGCCGTATTTGGCGCTGATTGAGCCCGCGCTCCCGGTTATTGAGGAAGAACTGGTCAGCGGGCGTCTCGACATCAAATGGGACAAAATTACGCCCTGTCTGGACGAGATTCTGGGCGCTGCCGAGGCGATGGATGCGCTGGCCGACAGCGGTGACATCTGCACGATGGTGGACGCCGACGTGCTGTTCCCGATGCTGACGCGCGAGAAAATCCCCGCTTGCTCCGCGCTCGTCGAGGACGCTTATAAATTCTATACGGCGCATCAGGAGGAATTTGAGAATGCCCATGGATTCGTGGACAGCCTGTATATTTTCCTGCCTTATATTGCCGATCCCAAATTGGAGATCGGTCAGGAATGCGCCCTGAATTACGAATGTAAGAATGGTTTCTGCGCGGGCAATACGCCTCTGACCTGCGGCGGCGTTTGCGTGGCGCTGAAGGACGAGGGCGAGCACTGCTCTTCCTCAACCGTGTGTGCGGATGGTCTTCTCTGCTATCGGGGCACCTGCACGGCTCCGGGGACGGAAGAAGGCGATTATTGTGACGGAAGCAGCCTGCCCTGCGCCAAAGGATTTTTCTGTTTTGACTATGAGTGCAGGCCCAAACTCGCGACAGGCGAGAGTTACTGCATCGATGGTTCTCATTGCAGCTCTTCGTATTGCGAGTCGGGATTCGCCGAGGAGGATGAGGAATCGGGCACGTATAAATGCGCAGCCAAAAAGGCCAACGGCCAGCCCTGTAATTCCGACAGTCAGTGTGTCAGCGATTTCTGTGACGAAGATTATCCTGTGAATGAGGATTACTATGGCGTCTGCGCTGATATGATTCTCGGCTTCCCGGGAGATGCGTGTATCGTCGGCACCGCATGCATGACTGAGTGCGATCTGTCTCTGGAGACGCCCATTTGCGCAACGTCACGGGGCTTGTCAGACATTGGCGGGGACTGCAGATACGACGGCGACTGTGTGAATTTTGCCGAATGTGTCGGTTATAGCGAGCAATGGAATGATGAGCTGGAGGATTATGATATCACCTTGGGCAAGTGCTACGCGCAGCTGAACAAGGGCGACAAGTGCGATTTGTCTCTGGGTACAGACCTGTGCAAGTCAGGGCTGAGTTGCGAGGCTGACGATCCGACGGCCGATCCGGAGCCTGGTTCGACTCCCCTCGCTCACTGCGTCGCTCAGTATCTCGAAAAGGGTGAAATGTGCGCCGTTCCTGACGGCCGCGAGGAGAGCTGCAATCCCGCCACTTCATTCTGTGACGCCGCTTCGGAGGCCGAGCTGCAAAAGGTGATTCCGGTTATGGCGGCCGAAGTGCTTGGCGCATACTGCGAGAGCCTCGACGACTCCGAGTATGAGGCTTGTCTGGCGGATCAGGACCTGCTTGCGGAAATCACCGAGGAGTTCCAGGCGGCGGCTGATGAAGGGGAAATTCGCTTCTGCCATGAGCTCAAGAAGAATGGGGAGGACTGCGTCGAGATGAACGAGTGCAGCTCCGGCTACTGCGATTTCCTGTTTGGCAGCTATCTGTGCCTGGATTTCCCCGACGTTTCTCAGCTCAACGTCTGCCAGATTCCGGGCGCGGTGAATCTCCTGATGAATATGCGCTGATAATCAGAAGGCGCATTTTTTCAGCAGATGTCTTCAACGAAACGCCGGGTCTCCCAAACGGGGGCCCGGCGTTTTTTTATGGAGGAGGACTTTTTGCTCCTGCACTGTGTATTTTTTTCCCTGGGGGCGCGCGGCTTTATCGGCGTGGCGGGGATGCTCTGAGCCATTCATTCAGTCCGAGGTGAGCGCATCGTAACTCCGGGCTGTATCCTCGCCATCGCCTTCGGTGCTGACAGCTCGGGAGGCGGCGCCGGAGAGGATGTTATTTCGGATGACCACATAGGGCAGTCCCTATGGAATAATGCCAGCGTGCGTGGCTCCAAAAATAAAAATTCCCCCTCTCCATTTTATTCCGGAGAGGGGGATTTGGATGTGAGTCGAACCAAATGTATTGGTTCTTATTTTATTTCCCTGCTTTGGCCCTTTCGAGGAGCTGTTTTGCCCGCTCCACGTATTCACCGTTGGGGTCCTTGGTCAGATAGGCCTCCAGCTGCTGCTGGGCGATCTCCAAATCCTTTACATCCTTATTCAGGGTCAGAAGGCGTCCCAGGAAATAATAGGCGGGAGCAAAGTTTTCGTCCGCAGATTGAGCTGCAATGTAGGCTTCGGTGGCTTTATCAGGAGTCCCCTGCTGCGCGCGAAGGTGGCCCATGTGCAGATGCGCCAAGGCCTTTCTTCGGCTGGAAACCGCCGTTTTCTGCGACTCCTCAAAGAGCTTGGCCGCGTCATCCAGCCGCTTTTCATAAACAGCCAGATTGCCCTGCTCAAAGAGGACTTCGGCTTTCTCCTCATTCTTGACGGCCTTGTCCTTCGCCTTTGTCAGCGTTTCACCCGCTTTGGCGAATTCTTCCGACTTCATCTGCGCCTTGGCCAGGAGCAGAAGGAGCTTGAGAGAATTGGGCGACTGGGCGACCAGTTTTTCCAGAGAGGTGCGGGCATCCTTAATTGTTTCCTTGTCCTTCTGATTCAGGAGCGTTTCGGCCAGCTCAATCTGGAAGGAAATTCGGGTGGGCTCTTTCTGGATGGCGGTGCGAATCGCCTCGACGGCTTCTTTGATCTTGCCGGCGCGCTTCAGGCGGTTGGCCTTCATCACATAGAGCTCGCCGTTGTCGGGGTCGGACGCCAGGGCCTTCTGCTCCTCGGCGTCGGCCTCAGCCTTCTGCCCTTTCCCGTCGAGAATGATGGCGTGCGCCAGGCGCGCGAGAGCGATTTGGCGCGTCGAAGGCGGCGGGTCGGCCTGCAGGAGCATATTGATGTATTTCTCCGCGGCGTTGGGCTTGTTGGCATCGACGGCCATGAGGGCCACGCCCAGCTGTGCCTCCGCGTGGTTTCTCTCGTAGCGGAGCGCCTGTTCATAGGCATTGGCGGCCAGAACATCATTGCCGCCCTGGCGCCGCAGCGCGTTGCCCGTCCAGGCGGAGATGCGGGGGTCGGCGGGCGCTGCCTGCTGCGCCTTTTTGAGGTGAATCAGCGCGCTTTCGAGGCGTCCGGCATGCGTTTCCAGAATGCCCAGAGTCGAAATGAGCAACGTGCTGTTCTGGCCCTTGGCGTCCTGGTCGGCGATTTTCTGCTCCAGCAGGCTGATGGCGCTGTCCGGCTCGCCCTTGAAGAAGCTGATGTAGGCGTCCGCCGCGTTCAGATACGAATGGTCCTGACCGGATTTTTTCGCTTTGGCCAGGTGGTCGAGGGCAGGTGCTCTGGCAACTTCACCCTCGCCATGTTCGCCCCATCGAATCGCGTAGGCGTAGGCGAGGAACGAATGGGCCGAAAACAGCGTGGGGTCCAGGTCGATGGTGATGTGCTCGCCCATTTCGCACGCCTTTTTGTAGCTGGCGTAATTGTCATGGGAGATTTCCTCCTGCATCTGCTTCAGGAGCTTGGCGATTTCAGTCTCGCGCTCTGCCTTGACCGAGCGCTGGTACAGAAAACCTCCGAGTGCCCCGGCCACCACGAGCAGGACGGCACACAGCACCACGATATGCGTGGGGAATTTCTTGTCCGTAGCCCGTTCCTCGTCCTCGTCCAGGTCTTCATATTTGGCGGCGAGGGCGGCGTAATTCTGCTGGGCCTGATAGGCGGCGTAACTGGGCTGGACCTGAGCAGGCGTGGGAATGGGAGCCGCGGCATACGGCGGCTGCGAAGGAGAACCGGGAACCGCTCCCTGCTGCAGGTGAACTGCCGGCTGCATGGGGAGGGTGACTGCCGCCTGAGGGGCCTGTGACGGCATGGGCGTGGGGTAAGCGGGCGCCATCGCCTGCTGAACCGGCGTCAGATAGGGCCCCTGGGACTGCATCTGCGGCTGTAGGAACGGCGCGGACGGCGGCATGCTTCCGTTTTGAGGAAGTGCCGCCGGGACGGAGGGCTGACTCGGATGAGGCTGCATCTGCATCCCGGCAGGCGGGGTCGGGAGCGGCATGGCGGCAGCCGGTGCAGGCGCGGCCACAGGAACAGGAGCGGGGGGAGGTGCCGGAGGTTCGGGCGGCTGAATCCCGCGCCGCTGACAGGCGGCCTGAACATCCTCACGGCCGGGCTCCAGCGACTGAGCCTTTTTGAGGTAATCGGCCCCGTCTCCACTGTTTCCCGACTTGTAGGACAATTCGCTGGCCAGAAGCAGGGCGTCCACATTGCTGTCGTCCCGTTCCAGGGCCTGCTTCACTTCATCCAGCGCTTTGGCGTCCTTCTTCTGGGCCGCGTAAATGCGCGCCATCAGAATGTGGGGCTCCGCTTTGCCGGGGAAGGCCTTGATGCCCTTTTTGCAGACGACCATGGCCTCCATGTAGCTGTTGGACAGCAGGTAGGCTTCGGCGAGGGGGTGGTAGGCCTCAGAGAATGGGTCTTTGGAAAAGGCCTGCTTGAGCTGGGCGAGCTCAGCAGCGGACGGAGGGGACGTCAGATCAGAGGGCATGGCCATCCACAGGAAAGAATTGTTGCGAAAAAAAGAAAACGCCTGCCGGAGGGAGGCCCCGGGGCGCGAATGAAATCGCGGCGCTCTAGTGCAGCCCTTCCCTGACTGTCAACGGGACCGGAGGGGACGTTTCATAGGTAAAATGGGGGGATGAACTGGCCGGAAATGTCGGCAGCCGGACATTTGGTCAGACTGCGGCTGCGTTTGAGGGAAAAACGCGGCTTCTTGACAAAAAACTGAATAAAATTAGGCGGTTAAGCCCTTTCAGCAGCGGCAGGAGGCTCAGGGATGACAAAGGCCGACATTGTGGAACAGGTTTATGAACAGGCGGGGCTGCCCAAAAAAGAGAGCGGAGAGGTGGTCGAGCGCGTGTTCGGGGCTCTCAAAGAGGCGATTGCCAATGGCGAAAAGGTCAAACTTTCGGGTTTTGGCAATTTCGAGGTGAGAACAAAGGCGTCCCGGATTGGCCGCAATCTCAAGACCGGCGAGGCGATTGAAATCAGCGCGCGGCGCGTCCTGACCTTCAAACCCAGTCAGCTTCTGCGGGCTGCCCTTAATGTGCGCCGCGCGGAGCTGATGGCTGATGGAACGTCGGAAGAGGTTTCGAGCACCAATCGGCCTGCCGCAGCCGCATCGCCAAAAACGACGGCAAAAACGGGAACCCCCAAAGATATTTCTTGACAAGCAGCGGACCGCGGACTAGAGGGCGCGCCCGTTTTTCAAACCCCAGTTGTACCCGGGACGTAGCGCAGCCTGGTAGCGCACTTGCTTGGGGTGCAAGTGGTCGCTGGTTCAAATCCAGTCGTCCCGACCAATTCAGACCTCGGAGCCCTTCAGACCTCACGAAGGACTTCGGGGTTTTTTTATGTCCCGGAAACGCCTGCAGCTGGGCCTGGCCGGGGCGCGGCCGGTGCCCCATGAAACAGGAAGTCCTCGACCGTCTTGAAACGCTGCCAGCTGAGCCCGGCGTCTATTTGATGAAGGACGCCCGGGGCGAGGTCATCTACGTCGGCAAGGCCGTGAATCTGCGGAACCGGGTGCGCAGCTATTTCCGCAGCGGCGGCGAGGGGGACGGGCGGGCCTTCGTTCCATTTCTGGACACGCTGCTGGACGAGCTCGAAGTCATCGTCGTTCGGACGGAGCAGGAGGCGCTGCTTCTGGAGAGCGAGCTCATCAAGCGCTTCAGCCCCAGGTTTAATGTCCTGCTTCGCGACGACAAGAGCTTCATCTGCCTGAAAATTGATTTGTCGTCGGACTGGCCCCGTCTCGAAATTGAGCGGGCGGTGCAGATGAGCCGTTCCGGCGGCCGCAATGAGACGGTTGAGCTGGTGTGCTCCGACGGAAAGACCGGGACGCTCGTGCTGACGCCGGAGGAAGCGCTGGACGTGGCCCGTGCCAGAGAGGCTGTTCAGCGCGAGGCGCGGCCGCAGCTGCCGAGGGGGCGCAGCCGTGTTCGTCTGTTCGGCCCTTACAGTTCTGCGGCGTCGATTCGTGAGACGCTGCGCTTTGTGGAGCGTCAGTTTCGCCTGCGGACCTGCAGTGACCGTCAGCTGGCAGCGCATGGGGCGCAGAATCGCGCGTGCCTTCAGTATCAGATGCACCGCTGCGCCGGTCCCTGCATCGGCGCTGTGACCGAGGCGGACTACGCGGCGTTCGTGCGCGACGCTGTTCAGTTTCTCGAGGGCCGCCCGGGGGAGCTTCTGGAGCGGCTGACGGCGCAGATGAACGAGGCGGCGGCCAATCTGGAATTTGAGAAGGCCGCATCGTTTCGCGACCGGCTGCGGGCCATCGGGCGCAGTCTCGAAAAACAGCGCGTGGTCACGGAGGACCCGGTGGACAGGGACGTGGCTGGTCTGGCCGCGGAAGCCGGGCGCCTGGTCGTCTATCTGCTGTTCATCCGCGGCGGCCGGCTCATCGGCGGCCATCCTTTTCTGTTCGATGACAACGGTCTGCCGCTGGACGAGGTGCTCGCCTCATTCCTGCGCCGCTATTACGACGGTCAGGTGGTGATTCCCGATGAGGTGCTGCTGCCGCTGGAAATTCCCGAGCCGGAATCGCTGGAGGCCTGGCTGTCCGAACGCAGGGGCGGAAAGACTTCGGTGCGGACGCCCAGGCGGGGCGCCAAGGCGGACCTGACGGCCATGGCAGAGAGGAATGCCCGGGAGACGCTGACGGCCCATCCCGCGACCCGGGAGGAGATGAAGGCGATTTTGGAGCGGCTGCAGAGGAAGCTGCATCTCAAGCGCATTCCCCGCCGCATCGAGTGCTACGACATCTCGCTCTTCCAGGGAGACAGCGCCGTCGGCTCGGGGGTGTGCTTCGTGGACGGTGTGCCCTTTAAGGCGGGCTATCGCCGCTACCGCATCAGGACTGTGAAGGGCACTGACGACTTCGCCATGATGTACGAGGTGCTGCGGCGCCGCGTGGAGCACGGCGATTTGCCGGACCTGTTCCTCATCGACGGCGGCAAAGGTCAGCTCGCCAGTGCTGCCGCCGCCTTTCGCGACGCGGGGCTGACGCCGGGCAAAGATTTCGAGCTGGCCAGTCTCGCCAAGAGCCGCCTGCTTGAGAGCGATGATCAGGGCGAGTCGCGCTCCGACGAGCGGGTTTTTCTTCTGGACGCGAAGGACCCGGTGGTTCTCGACCAGCGCAGCCCAGAGCTCTTTGTCCTGACCCGGCTGCGTGACGAGGCCCACCGCTTCGCCATCACCTATCACCGGCTCACCCGCTCCAAGAGGGCGCTGTTCAGCGAGCTGGATGAGGTTCCGGGCGTGGGCAAGGCGCGCCGTGCGGCGCTGCTCAGGCACTTCGGCTCCATGAAGCGGCTCAGGGCTGCGGCTGCCGATGAAATTGCTCAGACGGACGGCATCGGGCCGGCGCTGGCGGCGCAGATTTACGAGGCGCTGCGCGCACCGCCCGAGGGCGATTCAGGCGAGGAGGCAGAACAGTCCGTGGATCCTCTGGAAGCCGTCTGGGGGAAGCGGGACTGACGCGAAGGGAGCGCTATTTCTCAGCGGCGCTCTTCTGCTTCATCGACTCTTCGGCGCGGCGCCGCCGGGCTTCCCAGATGCGCATGCGGCCGATGGCCATGGAGCGGACGCGATTTTCGTAGCCGAAATAGACGAGCGTGTAGGGCACCAGCAGAACGATGAGCATGAGCGCCAGCAGCAGAATCGCGAGCGGCGCGTTTCCCGAGGCGAGCGTGGGCATGAGGAGAAAGAGCAGCAGGCCCACCAGCGCAAAGGCGCCGAAGTGCATCCGGCGCTCTTCCTTTTCCGTCTCGTGTTTCAGCGCGTGGAAGCCGTCCAGCCAGGCCAGCTCCTCATCCGTCAGCTCTTCGGGAATTTTGGAAAATTCAGCGGCGGCCAGCTCGTCGTAGAGCGCCAGAAGGCGGCTTTTGTCGTGCCCGTCCTCGTTCAGCGCCACCTGGGCGAATGCGGAGCGCGAGCAGTAGTCAGGCAGCCAGCCGGGAGGGTGGGGGAGCGCGCTGCGGACGGTGGTGGTGCCGGGCTTGTGCGGGGCTGTTTGCGGGACGGATTCAGGATGGCTCTCGTTGCTCATGGGACGGCTCCGAAAAACGCGGAAAGGGGCTTCAAACGCGGCGGACGCACAGAGGCGAAATTTGTCAGTGCCCTTTCTGGCAGGGGCATTCGGCTTCCTCTTCCAGCGACAGCCGCGCGTCGAAGGAGAGGTCGCCGTTGGACTTGGGAGTGCCGTGAAGTTCCAGCCAGGCATTCCGCAGCAGGCCGGAAAATTCCGATTTGACCATGAACAGCGTCCCGAAAATCGAGCCGTTGGCCATGTCGAAGAGCGAAACGGGCTTGAGCGCTTCGGCCGCGGCGGGCCCGTTCATGCGGAGGATGAGACTGGGCGTGCTGCCCTTGTTTTTGCCGCCCTGCGTCCGCGTGTCTTTCAGAGACAAAGCGCTCTGAATCAGCTTCGCGTCGTTGCCGAAATAGAAGACGCCGTTCTGAATGCCGAACCACACGGGCTTGTAGGAGAGCAGCCCGACGCCGCCGTCTTTGGTGATGGGGGCAGCTTCACCCTGCGCAGGTTTGGAAAGACCGCCGGCAAAAGCGGCAATGACCTGCTGAAGCGCTTTGGCATCCTTCACCTCGGCAAAAAACGCCTGCTGGAGCTGGTGCATGCTTCCCGTGGGCTGCTTCCCGTCCACGCCGGTAATGGCCATGCGGACCTGTCCCGTCATCGAGGACATGAGCTGCTGGAGCGCGGCGTCGCGGGCAGCGGGATCCATGTTGGGCGCCAGATGGCGGATGAGCCGCCGCACCGTGTTCCTGACGTCGCCCTTGGCCCCCAGCGTCTGCTGCGACAGGGAAAGTTCCATCCAGAGGGGCGTCTCCTGCGGCCGCCCGGGTATGCCCGCGGACTTTGCCGTTTTGGACGCGCCTTCCGCCGCCAGAATGCTCTCCGCGCCGACGACGCGCCCTTCTGCATCCAGCACCGGATGCTTCCCCGTCTTGGGCTCAAGGCTCGTCACAGCCATGCCGTTTCTGGACTGAAAAGCGGCGATGACATGCGAGGGCGAAGCGAGTTTTCCCGTCGAGGCGATGAGATTTTCGGTCCGCCCGTTCGTGTCTCCCGCCTTCACGAGCGTGTTCTTGGCCAGGTCGAGGATTTTTTTCGCGTCCGCTGCTCCGCCGGTGGTGCAGCGCCTGTCGGCAAAGGAGAGCGTCCCTCTGCGCCACGACCCGTCTTCTGCGGTCACGCCCGAGGCCGAGAGTCCTGACGCATCATTCGACGGGACCGCGTTCTGCGGCACCTCGGCGGGCAGGGTGACGGCCGGCAGATAAAAGCAGGCGACCCATTGCCCCTGGACCAGCGACAGCGTGAGCGGGCGGCCGGTGTCCATGCCAGCGGCACTCAGCGATTCGGGCGAGAGCAGGTCCGCGTCCAGAGCCGGCTGGAACATCTTGTTGATGGACGCCGGGGCGAGCCACGCCGACTTGGACAGCCCGTACGCCGCGGCGAGGAAAGCGGAGGTGTTCGGAAGGGCGCTGCCGGGCCGCGGAATGTGGATGACAGCGGTGGCTCCGTCCGGAATCAGCGGCAGCTGGGCGGGAGGAGTGCCGGCAATCGCCAGCGAGAGCAGGGTCGTGGAAATGAGCATGGCCAGGCACCTCTCAGGTCAGGTGAATTTTGAGGAATTTCCGTTTGCCCGCCTGAATCAGATATTCGCCGGGGCTGAGGTTCATCGCCGGGTTGCTCACCTTGCTGCCATTGAGGCTGACGGCACCCTGCGTCACCAGACGCCGGGCCTCGCTGTTGGAGGCGCTGAGGCCGCCCGCAGCCATGACGCTGAGGAGCCCCATCTCCGATTTGCCCTCGGGAAGATGAATCTCGCGGGTCTCAATCTCCGTGGGCAGAGCTCTCTGTGCGTGGACGCGGTCAAACTCTGCGGCCGCAGCCTCTGCCGCTTCAGCGGAGTGGAATCGCGCGGCGATTTCCCTGGCGAAGGCGGCTTTGGCAGCCCGGGGATGGACGCTGCCGTCCGCAACGCCCGCCTTCAGTGCGGCAATCTCGGCGGAACTTTTCGCACTCAACAGATCGTAGTAGCGCCACATCAGGTCGTCGGTGATGGACATGAGCTTGCCGAAAATCTGGTCTGCGCTCTCGGCGATGCCCACGTAGTTGCCGAGCGATTTGGACATCTTGGCGCCCGTGATTTCGCCGTCCACGAGCTTCGCATCGAGCCCTTCGAGGATGGGATTCGTGAGGACGATCTGCGGGGCGAGTCCCTCTTCCTTCATCAGCTCGCGGCCCACGAGCAGGTTGAAGAGCTGATCCTTGCCGCCCAGCTCGACGTCGGCCTTCATCATCACCGAGTCGTAGCCTTGGAGCAGCGGGTAGAGGAATTCGTGAATCGAGATGGAGCGGCCTTCTTTGAAGCGCTTCTTGAAGTCGTCCCTCTCCAGCATCCGCGCCACCGGGTAGCGGGCCGCCAGGCGAATCAGCCCCTCGGCGCTCATCTTCGAGTACCACTCGCTGTTGAAGCAGACTGCCGTCTTCTCCGGGTCGAGGATTTTGAAGACCTGCGCCTTGTAGGTCTCGGCATTGGCCACAACCTGTTCGCGGGAGAGGGGCGGACGCGTGGCGCTCTTGCCGGTGGGGTCGCCGATCATCGCGGTGAAGTCGCCGATGAGAAACGAGACCTTGTGGCCAAAGTCCTGAAAGCGCTTGAGGCGGAAGAGCAGCACCGTGTGGCCCAGGTGGAGGTCGGGCGCGGTGGGGTCAAAGCCGGCTTTGATGACGAGCGGCGTTTCCGTCTCGTAGGAGCGCTTCAGCTTCTCCATGAACTCGCTTTTGACGTGGAGATCGACGGCGCCTCGGGTGACTTCCTGAAACTGTTCTTCGGGGGTGGCTGCGCGCAGGGGGCTGGTCATCGGAAATGTGGCTCCTTCATCCAGACCAGAGGGCTCCTGCCCTTGGCCGGAACAAAAAAATCCCCCGCCATCCCGTCCAGGAGGGGCCGCATTGAACCGATCGCAAAAGGTGGGTTCGCCGCCGGTCACGAAAGGCTTCCTTCTCGCCGAAGCGAGGGCTGGCACACGGTGGCCTGGGCAGAGATCCCGTGACGAACATTCAGTTCAAATGGTTTGCTCCTGGGAGCGGAACAGCGGGGGAATGGTCAGGGAGGGCCGACCCCATAGTCGGTTCGCCGAATTCAGTCGAGGGCTCAAAATGCCGATGAACGGCCCGGGACAGACGCCGCGGAAGTGACCGCGTCTTGCGCCGCGTCAGTGCGCGGCACAGGTGCCGCGGAAGTGACCGCGTCTTGCGCCGCGGAAGTTCACAACCAATGAGCGGTGGGCTAAGGGGCGCGCCGTTTTTTCGGTCCCATGGCGGCATTTGGGCGGCGGACTCCAGCGGAGGCCGCATGTCCGTTTCGCCGGAAGCGTTCTCCTGAAGGGACCGCACCATTCGCGCGGAGGCGCATTTCGATGCGTTTTCTCCGCCAAACTTTTCTGGCTCCACACCTCAACCAACGAATCGAGTTCCCGGAACCATGGACAATTTTCTCTGGCTCAACGCTGACGGAACGCTCATCCCGGAAGACGCGGAGACGCGGGACATGCTCGGTACGCAGCAGGCGCATTTTCGACTGCAGCCGACCAGCTCCAATCTGCTCATCGGCATCAGAACGCCGTGCGACCCCGGTCAGCCGGAGGGCGAACGCGTGATTCTGGCCGGCGACGCCACAGGGCTTTCGCTGGTGGACATGATCGTCTTCCTCAACCAGTGCCGGATTTCAGGCCTGTTCCGCCTCACGTCCCCCGACAGCGAAAGGAAGCTGACCTTCGTCGATGGCGAGATCCGCGGCGCCAGCTCATCGGTGGCCACCGAGAAAATCGGCGAAGTGGCCGTGCGCATGGGCTTTGTGCAGCGCGATCGGCTGGAAGCGCTCCTGGCATCTCCGACGGGTTCCGGGCGCATCGGCAACCTGATGGTCGAGAATGGCCTGATTCAGCGCCACGACCTGTATGCGTGCCTTCGGCAGCAGGTGACAGAGATTTTTCTCGCCTGCCTGATGGTCTCCGAGGGGGTCTTCACGCTGACCAATCAGAAGGTCTCCGCTCAGCGCGCGCTGAACATCAATACGCAGGGCCTGCTCATGGATTCGGTGCGCCAGATGGACGAGCTGAAGGAATTTCGGAAGCGCATCCCCTCGTCCAAGGTCTGCCCGCGCGCGATCAGGGCCGCGGATTCCAGCCTGGAGAAGGACGAGGCCCAGATCCTGTCGCAGTGCAGCGGCGAGAAGAGCATCGCCGAACTGGCGCTGATGTTCCGCATGTCCGAGTTCGACGCGACCAAGGCCGTCCATCATCTTCTGGAGCTGGGATTCCTGGAGCCCGAGATGAAGACCTCGCCGGGAGCGCAGGCCGAGCCCATGCCCGCGGAAGTCATCAGCGTGTTCAACAGAGTGTTCTCGATGATTTTTTCGGTCCTGCGCTCGCTGCCGAAGCCGCCCGACATCCTTGACGAGGCCAGCAATGTGCTCCGGCTCCAGAGCGAGCTGTTCCCCATGTTCCGGGGCATTCAGCTGCTGCCGAACGGGGAAGTTCCCGCCCAGCAGCTGATGCAGAACATTTACGAGCTGAATGCCGACACCCCCGAGACCTCCCACGTCCTGTATTCGACCTTCAATGAGCTGATGTATTTCCTGCTCTTTGAGGCGGGCGAGCAGCTCGATCCTGTGTCGGACGAGCAGCTTTCGGCGCGCATCAAGGCGCTTCTGGACCCCATTGAGGCAGCCTCCCGATGACGCAGCCCGATTTTCCGGCGGCCGCGGATGAAGTGCCCTGCGTGACCGCCGGACTGCCCGGGACGGGCGGCAGAATCCGGCTCTGTCCGGAGGATTTCGAGGTCGAGGAGATTCCGGCTTACGAGCCCTGCGGCGAGGGAGACCATCTTTTCCTGTGGACGGAAAAGCGCGGCCGGACGACGCGCGAGGTGGCTCAGACGCTGGCGCGGATTCTGGGAATCGATACCCGCGATGTGGGCTGCGCCGGGCTCAAGGACAGGAATGCTCTGACGCGTCAGTATTTTTCAGTGCCCGCGCAGTCCGCTGTTCTTGGGCGTCTGAAAGACCTGGATTGCCTGCCGGAGAGCGCCGGATTTCGCGTTCTGTCGAAGGCGCGCCACGTCAACAAGCTGAAAACCGGGCACCTCAGGGGCAATCGCTTCCGCATCTGCATCCGCGGCGCGCTTCCCGATGCGGTGGAGCGCGCGTCGGCGATTCTGGCGGAACTTGCGCGCTCCGGACTTCCCAACGCCTTTGGGGCTCAGCGCTTTGGCAGGGACGGCATGAACGCGGTCCGCGGCAGGTCTCTGGTGCAGAAGCCCGAAACCGTCAGAGCTGTTCGGGACAGGTTTCTGAGGCGCATCTGCGTCTCCGCCTATCAGTCGCTGCTCTTCAATCGTCTGCTGGCGCGCCGGATGGCCGACGGGCTGTTCGGCCAGGCACTTCCCGGTGACCTGATGAAGAAGCTCGATACGGGCGGACTCTTCATCTGTGAGGACGCGCCGGAGGATTCGCGCCGCATGGAGACTTTTGCTGTTGCGCCCACGGGACCGCTGTTCGGACATCGGATGATGCGTCCGGCGGGGGAAGCGCTGGCACGGGAGGACGCGATTCTGGCTGAGGAGGGCATCACCCTGGAGTCCTTTCGCCATCTGAAAGGTGATGCCGAAGGCGGGCGCCGTCCGCTGCGGATTCCTGTCGCTGCGTCCGTTTCACCCGGACCGGAAGCTGGCGCGCTGTGTCTCGATTTCTCTCTGCCCAAGGGCTCGTTTGCCACCGTTCTCCTGCGCGAAGTGATGAAGGACGGAACTGAACTGCCGGCGCTGGCCGACGAGGACGGATGAACTGAATTTTTGCCGGGCGTTTGTGCTGCCCGCTGACCGTTCAAAAAGCGGGTCCGCAGGCCTTGAACGGCGCCTGAAATGTTTGGAAGGGGCGCGGCCATCGTTCCGGCGGCCGCGGCCGGCAACGCGGAGACCTTTTTCAAGATGACCAAGATGACGTTCGAACTCACGAATGCCGCCGCCGAAATAGATTCCCTCATCAGGCAAAACGACCGCAGGCTTTTTCTGGTCCTCGACGGCCCCGGCCGAGCGCGTCTGACCGACACTCCGCCGACATCCGTGGATGAGCTGGCTGGCATCGTCCCCGAAATGAGCGCGTCCTCTCTGGGGTCGGCTGAGTTTCAGAAAATTTTTGGCCTCACGAGGAGCTACACCAGCGGCGCCATGGCGGGCGGCATTGCTTCTGCCGAACTGGTGTCAGCGGCGGCGCGCGCGGGCGGCATCGGCTTTTTCGGCGCGGGCGGCCTGTCCGGCGAAGGCGTGAAGCAGGCGTTGACCTCGCTGTCGTCGGTCATGGATGGCAGGGCGTTCGGCTGCAACCTGCTCCATTCGGCTGCTGACCCCGGGCTGGAGATGAGTACGGCCGAGACGTGTCTGGAACTGGGCGTGCCCGTTCTCGAAACGGCCGCGTTTCTGCGCCAGGCCGAGTCGGTGGTTCTGTTTCGGGCCAGCGGCATGACGGAGCTTCCTGACGGCAGCATCGCGGCCCGCCATCATGTGTTCGCCAAAGTGAGCCGCCCCGAGGTTGCCGCGAGATTCCTTCAGCCCGCGGCCGAGAGCCTTCTGCGCGAGCTCACCGCTGCCGGAAAAATCACCGAAAAAGAGGCTGTTCTGGCGGAGCGGATGCCTGTGGCCACGGCGATTACGGCGGAGGCGGACAGCGGCGGTCATACGGACCAGCGGCCTCTGAGCGTTCTGATTCCGCTCATCATGGATGTCCGGGACAGGGCGCGTGAGGACTGCGGCTGGAGCGCAGAGAAGGTTCCACTCTTCGTTGGCGCGGCCGGCGGCCTTGGCGACCCCCTCTCATTCGCTGCGGCGTTCGCCATGGGGGCGGATTTTGTCTCCACCGGTTCCCTGAACCAGTCCTGCGTCGAGTCGGGGACCTCGCCCATGGTCAAGGCGATGCTGTGCAAAGCGGGCATGGCGGATGTGGCCATGGCGCCTTCCGCGGACATGTTCGAAGCGGGCGGGCGCGTTCAGGTTTTGAAGCGCGGCACCATGTTCGCCCAGCGGGCCCAGAAGCTCTTCGATCTCTGGAAGGCGTTTGAGTGCTTTGAGGACATCCCCGAGACCGAGCGGGCGAAAGTCGAGCGCGAGATTCTGCGCGCGTCCTTTGCGGACCAGTGGGCTGCGACGCGCGCCTACTGGATGAACCGCCGCCCCGAGCTGGTCGAACAGGCCGAGACGGATGCGAAGCTCAGGATGGCGCTGACCTTCCGCTCCTATCTGGGACACAGCTCCCGCTGGGCGCGCGTGGGTGAAGCGGAGCGCAAAAACGATTTTCAGGTCTGGTGCGGTCCCGCCATCGGCGCCTTCAACAAATGGGTCGAGGGCACCTGGCTGCAGCCTCCAGAGGCGCGGCAGTTCGAGCGGGTGCTTGATGCCCTCATGGGAGGGGCGGCCAGCGTGATGCGCAGGTCCATTCTTCAGACGCTGGGCGTGACGAACCTGCCTTCCGCCCGCTCTGTGGCGCGCCCGCCGGTTCCTCAGGAAACCTGCTGATTTTCCTGGCTCGTTTGGCCGGCGTCCTCCGCGGCCTGTGCCGGGATGCCCGACGCGGGCCTGGACCGGGTGTCACTGCGCCGCAGGTAGTAGCGGTAGGAAACCTCGGCTTCCAGCGCGGGATGCCGCTGGTTTTCGACCTCGATGGTCATGTCTAGGCACAGATCGACGCCGCTCTCGAAAGGCGTGACGCTCCTGCATTTGGCCGTCAGCCTGACCCGCGAAGGAATCCGCACGGGCGCGGGCCAGCGGATTTTGTCTGCACCCAGATTGACGATGAGGCGGCAGCCGCTGACCTCCAGCATCGAGAAGAAGAAATCGGGAATCAGCGCCAGCGTGAAATAGCCGTGCGCCACCGTCTTCTTGCGGAAGGGCGATTCCCGGGCCGCGCGCTCCGGGTCGCAGTGAATCCACTGTTTGTCGCCGGTGGCCTCGCCGAAGAGGTCGATTTCCCGCTGAGTGATGTCCTTCCAGTCGCTGGGTCCGATGGTCCTGCCTGCCAGCGAAGGCAGCTGGTCAGGCGTCATGTTCAAGCATTCGGCCATGATGAAGGATTCCTCTTGAGAGATGTCCGCGCGGACGAGCCGCGGACGCTGGATGCCGCTGTCAGCAAAAAGGGGCGCGCCAATTCCCCGCTTCCGAACAAAGGCGCGCCCTTTAGGACCCGAGCCGGGTGTGCCGGCGCTAAAAATTGTCTCATCCCGTTTCGCGGCGCGCGGCGCCGTCAGTGAGGGGGCGCGTTTGCAGTCACAGAAGGCCGCTGCTAGAGGCGCCGCCGCCATGTCAAACACGCAAGATGCAGAGGCGGCGCAGATGCCGAATGGGGGGGATGAAGCGGTCAGTTCCCGTCAGGTTTTGGATGAAGCGCGGGAAGTTCTGGCCGCGGAAGCGGCTGCCATCGAGCAGCTGAAAGACCGGTTGGACAGCAGATTCGCGGCCGTTGTCGATGCGCTGGTCAGGTGCAGCGGGCACGTGGTGGTCATGGGCATCGGCAAGCCCGGCTTCATCGCCCAGAATCTGTCGGCCATTCTGGCGTCCACCGGAATTCCTTCGCTCTATCTCCATCCCGCTGAGGCCGCTCACGGCGATCTGGGGCGCGTGACGCACAAAGATGTTGTCCTCGCCCTGTCCAACAGCGGCGCCACCGAGGAAATCCTGCGCCTTGTTCCGCCTTTGAAGCGCATCGGTGCCCGGCTGTTTGCCATCACGGGCAACCCCCGATCGCCGCTGGCCTTTGCCGCGGAAATCACGCTCGACATCGGCCACAACGATGAGGCGGGGCCTTTCGGGATGGTGCCGACCACGTCGAACGCCGCGCTGCACGCCATGTGCGACGCACTGGCGATTACGGCTCTGCGCCACCGGCATTTCAGCGCCGACGAGTATGCCGTTCTGCATCCGGGCGGCGCGCTGGGCAGAAGCATGATGCACGTGGGCGAGCTCATGCGGACGGGCGAGGCCAATCCGATTCTTTCCCAGAACGCCTCCATCGCTGAGGCTGTGCGCGTGATGACCAACACGGCGGGGCGTCCGGGGGCGGCGTCTCTGGTGGATGCTGACGGAATTCTCACAGGCATCTTTACGGACGGCGACCTGCGCCGGCTCATCGAGCACGGCCACCGCGATTTTTCCGCGCCGGTGTCCACGGTCATGGGCAGAAATCCCCGAACGGCGATTCCCGGCGAAAAAGTGTGTGACGCGGCGGCGCGGATGCGGGCCAGCGGCCTGGACCAGCTGCCTGTTCTCGATGAGGCCGGTCATCCCGTGGGACTCCTGGACATTCAGGACCTTCTGGCTGCCAGATTTCTGTAAGCGCTGAGTTTGAAGCAGCTTTGAGGCACCAATGAAAAAGCCCCTCCGCCGTCTGACAGCGGAAGGGCTTTTTTCGTCCGAGATGGGGACTGTCCGCGCGGGGCTATTCTTCGGTGTCAGCCGCTTCGGCACCGGAGGTCTCTGCGCCTGACTCTTCTTCAGCGGAGGACGCGGCGGCGGATTCTTCCGGCGTGAGCACCACTGCCTCGCTGTTGGAGACCCATTCGCCCGCCTTGATGCCTTCGGGCCGCATCCACGTGGTGCGCAGGTCGTCGTCCAGCGTTTTGCCGTCCATCCAGTCCTCGTCGAAGAACGATTCCTGCTCGTCCCAGAGACCGTCGAAGAGGCCGCTGTTGTCCTTGTTCTTTTTGGCGGACCAGCTGGTGCGCAGCCACTTGGACGGCAGGTACATCATGCCGCTGTTGAAGTACGTGTAGCCCTGGTAGTCCGGCTCGAAGAGGCCCGTGTCGCGCTTGCAGCCGTTGGAGAGCGAAGGCGTTCCGTAGGCGCGGAAGAAGGCGCAGCGATAGTCGAAGCCGCCGTTCGTCGAGTTTCCCTGTGACGAGTAGTAGCGGAAGCCCTTCACCGTATTCGCGTCATAAGTGGCCACGTCGTTGCCGTTGATGTCGATGAACGCGAGGAAGACCACCGCGTGGCCCGTGCCGCTCGTGCGGTTGAGGTTGATGAACGAGCCGGGCTTGAGCTCGCTGAAGGGGATGGTCTGGCCCATGCCGAAGTGCCTGAGGGAGTCCGCGCTGCCCGAGGTGTGAATGTCGTTGTTGCACCAGACGTGAGCGCGGATGTTGGCCTGATTGAGCGACTTCCAGCTGGAGGCCGGCAAAAAGTCCCACACGCTCGTGTCTCCCGTCTCGTCCGCGTAAATCTTCATCGCCGTCAGCATGACCTCGAGCGCAGCGGCCACGCACATCGTGTAGGGCGCGTTCGTCGGGTTGATGGTGTCGCTGCTGCCGTAGGGGAGAGCGTGCGTCAGCGCCGCGCTGGCGTAGCCTTTCCGCGCCCAGTTCTTCTCGATGTAGTCCACAGCCTTGAGAACGTAGGGGTTGAAGAGCTCGGTCGCGTCCACGGGGCGGAAGGTCACGTCGAGAATGTATTTGCCGTTCTTCCCCGAATAGCTGTCGAGCGAGAGGTAATAGGTGCCGGCATTGAGCTTCTGGCGGACGGCGTAGTCGCTGCGCTCGATGAGCCCGGGCGCCGTCGTGCTGGGCGTGGTGAAGAGGTGGACGTCAATGTCCACGCCGCTGGGCTCCGGCGCCTTGATTTCCGCCGCGAAGTACATCGGCTTCGTAATTTTGAATGCGTAGATGAACTCTTTGCCCGATTCGTTGGTGGTGTTGGGCGGATAGTTGGCAAAGACGCTTGAGGATGAGTCGGCCGTGTTTCTCGTCTCAGTGAAGACCTGATGCGTCCCCGTGGTGCTGATGATGAACGGGTGACTGAGCGTGCCGTCCTGAGTCGTGCAGGCGTCGCCGACGCCGTCGCCGTCGAAGTCGCCCTGCTCCGGGTTGGCCTTGTTCGGACAGTTGTCCTTGCAGTCCATGATGCCGTCGCTGTCGCTGTCCTTGTCCGGCTTGCCGCAGCCGCACTGGCCGGGCTGCGTTTTGGATGCGTCGTTGGGACACTGATCCTTGCAGTCGGGCGTGCCGTCGCCGTCGCTGTCTTTGTCAGACTGACCGCAGCCGCATTGGCCGGGAGAGGTCTTGGCCGGATCATTCGGACATCCGTCCAGACTGTCGGGAACGCCGTCGCCGTCGCTGTCCGTGGGCGTGACAGGTCCCGCATCGGGAGCAGGCGTAACTCCGGCGTCCGTCGGCACAGGCGTGGGCGTGTCTGAATCGCAGGCGTCGCCAATGCCGTTGTGGTCCCCGTCCGCCTGATTGGGATTCGAGACGTAGGGACAGTTGTCTCTGCTGTCGGGAACGCCGTCGCTGTCGCTGTCGGGGTCGAGGACGTTGCCCGCATCCTGATGAATGACAGGGCCAAAACCGCCCGCGTCCGGCGTGTTCACCGGCTGTAAAATCTGGGCGCAGGCCTCTTCATTGGCGCAGACCAGTTCAATCGACGAGGAACCGCAGGCGGTGAGCGTCAGGAACAGGCCAGAGAAAGCCAACGTGGCCGCGAAAGATGCTGTGCGTTTCATGGCTTGCCTCCGTGTGGTTGGCCGTTTGTGAATGGCCGTTATGCGCAGCCGGATGCGCGGTCTCCCCTCAGGACCGCTGAAATTTTGTCGGATTGTAGCACCGCTTATTTTGTTTGTGCCGTCCGACATTTGTCCGTTTCCGGGCAGATCAGCACATCAAAATATCAAAAAAGCCGTCCCCCGGATTCGAGTGAGGGACGGCTTTTGAAATTTACGGCAGAAAAACATCGGCGTTGGAAAATTACGCCTTGGGAGACTCTTCCGCTTTGGGAGCCTCTGCCGGAGCAGCGTCTTTCTTGCCGCACTTGCAGCAGCAGCCGTCGCAGGCCGTCAGCTTGTAGGCCAGGGCGCCGATGATGCCGCCGGCGATGGGGGCGACGATGAACAGCCACAGCTGGGTGAGGGACTGGCCACCGTTGAAGACCGCCATGGCGATGGAGCGGGCGGGGTTCACGGAGGTGTTGGTCACGGGGATGCTGATGAGGTGAATCAGCGTCAGGCAGAGGCCGATGGCGATGGGGCCAAAACCGGCGGGCGCGCGGCGGTCGGTGGCGCCCATGATGACGAAGAGGAAGATGGCGGTCATGGCCAGCTCGGTGATGAATGCGCTGCCCATCCCGACGGCCTTGCCGCCGAAGGCGTTCAGACCGTCAGCGTTGAGCGCGTCGGACCAGCCGTTGGTGGCGAAGTTGCCCACAGCACCGGTCATTTCCGGGTGCCAGATGGCGAAGATGATGGCTGCGCCGATGATGCCGCCGATGATTTGCGCGACGATGTAGGCCCACGATTCCTTCCACGCGAAGCGGCCGCCGGCGCAGAGGCCCAGCGTGACAGCCGGATTGAGGTGGCAGCCGGAAATGTGGCCGATGGCGAAGGCCATGGTCAGGACGGTGAGGCCGAAGGCCAGAGCGACGCCCACATAGTGGATTCCGTTGTTGGGAACGCCGCAGGCGAGGACAGCCGCGCCGCAGCCGCCCAGAACGAGCCAGAGGGTGCCGATGGCTTCGGCGATGGAGCGTTTGAGCAGAGTCATTGGAGAAATCCTTTCGTGGAGAGGGCCGCGGGAAAGCGGCTTTTTGGAAACGAAACGCCCGCCGTTTCGACACGCGATGCGGCGGGCTCCGGTGAATGACTGCGGAAAATCAGATGCGCCAAGACGGCCGGCGATTCGCACCTGATTTTCAGTTATTTCATTCTGTCAGGTTGACTGCCTCGCAGTTCTGCAGCGTCACCCTTTCTTCAGGGATGTGGTGCATGGGGGAGTCCTTCGTAAAGGTCGAGGCGAGATACTTGGCCACGATTTCAAAGGCGTAGTTCGTCGCCACCGTCTTGTCGTCCCCGAACCAATCGGGCCGGAAATAGTCGCCCCCTCCGGATATGAAGTCCTCTGCCGCCAGGTAAATGATGGTCCCTGATGACTGGGGAGAGAGGGGCAGGATGTTGGGGCCGTAGCAGGCATCTTCATTGGAGGCGGTGCAGTCAGGAATCCGGATGCGGATGGACGTGACGCGGTCGCCCTCTGTGATGATCTTGCCCTCGTTCATTTCCTCGCCCTGTCTGCTGCAATCGACCGTCACCTTGAGCCCCGCCACCTGCAGGTAGGAGCCCTTGGAATCGACGACGGAGTGGCCGGCGATGCCGTGCTCAAGGATTTGTTTGAGCGACGCGTAAGTGACGCGCGACAGCGTCAGGCGATTGTCAAACGGCAGAATGTCCCGAAGGGTTTTGCGTTTGATGACCCCCGCTTTCAGGACCGCAATGGACTCGCACTGTCCGTCCTCGCGAATGGCCCCTCCATTCACGATGGCCGCGCTGGCCCTCTGATCCCCGTTGTTGAAGGCGTTGTAATAGGCGTCGGCCACGGCCTCTCCCACGGGGTTGTCCCGGACGCGCACCTCGTTTCGCGAGATGTTCACGCTGCCGTCCAGATAAAAGGCGATGCCGTCGGGGTCTTCCACGAAGCGCGTGCATTCATCGTTATAAACCACGCAGCTCGTCTGGGAGGCGATGGCAAGGGCCGCGGCCGCGGCCGCCGAAATGCTCAGGAAGATGGCCTTAATTGTTTTCATGGAATGCATCCGTCCGCCTCGGCTTGGGCAGTGGAAAAGGCCCGGACTTCGGCATCCGGACCTTGTGAAAAACATCGGGACGCCGCGCTTTGAGGGGGCGTCCCGGTGAGAAGTGGTCAGTAGAAGAACCTGGCGGTCAGGTAAGCGCTGAATCCTTCGCGGGGAAGCAGTCCGGGCATGCGCCCGCTGTCAGGCCGCGGCACCTCGTCGAAGGTTTTGAAGTTGAAGACGTTTTTGGCCGTCAGAGCGAATTCCACCAGATTGGCCAGCCGCTGCGTCGAGAGCTGGGCGCCCACGATGATGTAGGGCGGGATTTTGTAGGAGCGCTGGGCCTCCAGGACGCTGCGCGTGTTGTTCCGCCGCTCGGCGCCATACTGGGCGAGCAGCGAGAAGTTCAGATAGGGGCCGATGGGCAGCATGGCGGCCCAGTTGAAGCGCAGCTGAGGCACGTTGGTCAGATACTGGAGGCCATCGGTGACACCCAGGTCCTCCGCCCTGAACCACGAGCAGTTGACGAAGGTGTAGGCGCGGCTGCCCGTAAACTCGAACCGAAGTTCGCCCTCGGCACCGAAGACGCGGACGCCAAATTCCCGATTTTCGAGAGGGCTGACGTTGCCCGTCTCGTCCACGGCCATGATGGCGTCAGACAGGTGGTTGAAGAAGCCGTTGGCCCGGATGCGCAGTCGGCTGAGCCCGACGGAAAGCGTCGTTTCGACGCTGGCTTCCACTGTGTCGATGGTGGCCGGACGCAGCGCGGGATTTCCTTCGTTTCGCCCCTGAGTGAGCGAGTTGTCGGTTATCTGATCGGACAGTTCCTGCATGGTCGGCGCGCGGAAGGCGCGGCCGTAGAGGAGCTTCAAAGTCCAGTTGGCGGCCGGCGACCACACCAGGCCGATTCTGGGATTGATGCTGGGGACGAATCTCGTGCCGTCGGGGACAACTTGTTCGCCAATTTCCGCGGCCTTCGGAAGCTGAGTGACATCGAGGCGCAGACCGAGCGTCAGCGAGAACGTGGGGTGTATCTGCCAGAAGTCCTGAAGCAGGACGGCGCCCACCAGGCGGCTTCTGATTTCGGAATAGCTCTGCAGCGGCGCCTCGAAGGCCGGCACCATCTCGCCGCCGTCTTTGGTGTTGTGCGTGTATTCGTAGCTGGGAAGCCGCTGCATCTCGCCGGTGATGCCGGCCGTCAGCCGGTTGGTCTTGCCCAGCTTGAAGTCCATCGAAGCGTCAAAGCCGAAGCTCTGGGTCGTGTGCTTCGTCTCTTCAAACAGGCCGGCGTCGGCAAAGGTGCCGCCGATCGGATAGCCTTTGGGGGCGACCTGAAAGCGCCTGTCCACCGACTGGTGATCGAAGAAGAGTCTGAGATTCAGATTGCCGATGGAGAAGGGCTGGAAGTGGGTCACATCTGCCAGAATGGCGAGCCAGGAGAGCTCTGAGTCCGTTCCCACTATGTCGTAGAGGCCGACGAGCGCACCGCGGTCCTCATAAAGCACGCGGGCAAAGGCGCGGGTCGTGCCGCCGCCGGCCCTGCTTCGCCGAAGTTCCAGCCCGGCGTTGACCCACTGGCCGTGGTCATCGGTGATGCCGGCAGGCTCCTCGGAGTCTTTTTTGCCGGCTTTCTCCATGGTCTCCGAGGCCGTGTCCTGCGTGATCTCCTCCCGATAGCCGTCCGTCCGCCGGTAGCTGGCGTCTCCGTAGAGATACCAGTTGCTCTGGCCAAAACGGACGCCGCCCGAGAAATGCGCCTCAGCGGTGCCCTGAAGGCCGCCCATGGCCGAGGCGTGGATGCCCGTCCGGCGCTTGGGCAGCAGGTTGATGGTGCCCAGGGTTGCGCCGGAGCCGTGAAGAGCGGAGCCGGGACCGCGCAGCACTTCGACCTGCTCAAGATTCTCCGTGGAGAGGTTGAGCATGGCCTTGGAGTCGTAGGCATTGTTGAGCCGGTGCCCGTCGTACATGACGAGCAGGGCCGCGTCGTCGAAGATTCCCCGGATGGCCACCCGGTGGAAGCCCTGGACATCGCGCGACGTCTCCATGCCGGGGATGGTTTTGAGAACGTCGGGAAGCGTCAGCAGGCCGATGTCGCGCATCTGGTCTTCCGAAACGCCGCTGGCGATGGCGGGGGCCAGGGTCACGGTCTCCGATTTGTTGGAGGCAATGCTCACGACGTCTTCGGCGCCGTAGAGCGTGGCAGGCTCCTCCGGCGAGAAATCCGCGACCGTCCGCTGCGTTTTGGTGCGGATGTTCTTGGAGGACGACAGTTCGGAACTGGGCGGGGTCACTCCCCCGGCTTCATCATCGGCAGGCGTCTCCCCCGCGGCCAGATCCTGCGCAGGAAATTCCTGAACCCTGGGACCCTGGGCCGACCGATGCCCAAAGGACGACTGAATGCCGTCATCCGAACCCGTGGGCTCAGAGGGGACGATTTCCATCGGCTGCGCGGAATTTTCGTCAGCGCTTTTGCCGCCGTCGGCCATGGCTTTGCGGGCAGAGCGGGCAGCCTCGGCGGCGAAATCGTCATCACCGGCCCCGCTGTTTTCATCGTCCGCCGAATCGAAGGCCTCATCCGGAGTCATGCCCGGCTCATCGGAAGTTTCGTCTGATGCGGCCGGTGCTTTGGGCGCCGCAGGTGCCGGCTTCGTTTTGGAGGCTTCGGTCACCTTCAGGCGCTCGGGGGAATTGGCTGAACCCAGAATGTCGTAGCGGCCGCCGAAGTAGTCCTTGGCGATGCAGTAAAATTCGATGACGGGCGGAACGATGTCTTTGCCGGGAACGCGGGCTCGGAAAAAGTCGTCGTATTCGAGGACCATGGAGACCTGTTCCCACTTGCCGGTCGCCTCCGTCCTGTATCGGCACTGGGCGCTGGCCATGTCCTCCGCGCCGATGACGCTGCCGGAGATGTCCCAGCTGCTGCCGGCCTCGACGCTCTTCGGCGGCGAGAAGGCAAGGCTGATGTTTTGGGCGAGGGCGGCGCCCGGCAGAAGCACGAACGCGGCGCAGGCCAGCAGGACCGCCAGGTAAAGTCTTTTCTGGATCAGGTGGGTTCTCATGGTCTTTTCGCTTGGCTGAGGACGCCTGTGGGGCAGCCGGAAAGGTCGGGGCTGAATGAATGTCAGGAAAGCGCGGCAAGCGGCCGAGTCTGCCCCCAAAAGAGACGCCTGTCAGAGATTGTTTCCGTTTGATGCGCCCATGCGTCCCGCGCCTGGGGCCATGAATCGGCGCGGGCGGCGTCCTGAAGGCGGCAGGGAGAGGAATGCGCGGCTAGAGCTTGAACCGGCGGACGAGCACCTGGAGCTCGATGGACAGATTCGTCAGTTCCTGTGCGGCTCCGTTCAGTCTGTCCACTGCCCGCGTCTGCTCCTCGATGACCGTGTGTACCGTGGAAGTGGAATCCGCGTTGGCCCGGGCGACTTTGGACAGGTCGCGGATGGCCTGGACCATCTGCGCGGAGCCTTCCAGCTGGTCGCTGGTAAATTCCGAAATGGAGCGGACGCGGCTCTCAGCGTCCTTGGCGGACTGAGCGATGGTCCCCAGCGCGCGGATGATGGTGTTGACGTCCTCGCGGCCGCCGCCCAGGTCGTCGGTGCTTTCGGTCATGGCCGAAACGACGGTCTGCGCCTGTGCGGCGATTTCCCGCGCCAGAAGGGAAATCTGCTCCGCCGCCGCCGCCGAGTTGTCAGCCAGCTTCCTGACTTCCTCGGCAACCACGGAAAAACCTCTGCCGGACTCACCGGCTCTGGCAGCCTCGATGGTGGCGTTCAGCGCCAGAAGGTTCGTCTGCTGGGCGAGATGCGTGATGGCATCGACGATGGTGGAGACCTCGTGGATTTTGTCGTCCAGTGCGAAAACGCCGCTGCTGGCCTGCTCGATGCGGGCAAAGACTTTTTTGATTTTTTCACCGGCGAGCGCGGCGGTGCCCCCGGAGAGGCGGGCAGAGTCGGAAGTATCGGCCGCCACGCGGGCGGCCTCGGATGCCTGGACGGAAGCGCGCTGAATGGAGTCGGCCATGCCCCCAATGACATCGGATGCGCGGCCGACGAGGCGGTCCTGATCGCCGACGCCCTTGTTGATTTCGCGCATGGAGCCGGCCACCTCGTCCGTCGCCGTTCCCACGTTTTCGGCGGCCTGCTGGAGCTCGTCCGCGCTGCCCGCGACGCTTTGCGCGGTCTTCTGAACGTGCCCCACCAGTTCCCGCAGATTTTCCTGCATGTGGGCGATGGACAGGGCCAGGTCGTCGATCTCGTCGTGGCCGAAGCTGTCGGTGGATGGCACGAAGGGGGCTGGCTTGGAGAGGTCGCCTTTGCTGATTTCCATGGCGGCCCGGCTCAGCTGATCGATGCGGCGGATGCGGGCGAAGGCTGACAGCAGAATTGCCCCCCAGAGCGCGGCCAGGCCGACCATCAGGGCCAGTTCCAGAGCGATGGCGGGGACGGCAGGCAGTTCGGCCGTGCCAATCAGCCGGCTGATGCCGAAGAGAACGGCTCCAAGCAGCGAGGTTCCGGCCGCGATTTTTGTCCGAATCGAGATGCGCACGGCCATGGACCTGCGCCGTTCGGAAAGCTGACGCCGCTGCGAGGCAGTGTGCCCGACGGAGGAGAGGAGCGTCTCAGTTCCCGTGGTTTCCCTCTGGGGTGCAGGCATGTCTCAACCTCGGCGAATCAGCAGGCCCAGTAGGCCTCTTCCAGACTGTCTTCTTTTTCGGGCAGCCCCCGGACCAGCCTCGGCGATGACCCTCTGAGGACCTCGTAGCTGACCCGGTTGGCGTATTTGCAGACCTGATGGATGGACGAATAGGTCAGGAAGTTCGCTTTGTTTTTGGGGGAGCTGGGGGCCGCCTGCCGGTGGTGAACATTGGCCGCGATGTCGTGGAGGAGCGCGGCCAGCGCGGCGTCGCCGGCGCCGTTGGTGTTGCGGATGACCTGGGGCCCGCCGAGATAGGGATTGATGTGCGAGAAAATTTTGATGGGGGTGCTGCAGTCCCGGCGGGCCATGGCCCGGCTGTATTCGTAAACGTTGTACTCGGGGATTGACTTGGAAAGGATCGGATCCCGCGTCTGCCGCCTGTACTGCTCGTCGGTCCACGCGCAGAGATACAGACCCTGCTTGTCCCGGGTGAGCAGGAGCAGGTCGGCGATGTCGAGCACAGCGCTGCCGGCCAGGAGCGGATCATTCTGACCGGTCAGGGCACAGACCTCGGCGAAGTTGCCGGCGATGACGCTCACGCCGAGCGAGGCAATGAGCTCGCGCAGAAAATCCCGCTTTTCCTGAACGATGGGGGTCGTTCCCAGAGAGAGCACCACGGGGATGCCGTGCCTGTTGGCGTATTCGATGGCGCGCATCGTCGCGCCGTAGATGGGCGCCCTCTCGTTGCGGAGCAGATAGGCCGTCAGGACGAGAGCCGACGAACCGGCAATCACGGATTCCTCGATGGCCTCCTGCGGCAGCTCATCCATGATGCCGCGGCCGATGGCGAAGCTGCGCTCGCCGTCCTCGGTGATGAAGCAGATGGCCCGCCCCATGGGCCCATCGACTGTGTAGAGGTGGTTCAGATCGACCCGCGAGCTGGTGTTCCGCACGTAATGGAACGCGTAATCGCCGACGGTGATCTGCCGGCAGATGGTCCCCAGCAGCACGGAATGGTCGTCGGCCAGGACCGAATAGTTGTGAATCGTGTTGCCGATGGAGCCGCCGGCGAACTCACCGTCGATGCGGTTCTCCTCTTTGAGCATCTGGTAGATGTTCTCGATGGCGTGTTCGTCGAGGACGGCGGAGTGGCCCTTGATGAGCCCCAGAGAGGCCAGCTCCGACTCGGCGACGTGCGCCTCGATGTCCACCAGCAGCTGGTCGATGCCGACGATGTAAACCGGCGAATCAGCCGCGCTTTCCTTGAAGGAGATGCGTCCGCGCTCGGTGACAGGAAAATAGTGCTTACTCTTGCGGCTTCCGGGGAACTTCATGGCGTCGCTGTTCTCCAACGAGAGCGGTCGGACAGTCCGGCGGGCGTGCAAAAAGGGGGAACGGCCAGAGGTCCAAGGCTCCGGAAAGGCGGCGGCAAAGGGCGCGGGCGCGTTCCTTTGTCAAGGGACAGATTCCCCGGGCGGAAATGCGGATCGGCGCTCTGACAAAACGTCTTGAGCCCGCATTTCAAAACGCTCAAAAGGCGCCCCCTTTTGACGGCCGGGGCAGCCTGGGGGAGGCGCCAGACGGCCGTTTCGCTCCGGCATCCCGCCGGATTTTTGACGGGAGAAAAGCGACATCATGCCGACCAAGCGCAAATCCAAATCGCCGAGGCAGCAGGAACGGGCGCACATCCTTTATTTCATGGAAGACGGCTCCGTTTCGGACGCGCCCGGCGTTCCGGCGAAAAAGACTGGCCGATACAGCGACAAGGGGCTCGAAGATTTCCCGTGGCCAGAGCCGGAAGACGGCGTTCCGTGCGACGAATTCGGATTCCCGCTGCCTCCCGAAAAAGCCGACGGGGAAGAAGGGGAAGAAGAGGAAAAAGCGGTTCAGGGCGCGCAGCCCGATGACGCAGAGGAAAGCGCGCCTGACCTCGCGACTGATGACGACGTGATTGAGATTTCGTCGGTCTCCGAGATTTCCGCTCTTCCTGACGATTTTGATGCGCAGGCGGACGGGGAAGAGGCCGATGGTGTCTTGTCGTCCGGCCGCAGTGAATCGACGCAGATTGAATCACTCTCCGCGCCCGACCCCATGGACGTGGGAAGCATGGCCGACGAATTTGAGAAGGCCCTCAGTGAGGCGTGCAGCGACGATTCAGCGGCCAAAACGCTGGCGGAAATGCCGACGGTGAAGCCCATGCCCGCGTCAGACTGGACGAAGCACATGGAGAAATTTCGTGTCCGGTCCGTGTCGGCGCAGGCACCAATGTTTCAGGCGGCCAAATCGCTCTCCGGCGTCGCTTCATCGGGCAGCGGGAAGGCTTCCTCCAAGCCTGCCGCGCATGCGGCGTCTCCCTGGCAGGACAAGCCTGAGAAGCACGACAAGCAGGAGAAGAACGAGAAGCACGAGGCGCACGACAGGCACGGGAAACACGAAAAGCAGGAGAAGCCCGCAGACGTGGATTTTCAGGATGCGCCCACGCCGCCCCCGGACGCTCCGGAGAACGCACCTGAGAATGTTCAGAAGGGAACTCAGCCTTCGTCAGCATCAGCGTCGGCGCCTTCTGCGGTTTCTGCCCCGCCTTCTTCGCCTTCTGCGGTCGCGTCTCCGCGCGCGCCTGCTGCTTTTGACGGCGAAATGGACGCGTCAGCCATCTGCCTGCTGAAGAGCGACGCCGCCAAAGCGCATTACCGGCGCAGGCTGAAGCCGATGACGGAAGGGACCGGCGCGCGCGATGAGCGCCGGAGCGAGCGGGCCAGCGCAGCTCTTTTTGGCCAGGAACTTTTTGCCGCCGGCCGTCCAGTGCCTGCCCGCAAGGTTTTCGAGCGCATCATTGCCGGCGGAACGGCCGAATCGTTTCCCTTCGCCATGCTGGGCGCGCTTCATCTGGCTCAGGGAAATGACGGGGAGGCCCGCAAGCTGTTTGACCAGGCCCTGCGCATCGACCCGGACGATGTGGCGGCGCTTCTGGGGCGCGCGGAGATTTTTATCAGAGAGGCGGAGCCCAGAGCGGCGATGGCCGACGTCCGCCGCGCACTGGGGCTGGCGGCTTTCGAGTCGAGTCCGCTGCTTGGGCGCGCCGAGGCCATGAAGGGCGTCATCGAAAAACTGATGCGTTTTCTGGGCTAGGCCGAGGCGGCGCGGCGGAAAAACATGCAGCGTCCATCGCTTCCCATTGATTCGTTTCTGCCCGACATCACGGGGGCCCTGGCGGCCCGCGGCACTGTGGTCATCGAGGCGGAGCCGGGGGCGGGCAAGACGACGCGGGTGCCTGCCGCCATTCTGGAAAGCGGCGTGGCCGGGGACGGGAAAATTTGCGTTCTGGAACCGCGCCGCATTGCCGCGAGGCTCTCTGCGCTGCGCGTCGCCTCCGAGCTGGGATGCCGTCCCGGCGGTCTGGTGGGCTATCGGGTGCGCTTTGAGGAGATGGTGTCGGCCGAGACCCGGCTCGAATTTATGACCGAGGGCATTCTGGTCCGGCGCCTGGCTTCGGAGCCGATGCTGAAAGATGTGGGCACCGTGATTCTCGACGAGGTCCACGAGCGGCATCTGGAAACGGACGCAGCCCTGGCACTTTTGAAGCGCCTCCGTGAGACGCTCCGGCCGGACCTTCGGCTGGCCGTCATGTCCGCGACGCTGGATGCTCAGGCGTTTGCCCAGTTTCTGGGCGGCGCGCCTGTTATTCGGGTGCCTGGCAGGACTCACCGCGTAGAGGTGGTCCATCAGACGCTGCCGGACTCAAGGCCGCTGGAGGAGCAGGTGGCTTCGTGCCTCATCCGTGCGCTGCGCGATGGGGACGACGGCGGCGACATTCTGGTTTTCCTGCCGGGAGCTTCCGAGATTCGACGTACGGCAGAGAAGTGCGGCGCGTGGGCTGCGTCGAAGGGCATTTCTCTGCGGATTCTCCACGGCGATCTGGCCTCCGATGAGCAGGACCGGGCGCTGAAAAGCGATGGCGCGCGGAAGCTGATTCTTTCGACCAACATTGCCGAGAGTTCCCTGACGCTTCCCGGCGTCACCTGCGTCATCGATTCGGGGCTGGCGCGGATTCCTCGAAGCGATGCCTGGTCCGGCGTCACGAGCCTTCAGATTGCCCGCGTTTCCAAAGCCTCCTGCATCCAGCGCGCGGGCAGGGCGGGGCGCGTTCGCGACGGGCGGTGCTTCCGGCTTTATGGCCTGCACGACTTCACGGCGCGGGACGAGCACACGGTGCCTGAGATTCTTCGCCTCGATCTGGCCCCCGCGGCGCTGCTCCTTCACGGCGCGGGCGTGCGGCGGATGAGGGATTTGTCCTGGCCGGAGCCTCCGCCCGAGGCGCAGGAGACGGCGGCGGAGAGGCTGCTTCGGCAGCTCGGGGCCGTGGATGCGGACGGTGAGCTGACGAAGGCGGGGAAGAGAATGCTGGCGCTTCCGGTTCATCCCCGGCTGGCCCGCGTAATGGCTGAGGCGGAAGAGCGCGGTGCCGGACGCTCCGGTGCGCTGCTCGCGGCTCTGCTGTCCGAGAAGCCGATTCGTCGGAGCCTGTCTGCGGAAAGGGGCATGAAGCCGGCGGAGGCGCGGGACACGGTGGCTTCCGACGCTGTGGATGAGCTGGAGATTTTTGAGGCGGCGTCGAAGGAAGGTTTTTCGGCCGGGATGCTGCGGAGCTTCGATTTGGATGCGGGCGCCGTTCACGCCGTCGATAAAAGTTTTCGCAGGCTGGCTCGGATGGCGTCCCCGGACAGGCCGGAGATGAAGGGGAGGGCGCGCGAGCAGGCGCTTCTGGTGTCGATTTTGTCCGGCTATCCCGACCGCGTGGCCATGCGCCGCAGGCCGGAGGCTGGAGTTCCCCGGGATGAAGTTCTCCTCTGCGGCGGCGGAACGGCGCGCCTGTCCGCTCAGAGCGGCGTCCGTGATTCGGAATTTATGGCCGCTCTCGAAGTGGAAGAGCGCGGTCTGGGGGCCCGCAGGACGCTGCTTGTCCGCCGCGCCAGCGAGATTGAGCCCGAGTGGCTCATCGACCTGTTTGAGGACGGCGTTTCCGAGAGCACGGAGACTTTCTGGAACGAGGCGCAGGAGCGTGCGGATGCCAGGTCGCGGCTCTGTTACGGCAGACTCGTTCTGTCGGAGAGCCTGTCTGCGCCTTCGCCTGATGAGGCTGAGCGCATTCTGACCCGGGCGGCGCTGGAAGCGGGCATCGGCCGTTTCGTGAAGGCGGACGATCTGGCGTCACTTCGGGCCCGTGCCGCGCTCGCCAGGCGCCTGTTTCCCGAGCTGGGCATCCGCGAAGCCGATGAGCCGTTTTTGCGGGAAATTCTGGCCGCGCACTGTCTGGGCCGCCGCTCGTTTCGCGAACTCGATGAGGACCCGCTCCTCGCCAGGATTCAGAGCGGGGTTTTCGGCGATGCCGCTTTCAGAATGGACCGGCTGTTTCCGTCATCTGTGACGCTGTCCGGCGGCCGAAAGGTCCGCGTTCACTACGAAGAGGATGGTCCGCCGTGGATTGAGTCCCGACTGCAGGATTTCTTCGGGGAAAAGCACGCGCCGTCCATCGCCGAGGGCCGCCAGCCGCTGGTGCTGCATCTTCTGGCGCCGAGTCAGCGGCCCGTTCAGGTGACTTCGGATCTGGAGGGGTTCTGGGCGCGTCACTATCCGGAACTTCGGAAGGCTCTTTCACGCCGCTATCCCAAGCATTCGTGGCCGGAGGACCCGCTCACTGCCCGCCCGCCGGAAATTCATCAGCGCCGCCCGTGATTTCGGACGGCTGATTTTGGAGGGCTGCCGCTTTTTCCGGCAGCGCAGAACACAGGGAAAAACATGAGGAACACACAGGCTCTTCTCGACCTTTTTCAGAGTCGCACCGTGCTGATTGACGGCGCCACCGGCACCTGTCTGCAGGCGCTTTGCCCCACTTCTGAGGACTTCGGCGGGCCCGGATACGAGGGCTGCAATGAAGCGCTTCTGCTTCACCGGCCCGACATGGTGTCCGGCGTCCATGCCAGCTACTTCGAGGCCGGCGCCGACATCGTGGAGACCAATACGTTCGGCGCCACGCAGCTGGTCCTCAGTGAATACGGGCTGGAAAGCCGGGCGGCGGAAATCAACCGTCTGGGAGCGGAGACTGCGCGCCGGACCGCGGACCGATTTTCGTCGCCGACTCATCCCCGCTTCGTTGCCGGCTCGATGGGGCCGACGACCTGCGCCCTGTCGATTCAGCGCAAGGCGAACGTCGATTTTGACTCGCTCACAGCCGACTACTTTCTGCAGGCCTCGGCGCTTCATGCGGGCGGCGTGGATTACTTTCTGGTGGAGACCTGCCAGGACACGCTGAACCTCAAGGCTGCTCTCGCCGCGATTCAGCGGCTGTTTGACGGGGGCGCCGAGAAGATTCCCGTGGCGGTCAGCGCCACGCTGGACGCGTCAGGGCACATGCTGGGCGGGCAGACGCCTGATTCGCTGGCCAAGACGCTCCATCCCTTCGACCTGCTTTACGTGGGGCTCAACTGCGGCGCCGGCGCTTCGTTTCTTGCCCGACAGGCGCGCACTCTGGCCGCGGCCACCGGCGCACGCATCGGCCTCATGCCCAATGCGGGACTGCCCGACGCCGACGGCCGCTACACCCAGAGCCCGGAGGACTTTGCACAGGAGATTCTGCAGACCTGCGGCGACGGCATTCTCAATCTGGTGGGCGGCTGCTGCGGCACGACGCCGGAGCACATCCGCGCGCTGAGCCGCGTTCTCGGCAGAATTTCGCCCCGAAAAGCCCCGCGTCCCCATGCGGATGTCTGCGGCAGTTCGTCCTTCCTCACCGGCGTGGAGGCGCTGGAAATTTCCGAAGCTGTGCGGCCGGTTATTTCCGGGGAGCGCTCCAACGCGCTTGGGTCGAAGAAGTTTCGTGAGCTGGTGCGCGCCGGCGATTTTGACGGTGCTGCTGATTTTGCCCGCCGGCAGCTGGACGAGGGCGCCGCGCTTCTCGACGTGGCGGTGCAGCAGCCGGACAGGGATGAAGTCAGCGACATGCGCGCAGTCATGGACAGGCTCTCCTCGCGGATTCGGGCCCCCGTCATGGTTGACACCACTTCTCCAGACGTTGCCGCGAGGGCGCTTGGGTTCATTCAGGGAAAGGCCATTCTCAACTCGGCCAATCTCGAAGGCGGCGCGGCGCGGTTCACAGAGATGGTGCGGACTGCGCGGCGCTTTGGCGCGGCTCTGGTCGTTGGCCTCATCGACGAGAAGGGCATGGCCGTGGATGGCGCGCGCAAGCTGGAGATTGCCCGGCGGGCTGTGGCCATCGCGGAGCGCGAGGGAATGGCGAGGGGCGACATTTACCTCGATGCGCTGGTCTTCCCCTGCGCCTCGGGCGATGCCGCTTATCTGGGCGCTGCGCGTGAGACCGTTTTGGGGATTCACCGGCTCAAGACGGAATTTCCCGGCGTGCGCACCGCTATTGGTGTCTCAAACGTCAGCTTTGGTCTGCCCCCCGCCGTCCGGCCGCTGGTGACGCTGCTGTTTTTCGACAGGTGCGCCGATGCCGGGCTGGACATCGCCATTGCCAACGCGGCCGGCATTGCGGGCGCCCGGAAGGCGCTCTCCGAGGGCGCCTATTCGCCGGAGCTGCAGACTGCCGCTGCCGAACTCCTCGATTTTCCCCGCTCCGTCAGCGCCGGGGACGTTGAGCGCTGGAAAACGCTGATTGCCCGCGTGGCCGACCTGGGAAGGAGCGCCCGAAAGGCAGTTCCCGCGGCGGATGCCCAGAATCTGACGCCCGAGGAGCGCATCATCCGCTGCATCACGGGCGGCAGCCGGGACGGGCTCCACGAGGCGATTTCGGCCTGCCTGAACGGCGGCATGCCTGCCCGGGACATTCTCAACGGCATTCTGATGAAGGCCATGGACGAGGTCGGTCGGCGCTTTGACAGAGGGGAACTCATCGTCCCGGAAGTGCTCACCTGCGCTGAGGTTTTGAAGGCGGCCATCGGTATTCTTGAGCCGAATCTGGCCGCCTCCGGCGACGGCACCGCCGCGTGCCGCGGCAAGCTGCTTCTGGCCACGGTGAAGGGCGACGTCCACGACATCGGCAAGAACCTGGTCTCGATGATTTTTTCCAGCAACGGGTTCGAGGTGGAGGACCTGGGCGTCAAGGTGGAGGACGCTGCCATCGTGCGGGCGGCACAGGCGACGAAGCCGGATGTGATTGGGCTCTCGGGGCTTCTGGTCCGTTCGGCGCTGCAGATGGTGGAGACTGTCCGGACGCTGGACGCGGCGGGAATTTCTGTGCCGGTTCTGGTGGGCGGCGCGGCGCTCTCTCAGGCGTTCACCGACAGGCACATCGCCCCGGCCACCCGCTCGCTCGTCGTTTATTCGCGGGACGCCATGAGCTGCCTCGCCAGGGCAAAGGCCATCTGTGCCGAGGGCGGCGAAGCAAAAGTGCGTGCCGAGGAAGCGGCTCGCCGGGCCGCGTCAGAATCAGAAAAATCAGCGAAATCAGCAGAGCCGGAGGCCAAATCCGAGGAAGCTCGCAGGGGAAAGACTGGTTCGTCAGCCTGTGGCTGCGCGTCCTGCGGCAGCGGCGCATCGCCCGGTTTTCCGGACCTGCCTTGCGTGGACAGCCGCATCCGGCAGGCGGATTTCAGCCCGAAGCGCCTCTTCACACTGGCCAATCCGGTCATGCTTTACGGGCACCATCTGGGCCTGAAAGGCGCCTTCCTCGGCCGCATCGACGAGCTTCCCAAAGACGAGCTGAAATCTCTTTCTCCTCAGGCGGCGCAGCTCCGGGACGACGTGCGGAGAGTCCTTGACTTCATGGAGTCGGAGAACGGCGGCGCGTGGGGGCATCCCCGGGCTCTCTTCCGCGTCCTTCCCGCGCGGAGACACGGCAATTCCATTCTGGTTCAGACTGATGGGCACGAGGCGCGGATGGAATTTCCCGAGGTCGATGGGCGCTGTCTGTCAGAGCTGGTGCCGCCTCGGGGCGGACAGGTCGGGCTCTTTGCTGCAACGTCGCTGGACGGAAAAGTTCTGGCACAGGATTTCATCCGCCGCGGCGAGCTGCGGCTGGCTCATGTGGCGCAGACGCTCACACTGTCTCTCGCCGAGGCTGCCGCCGAATGGACGCACGGACTTCTGCGGCAGCTCTGGGGATTCGGCGAATGTCCCGAGTCATTTTCCAGTGAGCAGCGCCGCGCCTGGATTCGGGGAAGCTATCCGGGATGCCGCGTCTCGCCCGGCTACCGCGCCTGCCCTGACCTGAGACTCCAGACGGTGATTTTTGACCTTCTCCGGCCTCAGACCATCGGCATCACGCTGACCGAGAGCCTGATGATGCAGCCCGAAGCCAGCGTTTCCGGTATTGCCTTCCCAGTGAAGTTTCCCTGAAAAAGCGCGCCCTTTTTTCAGGGCTGAGTTCTGCCGATTTCTGCCCCCCCCCGGCTTTTCGGAGGGGCTTTTTGACAGGAGATTCCCAATGAAACGCATCCCTGCTCCCAAACTCGTCGTTTCAGCGTTCATCGCCGCTGTCCTCATCTTTGGATGCGGGGGATCCGACACCGTTTATTCGCCGGAAAAAGACCTCAAGGCCCTGGCGCGCATTCAGAAAACTTGGACTGCGGACATCGGCGGCAAGACCTTCACGATTTCGCTCTGTGAGGACGAGGAGATGAATGCTGCCAGCTCCGAGTGGGAACGCGGCTGCTCCATAGAACACGTCGTCCGCAGCAGGAATCCTGAGGAGGAATGGTCGCCCGACCACGGCAGCGGCTGCGATGCCGGCGGCTGTCAGTTTCTGGTCGTGACCGCCATCACCGCCGAAGTGACCAATGCCAGGGGGGAAACGCTGCGCGCCGACGGCGAGGTCCGCCTGGGAACCGGTTACAACGACAATCCCTACGGCGGCGTCTACAATGTCTATCTGGGGGACGGGGAGCTGCGTGGGGGGCATGAAGAAGACGGTGCGCTCAGCGGCAGCCTGCGCATTACGGAGAATGGCTCCCTGTCCATCGGCACCGACCTTCTGGCCTCATTGGGCTACGGCGCGCTGAATGAGGACGTGACTGCCCGGTCGGTTGGAGAGGCTCAGTGCGGCTCGCCGTCCGATGAGACGGAGCAGGGAGACTGAGGAGACTGGCTGATGAGCGGAAAATCGTTTTTCCGAGTGCTGGCCGCGTCCGTTCTGCTGTTCGCGCTTCTGTGCTGCGGCGGTTCCATCACCTATTCGCCCGAGGACGACGCGGCAGCGCTTGGACGGCTGGGGAAGACCTGGACCGTTGCCTATGGCGACAAAACGTTTTCGCTGACCGTCTGCGAGGACGCGGAGGCGAATGCCGCTTTTGACGTGGACGGCTGCAAGTATGCCCACCTGGTCCGCAGCACCGATCCCGACGCGGCGCGGACCGTGAGCAGGGCCTCCAGCTGTGAAAGCTGCTTTTTGGGCATTCTGACCAATGTGAAGGCCACTGCGTTCACTCCCGACGGCGAAGCTGTTGCGCTCACGGGCATCGTTTCGCTGGGGACGGAATACAACGAAGACCCTTACGACGGAGATTACGGCCTGATGCTTTACAGAGACGGCCGGCTCTATCTGGAGGGGCGCATTCAGAAGGACGGCGTTTTGGTCCTCAGCGGCAGCGATCTGCTCGAAATGGGCTTCGGCGTGGATGAAGCCGAGGAGACTCTCAGCGAGTGGGCTGAAGCTCAGTGCGGTGCGGCGGACGAGGACGGCGAAGGCTCCGACGGGGATGAATAGGCGTGCCGCCCCCCCCCCTCGGAGGGCATGTCGTTGACACCCCGAACGCTCTCTCTTAAGGGGCGCCGTTTTTCGCCGGCCCACTGTTTCGGGCCGCTGTTTTGCCCTCTGGAGGCACCACTATGAAATGCCTGTCTTCCGTCTGGATTACGTCCATCGCCGCTCTGGCCGTCGGGCTTTGTGCGCCGGCCTACGCTGCGGATGTCACTCGCGTTGCCAGTTCGTTTGACGACAACGATCCGTTCGACATCGACATCCAGATTGGTTTCCAGAGGACCCAGAAGCGCGCGAAGATTACGCAGGAGTACCACAACGGCACCAAGGTGGCCGATGTCATCGCGCTCCGCTACTACGAGGCCATCAATGAGATGCCCATGGAGCTGCACATGGGGATCTACAAGGACCTCGAACTTAAGGTCAGCACGTCGCTCATCTTCAGCGACCACAAGCAGTGGCGCCTGCCCATCTACGTGGACATCGACAAGGACGAGAAATTCGATCCCGAGACTTCGACCGTTCTCCACAACCGTATCGATCCCTGGGGGAGCGTTCTCTCCGAAGACCTGGCCATCATCGATTTGGCAAACAACAACGAGTCCTATCGGTCCGGACTGGGAAACATCTCCGTGGGACTGAGATGGGCGCCCTTCAGCGAGAAGCGCGACCCCTTTATGCCGATGTGGGTTTTGGGCTTTGAGTGGACCATCCCCAGCGCCTCCATTTACAAGCCGGCGAAGATGACCACGTCGAGCGACAAGGGGGACATCGGCGACGGCGTTCACCGCTTCACCTTCTCCACTGCCTTCTCCAAGCAGTTCGGCGTGTTCGATCCCTATGTTTCCGGCTGGTACAGCCTGCCCCTAGGCTCCAGCCGCCGATACGACAACTGCGATGAGGCGGCGGCGATGGCCTTCGGCGGCAACTGTGAATCCGCCCATTGGTCTGAAGACGAGACCTCTTTGGATCCTCCTCACGTCGGCGGCTTCTTTGTGGGAACCGAAATCGTTCCCTGGGAGAAGAAAGAGACGGAGCAGCGCATCAGCATCGATATTCGGGCCGGAGCCATGTTCGTGGGCAGCGGACGGACCTACAACGAGCTGAGCGACGCCTTGGGCAAACTGCTGTGGACGGAGGGCTACGTGAAGGTTGGCGGCAGCATCGGCTTGGACATCCAGCCCGTGAAGTATCTCTTCATTCGCTTGGATGCCGGCCTCTATCACGAGACGGCGCACTTCATTACGGGCGAATCTACCGGCAAGGACTTGGACGGCCTTTGCCCGGACGCTTCCATCGAGGGAGCCTGCATCGACACGCAGCGCGATTCGCAGGAAGTCAATCCCAGCTACGACTTCCGATATGACGTCCCGGGCCGCAGATTCCGTGTCTCGGAAACGAGCGTTTTCACTTTCTCTGCCTCGCTTCGCGGTCAGTTCTGACAGCAACAGAACGCTGCTTCCCAAGAGGGAACGGCGGCTGGCGTGAAAAAATTTCGGACAGGCTCGATGAGGAGAGCCTGTCCGATTTTTTTGGGGGTGGGAGGAACGTTGTCCCGTTCGTCGGCTGTGATGTTCGAGAGAGCGTACAGAAATGATGAAAAAGGCGAGTCACATCAGCCAGACTGTTGCTCTGGAGGAAATTTCCAATGTGGGCCCCGCCACGCGTCGAGATTTATCCAGACTGGGCATTTCGTGCCCCGATGATCTGCGAAGGGCTGATCCCAAGGTGCTTTATGACAAACTCTGCCAGCTCGACGGCCTGCGTCACGATCCCTGCGTTCTCGACATCCTGATGGCCGCGTGTGATTTCGCGCAGGGGAATCCGTCGCGTCATTGGTCGGCCTTCACATCTCGCAGGAAAGCTCTTTGGCCGAAAACGTGAGTCTCATATTGCGGTGCGCCAAGAGTGCTCTTCCCCATGGCGGGAAGTTTTTAGGGGAGAACTAAAATTTTAATGATTTTTAGCCACATGGAAGGCTGAACAAATTCGGCAGTGAACCCGTGTGCGTGAGACGCGTTCACGTCCTGAAAATTTTCAAAAGAATGTTGACGTTGCCGGAGGTGTGTGGCATGCCTTTAAAGTCTTTGTGTATCCTAAGTGCAGTTCCTTTCGATTTACGTTTTTTTTGGAGGTTGCATCGATGCTTAAGGGTAAAGCTCCGTTGTTGATAGCTGTCATTCTTGCCGCGTTGGCTGCAGTGATGGTTCATAGTGTGATGAGCAAAAAAGAGGCTGAAGTTCGCAAGGGGTGGAACCTGACGCCCATCGTTGTTGCAGCTATGGATATTGAGGAAGGACAAACCATCACGATGGACATGATGAGCCGCCACATGATTCCCGAGCAGTTCGTGACGAGTTCTGTCATCAAGCCTGAAAGTGCCAATTATGTGGATGGTCAGAAGGTTTTGGTGCCTATTCAAAAGGGAGATATGTTGTTGTGGTCGCAGTTTGAGACTTCCAAGGCCGCGGAACGTCTGTCGACCATCATTCAGAAAAAAGGTCGTGCGTTGACAATTGATGCAAGCGGTTCTAAGGCTGTTGGTGGTTGGTTGCGCCCCAACGATCATATTGATATTATTGGGAGTTTTGCTGATCCGAATACAAATGAGCAAATGGCTGTGACCTTGATGCAGAATGTTATGATTCTAGCTACTGGAAAGATTACGGGGACAACCAATATTAATATGGTTTCTTCAAGTGATAGAAATTATAGCAATGTAACGTTACTTCTTCTTCCTGAAGAGGCAGAAATATTATCGTTGGCAGCTCAATTGGGAGATTTAACATTTACACTTCGAAATCCAGAGGATATTGATGTTCAGGAAGAGCGAGGGAGAGCGACGATGCAGACCTTGCTGACAGGTGAGCGCATTAAGGCACTTCAAAAACAGCGAACCGCCTCGATTCAAGTTATTCGAGGAACTGATCAGCAAAAGCAAGGCTTAGGTGCGGAGTAGTATTTCTGGTGCGAGGTGATATTTTTGTCGTAGGGATTTTTATAATGGTGAGGTGATGGCTTTGTTTGGGGAGGTTTGAAGGCGATTATGAAAATGTTATCGATTTTGGCCGTTTTGGCGACAGGGGGGGCTGTATTCTTCTTTGTTTTAATCATGTTTGGAATTTTTGCAAAAGCTATGGAGCAATATCAAGAACGCTATGTCAATGCCTCTGCTGCTGATTTGTCGGATATGTGTCTTTTTGTGGATGGTCGGCAGTTGACGGTTTTGAGCGTTTGTCTCTGTTGTCTTTTGGGGCTTGTTGGATATTTTGTAATGAATCCTGTTATTGCTGGATTGTTTGCGATTTGTGGCTTTTTTTTGCCATTACTCGGAGTAAAATATCTCAAAAAGAAAAGGGTTAATCAGTTTAATGTTCAACTGGTTGATGCGCTTCAGGCCATGGCAAATGCTTTTAAAGCTGGATTGACTTTTCCTCAAGCTGTAGATCAGATTGCAAGGGATGCTGCACCGCCGTTGTCTCAAGAGTTTGGATTGTTTGTAAAGGAAAGTAAGCTGGGGGTTCCCTTGGATGAGGCGTTGGTTAATATGGGGAAACGGGTTGGATCAGAGGATTTGGATTTAGTTGTTGTTGCGACAAATATTTCACGCCAGTTAGGTGGTAATATGGCTGAAATGTTTGAGACTATCGGGGCGACGATTCGTGAAAGATTTAGGTTGGAAGGTAAAATTGATGCAATTACAAGTCAGGGAAAAATGCAGGGAATTGTTGTGGCGTGCATGCCCCTTGTCCTCGGTGTGGTGTTAAATTATATGCGTCCGGATTTGATGGAGCCAATGATGAATCATATATTTGGGTATGTTTTAGTGGGGATTGTGTTTGTGCTTGAAGTTCTTGGGATGGTAATCATCCGTAAAGTTGTTTCAATTGATGTCTAATGATCTCGAGTCGCGTGGAATTAGCATGTGAGGTGGGTTTCAAATGAATCCGGTCTATAATTTTATTGCTCTTGGCTTGACGGGGGCAACAGTATTTTTTCTTGTTTTAGGAATCTCTAATATTTTGAAACGTTTCTGGGGGGAGATTGAAGATGAGCAGAGTTCATTGTTGTCCGCTCTTCGGACTGTTGGATTGCGACATCTAGGAGCGTGGAATAGAGGAATTATGTGGCCTTCGTATGAGGCCAGTATGAAACGAAAATTGATTTCTGCTGGTGATCCTTCAGGACTTCGCCCCGAAGAAGTAATGGCAATGCAGGAAGTAGGGGCTGTTGTTGGGACTTTGTTTGCGTTGGCTATGCTTGGCATGTTGAAGCAGAATTTGCTGCTATGTCTGCTTGGAACTGCTTTTGGGGCTTATTATCCTATGTTGTGGGTAAATGATCAGGTAAAGAAAAGACATCACCTTATTACTCGAGCTTTGCCGTATAACTTAGATTTGTTGACACTTTCTGTTGAGGCTGGGTTAGATTTTACAGGCGCTTTAAATAAAGTTGTTGAGAAAGGAAAGGCGGGGCCGCTTCGGGATGAATTTATGTTGGTATTAAAGCAATTGAAGATGGGGAAAACTAGGGAGGAAGCGCTTAAAAGCCTGATTTCTCGAGTCAATTTGCCTGCGTTGACGAGTTTTGTTACGGCGTTGATTCAGGCTGATAAAATGGGAACATCCATTGGAAAAGTTTTGCGAATTCAGTCAACGCAGCTTCGCATTGAGCGATCCCAGAGGGCAGAAAAACTTGCTAATGAAGCTCCCGTGAAGATGTTGTTTCCATTGATTGCTTGTATTTTTCCAACGGTATTCCTTGTGTTATTTGGTCCAATTATTTTTTCGTTAATGTATGGAGATGCGATGGGATAATGCGAGAAAGTGTTCTGTATTTTTGTATATCGTCGGATTGCTCCAAGGGGGAACAATCCGACTTTTTATTTAGCTAAAAATGTAAGGGATAACATAAGAAAAAAGCAGTTTCGTTTGTATAGTTAAAGTTTTTTTGCGACGAATCTTGCTGATTTTTGGAGTTGGCAGATATGGGATTTACTCTGACAGTTAAAGCAGGCAAAGATATTGGTTTGAGAAAGGATTTCTCTCAATCCGAACTTTCTATCGGCCGAACATCGGATAATGATTTTGTTCTTGGAGATGCCGGCGTATCGAGAAAGCATGCTCAAATTACATTTGAGAATGGACAATATTATATCCAAGATTTAGGATCTGCCAATGGGGTGATGCTTAATGGAAAAGCTGTTTCCAAAGAGCAGCTGCCTGATACATGTACGATAGGTCTTGGTCCTGTTGTTTTAGAATTTGCGAATGAAGACAAAGCTACGCTGGCCAATCGTCGGCCAAGCAAGCCCGAGTTGCTAAGGTCAGCACGTTCCTCTGCGGAAGACGAACCTGAGACTTCTGAGGAAAGTGAAGATGTTGGACGCCGACGGCGACCGCGTCGAAATAATAGCGGTGAAAACATTTCGTCCGATCGCCGTGCTGGGGGACGACATGCCAGCGGTAATTTAGCTCGCGGGCAGAATCCCTCTAGAAGGCGCATGTCCTCTGATGCTATTCCGGAAGATGACGATGAGGGAAGAGCCCTTTCTGTGGCGGAACGAGCAAGGATTCTTCGTGAAAATAAGGGCGCTGCCGGAAAAGTTAAAATTTTTATGGCAGAGCGTTCTGCAAAGACCAGAAATACAATTTATGCCAGTATTATTGTAATTGTAGTGATTGTTTTATGCGGCGCAGTTTACTTTGTTATGAATCAACAGGGGGGCGGCGGCGGTCCTGTTGCCTCTGCTGATTTATCACAAAAGCATTTTTCATTGTCGGATTCCTTGGGTGAGAAAGTCTTTGGCTACGGGCCAGATTTGGGGGTCAATACTCAGACGCGCTATGAGCTGCATTTTGATTTTGAGGTATCTGAAACCATTGAAGCTATCTATTATTTAACGTTTGATTCGCAGGGTGTAGAATCATCCGATGAAATTAGTATTTCATTGAACAGTGTTCCCATTGGGAATGTTTCTGGTGGTCTTGGTGATTATGTCAAAACACAGAAGCTGAAACTGCCTAAGAAGCATATGCTGAAAGGTAATGTAAATGAAATTCTATTTGATCAGCTGAAGAATACAAGATCTACAGGAGAAAAGACGTGGGCCATTTCTTCGGTGAAGTTGCAGATGGTTCCTCTGCCGAAGTGCGACGTCAGAAATGGTGAGTGTACACGTGAGGCGCATCAGCACTTTGAGGTCGCTGAAAAATTATGGAATACACGTCAGCTGGCGGCGACAAATGCTTATAATGCTTTGTCTAATTTGAATACGTCCATGCTGTTCTTGGAAGCAATAGAACCAAAGCCTGATTTTACGCGTTCGGTTCAGCAGATGACCAGGGATGTAGAAAAGTATTTGGATCAGGTTTGCTCTAAAACAATGCTTCAGGTGAAGAGAAATGAGGAAATGCAAAATTATCAGGCCGTTGTCAATGAATTGAAAAATGGACTGTTGTGGTATCCAGGTCCTGATCATTCGTGCTATGGACGATTGAAAGATAAATTGTCGGAATACGAATGATATTAGATTGAGCGGAGAGTTTTACCGCTGAGTTTTATGTTGGAGGAATGATGGCGGAGAATAAGTCGGCCGCGGCGGATGGCGCTGTATTGCAGATTGTCAGCGGTACAAATGCGGGCAGTGAATACAAAATGTCTGATGGGGAGATTGTCATCGGACGCCAAGCGAGCTGTGGTATAGTCATTTCTGATATTGCTATTTCTCGGAAGCATGCCTCTGTTTCATTTGAAGATGGGAAATATATTTTAAGAGATTTGGGCTCGGGCAATGGAACAACATTAGATGGCAAGCCCGTCTCGATGGATGGTGTTCAGCTGCGCGACGGACAGATATTTAAGCTCGGGGACACAGAGGTATGTTTTTCGACGTCGGGCGGCAGCAAAGGATTGGTCAAATCCAGAACGAGTTCCAGAGAAGTTGCCCGGCGATCCTCATCGAGTGCTGACATTCCCATTCGGCGTCGGCGCAGAGGCGGGACTGCCGAAGAGAACGGCGATGATGAGGGCAGCGATTCCGGAAGTTCGCGCGGGGGCAGGCGCCACCGTGGCGGCGGCCGCGATGAGCCTGTCAAGAAGTCATCCAATAAGGCAGTGATGGTATTGGTGGTTGTATTGGTTCTTGGCGTTGTCGGCGGCTTTGCGAAAATTTTATATGATAAAAATCAAATTGCGCAAAGGCAGCGTGACGTTCTGGAGCAGATTCAGGAGCAGGAAGACGCCATTAAGAATTCTGTTTCTGACGCGATCAGCAAGGGACGCGACGCGAGCCGGAAGGGCGAATTCAAGGAAGCTCTGGCAGCTTTTGAAGAGGCTGAAAAAATTGCTGAGGAGAATGAGATTGAATTGCCCAAAGATGCCAAAAGAAATAAGGATTATGCAAAGAAGGAGATTGCCAATCAGGAATTAGTCAATCAGAGCCGTGATTTGGCCAAGGACGGAAAATTGTCTGAGGCAATGCAGCTGGTAAGTAAAATTCCTGAAAATAGTTTTTTCTATGGCAAAATTGCTGACCTGAAGGTTGATTTTACACAGTATTTTCCGCCATTTCTTGAGAAAGCCAGAACGCTTTTGAAAGAAAAGAAGTTCGATGAGGCTCAGGCTGCTCTCGAAGAAATTTTTGTCGTGGACAGCAGGGATCCGGAAGCATTGAAGGTGCAGGCGGATATTGAGCGCGCCGCAGAATTGGCGAAGCGTCCTGTCCGCAAGAAGCAGCCAACTGTTGTCGAGCGTGTCGATCCGTCTATTCCTGCGCTGGAGCTTTTTTATAAAGGCCAGATGGACGCGGCGCTTGAAACGGCCAAAGCGTGCAATGAGCCAGAGTGCGTCAAGGTCGCAGCTAAAATCGCCGCATTTTCCGAGGCCTTTGTGAATGTGGATTTAGATACGGAAAAGGCGTTTAATACCTTGATGGAAATTCCAGGCGCCAAGAAATCTACGTTTTATAAAGCCATCGCCAGTAAAATTGCGACAACGGTGGCCAAGGAAGGCGTTCGGGAAATGGGCAGTCAGAATTATGCGGCGGCCTTCAAGGCATTTCAGAAGGTTATTTCTCTGGATCCGATGAATCCTGTGGCCAGAAAACATCTGACGACGATTCATCAAAGCGCTCAGGAACTTTTTCAGCAGGGTTATGTTGAGAAAGGGACGGATCCCGAGTCGGCCCGGCGTAAATTTGAAAAAGTTCTGACGCTGACCGCCAAGGATGACGATTTGTATGTAAAGGCGCAGCGTCAGATAAAAAGCATGATGTCGGGCGCGAGCTATTAGAATCCGCATCAAATTAGTAAGTTTATAGAAATAAAAAGGCTGGTCTCCTTACAGAGATCGGCCTTTTTTATTGTTATGGCAGGAAGTCGGGGGGGGGGAACTGTTGTGCTGCGTCAGGCTTTTTCCAGCAAATCTTTCATGTCTCGGACAGCTCGGTCGAGTCCGACAAAAATGGCCCGGGAAATAATGGAGTGGCCGATGTTCAGTTCATCAATCTCCTCAATGGCGGCGATGGGTTGGACATTGTTGTAGTCGAGTCCATGTCCGGCAGCGACGGTCATTCCCAGCTTTCGCGCCAGCTTGGCACCATCGACAATTCGTCGAAGTTCTGCCGCGCGTTCCGCTTTTGTTTTGGCGTCGGCATAGCGGCCCGTGTGCAGCTCGATGCGCGGCGCGCCGATGCGATGGGCCGCTTTGATCTGGTCGATGTCGGGCGCGATGAACATGCTGACGCGAATGCCTGCGTCGACGAGGTCCGCCGTGATTTTTTTCAGCGCCTCCTGCTGTCCCACGACATCCAGCCCGCCTTCCGTGGTCAGCTCCTGGCGGCGTTCGGGCACCAGCGTGGCGGTGTCAGGATGAACTTCGAGCGCGATTTTTACGATGTCGGGATTGGCTGCCATTTCCAGATTCAGCTCTGTCTGAACCGTCTGGCGCATGAGGCGCAGGTCGCGTTCCTGGATGTGTCTGCGGTCTTCCCTCAGATGAATTGTGATCTGGCTGGCGCCCGCCATTTCGGCGATGGCGGCGGCGGCGACAGGGTCGGGGGAGGTCCCGAGCNNCCGGAGCCGCGACTGGCGAATGGTGGCCACGTGGTCCACGTTGACGCCGAGAGCAGTTTTCATGGTCGTTTGAGCTCCTGTTTTTGGGGTTCGCTGAAAAAAGAAAGGCGTCCGTCCCGTAAACGTTTTGGGAGGGCGGACGCTTGATGTGTGCGGGAAGTTTCTGGCGCTGCGGCCTGCCAAAAAAACGCGGGCTTATAGAGGGATGCTGCCGACCGGGGAACTGGGGATTTTGCCTGGTGCTTCAGAGGGAAATCTCCGTGTGGCAGCGCTGAATCTCCTGCAAAATCTCCGAATATCCGGGCTGGAACTGAATGGCCAGAGGGCCGTCGTCAGGGGCCGCATAGGTAAACGGCGCGCCGTTCAGAAGGGACTGGACCCGGGCGCGGCACGCCCGGACCGGACCGAGGCCGACGGGAATAACGCGCCCCGAAAAATCATCGCGGCGCAGAAGGCTGAGCAGCCTGTTTTCGTCGTCCTGTGAGGTGAGAAGGCAGGCGATTTTGACCATGTCAGCCCCGGCACCGAAGGCATGGCGGCAGAGTTTTTCGAGCACGTTCAGAGGCGGCGTTTCTCTGAGATTGTGGCTGGAAATGATGAGCCGCGCGCCCGCTGAATGGGCCTTCCGGCGAATGCGCTGAATCATGCCCGAGTCCGTCTCTGCTTCGACATCCGCGAAGGCCGCTCCCGCCTCCAATGCGGCCATCAGCAGGCGCTCTCTGTCCGCATGCGCCAGCTTTCCGGGGCGGCAGGCGGCGATGACCCTCTCGAAGCGTCCGATGAAAGGGAGTGCGTCTTCAGGCCGCAGTGTCTCCGCGGCCAAATCGAATCTGATTTCAGCGAAGCGCACTTTGCCAGCCATGCTTTCCAGCTGGCGAAGACCGCCCTGGCCGAGGCTGACACAGATAAGTTCTGACAGGTCTGAGGCGGAGGCGCGTGAAGGAATCATCTTGTTGGCTCAGCAGGCGAAATCACCGCGCTGTGGGGCGCATGCTCTGTTGTGAGGAACAGCTCCTGGGGCAGAGCGGGCAGACGCTGCTGCAGCTTTTCGGGAAGAGGTCGGCAACGCTGAGCGATGGCCGAATCGTTCGTCAGAAACTTGAGGCCGGAGGCCTGGATCCGATGGCAGAGACCTTTGGCGCGCAGGATGTCGGCGGCTTCATTGCGAGTGGCGTCATCCGCATCCGGCCTGTTCACCATTTCCAACAGCGCGTCTGTGACAGCGAGCCGGTCGCTGAGAAGTTCGGCCACGGCATATCGGGTTTTCAGCTGCTCCGGCGTCAGAGACTTCAGAGATGCTTTCGGAAGGGTGTCTGCCAGCGCCTGCGCTTTGTTGAGATTGGCCAGCAGCGCTCGGGGAGCGGGCTCGTCAGGATTTTCGGCGGCATAGAGCTTCAGCATGTCTGCAGCTTTGCTGAATCTTCCTGCCCGGGCGTGAACCAGCGCCAGGTTGATGCGGGCGCGTTTTAGATAAGCCAGTTCAGCGTTGCTGCCGATGAAGTCGATGAAGGCCTGGAGCCGAAGGATGGCGGCCTCTGAACCGGCGGTTTCCTGAACGCCCTGCGCAATGTTTCCCCACGCAGCGATAGCGACGTTGTGATTGGGGGGGGTCAACCGAAGCGCCGTGTCTGCCGCCCCTTGATTGGCCTGCAGCGACGGGAGGGAGAGCCCCTCGGTATCGAGAATGCCCGCCAGACCGAGCCAGACAGACGCGTTGAACTCTGAAGCATCCAGGCAGGCCTTTTCCCAGAACCCTCGTTCGTCGGTCCAAATTTGTGCGGAAATCCAGGTGCGGCAGAGAAATGCCAGCGCGAGGCAGGGGAGAAGGATGAGCGCCCCCGTGTGCAGCCGCTGAGGCAGACGAGGCGGCATACGGGAAATGATGCTGGCTCCCGCGGCGGCAAGGCCGGCGGCAGGCACGTAGAGAAAGCGGTCCGCGGCGATGACGTTCATGTCGAGGGGGGCGAGATGGAGGACGAGCACGAGGGCACAGGCTCCCATGGCCAAAAGGTCGGTGATGTCGGAGCTGACGATGCGTCTGAAGCCCAGGCGAATGATGACTGCCGCGAGGGTGAGGAGGACAGCGGCACCTCCTGCGGCGAAGGGAAATTCGACGATGCCTATGTCTCCGATTTGAAGTTCTGCCTTGAATGGCCACAGCAGCATCAGTGCGTAGTGCCCGACAGCTGAGAGGCTCATGGCGAGGCGCGTCGGGAAGAAAGGCAAGGCGTGCGGGCTGCTGACAACGGTTCCGCTTCTGAGCCTGAGGAGGGCATAAACGAGGCCTGCGGCCAAAAGTGGTCCAAGGCGAATGGCGGCATCGACCAAGCGGATCCGAAGCGGCACGAAATTTTTGGCGTCGGCGCTCGGCGGGCTGATCAGGCGCCTCAGCTCAAAGACTCCAATGGCCACAGCGCCGGCCAGAGCGACCTCTTTGCAGCAGAGCCCCAGAAAAATGGCAGCAGCGGCACCGATTCTGGCCGAGGTCCGTTGGGAGAAGCTCCGGTGAAGGATCACGGCTGCAAGGGCGAAGAAAGCTGCCAGGAGGTCTGTTCGGCCGCTGATCCACGAGACGGATTCTGTCAGGCGCGGAAAGGCGCCGAAGAGAAGCATAGCGCAGAGGGCCGGCAGCATGGCGGCGCGGCTTTTTCGGGCGAGGACAAAGACGAGCAGGCAGTTCAGCAGGTGCAGCAGTAGGTTTGTTGCGTGGAAGCCCAGCGGATTTCCGTCCCAGAGCCGCCACTCCAGCGCGTAGCTCAACGTCACCAGCGGCCGAAAGAAGCCTCGTGCCCCCTCGTAGGGACTGCTCCAGAACGAATTGGCGAAATAGGTACCAATGGGCTGGAGCTCACGGACGATGCGCTGGTCCTCAATGAGCTGGTGATCGTCCCAGACAAAGCCGCCGGAGAGGGCAGGTGAGTGAACCAGCGCCACAAGCGCCAGAACAAAGGCAATCCAGACGGCGGCGTGCTTCGGCGAAGGTTGAGGGCAATGCTCCATGGCGCTCCCGGAGTCCGTCGCGGTCTGCTCAGGGCTGAAAAAAGAAAGCCGGGTTTCCAACACATTGGCAGGAAACCCGGCAGGCGAAACCGTCAGCGCGCCAAGCAGGACTCGAACCTGCGGCCTACGGCTTAGAAGGCCGTCGCTCTATCCAGTTGAGCTATTGGCGCGGACAACCAAGCGGCAAGTCGGAGTGAGAGGATTTGAACCTCCGGCCACCTGCGCCCAAGGCAGGTGCGCTACCAGACTGCGCTACACTCCGAAAAAGCGCGGCGCCCTTAGTGTTTTTGAGGGGCGTCTGCAATCTGCAAAATGGGGGAGGCCAGACGCTCCGGAAGACCGCGGGAGGGCCGAAAAATGATGCCGGTCTGGCCATCGGATCGGTGGATACCGGGCAAAAAAAAACCCACCCGCCTGTGCGGATGGGCTGAACGTTGAAGTAGCGAGGGGCGGGCTCGAACCGCCGACCTACGGATTATGAGACCATCGCTCTAGCCAGCTGAGCTACCTCGCCATCTCACGCGTCAATGCCCAGGGACGGAATCGAACCATCGACACGGGGATTTTCAGTCCCCTGCTCTACCAACTGAGCTACCTGGGCTTCTAAAAACGGCGCGCCCCATAGTCGCGCGCCGCCGGTTTGTCAACTTTTATTTTGTGCTTTTTTGGGGGACGCCGCGCGCCGTTTTGGCTTTGGTTTGGACGCTTTCCGGCTGACAGCTTCCTTCGTTTCATTCGCTGTCAGCGAGGCAAGCCGGGCATCCAGCTTGTTCAGCCGCCGGGCGAGACGGGAACAACGAACGCTCAAGCTGCTGAAGTCGTCGGCGCGCGCCAGTTTCAGGTCCGCCCAGACGCCATTCATCGTCTCCCGCGCGGCATGTCCCGTTTCCTGAATGCCCGCCGCGGCTTTCAGCAGAATCTCATCCCTCTTCGCCTTGTCAGGAAGCGCGGAGATGAGCCATCTGCCGATGGCGCCGATGATGCCCTCCTCTCGGGAAGTCATGTCGCGCGGCCCTGCTTTTTCTTTCCGCTGCTGCCGGACGCCGCCTTCGGCTTCGCTTCGTCGGCAAAGCGCGTCGGGACGGAAGCCAGCGTGTCCCAGAACAGCTGCTTGAACTGAGCGCGCTCGGCGATGGGGGTCAGGTCTCCTTGAAAGGAGATCCTGCGCTGAAGAAGCGCCTCGATGGGGTCGTATTCCCCGAGGATGAATCGCTTCCACGTCAGAAATGTTCCTTTGGCCACGTAGTCCGGAGACGTCTCCGCGATTTCGTCCTCGTCCTCCAGTTCGCGGATTTCGGGAATACGGCCGTCTTCGACGCGGGCGAAGACGATGAAGGGCGTTGGCAGGCATTCATCGGCGAGGACGGCGACGCAGACCGTTCCCTTCCAGCCGCGTCCCGCAGCGGCGCTTTCCGGTGCCCGTTCGATGGCATCCGCCAGAGTGCGGCACCAGTCCAGCGAAGGAAAAACAGCGGCCTGGGCACGGACGCCGGCTGCTTTTGAGGGGGGGCGAGACACGTTCAGCTCCTGCCGAAGAGGCGCATGATGGAATTGAGAAATCCGGGACGCTCGGCCGCGCTCCGCGAGAGCTCCTCTTCGGTCGCCTGGCTCTCGCGGCGCTGACGCTCTTCGTCCAGTGCCTTGCGCAGAATCAGGGGCGTATCGCAGGTGGTCAGCTCAATGCGCTGCGGCCCGTCCGGCATCTCGACCACGACTTCCAGCAGCGCTTCGGTGTTGAGCCGGAACTCAACCTTGCGCCCGGCGGCGGCGACAGGCACCCGCAGCGTCCCCAGAAATTCGTTATCGACGACCATCTCGTTGTCGCCCTGGAAGATGTCCAGCGAGAGAAAGCAGGCGTCGGGAGACTTCGGCGTGGGCAGCCGGAAGGTCATCGACACGGGAACGGTGCTGTTTTTGTCGATGATTTTCCGGAAGCTGCCGTTGGAGAGCGCGATGCCGATGGGCATGGAGAGCACGTCGATGAGTGTGACGCTGCCTGAGCTGCCCAGGGCCTCTCCCAAAAGTGCCGAACCGATGGCGACGCATTCATCGGGATGAACGCCTTTGCGCGGCGGCTTGCCGAAGTTCCGTTCAATCAGCTGCTGCACCAGAGGCATCCTGCTCTGCCCGCCGACGAGGATGACTTCATCAATGTCGCCCGTGTTCAGCCTGTTGCTCTCCATGACCTTGCGGCAGATGTCGAACGTCTTGCCGATGATGTCGCTGGTCAGGTCATTGAGGCACTCGCGGGACAGCGGAATGGTGACATCGACGGGCCTGCCCTTTTTCTCGAACAGACAGGGCAGGCTGATGACGGCGTTGGGAATCAGGGACAGGTCAATTTTGGCCGCTTCAGCCGCGTTTTTGATGCGCTGCATGGCCACGGGATCATCCGCGAGATCTGCCTTGTGGGCATGGCGGATGTCCGACAGGACGTAATCGATGACGCGGTTGTCCAGATCGACGCCGCCCAGAAATGAATCGCCGCCCGTGGCCACCACCTCAAAGACGTTCCCCGCGATCTGCAGAACGCTGACGTCGAAGGTGCCGCCGCCCAGATCATAAATCAGAACTTTTTCGTTGAAGGCCCGGTTGAAGCCGAAAGCGAGGGCCGCCGCGGTGGGCTCATTGACGATGCGGCGAACGGTGAAGCCGGCCCTGGCGCCAGCCTCTTTGACGGCCTGCCGCTGGTTGTCGTTGTAGTAGGCAGGGACGCTGATGATGGCTTCCGGAACGGTCTCGCCGGCGCTCCGCTCCACCTGGGCCTTCACGTGGGCCAGAATCCGCGCCGAAAGATCAGTCAGAGAGAGCGTCTCGCCATTGAGACGGACGGCAGCGCAGCCGGCATCGCCTTCGACAATCTCATAGGGGAAGTAATGACGAAGCTCCTCGACAACCAGCGAGTTGAACTGGCGGCCGATGAGTCGTTTGGAGCCGTAAATTGTATTTTTGGGGTCGGTGACGAGCAGGTCGCGGGCGGCCGCACCAATGACGTATTTCCCGCCGCCCGATACGTTGATGACGGCCGGCAGTGCCGTCTTCCCCTGATCGAGCTCCATCATCCTGGGCGTCCGGCCGCGCACCATGGCGGCGCAGATGTTTGTCGTTCCCAGGTCAATGCCGACGAGGCGCGGTTTGCTGGTTATCATCGCTGACCTGCCTCTCCCCGCCGATGGCCTGACATTCTGGCCTTACAATGTATTTGTTTAGTGTATGAATTAGCTGTCATCTGAGAGGCTCAGCAAAATTAAGGAAGGGTTTTATTTATTAAGAAAAATAGCGATAAAATAATGTAATAAGAAAAATCCAATCCCCTCAGAATATAAAACAATAATAAAAATGCTGATAAAAATATAAAAACATTATTCAACTATAGGATTTCTCTTTGTTTTCCTGCTCTTCCTTGCAGCGGATGCAGAGGGTGGTGACGGGACGCGCTTCCAGACGCTTCAGGCTGATTTCCTCTCCGCAGCGCTCGCAGATGCCAAAGGTTCCGTCGTCAATTCTGGCCAGAGCCTTGTCGATTTTTTTGAGGAGAACTTTTTCGCGGTCGCGAAGCCGGAATGTCAGCGACTGCGTATATTCAGAGGACGCGAGGTCGATTTCGTCCGGCAGATCGTTTGTGTCGAAGCTGCTCTCCTCTGTGCGCGTCTTCCTTGCTGTCTGAAGAAGTTTTTTCCTGCTCTCCTGAAGCATGATGCGGAAGCGCTGCAAATCTTTCTGTTCCATGAGATGACCTCCTTGAAGAGGCGCGGCCGTCAGACCGGATGAAAGAGGGGGACGCCCATTTCACCTGCGCCTTGTATTGTCAAGGCTGGCATCCGAAGGGCGAATCTGGGAAGATCGGAGAGTATCTCAGAAAAGATGAGAGAATTTTTGTGCCTAAACATGGAAACAAAAAGTCAGGTGTGATGATATTGGCATTTCATATAGAAAATTCAAATAAAATAATTAAAGTAACTGAACTAAATAATCGTATTGAAACGATATTTTTGAGGTCTCTGCTGCGGGCGCTCAGGTGCCGGCGGCCCGGCATCGCTGAGGGGATGTGCCGGCGGCGTTTGTCCCGGCAGATTTCCGGAAGTCCGGGGGAGGGGGACAGGGCGAAAAAAGGTCCCGACGGCTGCGAGCGGGAAAAGAAGGCGCTGGGCAGAAAGTGCTGAATTTTTAGAAAATGTCGTAATTTCATATAGTTACGATGATTTTTTTACCGAAAAATTTTCCCTTGACCCCCCTCCGGCGCTTCCTTACGCTTTTTTGCACCGCCGAGGGGTTCCTTCCGGCTTCCATGGTTCAGGAAGGAACGCTTCGGCGTTCTTAGTTTATGCGTTTATGCAGTTTTTTGTATCGGGCCCATCGCCCAACGAAACATCCGCGACCGCGAAGAAGAAAGAACGAGGTCATTTTCCGTGAGAGTTGGCAACTACGCCCTTCTGAGCCCCCTGCTCGCAGCGCTGTGCTCTGCGTGCCTAGTGCCGCAAGAAGGTGAAAATCCGACACTTGCCGGCCAAACCGTCCGCCTGACGGTGCTTCACTCGACGGATATTCACTCCCGAATTTTGCCGTACGATTTGGAGCCCCTGAAGACGGACCGCGACCTGGGCATTGCGCCTGAGGCCGCGCCATTTGGCGGTGCTGCCCGAATGGCCGCCCTGATTAAGCGGGAACGCGCCCGGTCTGACCGGACGCTTCTGCTCGATTCGGGCGACTATTTTCAGGGGGCCCCCATTTTTAACGCCAATACAGGTGAGCCTGAGGTCCGCTGGGTTTCCCTGATGGGCTACGACGCCAGCGTTATGGGCAACCATGAGTTCGACCTGGGCGCCCACAATTTCGCTGATAAAATCGCCCGCTTCGGCAGCTTCCCTCTGCTGGCTGCGAATTTTCATTGGGAAAATGTGGACGATCCCAATTCTCACCACCTGGACAAACTTTCGTCTCCTTACACCATTACAAATGTCAGGGGAATTCGGGTGGGCATCATCGGCATGGCCTCTATCAGCTCCATGTATGGCCTCGTCGATGGCGGCAACTCCACTCAGGCGACGCCTCTTGAGCAGAATGAGACAGCCCGCGGCTATGTGGAGCTTTTGGCGCCTGTTGTCGATATGATAGTCATCTTGTCACACCTTGGCCTTACAGAAGACCAGGAACTGCTGACAGGATACGATGACTACTATCCATACGAGCACGCCAAGCCCTTCCTTGAGCGGGAAAAAGAGCCCTGGACCCAGATTGAGCCGCTGCCCGCCGTCAACCCTGATGGCAGCAGGAATACTTTCGCCGACGGTTCCATCCGCGTGTTTATTCCTGGCGTCAAAGGCATTGACATTATCGAAGGCGGCCACCTGCACGTCGTTTTGAATCCTCCTCAGGAAATCAAAGACCCTGCGGGCAGGACGGTGCTCATCAGCCATTCCGGCGCCTTCTCCAAGTATCTGGGACGGCTGGATCTGGAGCTGGAATTTCCGCCGGCGGCCAAGCCCGATGATTGGACCGATGCGCAGTGGAACGAGCGCCTTCAGTGGGGTGCCGAAGTGGTCGCTCACGACTACAAGGCCTTCCCGCTCGATGCCATCTGGTGCGACGACGAGGCGCGCAGCTGGCGCAAGGACAGCTTCATCGAAGGCAGTGCTCTGACAGACCTCATTAACAAGCGGCCCACGATGACCTTCGATAAGGCGGCGGCTGCGGGTTATCGGGACATCTACGCCGAGGTTTATCGGGAGATTTACGAGGACGATTACAAGGACGCTTACCCGACGGCGGAGTCAGCGAATGCCGCCATGGGTTCGGCCATCATCGCCTGCCAGAAGCGCATCTTCGATGACGGGGACCTGAGCAACATCAAGTGCAATCCGCCTCTGGGGAGCAAGCGCTTCAACGACAGCAATGGCTTTATCGGGATGACGATAAAGGACGATGCCATTGACGACGGCTCCGAAGACACGAGCTGCGCTCTCTCGATGCTGAATGCCCTGCGCAGGGACGGCGCCGATTGGGAGACGGTGGGAACCTGCGTTGGCAACTATCTGGCGGATTACCGCGATTACACCTGCGACAGGTTCCTGCCTGAGCGGTGCTGGTCCCGGGTTGACCGCTGCACGGCGCAGGAAGACCTGGAGACGACGGACCTCCTGACGAATTACATCGTCCAGCTGGACAGCAAATACACACTGCCGCGCATCTTCGCGTATGCCCCCCGGGACATTATGCGGCGGAACAGCGCTCAGGGCGGCGACGCGCCTCTTGGGAACATCACCACTGAGTCCATGCGCCAGCGCCGCCGCGTCGAGGCCGAGTTCGCGCTCACCAATACTTTGGGCATGCGTGACCATGTGTATTCGGGGCCCGTCAGCCTGGAGTCGCTGTTCAACGTGTTCCCCTTCGAGAACACCATCAACATCATGTACCTGTCCGGCGCCGAGGTTCAGGAGCTGACGAACTATGTGGCTGAGCGCTCTGCCGAGCGAGGCTGTCAGGCACAGGCCCAGGTTTCCGGCATTCGCTTCACCATGGACTGCTACCAGGCCCAGCTGAACGACCAGCTGAAGGCCTGCAAGACGGCCGCGGACTGTGCTCCTCAGTTCGGCGGCTACATTCCGAAGCATGAGGAAGGCTGGCGCTGCCGGGAGGACAATACCTGCTGGGCCAACACCTCATTCGGTGTGACCGTGAACAATGAAAAAATCCGCCCCGAAGCGACCTACAAAGTGGCTGTTAATGACTACATCGCCAAGGGCGGTTCGGGCTTCAAAGTCCTGAAGCGCAACACCTCCCGCATTGAGACGGGCATCAGCATGCGCGACGGCCTCATCGACTGGCTGCGCAATCAGTGCACGTGCCGCGAGATCATGGGCTACGTCGAGACCAAAGAGGCTGTCTCCGGCTCGGACAAGAAGATGACTGTCCTCACGGAGCTCAAGCCCGGCGATAAAGGCTACGTGGATCCGCTCGACCGACAGTCATCCAGTGGTGCCATGTGCGCGCGCGCCATCGAATATGTCTTCAAGGAAGACGGCGTGACCATAGACCTGGAGGCGAGCCGCCCCAACCGCCACATCGACCAGGTCGTGATGAATTGGTGCGGGCAGGCCATGGCCTTCGAGAATGCCTATCACAAGCTGAAGGCGTCCGGCTTTGACGAGGGACTTCAGACCTATGAGCAGGGCGACCAGGAAGGGCAGCTTCCCTATCTCAACGCCGGCAAATGCTCCTGCGCTCAGGTACTGAACGGCGACGAGAAGGCCTGCTCGCACGTCACCAGCGACCTGAAGACGTTCTGCCAGGCGCCGACACAGGTTCCTATCGCCATTGGCGAAGAGGACGACCGCATTGAACGGAGGGTTGCCAAGTGAAGATTCGCAATCTGTGCGCCCTCTTGGGCGCGTTCATCCTCTTCCTGACGACGGGCTGCGATCCGGACAAGGTTCGGCTTGAGAAGGACCGCGTCGAGACTTTCAAAGTCGAAGTCCTCAAGATTGAAAGCTCAGGAAAGACCTATCAGGGCTCAGAGCAGGGGTTCGACAGCTCCAATCCGCTGCCCATTCCTCTGCGGACCGTCCGGGTGACGCTCTCCATCGCGGCCTACGACAAGGACGGCGAGTTCTATCCCTATTTCAATCGCCCCGTGTCCTTCCGGGTGACGCCCGGCGAGATTAAGAGCGTCAAGTCCAGCCGTTCTGATTTGGCCGAGTACATGTTGGCACCCATGTCGGGCGGTCTGAATGACGGCGACGTCGTTGTGGAGATTGCCAACGTCTTCGGCCCTGTGGTTCTGTGGGTGCAGGACGCGCCGCCGGCCATGGTTTACAACAAGGTTGACGCAGATGACGGCGACAGCGCGTCCATTCCCTTTACAGAGCCTGCCTCAATTCAGGACTGGCCTGAGGCGGCGCCGTATCGGACTTACGCTGCAGGGGCGACCCGGAAGCTGTATTTCGGCGAGCCCAGCATCATCGATATGCAGCGTATGGAAGAGTACAATGCCAAGACGAATTCCGCCTGCTCCGACGGCATCGCTAATTGTACGATTAACAACCGCACCTCCGCCTTTATCTCTAATTTTGTGACGATTCACGCCATGGAGCCGCAGGAATGTATGGTTGTGACGGCGATTACGAATGCCGGCTTTTATGTCACCGACCTTTCCGCCCATTATGCGGACCTGGATGGCGACAAGAGCCGGCGCCTGCAGATGGAGCCCTATCAGCGGTCGCTGAGCCACTTCGGCCATTTGTTTGTTTATAATTTCTCTTATCCGGACGACCTGCAGCTGGGCGACTGCATCAAGACCATTACGGGTACTGTTCAGGAATTCAGCGGCAACAGCCAGGTGACGTTCCCCAGCTGGACGAAAAATGACCGCTACGTCACCGACGAGAGCTTGATTCCTGAGCCCATGGAGATGGTCTTCGACATTAACGCCATTGCCGGTACTTATTGTCGGCCCGATACGCCCGAGACCGATGAGTGCTACGTGGACAACCGCTCCAATGGCTACCGGCTGTGCATGGCCTACAAAGACAGAGCGTCGCAATATGTCTGCAAGCCGGACGCAGGCTCCACCAAATCCACCGAGCTGCTTCCCTGCACCAACAATGGCGTCAAGGACAATCACGAGCTCGAATTTGTCCATTGCGCCCACAATTGGCGGAATTTCGATTCGGAATCACTGGAGAGCGCGCTGATTAAGTTCACCAATGTGAAGCCCTCCAATGAATTTGTGAATTGTGATGCCAATGGAAACGGCGTCGTGGGATTCTTTAATTATCAGTCTTACGGCTACACGGGGCTCCCCGACGACGGAACGCATGAGAGCAATGAATATGGCTGGTTTTGCTCCAAGGATGCCTCAGACAAGAAAAAGCGCACATTGGATGACGATGACTGTGAATGCTTCGTCAATTGTTCCGTCGGCCATGACCCCGAACATCCGGAGCGAAAGGACCGCATCTGCACAGAGCTCAATTCATTCGAGTCTTTTGGTCAGTGGATTATCGAGCTGGAGGATGTGCTGCACACGCGCATCAACATTCAGACGGGCACTGCCATTCCGCAGCTGGATCCCAAGGTGTTCGACAAGAATGCCTATCCGGAATGCCGTCTGAACGTCACGGGCATCCTGAGCCAGACACAGGCCGCCAGGCCGCGCTGGATCATCATGGCCCGGGATTCGACAGATGTCTGCGCCAGCTCCGGGGCAGGAACGTGTCCCGAAATTATCGCCCAGTGTGAGTGACCCTTTTTCGGGTCCGGGCGAGAATTTCGATCCGGACCATTCCCTACAAAATCTTTGATTTTCGGACGCGCCCACCACCGGAACGACGCGCCCGACGGAAGGAACCCCCTTGAAACAGTCCAATCAATCTAGCCGAGCTTCAGGAGGACGGATGTCTATCTCTCGCAGGTCTATCGTTGCGGCCACGCTGCTTGCGGCCATGATGCCGATGAGCGCCTTCGCCGGCGACTTCGTCGATACGCGCGTCACGCTGCTGTTTTCCGATGACAACGTTTTCGCGGATGCAGGCGAGACCACGCCCAACAGCCCCAGCGCCCGCTTTGGCGGCGCCAATTCGTCGAACAGCCTGTTCTACGATGCCTACAACAGCCAGTATTCCGGCTTTGAGAGCCTGACCAACCTGGTCCTGTACAAGCAGGCGCCGGCGTTCTTCAAAGGCCTGACCACTGAGGCGGCCCTTGCGCTGAACCTGCTCGTGGCCCGGGAAAGGTCCACCTCATCCCTGGATGCGGTCAAAATCAGCGACGCGTCCAGCTATCTGCGGCTCAATTATACGCCGCCCAGCTGGGACGCCTCCCGAGGCGAAGGCATTTCTCTGACGGGATTTCCGCTGTCCGCGGACCGCATGCGCCTGGGCTACGCTCCCAAAGTCACTTGGGGCGGCAGCAACGTGTTCCCCAACAGCGGCGAGTCTGTTCCCGGCGCGGCCCTGCGCCTGGTCAAGAGCATCAATGACGAGCAGATGTGGTACGTCTGGGTCGGCATGAAGACGACGCTCATCCTGAACGACAAAATTCACGAGCAGGAGACCAATTACGGGGCGCTTCTGGGCGCGGGCGTGGACATCACCAGCTGGCTCAGGCTGGATGTTTCCGGCGGCTATTTCCAGAAGGGCGTGAACCCGCAGACGAGCGTCTTGGGCCGCGACGTGGATGCCTACGGCGTTTCCGGCCAGCTGGTCTTCCACTATGGCGAACCCGTGGGCGGCTCCATCGACTTCAATCTGTACAGGAACGACCCGGACCTGCCCTCCCGCTTCTTCCGTGCGGAGCGCTATCCCGGCGGCTTCAGCTTCACCGGCTCCATCGAGGGAACGTTCCTGGCCCAGGAACTGGCTGACCCGGATGTCTATGCGCAGACCAGCATCCAGAAGGCTTATGCGGGCGTTCTGCAGCTGCGCGCCAAATACAATTACTGGCGCTTCGGCATTGTCGGCCTGATGCGGAGCCTTTCCTTCATCGAGTTCAACGTTCCCGGCTATCCCCCGTTCGTGGATTTCCCCGAGGGTACCGACATTTCCGGCGAGAAGTTCATCGCCATCAATGTTGATTATTATTTCCCCAGCACGCGCCTGACGCCGGGTATCAGCGCCGGCATCCAGATGCCCGCCTCCTACTCGACCAGCGGCACGCTGGGCGGCAACAATCCCTCCGCCGCTCTCCAGGGCAAGCGCACCGTGGTGGTTAAGGATTCGAGCTCGATGACCGTGCTGCCCAGCGGCGAAGAGGCCAAGCTCGTCACTTCGGCCAAGGTCAATCTGCGCTGGGACATCTCGGAGTTCTTCTCGGCGATTGGCGAAATTTATCTCACATACGACAAAAACAAGACGACCTTTAAGGACTCCAGCGAAGGCGTGGCCGAGGCGGTCTTTGAGGATCCGTGGGCCCTGGGCTTCAACCTGATGATGCAGGCGCGGTTCTAAAAAGGCGGCTTTGTTCCGCAGCAGGGCTGTTTCAGCAAAGGGCTCCGGACCTCTCCAGCAATGGTCCGGGGCCTTTTTGTTATGCGGGTTTTGGCGCCGGCGCGGTCATTCGGCGTGACTCATTTGGGTGTACCCAAAAAGGAATAAGACAATGCCAGTCAAAATCGGCGACATGTGTATTTCATGCGGGGCCTGCGCGGAGGAATGTCCCGCCGGCGCTGTCAGCGAAGGCCCGGAAGTTTTTGTGGTCGATGCGTCGCGATGTTTTGAATGTGTCGGCCTGTCAGGCGAATTCCTGTGCGCGCCGGTATGCCCCGTCCAGGCCATTGTGCCGGATGAGGGCGCTGCCGAGACCGAGGCCCGGCTTTTGGAAAAAGCGGCGTCCATTCTTTCCGCTGACCGAAAAATCCCCGCTCTGGAGGCCCTGACGGAGGCCACGTCGCGGTTTAGGAAGTGAACGGCCACTGCAGAATTGAATTATATTTATAAAATTATAGAATATGTTTAATGCTCTATTGTTTTTCATGACAAAGAGAGTTTTTGACGAAATTTATTTGGAAATATGAAATCCATGGGGCGTTTAGAATACCAGTAACGAATTTGTTGAATAAATAGAATAAAATAATTCCTGTTTGGAAATCCCCCCCAAAAAAGAGAAAGCCGCCGGGGCTGATGCTCCGACGGCTTTTTATTTGAGACGAAACAATCCGGAGTTTTTCCGGGGTCACTCAGCGGAGGGTTCCGGAGTCTCCTCGGCCGCGGTTTCAGTATTCCCTTCGCCGTCGCTGCCGACCTCTGCCTCATTTGAGGCTTCGCCGGCGTCAGCTGCTGCGTCAGCGGCATCATCGTCCGCGTCAGCATTGCCGCCCAGGGCCCGGACGCTCTCCTCGGACAGCTTGGCGATGCTGGACACCTTGGCGTCCTTGTCGAGCTTGAAGATGGTCACGCCCAGAGTGTTGCGGTTGACGATGCTGACATCGCCGGCGCGGGTCCGAATCAGCATGCCGCCGTCCGTGACGAGAACAAATTCATCCGCGTCTGTGACCTGAATGACGCCCACCACGCTGCCGTTGCGTCCGCCGGCCTTGATGTCGATGACGCCTTTGCCGCCGCGGTTCTGGCGCCGATAAGCGCTCTCTGGCGTGCGCTTGCCGAAGCCGTTTTCGGTGATGGTGAGAATCGTCTCTCCGGGAATGATGACCTCGGCAGAGACGACGCGGTCGTCCGCATCCAGAGTGATGCCGCGCACGCCGTACGCAGTGCGCCCCGTGGGCCGGACATCCTGCACGTTGAAGCGGATGGCCATGCCGTTCTTCGTCGAGAGGAGAACGTCGCTGTCCTTGTCGGTCAGCAGCGCCGCAATCAGCCGGTCGCCCTCATCGATGCCCAGCGCGTTGATGCCGCCGTTTCTGGGCCGCGAATACTCTTCCAGCGCCGTGCGCTTCACGGTGCCGTTCTCGGTGACGAACAGAACGTATTTGCCCGCCTGGAAGCCCTCTTCCAGCTTGAGGATGGCCGCGGGCTTTTCGTCCGGCCGGAACTTGATGATGTTGACGATGGCCTTGCCCTTGGAGGCGGGCAGCGCCTCGGGAATTTCCAGAACCTTGAACCAGTAAACCCGCCCCAGAGTGGTGAAGGACAGCATCTGGTCGTGGGTGGAGGCGATGAACAGCTGCTCCACAAAATCGTCTTCCTTGGTCTTGGCGCCGGTGCGCCCGCGTCCGCCGCGCTTTTGAGCCCGGTATTCGGCCACGCGCGTGCGCTTGGCGTAGCCCGCGTGGGAAAGCGTGACCACGACCTGTTCCTCGCTGACCAGGTCCTCCATGGAGAAGCGCCCCACCTCGCCCACGATTTGGGTCCGGCGGGGGTCGGAATAGCGCGTGCGCACGTCAACGAGTTCGTCCTTGATGATTCCCAGCAGCGTCGGCTCATCGCTCAGGATTTTTTTGTACCAGGCGATGTTCCGCAGCAGGTCGATGAGCTCGCTGATGAGCGCATCCCGCTCCAGCCCGGTCAGGCGCTGCAGCCGCATCTCCAGAATCGCCTTGGCCTGCTCGGCACTGAATCCACGGCCCTCGTAGTCGTAGGTGAACTCCGTGCAGATCGGTCCATCGGCATTCACGCGGGCCATCAGTGCCGCCATGCGCTCACGAACGTTGGACAGGTCAACGCGGGGCAGGTCGCGGAAGGAATCGCGCTCGTAAATCTCGTCCGTGAGGATGCGCTGAAGGCCCCAGTTGGCCTCGGTGGGGTCTTTGGACGCCCGAATCAGCGCAATCACGTGGTCGATGAAGTCCTGCGCCACCAGCAGGCCCTCGACGATGTGCCGGCGGGCTTCTGCCTTGCGGAGCTCAAACTTGGTCCGGCGCGTCACCACGTCGCGGCGGTGGCTGATAAAGCGCTGGAGAATTTCCTTCAGGTTCAGAATCCGCGGCTGCCCGTTGTCCACCGCCAGCATGATGATGCCGTAGGTGGTCTGCAGGTCGGTGTGGCTGAACAGGTTGTTGAGAACGGCCCTCGCCATGACGGTGTGCGACACCTCAATGACGATGCGCATGCCCAACCGGTTGGATTCGTCCCTGAGCGCGGTGATGCCCTCGACGATTTTGTCTTTGTGCAGCTGCGAGATGGCAGTCACCAGGCGGGCCTTGTTCACCTGATAGGGAATCTCGGTGATGACGATGGTTTCCTTGCCGGTCTTCTTGTCGGTCTCAATCTCGTATTTGGAACGAACCTTCAGATGACCGCGCCCCGTCGTGTAGGCGTCGCGAATGCCCTGACTGCCGCAGATGAAGGCGCCGGTGGGGAAGTCCGGGCCGGGCAGGAAGTGCATCAGGTCGTCCACAGTGGCGTCCGGATTGTCGATGAGGTGAATGGCCGCGTCGATGGTCTCGCCGATGTTGTGGGGCGGAATCTTGGTGGCCATGCCCACTGCGATGCCTTCGGAGCCGTTGACCAGAAGGTTGGGGAACTTGGTGGGCAGAACGGTGGGCTCCAGCAGCGACTCATCGTAGTTGGGCGCCATGTCCACCGTGTCTTTGTCCAGATCGGCCAGAAGCTCTCCGGACAGCCGGGTCAGGCGGGCTTCGGTGTAGCGCATGGCAGCAGCAGCATCGCCGTCCACGGAGCCGAAGTTGCCCTGGCCGTCCACCAGCGGGTAGCGCATCGAGAAGTCCTGAGCCATGCGCACCAGGGTGTCGTAAATCGCCGAGTCGCCGTGCGGGTGGTACTTACCCATGACATCGCCGACGGTGCGCGCCGACTTCTTGAAGGGCTTGTTGTAGTGGTTCCCCAGCTCGTCCATCGTGAAGAGGACGCGGCGGTGGACCGGCTTCAGGCCATCGCGGGCGTCGGGCAGGGCCCGGCCGATGATGACGCTCATCGAGTAGTCGAGATACGAGCGGCGCATCTCGTCTTCGATGGCGATGGGAACGATGGTTTTGGGCGGCTCGCCGCCGTCTCCCATGCCGCCGGGCACGGTTCCCGGTCCGTCGGGCGTGTCGTTTGCCGGCAGGCCGGTCCGCGCCTGAACTTCTGCGGACGTGGTGTCGGTGACGCCTGCCTCGGCGTCGTTCTGCTCTGCTTCTGGTGTTTCCTGATCGGCCATGGCTCGTGTGTTTCCTTGGGGCGGGATGCGCCGGATGAATGAATCGGCTCACCCGCGCCGCCTGTTGAGGATGACGGTGAAATTGACTTCGGACGCCTGACAGCAGGCGGTGAGGCTGTGCGGCAGGACGTGCCGCACGCCTCAAAAACAGATGCTTCCGCCGCCGATTTTTCCGGGGCTGACAGGCTTGGAGGAACACGCCGCCGGCCAGCTGTCTGAAAATCTGGCCAAAGCCCCTGATTCCCCTCGGGCGGGAGCGTCCGAAAGCGGCGCGGCCCTTAGCCGAAAACCTCTGAACGGGGGGGATTTTTTTGCCCGCAGTCGGCCGCGTTTTCAGAGGGAGACAGACGTTCGGGCGCGATGTTTTCGGCGTCAGTCAGCCGATGCGCCTGGCGGCAGCTTTCCTCGCGTTTCTTCGTGCGCCTCAGCGTCCTGACGGCAGCCGTTCCATGCAGACAGCAGTTCTCTGTCCAGAAGGTGCGTCGGCACCACGTGGCTCAGCGCGTTGAGCAGATTGCCGGGAACGGCGGGATGCTCCGCGGCGAGGGTGTGAATCAGCTCCTTCACCCGCGAGCGCTGGAGGTCCGGCGTCTCGCAGGGCGGCCTGGGCGCCACGGGAAAGCCGCGGAGACGGGCGTAGGCGGCGATTTCAGCCTCGGGGCAATAGACCATGGGCCGGATGACCGTGTTTCGGCCGTCGTCCGACCTGAGAAGCGGCGGCATGGATTTCAGGGCGCCGGCATAGAGGGCGGAGAGGAGCAGCGTTTCAATCAGGTCCTCGCGGTGATGGCCCAGGGCAATTTTGGTGCAGCCCAGCTCAAAGGCCTGCGTGTAGAGGATGCCCCGCCTCAGGCGCGAGCAGATGGGACACATGGATTTGCCCGGGCGGACTTTGGCTCTGGCCACGGACCAGACGTCCTGCGCGATGAAGCGGCGCTCCACACCCAGCTCATCCACGAATTTTTTCAGAGGCGCGGCATCGAAACCGGGCTGGCCCATGTCCACGTTCATGGCCGTCAGCGAGAACTTCACGGGCGCCCGTTCCTGGAGCTTTTTCAGAAGGGCCAGCAGCACCAGCGAGTCCTTGCCGCCGGAGAGCCCGACGAGAATGCGGTCACCCTCGCTGATGAGTCCGAAGTCGCGGACCGCGTGTCCCATGGCGCTGAGCAGGCGCTTTTCCAGGCGGTAAGCCTCGCCCTCGGCCGCCCGGCGCGACGCCTCATCCTGCGCGTTCGGCGAAATGTCCGTTTCCGCAGAATTCATTGGGCCAGCATCTCCCGAAATTCGTCCTCACTGACGACGCGGACGCCCAGCTGACGCGCCTTGTCCAGCTTGCTGCCCGCCTTTTCGCCCGCCACCACCATGTCCGTCTTGGACGAGACGCTGGCGGCAACGGCGCCGCCCCTCTTTTCGATGGCGGCTTTGGCTTCGTCCCGCGTCATCGAGGCCAGCGTCCCGGTGAGGACGATTTTTTTGCCGGCAAAGGGCCCGTCCGCCGACGTGGAGGCAGACGATTCGGAAGTGTCCGCGGCCGGCGCGACGCCCGCAGCGAGCAGCGCTCTGACCACTTCCTGATTTCTGGGCTCGGCAAAAAACCGAACGATGGCGTCCGCCACCTCCGGCCCGATGTCGGGGATTTGCTGGAGCTCTTCCGCGGACATGTTTTGCAGCACGTCCAGCGTCCCGGCGCGGGCCGCCAGCGCTTTGGCCGTGGCCTCGCCCACATGGCGGATGCCCAGTGCGTAGATGAACCGCCGGAGCGGGACGTTTTTGCTCTTGCGGATGGCTTCCAGAAGGTTGTCCGCGCTCTTGCCGCCCATGCGCTCCAGCCGGACCAGCGGCTCCTTGGTCAGCCGGTAGAAGTCGGCCACCGAGCGAACCAGCCCGCAGGAGGTCAGCGTTTCGGCCAGCTTGTCGCCCATGCCCTGAATGTCCATGGCGCTGCGCTCGGCGAAGTGAAGGATTCGGCCCGTCAGCTGAGCGGGGCAGTCGATGCCCGTGCAGCGGCGGTCCACCTCGCCCTGAGGACGCGGGGCCGAAGCGCCGCACACGGGACAATGGTCGGGAAAGACAAACGGCCGCTCGCTGCCCGTGCGCTTTTCGGCAATCACCGAGACGATTTCGGGAATCACGTCGCCAGCGCGCCGCACAAACACCCGGTCGCCCAGCATCACGCCCTTGCGGCGGATTTCGTCCTCGTTGTGCAGCGTCACGTTGGAGACGAGAGCGCCGCCCACCATCACCGGACGGATGCGGGCCACGGGCGTCAGCTTGCCGGTGCGTCCGACCTGAATGTCGATGGCCAGAACCTCGCTCTCCTCTTCCACGGCGGGGAACTTCCAGGCGATGGCCCAGCGGGGCGTCCGCGTCAGCGTCCCCAGCTCCTCCCGGAGCGCCATGTCGTCCGCCTTCACCACCATGCCGTCGATTTCAAAGGGGAAGTCGTGGCGGGTGGCGAGGAAGCGCTCATAGATGCGGCCGACCTCCTCGCCGCCCAGGGCCATCGTCGGCTGGATGGTGCGGAAGCCAAATTCGGCGAGGCGCCGGAGCTTGTCGGCGTGGCTCCCGAAGGTCAGCGAGGTCTGGCCTACTTCGTAAAAATAGGCGGTCAGCGGCCGGGCGGCGGTGATGCGCGGATCGAGCTGGCGCAGGGAACCGGCGGCGGCATTTCTGGGATTCACGAAGGTCTCTCTGCCCTGTTCCTCCAGCGCCTCGTTCATTCGGGCGAAGTCCGCCTTGTTGATGAGCACCTCGCCCCGGGCCTCGAAAATTTCCGGCGCCTTTTCCCCTTCAGGAACGCGGAGTTTCAGCGGGACGGCACGGATGGTTTTCAGATTGGCCGTCACGTCTTCGCCGACGGCGCCGTTTCCGCGGGTGGAGGCCTGGGTGAGGACGCCATTTTCGTAGCGCACCGAGATGGACAGACCGTCGAACTTGGGCTCGCAGCAGTAGCGGATGCGGGAAATGCCCAGCTCCTCGGTGAGGCGGTGGTCGAAGTCGAAGAACTCTCCCGGAACCATGGCCTTGCCGAGCGAGAGCATGGGCGGGTCGTGGGGAACTTTGCGGAATTTTGCCAGAGGCTCGCCGCTCACCCGCTGGCTCGGGGAATCCGGCGTCACCAATGCGGGATGCGCCGTTTCCAGCCGAATCAGCTCGTGAAAGAGCCGGTCGTATTCGGCGTCGCTGATGAGGGGCGCGTCGAGGACGTAGTAGCGGTGGTCGTGAAAGCGGATTGCCGCTCTGAGCGCCTGGAGCCGCGCCTCGGTGTCGTCCGGAAGCTGCTCAAAGGAGATCTCTGCGGCCCGGCGGTCCTCATCGCCGTCATTCAGATGCTCGCCGGCTGTGTCGGGCGCGTCTTCAGAAGGGCCGGGACGGGCGTTTTCATCGGGGCGCGTCTGCGAAGAAAAGAGATCCAGCTGTGGCTGTCCGGGGTCACTCTGCGTCTTGGGGGATGACATGGCGCGGCGCATTTGGACGAAGCGTCGGTCAAAGCAAGGGGCAAGGCGGGCATCGTCTGAACGGGGAAGGGGAGAAAACTGCCGGAAGTCGCCGTTGACAGCCTTTGAGGCATTCGTATTCGCCGCCGGCTTTTCCGCCCCTGAGCCCTCTCTTTCTCCCGAGGCGCCGACCGATGATTTTTTTCGCTTTCCCTTTCGCGGCCGCACTTCTGGTCGGCATCCATGTCTGGCTCTACCGGCGCCTGTGCAGGCCTCTGGAGCGCACGCCCTTCAAAATTTTTGGGGCCGTTCTGGTGGTCCTGTCCTTCGCGGGCATGGGCCTGGGGCACGCGCTCCATCGGGCTTTCCCTTCGGCCGCAGGCCTTGCCTTTCAGCGTTTCGGCTACGTGTGCATGGCGTTCACTCTCTACCTGGTGTTCGCGCTGCTCCTGATTGACGGCGGCGGCTTGCTGGCGCGGCTGATTCGCCGGCTATTCCGCGGGCGTCATGCGAGTGCCGAGGGTGCGAAGAGTGAGGCGCGTCAGGCCGAGGCCGCCAGCAAAGAAAAGGACGCCGGCAATGGAGAAGCGGTCTGTTCGAGGCGGCAGTTTTTGAAGGCGGGCGGCGCGGCTGCGCTGGGGGCAGCGGCTGTGACGACGGGCGCGGGTTTCTGGAGCGCCGCGCACTGCCGTCCCGTGGAGATTTCCATCCCCGTCCATGATCTGCCCGCGCCGATGTCCGGCTTCACCGCGGTTCTCCTCTCCGACATTCACGCCGGCGGCTGGGTCGGCCGCGATTTCGTCCGCAATCTGGTCGCTCAGGCCAATGCCATGGAGGCCGACGCGGTCTTCATCTGCGGCGATCTGGTCGATGGGGGTGTTCGGGCGCTCGCGGACATCGTTGCCCCGCTGGCCGATCTGCGCTCGCGGCACGGGACTTTTTTCACCATCGGCAATCACGAGCTCTATTCGGGCGTGGACCAGTGGTGCGCCCACCTTCCAAAGCTGGGCATCCGTGTTCTGCGCAACGAGCGGGCAGAGCTGGGCGGCATCGACCTCTTGGGCGTGGATGACTGGACGGCCGCCAGGGCGGGCGAGGTCCCCGGCTACGATCTGAACGGCGTTCTCGCTTCCCGGCGCGCCGATGCCTTTCCGCTTCTTCTGACGCATCAGCCGCGGGGCTTTCGTGCGGCGGCCGACAGGGGCATTCGGCTCCAGCTGTCGGGGCACACCCACGGCGGGCAGATGTTTCCCTTCCAGCCCATCGCCGCCCGGGCCAATGAGGGATTCCTTTCGGGGCTGTATCGCCATGGACAAGCCCGGCTTTATGTGACGCGGGGCTGCGGCTATTGGGGCCCGCCGGTCCGCGTCGGTGCGCCTCCCGAAATCACGAAAATCACTCTGGTGACTGAGACTGCTGCCGGCTGACGCGGCATTCCGGCGCCGCTTTTTTGAACTTTTCCGGTGTTCCCCCTTGATTTCAGCCGTCCTCACATCGGTGACGCTCTTCCTTTCGGCCCTGCCCTCAGCGGAAGTCTCTCTCTCGGAAGAAGAGACTGCCGCGGAAGAGGCAGCCGTGAAGGAAGTCTCTTCCGGTGAATCGCCGGTCCGAGCGGAGAATGCGGCCAGCGCGAAGGCTGATTCAGCTGATGACGGTGCCGATTTCACCAGCGGGCAGAAAACGGCGCGCACTGAACGCGGCACCTCTGTCCAGACGATGGGAGATGCCACCGTGGCGCTTCTGGGCGGCTTCGACACCAATGCCCGCCGTGTCATCGGGGAGACATCGGTGACGGACGCCTTTGCCTCGCTCAACGCCATGGCGCGCGGCAGCCTGCTCATCGGCGAATCGCATCTGCTGTCGGGACGCTACGATCTGGGCCTGAAGAAGTTTTACGACATGGCCCCCGAGGACCTCATCGTGCAGCAGCTGGCGCTGAGCTATGCGCCGAGCATTGGCGCCTGGTCCTTTGCGGTGGATACCCGCGGCAAGCTGCGCATCTCCCGCAACGGCATCCGCGACTATCTGGACCTTCACGGAGATGTGGCGGCAATCAGGTCGCTGCCTGGAGGCTGGAGCCTGCGCCTCGAAGCGGGCGTGAGGAACTTCCGCTATCCGCGCCAGCCCGCCTACGGGTTCATCGACGGCCACGTCTCGCTCTTCGGCAGCTGGAAAATTACGCGGGCAGTGCGGCTGACGCTGGGGCTCCAGGGCTTTCTTCCCTACTACGAGGGCAATGCGCGGCTTCCGGATGCCACCTACGACACGGAGCGCCGCCGCCATGACAAGACGCTGGCCGCCCAGCTGAAAATTTCGTGGCGCCACTCGTGGAGTCAGACGGCGATTGCCCTGCAGGCCGGCTATCTGTGGGTCGGCAACTGGTCGAACTCCTTCGGCGAAAGTTTCGGCCGCCATCGGATTTTCGGCGCGGTCGCGGCGCGCCTTCCCTGGTCGATTTTCGTCGGGCTCCACGTGGCGTGGCAGACGATTCACTATCCGGACGGCCTGTTCCTCTCGGACGAGCTCATCGATCTGATGCTCTACGACGACGAATCCCAGAGCAGCTCGATGCTGAAACTGTCCCGCCCTATCATCCAGGACCATCTCGATGTGGAGCTCCGCTACAAGCTGTCCTGGGTGGATCTGCCGCGGCGCTACGACGACACATCTCTGAACTATCTGCGGCAGGTGGGAACCATCGGCCTGGCGGGACGCTTCTGACACGCGGCAGGGAAAACGGCCGGGCATCCGCCGGAGAAAACGGCGCAGCGCGAAAAGTCAGAAGGAGGTCAGCGGTGGGGATGAAACACGCCGCCCCTGTGCCCGTCTTCCCGCAGGACGAGCCCTGATTTCGCCTGCCGCACGGCGTCGGGGCCGATGAAAAAGCCGGGCGGGTCGGAGCGCACAAAGCGGCGCTTCATAAAGGTGCGGATTTCCTCAAAGGCCACGTGCAGGAGGTCGGCTTTCCGCTCGCGGTGCAGCTTGTCTCCCACGGCGACCAGCTCCGCCCACAGACGCCCGGATTTCAGCTCGCCGGTCTCCTCGTCCATCAGGCTCCGCTGATAGTGAAAGACCGCGGAGGCGACCTCGTCGATTTCCATGCGGCCGGCATTGCGCCCGCGCCGGAGCGTGCGCCCGAACACCTCTCCCGCCGAGGGCAGGTGCAGATAGTAGGCGCCCTCATCCAGCAGCGGCTGCGCGTCCCCGTCGATGGGAATCGGCGTGAAGCCCGGATCGGAAATTTCCGGATAGGCCTCGAATCCGCGGGGAGCCAGCTGCCGGAGAAAGGCCCGCTCATCCTCGGGCGTCATGAAAAAGAAAATCGTCGCGGCCATGTGCGTGAGGTCCAGTCGTCGGTAGCGGTGGGGCGGGAGGTCAGAACCTTTCCCAGTGGAGAACGTCCTTGAGCGGGCGCTTGGGCGCGGGTGCGGGCGTCTCTGCGGCGTGGCCAACCGCCATCAGGGCCGCCAGCTTCATTCCCTTGGGCGCGCCCAGCATCGAGGCGACGGCGCCCGCATAGACTTTCTTGTCCCCGGCGATCCAGCACGCGGAAAGCCCCAGCCCCACGGCGGCGAGGAGCATGGACGTGACCGCGGCGCTGCAGTCCTCAAGGTAGAATTTCGTCTCGCACGAGAAGACGGCGATGCAGGCGACGCCCGGAGAGGCGATGAATTTGCCGTTGGGGATGAGAGTCCCCAGCTCGCGCCGCCACGCCTCGTCAGTGATGACCACCATCTCCCAGGGCTGCTCGTTTCTGGCAGTGGGCGCCCGGCGTCCGGCGTCCACAATCTGCTCCAGCTCTTCTTTGGTGGCAGGTTCGCCGGAATAGGCCCGGCAGCTGCGGCGCGAACGAATGGCTTCAAACAATTCCATGGGAAGCTCCTGAAAAAGGACGCCGTTCGGTCAGCGGGCCGCGCCGATGACGTCGAGAATTTGCGAGAAGCAGGAGAGGCGGACCGGGGGCATCGATTCCGCGTCGGGGGCCTGCCGCAGATGGCGGCGCGTGGCGGCGGGCGCAGAGAGAATGGCCAGACGCTCCTGATATTCGGCGGAAACGTAGGTCCCGTATTCGGCCCAGCAGCCGAGGGCTCCGGCGGTGCGGGCGAGACGCATGTCCTTGCTCAGGCTGTCGCCCACGACCGCCACATCCTTCGGTGAGACGCCCAGGCGCTCGCAGATAGCCATGAGGCCCCGCGAGTCGGGCTTTTCCGCCTCGCGCGGAAGCTCCACCACGTCGCAGTTCAGAGTGATGCCGCCCGCTTGTTCTCTGGCCACGATGGCGGGGTCGATGCCTGTCTCCGGAAAGGGAAATGCCGGCAGGGCGTAGATGGCCGTCAGGTACTGATCCAGCTTCATGCGCCCGGCGCGCCGCTCAGCCGGATTTCGGGGGGCGTCCGTCAGGGCAACGACGGGAATGCCCCGGTCTTTCAGAGCGCGCAGCGTTTCCACGACGCCCCGGTAGGGCTTCAGGTAGCGGCGGCGCGCGGCGGCAAAGGCCTCGCTGGCGGGCTCGATGACCAGCTTGTTGAAGGAGGCAAAGTCGCCCCGATAGGGCTCGAACAGCCGGGATTCCTGAATGGCGAACGGGTAGTCGTTCGACTCGTAGCGCTCGTAAACTTCCTTGAGCGCCTGGATGACCTGAATTTTGGGGAGGGACAGGACGCGGCAGAGCGTCTCGACCATGCGCTCGGTGGAGGGAACGATGTAGTCCACCCACGAGTAGAGCGTGTTGTCCATGTCGGTGACGACGGCGCCGATCATTGGTCCTCACAGATGAAAGCAGGGGAGAAGCTGGCGGAAAGGGCAGGACAGCGGCGCGCGTCACCGGCGTCTGGCGGCACCTGTGCCCGCGACTCGAACGGATGCCGTCTGCGGCACGGAGAATTTGCGCGTGAAGAGGCCGTCAGCGACCTGCACCAGCACAGGGCCGTAAACCACTCTGTTCCGGAATCTCGGGGGGATCGCGGACGTACCGAGCTTCGCCCCCATCAGCGCGCCTGCCATGCAGGCCACGGACGCCGTAAAGCCGCCGGAGCGGATGACGATGTCCATGCAGGCCTCGAAGTCATTGCCCGCCTTGATGCAGGCATAGAGGGCCATGAGGACCGCGGGGAAGACGTGCTGGCTGATGCCGATGTGCGATTTGGGGCGGTCAGGCGGCTGGCCGATATTGGAGATGACGCGGCTGGCGTCGGGCGGATCGAACGACAGGTATTGAGGCAGCTGCTCGATGTGCCGCGCCAGCTCCGGGCTCGCGCTGCGGACGAGCGAAGCCACGTTCCAGCAGAAATTGTCGCAGGGGAATGCGTCGTAAATCGGCAGCGAGAGGGCCACGGCGGCGGCCATGGCGATGCTGCCGGCGATGCTGCCCGGGTCCTTGTGCGTGACGAGGGACTGCGTGGAGGCCGCGCGGGACAGCTGTTCCAGGCTGTCGCAGAAAAACAGGCCAACGGGCGCGGCGCGCACGGCAGCCGTACAGGTGGCGTTTTCCGGCCCGTCGGGCGCTCCGGACATCATCCACGGAACGCCCCTTTTGAACCTGGCAATCGCGTCGTTGCACACGGGGTCCGCGTAGAAGATGGCTCCCTGCTCCCAGATGGCGGTCAGGCAGCGGGCGATGGTCTGTCCCTCCGCTTTTCCCGCCTCGGTGATGGCCTGGGCGATGGCCAGGAGCATCTGCGTGTCGTCGCTGTAACAGCCGGCCTGGAAGGGCTTTCTCGCTATGAATGACTTCGTCAGGTTTGTCGCCCGCCGGAGCGATTCCCAGGAGGCGCCTTCGTAGGGGAAAGCCAGCGCATCGCCGATGGCCGCTCCCAGCAGGGTCGCGCGGAATCTGTCTCGCAGGATTCTTTCTTGGGACTGGGACATGGGGCGGCGCTAGTAGTGAAGTCGGCCGGTGCTTTCAACGTTCTCGGGGATGTTTTTTCAACAAGCATAACTCATTGAAATCACATGTAATTTTATAAGTTTTCCACAGGCATTTTTCTGCGCTTTCAGGCCGCTTTTCCGGGCGGAGGGCAGGAGAAAGTCACTGCGGGTATCAGGGAAGCGGAGGCTTTCTGCGGACAGCCGGATCCGGGACAAAAAAAAGCCTCCCCGGAGCGCGTCCGGAGAGGCTGAGACCGTCCTTTTTGAACGGGATGAAAATCGGCGCGCGTCAGAAGGCCAGGCCGATGTTCAGATTGAGCTGGAGGTCATTGAAGTAGTGCCGCCGCTGGCCTGTCAGCTCGAGGCGCGCCGAGATGCCGATGGCGTCGGTGAAGAAGTGCATGGTGTGGACGCCGACGCCGTAAACGATGCCGCCGCGGACGATGCCCCAGCTGGCTGTCGATCCGTCGATGTCGTAGTCCAGCTTGCCAACGAAGAGTCCCGGGCCGAATTTGCCGTAGATGAACAGGCGCCAGACCGGGTAGCCCACGAGGACGGCCAGGGTCACGTTGTGCTGGTTCTGAGTCACCTTGACGGTGTCGGTTCCCGTGTCGCCGCTGGCGCTGAGAGGCGTGAACCACGCGAGCTGGAGCCACAGCGCCTTGTTCAGGAAAAAGTCCGAGTCGAACAGGAGCTTGCCCATGTTCCAGTTGATGGAGACGCCCAGCCCGAATCTGGCGTTCAGCGAGCCCATGGGGCCCTGACGGAAATATCCGCCCAGCGAAAACTCTCCCGTCAGGCCGATGTTGCTGGTCCCGAAGAAGGCGCCGCCTTTGGCGTGGATGTTTTCCGGGTCCCGACTGCGCTCCTCTTCTTCTTCGGCGCGGGCCTCTTCTTCAGCCGTCATCCGGCGCTCACCGGCGCCCAGCCATCCGTCGTCATCGTTGTCGTGGTCGCTGTCGTCGTCCTGGCTGCGGCGCTTGGCGGGATACAAATCCGAATCGTCGTCGTCGCCGCTGTCGTCCGGCTGAATGGCGACCGGCGTCGAAGAGACGGAATCGCCGTCCGCGTCGGTGTTCGAGTCCGAGTCATCGTGTCCGCCGGACGAGTCATCATTGGAATCCGATGTGTCCGACGAACCTGAGTAGCTCGAGTTGTTGTCATCATCCTCGTCCACATCCCAGGCGTAGGCAGAGACGGGGGCGGCCAGGGACAGCACAAGCGCCAGGAGGGCAGCAAATTTGAACTTTTTCACAGGGCACCTCCCGAGGTGGCTTTGGATGAGCAGTCCGACTGGGGTTCAATGGAGGCGGGACATTGGGAGAGGGACCGGTCCGCCAGATGGAAGCGATCGTAGAAGACGGAGCAGAGCGCCTTTTTCAGGTTTGAGTTGTCCTTCACGCCTTCGACGATGGCGTTGAGCGCGTTTTTCATCGTCAGGTGCGTGGCGTCGGTCTTGATGAAGCCGCCCTGATTGCCCGCGGCGATTTCCTCTTTGACCAGCCCCATGATGCCGTAGCCGCTGTCCGCCTGGAGGGCGATGTAGAGGCCGGTCGCCAGCGTCATCCAGTTCTCCTCCGTGTGGCCGACGATGCTGAGGGTGCGCCACAGCGACGAAGCGAGGACCGTCCCCACCTCGTAGTTGAGCCCCGCGTTGGCAAACGCCGTCACGTCCTGATTGAAGCCGGACTGGGCCGCGGACGACAGGCAGTGGACCTTCGACAGATCTCGGTCGGAAGAGAGTTCCGAGGGCAGAGACATGTCCATGAAGCGCGGGTCGCAGTGCTTGTAGTCGCCGTCGCAGGCGATGGCCGAGCCCATGAAGTCAGCGATGCCCTCGTGGAGTGAGGAGAAGACGTTCACCGCCTCATTGGACGAATAGGTGGGCGAATTGATGCCGGAATACGGGTCAGCTCCGGTCACGAGGTAGTCGATGACGGCGTGCGTGTATTCGTGCCCCATGACGCCCATGTTGATGGCCAGAGGCAGCGTCTGCAGCTCGTCAAAGGGCAGGACCGCGAATCCGTCCAGCGCCGAGACGTACATGGCGTTGTCCTTCAGCTCCTCCCCGGCAATGGTCAGCTTGGGGAAGTAGTAGAGCTTCCGCTTGCCGAAGAGGTTGGGGTTGACCCCCAGATCCTTGAAGAACAGCGAGGCCCTCTCGAAGTTGTAATAGGCCGTCACCATGTTCAGCGAGTGGAAGTCCGCCGGAACGAAGACGCCGTCGATTTCCTTGAGGTCCAGTTTGACGCTGCCGCCCTTCTTCACGATCAGGTCGTCGATGGTCTCGGTGTCCTCATCGATTTTGAATTCGGCGTTGCCGATGACCTCGGCCACAGAGCCGTTGAGGGCAATCAGGTCGTCCGCCGTTTCCAGCCGGACGATTTTCCGGTCATAGCGGCCCAGGTCGGATTGATAGGCGAGCACAATCACGTCCGAGCCGCTGTCCGCGGCGGGGGTGCAGGCTGACGACAGAAGCGCGCCCGCGAGAAGTGCGAGTGAAAGGGATGAACGTGGCCTGAACATTTGGTGGCCCTCCATCGGGTGAGTGGTGAACAAGGCTGGCCAGACGGCTCAGCAGAGGACGGAACCGAGCCGCTGAGGGCAGGGAAGCCAGTGCCTCAGCACAGCTCCCTGGACCAGTGAAACGGCCCCAAAAACGATGAACAGCCCGCCGGCGGCGGTCTTGATGAGCGGCAGGGGGATTTTTTTGGCGGCCAGAGCCCCGAGGACAATCCCCAGAAGGGATACCAGGCAGAGGGCTGCGGTCGAACCCGCGAAGACGGAGACAAAATCCCTGTGCCGGGCGGCCAGCGCCGCGGTCATCAGCTGGGTCTTGTCGCCCATTTCCGCAAAAAAAATCATCAGGAAGGACGTGGCGAAGGGCCCCCGCTTCGACAACTTCTCGTCCCCGTCGCTGTCCTCCTTTTCGCTGCAGCTGCGGATGGAATTGACGCCGAAGAAGATGAACAGGGCGCCGGCGGCCAGATGGACCCAGCTCGGGTCCAGCCGCGAGGTCAGCGCCTGTCCGACTGTCACGGCCAGAAGGTTGAGCACGGCGAACGCCGACGCGATGCCCAGAAACACCACCTTCGGATTGAAGCGGGCGGCCAGCGTGAAGGCGACGAGCTGTGTTTTGTCGCCCATTTCAGCCGCGAAGATGAGGCCGAAGGCGGCCAGAAAAACGGAGAGGCTCATGATTCTGTCTGCACGGGCGGCTTTTCCTCGACGGAAATATCGCCGCCGGATTTTCCTTCGCCGGCATCGGCTTTGAAGATTTCCACTTTGGAGACGTGTCGCTCGTCGGCCTGGCGGACCAGGAAGTTGAGGTTTTTCCAGCGCAGGCGCGTGCCGGAGGCGGGAACCTTGCCGGACAGAGCCGTGACGAAGCCGCCGATGGTCTCGTAGTCGCCGTCCTCAGGGAACTCCACGCCCAGGGCGTCCTTGACCTCTCTGAGCGGCGTGGTGCCGTCCGCGGCGAAGTGGCCGTCGGGCAGGGGTTTGATGAGCGTTTCCTCTGTGTCCAGCTCGTCCTGAATCTCGCCGACGATTTCCTCGACCACGTCTTCCAGCGTCACCAGACCGCTTGTGCCGCCAAATTCATCGACCACGACGGCCAGGTGCATCTTCCGCTTCTGAAATTCCCGGAGCAGGCGGCTGATTTTCATCATCTCGGGAACGAAAAACGCCGGCCGCATGTACTTGGCCAGCGTGAAGGTTTCCCGGTCGATGCCCTGATGCAGGTCGCAGGCGATGTCCTTGATGTAGAGAACGCCCACGATGTTGTCGATGCTCTCCTCGTAGATGGGAATGCGGCTGTGCTCGTTCTCCTCGATGACGGTCATCACCTGATCAAAGCGGGCGCCCTTCTCGATGCCCTCCATGCGCGTTCTGGGCACCATGATTTCCTTCACGACGATGTCCGAGAACTCCAGGACCGAGGTGAGCAGCTGTTGCTTCACGTCATCGAGGACGCCTTCGCGGCTTCCCAGCTCAATCATGTATTCAATCTCGTCGCCGGTGACCTTGGGCTGCTCCTCGGCCGATTTGCCGCCGCTGAGGAGCCAGCTGAGGCCGCTGGACAGCCACGAGAGGAAGACCGTGACGGGATAGAAGACCCACGAGAGCGCCACGATGATGGGAATGGCCGCTTTGGCAAAGGGAACCGCATGCCGCCGCGCCAGCGTCTTGGGGGTGATTTCACAGAAGGTGAGGACGACGAAGGTGGTGGCTCCCGTCGAGGCCGCCACAGCCCAGGGCACGCCGGGGGCAATTTTCATGGTGATGGAAGTCACCAGCGCGGACAGGCCGATGTTGGCCAGGTTGTTTCCGAAGAGCAGCGTGGAGAGCACCCGCTCCGGGCTGTTCAGCCAGTGGCGCAGCAGGTTCTTCTTGTTCCCGCTCTCGTCGATGATCTGCTGGGTCCTGGCCTCGGTCAGCGAAGTCAGGGCCGTCTCGGCGCCGGAAAAGAAGAAAGAGGCCAGGAGGCATCCGGCCAGCGTGAGGATTTCACCTAAGGGTATGTCGTCCACGATTGTTTCTTTGCTCCTTCAGAAGCTCTGCCGCACCAGGAGACGCAGTGTTCAGACAAGAGGGGAAGTCGTAAGCGGCAGAAAATCGGCTGAAACTTTTGAGGAAGAAAAATCCGGAGCGGCCTTCTGAAGGTCACTCCGGATGAATTTTGTCCACGGCATGCCGCGGGGGCGTGTCTGCCGGGGAATGAGGTTCTGGTTCTAGCGGCCGAACTGCTCCAGCGCGGCGAAGAAGTAGCCGATTTCGCGGGCAGCGCTCGCCGGGCTGTCCGAGCCGTGGACGGCGTTGCACTGCTTGCTCTCGGCGTAGAGCTTCCGGAGCGTTCCCTCGTCGGCCTTGGCCGGGTCCGTGGCCCCCATGACGGCGCGGTAATGCGTGATGGCGTTTTCGCCCTCCAGCACCATCAGCACCACGGGGCCGCTCGTCATAAATTTTACGAGATCGGCGAAGAACGGCTTGCCGTTGTGCTCGGCGTAGAAGCCCTCGGCCTCGGTCTGGCTCAGGTGCTTCATCTTCATGGCGACGGGGACGAGCCCCGCCTTTTCGAGGTGGGCAATGATGGCGCCGATGAGGTTTTTGCGGACGGCGTCGGGCTTGATGATGGAGAGGGTTCTTTCGGTGGCCATGGGATGTTCCTTGGAATGATGTGTGGGAAAGATGCGCACGTGCGGCGCGGAAAACGGCGGGCGTCCTTAGACGAGACGCCGGGGACTGCCAACTAACTGGCGGCTTTTTTTGGCGAATCGTGCCCCGGGCCGCCCGCGGCTGTTTCTGACGGCCGGCGGGACATCGCGGAAGGCCGCGCGAAGCCGCCTCCGGGGGGAGCCGTTTCATTGATGTTTTTTGGGGGGGCAGGCCCGCGTTTCAGAGGTGCTTTTCAAAACGGGTGTGCCCGCTGAAAAAAAAGCGACACGCAGGCGGAATCAGCTAAAGGGGCGCGCTTTTTTCGGCGCCCGGCAGNNCGGGGGGGGGGTCCTGCGAGGAGCACCTTCATTCAGGAGGACCGCGGCGCGCAGCACAGGACGGCACTGGAGGCAGAAGCGTGAGTGGGAAGGCTGATAAACAAGTGGTTCTGGCGTGTTCCTTCTGCGGCAAGAAGCAGCAGGAGGTCCGCAAGCTCATCGCCGGGCCGACCGTTTACATCTGTGACGAATGCATCCGGCAGTGCATGGAAATGCTTCGGGAGGAAGCGCGGCTGAATGAGGAGCCTGCCCCCGATCTGCCGACGCCCGTGCAGATTAAGGAATTTCTGGATGGCTACGTGGTGGGGCAGGACAGGGCCAAGCGGGTGCTCTCCGTCGCCGTTTACAACCACTACAAGCGCATCTGGCATAAGCGCCTGATTCGCGCCGAGGGCGGCAGGGACGCCGCGCGTCCGGCCGAGACGGTGGAGCTTCAGAAATCGAATGTTCTGCTCATCGGCCCCACCGGCAGCGGCAAGACGCTTCTGGCCAGGTCGCTGGCCAAATTTCTCAACGTGCCCTTTGCCATCGCGGATGCCACCAGCCTGACCGAGGCGGGCTACGTGGGCGAGGACGTTGAGAACATCATCCAGAGCCTTTTGCAGAACGCCGATTTCGATGTGGAGAAGTGCAGCCGCGGCATCGTTTACATCGACGAAATCGATAAGGTTTCGCGCAAGGGTGAATCCTCTTCGGTGCGCGACGTGGGCGGCGAGGGCGTGCAGCAGGCGCTTCTCAAAATCGTCGAGGGGACAAAGGCCAACGTCTCTCCGCGCGGCGGGCGCAAATTTTCCCAGCAGGAATTTGTGCAGGTGGACACCTCGGACATCCTCTTCATCTGCGGCGGCTCGTTTCACGGCATCGAGACCGGCATTCGCCGCCGGGAGGGGGTCAAGGGGCTGGGCTTTGGTGCCGAAATTGAGCGGCGGGAAGAGCGTTCCGTCGGGGAGCTTCTGCGCCACGTGGAGCCGCAGGACGTCATCAAGTTTGGGATGATTCCCGAGTTCGTCGGCCGCCTGCCCGTCATCACCACACTCAGCGATCTGACTGAGGACGACCTGGTGCACATCCTGACCGAGCCCAAGAACGCTCTGGTGAAGCAGTACCAGAAGATGTTCGGCATGGAGAACGTGAAGCTCTCGTTTACGCGGGATGCGCTGCGCGCGGTCGCCCGGGAGGCCATGCGGCGGAACGGCGGAGCGCGCGGGCTGCGGGCCGTGATGGAAGCCGTCATGCTCGACATCATGTACGACGTTCCCTACCGGGAGGGGATTCGCGAGTGCAAAATCACCGAGGGCGTCGTCCTTCGGCACGAGAAGCCAACGCTGACGTTCAGCAAGGAAAAGAAATCCGCGTGACGGCAGGCCGCCGGCTTTCGGGAGCTGGAATCCACGTCGGGGCCCTGAAAATTCAGGGCCCTTTGTTTTGTCAGAGAAGGGCCTCGTTCAGTTTTTCCCTAAAAGGCAGTTCGGGCAGCGGATGTCTGCCCGTCAGGAGACCGGAACATGAAACGAAGCGCGCTGTTATCGCTGTGTGTGTCGGCGGCCCTGGCGGCCGCGTCCTTTGCCTGCGGCGGCAAAGACAAAAAGGAGCGCCCCGAAGAACCGGATGCCGGCTGGGATGCCGGTCTGACGGAGGAAGACGCGGGCGGCGCGGACGCCGGGCCTTCTGACGACGCGGGCATTGGCGGAGACGCCGGTGAAGGCGATGCGGGTGAAGAAGAGGAATTTGTTCCCAAGCCCGTTCCCGAGGGCGACGGGGAGCATCTGTCCGCCTGCTTTGTCCCCAGCGAATGGCCGTCCGTCTCGTTCGACAAATTTGCCAAATACAAAGTCACGCCGGCCAGCGGGGACGAGGAGACCAGCTACGAGTATCTGGCCTACGACGAATACGCCTCGGGGCACGCGCAGACGCTGTGGGTGGAGCTTTATCCGGCGGATTCCATGGCGTCTCAGACGGGCACGTTCGACCTGGCCGATGAGCCTCTGGACTACGCGAGCTGCACTCACTGCGTGGTGATTGACGCCGCCGAATCGGAGACCTCGGAGAAGTTCTACATGCCGGTTTCCGGGACACTCGTGCTGACCGAGGTGAGCGCGCAGAGGATTGCGGGGAGTCTGAAGAATGTGGCGATGACGGAGGTTCGGCTGACGGAGTTGGCGAACCACAGCATCGTCACCACGAAGGTCGAGGGCGGCTGCACCACCCACATCGCCTCGATGGACTTTTCCTACGAGCCGCCCGAGGTGCCGGCGCATGTGGCCGAGTGCTACGTGCCCGAGGTTCTGACGGCCAAATACCTGACGGACTACATTTATGGCCTGACCACCGAGGGCGGCGGCTACTGCTACGAGACGATGGCTCTGCCGGATACCGGCAGCGGGATGCCCTTCGTCGATCTGTTCATCGAGGCCTATGAAGAAGGAACCGGCACTTTCGAGCTGCACAGCTGCCAGGCCGCCCCGGACACGTGCGAAAAGCACTCGGTTCTCATCGAGGCGACCATGAGCGACGGCTCCATGAAGACCTATATGGCCGATACCGGGACCATGACGCTGACGGCGCTGTCCAAAAACCTGATGGAGGGAGAGCTCAGGAACGTCCACTTCATCGAGACCAACGGGCAGAAGGACATCTACACGCCCAAGGCCGGGAGCTCGTGCAGCGCGGTGCTGGAGCTTCTGGCATTTTCGTCGAAGGACGCGGAAGAAGACTGAACGACCGCCGGCGAAGAGGCAGATTCCGGTGGATTCACGGCGGGCGCTGAAATAAGGCGCCCGCCCTTTTTTTTTCGGGGGAGGGCCAGAGTCTCTCTTGGGACCGTCCCTCCCCCGAGTCATCTGTATTGGGAGTCAGGAACGTGAGTTCTGAACAAACGCAGCTGCCTGAAGAGGCGCGGAAAATTCTTGAGGAAGAGGAAGCACTGCTGCTGCGCGTGAAGAAGACGCTGAACCGGCAGCTGGCCATTCGTCAGAGGGAGCGGGCCCGCCGGGACCCGGAGGCGCTGAGGGCGCGGCTCATCGAGCTGAGAGACCTGGCCGTCTCCGCCACCACCTTCGATCTGCCGACGCTTCTTCAGGAGATGAACGTCATTCAGGCGCTGCTGGACCGGAAGGACGACGCGCCGCTTCCCGACAGGAACACGCCCTATTTTGCCCACCTGCGGCTGGATGAGAACGGCAGGCTGACGGACTACTGCCTCGGGCGCGCCAGCTTCTTTGAGAGCGCTGCCGGCGTTCGCGTGGTCGATTGGCGCTACGCCCCCATCGCGCGGATTTTTTATCGATACCGGGAGGGGGACGACTTCGAGGAGCAGCTGCCCGGCCGCCTGGCCGAAGGCGTGGTGGCCGCCCGGCGCATCGTCGTCATTTACAAGGGCGAGCTGAACCGCATCACGACGCCGGATTTTTCGCTGGTGCGCGGCCACGACGGCGCATGGCTGTGTCATCAGGGGGCCATCGGCGCCTCTCTGGGCGGCGGTTCGGGAACGGCGACGCGGGCCGGGAGTCTGGGCGTCGGCAGCCTGATGACCGATCAGTCGCGGCATGAGGATGTGTCCGCTCTCCTCGACAGGGAGCAGTTCGAGGCCATGACTTCCAGCCCCAACACGCCGCTTCTGGTGCTGGGCAGCGCAGGCAGCGGCAAAACGACCGTCGCCCTGCACCGGCTGGCGTCGCTCAATTTCGAGAATCCGGAGCGCTTCCCGCCGCACAGGATGCAGGTGATTGTTCCGGAGCCGGGCCTCGCCAAGCTGTCCCACCGCCTTCTGGAGCCGCTTCAGCTGGGTTCCGTGCAGGTGCAGACGCTCGACGGATGGGCACAGCTGCGCTTCCAGAAAGTTTTCTCCACGCCTTTGCCCAAGATTTGCGACGACGCGCCGCCTCTGGTGACAAGCCTCAAGCGCCATCCCGCCTTCTATTACGAGCTGCGCGGGCGTCTGCCCGACGAGGGCACGATTAATTTCCGCGAGCTGCGGCGTGAGCTGGCCGAATACCTGACGGACCGCGGCTTTTTGCAGGCTGTGGTGGACCGTGCGGGCGGAACGCTGCCGACCACTGCCATCGAGGCGACGGTGCAGCACACGATGAAGCAGGTGGTGACGCTGGCCGAGGCGGGCATCGCGGGCGAGGACGCCGAAGTTCAGACGCTGGACGGCAAGGGCATGGGCGACGACCCGGCTTCCGAACTCGCCGGTTCTGTGGACATCGAGGATCTGCCCATCTTCCTGATGATGCGGGCTCTGCGCTGCGACATTCAGGGCGACAAGCTGACGCATCTGGTCATCGACGAGGCCGAAGACATTTCGCTGACCGAGCTGTTCGTCATGGGAAAGACACTGCGCGACCGCAGCGTGACTCTGGCGGGCGACGATGCGCAGCAGACGTTTTCCAGTTTCGCCGGCTGGGAAGAGGCCCTGGAGGCTCTGGGGGCGAGCGGCGCCGCGCGCTGCCGGCTTCAGGTGTCTTACCGCTGTCCGAAGCCTATCGCGGAGCTGGCCCGGGCTGTTCTTGGGCCCCTGGCGCCTGCGGAGGCTGCCAGTGCCGGCCGCGAGGGTCTGCCCGTTGGACGTTTTGCTTTCCCGGACGAGGCGCAGGCCAATCTCTTTCTGGTCGATGCGCTGCGCGACCTGGCCGAGCGCGAGCCCAATGCCTCCATCGGCGTCGTTTTGAGGACGCCGGAGGCCGCTCAGGGCTTCTTCGGACTTTGCGATGAGGTCCCCCGCGTGCGGCTGGTTGACAATGGCGATTTCAGCTTCACGCCCGGCATTGACGTGACCGACGTGAATTCCGTGAAAGGTTTGGAATTTGACTACGTCATTGTTCCGGATGCCTCGGCGGCCAGCTATCCGCTGACGGACGAAGCGCGCCGGCTCCTGCACGTGGCGCTCTCCCGCGCCTCCTATCAGCTGTGGGTCGTTTCGCCCGGTGCCCCTTCGCCGCTGCTGCCCCGCCCGGAAGCCTGACAAGTCGCCCTACGAAATTCGTTTCAGCACAAAAAAAAAAACGACTCAAAGAAAACGGCTCTTCCCTCTGCGGAAGGGCCGTTTTTTTATGCCGCGCACGAAAGAAACGAGAGCCCGCGCGGATAAAAATGGCAGGGCGGAATGCACTTAATGCGCGGAATGCGCGGGACATTTCGGGCGGCGCTATTGATGTGCGGGGGATGCGCAATGGACGGACAAATGGAGTGAATCGTTTTCGACTGAACAGCCGCCGCGTTTTTTTGATGCCCGAGGTAAAAATTATGTTGAAGCGGCATGATTCGCCGATTCGCAGCGGTATTGCAGAATTGGCTTTCAGGAAAAAAAGCCGCTTTCACCGCGTTTGCTCACAGCGGAAAATTCCGGGAAAATGTCCGCGTGATTTTCAAAATTGCCCGGCAATGCCGGCACCGCGCGGCCGCAAAAAATCTGATTGGTGCCCGGGAAAGTGCGTTTTGGGGGCGAAACCCGGGATCGGATGGTCTGTTGAAAAGATATATAACCTATTGAAAAAGCTAAATTTTTTATGAATTTTCAACAGGCACCGGCACCGGCGCGAAATGGCAAAAAAATAATCAGAAAAAACATTTTTTCTTATTGAACACGAAAACTGCCGGGCCTAAAGGCCCCGCCCGAATCGATGACAAATAATTCATTGATTCATGGATTTTTCAGACATCACCCGAACAATAGGATGGAAAGGAATTTCAAAATGACAAAGGGAAGCATGGATGAGCTGCTCAAAGCGATGATCAAAGATGAAGTGGAGAGCCAGCTCAAACAATACAAGGACATGATGGAGAAACTGGCTCAGAAGGTTCCTGCCGCTTCGGCCCCCAAGGCTGCCAAGGCTGACAGACCCCGCCGCGCCGTCAAAGCCGTCATTTCTGATGCAGCTCTGGCCGCCGTCGTTCAGTACAAGATCGACCAGGTTGTGAGCTACAAGCAGGGCCGCGGTGCCTTCAATGCCAAGGTCATCAACATTGATGTCGCGAAGGGCATGCTCAAAGTGCAGCGCATTGGCGACGGCAAGGTTGTCGATCGCCCCGCTGATAAGGTCTATGCCGCCGCTGCTGATGTTCCGGCAGCCGCTCCGGCCGCTGAGCCCGTGGCTATGCCTGCTGCACCGACCGTCTGAGAAATCATCTGACGTCAATGCAGAACAAAGGAGCCGGGATAAAATGCCCGGCTCCTTTTTTATTGTGTGAATTGTTCCGGGCCCGGCGCGCTGAAAGATTTTTTCAGCTGCTGCGCTGCTGCACGGAAAAACGCGTTCATATTTTTTGGGGGAATGAACGCGGATTTTTTTGGGCGTCCCCCCAAAATCAGAAACGGATGATTCGTGTATGGAGCAAAATCATTCGTTTTCCCGGCGGCATGGCTTTGAATTGAGCGCGAATTTCTGCTCCGGCTGAGAACGCGATGAAGGCCGGGCGGCGCCTTCAACGCGGGGCCGCAGGGCCTGCCGCGCGGAATTTGACCTCTGACGCCATCTGCTCCAAAAGGACCGGCTTTTTTCGCCCCAACCTACTTTCGCGAAGGATGGAAAAGATGCGGCTGTTTCAGATGGGCCTTGCCTCTTCGATGACCTTGCTGCTGACGCTTGCCTTGCCCGGTTCGCCGGCTGATGCCGCCCCCTCTGCCAAACAGGGGGCTTCCAAAAAACAGGGGAAGAAGCCCCAGGGGAAGGGCGGTGAGCTGGAGGGCAAGCGCGCCTCCCAGACGCCCGACAAGGGCCTGGCCGGAGACATCACGCGGCGCAAGGAAGAGAAGGCCAAGGATATTCCGGCGCTCAAGTATGACGATTACGCGCTGGGCGTGGAGCTCCAGGTGGCGTCCAAGCGCAGGGAACAGATTGAGTCTCTGCAGAAAATTATTGACCTGGGGCCCAGTGCTGCCGAGGCGCCGGATCTGACCTTCCGTCTGGCGGAACTCTACTGGGAAGAGTCCAAGGCATTTTTCTTCGAGGCCAACCGGCGCGACGACGACATTTTCCGGGCGCGTGCCGCCAATGACACGAGGGCCGTGGCCGAGGCGGAGAAGGCCAAGAAGCAGAGCCTGGACAGAATGGCCCATTTTCAGAAGCTGGCCATCGACCAGTACAGCACCATCATCCGCAAGTATCCCAAGTATGCGCGAATGGACGAGGTCCTGTTCTATCTGGGCAAGACGATGAGCGACGCCGGGCAGGAGAAGAACGCCGTCACCGTCTATAAGAAGCTGATTAAGGACCACAAAGAATCCAAATTCCTGCCGGACGTCCACATCGCCATTGGTCAATACTATTTCAACAATGCGTCCCAGAATCCCAGCTATCTGCCCAAGGCGCTGCTGGCGTTTCAGGATGCCGCCAAATTCACCGAGAGCCAGATTTATGGCTACGCGCTCTATTTGCAGGGGTGGTGCTTCTTCAACATGGGCGACCACGCCTCCGCGGCCGAAATGTTTAAGCAGGTCGTCTATTTGGGGGACATTCAGGGGGGGAAAGCTGACGCCAAGACCAGTTCACTGGCCCGCGAGGCGAGAAACGATTTCGTCCGTTCATACAGCAATTACGGCGACGCATTTTCGGCCAAGGGCGAATTTCAGAAAGTGGGCGGCGCGGAGCACTGGTGGAACATGCTCAAGGCGCTGGGCAATCTCTATTACATCGACGGCAAGGACAAAGAGGCGACCATTGTTTATAAAGTCCTGCTGAAAGAACGTCCGCTCTCTCCCGAGGCGCCCTTTTTCCAGGGCCGAATCGTGGACTGCATTATGCGGGTGGGCGACAAGAAGAAAACCAGCGAGCAGGTGCGCGAATTGGTTCGAATCACTCAGGAAGTGGAGCGCGCCGGCGTTATTAAGACTGAAAACGATAAAAAAGAATTTGAGAAGGCGCGGGACCTTTCAGAGCGGACCATGTCGAACCTGGCGGTCAACTGGCACAACGAGGCCAAAAAGACCCGGGATGACAGGACATTCCTCCTCGCGGCGGAGGTCTATCAGGATTATCTGTCGATTTTCCCCGATTCGCCCAAGGCCTACGACATGCGGTTTTATTACGCAGAACTGCTCAACGACCATTTGAGCAAATTCGATCTGGCCGCTGCCGAGTATTCCAAGGTCGCGCTGATAGACATTGCCAAAATTGACCCGCAGCCTGACGAGAACGGCAATAAGCCGGAGCCCCAGAAGCCCGGCAGATGGCTGGAAAACGCCACGTATAATGCCATTCTTGCTTATGACGTGGTGGCGACCCGCTTTGAGAAGACGGAAAAGCTGCCCGAGAATCCGGGAAAACAGCAGCTGCCCATTCCGAAGATTAAGCAGCTCCTGCTCGAAGCCTGTCTGCGCTATATTAAATATGTTCCCAAAGGAAATCAGCGCACGGAGGTCATGTATAAGTCGGCCCAGATTTTCGACCGGTACAATTATTTTGACCGCGCGGCGCAAATCTACGGCGCCATTGCGCTGGAATATCCCGAATCAAATCTGGCCGAATTTTCCGCCAACCTGATGCTCGACGTCCTCAACCGGCAGGAGGACTGGGCGAAAATGAATGAATGGGCCCGGAAGTTTTACGCGGAGCCCCGCCTGGCCAAGGGACAATTCAGGGATGAATTGCGGAAGATGATTGAGATGAGCTCTTTCAAGCTCATTATGCAGCTGGAAGAGAAAAAAGATTTCGTCGGCGCGGCCAATACATATCTGACGTTTGTCGGTGAATTTCCCAAGAGCGACCTGGCGGACCAGGCGCTTTTCAACGCGTCGGTGGATTTCTTTAAGGGCAAGCAAATCGATAAGTCGCTGGAGGTCTGCAACAGGCTGATTTCCAATTATCCCAAGTCCAAGTTCATGCCGCAGTGCTTGTATGCCAATGGTGAGAACTATGAGATGATTGGCGACTTTGAGCTAGCTGCCCAGAATTACGAAGCCTACGCGCTGGCCTATGCCAGTCAGGCGGGGAGCGAGGAGAAGCCGCCGCCCGAGCCGCCCCCCAAGGCCGCGAAGGGGAAGAAGGGCAAGAAAGGGAGCAAGGCGAAGCCCGCGAAGCAGGCCGCGCCCGCGCAGAAGCAGCAGGGGAAGGTGAACATCCCGCCAGGTGTCAAATACGAGAAGAGCAAGGCGCAGATTGCCCTGTTCAATGCGGGCGTGTTCCGTGAGGGGCTGGGGCAGTATCGGGAAGCGCTGAAGAACCGCGCGCTGTATCTGGAGCTCTGGCCTTCTGGGAAGGACGCGGAGGCCATTTCGCTGTCGATGAATGATTTGCTCCAGAAGACAGGACAGTGGAGCAAGGCGATTCTGCGGCTGGATGATTATGTCCGTGAAAACAGCCGCAATCCCGACAAGGTGCTCCAGGGTGAGCTGCGGATTCTGAAAATTTACGAGAAGATGCAGAAGCGGGCCGATGTGGAGCGCACACTGAAGCTGATTAACGACTTTGTCTCCAAGCTGAAGCCCGCGCAGCTGGATGAGCTGGGGACTCAGGCCAAGGAGGCGGTCGCGCGGGCCAGTTACTGGGCGATTGAGCCGGAATTTGAGGCTTACGCGCGCATTTCGTTCCCCAATGACGACAAGAAGCTCAAGGGCGTGATGGAGGCCAAGCAGAAGGCGCTGCTCAACGCGGAGAAGCGCTATTCCGAGGTCATCAAGATGAAGGTCGCCGACCCCGCCATCTGCTCCCTCTATAAATTGGGCATGCTGTACAAAAATTTCTCGGACCAGCTGACCAGCGCGCCTGTTCCGGACATGCCCTTCCCCAAGCAGCTGAATCCCATCAAACATCTGATGAATAAGCCATGGGAGAAATGGCCCGCGGAATACCGGGAAGCCATCCCTCAGGCGGATTTCGAGAATATCAAGGCCCAGCTGGCGGATGCCGAGGAGCAGTTCAAGCAGGCCTATCGCGACCAGCTGTTCGAGCTGGCGATGCCTCTCGAAGAAAAGGCGGCCGACGGTTTCCTCCTGGCCGTTCAGGAATCGCGGAACCTGACGATGTATAATGACTGTGCCCGGGAGGCGCTGAGGCTTCTGGCCGATAAATACAAGCCCAGCATGTTCCCCAAGGTCACGGAATACCTGGCCGATGTGGAAGCGGCGGCGGGCGCTCAGGAAGGCAATGCCTTTGTCGCCAAGGTTATTGACGCCCCGGCGGGTGAGGAAGGTTCGGAGGCCGCGATGGAAGGAATGCGGCAGACCGCATCCAATGCGTCTCCTTCGTCGGCACCTCCCAAAAAAGCCGCTCCGGCGGCAGCCGCACCTCAGAAAAAGGCGGCTCCGGCACCGGCGGCGTCATCGGCTTCGTCCAATGCGGCAGGTGCGGATTCCGAGGGGGATGACGACGAGGAACCGGACAGTCCAGAGGAAGATGAGGACCTTTTCTGAGATGGACGGGGATGGATGGAATGAACGCCTGCTGCCCCGCTAATTTTTTCGGGTCCGCAGGCGCCTTTCCCGGCAACGCTTTTCGCAACAGGACTTTTCAATGATGGATCACAAGTCACGTTTTCCCCTTCCGAAGCTCATCGTTGGTTTCAGCCTGACGTCGCTGTGTCTGCTGCCCGGATGCGCGACGACGCAGACCAATGGCCCCTCTGCCGGCAGCGCGGGGCAGGAATCGTCTGAGGCCCGCCCCGCCGATGGTCAGCCGCTTGGAAAGGCGCTCCGGCTGTTTGAGGACGCTCTGGCCGCTTTCGAAGAGCAGAAGTCGCTCAAGGTCTATGACTGGGGGCTACTCGAAAAGAAATTCCAGGCGGCCATCGCGGCCGACGGTCAGTTCGCGGAGGCGTGGTACAATCTGGGTGTCGTCTATGAGCGGATGCACCGTCCACAGGATGCCATGAACGCCTACCAGCGGGCCCTTCAGCTCAAGCCGTATTTCAAGGAGGCCGCGGAGAATTTGGCACTTCTGCTCCAGGCCGACGGGCGCGCTGCCGACGCGCTGTCGCTGATTCAGGGCGTCCTCAAAATTTATCCCGAGGACGGCGGCGCGCGGGCCAGGCTGGCGGCCATTTACCAGGCGGCGGGCGACACGAAGCAGGCGATGCACTACGCCCGAGAGGCTCTGATGCGCGATCCGAAGAGCCTGACTGCCTACAAGGTGATGATGAACTGCTACCTGGACCGGAACAATCTGGACATGGCGAAGCTGGTGGCGCTGCGGGCGACGAAGCTGAAAGCGGACGACCCGGAACTCTACTACACCATGGGGCTGATTCAGGAGCGGCAGGACGATCAGCCTGGGGCGATTTATCAGTACATGCGCGCTCTTCAGGGACAGGACGACTTCCTTCGCGCTCATGTCCGCATCGCTCAGATTGCGACGAAGAACGCCGACTGGACGACGGCGGCCACGCATTACCAAAAAATCGTTCAGTATGATCCGTCCAATCAGGCGGCGCGGCTCAATCTGGGCATTTCCTATAAGGGTCTGGGCGAAATCGATAAGGCGATGGCTGAGTATGACGCCATTTTGAAGAGCCAGAATCCGCTGCCGCTGGCCTGGTTCGCCATGGGGGTGCTGTTCCAGGTCCACAAGGACATGCCGGAGAAGGCGCTGGAGTATTACAAGAACTTTGTCGCCCACTCGACCTCGACGGTTCCCGCCAACCATGCGGTTTTTGAGCACATTCGCGAGTGCGAGCTGGCGATTCGCGAGGCGGCGGAGGCCAAGGCCGCAGAGGAGCGGGCTGCGAAGGAGGCTGAACTGCAGAAGCAGCGCGAAGAGGAGCAACGACGCATTGAGGAGGCCAATAAGGCGGCTGCGGAGAAGGCTCAGGAAGAGGCAGAAAAAGCCGAGCGGCAGAAGGCCGCGCAGGAAATCCTCGACGGAAAGCCGGCAGGGAACGCAGACGCGGCGGCCGCCGCACCGCAGCAGAGCGCGGGAGCCTCCGGCGAGAGCCAGGCCGCTCCCTCCTCCGAAGGCGCAGAAGAGGAAGCTGGCGACGAAGAGGGGGATGATGATGACGATGAGCCCGCAGAGTGATGAGCTTTGAGGAACAGTGATTTTGCCTATCGAAAGAAAAGGCCTGCCGTGTTAGCGGCGGGCCGCTTTCGCGAAAGGGAAGAGGAGGGTCACATGAAACGCTTATGTCTGTGTCTATTGGTGCTGGGGCTGATGCCGTCCGCGGCGCTGGCTGCCGACAAAAAGCAGCAGGCGGCCCAGGAAATTTCCTTCGAGGAAGACACCGTCACCGGCGATTTGACCAAGCCTGACGGCGAATACGTCGAAGCGCGGCGCAAAATTGAGCACACGAGCCTCATCCGCGTGCGCGAGGAATTTCAAAACGAGGTCCTGCAGTCCGTCAGCGACCTCTGAATCATCCGCCCCGGGAAGTGATGTGAGCGCCTGAGCCCGGGGCGGCCGTTGACTTTGAGCGCGGGAGAGCGGGCGGAAGTTCGCTCCCCGCATTTCTTATTTTGATTCTGATTCAGAAAGATTTCGGGACGACCCATGGCCATTCCGCTGCGACTGAAAATTTACAGGGATGACAATTTTATTGAGGCCCGGGAGTTTAAGCGCGAGCTGATTAAAATTGGCCGAATGGCGAGCGCGCACCTGAGCATCGACGACGACAAAGTCGCCCGCATCCATGCCTGCATCAACGCGGAGAGCGCGGAACAGCTTTCGGTCGTCGATATGGGAAGCGTCGAGGGCACGTTCCTCAACGGCAAGCGCGTCAACAAGGGACAGCTGAACTTCGGGGATGAGCTTCGAATCGGGAGCGTCAAAATCATCGTCGAGGACGGTTCTGTTCCTGATGAGGCTGCCGCGCCGGCTCCTCAGGCGGCGGGCGAAGCCCTGGCTGAGGCCCCTGTTTCAGAGAATCAGGATGCCGCGGCGCCGGCGGAGGCGGATGGTTCGGCCATGTCCGCGCTGGCTGCTGTTCAGGCGGCGATGGCTTCCTCCGAGCCTTCCATTCCCATGGCATCTGCGCCGCCTGCTGACGCGGCGATGAACGGCGCGGGTATTCCGCAGGCGGCCTTCTTTCCGGAGGAGGCGGCCGCTGTTCCGACCGCTCAGGTACCCGTTCAGAACATTTCCTCTCCGACACGGAACACATCGCAGTTCACCAAGAAGGATTTTGGCACCTACGTTTCCGTTCCGCCGATTCCCCGGCGTCCCGCGGGCGGCAGGAAGGGGCGTCTGGGGCTCAACATCCGCTACTACTGGGGCGACGCGCTGCTGGACACCTTCCAGGTCGGCGATCCGTCGGCGCGGGTTCTGGTGGGGACGCAGCGGCCCGTCGATTCCAAGGTTCAGATCGGAAACAACCGCTGTCAGTTCTATTTCCCGCCGGAGCAGCTCGACGGAAAGCTCTGCCATCAGCTGACTGGCGGAGAGAGCGGCGATTTCACCATTCACCTGACGTCGGCCATGTCCGGATTTCTGGACAAGGGGGACGGCAATCCTCCGAGGCGGCTGGAGCCCGGGCACGATTTCTCGATGAAGGAGGGGGATTTCGCCTGGGTCGATGTCGGCACCATCCGCATCGAATTTTCCTTTGAGCAGCAGCCGAAGCTGGTGGTCGTCCCGTTTTATCGGACCATCGATTATCGGTTCATCTACACGCTGCTGGCGCTGCTGTTCCTCGTGGGCACCTTCATCATCAGCGCATCGACGCATACAGAGGCGGACATCATCGCTGACGACATCGGCGAGAAGCAGCTGAAGATGGTCAAGGCCTACATTCAGGAGGCCGAGAAGCCGAAGCACAACCCGCTGCTCGACCAGCTGAAGAAGAACAAAGAGAAGAAGACCGAGAAGCCTCAGGGCGGGGAGATGGCCGAGAAGCACAAGGGCCAGGAAGGCAAGATGGGCCGCAAGGATATGAAGCCCAATACGACCAAACGGAGCGCGCCCAAGGCCATCGACATCAACGCCAAAGACCTGGTGAAGCATTCCGGCGGTCTGGTCAGCGTTCTCGGCGGCGGCAGAGGCGGGGGCGGCGGTCTGGCCACCATCTTTGGTCAGGGCGGTCTGGGCGGCGACATCAAGGGCGCCATCGGCAACATGCACGGGCCTCAGGTGGGCGACGCGGGCGGCTTTGGCGGTCTGGGACTCAAGGGCACCGGCACGGGCGGCGGCGGCAGCGGCAACACCATCGGCATCGGCGGCATCGGCACCAAGGGCCGCGGCGGCGGTCTGGGCGGCTACGGCGTCGGCGTGGGCGGCCTGGGCGGCAAGAGGAAGACTGAAGTGGGCATCTCCGACGGCGAATCCACGATTCAGGGCGCCCTCGACAAGGAGCTCATCCGCCAGGTCATCCAGCGGAACATGGGGCAGATCCGCTACTGCTACGAGAAGGAGCTCCAGCGGAAGCCTGAGCTCGCGGGCAAAGTGGTCATTCGCTTCAAAATCGCCGGAAGCGGCCAGGTGCCGGAGGCCAAGGTTCACGCAGGGACGACCCTCAAGGATGTGGCGCTGAGCGACTGCATCATTTCGCGCGTCCGCAACTGGCGGTTCCCCGAGCCCAAGGGCGGCGGCAACGTCATCGTCACCTATCCCTTCGTGTTTAAGTCTGCCGGCGACTGACGCGGGATGGCGCGAAGGCCATTTTTCGGGCGCGGTCAGAGTTTGAGGGACCTTTCAGAAAATCGAGTTCATGCGGACAGGCGGCGGCTGCGGAGGCTGCCGCCTGTTTTTTTATGGGGGGCAATTCCCACAGACGGGAACCCTGCCGAAGCCGCGCGGCGCTGCCATGGCGGCCGGGCAGAGATGACGAGCCAAAACGATGAGTCAGAAATCAAAAAAAGCTGCTGAGGCATCCGCGCCCGCGCCGGGAGTTGCCGTCCAAACCGCGAAGCCGTTTCGCCTGAGGACGGCGCTTGCCATCGTCCTGGGACTCAACGTCCTCAGGCTGCTCGCCGGCCTCACCTTCGACCTCGCCCCCCAGGAGGCCTACTACTTCTTCTATTCGCAGCACCCGGCGCTCTCTTACTTCGACCATCCGCCCATGATGGCCTGGAGCCTGTGGCTGTTTACGTCGGTCCTGGGCGCGCATCCGTTTGTCCTGAGGCTGACGGCCTTCACGCTGACCGCGGCGACCCAGTTTCTGTTTCTCGTGCTGGCCCGCCGATTTCTGCCGTCGTCCAAAGTGGCGGGCGCCTTCGCGCTCTTCTGCACCACGGCGATGGTGACGATTCTGTCGCTCATCAGCCTGCCGGACGTTCCGCTGCTTCTCTTCTGGACGCTGTCGCTGGTGTGCCTCGAACGGGCGATTTTTCAGAAGGACGTGAAGTTCTGGCTGCTGGCGGGCGTGTCCATGGGGCTGGCCTTCGACGGCAAGTACACGGCGGGCATGCTTCAGGTCGGACTGGCCCTGTTTCTCGTACTTTCCCGTGCTCACCGGCGCTGGCTGAAAACGCCCTGGCCCTACCTGTCCATCCTTCTGGCCCACGTGACCATGCTGCCGGTTTACATCTGGAACGCTCAGAACGGCTTTGCCTCGTTCCTCTTCCAGTCGGCCGACCGCGCCTCGAGCTGGAGCGGCATGCACCCCATCAACTTTCTCAAGCTGCTGGGAACCCAGACGGCGCTGCTCCTGCCCGGACTGCTGCTGGCCGTCTGCTGGGCTTTCAAAAAGGCCTGCACCTCCTCGGTGAAGCGCCGCCGGATGCCGTCGGCCAGGCCCCTGTTTCTGCTGTGCTTCTTTGCCCCGATGTTTCTGGCGTTCACGGGCCTGTCGTTCATCACGCTGGTGAAGCCCAACTGGCTGATGCCTGTCTGGGTGACGGGGACTCTGCTGGCCGCCATGCTCACGGACATCCGGCTGGTTCGGACGAACCTGGGGCTGGCGGCGGTGCTTCATCTGGCCGCGGCCATTGAACTCGTGGCCTATCCCGTCCCGCTGGAGACCGACGACACCTGGTATGGCTGGTCCAAGCTGGCTTCTCAGGCGCAGGTTCTGGCCGATGCGCATCCGGACCACTTCATCTTTGCCGATGACGGCTACAAGACGAGCGCGGAGCTCGGGTTCTACATGAAGCGCAAGACGTACAGCGGCAACCTGCTGGGCAAGAAGGGCCTTCAATACGACTACATCGGGGATGACCTGACGGCGCTGAACGGGAAGGACGGCCTCTTCTTCGATTCGCAGCCCAGAGATTTCACGGAGAGGAGCTGGGCCGGCTTCAGTCCTCCCGCCAAGCTGACGCAGCATTTCGATTCCGTGCAGGAGCTCCCGCCGATTCTTGTGAGGAATCCTTCCGGGCGCATCGTGCGGAAGTTTCGGGTGTTCGACTGCCGCGGATTTCATTTCCGGCCCGCGGCGGATGCGCGGCCCAAAGATGCCGATATTCCGGCCGGCGGCGCCGAGACGCTGAACATTCCGGGGCTGGGCAGAGTGGTCGTCTCCGTGCCGCAGGAGGAGAAGCCCAAAGAGGGCGCGGCGGATGCGGCCGTTTCAGAGGCCGATTGAACGATGGCGGGCGGCAGGGAATTTTGGAACGCGGCCCTGCCTCAGATGGACTGGAACAGGACGAAAGGACGGCAACGCCATGGACATTCAGGACATCGGAACTTGGGCAGGCGGCGCTGTGCTGGCTCTGAGCCTGGCGCTTCTCAATTACGCCAACAGCTTTGCGCTGCCCTCCGGCTACGACGCCAAACTGCTGAAACGGGCGAAGGCTGACGAGACGCAGAACGCGGCGAGGAAGCGCCTGCAGCGCATCGAGCCGTCCATCGGCCTCTGTCAGAAGTGGTCTGGCGAGATCGAACTGCAGACGAAGACGGATGCCAAAATCGAATTCCCCGAGGACATGTTCCTGGGCTGCTACGGCGCGGTGTTCGGCGACGAGCCCATGGCTCTGGGAAGAGATTCCTTCTCCTTTGAGCTCCATCCGGACGGCCTGGCGCTCAGTTCCATGTCGCCCAGCATGCTGTCCTTCCCTCAGCCCATCGGCGGCGGCGATGCGGATAAAATTGAGCGCTTCACCAGCTGTCTGGAATCCACGGCCGGCAACTGGAAGCTGAATCAGGCCGCGCGGCGATGCCGGGTCATCAAGGGCAAGGTTTCGTTCGTGCAGTATAAGATTTGATTCCGGGGCGGCGCCCGACCTGTGCCGCGGCTGGCTGCACGCGGGGAAAATGCTCAAGGAGACGCTTGAGCTCTGAAAAAGCGGCGCTAAGAGCCGCCGCCCTTTGCCTACGTTTTCTCTTCCTTGGCAGCTGCCGCCCCAAGGCCTGCCTCTTCAGAGAGTCCCAATGAACAAGCAGGCCGTTCCCCTCATCCTTGCGCTGGCTGCTGCCGGCTGCGTCTATCCGGCCGAGCGCGGCAAGATGCTCGAAGGCCGAGTTGATCAGCTCGAAAGCGACAAGGCCGCGATGTCAGCGTCCATTCTTGCCCAGAGAGAGCAGCTGGAGGCGCAGCTGCCCATCATTCAGGAGGCCCTGACCAAGCTGGAGGCCGCTTCGCGCCGTTCAAGCGCGGACACGGGCGTGCAGGTGGAGGAGCTTCAGGGCGTCATCTCCACGCTGCGCGGCCAGCTCGAGGAGCAGACCTTTCGGATTTCGCAGCTGGAATCCGCGCTCAAAGAGCTGAACGAGCAGCAGGCCGCGCAGAACCAGAAGATGGACGAGATGAAGGCCGCCGCAGCTGCTCAGCCGGCGCCGGCGCTGTCCGCAGCGCAGAATCAGGCGCCGTCTGATGGCTCATCCGAGAAGAAGCCGGGCGCTGCCGCGGGAGAGACGGCTTCCGCCGCGAAATCGGGGAGCACCGCTCCGCAGCCGGCGCCTGCCGCGCCGCCCCCGCCGCCTCCGCAGCCGGACAAGCCCATCAACAAGTCCGACCCCAAGGCTTTCGCGGAGGCCATCTCCGACAAGCTCAAGTCGGACCCCGCGGCGGGCCGGAAGCTGGCCGACGAGTTTCTGCGGAAGTGGCCCAAGCACGCGCAGAGCGCCCGGGTGCATTACGACTTGGGCATGAGTCACTTCGACGAGAAGAACTACCGGGCCGCCCTGGCGGAGTTTGGCGTTTTCATTCAGCCGGATACGCCCAAGGCCTTCACGGACAGTAAGTGGGCGCCTGAGGCACTGCTCAAGTCCGCCGACTGCTTCGCCGCCCTGAAGATGAATCAGGAGGCGACCATGGCCCTGGAAGAGGTGGTCAACGGCTACCCGAGAACGCCCGCTTCCAAGACGGCGCAGGCCAGGCTGGATGAACAGAAAAAGGCCCAGGCGAAGCCCCAGCAGAAGGGCAAGACAGCAGGAAAAAAGAAAAAGTGACGCCACCGCGGACGGAACGGCGCCTTTCCAGATCAGGAAGGGGCTGATTCCGGTCCGCCAGAGGCCGGGAGCTTCGGTTCCCGGCCATGTTTTTTTGAACCCCGCTGATTTCCCTGTCCGCAGGGAAGGGGAGTCGGCGGCGCGGCGCGGGAGCCCGGTCAGTCCGTTCCTGACAGCGTGCGGCGGCAGGCCCCTCGAAGCGCGATTTTTGGACAACCGCCGCTGCGGCTTTCTTTGGGGCATTCCCCGAAAGCGGCAGGCCGACGGTATCCCGCCCCGGAAGGCTGTCCCCGTATGGCCCAAGCACCGTCAGAACCCTTGAAGACAGGCCCGGCATCCGCCGCGGCCGGCGATGAAGCATCCGCGTCCACTGAGCAGGAGGACGTTCCCAGCAGGCTGGTCCTCCACGAAAAGCCGGGGCGCGGCATTTTCCGGAAGCTGTGCCTCTTCGCCGTCATCTGCGTCCTGCTGGGCATTCTGGGCGCCATGGGGGCCGTCATCTGGGCCTACAAAACCTATTCGCCGGGTCTGCCCGAGCTGCCCAGCGTGGACGATTACCGCCCGCCCATTCTCTCCGAGCTGTGGAGTGATGACGGCGCTCTCTGCGGTGAGTTTTTCGACGAGCGGCGGCGCGTCGTTCCCTATGAGCGGATTCCCAAGAAGCTGATTCAGGCCTTCATCGCGGCTGAGGACTCCCGCTTTTTCGATCATCCGGGCTTCGACCTTCAGGGCATGGCCCGCGCTGCCTACAAGACCTACGTCGTGCGGCAGAAGATTCAGGGCGGCTCCACGCTGACGCAGCAGACGGCCAAGGCGGTTCTCGTCTCCGTGGAGCTGGGAAAAATCACGGATGAGGACGTGCGGGCGGGCGTGGAGAAGCTGCTCGGCCCTCAGGGAATGGAAGACCCGGATGCCGTCCGCGCCGCCGCGCTGAAAGTCCACGCGCGCCTGCGCACTGAGGCGCACGCCAGGGCCACCGAGAAGACGATTCGCCGGAAAATCCGCGAGCTGATTCTGGCGCTGAGGCTGGAGCAGGCGCTCACCAAGGAGCAGATCCTCTACCTGTATCTGAACAACATTTATCTGGGGCACCACGCCTACGGGGTGCAGGCCGCGGCGGAGAACTACTTCCACAAGGACGTGGAAAACCTGACGCTGGCCGAGAGTGCGCTTCTGGCCGTGCTGCCCAAGGCGCCCAGCGCCAATTCGCCCTTCCGCAATCCGAAGAAGGCCAAAGAGCGGCGCACCTACGTGCTCAACCGCATGCTCGCCGACGGGATGATTACTCAGGAAGAGCGCGACGCCGCCGAGGCGGAGGAGATTCGCGTCTATCCCATCGACGACGTGTTCCGGCTCAAGTCGCCGTTTTTCTCGGAGCAGATCCGGCGCGACATCGTGAACCGCTACGGCAACGAGCGGATGCTTAAGGACGGCCTGCAGATTTCCATGTCCATGAACGCGGAGCGGCAGTTCTCGGCGCAGAAGGCGATGCTGGAAGGGCTGATTCGCGTGGACAAGCGCCAGGGCTTCCGCGGCCCGCTGAAAAAGCTGGCGACCGAGGCGGAGCGGGCTGAGTTCCAGAAAAAAATCGCCGCCGTCCTCGGAGACGAGAAGCTGGAGATTGGGCACTACTACGTGGGCTTCGTGGAGTCGGTGGACGAGAAGGCGCAGACGGTGTCCGTGGACATCGGCGGCCAGAAGGCACTGCTGTCGCTCCTGGCCATGAAGTGGGCCCGCGAGCCGAACCCCGAGAAGTATTACCCGCGCGCTCTGATTAAGTCGGTGAAGGACGCGCTGTCCGAGGGCGACGTGATCATCGTCCGCGTCCGCGCCGGCGGCGAAACCTTCGAGAAGAACTTCGTCAGCGACAAAGAGGTGCTGGACAAGAAGCTCTTCAAAAACCTGCCCAAGGACGCGGTGCTGGTGTCGCTGGAGCAGGAGCCCACGCTTCAGGGCGCGCTCGTCTCCGTGGACCCGAACACCAGCTACGTGGAGGCCATGATTGGCGGCTACGACTTCGACGCCTCCGAGTTTAACCGCGCCTTTCAGGCGTGCCGGCAGCCGGGGAGCTCGTTCAAGCCGCTCGTCTATTCGGCCGCCATCGAGGAGCTGGAGTGGCAGGTGAATCAGGTCATCGTCGATGCGCCCGTGGTCTTTGACGACCCGACCACGTCGCTGCGCTGGAAGCCCGAGAATTTCGGCTCCAGCTTTCAGGGCGACGTGCTGATGCACCGGGCGGTGAAGATGTCGATGAACATCCCCGCCGTGAAGACGCTCCATGCCGTCGGGGTCAAAAACGCCATCGAGTGGGTCCACAAGCTGGGCATCACCACCAAGCTCAACGAGGACCTTTCGCTGGCTCTGGGCGGCAGCTGCGTCCAGCTCTACGAGCTGACCGGCGTCTATGCGACGATGGACCGGGGCGGCCTCAAGTTCACGCCCAGGTTTCTGCGCAAGGTCGAGGACCGCTTCGGGCGGACACTGGAGGACCACACGGACATTTCGGATGACTTCGCGCGCTTTGAGGACCGTGTGGCAGCCGGTTTTGCCGCTCTGTTCGAGGAGCCCGAGCGCGTGATGAAGCCGGAGACGGCCTTCATCATCGACTGGCTGATGCGCGAGGTGGTCCGGGGCGGAACGGGCAGCGGCGCGGGTGCTTTGAAGAAGCCTGCGGTGGGCAAGACCGGCACCACCAACGATTCGTTCGACACCTGGTTCATGGGCTTCACCAAGGGCCTCGTGACCGGCGTGTGGATTGGCTACGACCGATACGACTACCCCCTGGGCAAGTATGAGCAGGGCGGCCGCACGAGCCTGCCGATCTGGGTCGATTACATGAAGCGGGCGCTGGGCGAACGGCCGCAGGCTGATTTCGACGAGCCCGCACCAGGGCTTCAAATCGTCAAGGCCCGCATCAATCCGGACACTGGAAAGCTGGCGGCGCGGGGCTCGAAGAACACCATCGATGCTCCCTTCCTCAAGGGCAAGGAGCCCATCGAGGAAGATATGGAGGAAGGGCAGGTGGATCCCCGGGAGATGATGTGGATGGCGCCGTGAGAACCATCCGTTTCATTGGTGAATTGTGGCCGAAGTGGACGTGCCGGGCCGCTGGCTGAGCGGCCTTTGGGGAAAGAAAGAGGTCATCTGATGAAGAGCCATGCGCTGAAAATTGCTGCCGTCACGCTGAACACCACGCCTCTGGACTGGGATGGAAATCTGGCCGCCGCAGTTCAGGCCATTGGCCTGGCCCGGGAAGCGGGCGCAAATCTGATTGTCCTGCCTGAGCTGTGTCTCAGCGGCGCCGGGTGTGAGGACGCTTTTCTTGCCCCGTTTGTCGGCACCGAAGCGCTGGCATCGCTGAAATCGCTGCTGCCCCACTGCCGGGGAATCGCTGCCGCTGTTGGCCTGCCGCTGTTTGCAGACGGATGCCTGTATGACGCCGCGGCCGTCATCGAAGACGGCAAGCTGCTCGGGTTTGCCGCTCAGAGCACACTGCCAGACGGGAGGCTGAGCTACGCGGCCAGATGGTTCTCGCCTTGGAAGGAGGGAATTTCCCCCGCGTCGGTGCTGATTGACGGCGTCGCCTATCCCATCGCCCGAACATTCAGCCTGTGCGGTGTTCGGACAGCGGTGTCTGTCGGCGGCGAGGCATGGGGACGAGACGGCTTTTTGATGCAGGGCGCTCAGGTCTGCCTCGATCTGTCTGCCCGGCCTTTCTCCTTTGGCGAACAGGCTCGATTTGAGTCTGCGCTGGCCCGGCGCTCCTCAGCCGACGGCGTTGTTTTGGCCTCAGCCAACCTGTGCGGCAACGAAGCCGGGCAAGTCATTTATGGCGGCGGTGCTGCAGTGGCAGCGGGCGGCGTTATTGTCTCCCGAGCCTCCCGCTTCAGTTTCGGCGGCCTGTCCGTCGCGCTTTTTTCTCTGGAATCGGCGGCATCTGCCGCGGCTGTTTCCCCGGATCCGCTCTCTTCCAAGAATGAAGAGTTCTCCCGCGCCGTGTCTTTGGGGCTCTTCGACTATCTGAGAAAAACCTGGAGCCCGGCCTTTGCACTGTCTTTGTCCGGAGGTGCCGATTCGGCGGCCGTCGCCTGCCTGGTTCGTCTCATGGCCCGTTACGGCGTTCAGGAGTTAGGCAGTGCGGAATTCGCCTCGGCCATTCACTGGAAGGCGGGCGATCTTCCGGAAGGCGCGGCCTGGAAACCGGGGGACGGCGAGGCTGCGCTGGAATCGTTCCTCGACGCGCTGATGCCCCGCCTCCTCGTCACCGCCTATCAGGGAACGGCAAACAGCTCCGAGATCACGCGGCAGGCAGCGGCGGCAGTGGCAAAGGACGTGGGAAGCCGACATGCCGAGTTTGTCATCGACGAACTGGTGGCTCTCTATCGCGAGCGCGCGGAAGGCGTGGTCGGCCGGCAGTTTTCGTGGGGGACGGACGATCTGACGCTCCAGAACATTCAGGCGCGCGTCCGCGGGCCAAGCATCTGGATGGTGGCCAACGCAGAAAATGCGCTGCTGCTGACAACGGCCAATCGCTCCGAGGCAGCCGTTGGCTACGCCACGATGGACGGCGATACCTGCGGCGGCTTGGCGCCCATCGTGGGAGTGGACAAGGCCTGGCTCAGGGAGTGGCTGAAGTGGCTGGAGACGCATGCGCCTGTGGGGGCGCGCCCGTTCCCGTCCCTCAGGCTGATCAACTGCCAGGCACCGACGGCCGAGCTGAGGCCTCTGGAAGCGAAGCAGACGGATGAGAGCGACCTGATGCCCTACGCGCTTCTGGACGAGATTGAGCGCCTGGCGGTTCACCGGCTGCATTCGCCCGCGGAGACGCTGGAAGCCCTTGCTGCCCGGCATCCCGACCTGGATAGGGCCTATCTCAGGGGATGTGTTGCCAAGTTTTTCAGGATGTTTGCCCGCAGCCAGTGGAAGCGCACCCGATGCGCGCCCGGCTTCCACGTGGACGACGCCAATCTGTCTCCGGCCTCCTGGTGCCGCTTCCCGGTGCTCAGCGGCGGCTTTGCCCGGGAAATCAGCCGCATGGACGAGCTGAGGGAAAGCGCCGGAAAGGGCCGAGAAAAATCTTGACAATCTGAGAGGCGGCGACTAAAGGGCGCGCCGTTTTTCAGAGCAGAGCCCAGGTGGTGAAACTGGTAGACACGCTAGATTCAGGTTCTAGTGCGAAAGCATGGAGGTTCGAGTCCTCTCCTGGGCACACCAAAAAGCCCGCTTTCCGAATGGAAGGCGGGCTTTTTTATTGGCTGAGCTCTTCGGTGATGGCTGCGCGGGATGTCCGTCCGATGAAGGTGCGGCAGTCAGGGCTCGCTGACGAAGGCCATGCAGACCAAGTCCTCTTTTTCAGACCGGCAAAAGAGGACGTTCTCATCGCCGAAGCTGTCGCTGGTGCAGTTGAGCGGCTCGGAATTCCCGACAGTGCCTTTGAGCGAGAACTTTTTCTTGCCGTTCACTTTGACTGTCGTCGGCAGGCCCAGCTCTTCGGCGCCGGTGATGATGGTGGTCGGGCAGGAAGACGCCTCGTCATCGCCGAGCGGTATGGCCAGAGCGATGTCCACATCATTCGAGGCACCGATGGTCACTGCCCCCTCACGAAGCACGCCCGTGCAGTCCGAGACGATTTCGTAGGTGCCGTCGGCATCGCTGTCCCGGTCGCAGAGCACGCTGTCGCACGCCGTCAGAACAAGTGAGGCGGCGAGAACGGCCGGCAGGCGGCGGTGCAGATGAGAAGCGGAGCGTTGGAGGCTCATGGCGGACAGCTCCCGGTGCCTCAGAGGGGATAGACGAAGGTGGCTGACAGTCCGGCATAGATGCCGGCCGTCCCGTTGAGCGCGTCATTGAAGAATGGATGGTCCGCCCGGAAGTGCAGGCCGATGGCCAGCCACTCGGTGGGCATGACGATCAGGCCCAGGTCGGCGCCCAGAAGAAACGCGTTGGCACTGGTTTTCTTCGTGTCCCGCTGTTCCTGAATTTCTCCGGTTTCGGCATCGGCATGTTCGACGCGGATGGAGCGCATGAACTCGCCGTGGGCAACGCCCACCAGAACGGCGAGATGTGCCCGGACGCGCGATCCCACCTGCAGACCGGTCATCAGCGAGACGAAATCACTGTTGAGTTCGAGGGAAGATTCACCGCCGGCGGTGCGCAGCGAGTTGCGTCCGGTGTGATGGGCCCAGTCCAGGCCGATGAAGCCGCCGCGTCTGGCCAGATAGCCCGCCTGAACAGACAGCGCGCCGCCGTCGAAGGCCCTGCGGCTGCTGGTGTCCTGTTCCATGGAGAGCGTCTTCATGGTGTAGCGGTGAAGGCTGAACCCGACGCTGATGAATGGACCATGCGGCGCAAAGGGCGCGTCCAGCAGGCTCTTCGGCTCGCTTTCCCCGCTGCTGCGTGCGCTGCCGCCCCTGCTGCCCGACGAAGGCGGAGGCGCGTAGGCCCCTGAAACGCGGTCCCAGCCGGTGATGGCGTTCGGGCTGTCCGCCGCTGCGGGCGCATTCGCGTTTGCCGGGGCATCGGCGGGCTGCGTCTCAGAGGGAGTGGCCACTGCCGCCGCCGGAGAAACAGACGTCCCCTCATTCGCTTCGGGCGTCGGGGCTGGGGCAGCTTCAGCACTCTGGACGCCGTCATTCGACGGAAGCGCAGACACAGATTCCGCAGACCCGGCCTGAGCATCGGGAAGTGCGGCTTCCGCCTGGCCGTCCGCCGGAGGTGTCTGCGGCGTTTCCTGACCTCTGGCCTCCGCGGTCTCTGCGGCGGGCGGGACACTCTCCGAGGAAACAGGCTCAGCTGCGCCGGAAGTTCCGGACAGCGGGGCCAGCAGGAAGAGCGGCAGGATGGAGGCGAAGACGTTCATGGTTGGCTCAGTCGAAAAAGGCGCTCCCTTTGCGAAATGGGAAACGTCCGCGCAATGCCCTTTCTTGACGGCCAAAAGTCACGAATCGTGTTCACCGGGACAGAGAGAAGTGGGGCTTTCGGTGCCGTCGGGTGTGCCGCCGCACTGGATGCCATTTTCTCCATAGAAGACCTCGACGAGGAACAGCCCCTGAGGCGGCGCGGTGGGCCCGGCCTGGTTTCGGTCCAGCGACTGGAGCGTCTGGCGGACAGATTCAGGCGGGCGCCTTTTCAGTCCCACTTCGGTCAGGGTGCCGACGATGTTGCGGACCATCTGCTTGAGAAAGCCGCTGCCCTCGAAGTCGAGAGTGATGTCATCGCCGCTGCGGACAATCTCCGCACGCCGGAGCGTTTTGACGGGGCTTCGCGCCTCACAGTTGCTGGCTCGAAAGGCGCTGAAATCGTGAGTGCCCGTCAGGCAGGCGGCCGCGTCCCTCATGGCGCCGATGTCGAGAGGCGCGAAAATTTCCCAGCGCTGCCGGCGCAGGAGCGGCGAGCGCTGAGGCCTGTTGAGGATGCAGTAGCGGTAGTGCTTGCCGCAGGCGCTGCGCCGCGCGTCGAAGGTGTCGGCGACCTCCCGCGCGTCAATGACGGCGATGTCCCGAGGAAGGAGTCCCGTGAGCCCCTGAACGTAGGCGCGCTGAGGCAGCGGAAAGGGCGGCGTGAAAGACGCCGTCTGTGCCAGCGCGTGGACGCCCGCGTCGGTCCGGCCGGAGGCGCTGATGCGCACAGGCTGCTTGAACATGCGCTCCAGCGCGTCCTCGACCGCGGCCTGAATCGAAGGCCCGTTGGGCTGCCGCTGCCAGCCCACGTAGTCGGTTCCGTCGTATTCCAGCGTCAGCAGGACCTTGGCCACCGCCTGTCTCCTCTGGTCAGCCGCCTCGGCCGGTCACTGAACCGCCTCACCCAGCTCGGAGTTGGGATTCGCGTCCAGCATCGAGAAGTCCATGGGGTAGAGCGAAAGGATGGTCCCGTCCCCCGCGGCCAGCGTCTTCTCATCGTTGGAGAAGGCGACGGCCGTGGCTTCCTTCTGCGTGTTGATAATCAGAAGCAGCTCCCCGGTGGCGGCGTTCCAGATGCGGACCGTCATGTCGTCGCTGGCCGTGGCCAGAAGGCGTCCGCTGGCGGAGATGGCCAGGGCGTTGACCCACTTCGCGTGGCCCTCGATGCGCCTGAGCGCTTTGCCGGAGTTCACGTCCCATTGGACAGCCAGGCCGTCCTTGCCCGCGGTGAAGAGGGTCTGCTCGCCGGCATCGCCCCACGCCAAGTCGGAGAGCCAGTCGCTGTGAACGCCGGCCAGCCGCTGAAGCACCTGACCCGTGGCGACATCGAAGATGAGAACCGTCTTGTCTCTGCACGACGTGGCCAGGCGGCGACCGTCTCTGGAAAAGATGACGCCGGAGACGAGGCCGTGATGTCCCTCGAAGGTCCGGACCGGTGCGCCCGTCGCCGCGTCCCAGAGATAGACGTTGCCGGACAGCGCCGAACTCCCGGTGGCGACCAGCCTGCCGTCGGGCGAGAAGGCCGCGCACTCCACCTCACCGCCGTCGGGATTGATGAGCGATTTGAGAGCGGCGCCTGTGCGGGCGTCCCAGATGCGGGCCGTGCCGTCGCGGGAAGCGGACAGGATGAGAGAGCCGTCAGACGAGAAGGAGACCTTGGTGACGGTGGAAACGTGGCCTTTCAGCACGCGGACAGGGGCGCCGGTCGCCGCGTCCCAGAGCCGTATCGTCTTGTCCCAGCCGCCTGAGGCGATGAGCCTGCCGTCGGGCGAGAAGCTGATGTCGTGGATGGCGTCCGTGTGTCCCAGAAGCTGAGGCAGACCGCGGTCTCCCAGCCGCCAGAGGCGCACGGTGCGGTCGAAGCCGGTGCTGGCCAGCAGCGGGGCTCTCGGGGCGAAGGCGGCGCCGGAGACGAAATCGGTGTGGCCCTCGATGGTCAGAAGAGGCGTCCCCGAAAGCTGGCTCCAGAGCCGAATGGCGGCGTCGTAGCCCGATGTGGCGATGTAGCTGCCGGAGGGGTCGTAGGCCACCGAGGAGATGCCGTTTTCGTGTCCTTCCATGACCAGCGTGGGCGTGCCGCGGACGGTGATTTCGATGACGGCCTGCTCGGTGCGTCCGGCGGCCAGAATTCGATCGGAGGACGTCGTCAGCGGCTTGGCCAGCGTCCAGATTTCACCGGCCCGCTGATAGATGGTCTCGATGGATTCAGCGCTGCCGTTCTCGCCGCTGTCGGGGGTGTCCAGAGGAATGCGCAGAATCGCGCCGTCGGAGCATCCGGCGATGATGGCCCTGCCGCTGCCGGCAAACAGGACGGCATTCACCTCGGCCTGCTCGCGGGGAATGGCGAAGACGCGGACTTCTTTGCCTGAGGCCGTGTCCCAGAGGCGGACAGTGCCGTCGATGCTGCCGGAGACGAGGAAGCGGCTGTCATCGGAAAAGGCGATGGACCTGACGGCCCGCCGATGCCCCAGAAGATGGAAGCGAATGACGCCGGTCTGGGCATCGCGGACGATGATGGAGGGTTCCTGCGCAGCTGAGGCCAGAAGCCTGCCGTCGGGCGAGAAGGCGACGCTGTTGATGCGCGTGCTGTGTCCGGGAAGCGCCGTGATGAGCGTGCCCGCGGCCGTGTCGAGAAACCGGACCCTGCCGTCGTAGCTGCCCACCGCCAGCCTGCTGCCGTCGGGCGAGAAGGCGGGCGCGGTCATGGCCTCGTCGCCGGTAAAGCTCCAGACCAGCGAGGCGAAGTTCCGCAGGCGCGCCTGATAGAGGGACGAGGCGGCCAGAACGCGCAGGAAGCGGGCTTTGGGGAAGCTGCTCAGCTCCTGCGGCGAATAGAACGCGCTTTTGGGATGCGCCGGATTGTGCCGGAGCGACAGGAGCGCGCTCTTTTCGGCCGAGGCGAACTTGTGGGACGCGCTGAACCGCCCGGAATCCATGGCGTGCATGGCCGCCAGATTGAGGTTGGCGGACAGCCGTTCGGAGTGTTCCTGCCTGCGCGCCTCATCCAGCGCGGCGTTGGCTGCCTGCTGCCGTTTGAGCGACATGGAGACAGCGATGAGTGCCGAGCAGATGACGACGAAGAGCAGGGCGGCGCTGGAGAGAAGCAGCCTGTGCTGGCGGGCGAAGCGGAGCAGAAGTTCGCGGGAACTGTAGGCGTAGGCCGAGACGCGCCCGCCGGTCATGTAGCTGTCAATCTCGTCGGCCAGCTCCTTGGCGCTCTGGTAGCGGTCGGCCGGATCTGCGGCGAGGGCCTTTTCGGCAATGGCGGCCAGAGGGCGGGGCGCGTCGGGCGAGAGCTTCAAAACGCCCGTGACCTTTCCCCTTCGGGCGAGAATCAGCAGCTCATCCTCGGTCCCTCCCTTGTAGGGCGGCTGGCCGGTGAGGATCTGGTAGAGAATCGCCCCCAGGCCAAAGACGTCCGAGCGCTCATCAATCTGGTCAACCTGGCCCTTGGCCTGCTCCGGGCTCATGTAGCCGGGAGTGCCGATGGCCTCGCCCATGACCGTCTGCGCGCCCTGATCGGAATCCGGCAGGAACTTGGACTCGTTCGAGACATCCACGCTGCGGATTTCATCCCGGTGGCGCACCTTGGCGATGCCCCAGTCGAGAAGCACCGTCTCGCCGAACTCTCCCACCATGGCGTTGGCGGGCTTCAGGTCGCGGTGAATCACGCCGCGGCTGTGGGCGTAGGCGATGGCGTTGCAAATATCGAGGAAGGGCTTGAGCAGGCGCAGGCGCTCACTGAGCGTTCGGCAGGCCTTGAGCCTCTGGGAGAGTGTGACGCCGCGGACGAAGCGCATCGTGTAGTAGAGCGCGCCGTCCCGCCGCTTTCCCAGGTCATAAACGGGGACGATGTTGGGATGTTCGAGCTGCCCCGTGACCCGCGCCTCGCGGAGGAGCCGCTGCATCTCCGCGCTGGTCAGGGAGCTCTTGCTCGACGAGGAGCGGTCCGTGATGGCGTGAATCTCGTCCAGCGAGACCTCTTTGAGGGCGACATCCCGGCCAATCTGCTCGTCGTGAACCAGAAGAATCCGCGCCTGGCCGCCGCTCGCGTGGAGGTAGCGGAACGTGTAGCGGCCGGGCTGCTCTACGGCGAGCCCCTCAGCTCCGGGCTCGGCCGCACTGTCACCGGGCGTGCCGCCGGTGGGATTTTCCAGAAATCTGGGAACCGAAGACGGATGGGCGGACGGCGTGCGGATGACCCGGGGGGGACGCCCGGTCCGCGTGGAGGGCTCTTTTGGATCTTTGGCCTCGCCGGAAGATGCGTCGCTGCCGCCTTCATCTCTGGAAGTGGTTTTCTGTCTGCCCGGCTCCGGCGAGGTGGGCTCCCGGTTGGAGGACTGCATGAAGACGGGCGCTTCGGACGGCTGCGGCGGCGATGACGCCGCATTTTTTTTCCGGCCCGGTTCAGGCGACGTCGTTTTTCGGGAAGACGCGCTGCGGAAGACGGCTTCGTCGGGCGCGGGCGCGCCGCTGCTCCGGGCACTGGCCGAATCGCCTGACATGGGAAGCGGATTGGTTGCTTCCTCAGTGCTGACCATCTTCGGGCTGACCGAGGGAGCAATGGCTCGCGCCTCAAAGGAAAAGGGAGCATTCCCCGCGTCGCCGATGGATTCCGGCGAGCCAATCAGGTCCCGAATCCGCGCGGCTGCCTCCTCGGTGATGAAGCCGCGGGAGACCATTCCCTGAACGGGGTCGCCGATGAGTCCTTTCTCCACGGCCTCCAGCGTCTGGCTGGCCTGTTCCAGCGAGATGACGCCCAGGTCCAGCGCCGTCTGAATGGCCAGCGCTGCGTCGTCAGTTTCTTGGTGGGTTGGACTCAATGAACAGGCCTCGGATTTCGGGAGGCGGCGCCCCTAGCGAGGGTCCCCGCCACTGACAAGCCCCGGTGTTTTGGGCCGATTTCAGGGCGTGGGGCGGCGCCGAAGCAGCGCCAGAAAAAAAGGCGCGCCGGCCAGTGCTGTCAGCGCGCCGACGGGCAGGACCGTTCCCGCAGCCGGCAGGAGCATCCGGGAAGCGAGGTCGGCAAGCAGGAGAACCGCCGCGCCGAGGAGAGCGGAGAGGGGAAGAAGCCGCCGATTGTCCGCGCCCGCGGCGCGCCGGAGCAGGTGAGGGACGATGAGCCCGACGAAGCCAATCATGCCGGAGAGAGCGACCGTCACTGCCACGAGGAGTGAGGTCCAGAGAAAGAGCGCGCGGGATGCGCGCCCCGCGTCGAGCCCCAGAACGGCTGCCTGCCTCTGTCCGAGAGAAAGCAGATTCAGCGCGTGAGAGAGCGTGAAGAGGCGCGCGGCAGCCAGTGTCAGCACAACAGCGGCGGCCAGAAGCTGATTCCAGGAGACGGCGGGAATGCTTCCCGAGAGCCAGAATGTGAGCTCTCCCAGACGGCCGGGCGGCGACAGCGCCTTGATGACCGTGATGGCTGAGGCGGCCAGGGCGTTGAAGACGACGCCTGCCAGAAGCGCATGGACGGGGGACATGCGGCCGCTGCCCGAGGCAGCCGCGCAGACGAGCAGTGTGGAGAGAAAGGCGCCGATGAGTGCGGAGATGACGGTCGGCGAACTCTGGACGACGGGGACGCAGGCATCGGCCAGAGCTGCTGGAAGAAAGACGCAGGGCTGACTCAGGAGCGCACCGAAGGCCATGCCTCCCGCAGCGAGGGAAGCCGCCGCACCCAGCGCCGCGCCGCCGGACACGCCCAGAACGAAGGGGTCTGCCAGTGGATTGCGCAGAAGCGGCTGCAGAACAGCGCCGGAAAGTCCCAGAGACGCGCCCACGAGGCAGGCCAGACAGGCCCGGGGCAGTCTCAGATTGAAGAGGACGAGCGCGTCGATGGAGCCGGGCTGGGAGAGTGCCGCCCTGAGGGAAATGGAGGATTCGCCCAGAAGGAGCGCGGCGAGAAAGGACAGAACGGCCGCGGCAGCGGCAGCGATGGCGGCGCCCCGAAATCCGAGGTGACGCCGCGCGTACCGCGCTTCCGATGAATCCCGCGGAGCCGTCTCAGCCCCTTCGTCTGGAAGAGATTGCGTGTGTGTCATGGCTCGCCGTTCGGGACATCCGCTTCGCCGAATTCCTGATCAATGCGGTCCGCCAGCTCTTCGGCCGCCTCCGCCAGATGCGGCCCCGGCCGCAGGAGCTTCTCGCCCGCCTCGACGCGCGTCAGCGGAACACCGGCCTGTCTCGCCAGCTCAAGAAAGGCTTCGGCAGGCCCCGGGGGCGCGTGCGCGGCATCCACAATGAGCTCCGGCTTCAGCGCGAGGAGCGCTTCGGCGCTCAGCACCGGATAGAGGACGCGGGCATCCGTCAGAACGTTGTCCGCGCCGGTCATGGCGAGAATTTCACCGGCGAAGGTTTCCGGTCCCGCGGCGGTGGGCGGCTCCCAGCCAATCAGTACAACGGCCCGGGGGCGCCGAAGCCTGCGGGCACTCTGAGATGCCGTCTTTTTCAGCCTTTCGCGCAGGCGATTGGCCGCCAGCTCTCCCTCGCGCGGCATTCCCGCGAGGCTGCCTGAAACAGCGATGGCCTCCGCGGCCTGCTGCACGGTTCTCAGAGGAAGCGTCCGCACGCAGAGCCCCAGCGACGTGAGACCGTCCAGCTGCGCTTTCGTCAGGGAAGTTTCCTCGGCCAGAACGAGGTCCGGCCGAAGGGCGGCAATGGCCTCGCTGGAAAAGACGGAATAGCCGCCCACCCGCGCCTTGTCCCTGAGCTCGGGGGCGTCATCAAAGGAAGTGACGCCCGCCACGCGCGCGGCCATGTCGGGCGAGACGGCCAGCAGCGATTCAGTGAGGGATGGTGCCAGCGAGACGATGCGCCGGGCGCCGCCCTCGGGCGGGCAGTGAACGGCCGCGCTGACCTTCACTGCTTCATTCGTGGCCCGCGCCCTGTCCGCGTCAGACTTTGGGGCGCAGGCCGTCAGAATCAGTGCGAGTGAGACTGAGAAAGAGCGGACCGCCAGGCCTCTGCTCTGTCGCCCCGGTGCCTCACTCCACATTGCCGATGCCAACCCGAACGATGCGGTTGCCCGCGGCATCACCGTCCGCGGTGCAGCTTCCGAGGAGCGTCACGTAAAGCGAATCGCCCTCGATGGTTCCCAGATAGGGATTGGTGTTGGTGGCGTCGGCGGAGGTGCTGGTCCTTGTCGGAATCTGCTGGATGGTGCGCCCGGCGCCCAGCGTTCCGGGCCGGTCCTTCGAGAGGTCGATGACCTGAATGACGTTGTCCTGAGAGGCAATCACGTAGGCGAGCCCGTCCTTGACGATGATCTGGTTGGGCGCCTTGCCCAGCCGGTCGCCGCCCGAAAGCAGGTCGGAATGTCCGCTGGCGACGTTCATTGAATAGAGGGCGTTGTCCATCGAGTCGCCGATGAGGAGCTGCTCGCCGTTGAGGGCCAGAAGCTGCGCGCCGGAGCCGATGGTCTTGCCCGAATAGACGGTGAACTTGTCGTCCAGGAACATGAGCTCGCTGGTGGTGAAACAGGTGGCGAAGATGCGGCCGTCATTCTTGACGACGATGTCACCGGTCATCTGCCAGCCCAGCTCCGGATGCTTGGCGCAGATGGAGAGTCCCTTGCGGAGCGTGGCGTCCTGCGCGCCTGTTTCAGCGTCGAAGTGAAAAATCCGGCCGTCCCCGGAGTCGCCCACGAGAAGTGAACCGTCGGCCAGGAATGCCATCTTGCCGGGCGTGGCGGGCCTGCAGTCGTCGCTGTCCAGCTCAGTGCAGCCCAGACGCACGGTGAAGAGCGGCTGCTCGGTGTCGGTGTCCACGGCGACCACCGCTTCGCTGGGCGTCTCGCCGTAGCCAAACTGTCCGGAACAGGAGACGAAGACGCGGGTGCCGTCGGCATTGGCCAGCACGTTCTGAGGATTCCGGCAGGCGGCGGGAAGTTCCGTCAGCCGATAGGCCGCGTCGCTTTTGCCGTCGGTCTCCAAATCGATGACGGCCAGGTAGCCGGGACCGGCAGGCTGGAGGCAGTCGATGGTCAGGTTGCCCAGAGCGACGAAGAGCTTGCCGCCGGCAGCTGCGACGCCCGCAGGACGGGCCGAGTTGCGCTCGATGCCGGCGTCTTTTTTGAGGCCGGAGGCATCAAAGAAAATCTCGCTGAAATCGTTGGCGGCAATTTTGTCGGAGCCGCCGCAGGCGGTCAGGAGGGAGAGGAAAGCGGCGAGGGCCAGAAATCGCTTCATGGAAAATCCTTTCGTGGAGAGGCGGCCGGGCAGGGGAATCCGGCGCGGCGCCGGAGAAGGGGATTGCGGAAAAGAAAAGGTCAACGCCGGCGGGGAGAAGCGCTCTCGGAACCGGTATCGAACCCCAGGGTGACGTGGAACGAGCGGCCGGTCAGGGGATAGCCGTAGAGGTCCTGACCCTGAGTGCCGCCGATGTTTTTGATGACCGCTCCCAGAGACAGGCCCGACTTGCGGTGGAGGATGCACCTGAGGCCAGCGTCAGAGCGGAGGTGCCCGTCGAGAGCGTCGGTGGAGGATCGGTTGGTGAACTGGCGGCTCTGAAAATCAAGGGCCGCGAAGGCTTCCAGCCGCCAGACGGAAATTTCCAGCCGGGCTGCGGCGCGGTGCCTCGGACGAAAGGGCAGCTCTTTGCCCCGGTAGCGCACGTCGCGGCTCTGATTGCGGGAGCTTTGCAGCGTGTAGGCGGCGGCCAGCCGAAGGTCCACGCCCTTTGGCAGAGCGGCGGCGAGCTCTGCCTCAAATTCGCCGCCCCAGGCCAGCGCAGCACCCAGGTTGAAGGGTTTGACGCGCATCGGCCCATACAGCTCGTAAAGGATGACGTCGCCGTAGCGGGTGACGAAGCCGGAGGCGGCAAGGTGGAGGCTGGCATCGGGCAGGCCGGGAATCGGCGCGAGCGTGACGGCCGCGGACGCATCTCCATAGATGGCGGTTTCGGGCGTGAGGTCCGGATTGGGAGAGATGCTGCCCTGTTCCAGATAGAGCTCTCCAAAAGAAGGAACGCGGAACGAGCGGCCAACGTTGGCGGACAGCTCCAGCCATTCAGCGGGAACCACCCCGATGCCGAGCCGCGGCAGAAAGCCAAACTCACTCCCGGTAAATTCGCCGCGCGCTGCGGCTGCCAGCGTGAAAACGCCGATTTCCAGCTCATTGGCGGCGAAGAGCGCTCCGGTCGTCCGGCCGTGATTTCCGTGAAAGGGACCGCTGAGCCCTTCGCGGCCCGCCTGACCGCCAACTTCCAGCGTGTCCATGGAAAAGCTTTTCCGGAGAGAAGCGCTGGCAGTGACGCTGTGCTCGTTCTGCCAGCTCTCACGGTCGCGCCTGTCGGGAGACCACTGGAGAAAGCCCAGCCTGCCGGAGAGCCGCCCCTCCGCTTCGAGGCCCGGCATCAGCGCGCCTCTGACCCTGCCGGAAGAGATGATGGACGCGTCGTTCTGCTCCGCATAGCGGGTCGGCGCCTGCACAGCCCCGGGAACGCCCCTCCGCCCGCCGTCGGCTTCAACGAAAAAGTCGATGTCGGCGCGCCCTTCCCGCTGAACGCGCACCAGAGCGCCGTATCGCTGCATTTCGTTGTTTTCGCGCCGCCTGCGCACCGTCCCGTCGTCGGGAATCAGAGGCGTCGGGTCGTAGTCGAAAGGGTAGTCGCCCCTCGAAGTCTTTGCCTGGATGCCCGCCAGAATCCGCGTGCCGCTCAGGTCCGCCGCGCCGCCCAGCGAACCGTCGAAACTGAGAAATGACCCCCAACCAATCTCGCCGAAGAGCCGCTTTTCACCGGGCCCGGGAGAGAGAAGTTCGAGGCTGACGGCGCCGCCCAGCGTGCCCGAGCCATAGGTGGCGCCATTGGCGCCGCGGACGACAGACAGGCGGCGGATGAAGGCGGCGGGAAACAGCGATAGGTCAAAGCCGCCGCCGGCGAGTCCGTTGAGCCTGATGCCGTCCACGAGGACTGGAACCTGGTCCGGAGAAGAACCGCGCAGCGAAATCGTGACCGGCTGGTTGTGCCCCTGATCGCGCACGGTCAGTCCGGGCGCGCGCGCGGCCATCGAGGCCGCGTCCGGCGCATCGACATTGGCTGCAGGAGACCTCTCGACCGTGGTGATGGCGCCCGTCGGGTCGGCGGCCCGGGCTGCTGACAGCTGCGCGGATTTCAGCCGGGGAGACGTGCCGTCTGCACCTTCGGCGTCGGCCGAGACGACAATCTCCGGAAGGGCGCTCTCCTCAAAATCAGAACGCTCGGCGGCAGCGTCAGGCGTCTCATCGGCCCAGGCCTCGGCGGAGGCGAGGACAGCGGCCAGAACGGCAGAAAAGCGGCGATGCCGGGCGCACCCGGAGCCAATGGGAGATGCGTAACGTGCCATGGAAGCCCAGTGCCCTCTCGGTCGGAAGGCGTGTCTGGGGACGGAGCCGCGCAGCTGGCGATTTCTCCGTCCGTCCGGGCAGGTCTCCTGGCTTGCGGGGCCGGTCCGGGAAGAGTTTCCCGTCCGGGCCTCCTGCATCGTGCCTTCCCCGCGCCTCGAAGGGCAGGTGGCGCTCCCCGGAAAAATGAGGAGGGAGCATGCAGTCGGCTGGCATCACCCGGTCACAGTGGCGGGACCGCGCCGGATTTGCACCGGCTTCCCTGTTGGGCCCGAAACCGGGCACCCGAAAACGCGGCGGCCCCTAGCGATGGGAGGTCGGGAAATCAAGGAAGGCAGGATTTGCCATTCCCGGGAGGAGGACTCTCCGGCGGTTCCAGTTCTTCCAGAGCCGTCACCTCTCTGGGCGCGTCATCGCGGCGCCGGTGCATGAGGCCCGTCAGCCCGCAGGCCATCCGCGCGTTGAGGAGCCGTTCCTCCACGATGTGCCGCCAGTCCTCCCTGAGCTCCAGACCGCCTGCGTAGCCGCGCCGGTAGCCGTCCATCAGGTCGGGCCGATGCCGCTGCAGCCATTGGAAAAAAGGCTCGCGCGTGGCCCTCCCCAGAAAAAGCACCTGGCCGGAGATGTCGAAGGCGCCCGCTTCCCTGGCGCGGCCGCAGAGACTTCGGAGCGCTTCCTGGCTGTCGTTGATGCCGGGAATGAGCGGGGCACAGAGAAGGCCGACGCGGACGCCCGCCTCCGCGAACCTGGCAATCGTCTGCAGACGGCGGGCGGGAGAGACAACCCGGGGCTCCAGAAGGCGCTGAATCCGCACCTCTTCCTCAGAAAAAGCGCAGGAAATGAGGAGCTCCAGATCGTGCCGGCGGGAGAGCTCGCGGAGCAGGTCGAGGTCGCGCTCGATGAGGGGACTTTTGGTGACGATGCCGATGCTGAGGCCCTTCATCGGCAGGAGCCTGGCAAGCATCCGCTCCGTCAGATGAAAGCGCGCCTCTGCCGGCTGATAGGGGTCCGTGGCGCTGCCGAAGAGAATCTGACTCTGAGAGATGCCCCGGGTGCGCCTCAGGTCGCGGGCAAAAGCCTCCGGCGCATTCAGCTTGACGTAAACGCGCCGCTCGAACTCCTCGCCCGGCTTCCGGTCCAGAAATTCATGGGTGTAGCGGGCGTAGCAGTAGGCGCAGGCATGCTCGCATCCCCGATAGGGATTGACCGAGCAGAATCCCGACAGGCGGGTGCCGTGAACCTTGTTCACAACACTGTGCGCCTGGATGCCCACAAAGGTGACGCCCGCGCGGATGCCGATTTCGGCGCTGTCCGATGGCGGCGCGAATCCGAAAGCCTTCTGGGCGCCGCTGCTGTCCGGAGAGTCCATGAAAAAGTCTTCTGTGAAGGGCGGCCGCATCCGGCGCGGAGAGCGTGAATTGAGGGAAATTTGAGGGGAAAGAAAACGGTTCTCTTTGCACAGGTGTGCGGATACAAGCCCGCGCGCTTTTTGGGAGGGGGGGTGGCGGTCGGCATCGGCCCGAATCACGTTTGTTTGACAGGAGCACGACAGAATGGCGTCCAAATCCAGCAGGAAAGAGCCTGCGAAGAAGCCTGCGGCGAAGAAGAACTCAACGGAAACCAAGAAGGTCCAGCCAAAGGCCGAAGCCAGAGGGAAGACGGCGGGGAAGTCTGCCAAGACTGTCAAAGCTGAACCTGTTCAGGCCAAAGCAAAAGCCGCCGCCGGGAAGGCCGCGAAGAAAGAAGCGGCCAAGGGCGCCAAAAAGACGGTGAAGCCCGCGAAAGAGGCGGCTCCCAAAGCAGCCAAAGCGCCGAAAGCTCCGAAAACAGCTGTGAAGGCGAAGGCCGCGCCGGCGCAGAAGACCGTCAGAGCCAGCCACGATGCGGCGGCGCCCCAGGCGTTCATCGATTCGATGATGAAGGGCTGGAAAATCCGCAGACCCGCCCGTCCGCGAAAGGTGATGGGCCTTGAGCGCTTTCAGGAGCGCCGCGCGCGTCTCTCCAAGATGTTCAAAGGCGACACGCTCATCATTCCCAGCGGCCAGCCCAAGGTGCGCTCCAACGACTGCGACTACATTTTCCGGCCTGGGAGCGACTTCTTCTATCTGACCGGCAACAAGGAGCCCGGGTGCGTCCTGGCACTGGTCCCCAAAAAGCGGGGCAGCGGTCACGATTCCATTCTCTTCGTGGAGCCCGCGGTCGATCGGAGCACGCCCGATTTCTTTCTGAACCGCGCCCGCGGGGCTCTGTGGGTTGGCGAGAAGCTGGGGCTGGAAGGCAGCCTCATTCGCTATGGGGTGACTTCCACGCGCTCCATCGACGAGCTGGGTGCGTTCCTGAAGACCCTTGCCAGAGGGACGGTCCGCATTCGCCGCGGGCTGGATGACGCATGTGATTCATCCATGAAGGCGCATGTGCGGGACGCTGAGCTGGCGACCGCTCTGGCCGAAATGCGCATGATTAAGGACAAGGGAGAGATTGATTCGCTGAAGAAGGCCATCGCCTCGACCAAGCTCGCTCTGGAAGACGTTATCAACACCATGAAGACGGCCGGCAGCGAGCGTGAGCTTGAGGCGGCATTTGACTGCCGGGCCCGGATAGAGGGCAGCGGCGTCGGCTTTGCCACGATTGCCGCGGCCGGTTCCCACGCCTGCACGCTTCACTGGACCCGGAATGACGGTGAGGTGAAGGAGGGCGACCTGCTGCTGATGGACGTGGGCGTCGAGGGCCACGACCTCTATTCGGCCGACATCTCCCGGACGTTCCCCGTGGCCGGCGCCTTTACCGATGAGCAGAGGGAAATTTACGACCTGGTGACGCGTGCCCAGGACGCGGCCATTCGGGCGGTTGAGCCCGGGGCGGATTTTCTGGCGCCTCACCGCGCGGGCACAAAGGTTCTGACGCAGGGCCTCATCGACCTGGGAATCATTCAGGAGCCGCTGGAGAAGGCGCTGGACGAGCAGAAGCAGACCTATCGCCGCTATACGCTGCACAGCATTTCTCACCTGCTGGGGCTGGACGTTCACGACTCTGCCGCGGCCCGCAGTGAGGTTTATCGGCAGGGCAAGCTCAGGCCCGGCATGGTCCTCACCATTGAGCCCGGCCTGTATTTCCAGCCGGACGACCTGACGGTTCCGAAGCGTTACCGGGGCCTCGGCATCCGCGTGGAAGAGGACGTTCTGGTGACTGAAAAAGGGCGCCAGGTGCTTTCCTCATCCATCCCCAGGAAGTCAGAAGACGTTGAACAGTGGATTCACGACCTCTGGGGTGAAGAAGACTTTGAAGAGCTGGAGGAGGAGATGGATTGGGATGAGGAGGAGTGAGCCCTCCCTGACGGTGCGGCCGGCCATCGGTCAAAAAGCCGACTGCACACTTCCGCTCTTTCCGCTCAAACTGCGAACCGTCGTTCACTTCAGGATTTCGGCGCCTCTGCTTTCAGTGAGGCGCCATTCCGTTTCCTAAGAAACAGGAGTTTCAAACATGTCCAAGCGCCTCAGCTGGATCGTCCTCGCCATCGCCATGCTGTTCGCCTTCAACGCGTCGGCAGCGAGAAAAGTCGCGGTCCTGATGCTTCCGCAGGATGCCAAGAGCCATGCCTCTGCCGCCAAGTTCGTTGAATATCTGGAAGAAGCCGTCGATCAGCACCGCGACTGCATTCTTCGGCGTTCATCGGACACGTTGGGCGATTCCACGCCGGTTTCGGCCATTTCGGCACGCAAGAGCCTTCGTTCAGCGCTGAGCAAGGCAAAGCGTGAAATCAACGCCAGTGAGCTGGATGCCGCCGAGGAGAATCTGCGGGCCGCGATGGGCGAATTTTCCAACGCCGCCGCCGCCATGGACCGATGCGGAGAGATTTGCGACACGCTGATTCATCTGGCCGGCGTCGCCTCGCTGAAGGGCGAGGAGCGGGCCACACGCGAGGCCATCAAGGACGTCCTCGCCATGGACAGCTCCTTCAAGTTTGACGGCACCGCCTTCGACAAGAGCTTCATGAACATCTACCGGGAGATGAAGATGCAGCTGGAGATCAACGGCCGCATCGGAATGCTCTCCGTGGAGACCACGCCTCCCGGCTCCCGCGTCTTCGTGGACGGCATCGACAGAGGCTTCTCGCCCGTAACTCTGGACAACCTTCTGGTGGGCAGACACTTCGTCCGCGTGGAGCGCACCGGCTACATGACCTACGGCGCCATGGTGGATGTCTCCGAGACGGGAAGCTCCACGCTGCGCCCCCGGCTCCAGCCCACCGAAGAGTTTTCGGAAATCGCCGACAACGTTGACGCCCTGGCGAGGGACATCGACCGCAAGCGGGGTTCCCGTGCGCTGTCCCGGGTCGGCGCCAAGCTCAAAGTCGATCGCGCGCTTCTGGGAACCATCCGCTCGGAAGGCGGGCGCATCCGCCTCAATCTGATTCTCGCGGACTTTACGGAGCAGGCGATTCTTTCCTCTGCCAGCCGGACGTTCCAGGCGGACGAGTACGGCGAAATCGGCAAGGAAGTTCAGCGGATGGGAACAAAGGTCATCAACGCGGCCAACTACGACGCCCACAACAACGAGATTAAATCGAACTCCACCGACCCTCTGGATCACAGGACCGGCATGGAAGATTGGGGCGAAGAGGACCGCAGCTTTGACCAGGGCTCCGACTCCTACAGCTCCGAAGATGACGAGCGGCGTGCGAGGAGGCAGGAGCAGCAGCGGCAGAAGAAGAAGAACGACGACCGGAAGAAGCCTGCCAAGAGCAGCAAGTCTTCTTCGTCTTCGTCCTCCGAAAAGAAGTCCTCCCGCTCCAATTCGATGGCAGATGAGCCCATCGACGGATGGTGAGAAATTCGCGGTCTGCCGCACAGGACAGGGCCTCTGAAGAAAGGCGCTCCGGAAATGATTTTCCGGGGCGCTTTTTTTTGTTCCGCCTGCGCGCCGATGGGCCAAGGGGCAGCCCCTTGACGCCGCAGCCGCGATGGGGCTTGGGGCGCGCCGCCATGCCATTGCTCAAGGGAACAGCCTCGTACACACGTTTTCGCGCCGAGCTTTCGGACGAGCGGAATCTCACCAGCGATTTCATCCTCGAAGGACTGCGCCTTCATGCTTTCCAGCCCATCGCGGTTCAGGGCGAGGACGAGCGCTCCGCGGGATTTGTGGAAATTGAGAAGCACGACAGCGTCGATTTCCCGCCGTCCAGCGTGTTTCAGGATGACTGGATGGTCTTCGCTTGGCGCATCGACACGATTCGCATTTCGTCCGCTCAGCTTCGGGAGGAGCTGGCCGCCTGGGCACAGAATTTCGAGGGCGAGCATGAGCGTGCCCCCAGCCGCTTTGAAAAAGCCGAGGCCAAGGATGCTCTGAGGCGCGAGCTGCGGGCTGTCACGCCGCCGGCCACCAAGACCTTTGATGTCAGCTGGAACATGTCCACGGGCGCGGTTCAGGTTTTCAGCCTGTCGCGGAAGGTCGTGGATGAGATTCAGGCCGCGCTGGAAAAGACGTTCTCGTGCCGGCTCATCCCCCGTTCGCCCATGGTGCTTTTTGACGAGGCGGGGCTGTCCGACGCCAGCATGAAGCCGACTCCGGAGCTGTGCTGGCCGGGCATGTCCGCGGACGGTCATTGACGGCGGAAGCGCGGGACCGCGGCTGATGCACTGGCAACGCCCGGCCGGCCGCGTCAGTCAGGGGGAAATCCGCTGTTTGTCTTCTGCGGAGCGCGTCCCGGACAGGGTGGACCGGCGGGGATGCGTGGGACGCAGCTCAGAGCTGCGGGCGGTACTTTCAGGAGCATTTCCATGAGCGACAGACAGGATGCGGCCTTTGCCCGCGGTGAAATCGGCGTTGACGGCGAGGCTGTCGAAGAGGCGCGGGACCTTGCCGAGGTGGAGCGGGCCAAAGCGCGGGAGCAGTTCCTTGAGGGCAAAACGTGGCTGGGACGTGAGTTCCTGACCTGGCTTCTCTGGAAGAGCGAAAGCGCGGAGCCCATCATCGAATACAGCGGCGAGGCCGCTCACATTCTGTTCGGCGGCCAGTTCACCCTGCGGGGCATCGCCGGCGACGTGATGGAGCTGAAAGCCAAGGGCGCGGAGGCGGCCTATTCGCGGGTGATTCGTTTCGCCATGGAGAGCGGGCTTCTCCTGCACTCCGCTAAGCTCCGTCTGTCTCTGGGCGAGCAGAAGGAATTCACCTTCACGCTGGACGCTCAGATGCTGGACATCCGCTCTGCCAAGCTGCCCGAACTGCTGACCGACGATGAGGATGACCGGATTCAGGAGCGGATTTTTCTCACCGAGCGTCTGGGCGAGGTGATTCAGAAAATTTTTACGACCTTTCTGGAAATCCGCAGCAGCCCGGCCTGGCGGTCGAAAGTGCTTCCCGAAATTCTGGAGTGGCTGCGCCGCTGACGGATCCGCTGACAGGCGGTCAGGCGTTGGTGTCCGCTGGGATGGCCATGGCGCCGCCGTTCCAGACGATGGCGTCGGCGATGGTCTGGCCGCTGCCGATGTGCGTTCCCGGCAGGATGACGGACCTTTCGATGTGCGCTCCGCGGCCGATGACGGCGTCCCCCTGAATGACGGCGCCCTTCAGGCAAACGTCCTCGCCCATGACCGCGCCGCCGTCGATGAACGAGCGGGTCTCGCCTTCATCGATGGTGGTTCCGGCGGCACCGGGGCGATCGCTGCCGAATGGGGTCAGGTCCGCGCCGCCGGAGAGAACCTCCTGACAGGCGTCGTAATAGCGGAGGGGCGTCCCCAGGTCGGCCCAGGCACCCACCGGCATCGGCAGCGCCTGAATGAAATTCCCTGCGGCAATGGCGGCCGGGTAGGTCTCGCCGTTGATGTCCCGGGGGCCTTCAGGCGCGATGAAGCTGAACAGCTCCGGGCAGGCGGCATGGACGCCCAGAAAATGCCAGGGAGAAAGCCCGGGCGCGTCCCTGCCGATGCCTCGGATTTTGGCGATGCGTCCGCCGGGGTCTGCCTCGATGGCGCGGAAGTTTTCTCCGGGAATGGGCGGCGCCACGCACAGCGTCGATAGGGCGCCGCTTTTGAGATGACGGCGGGCGATGTCCGCAAAGTTCAGAGAAAGAAAGGCATCGCCGTTGACCGCGAGGAAGGCATCTTCGCCAATGAATCTGCGGGCCTCCCGGAGCCCTCCGGCCGTGTCCATGAGGATGGGCTCGTGGGAAATGCTGAGGCTGTCAAAGCCTATGCTCTCCGCTTCGCGGCGGGCGGTTTGAGCCATCACGTCCGGCAGATGGTGCGTGTTGATGACGACGCGCTGAATGCCGGCGTTTCGCAGCAGGCGCAGCGTCCAGTGGATGAGCGGCTTGCCGAAGAAGGGCACCGCCGGCTTGGGAAACACAGAAGTCAGAGGGCGCAGCCGGGTGCCGAGACCGGCGCAGAAGATCATCGCCGTGCGGATGGAACTGCTCTGGACATCGGCAGCGGGACTCTCATCCGGCAGCCGAGAGTCGCTCTGATTTCTGGCGATGAACGCTTTGTTCGCCGCGCTGGTCCTGCGCCGCATGGCGACGGCGGCGGCCAGATGCCGGCGATTTCCGACGACGTTCACGCTCCCCGAACAGGCGCGAATGGCGGGCGCCGCAGCGATTCGGTCCGGCCGCTCAGCGTCGAAGGGAACAAATTCAGCCTGGCCGCCGGGCAGAATAGTGACGGCGATGAACAGGCCATCCCGGCCGCTGATTCGGCACAGGTCCCCCAGACTCAGAGTCAGAGTTGTTTCGTTCAAAGGCGGCTCCACCGCGGGCGCGGCTGAAATTTCAGGCCAGGTCAGACTCTCGCTCTCGTCCGGTCAGGGTCAGGGAGAGGGCAGGGCGCTGAGCAGGCTCTTGAAGTCCTCGTCGGTGAAATAGAACCCGGCGCCCACGAACCAGTCCCGCCCGCGGATGACCTTGCGCGTGGTCAGCTTGGTGCCGTCTTCCACGTCGTAGGCGTCCAGCGAGCGGGGCGCATTGAACAGGTCGTCCACGCCCGCCGTGACCTTGAGGTGACCCAGAAACGAGTAGTTCACGGCGGCCCTGAGGCGCGGCCATTTGACGTCGCGGGCGGTGAAATCGAACAGGTCCACGCTGATGGCCAGGCTGTCGTCGAAGAAGTGCAGGTTGCCGCCGATGCCGCCCGTGGACTCGATGACGCCGAAGCGCAGCGTGGCGAAATAGAAGCGCTTCGCGAACTGAGCGCTGAACTTGAAGCTCTGCTCGGTGGTCAGAACCGTCTGCATCGCGGACTCGTCCTCGTCGGGCGGATAGCGGCGGACGGTCGTTTCAGTGACGTTCCCGCGCGGGTCGTCGATGAGCTCGATGAGGTAATACTTGTCCGGCTTGGGAATGAGCCTGATGCCGAAGGTGTTCTTCACGCTCCCCTGACGGAACAGATACTCGCTGCGGAGCGACACCTCGGCGGCCATGCCCACGGCGCGGCCGATGTAATCCGACACGTCGCTGACGGTGGTGCTGAGCTTCTCGCCCAGCTCTTCGTCGTTGATGAGCTTGCCGATGGGCCCCTCACCCTCGTCAATTTTGTGGGTGATGCTCTGGATGTTGTCGATGGCCGCATCCAGCTTCGCCAGCGTGTTCTGGAGGCTCTGGACGGAGCTCGTCAGCTCACCCTCGCCCTTGCCCAGCAGGCGCTTGACGCTTTCCAGAACCTCTTTGACCTGCTCGGAAGCCCCGCGGACGTTGACGACGATGGCTTCGATGTTGCCGTTCTGGCTGGCGGTGAGGCGCCGGATGTCGCCGGTCAGCGCGTCGATGTTGGTCAGGGCCGAATTGAGCGTTCCCCCCGACTCGCGCAGCGTCTTGTCCAGCGATTCGGAGACGGACACCAGATTGGTGACGATGGTCTGCATGTTCCCCGCGCCGTGCTCGCTGCCGAAGACCTCCCGCAGCGACTTGGTTACTTCTTTGATGTCGGCGGCGATGTCGTTGAGCTGATTGACGGCCTGATCGACGCCTGTCCTGTCGGTGACGGCGAGAATCTGACCGCCTTCCTCCAGCGGCGGGGCATCCGGCGAACCCGGGTAGAGGTCGATGAGATAGTCGCCCAGCATCGACTCGCTGCGCTTGAATAGCCGGGCGTCAGTTTTGAGCGCCATGTCGCCCCTGATTTTGAGCGTCAGCCGCGCGCGGGCACCGTCGAGGCGAATGTCCGAGACCTCGCCAACGGGAATGCCCGCCGTCTGCACGCGGCTTTTGATGCCCAGGCCGGAGGCGTCGTCGAAATAGGCGTGAACTGTCCGCGCTTTCTCCGTGTCCGGGGCGTTCTGCTTGAGGGCCACCTGGAAAACGATGAAGGCGCCGACGGCTGCGAGGACGAGCAGGCCGACCTTGAATGGGGTGACGAGTGAGCTCAAACCGTTTGGCCTCCGCTGCGCAGTAAGTCTGCGGACGGGGTGGGGTGGTGGGATGCGCGAGGGTCAGGGGCCGCCGCGCCCGCTTCTTTCGCCGAGTCTGCAGGTGCGCTGCTGCCGGGGGACTTCCGCCGGTATTTGAACCCGCGGACGAGCGCGAGGACGGCCATGAAGCTGGCGATGGCGATGCCGATGACGCGGAAAAGGGTCTGCTCGCAGATGAAGACACAGGTCATGGCTGCCAGCGCCGGGATGTAGATGCGCAGGCTCCAGCGCAGAATGTAGCCGCCGAAGGACGGCATGCGGACGCCGGAACTTTCAGCGAGGGCCTTCACCATGAAGTTGGGGCCATTGCCGATGTAGGTGACTGCGCCGCCGAAGACGGCACCCAGACTGACGGCCTTGAGATAGAGCACCGGAACGCCGGCAACGCGCACGCTGTCCGCCGGCAGTTCCTTCGCCATCTCGAAGAACGTGACGTAGGTGGGCGCGTTGTCCAAGACGGAGCTCAAGCCCCCGGTGAAGGCGAAAATGGTGATGGCGTTGAGGGGAAGGGCCGGCGCCGCCTCGCGCAGAATCATCAGCGCTGGAATCATCGTCAGGAAGATGCCGATGAAGAGGGCGGCGACCTCGGAAATGGGCGCCCACGTGAAGGCGTTCAGGC
>DBXV01000025.1:37200-49702 GCA_002309695.1 Myxococcales bacterium UBA1203 | reverse complement strand
CCCCCCCAGCCAGTCGTGCCAGCGGGCGGTTCCGGCGTGAATGGCCTCCAGGTCGATGGAGGGAATGAGCGCGACGGCGGCGAGGATGACGAGAAAGCAGGCGAAATGGGCTTTTCCCTCGATGTGAACGGGCTCCACCGCCTCGTTGTCGCTGGCAATCGCCGCCTCGTCTTCCAGGGCATAGGCGCGCCGGTCGAGGCCCCAGTAGGTCAGGAGCAGGAGACCATTCATAAAGAGCCATTCGGGGAGAAGCCCCAGCGTCCAGGTGAAGGGAACGCCGCGAAGCATGCCCAGAAAGAGCGGCGGGTCGCCCAGGGGCGTCAGCAGACCGCCGCTGTTGGCGACGAGGAAGATGGCGAAAATGACGGTGTGGGCAGAGTGCCTGCGCTGCTGATTCGTCCGCAGAATCGGCCGGATGAGCAGCATGGCCGCGCCGGTGGTGCCGATGAACGAGGCCAGAAGGGCGCCGCAGGCCAGCAGCATGACATTGATGTGCGGCTGAGCCTTCAAATCCCCGGCGACGAAGATGCCGCCGCTGACGACGAACAGCGACAGAAGCAGCGAAATGAACTGGACGTATTCGACCAGCGAATGGACGACCTGAGCGGAGGCGCCGTGGAGCCACATGCCGATGCCGACGGGAATGCCCAGCGCGAGCGCGATGCCCAGCTGCACGGGCCGCTTTTCCCAGAATCGCTGCGTGACGGGCGCCAGCGGCAGGACAGCAATGGCCAGAAGGAGCAGGGCGAACGGGGCACAGGCCCAGATCGGGACAGAAAGGGACATGTTCTTCAGATTCCGTTTCCAAAAAAAAAGCGCCGTGCGCGCTGAATGTTTCCTAGAGAAGGCAGGTCCCATTGGCGCGGAGCGGCGCCGGATGCCGTCAAAACTTTGTTTCAATCAAGCAAGGAGCAGGAACGATGAAGATAAAGCTGAGGATTCTGGGGGCGGTCGATAAGCCCATGGGCAAGAGCGAGGTCGAACTCACCGTTCCCGAGGGGGCGACCATCGAGCAGGTGATGCTGGCCGGGGGCTATCGGAAGGAGCACCTCAAGTGGTTCCTGGTGGCAAAGAACGGCGTGGACGCCAAATTGCCGACGGTCGTTTCTGACGGCGACGAAGTGAGCGTCGTCTTTCCGACCTCTGGAGGGTGAGGCACAAAACAAACTCCTGACAGCGGTGCATGCCCCGCTGTCTCCCACCCAAAAGAGAGCCACATCACTGGCCATCAAAAAAGCCGCTCCGGAGAGATTCCGAAGCGGCTTTTTCATTTTGTGCCGAATGAACGTGTTCGCGGCGGCGTCAGACCACGCCCTGGGCAACCATGGCGTCGGCGACCTTGATGAAGCCGGCGATGTTGGCGCCCTTCACGTAGTTGATCTTGCCCGTCTTCGGGTCGCGCCCGTGCTCCACGCAGTTCTTGTGAATCGACCGCATGATGCCGTGGAGCTTCTCGTCCACCTCTTTGGCCTCCCAGCACAGGTGCATGGCGTTCTGGGCCATTTCGAGGCCGCTCGTCGCCACACCGCCCGCGTTGGCCGCCTTGCCTGGGGTAATGATGACGCCGGCCGCCTGGAAGGCCTCAATCGCCTCGTTGGTGGAGGGCATGTTGGCGCCTTCGATGACGTATTTGACGCCATTCTTGATGAGCTCCTTCGCGTCGTTGAGGTCGAGCTCGTTCTCGCAGGCGGTGGGAAGAGCCACATCGCAGGGAATCGCCCAGCTCTTCTTGTCGGGCATGAGCTTCGCGCCGTACTTCTCGGCGTAGTGGTGCAGATAGCCGCCGTGGGGGCCGGCTGGCATGGTGCGCTTGAAGACGAGCTCCTTCAGCCAGGCGAGCTTCTCGGGGGTGATGCCGTCGGGATCATAAACGGCGCCCTCAAAGTCGCGCATGCCGACCACCTTGCCGCCCAGCGCGTTGATCTTCTCGATGGTGTGCAGGCCCACGTTGCCCGCGCCGGAAATCACGCAGGTCTTGCCCTCCAGACTGTCGCCGTTCTGATGGAGGACTTCATCGGCGAAGTAGGTGACACCGTAGCCCGTGGCCTCGGGGCGAATCAGCGAGCCGCCGAACGCGAGACCTTTGCCCGTGAGGACGCCGGTGAACTCGTTCATCAGCTTCTTATACATGCCGAACATGTAGCCGATCTCGCGGGCGCCCACGCCGAGGTCACCGGCGGGAACGTCGGTGTTGGGCCCGATGTGGCGGAAGAGTTCAGCCATGAAGGCCTGGCAGAAGCGCATGACCTCGCCGTCGCTCTTGCCGCGCGCGTCGAAGTCGCTGCCGCCCTTGCCGCCGCCCATGGGAATGCCCGTCAGGGAGTTCTTAAAGGTCTGCTCGAAGCCCAGGAACTTGATGACGTCCAATGTAACCGTGTTGTTGAAGCGGATACCGCCCTTGTAGGGGCCGATCGCGCTGTTCATCTGGACGCGGAAGCCGCGATTGACCTGGATCTCGCCCTTGTCGTCCACCCAGGGCACCCGGAACATGATGACGCGCTCGGGCTCGACCATGCGTTCCAGGACTTTGGCCTTTTTGTAGGCAGGCGTGGCTTCGATGACCGGCATGACTGATTCGGCGACTTCCTGAACGGCCTGGAGAAACTTCTTTTCGCCGGGGTTCTTGGCGGCAACGCCTTCCATAAATTTCTGAACTGCTTCGTTCATTACGACGGCTCCTCGAATTCCGGGTTTGGGCGCCCGGAGGTTTGGATGTGAGTAAAGGGGTGAAACAGGGTGCCCCAAAATAAGTCACTGGCATGACGGACACCCTTAGAGGAGGGGACGCCATGCCAGTGGGGCGGCGGGAGGCTAGCCCCGGTCAGTGCAAAAGCAAGCCGGGAACCCTGAGACGAAAGTCCTTCGGACAATGGGCCGCTCGCCCGGCGTTCAGCCGCTGCCGCTGCGTCCGTACGAGGGGGCGTTGCCGCTTGCAGGGCATCTGCTTTTGGAAGAAGGCCCGCCGCCTTTTTTGGGCAGACCCCGATTTGTCAGAGGCGTTCCTCATGCTCGTTCTCGGTATCGAAAGTTCCTGCGACGAAACCGCCGCCTCCGTCGTTCAGGATGGCCGCGTCGCCCTCTCCGATGTCGTCTCCTCCCAGATTGAAATTCATCGCAGATACGGCGGCGTCGTTCCGGAACTCGCCTCGCGCAATCACGTCATGCAGGTCATCCCCGTCGTGGAAGAGGCGCTTTCCAAAGCGGGCGTGACGCTCTCTGACCTCGACGCGATTGCGGTCACCAGCGGCCCTGGCCTCATCGGCGCACTTCTCGTGGGCGTGCAGACGGCCAAGGCGCTCGCGTGGTGTTCCCAAAAGCCGCTCGTGGGCGTGAACCACCTCGAAGGGCACCTCCTGGCCATCCGCCTCCTCGAAGACGCGCCTGAGCCGCCGTTCATGGGACTCGTCGTTTCCGGCGGCCACACCTCGCTTTTCGATGTGCGTTCCTTTGGCGACTACCGGCCGGTCGGCTCCACGCGGGATGACGCCGCGGGCGAGGCCTACGACAAGGTGGCGAAGATGCTGGGGCTTCCCTATCCCGGCGGACTGCCCATCGACCGGCTGGCCAAAGAGGGAAATCCGAAGGCGATTCGCTTCCCGAGGGCGAACATCAAAGGCGACGGCGCGGAGTTCGATTTTTCATTTTCCGGCCTCAAGACGGCGGTGCGCGCATGGGTCGAGAAAAACGGATGCCCCGAGGGTCAGGGACTTTGCGACCTGTGCGCCTCCTTTCAGGAAGCGGTGGCCGATCCGCTGACCCGGAAGGCTGTGCTGGCTGCCAGGCGTCTGGGCCATCAGAAGGTGGTGCTGGCGGGGGGCGTCGCGGCCAACAGCCGTCTGCGCGGGCTCATGCAGGAGCGGGCCAGGAGCGCAGGCCTCTCGCTCTTTCTGCCGCCCATTCGTCTCTGCACGGACAACGGCGCCATGATTGCCGTGGCGGGGACGCACGCTTTTCTGCGCGGCGAGCGGGCGGGGATGGACCTGAGTGCTTCGCCCGGCTGGCATCTGGGAACACCTCAGCCGCGGAAGACTTTTGGCTGAACACTTCGCCATGAGGATGAGCGGCAGATGACTGCACCTCCGAATTTCACCGAGACGGACGGCAGCGTTCCCCGGAGCCTGGCCGGGACCAGTTTCGACAGCGCGATTCTGTATGTCCTGGGGGAGCTGCGGCGCGGCGGGCATCAGGCATTCATCGTCGGCGGCTGCGTCCGGGACATCCTTCTGGGCAGACGCCCCGACGATTTCGACATCGCCACGGACCTTTTGGCGCAGGAGGTCACGGCCCTCTTCAGAAGGCAGAAGTCCAATCCACGGGATGGCTGGCAGCGGCACGTCATCGCCACGGGTGAAAAACACGGGACGGTCACGGTGCGGGTTCGTCCAAAGGACGGCGGCGCGTGGTCTGCGTTTGAAGTGACCACTTTTCGCGGCGAGGGCGCCTATCGGGACGGGCGGCATCCTGAATCGGTCGTGTTTCTCCAGCGTGTGGAGGACGACCTCGCCCGCCGCGACTTCACCATCAACGCCATGGCCTACGACCCCATCGGCGGCATTTTTGTCGATCCCTTTCAGGGGCGTGCCGATTTGGCCGCGGGGATTGTTCGCTGTGTCGGCCGGCCGCTGGACCGCTTTCTCGAGGATGGCCTGCGCCTGATTCGTGCTGTGCGCTTTGCTGCGCGCCTGGGCTTTGCCATCGAGAACGACACGCTGGCGGCCATCCAAAAAGAGGATTCACTGAACAACTTCGGGCGCGTCTCGCGCGAACGTCAGCGCGACGAATTTGTGAAGCTCCTGAATTCGCCCGACCCGGTCCGCGGCGTGCGCCTTCTCGAAGAGACCGGACTGATGGCCCGGCTGATTCCCGAATTTGCGGCACTCGACGGCGGCGCGCGGCGCACGGCTGTTCAATGCCTGGCCCGCCTCGCTGAGGTTCGTCCCGACGCGTCTCTTGAACTCCGCCTGACCGCGCTCCTGGGCTGCCTCATTCCGCCGTGTGACCTTTTTCAGCGGACGTCGGCCCGCAATCGCCTGACCGATGTCCTGCGCAGCCTGCGTTTTTCCAACGGCGTCATCGACGCGGCGAACCGTCTGGCTGCCAGGCGCAGCTTTGGCGGAACGGACTTTCCAGACGATGCGTCTCTTCGGCGCGCGCTTTTTTTTGCCGGTGAAACATCGGTTCCCGCGGATTTGCTGACGCTGGCTCTGGCTTCCGGAGCGGCGCCTGAGGCTGTGAAGGCGCGGGAGGCGCGCATTGAGCAGGTCCTGTCTGTTTCACCGCCGCTGACCATGGGCGCACTGGCGCTGGATGGCCGCCGCGTCGGAGAAATTCTGGGCACAGGTCCCGGCCCCATGGTGGGTGGAGGTCTGGCCTTTCTGATGGACCGGGTTCTGGAAAACCCCGGGGACAACACGCCGCAGACCTTGGAGAGGCTGCTGCGGGAGCGGTTCGCAGCTGCGAACGGAAGAGAGGAGAAGCGGATGGACACGTCGGTGCCAGGAGAGACGCCATGAGCGGCCCTGTCATCACTGCGTGCGCCGCGGCGCTGTCTGCCGCGATGCTGACCGCTGGCCCGGCAGTTCCCGCCTCTTCCGAATTTCCCTCCGAAGACCCGATGAATCTTCTGGTCACGAAATCGGGGACACGGCTGCGCAGCGACGGACGGCTTTTCGCGCTCTACGCCGCGTTCAACGCCCTGGGCTACGACGAGGCGCCCGTGACTGGCGTGAAGCCCTTCGCCCGCCGCATTTTTCCAGCCGTTCGTCAGGAGGTTCGGCGCCGCGTTCATCTGAGCCCGGAGACGTCGGCTGCGTGGGAACAGCTGCTGTCCGATGCCCCGCTGGACGCTTCTTTTTACGAAGCCTGCGCCCTGTCTCCGGCTCCCGGCGGCAATGCCTGTACGGGGGCGCTGACGCGTCTGCCGCGAATGCTGCGGGACGTCTGGCGCGAGGGAAATCTGGCAGGCCTTTATCCAGCGGCCGCGCTGGATGCCCGGCAGCGTCTCAGGACGATGCTGCCCGGTATCGATGGCGCGGAGGAGGCTCTTCGCCGCCGCCTGAGGCCTGTGACTCGGCCCGACGGTGCGCCTGCCCGGCAGATCACTGTCATCCTGAATGTCCTGTCCGCCCGGCCTGCGTCGGAAATTTCCTCGGCAGAAAATGCGCGGACCGTTTCTGTGGGCGATGCGGGCGCGGCGCAGGAGGCCTTTCTTTTTGGCGTTACGCGCCGACTGGCGTCAGCCCTGGCGGCCGATGCCTGTCCCCCGGGGCCGGACGGAAGCGCGTTTGTTTTGGATGACGCGCTCGCTTCCGCCCTGGCTGCGGACGCTCTGGGCATGGATGCCTCGACGCTTCCTCGTGTCGAAGAAGGGGCGTCCAATGAAGCGCTCTCCACGGCGGATGGCCGGACAGAAATTCTGCGCCTCATGCAGTCTGAACTGACGCCGGAGCGCATCTGCGGCCAGACGACGACGGGGAAGAAAACGACGCCGAAGAAGAGCACCAGATAAGTCGGCGGCGCGAATCTCCCCCTGATCATTTCCGCTTCGCCGCGCCTGTCACATCCGCTCGTCGATGGCCCGGTTGCTCATCTCGTCCGCCTCTTTGTTGTACGAGCGGAGAACGTGGCGGATGGTGGCTTTGTCGAAGCGGCGCATCAGCTCGCGGACGCGGCTCCAGAGCTCTTTCAGATGCTCATTTTTGACTTTGTAGATGCCGTTGACCTGCTTCACGAGCAGCTCGCTGTCCGCGATCATTTCCACTTCCGTGGCACCCAGCCTGAGAGCCGCCTCCAGACCAAGAATGGCGGCGCAGTATTCGGCGTGGTTGTTCGTCTGAATGCCCAGATATTTCCCCAGGCGGGCGACGATTTTTCCGTCGGGCAGCATGAGAACGGCGCCGGCACCGGAGGGACCGGGATTTCCGCGGGCAGCGCCGTCGGAAAAGAGCAGCAGCTTGCGCGGGGCGGCAGCGGGACTTTGCCCATTGACTGAAGCCTGTGCCGCCGGCGCCTTCTGAGAGGCCGCGGCGCTCTGTTCAGGCTGCTGTTGCTGGCCGAATCCGAAGCTGGTCTGGCCGCGGGAAGGCGCGTCTTTGCGGACACTCTTCGGCGCATCCTGCATTTCCGGCGGCTTCGCGCAGCTGTTCAGACTGCTGCGGGCAGAGATGTCGGCCTCCTTCGGATCCTCAGCCCCGTTTTCCGCGCCGCGATGAATGGCCTCCAGCGCATCCGCCAAATCGTTCAGCAGACGCTGGACCTCCGAAAACGGCATCGCCGCCAGAAGCGCTTCCAGTTCAGCTGGTGAGCGGCTTGAGGCGGCGAGCTTGCGGAGGATGGCGGCCGATGGACATCCGGCATCGCCATTCTGGTCAGTCATTCCTCTGTGTCTCCTGTCTCGTCCTTTTTCTTTGCTGCTTTGGTCTTGCGGCCCTTGGAGGCGCCCTTGGCCTTCGTGGCAGCTTCCTCAGCGGGTTTGACTTCTGGATCCACGGCCTTGACAGGGGGCTGGAGCAGCTCCTCGGCGTAAATCAGGCGGTGGCACGAAGGGCATTCGCCGATGACAGAGGCGCGAAGGATGTTGAGCAGCTGGGGACGGATCCGCATGTTGCAGCCGCGGCAGGTTCCCGCCTTCCCAACAGCCGCCAGCCCGTTGCCCGCGTGGCGGCAGGCCTCTTCGTAGCGGGCGAGCAGCGAGGCATCGACTTTCGTCCGCGCTGCGGTCCGTTCCGCGGTTTTGGCCGACATCAGCTCCTCGTGCTTTTTGATTTCTTTGCGCTTGGCGGCCTTCTGGGCGGCGATTTCTTCCGATTCGCGGGTCATCTGCTCCTGCGCGGCGGCGTATTTCTGTCGCGCGACGGTCAGCTCGCTGGCAATGGCACTCAGATTTTCCTCAGACGTGGCGACGGTCTTTTTGGCGATGTCTATTTCCCGGGCCAGAGCGATGTAGCCTTCCGGAGTGCTCTGTTCGACGAGGCGGCCTTCCCACTGTTTGATCTGGCTCCTCTCACCGGCGATGGACTCCTCCAGGCTTTTGCTCCGGCATTCCAGCTCTTCCACCTGCAGACGAACCACGTCCGTTTTGGTCTTAATGGACTGCAGCCGATCGTCGAACGCGGCCAATGCCTCGGGGAATTTCTTTTCGGCGGCTTTCAGCTTGAGGATTTCCGCATCCAGAACGTTCAAAATCTGAAGTCCCTCGATTTGTTCCTTGATTGACACGACACCAACCTCCGGAATGACTTTTTTTATTTGTCAGCAATGAAGAAAAGAACGCCGCTTTTACTTCTTTTAGGGTGAATGAAACAACTGGCAAAACCGGGAATCCCTCTGGGACGGGAGTTTTTGCCCGGCGCATCCGGCGGCGTCACCGGCCGCATCTCCAGATGACCTCGCCTGAAAAGCGCTTGCCCCTGAAAACGCCTCATGCCAGAAGCCGCCGTCGTTTTGGCCGCGGGCTTTCTCTTCCGGGAAAGTCGAAAACCAAAAGACATCAGGGCCTTTAGCTCAGCGGTAGAGCTGGCGGCTCATAACCGCTTGGTCGCAGGTTCGAACCCTGCAGGGCCCACAGTTTGAGACAGCAGAAAAACAATGAATCCCCGGCGAAGGCGTTTTCTTCGGCCGGGGATTTTTATTTCTCCTGCTGATTTCCCTCGCCCCGCTCAGAAGAACGCGGCCTTCTTCGCGGATGCGGCGGCTAGAGGCTGCTGACGAAGCCATCCACATTCACCAGCGTCCGGTTCAGCTCAAATTCCTCGCTGCTGATGGAGAGGAAAATTTTGACCACCTCCGGGTCGAACTGACAGCCGCGGCATCGTTCGATCTCGGCCCGCGCAGCCTCAAAAGTGCGGGCCTTTCGGTAGGGACGGTCGCTGGTGATGGCGTCCAGCGTGTCGGCGATGGCGAAAATCCGTGCGCCCAGCGGAATCTGATCCCCCGTCAGATGATTCGGGTAGCCGCTGCCGTCAAAGCGCTCGTGGTGGCACATGACGATGCGGGAGGGCGCCTTCAGAAAATCGACGTTTTTCAGGATGCTGAAGCCGATTTCCGGATGGCGGCGCATCTCAATCCATTCGTCGCCGTCCAGCGGGCCGGGCTTGAGGAGAATGGAGTCGGGAACGCCGATTTTGCCGATGTCGTGGAGCAGCGCGCCTCTCCGGATAACGGTCAGCTCGGCCTCGGGCAGGCTCATCCGCCGGGCAATCATCTCGCTGTATCGGACGACGCGAATCGAATGGTCGCTGGTCTCGTGTTCCCGGGCATCCAGCGCCGCCACCAGAGCGAAAAGCGTCGAGTTGTAGGCCGCGGCCAGGTCGGAAATCGCCTTTTGCAGCGCGTGGGTGTTGTCCTCGACGCTTTGCTCCAGCCGCTGCTGATAGCGCCGCCGTGCCAGAGCGACCCGGCGCTTGGAAAGCGCCCGCTCCATCGCGCGCACCAGCTCACTGATTTTGGGCGGCTTCAGCAGATAGTCGGTGGCGCCGCGCCTCAGGCTTTCAATGGCGGACTCCGTATCGCCGTAGCCAGTGAGCATGATGATGGCCAGCTCGGGGTCGGCTTCCTTGAGGCGGTCCAGCAGCCACAGCCCGTCATGCTCGGGCATCTTCATGTCGCTGATGACCAGCTGGAATCCCTGCGGAAGCATGGCCAGCGCGGTCACCGCGTCCGGCGCTCCCTGGCAGGCGTAGCCTTCCTCCGAAAGAAGGACGGAAAGAACCTCTCTGACAGCCACATCGTCATCGACAATGAGAACGTTCGGTGACTCGAGCGAAGCTGCCTGCGGCGTGTTCTGGCTGTCCATCCTTCCTCCGAAACCCGAAAGACGCCCGACGGGAGGGAAGGGCGTTTTCGGGGCAGACCGTCGTTCCGGCGGCTGGTGCAGTCTGACCGGAACGGCGGGGGTCACATGGGGGACTCAGCCCTTGATGTCATCGACCGTCTTGGACGGGTCGAGACAGGAAGCCAGCTGAGTCTGAAGATAGGCCGTGGCGACCTTGCGGAGCAGAAATCCGGGGTCTGTGCCAATGGCGTCAATGGAGTTGTCCGTGACGGTCACATGGGCATCCACGTGGATTCCCTTGATGTCTCCTTCGACATGGGCCTTGTCGCCGTTCCAGTCCACCTTCATGCCGTATTCGTCTTTCCAGTTGTTGGTGAGCTTTTCGACGCGGCGCCTGGCCTCGGCCTTGTCCAGAGTGTGCTTCTGAGAGATGTTCATGTGAACCTCTGTATGAATCGGGTTTATAGTATCCTACACAACAAGCCATTTCAAGCCCAAAATGCGCGGTCAACATATTTGGCCACAGTGCTCAGAACGCATTTTGAGAAGGGTGCCGGGCCGGCGGGGAGCGCCTTTTCTGAAGGATTCGGCCATGTCAGCGGTCTTCCTCACGATTGGGGATGCTCCGGACGCGGCGGGGAGGGGAAGGCTTGCGTTCCCCAAAGGTGTGCCCCCTGGAAAAATTTTCCGAAGGGCGTCCGCGCTCATTTCTCTGAGGGTCTCGGAAAAAATCAGGGCGCGTAAAAAGTCGGGGCAGGCCGCATCGTGACGGCCCGCCCCTGTGGTTCTGGGATTCAATGTGCCTGGGTGGAACTCTGTAAGAGAGAGCGCCCCCGGGGCACTGAAAAATCAAGCCTCCTGAGAGGATTCTTTGGCCTGGGACTCCTGTTCCGCGGCCTTGTCGGCTCCATCGCCCTGAGCCTCTGAGGACGCGTCGGTCTGCGCGGTGACAGAATCCAGAAGCGCCTGACCCTGACTGGCCTCGCCTTTGGCGGGAATGGCCGGCATCCGCGACGCGGCATCGAGGAGCGCCATGGCCACATCCAGAGCCTTTTGAGCCTTGGCACGCAGCTGTTCGTCGTTCTGCAGCTTGAGGAAGTTCCTGTTCGCGCGCTCCTCCGAGAAGGCCAACTGCTCTTCCAGCTCCCGATTTTTTTCGTTGGCGGCGTCCAGCTGGGCCCGCAGCTCACCCGAATCGGAAGCGGAAGGTGCCGCACTGCCGTTTTTGGCGGCGGCCAGCTCGGAACGAACGGCCTCCAGTCCGGCTTCCAGCGTGTCCGCATCCGCCTTGGCCGCGGCGAGTTCAGCCTTCAGCGACTCCGCTTCAGACGACTTGGCATTGGCCTCTTCTTTGGCCGCCGACAGCTCGGTCTGCAGCTTGTCGTTTTCCGTCTTCAAAGCCGCCAGAGCCGCTTCCTTGGCCTCTGCGTCGGCTTTCGCCGCTTCCAGAGAGGCATTGGTCTCGTCGAGCAGTGATGCCTGCGCAGCCGCGTCGCCCTTGACCGTCTCCAGAGCGGCCCGGGCTTCGTCCAGTTCCGCCTTGATCGAAGCCATGCCGTCCTCCGCGCTCTTCTGGGCCTCCAGCTCTGCTTTCAGCACGTCATTTTCGGCCTTTGCTGTTCCCAGAGCCTCTTGGGCAGAGACCAGTGCCTCTTTGACTGAGGCCAGCTCCGACTTGGCGGTTTCCAACTCATTTTTGAGCGCTTCGTTTTCTGCCCGGGCTTTGTCTGCCTCTGCTGCATCGGCCTGTTCAGAGGATTTGTCGGCGGCAGCAGCCTCTGCCGCAGCCTTGGCCGTCTCCAGTTCTGCGCGGGCGCAGTCCAGCTCGACTTTCAGCGTTTCCAAATCCGCCTTGGCGGCACAGGCCTCGGCCTGAACAGCAGCCAGCGATGCCCTGAGCGCTTCCATTTCAGCGGACGTGTCCGGCGCAGGTTCGGCCTTTTCTCCATCGGCCGCGGGCGCGGCAGGCGCCTCCTCCGTCACGTCCACAGTCTCGACGGTTGCCTCGGGCTCCTCCGGGAAATTGATGATTTCGATGGGGGCGTATTCGTGAATTTCATCCTCGGAGATTTCGGTGATTTCAGGCTCCGGCCCAAGATTGCTCGTCTCGTCAAAGAACGGATCCGAAGTGGCTGTGCCGGAGGTCTCGGCCTCAGAACCGGCGGCCACAGGCTCGGCCACCGCCTCTGCCTCCTGAATGACCTCGCCTTCCGCGATGGCTTCTCCCTCGGGAATAACTTCGGCCTCGGCGATGACTTCTCCCTCGACCACCGCCTCACCCTCGGCAATGGCCTCCGCCTCGGGAACAGCCTCCGCCGCCTGCACAGCCTCGGCGTCCTGAACAGGTTCAGCCTCCTGCGCAGGCAGGGGCTCTGCCGCCTGCACAGACTCTGCATCCGCGGCAGGTTCAGCGATGCTGACATCCGAAACTGCCTCTGCGGCCACAGCAGCGGCCTCATCCATCATCGGCAGAGGGGCTTCAGCTGCGCCGGCATCATCCAACTGAGCGGGCTGAGTTTCGGCGCCATCATAGGGAACATCATAGGCCTGGCCGGCTGACTCCATGCCCGCGTCGTATCCCTGAGCGGCCTCGCCATAGGCCTGAGGATCGGCGGCCATCATTCCTGCGTCGGCATAAGCGGCAGGGTCCGCGTTGGGGTCCATGTAAGCAGCGTCGGTCTGAGTTGCTGCCATGCCTGGGTCCGCATTCGGGTCGGCATAGGCCTGAGC
>DBXV01000025.1:363-37171 GCA_002309695.1 Myxococcales bacterium UBA1203 | reverse complement strand
AGCCCTCATATTGAGGAGCGGCCTCGGGAGCAGCCTCAGCGTAGTTGCCGCTCATGTCATAGGAGGCCGCGGCAGCCTCACCGTAGGCGTTGTCCTGAACACCGTAGGCATCGCCATAGGCCTCAGCACCGGCAGCATCCATATAGGCGGGGACCTCTGGCTGACCGTCGATGGGGGCTCCTTCGAGCGCTCCCTCAGCGGCCGCGGCGGCTGGCTGATACGGCGCCAGCGCCTCGATCAGCATGGCGGCATCAAAAGGTTTGGAGAGATAGGCCGCCGCATGCCCCTTGAGCGTCTGATGCTGGGCAAATCCGCTGGAATCGAGGGCACCGATGACCAGAGGAAGTTCCTTGAGTGTCGCCGTCCGCTTGATTCGGTTGCAGATGACATAGCCGTTCTGGCCGCAGTCCTGTTCCACCGACAAGTAGATGAAGTCCGGCTGAATATCCTTCAGGGAATCGACTGCCGTCCTGCCGTCGCTGATTTCGGTGACTTGAAAGCCCGCCTGCTCAAGTCCCGCGCGCAGAGTGGAAGTGAAGGCAACGTCGCTGTCGATGAGAACGATTTTCTGGGTCATGGGCACGCCCGCTTTGTCGAAGGAAAAGGGGAAACAAAACGACAGGGGAAAACAGAAAAAGAAAAGGAAGAGGACAATCGGAGGACGAAGGTGCGTCACATCTGGAGGGAACTTCGGCAGAGAAATGCGCGCTCTGTCATTCGGCCCGGCTTTGCCCGTCATCCTTATGAAAAAAAAGCGCGGCCTTTTAGGGTGGGGCCCTGGGGGCGTCAATCTTTGAGAATCCCCCGCCGGCTCACTCCACCATCAGGTGCTGAGGGCGGCCGCGCGGCCGGTTATCCGCAGCGCGGACAGGGCAAAAAAAATCCCGCGCCGGAGGCCGGTGCGGGATTTTCTGCATCTCTCATCTCAGGAGATTTTGGCTCAAGAGATTCGGGGACTTTCCCTGACGTTATTTTTTGCTGATGGCACCAACGGGGCAGGTGTCGATGCAGATGGAGTTGCCGCCGTTTTCTTTGCAGTCGGTGCACTTGTTGGCATCGACGACGTAGCAGGTATCGCCCTGCTCGATAGCCGAATTGGGGCATTCGGCGGCACAGGAACCGCAGCTGATGCACTCGTCAGGATTGATTTGGCTGGGCATTGGATTTGTCCTTCTTGACTCGGAAAAACCGAGGGTTGGTTGAGAGCCCGGAGAGGCTGCCCCCTTCGGGAGGCCGCGGCCTTAGCAGATTGATTGAGGGCGTGTGTTTTTTTTTGCGGCCCGGGCGCCGGCCTCCGGATGGTCCGGAAAAAGGGCAGGGATGGGCTAGCGGGCGGCCGGTGTTCCCGGAAAGGAAAGCTGGCGCAGCGCCTCGTATGCGGCGATGCCCACCGAGGTGGAGAGGTTGAGACACCTGCGATCCGGAAGCATGGGAATCGTCGTCAGGCATGACGCCCGGCTCTCTGTGAACCATGCGGGCAGTCCGTGCTGTTCCGAGCCGAATACCAGGTGGTCTCCCGGGCGAAATTCCGTCTGCCAGTAGGATTTCACGGCGTGGGACGAGAAAAGGTGCATTCGTGTGTCCTGATGGGCCGCCGCGTATTCCTCAAGAGAAGGGAAGAACGACTGGAAGACTTTGTCCCAGTAGTCGAGGCCAGCCCGCCGCAGGTCTTTTTGGGCGATGGAAAATCCCAGCGGACCCACCAGGACCAGCCGGCATCCGGTGACCGCACAGAGCCGTGCGACGTTGCCTGTGTTTGGGGGGATTTGTGGGCAGACAAGGACAAGTGAAAGCTGAGGTGTGATTTTTGGTAGATGCATCGGCCGTAACCTTGATTTGATTTTGGATGCCTTGTGCAGCCGCCGGCTGCTGCGGCGATTTCCTGAGTGAACGGGCGCTTCACAGGGATTCCCAGACAAAAGCGTGAAGCTCGCGGCCGCGCCCCAAAAATCGCGGGAACACTTTGTCAAGCCTGTGGTGCAAGACTGCAGGGCCGGAGAGCTGCTCTGAACGCTTGAAGGCGCGATTCAGCGGCCTCACCGTGCGGCAAAACATGAAAAAAGCCTGTTGGCCCCCAGGGCAGTGACGTGGCAAAAGGCCGCCCCTCATGTTCCTGACTATCCACAACCAGACGCGTTCTACCTTTCTAGGCGACCGAATCGAGGTGGCGGACAGTCCATGGACCCGCGCCAAGGGTCTGCTGGGCCGCCGTTCGTTGGATGAAGGCGGGGGGCTTCTGATTACCTCCTGCAGCTCGATTCACATGTTTTTTATGCGTTTTGCCATCGATGTGGCGTTTATCGATGACGACAATAAGGTAGTCCATGCGGTGCATTCTATCCGACCTTGGCGGGCTACGTGGTTTTACCCAAAGGCGACCGCCGCGCTGGAACTGCCCGCCGGCACGCTCAAAAGGACGCTGACCGAAGAGGGGGATACCTTGTTAATGGAAATCCCCGACGAGGGTGAGCGGCCTGCCGCGGGCACAAAGAGCGCGCCTTCAGGTTCGGAAGATGGCGACGGACTCCATGCAGAGGCTGATGCTGCCCAAACGCCGAAGAAAGATTGACGAATTTGACTCAGGCATGACCATCCGCGGCTTTTTTCGTCCCCTTTCGGCGTCCCCAGAACTCATCTCAATCAGGATGACCAACCATGCGCGTTCATTGTTTTCTTGCGGCGTTGTTTGCCGCGTTGCTCATACCCCTAGGCGCTTCGGCTCAGACGGCCTTTGAAGGACTGGATTTGTCGAGCCTGTCGTCGGAGCAGCCTGCCGCTGAGGATTCAGCTTCTTCCGGTGATTTCGGGGGATTCGGCCTCGACCTGAAAGGCGATGAATCCGGCGATAAGGGCGCATCGTCAGCCAAGTCGTCTGAGGCAGCTGCTTCCGCGTCGTCGGAAGCGTCCGCGCCGATGTTCACTCAGGATGAGGACAAGCCCAAGACGCCGCCGCCGGCCGAGATGCAGGCGCTGGAGGGGCGGCTGAAGGAAATCGAGCTGACAGCTGACGACCGGGTCAAGAGCGTCCAGCCCAGAAGTTTTATGAAGAAAGGGCGCTTCGAGCTGATGCCCGAGATCTTCGTCACCATGAACGACGCTTATTTCCCCAAATACGGTCCGGGCCTCAGGCTGGCGTATCACATTCATGAAAGCCTTGGCATCGCCATCCGGGGCAGCCAATACAACGTCATTCCCAACGACAATGTCAGGCTTGCCAAGAGGCAGCTCCGCTCTCAGCTGCCGGACGTGCAGCCGAAATGGTCCGTCGCTCTGGATTTCCTGTGGTCGCCATTTTACGGGAAATCCAAGCTGGGAAATGCGATCCGCCATTTTGACATTTATGTCGTTGGCGGCCTGGGAACGGTCATCAGCGAGTCTTTTGACGACAACAGCTTGCTGCTCTCGACGCATCTGGGGCTGGGCTCGCGGTTCTCGCTCAATGACTTCCTCGCGCTGGACCTTTCGCTGATTGAGACCGTCTATACGGACACACCCGCGAACAATGGCGGCAAGGGCGTCGTCCAGCACCTTCTCTCCATCAACCTCGGGCTGAGCATCTTCATCCCCTTCTCGTTCGAGTATAAGGAGTAGCACGCCATGCGCTTTCTTTCCGGGATGATGAAACGAAAGGGCGTTCTGGCGCTCATGCTGATGCTGGCGATGACCGTCATGCCCCTGACGGCACTGGCCCAGAAGTCTGCCGCGCCCGCCGATTCCGGCGATGACGTTGAGGTGGTCCACACCTCGAAGCTGGAAGACAAAATTCCGCCGGTTTCAGGCCGCCTGTTTTTTAAGAAGCATCGCTTCGAGCTGTCGCCGACCTTCAATGTCAGCTTTGGCGATGCCTTCTTTCAGAAGCTGGGGCTGGGCCTGAAGGCCGATTACCACATCTTCGATTCCTTCTCCGTAACGGCCCACCTGCTTTACAACTTCAACCTGACCAGCCGCGCTGTTTCCGTCTGTGATTCGTCTGGCGAATGCACTTCCCCGGAAGTCGATTCGATGACGAACGTTCCCGGGCGCTTGGGGCTTCTGGCCGGCCTGGGACTTTCTTGGACGCCTCTTTACGGGAAGCTCAGCCTGATGGCCGAGCACGTCCTGCATTTCGACTTCGGCCTGACAGGCGGAATTGACGGCATTCAGTATTCGGCGCCTGTGAATTCGGAATTTGAGGGTGCCAAGAAGTTTGCCTTCGGCGGCCATGTGGGCCTGCTTTTCCGACTGGTTTTCAACAACTGGATCGCCCTGCGCTTTGAGCTCCGGGATTACATCTACAAAGGAGCGACGGTGACGCTGGGGGATTCGACCAGCAAAATCGAGAACCAGATCATGTTTGAAATCGGCCTGTCGTTCTTCTTGGGCGCAGGAAGTGAGGATTGAGAATGAACGCGACACGTACTTCTAAATTCTGCGCTTCCTGGAAGGGCGTCCTGTGCGCTCTGGTGGCTCCCACGCTTTTGTTTTCATTCGGCGCTTCTGCGGCTCCTGCTTCTGCCGCGGGGGAGGCCGCCTCTGCCGCTCAGGAGCTTGTGCTGACCCAGTTTGATTTTGGCGGCATGGATTTGAGCGACGACGGCGGGGGCTCGTCGAAGAAAAAAAAGAAAGGGAAGAAGAAAAAGAAGAAATCCAAGAAGGGCAAAAAAGGCGGGAAAAAGTCGGGAAAGAGCGATTCGTCGGCAGCCGCTTCATCAGATGACGCCGGAGATTTCGGCGGTTTTGGGCTCGATATGTCGGGCGGCGATACATCGTCCTCGCCTGCGCAGCAGACTGCCGAGAGCGGCGGCATGGACCTGAGCAACCCGCCGCCTGCCGCGCCGAAGCATTCCAGGGAGGACGTTGTTGTTCCTCCTCCGCCTCCACCTCCTCCGCCTCCGACAAACGCGCCCGTGATGAGCTTTGAGGCTGTGGACGTGGCAGGCAAGAGCGCCGAGCGTCAGCGTCTGGATGCGGCAATTAAACTTTTCAATTCCAAGCGCTACGAGACCGCCGCCTTGGCTCTGCATGAGATCCTCAAGGACCCCAATATGGCGGAGCTCCACGACGAGACTCAGTACACGCTGGCCAAGACGCTTTACCGGATGGGGCTGTACCATTCGGCCCTGAACCACTTCAAAATTCTGCTGGACAAGGGCGAGAACACCAAAGTGTTCAAGACGTGTCTCGAATGGCTGTTCTACATCGCCCGCAAGACCGTCAACGAGCAGGTGGTTCTGGACGAGGTGGCCAAGCACGCCAATGCGGATTTCCCCGAGCGCTTCCGTTCGCAGTTCCGCTACCTGCTGGCCCGCTATCATTTCAATCGGGCCAAGGCCTTCGTTCAGCTGGAGCAGAAGGATGACGCCAACGCGGCCTTTGAAGAGGCCAAGAAGCTCATCCTGATGATTCCAAGCGACGACCCGTTTTACACGAAGACCAAGTATCTCGAGGGCGTCATCTTCTTCGCGCAGGGCGACTTCGCTCAGGCGGTGGAGTCCTTCAAGAACGTGGTCCGCCTCAACAATCCCCGGCAAAACCCGCAGGCCGACCTGAAGATGCGGGAGATGGCGTTCATGCAGCTGGCGCGCACCCACTACGGTCACCGTCAGAATCGATATGCCGTCTTCTATTACAACAAGGTCGATCGGGGCTCTGACCAGTGGCTGGAGGCGCTCTTTGAGGCCAGCTGGGCTCATTACCGTATTGGCGAATACGAGCGGGCGCTGGGCAATCTCATCACCCTCTCTTCGCCCTTCTTCAAAGACGAGTATTTCCCCGAGTCCCTCATTCTGAAGGCGGTCATCTATTACGAGAACTGCCGCTATCGGGAGGCACGGGCGATTCTTGAGGAGTTTGAGAAGACCTACATGCCGGTGCACGACGAGCTGGTGCGCATCACCAACGCCAACACAGACGCTGCCGGCTACTGGGAAATTTTTGCGGAGGTTCAGAAGCGCAACCGGGCGGGGTCCGGCGGGACCAACTGGATTCTGGAGCGCATCCTGAGTCTGGCGCTGACCGACAAGGACCTGAAGGCGTCCAGCGACATCATTCAGGAAGTTGAGGTCGAGATGGATGCCATCCGCAAGAAGAGCGACCTGTTCAAATTCTCCGAGCTGTCCAAGGCTCTGAACGAGGAGCTCAAGGCGGAGCGCCGGGCCCTGATGGAAAAGGCGGGCATGATGGCCAAGGCCAAGCTGGAGTTTGAGCTGGAGCAGCTGAAGGGGCTTCTGGGCCAGGCGCTGCGCATCAAGTTCGAGACCAGCAGCCAGGAGAAGAGCTTCCTGGAAGAGGCCATCGCCTCGCAGGGGTCCGTCGAGGTGGTCCAGAAGTACAACCACTCGGTGGCTGTGGCGGACCAGCAGGTCTATTGGCCGTATGAGGGCGAATACTGGCGCGATGAGCTGGGCACCTATGAGTACACGCTGACCAAGGGATGCCGCCCGGCCGAATCTCAGGAAACAGGCAGGAAGCGGAAGAAGAAATAGACAGCTCCCCCCTGAAGCCCGGAATGATGCACGTAAAACAAAATCCCTTCGGCGCGCTGCCGAGGGGATTTTTGTTTTGGGAAAACGGAATGCTGCTTTCCGAAGCGCTTTTTGCGCGGCGTTCAGCCTCTGCCGCAGAGTCTGCGGAACGGGCATCCGCAGCATGAGGCAGTGTTTTCGGTCATCGGGAAGTCTTCGATGCACGCCGTGTTGGCGTCGGGGTCCCGGAGGCATGCTTTCATGTCGGCCACGCTCTTCCGAAAGTGGACTTTGAAGTCCTCCAGCGCGGCGTCATCCACGGCCACATCGATTTCATCGCCGCTGCCCAGATAGACGAGCCGCGCGGTGATGCTTCCCGTGGGCGCATTCCACTTATCGGCCGCGAACAGGACGTAGCACTGGACCTGCTTCTGGTCCTCCTCGCGGGGCGTGCCGGTCTTCCAGTCCACAATGATGAGGCGGCCATTTTCGCGAAGGGCAAAGTCGGGGGCTGCGTACACTGTGACGCCGTCGAGGAGGAACGTGTCCAGGGCGTCCACCGGCAGCCAGCTGTCCGCCGGAATCCTGCGGGCGCGCTCGGGCCAGCCCGCCTCATAGAAGCGGGCGATGCAGCTTCGGGCGTTCTCCCAGTTGCGCTTCCACTCGTCGTTGGACACCGGCAGGCAGAGCTCGTGCTCCACCAGCCCCGGATACCTCTTGGGATTGGTCCGATAGGCGCCCGCGCGGCTGGCCCTGAACTGCTCCCGCATCGTCGTGTGGGCCATGTCGATGAGCCGGCCGCAGGGAATTTCGCCGCCCGCGTGGATGCACATGAGCGCCTGCTGGAGAACGTCGTGGACCACTTTCCCTGCCCACTGCTGCCGCGTGGACAGGTTCTTGAGGATGTAGCGCTCGCGCACTTCCGGCGGTGCCTCGGCAATCCAGCCTCCCCAGCTGCCGTAGTAGTGGAACCAGTAGAGGCGACGGCATTCCATGAATTTGCCGTGGCGCGATTTGGACCAGGAAAACGTGTTTTGAAGCTGTGCCATGGCCGCTGTTCAGTCTTGTCGGGAGACGCGGGGTAGCAGTCAGCAGACACTGCCCCCCGCTGTCAGAGAGCGTCGGGATCGATGGCGCCGATTCGGGCCTTACGCGCAGCCTTTTCCGCGTCGAGGCGCTCCTTTTCCTTCCGCGCCTTTTCAGCTGCAGCTTCCGCCTGGCGCTTCTTTTCCGCTTCGAGGCGCGCCTGCCGCTCTGCTTCGGCCCGCTGCTTCGCCTCTTCCTGAGCCCGGGCTTCTGCCTGACGTTTCTTTTCGGCCTCGATTTGCGCCTGACGCTGGGCCTCGGCTCTCTGCGCGGCCTCGGTTTTGGCACGCTCTTCGGCCAGCTGCTTCTTTTCGGCTTCCAGCCTGGCCTGAGCTTCCGCCTGAGCCCGCTTTTCCTGCGCCAGCCGTGCCTCCGCCTCCGCGCTCTCCTTCTTGCGCATTTCTTCGAGACGCCGGGCCTCTTCCGCCTGAGCCCGCTTGGCTTCTTCAAGCGCCCGGGCTTCCTGCTCGCGGGCGACGCGGGCGTTTTCATCGGCCTCAGCCTGAGCCGCGAGCCGAGCCTTCTCCTTTTCTTCGATTTCTTTCAGGCGCTTCTCGGCAATGTCCCGCTGTTTGTCCGCGTCCTCTTTGGCGGCGACAGCGATGGTCTTTTGGCGCTCCGCCTCAATCCGTTGGCGCTCCGCCTCAATCCGTTCGTTGTCCGCTTCGGCCTTGAGGAACGCCATGGAACCGCTGAACGCGAGCAGAATGACGGCGCCGGCGGCAAAGGCCCCTCTCTTGAGCCGCGCGGTGTGCGTTTGCAGGGCGAAGGAGGCTTTGAGGAAGCTGTCCTGCGATGCGGAGAGGCTGCCACGGAAGCGCTTCTTGAACCTGCGGGCTTCGTCCACGAGATCGCCGCGCCAGAGCAGGTCCTTCGATTTTGACTTGGACTCCCACTGCTTGGCCGCCGTGCGCAGCTGTTCGAGGAAGGCCACATCCTCGCCCGATTCATCGAGCCACCGCCGAAGCGTCGGCCAGCTGGAAATGAGCGATTCGTGGACAATCTCGACCGTGGTGACGCCGCCGCTCGTCTGAACGACCAGAAGCCGGGCCTGAACGAGCCTGTTGATGAGCTCTTCGAGAGCGGCGCGGCTGGAGGCCTGTTCCAGAAGGTCATCCATCGGCACCAGCGCGCGCGTGCGCTCGGAGGAAACGAGCCTGAGGAACAGGGCACGAACTTCCTTCTGTTCCTCGGCGGGCAGGTCGCGGACCACGCTGTCGGCATGCGTCGCCAGCGCTCCGGCGATGCCGCCCATCTCGTCGTAGCCGCTCTCCGTCAGAAGCTTGTTCTTCTTGTCCCGGGCGTCCCACAGCTTGCTGGCGGCGAACTGGAGCAGCGGCAGTGCGCCCTGGGTGGACGCCAGGTGGTCCAGCATGTCCTCCACGATCTCGGCATTCTCGAACTTGAAGCCGGCGAGGCGGGCGGGTTCGAGGATGGCGTCCCGCATGCTGTCGCGGCCGGGCGCGGTCAGGAAAAACAGCCCCTGAGACAGCTCTGACAGGAACCGGCGGTCCTCGCTGACGCGGTCCAGGAAGTCGGCGCGCAGCGAAAGCACCACGCGGGTAGGGGAGCTGGCGTCGTCGGCGATGGAGGAGAGGCAGGCCGTAAAGGCGGTGCGCTCTTCGGTGGAGATGCCCTGCGTGAAGAGCTCCTCAAACTGGTCCACGAAGAGGAGCAGGCTGTAGCCCTGAATGCGGGCCTCGGAGCGGAGCAGCGCGCCGGCTTTGCCGGGCTCACTGGCGATGGTCTTGGCCAGGAATGCGACTGCATCGACGCGCTCAGCGGCCTTCTCGCCCTGCGCCGGCGGCACGATGGCCTCTGCCAGCGCCAGGAGCGGCGTCCTTCCGGGACGAATGAAGCGCGCGACCCATTTTTCGCCGGAGCGCTTGAGGGCGGGAACGACACCGGCGCGGACGATGGAGCTTTTGCCTGCACCCGAGGCGCCGGCGATGCCCACCAGCGGCTGCTCGCGAATCATGTTGACCAGAGCGGAGATTTCCGCGTCGCGGCCGAAGAAGCGGTCGGCGTCGTTTTCCTGGAAGGCAGACAGCCCCGCGTAGGGACATTCATCGACGTTGAATGCCCGCGTGCTGCGCCCCGGCAGGAATTTTTCCAGCGCTTCCAGAAGGGCCTGAGCCGATGGCCAGCGCTGCGCCCGGCGCTTCAGCAGGCACCTGTCAACGATGGCAATCAGGTCCTCCGGCAGGTCGGGAGCGGCCACCGCCAGGCTGGGCATGGGCACTTTGTAATTGCCGACGATGGCCAGGTTCATCCCGTGAACGCCCGGGAGCGGGTGCTGCCCGGAGAGCATCTTGTAGAGGATGATGCCGATGGCCCAGATGTCGGCGGCCGCGTCGATGTCTGAACGGGCACGCCACTGCTCCGGCGCCATGTAGGGGATGGTTCCCATGAGCGAGCCGGCGACAGTGAGGGAGGCGCTCTCTTCGCTCAGGTCCCTGAGCTCATCGATGCTGGCCAGTTCCTCTGTGGACAGATCCGAATTTTCATCGTCGTCCTCGCCCATGTCCGGCTTCTTGCGGTCGGCCATGCTGTCGTCGTCCTGGAGGACCTTGGAGATGCCGAAGTCCAGCACCTTCACCGTGCCGCTCTGCGTGACGAAGATGTTGTCGGGCTTGAGGTCGCGGTGAACGATGCCCGCTTCGTGGGCGCAGGTCAGAGCCCGCAGGACGGGAACCATGAGTTCCGCCACGCGCCCGACGGGCATCGGACCGCGCTTTTCCTGGAGCATGTCCTGGAGCGAGCTGCCCTTGAGAAATTCCAGGACCATGTAGGGGGCGCCCTGGAACTCGTCGGCTTCGTAGATGACGACGATGTTTTCGTGGCCGCAGCGGGCCGTCATCCGGGCTTCGAGAATGAACCGCCGCGTCTGATGCTCGTCGTTGGTGTGCAGGAACTTGATGGCCACGCGCCTGCCCAGCCGGTTGTCGCGCGCCAGATAGACGGCGCCCATGCCGCCCTCGCCCAGAAGGCGGATGAGCTCGTAGTGGCCGACGATGACGCCGGGCCCCAGCTTCTGAGCGCGCTCCTGAATGATGAGCGCGGATTCGTCGTCGCTCGTCCTGGCGTTGGTGTGCGTCTGCGACAGGGAGTTCTTGCGCCACCTGAGAGACGTCCCGCCCGTCTTCTCCTGTTTTTGGGGCGCCGGAGGAATGGGCGCGGGCTGTGCCGGCTGGCCGGCGGGAGTGGGCTTGAAGAGCGAAGACGACGAAGTGCCGGCGTCAGCTGCCGTGAAAATTTTGGGCGCGGCGGCGGCGAGCCCCTTCCTGGCGGGCACCGGCGTCTCCTGAGGCTTTTCGCCCTGAATCAGAGGCTTCGGCGGCGCCGGGATATTGGTGACGGTGCGTTTTTTTCCTTCGGGAATCGGCGTCGTTTCGGGCTGAGAAGGACTGCTCTCACCGGGCACGGTTTCAGGGGCCTTCGGCGGGGCTGCGGCGGGGTCTGTCTGACTCGGAGTGGTCATGTTCGGCGCCTTTCCTTGAGCGGCGGAGAATGCAGGAGTTCGGGACTTCCTCTTCTGGCGGAGCGCGCGTCAGCCGCGCGTCTGGCCATTGCCACGGACGATAAATTTCTGAGCGGTGAGCTCTTCGAGACCCATGGGGCCGAAGGCGTGCAGCTTGGTGGTGCTGATGCCGATTTCCGCGCCCAGCCCCAGCTCGCCGCCGTCATTGAAGCGCGTGGAGGCGTTGACCATCACCGCGGAGGCCACCACCTCGCGTGCGAACCGTTCAGCGGCGTCCTTGTCCTCGGCCACGATGGCTTCCGTGTGCATGGAGCCGAAGCGGGCGATGTGGTCCATCGCCTCGTCGAGAGAGCCCACCGTCTTAATGGCGATGACTTTGTCCAGAAACTCATGACCGAAGTCGTCGGGTCTGGCGGGCACAGCGGGCACCCGGTGGCGGCACAGCTGAAGAAGCGCTTCCGGGTCGGCCCTGAGTTCCACCCCGGCCTCAACCAGAGACATGGCGACGGGCGGCAGAAGATTCATCGCGGCCCGGTCAACCAGCAGGCACTCGGCCGCGTTGCAGACGCCCGGCCGCTGAGCCTTGGCGTTGACGGCGATGGCCATGGCCTTTTTCAGGTCGGCGGAGCCGTGGAGATAGACGTGGCAGACGCCCTTGTAGTGCTTGAGCACGGGAACGCGGGCGTTGGCGGCGACAAAGCGGATGAGCGATTCGCCGCCCCGGGGAATGCAGAGGTCGATTTTTTCCTCCTGCCTGAGGAGCGCCAGCATCAGCCCCCGGTCCGGCGTGTCCACGAGCTGCACCGCGTCTTCGGGAAGCCCGGCATCGGCAAGTCCCAGCCGGATGGCCTTCCCCAGCGCCAGATTGGAGCGGAGCGCCTCTTTGCCCCCGCGCAGAATCACGGCGTTGCCGCTCTTGAGGCAGAGCGCCGCGGCGTCGGGCGTCACGTTGGGCCGCGCCTCGTAAATCATCAGGATGACGCCCAGCGGAATCCGCACGCGCGAGACGCTGAGCCCATTGGGGCGCGTCCAGGAACGGGTCACTTCGCCCACGGGGTCGCTCAGGTTCTTCACGGCGTCCAGCGCCTGCACGATGCCCTGAATGCGCTGCTCATCGAGGCGAAGCCTGTCCAGCATGGCGCTCTTCATTGACTGAGCGCGGCCGGCTTCGAGGTCGAGGGCATTGGCGGCGAGAATTTCCGAACTGCTTTGAGAAATCCTGCGGGCGATGGCCTCAAGAACTGCGTTTTTCTGGTCCGTGGAGGCTTTCCCCAGAGCGCGGGAAGCAGCTTTTGCCCTGTCGGCAAGCAGGACAGCGTCGGCGGTGGCCTTCTCGGTGATTTCCGGCAGTGCATCCTTGTTCGCGTGGTCGTTCATTTCGGTCGTTGTCCTTGTGAAAAAACTGCGTCGGCGGATTTTCGCGGCCGGCTAGGCGGCCGGCGGCCGGGGGGTGGGCGTCGGTTCGTGAGAAATGTCCACCAGATCGTCGCGGTGAATCGCTTCCTCCTCGAAGCCCTGGCCCAGAATCGCCTCGATTTCATCGCTGTGCCTGCCGGCGATGCGGCGCAGCGTCTCCGAATCGTGAGTGCAGAGGCCCCGGGCAAAGACCTGCCCGGAGAGATCTGCCACATCGACGGGATCGCCGTGCCCGAAGTCGCCCTCCACGGCGCGGATGCCGGAGGGCAGAAGGCTCCTTTTCAGCGTCAGGACGGCGTTCCGTGCGCCGTCATCGACCCTGAGGACGCCTTTGGGACGGAGCGCGTGCGCCAGCCAGCGCTTGCGGGCGGAGAGAGGTGCGAGGCAGGCGCCGAAGAGCGTCCCCACGTCCTCGCCTGAAAGCACCCTCGGCAGAATGCCCGGCGCTTTGCCGTTGACGATGACCGTGGGCACGCCCGCCTCGGCCGCGCAGCGCGCCGCGTGGACCTTGGTGGCCATGCCGCCCGTGCCGACGCCTGAACGCGAGCCTCCCGCGAGACTTTCAATCTCGGGCGTCACCGCTTCCACGAAAGAGATGCGCTCCGCTTTTGGGTCCACGCGGGGGTCGGCGCTGTAAAGCCCGTCCACATCGGAGGCGATGATGAGCAGGTCGGCGCTGATGAGTCCCGCCACCAGCCCGGCCAGATTGTCGTTGTCGCCCAGCTTGATTTCATCGACCGAGACCGTGTCGTTCTCGTTGACCACAGGAATTGCGCCGTGGGCGAAGAGGCACTCAAAGGCCCGGCGGGCGTTGAGGTAGCGGGTGCGGCTGGAGAAATCGCCGTGCGTCAGAAGCACCTGAGCCACGCAGAAGCCGGCGGCACCGAAAGCGTTTTCGTAGCGGTTCATCAGCAGGCCCTGGCCAATGGCCGCGGCTGCCTGCTTCGAGGAAACCGTCTTCGGACGCTTCGAGAGGCCGAGCCGCTCCACGCCCAGGGCAACGGCTCCCGAACTGACCAGAGTCAGCTCGTGATTTTTGGCGATGTCCGCGAGGTCCGCGGTGAGCCGCGCAAAGTGGATGGCGTCGAAGTGGCCGCGCTCAGTCAGCACGCCGGTGCCGAGTTTGATGACGATGCGGCGCGCCTTGGAAAAATCCCGTGTTGGCATGTTTCGCTTCGGGGAAAGGCGGGCGTCGGCAGGAGGCAACTGGCCGGGCCCGGGAATCAGAAAATGAAAGCCGCCGAACTGATTTTCAGAACGGCAGAAGAAGAAGTGCTCAGACAGCTGAGCGGAAGGAATCAGCTCTGGAGCGCCTGGCGGATGGCATCGGGCTCAAGTGCCGTTTGGACGCACTCGCCGGTCGCCATGCGCTTGAGGCTGACGGTGCCCTGCTCCAGCTCGCTGTCACCCAGCACCAGAACGCATCTGGCGCCCGCCTTGTCGGCCCGGCGCATCTGCGATTTGAGCCCGCTGCCCCTCAAATCCATGTCCACCCACAGCCCTTCGCGGCGCAGAGACGAGGCCAGCTGCAGCGCCTTCATCACCGCCGCGTCGCCCAGAGGTACGATGGCGAGGTCCGGTCCGGAAGAAGCGGGCGCATTGCGGGCGCAGAGCAGAGCCAGCCTGTCCAGACCGGCGGCAAAGCCCACAGCCGGCGTGGCCGGTCCGCCCAGATCGCCGATGAGCGTGTCGTAGCGGCCGCCCGCGCAGACAGTGCTCTGGCTTCCCAGACCGCCCTCACCGGTTTCGCGCGACACGAACTCGAAGACGGTCCGCGTGTAGTAGTCGAGCCCCCGGACGATGCGCGGATTGACCGTGTAGGGGATGCCCAGGCCGTCCAGCAGTTCGAGGACGCGCCGGAAGTGCTCCTGACAGCCGCCGCAGAGGAAGCCGTCGATGGTGGGCGTGTCGGCAGTCACCCGCTGGCAAGCCTCGCTTTTGCAGTCGAGGACGCGGAGCGGGTTGGTCTCCAGGCGGCGCTGGCATTCGGGACAGAGGTCGGCGGCGCGGCTCTTGAGCGAGGCGATGAGCGCTTCGACGTATTTCGGCCGGCACTGGGCATCTCCCAGAGAATTGATTTCCAGCGTCAGCTCACCCAGGTCCAGCTGCCGGAGAAAGCTGTAGGCGGCATCGATGAGCTCCGCATCGGCCTGGGGCGCGGCGGCGCCGTAAATTTCAGCGCCGACCTGGAAAAACTGGCGATAGCGCCCCTTCTGCTGGCGCTCTCTGCGGAACATGGGCCCCAGATAGAACCAGCGCACGAGAGCGCCCTGCGTCAGCTGACTGTGCTCGATGGCGGCGCGGACGGCGGGGGCAGTGCCTTCGGGCCTCAGGGAAACGAGCGTTCCGGCCTTCCCCTCTGTGGCACCGTCTTCAAACGTGTACATCTCCTTGTTCACGATGTCGGTGCCCTCGCCCACGCCGCGGACGAACAGGCTGGTTTTTTCGAGAATGGGCGTGCGGACCTCGCCGAAGCCGAAGGCACTCAGCGTCCTTTTGGCTTTGTCCTCGATGGGGCGCCACAGGGCGGTGGCTTCCGGCAGCAGGTCGTTCATGCCCTTGACTGCGGTGATGTGTTTTTCAGCCATGAAAATCTCGGTGCGCCGCCGGGGCGCTTGAGTGGAGAGGCGCTTCCTCCATCGGAAAACGGGATGCGCGGGAGAGAGCCGCCTGAAAAAAGCGGCCGCCGTCGGATGCGCAACCGGCGGCGGCGTTGGTGGAAATGAATCTTGGAGAAGAGCGTTTTTCAGCGGCTGTCAGGCGTTGCCGCTGTCGGGCGCGGGCAGAACCTGACCGATGGCCTGCCCCATGCGGACCTTGAGGCCCTCTTCGATGTCGTCGCCGAAGCGGACCCGTCCCTGCTCAAAGAGCAGGATGACCGTGGAGCCCATTTCAAAGCGGCCGAGTTCCGCACCTTTTTCGACGGGAATGGGCGGCGTGAAGTCCTTTTCACGAAGCTCCCGCGATTCCCGGGTCATCAGGTCGCAGTAGCTGGCCCGGACGGAGCCGACGCACGTCGCGCCCACCTTGATGACGGCCACCTTGCCCGCGCTGGTGTCGAGATAGGTGATGAGCCGCTCGTTGACGCAGAACAGGTTGGAGACTGCGTTCACCGACGGCGTGTTCACGGGAAAGAGCTCGCCGGGAATCACGGCCGCCGAGGTGATCTGCCCGGCCAGAGGGGCGTGGATGCGGTGGTAGTCGCGGGGCGAGAGGTAAAGGGTGATGTAGATGCCGTTGACGAAGCGCAGCGCCATTTCCGGGTCATCCAGCAGGGCGGCAATCGAATAGTCTCTGCCCTTGGCCTGAATGAGGCGGCGGGCGCGGATGTCGCCGAAGGACGAAACTTTGGCGTCCACGGGCGAGACCACCACGTCGCTGCCGTCGGCAATGGGGCGCGCACCGTCTTTCAGCGGCCGGGCGAAGTATTCCGCGAAGGTGGTGCAGTCCTCGGGGCGCAGCGCGTAGTCGTCGATGTCGATGTGCATCGCTTTGGCGAAGAGGGACGCGGCCCTGCGGTGAATGGCGGGAGAGACCTCGAGGTGCGTGGCCGCGCCGACGGCCTGGCTCATGACGGATTTGGGCATCAGCGTCAGGAGCTTCTTGATGGCGGAATCTTTCATGGGTGCTCCGAAAAAATGACTTGCGGATGAATTTCTGCGGCGCGCGGCCGTCAGATTGAGGCGCCGGTTCAGATGCGCGGCGCTGGTTCAGAGGCTTTCAATGGCGACGGAATTGTCGTCAGCAGCCGGCCCATAGGGGTCGTCCCCGGGCAGGCACGGCAGCTTGGAAAGACCCTGCTTCTCCCTTTCCTGGCTTTTCTCAAGGCAGTCCTTCTGGGCCTGAGTGATCTCCCTGTTGCCGTAGAGCGTTTTCTGGGTCGGGTTCAGCTCATCTAGGCTTCTGATCGATTCGACGGCGCCGCCCGCGATGAGAACGGCCTGATTTTCAAAGCCGGGAAAGACGGCGCGGCAGTCTTCGTCGTCGTTGAGGATCATGGCCTGCCCGGTGCCCACGCCCGTGACGGTCAGCTCGCTGAACTGGGTGAAGCAGGCGCCGAACCGGGCCTTGAATTCACCGGCCTTCATTCCCGGCTTCGGAAGGATGGTCTGAGGCGCCTCATCGGCCTTCTTCGCCTCAGGCGGTTTCGGCGCGTCCGGGGCGGGAACCGGCTGCTGGACAGGGGCGGGCTGCGGCGCGCTGTCGGCGGCCGGCGCATCTGCCGAACTTCCCCGGCTGGCAGCGGCGAGTGCATCGGCCGGACGGAACTTCTGCGCGGCGGGCTTCATCAGCGATTGCTGGGCCCGCTTCTTGGCCGCGTCGATGCGCGCGTAAAATTCGCCGCACAGGTCATCCTGCTGCACGCCGCCGCGCCTGTCGGTCTTCCGGCAGTGATTGAGCAGAACGCGGACATCGGCAGCGGCAGGGTCCATGGCGGCGGCCTCTTCGGTCCCGTTCTTATGCAGCAGCTTTTTCCAGAGCTGCTCTGCCTGCGTGTATTCGGCGGGGACAACATCATCGTCCTGCGAGGTACAGGAGGCCGCTGTCACAAGCGCGGCTGCCGCCAGTGCGGCCCTGAATGTTCGGGAGAGATTCATGGAAACTCCGGGAGGGAGGCATGCGGAAGGAAAGGGGGCAGAGACGAAGATGGTGCGGTCTGCGGCGGAAAATTCCCTCTGACCCGAACGGCCGCGGAGGACATCCCCGCAGTCTTCCGGCCGCCGCCCGAGGACTCTGCGCAGCAGGTGCAGCCCGCTTGGGAAAGGCGCCGCGTCACAGCCTTCTGCACCGACCGCTGTCTGTCAGATGCCGAGGAACAGGCGCTTGCCGAAGTTGAGGGCCAGACCGGCGTCGAAGATGCGCTGCGCCGAAGTCTCGATGTCGTATTCGACCCGGTGAAATTCGGCCGTCCGCCGGACCGTGTCGTAAACGACGAAGCAGGCGCGGCTGTCGTAGTCCCGGGGCTGTCCCACGCTGCCGACAGAGATCACGTATTTCAGTCCCCGCTGGATGGTCACGGACTGCTCCCGCACCTCGAAGTATTCCTCGCTGTCTGAGAGCGCGAAGATTTTGCTCATGTGCGAGTGGCCGATGAACGTCACGTCCGCCAGCTCCCGGTAATACGGCGTGAGCTCCTCAAGCTGCTCGACGGCAAAGATGTATTCGTAAGCCTCGGGCCTCAGCGGCGCGCCGTGGGAGAAGCAGAGGTCGCCGAAGCGGTAGGAATAGGGAAGGCTGCGGAGCCAGGCCAGGTTGTTCGGGGAAAGCTGGCGTGTAGTCCAGTCGAGAACCTGCCGCGCAGCCTCGTAGTAGGCGCCGTAATCCATGCGTCCGGAGACGGCGGCGTCGTGGTTGCCCAGAAGAGAGATTTCGGCCAGCTCGCGAATGATGCTGCAGCAGGGCTCCGGACTGGCGCCGTAGCCGATGACATCTCCCAGACAGATGACCCGGTCGATGGACAGACGTCCAATTTCCTTTTTCACCTCTGTCAGGGCTTCGATGTTCGAATGGATGTCGCTGATGATGGCGATGCGCATGTCTTCTGCTTCCCGTGATGTTCCTGGCCGGGGCGGAAAAAGGCGGCCGAAAGGGGGAGGGCCTTTAGGCGCAACGCGCAGGCCGAAGAAACCCCATTTTCTTTTGGGAAAAAGCCCCCCTCACTGACCTTCGCCGTCCTCTGAAAAACGCCGGATTCGGCTGGCGATGCGCCGGATGGCGGGGAGAGGGCCGGAGCTTTCATTTCTGGGTCTGAGGCCGTTGAACACCAGATCCATGCGCTCTCGGGCCGCGGCCGCCGGCGCTGCCGAAGCGCTGCCGCTGCTGCCCAGAAAATCTCCTTTGGGATCAATGCGCCTGAAGATTCCCGCGGGCTGGACCATGGGAAGCAGGATCACGTTGACCAGCGCGCAGAGAACCTGTTCCGCTGGGATGTCGTTTCTCAGCTTTCCCGATGCCTGGCAGTCGCGAATCAGCTCGACGAGAAGTTTCAGGTGCCGGGGCAGATGCGCTTCGGCCAGTTCCAGAACACAGGGCGTTCCCTTGACGCATTCCTGAAACAGGGTCGCCGCCAGACAGGACTCGGCGTCGATGCGGACGATGGCGTTGTCGAGCGCGGAGATGAGGCGGTCCAGCGGCTCGTCGTTGTCATAGTGAAAGTCGAGGAGCCCCCGGAAGAAGGCGTCGCAGGTCTTTTCCAGAAGCTGGCGCAGGAAATTTTCCTTGGTCTGAAAGTGATAGGTGAACATGCCCAGATTGACGCCGGCCCGCTGACAGACCTGGCGGACGCTGAGTCCGGGCAGTCCCTTTTCCCTGAGGATTTCTCCGCCCGCCTCAAGCAGGCGCGCGTCGCAGTTGCTGGATGGTCGCGGCATGAAATTTCCCTCTGAATCAGTTCAGTCAGTTCTCCGGAACGGATGGCTGACAGTCCGCCGAATGTCCGGCGAATGTCCGAAAAATCAGGAAAGCGGCAGGAGGCGCCTCGATTTTCGCGTTCAGGCCCCCTTTGGCCGCCGCGCCGTTTGCCTTCGCTCCGGGAAGGTTGGAAGAGGATTTTTGGAATGATGTCCAAATATCGCGGCGCCCGTCGGGCATCAGATGCGTCCCGACGGCCGAAGTTCGCTTTGCAGCAAGGAGTGACCACCATGAAAAAGCACTTCCGTTTCTGTTCTGTGCCGATGGCTCTGCCCCTGACGGCCTGCTGCCTCGCCGCCGCGGCTGTCCTGCCTATGCCCGCCGCCGACGCGGCTCAGGGAAAGCTGGGACCTTCCATTGGACCGGACGTGACGAGCCTTTCTGACGGCCTGTCCTGCCTGCTCAATGCCTGTCCCGCGGTGGGTCGCTGGGAGCTCTCACCGGAGCGTTTTCCCATCGCGCTGGAAACGTTCACCAGCGCCTGCCCGGACAGCGCGGTCATTCTGTCACTGCCTCTCGACAGTGTTTCGGGGCTTTCGGCCGATGCGGACGCCTCTTCCGCGGCTGCCGGCGTGTGGAATGCCCTGGCCGCTTTCCAGACGATGACTTCCCACAGCCCCGCTCGGTTCTGGCTCGAAGGGCCGCCTCAGAAACTGCTGCCGGACATGGCGGCTGCGGCTCAGTGGCAGGCCGATTTCTGGGCTGCGCTGGCGTCCCGGACCAAAGAGAGCGGCGCCTCGCTGCTCATTCCGCTGGATGGACTGTCCGCCGGCCAGATTCGCTCCCTCGCCAATCAATTTTCCGGCGAGCGGAAGGTGGGGTTTCTCATGCGCGCTGCATCCGGGGAGGTCTGCACGGGTGAGGGCAGCGGCGCCCTGGCATTCCGAAAAGTTGTTTCCGCGCTGCCCGCATCGAGTGCGCTCTTTCTGGCGCCGGCGGCACTGTCCGCGGCGTCCCTCACAGACGATGCCGCCGCCCGCTGGCTGACCTGGTTTGACGGAGAACTTCGCCGGGAATCGCGAATTCAGGGAGCGGCCGTGACGCTGCCTTCATCGGGAACAGCCTCGTTTGAATCGCTGGGATGCACTTTGGCGCAGTGCGTCTCGTCCGCTGTGCCGGAGCTGGACTGGTCGGCTCTGGCCGTCTGCGCGTCTGAGGAGGGCGAAGAAGCAGATGGGGGAACGGCCGAGTCAGACGCGGGAAGCAGCGGCGATGGCGGCAGTGGTGGGCAGAGCAGTTCTCAGATGCCCTCAGGTGGGAATACATCACATGAGGTCAGGCACGGCGGATGTTCAGTAGCTGCGTCGGATGCCGCGCCAAATGCGGCGAATACGGGTACCCCTGATTTTGGATTTCTGGCGGCAGCAGCGGCATTTGCAGCGGCATTGCTGGGACGAATGAAATCCCGGTGGGGAAGGGGATGAAGGGGAATTTATTATTTATTGCTTTTACTCCGGATATTACCCCGGAGTAATGCTCAGTTTTTTATTCAATAAGGTCGGCCCGGTGCGGCCGGCCGAAATGTGCCGGAAATACATTTTATTAGGAATGTTTTATTATTCTCCCTCGCCGGCCCCTGCCTATCGGATAAAAAGGACAAGCCGAGTGATGCCGATGCGGGCATTATTGAAGACGCCGGTATTATTGAAGATGCCAGCGTCGAAGAATGTGAAGCGGGCCATTTCGGCGAGAATTGCGACCCGTGTAATTGTCAGCACGGCGTCTGTGATGACGGCAAAGACGGAAATGGCCAGTGCAGGTCGTGTGATGATGGTTGGGACCTTGCCAAAAATTGCGCTGAGCCGGCCGCTGGTTTGATGGCCGACAAATCGGGCAAGCTCTATAAAACCGTCACGCTCGATAAGCGCGTGTGGATGGCTGAGAATATGGCCTGGCAGGATGAAAGTGTGACCTGCCACGCGAATACCGAGGCCGACGCTGATTTTATCGGGAATTATGGCTGCCTCTATACGTGGGAAGACGCGAAAAAGGTCTGCCCCGCTGGCTGGAAGCTGCCGAGTAAAGATGATTTTGTTCATCTCGTCGCTTTTGTCGGCGGGGATAACAGCACCGGCGCGCAGGCATTGCGCGATGCCAGCTGGAATAATGGCACGGGCGCGAATGGTTTTGCGGCCCTTCCCGCGGGCTGGTTTGGCAATGATATTTACCTCAACTTTGGACAAAAAGCCTATTTCTGGTCTGATACGGATCTGACGCAGGCTACTTCGTGGAGTTTAAGTCTTGATAATTCTGTTGTGGTGAATGACTACAATATGTCTCTGGGCTATTCCGTTCGCTGTATTCAGGATAAAGAGCCTGATTGCGGAGCGCATGGCGAATGGAATGAAAGCGAGCATACATGCGTCTGCGCGGGGCATTTCACCGGCGACGGCTGCGATAAATGCGAAGAGGGCTGGGATATTGCCAAAAACTGTGAAGAAACAATCCCGATGAATGACGCCGCTGGCAACAGCTATAAAACGACTGTTATTAACGGGCGCATCTGGATGGCGCAGAATATGGCTTATCAGACGGAAGACATTACCTGTCTGGCCAATACAAATGCAGACTCTGATTTCGTGAAAAATTATGGATGCCTTTATACATTTGAAGATGCGCAGAAAGTCTGCCCTGATGGCTGGGCTTTGCCGAGCCGGCAGGAATTGGATGCCCTGATGACATTTGTCCGTGCCAATAAAACGAGCGACACCGATTTTCTGGCGCTCGCCGCGAAAGTCCCCTGGAAACTGAATGGCAGCGATAATATAACGATTACCGGCGGCGATGATTTCGGTTTTGCGGCTCTGCCCGCTGGAAGATATGAGGATGGCAATTACAACTATTTCAGGGAAATGGCCGATTTCTGGACTGATACGTATTGGGCTGGTGCGTCTGATAACACAAAAGTCATTATTTTGAATCTGAACAGCAACAATTCCACGGTCGCCGCCGGGAAGGCCGCATTTGGAGTGAATAATGGGGCTGCCGTCCGCTGTATTAAAACGCCCGCGTGCGGTGAACATCAGAAATGGGACAGCGCTGCGCAGAAATGCGTCTGCGAAGGTCATTTTGCGGGCGAGAATTGCGATGAATGCGAGGATGGATGGGATATTGCGCAGAATTGCGAAAAAACGTCGCCCATGACTGACGCCGCGGGCAACAGCTATCCGACAGTTGACATTGGCGAGCAGATCTGGATGGCGAAGAATATGGCGTATCAGGCAGAAGGCATTACCTGCTCGGCGAATACAGATGAAGATTCTGATTTTGTGGCGAATTATGGCTGCCTTTATACTTTTGCTGACGCCCAAAAGGTCTGCCCGACAGGATGGCATTTGCCGACAAGGGCAGAATTTGAAGCTCTTTTAGAATATGCCGATGCCAATAAAACCAGCGCCTCTGCCTTTTTGGCCCTTGCAGGTAAAGTCGTTTTTATAAATGAACTGACGGACGTCCCGGTCATGGGCAAGGATGATTTCGGTTTTGGCGCGCTGCCCGCCGGCATGTATTACGCGGATGAGGACGAGTCGTTCTTTGACTTCTTTGGCACATACGCCTTGCTCTGGTCAGGGACAACTCAGGATAAAGTTACTGATGTATTATTCGTCGGTGACGAAAACGTTCGTCTGAGCCGCGATTTTGCCCCGGAAGGCAGCTATTCTGTCCGCTGCCTCAAAGGTGCGGCTCCGACGGAATAATAAATAAACAATAATTCAGAAGCAGAGAATAGAACAGTCCTCTCCCAATACATTTGGGGGAGGGCTGTTTTTATTTTGTCCTCTCAGTGATCGCCTTTGCCTCCTCCTCGCCGTCGCAGGGCACTAATTCCAGAATATCCTGCTCATCCAAATCACTGACTAAAGAGTAGGCAATTTCTTTATCTTTCCAGATGACGACATTGTAGCCCTGCTGATTGGTCAGGAGCACCTCGCAGTCGTCCACCTTTTTTCCTCCCTGAACCTCCAAATCGGGCGCATCAAAGGCAAACAGCGACAGCCGGCGCTCGTCGGGCGCATCATAGACAAAATAAGCCGCCTGGCGCTCCCGGACATTGGACAGGCGGGCGCCCACAAGACTTGCTTTATTGTTCAGACTGGACGGAATTCTAGCGGCAAAATCGATTTTTCCCTGGAGCCAGTTCTGGACTTTCTGCGGCTGTGTGCCGCTGACCTCCACGGGCAGTCGCCGCTGATGCCGGTCGATGGAGTCTTTGGCATAGAGGACAATGCGCCGTTCGCGCTCTGTCTGCTCGCTGGACTGCGAGAGGGCCAGAGCAGCGCCCGCCGCCGTCAGTGCCAGCACAGCGGCGGCTGCCGTCTTGTACCAGGTCCATGGAAGCAATTTCTGAATTGGAAGGGGATAAATGTGTTCAACAGAAGTTTCGTTCAGGTTTTTGAGCAGTCGGGATTTGAATGCGGCGGAAGGCCTGGGATTCAGGCTGGATGACTGACCGGCCGCCCGCAGCAGAATGCGGTGCATTTCTCTTTGCCGCCGGACGGCATTTCGGCATTCGCTGCATTCGGCCAGATGGCTGGTGATGCCGGCCGCTTCACGCGCGTCGGTTTCTCCATCCGCATAAGGCTGCAGCATTTTGTGGAAATCAGGGCATTTCATGGAGCGCTTCTCTCTAAACAAAGACTTGCGGAAGAAATTGATTTTTGAACTCAAAATCACCTGACCTGATGTTTCCGACGATATTCGTTCAGGTCCACAGGGGACGATTCCTCTGTTTCGGCTTCATTCGCCGCATTTTCATCCGCCGCCGATGCCGTCAGAAAACCGCGGTCGATGGCGTGCTGGCGCAGGGCCTGCCGGAGCAGCTTTCGGCCGCGGAAGAGGCGGCTCATCACTGTGCCCACCGGACACCCCGTGATTTCGGAAATTTCCCGATAAGAAAATTCCTGCAGGTCGGCCAGGACCACCGCCATGCGGAAATCGAGCGGCAGCTGGTCGATGGCGCGCAGAATATCGTCGGCCATCAGCCGCTCCATGCAGTCGTCCTCGGGGGTGTTCCGGCTGTCGGCCAGATCCTCGATGTCCGGAGCATCATCCGCGGTGCCGTCATTGCGGCTGGCAGAAGCGCCGGGAATCTCGCCGATGATTTTTTCTTCGACGCGCCTGTGCCGGTAATCGTTGATGAAGGTGTTGTTCAGGATGCGGAAGAGCCACGCGCGCACGTTGCTCCCCCTCTGAAATTGCCCAAAAGCGCGGCAGGCGCGCAGGAAGGTGTCCTGAACGAGGTCCTCGGCGTCCCGCTCGCTGCGCGTCAGGCGCATGGCGGCGGAGAAGAGCTGGTCCAGATAGGGCAGGGCCAGAGCTTCAAATTCCGCTTTTTGTCGGCTTTGTCCGAACGGCATGGGGAAATTCCGGTGCGGCTGGGAAATGACTGAGAAGGAAATGAAGGCCGCGAACTGACGGCGCAGCAGAAGGAAGAGAGCTGACGGCGTGCTGTGCTTCCTCGCGGCCGCGCCCGCAAACACGGCAGACACAGGATTATTCCCGAGGGAGGTGCGGCGAGGGCATGCCGGAGGCCCTCACCGCCATCGTCCGGCATTTCGGCACCGAGTACGCCTTCATTGAGGACCTGTTTGATTCCGAGAATCTTCTGAAAGCGTCGCTCGAAAAGGCAGGCTGGGAGCTGGAGTGCCTCTCGTGTGACCTGGGTGAGAACCCCTACAAGGTCTATCGGCTCCAGCCGCCGGCTGATTCCGGGGAAGATTGAGCTGGGCTGGCGGGACATTCGCCGCAAGCCGCACGCACAAAAAAACGCCCCGCTCCTCTGAGAAAGGAGAAGCGGGGCTCTTTGCTTTTCAGGCTGTTGGCCGGTTCGCCCGGAAACTCACAGTGCGGCGAAGCGCTTCCAGGTGTCGGGGGCGAGGCGCGCGGCGTGGGCGCAGATTTTCTCGTCGTCCAGCGTGAGCACTTCCTTGTGCTTCATCAGCACCTTGCCGGCGGCGATGGTGGTGTCCACGGGCGCGGCGGTGACGCCGAAGAGAATCTGCCCGTAGGCGTTGTCAGACGAGAGCGGCGTGAACGGGATGTGGTCGCTGATGATCACGTCGGCGGCGCCGCCCACTTCCAGGCTGCCGATCGTCTGGCCAAAGGCGTCGCTGGCGATGGCGGCGTTGTTCTTCAGCAGCATCGTCGCGAGTTCCATGAAGCCGACGCGGGGGTCTTTGTGTTCGTGATGGCGCAGCCACAGGCCGTTCCGCACCTCTTCGCGCATGTCGCTCGTCATGCCGTCGGTGCCCAGGCCCACGCGGATGCCCTTCTTCAGCATGTCGATGATGCGCGCGGCGCCCACGGCGTTGTTCATGTTCGACTGCGGGTTGTGGACGACGGTCGTTCCCGTCTGAGCCAGGAGGTCCATCTCGTGGTCGGTGATGTGGATGCAGTGAATCGCCATCGTCTTCTTCCCGAGCGCGCCGACCTCGTGCAGGCGCTCGACCACGCGCATCCCGTATTTCGACACGCTGTCGTCCTGATCGGCCTGGCCCTCGGCCACGTGGACGTGGAAGCCGGAATCGGTGTCGCGCACGAGCTTCACGCACTTGTCCATGGTGGACTTGCCAATCGTCATCGCGGCGTGGAGGCCAACGAGGCCATGCAGGCGGCCCGTCGTGTCGGCCTTGGCCTCGGCCAGAAAGTCGCGGCTCTCGGCGATGCCCTCATCGGCGCCGTCGAGGCCGTTCCGGTCGGTAATTTCGTAGCAGAGCGAGGCGCGGATACCGCTCTCGCGCACCACGTCGGCGATGGCGTGGAGGCTGCCGCGAATGGCATTGGGGCTCGCGTGATGGTCGAAGATGGTCGTCGTGCCGCATCTGATGGCGCGGAGGATGGGAATCTGGGCCGAGACGACGCAGTCCTCGAGCGAGAGGGCGCGGTCGAGCTTCCACCAGAGGTTTTCCAGAACTTCGACGAAGTTCGAGCCGGGCTTGCTGGCGAGTCCGCAGCACAGCGTGCTGTAAAAATGGTGATGGGCGCAGATGAAGCCCGGCATCACCACGCGGCCCTTGGCGTCGATGACCTCGGCGCCTTTCGCGTCGGGGCGCTTCGCGACATCTTCCGTCTTGCCGATGGCGATGATTTTTCCGCCGCCGATGAGGACGGCGCCGTCGAGGATGACGCGGTTGTCTTTGCCGAGAGTGATGACGCTGCCGTGGGTGATGAGAATCTCTGCCATGGGTGAAAGCTCCTGAAGGTGTCCCGGGGTGGTCGGGGTTTGGGTGAGCGAAAAAAGAGAGACGGGGAGGGAGAAAACGACGAAGGGCCGCCCGGTTTTCACGAGGGGCGGCCCGAAAAAAGCGCGGCATTTTTGTGGGCACGCTGTGGAGCGTCAAGGGACGGGACCTGGGAGGCACGTCGCTCTTCCGTTCCGTTTCGACGGGCGCCTCGCCTGAATTTTCCGCGCTTTGGCCGATGGCTTTCCGTGCGGCCCGTGGTTTTTCGGCGCGCCTTTGCCGCATTCTCCCGCGCCCAAAGAGTTCAGCCGTTTCATCGAGGCCGTTCGAGGCTCTTTCGAGGCGCTTCACCGTCACACCGGAGGTTTTCAGCATGGACGACGTTCAGAAGAAGAGATGCCGCGCCATCATTCATGGCGCTTCCGCCGCTGCCGCTGCTGTGGGGGCTGGGTTTGCCGCGCTGCCTGTGCCGGATGCCTGTGTTCTGGTTCCTTTGCAGACGGCCATGGTGGTGTCTCTGGGCAAGGTTTTTGACCGGTCCATCACCGAGGCCAGCGCCAAGGCGCTGGTGGGCAGCAGTCTGGCCAAGGAAGTCGGTCAGGCCGGCGCACGTTTTTTCGTGGGCAAGGTCCCGGTGGTGGGCCAGGCGGCCAACGCGGTCATTGCCGCGGGGCTGACGGAGACACTGGGCTGGGTGGCGGCCCGGGAGTTCGACAAAGGTCAGATCTGAACGGCGTCAGAACCTGAAAAGTGCGCCCATCCGTCTCCACGGCCACAGCACCGGACAGGTCCGTTCGATGGATGTCGGCGCCAATCCCGGCCAGCTGGCGCAGCACGCGCGGCGCGGGAAAGCCAAACAGGTTGTCCCTGCCGCAGGAAATGACCGCGCGGCCGGGCGAGACAGCTCTCAGAAACGCCTCGGACGTGCTGGTGGGGCTGCCGTGGTGGCCCATCTTGAGGACGTCTGATTTCAGGTTCCATCCATGGCGCGCCGCCCGTTTCAGCAGTTCCTTTTCGCCGGGCGCTTCCAGGTCGCCGGTGAAGAGGATGGACGCGCCTCCGAAGTGCAGCCGGAAGACGAGGCTCTGGTCGTTCACCGAGAGTTTTTCCGAGCCGGGCGCGGGATGCAGAAAGTCCAGAACGGCACCGCCCATATGCAGAGTGTCACCGGCCGTCAGCCTGCGGATGCGCGGCGGCGCCGGCGCGTTCCGGGCCGCTTCGAGAATGGCCTGCGACATGGGGTTGTCTTCCATCACCGACGGCAGCCACAGCTCGCGGACGGGCAGGGCGCGCAGGACATCCAGAAGACCTTCGCCATGGTCGGGATGGGGATGCGTCAGAATCGCCGCGTCGAGCCGGGCGGCGCCCATGGCCCGAAGCGCGGGCACCACGGCGCGCATGCCCACGCGCCAGTCGTCTTTGCCGTCGAGGCTGGCNNCCGCCGCCATCCACCAGAACATGGCTGCCGTCGGGAAAGCGAATGAGCGCCGAATCCCCCTGGCCCACCGCGAGGAACGTCACTCTCAGCGGCGGCACGCCGTTCCAGCGCTCCCTTCCGTCACTGTTCAGCGTCCCGCCGTCGGGAAAGACCATGGGCCAGGCGGCAAGAATGAGCGCCGGAACGAGGGCCGTCAGCGCTGCCCTGCGCCATGTTTTCCAGAGAAGGACGGCGAGCATCGTCAGACAGGCGGCCGCCGCGCCTTTGGGGGAGAGCGGGTTCACGGTCAGGCCGGCGCCGGGAAGTTCTGCCAGAAGAGAGACGAGGCGAAGCAGCAGCGCTGCCAGCGGGGAAGCGAGATGGAGAACTCCGACGGCCAGCGCTTCGCTGAAAAGGAGCGTGATGGCCGAAAGGGCACTGAGGGCTGTCAGCAGAGAGCCCAGCGGAATGGCGGCCAGATTGGCGGGCACGGCCATCAGCGGCACCTGGCCAAACGCGCTCATCGTCAGCGGGAATGTGGCCAGCGTGGCGGCCAACGTGGCGGCAGTGAGTGAGAGGCCCCAGCTTTTCGCGCGCACGGCCGCTGATTTCAGGCAGGCAGCGCAGCGGCGCCATCGCGGAGAGGCTGCCGCGAGGCCAGTGGACTCTGTTTCTCCGCCGGATGCGGAAGCGCTTGCCCGGGAGATGAGGCGCAGGATGGGCGGCTGGAGAATCAGCAGGCCCGCGACGGCGGCGAAGGACAGCTGGAACGAGGGGGAGAGGAGTGCCGCCGGGTCGGAAGCCGCGATGAGCAGGAATGCCAGCGACAGCGATGAAGGCGCGTCCCGCTCGCGGCCAAAGAGCCGGGCCAGAAACAGCGCCGTCATCATCACGCCCGCGCGGATGGCGGGGATGGCCGCGCCGGTGAGCAGGACATAGCCCCACAGAATGGGCAGCGAGAGCGCCGCGGCGGGCTGACCTGTCTCCGTGCGCAGAGCGAGAGATTCACATCTCGACAGGAGCCGGCGAAGCAGCCGGTAGAGCGCGAAAGCCACCACGCCCACGTGCAGGCCGGAGACGCTGAAAAGGTGAGCGAGCCCGCTGGCCCGGAAATTAGCCTCCGCTTCGCCGCCTTCGAGCCCGCGCCGGTCGCCCAGAGCCAGGGCGCGCACGAGCCCCGCAGCCTGTGCGTCACCCGCTGTCTGTTCGGCCAGAGATGCAAATCGCCGCCGATGCCGCTGGATGGCCGCGCGCAGAAAAGGCTTTTCGCCGACTGCCGCCCACTGTCCCTGCCGGACGCTTCCGGAAAAATGAATGCCCCGGGCTTTGAGGACGCGCCGGAGGTCGGGAACGCCCGGATTGTCGGGCCCCTGAATGCCGCTGAGGCGGAGGCGGGCGCGGATTTTGTCGCCGCGGAAGATGGGCGCGTTTCCCCGGATGGAAGCGCGCACGCCGATGCGCAGATTTTGCGGCCGTGGCTCGCTGCCGTCGGGATGAACGCGGAGGACATCCAGCTCGAAGCGGGTGCGGCCATCCCGAAAAACGGGGTCCGAAACGACAATGCCGTCCGCGATGACATCCTGTTTGCTGAAACAGTCGGCGGCATCGGCCGCGTCACGAAGCCCGGCGCCGCTTTCGAGGGCGTGATGCAGCACTTCAATGGTTTCAGCGTCCTGACGCTGTGCCTGGAACAGGGGCGCGGCCATGCCCGCGAAGAAGATGGCCAGCGCTGTGAGGCAGAAGGCGCAGGCGGGCAGGCGGAAGGACGCCAGAAGGCCGGGAATCAGACAGGCGGCGCACAGCAGTGCGGGAATCAGGACCGGGAGTTCAATGCCGGCTGTCAGAAGAAGCAGGGACAGCACGTCGCCCAGTCCGAAGAGCAGCGCGGCCTGAAGCAGAGGCCGACTGCCGAGAGCGCGGGCCAGGAATCCATCAGCCGGATGCGGATGCAGCAGCATGGCTCTCCCCCAAAGGGCCGCCGAAGTGCGCGACAGGCACTTCGGGGAACGCCGGAAAAACAAATGCCTGCGCGCGAATGTGACTGCGTCGGCGCCGATTTTCTGGCGCATTCAGCAGCCCTGCGTCGCAGGACATTTTGGGGGAGGGACGCTGCTGCAGTCCGCGCATGAAGCGTCGGGCGGGGAGGCAGTGCCCGTTATTTGGCCTCGAAATAGAGGAGGTCGATGAACAGGCAGGAGCACAGAAGGAGCATGCGCTCGCTGTCGGAGAGGCCGCCTTTGAACTCGACGGTGTAGTCATCGCGGTTGGTGCCGATGGCAGCCAGAAGTCCCGGCCATCGCCGATAGACGACGCCCACTTCTTCCTTCCCTTTGCGGAAGTGGAAGGTCCACGGGTGCAGCACATTCGATGAGCAGCGCATCGCCGGCTGGCCGCTGCTGTCCAGCACATCGAACGACCTGAACAGGAAGGGGAACGAGGCGCGCTGGCGAAGCAGGCCAACCTTCGCCCCGTCTTTTCCCGTGATTTCCAGCTCGGACAGCAAGACGCGGAAGGGGTGGTGGAGAACGAGCGACTTTTTGTCCTCGGGATCCGTGAGCGTCATGTCGAAGGTGCGCCAGTGCTGGAGCAGGAAGCGCCCGACGGTGTCCTTCGCGCCTTTGTTCTGCTCCGCGGCCACGGCCACGGTCTTGCCGTCAGCCACAATCGCGTAGCTGTTGCTGGTCTCGATGCCCGTGATGACTTCCAGAACTTCCAGGTCCTGAGAAACCTTGAGGGTGATGGCCTTGCTGAGCGTGCGCTCAAAGTTGGTGGGCTCGATGTCTGCGTCGGTCATGGGATTTTTCCGGTGGAAGAAGGGCTGCCCAGGGCGGGCGAAAAGTGCCGGTGCATCAGCGCATCGGCGCGGCGGGGGTCGGCGTCAGGACGCCTTGTCCCCGGCGCTGTCAATCTGGCGGACCATGGCTTCCAGCTCGCGGAGATAGGCGGGCCACTTTTCGAGGTAGCAGGCCAGCGCCTCTGAAAAGCGGCGGCCCACCAGCTGATCCAGGAACATCTGAGAGATGTCCCGGTCGCGCTCCAGAATCCGCTGGGTCCCCAGAATGATGCGCCGCTCGCCGCGGGAGCGGCTGGAGAGCAGCTGATAGAGGGCCAGGCGCGAGCGCGGCTGGTACATCCAGAAGTAGAGCAGGTCGAGGGAGCTGAGGATGAGGCGGCGCATCTGCCGCCTGAGTCCCGGGTCGGCGCCTTCGAGAAGCGGTGAGCGGGAAGCAATCAGCTTCATCACGTCTTCTTCGGGGAAGCGGACTTCAAGGTCGCCCTCCACTTCGAGGAGCTGCGCCAGCTTGGTCCGGTAGTCGAGGCGCCGGATGCTCAGCCACTTGGAGCGGTCCGCAGCGCCCTCGATGACGGCGGCCACGGCGTCGGACGAGACCTTGGTGATGATGGCGGCCCACAGCTGGAGCATGGCGTAGGCGGCCGCGGCATCCATCCCGTTGAGTGTCAGCACGCGGAACGCGGCCTCGTTGATGGCCACGGCCAGCGGAATGGCCAGCACCGAGCGGAACACGTTGCCGATGACGGCGGCCCGGGGCAGCCCGCGGAAGGTGTTGTGGGCGGCGATATAGACGCTGTTGACCAGAGAGATGACCGTATAGAGCAGGAAGGGCGCGCTCTGAGTGGTGACGCCGAAACCCTGCTGAAGGACGACGAGCTTCACCAGCCAGTCCAGCAGGGGAACGGAGATGCCCGTGTAGAGCAGCGAATCGCTGACGCGCCCCCAGTTCACGGTGTCCCGCCACTTGATGAAGGGAGAGCGCAGGGCCAGCCCGCTCGTGGAGACAACGGACTGGAGCACGTTGCGGACGCCGGTGATGGCGAACCAGATGAGCGCGCCGAACCACGTCAGAAGCCACCAGTCCTGCGTGAGGGCGAAGGTCAGACAGGCTGGAATGAACCCCATGAGGATTTTGAGGACGTTCTTCCAGTTGCTGTTGAGGAAGTGCCAAGAGAGCCGCTCCGGCTTTTCATCCGCCCGCAGAAATCCGTTGGAGTGCTCGGGGGCAAAGCCGCCCAGCGTGATGACGTTGCCGTTTTTTTCGTCATTCCGCGTCTCGCTCTCCTGCGTCTCAAAGGTCTCGGTCCTCCGGTAGCCGATGGAGCGCAGGCGCCTGTGGCGGCAGAAAGCGTAAAAAGCGTCGAGAGCGGGGGAGAGGCTGGTGCGGGGCGTCCAGCGGGTGACTGGCCAGGCCTCGATGCGCACGGGAATGACGGTGGCGAGCGACGGGTCTCGCTCCAGCTGGCGCACCACGGAACTGGGCAGCGTCGAGCGGACGGCGAGCCCCATGCCGTAGAAGGTGCCCGCCCTGCCGATGGAGTCGCTGCCGATGCGCGTCTTGAGCGGTGCGGAGCGGTAGAAACTCAGGAAGCGGGGGATGTTGGAGAGGATGGATTTCAGGTGGGCGCGCCGCTCAGGCGCCATCTCGGTGAGCGCGCTGGCGCTGAGAATGTCCTCCACCGCCTGTTTCAGAGGCGCGGGGCTGTCGCCGCAGAGGGCGCGCCGCAGGTTCATCAGCCTGGGGCCAAAGGACACAATCCCGTGCTGCCTGTCCTTGAGGTTGTAGATCTCGACGTGGGTGACGCTGCCCTCCAGGTCGTAGAGAAGTTCAAGGACATCGGCGTCGCTGAGACCCGAGGGATTGAGCGTCAGCCGATAGCCGGAGCGCAGCGCCTGAAGGCGGCGGACCAGATCGTCGGGCGACTGACGCAGCAGGAGCGGCAGGGCGGGATCGTCCGTCGGAATATGGATGTCCGGGACCGAAGGATTTTTGTCCGCCCGCAGGTAGTCGGCCGCCAGCATCCCGGGAGACACGGCATCGATGGCCCTGAGATTTTCCTGAGCCTGCTGCTTCGCCCCGGCATTCGGCCCCGCGCTCTCGATGTCCCGGCGCAGGCCGTCCGCGCGTCGCTCCAGACAGGGCAGGAGACTGGTGTGAAGAAATTCAGCCAGATGCGTCATGGACGGCTGCCCCACGCCCACGAAGGCCAGAAACGCTTCCTTGTCCAGGGGCGGGAGGTCCGTGCCGAAGCGCTCATTCAGCGCCCGGAGGTGCGTCGCGTTGAAGCTGTCCAGCATGCGGAGCGTCAGGGATTTCCGGTGCTCCGCCAGCTCACGGCCCAAATCAAAGAACCGCTGGACCTCTTCGGTCTGGATGAATTCGAGAAAGTCCTCGCGGCCGTCGAAGCCGCGGGGCGCCCAGATGAACTGCGCGTAGCGGTTCCCGAAGCGGGCAGGCAGCTCGATGCCGATGCGCAGCTTCACGTCCATGATTTCCGCGGCCTCGGTCAGCTCCGAGGCGGCGGCCGGTTCGATGAAGCCGTAATAGACGACCGTCAGCTCGCGGATGCCCTTGAGCCAGGCGTCGGTGATGAGCAGCGACGGCGACTTGCGCCCCTTGGAATTGGCGTCGTGGACGTGGTGGTCGAAGGCAATCTGCGACCAGTCCTCGGGCATCTCCAGCAGGTGGTGGCGCTTCAGCTCCCGGCGAATGAGGGCGGGCCGTCCGGAGAGCGCGGCGAAGAAGTCGTGGGCCAGCCGGAGCTGCCTGTCCTCATTGCCGTGCTCCCGAATCATGGCCTTCATCACCGACAGAAGGACCCGCGCCGTGTTGCAGCGGAGCGTCGAATCGCAGCCCATGAAGACTTCGTCGCGCAGTGAGCGCAGCGCCGCCAGCCGCTCATCCGCCTGACCTGCCTCCAGCGTGGACAGAAGCTGAACCACCGCGTGGGCGATGCGCTTGTGGATGGGCGCCGCCAGAACCTTGATGCCCCGGGGATGCAGATAGGGGTCAAAGAGCGGGTCCAGCTTGTGGGGGCGGTCCTCGGCGTCGATGCACCTGTTCACCAGCTCCACGAGTTCGTAGTCGGCGGGGTCGAAAAAGAGAGCTTTGGTCAGGCGGTTCACGGCGCGTCGTGTCCGGGGATGAAGAAGAGAAAAAGGCCTGAACTCACCGGCCGGTCATTTCTCAGGAAGAGGGGCCGCCTTGCCGGCCCGGGGCTTTCTGCCCCTGGAAGAAGGCGCAGGCTGCGCATCATCACTGCCGGGCGTCTTCAGCTTTGTCGGAGGCTTTTTCTGACGCCTGGCGGGAGAGGGGGCTTCCTTCTGAGCTGCCGACACAATGCCGTCGGACAGCAGCGCCATCAGATTGTTGACGGCATTGGCGAAGTCGCTGGCGAAGGCGTCCTGCCGGTCAGCGGATGGAGGCGGGGAAGACGGCTGGCTCGGCGCGGCAGCTTTCGCCGGCGCGGTCTCGGAAACATCGGACTTCCGCTTTCGGCGCGAAGGCGTTGCTTTGGGAACTTCGGCGCCCGGCGTCCGCGCGGCAGCCTCAGCAGCCGGCTTTTCGGGCAATGTCTTCGGCGCGGTGTTTTCCGGAGCGGCAGAACCCGCCTTTGAGACTGCGGCGCCGCCTGACTTCTCTGCTTTCTGCAAAGCGGCCTCTGGCTGTGCGGCCGGCTTTGCTGCGCTGCCCGGCGGCTGAACGTTCTGAATCTGAGGCACCTGCTGGCGGGACGGCGCCGAAGCGCTGACGGGCGTTCCAGAGCTCATGGGATGGACGGGATGGACGGGCGCGGCCGCGGGTGAATGCCCCGCCATTGGAGCGGACGAAGCGGCCGCAGCGCCCTGAGCCTGCTGCGCCGGCTGCCCGTGTTTTCCCTGCGCCCCCTGATTTCCCGAAACCTGCGCCTGCTGCCTGGCCGCGGCCTGCATGGCTTCCTGACGGCGTTTGAACTTGTTCTTGCGGCCGTGCTTCTTCCTGGGCTTGTCGCTTCCGGCATGCGGCTGACCTGGCTGACCTGGCTGACCTGGCTGACCTGGCTGACCTGGCTGGGCTGAACGGCCGGCCGCCTGCGCAGAGGCCTCGGCATTTCCTCCGGCCGCCTTCCTCTCCTTTTCCTTCTTCTTTTTGGCCTTCTGGATGCGCTTGCGCACCTCTTCCTTATCGCCCAGGCCGTGATACCGGGTGCCCTGCACGTTGTTGATCACGCAGCCCAGCACGCGGATGCCGGACTTGTCCAGCTTCTCCAGGGAGCTCTGGATCTCGGGGATGGTGGCGCTGTCATAGCCCACCACATACAGCACGGTGTTGGCGATCTGGTTCAGGCTCAGGGTGTCGGATTCCTTGCCGACGGGCGGCGCGTCCAGGATCACGTATTCATATTTTTCCGAGAGCTTCCGGATCAGATCCATCACCATGCTGTCCATGGGCACGGCATTGTGCTCCAGCACGGAGGGCAGAATATCCAGATATCCCGTCAGGGTGGTGACAGCCTCCCGCTCGTTGATTTCACCGCGGTACAGCGCGTTCAGCGAATGCTCGTAGTCCACATTGTTCATGAACAGCGAGCCGAGACTGGGATTCTTAAAATCGAAATCCACCAGCAGCGTCCGGTGCTCCATGTCAGACAGCTGAATTGCCAGGTTCGCCGCCACGGAGGAGCGGCCCTCATGCTCGGTCGCCGAGGTCACATAGAAGCAGTGATGCTCCTCGCGGGTTCCCAGGCGGTTGCGCAGGATGTACGCCGCGGCCGAGAAATTCTGCACCACAAGGGAGTTGCCCGCATCGTCCCTTGTCATCATGGAGTCCTTGCGCTTGTAGTATTCGTTGTCGTGCGGGATGACGCCGATGGTCTCCACGCCGAACAGCTGCTCCACATCGCGCACGTTGTTGAGCGTGGGGTGCATCAGCAGTTCGATCACCGCAAAGCCCACGCCGGCCGCAAAGCCCAGCAGGGTAAGGAGCACGACGCGGTTGTTGCCGCCGCCCACGACGCCGATCTGTTCGGCCTTGGGCTCATTGATGATCTCGAGTGAGCCGAGCTGCAGCGTCTCAGGCAGGATATCGCTTGCGTGCTGCAGAACGCTGTGCCAGACAGCAATACCTTCTTCGGCGTTTCGCCAGGTGATGCGCATCTCAAGGATCTGGGTGCTGTTGTACTGTGAGACGGTGATGGCGTTACGCAGGGTCGTCACCGTGTAGCCAAGCAGCTCGTTTTCATTAATGACCTCATTGAGCACGCGCTCGCTGCGCATCACGTAGCGCACCGCGTCAACCATATCCTCGGCGAGATGGAAGTCGTTCGTATTCGGCACACTGTAGCCGCCCACGTACTGGCCGTTGATGTTTTTGGATGTAACAGCAAAGGAGCCGTTGACATTGTATGTCTGATAGGAGGTCTGTACGACCGTCATCGCGGACAGGATCATGCCGAAGGTCAATCCCACCAGCGAAAGTGCGACGATGATCATCCAACGCTTCTGCAGCGCAAAGAGCAGGTCGCTTACACGTACCCGTATTACGCCGTTTTGCGCGGTTTCATTGCCTTCCAAGGATAGTCACCTCTTTTATGTCTGGTTGGCGGAAACAGAATTATTCTTTTTCCTGCGTTTGCGTACGATCCCGACGATCAGCAGTGTCAGCAGCACAACAGCCAGAACAAGGATTGCCGCATAAATCAGATAGTGCACGATATAGGAGTCGCGCAGGTTGATGGTCTGGATCTCGGCCGTGTCGCGTATACGGATATCGTAGCGGTTTTCCTTGTCACCGCTCTTGATCAGGTAGTACGAGCCGGGTTCGAGAGAGTCGATGCTCATGGTGTTGCCGGAGGAGGTCCAGGTGTAGACCAGCTCGTTGCGGTCGGAATACAGTGCCAGGTTCAGACCCGGGATCTGGATGTCGCTGAACTCATCGGTGACGCCGATCTGCACACGCAGCAGGCGGTTTGTCGCCTCAACCGTGGTCTCAGGTTCTCCGTCCATGTAGCCGAGGGCATCCACAGCCACCAGATGCTCGGGCAGAGTGATGCGGTAATTGCCCACAGCGTTTGTCTGGCGGATGCGGTAAGTTGTCCCCTTCTCGACTTCATCGAGTACGAACTTGCCGTTTGCGTTCGTGGTGACCTGCACCGGCTCCCCGAGGCCGGAAAGGATTTCAAACTGAGCGCCGGCAATACCGGTTTCAGGATAGAGCTCGTCGCCCAGCGAGAAGCGGATGCGCATGCGCTGGCTGGGAACCGAAAGCGGCGCAGGCTGGATATTGGTTTTCTTGACGACCTTTACATCGGTATCCTCAAGAATGCCCGCGTAATACTGCGGGATCTCCCGCTCATGCAGGGTGTAGGCGCCGAGGTAGAGCTCGCCGCTCTCACCGCAGCCGGTCTCATCGCAGACGATCTCATCCACGATCTGACCCATGCGGCAGCGGNNNNACTGCCGTAACGATATTCTCTGCCGCCACGACATCAAAGCTGCCACCGGAAATCTTGCTGCCGTTTTCCATGTCCACCATCTGCACGCGGATGGTGTTCTTCGACGGCATGACCGGCACGCGCACCACGAAGGGATCTTCCCAGT
>DBXV01000025.1:0-353 GCA_002309695.1 Myxococcales bacterium UBA1203 | reverse complement strand
CATATTGGCAGAGGAATCATAGCCCTCCGCCTCGGTCAGCTCATGCAGTTCATAGCTGCCCAGCATCAGTTTTTCCGGGAAGAAGTAGGTGCCCGCCTCCGTCGTCTCATAGAAGCGGTAGGCAAAGCGTTCGGGATAATAGGTATTCAGGATCTGCAGGGCATGGTTTTCCCCGTAGAGCTCAAATTCCACATTGGCTTCCTTGATGGTGCGGTCTGTCTCCGCATCGACCAGCATCACGTACACGGCGGATTTCTTGCCCATGTCGGGATCATCGCCCGGGCCTTCTCCGTCTCCGCCGCCGCCGCCGGTTCCGCCGCCGGCACCGCCGCCGCTGCCCGGATCCTCCCGGG
>DBXV01000010.1 GCA_002309695.1 Myxococcales bacterium UBA1203 | reverse complement strand
ATCTGCAACGGCGCGCAGGGCATTCAGGGCGAGACGGGCGCGGCCGGGCATAATGTTCTGGTCAATACGACCGAATTTGCGGCCGGTGCGGAGGGCCAGAATTGCCGTGAAGCGGGCGGCATTAAAATCGAGACCGGCGTTGACAAAAACGACAGCAATACGCTGAGCGCTGATGAAATCACCAATACAAAATATATTTGCAATGGTATTCCGGGCGAGGCGGGCGCCAGCGGACACGATGTATTGGTCAATATGTCGGAATTTGCGGCCGGGGCCGAGGGAGAGAATTGTTCTGCCGGCGGCGGCGTGAAGATTGAGAGCGGCCTCGACGTGAATGGCAATCATGTATTGGAGCCGGCAGAGATTATTGCCGCCAATACACAATACATTTGCAACGGCAGTCAGGGCATTCAGGGCGAGACGGGCGCGGCCGGGACAAGTGCCACGATTCAGACCTCGCCTGAGCCCGCCGGGGACCACTGTGACGCCGGCGGCATCAGAGTGGATGTTTTGCTCAACGGCGAGGTACAGTCCGGTCAGACGCAATATATTTGCAATGGCGCCAACGCGTCGTTCCAGCTGACCAACGAGCTTCCTGGTGAGAATTGCGACAACGGCGGCGTCAAGGTGGAAGTGCTCATCAATGGCGTGATTCAGGAAGATCAGACCGCTTACGTCTGCAACGGCCGTCAGGAATGCTCCGGCGACGACGTCTATCTGGACGGCAATGGGAATTGTAATCCATTTATTGATATACGCATTCCCGCCGGTTCATTCGTTTTGAACCACAATACGGCGAGCTATCGCTCAGGCGATACCGTGGAGCTGGAAACATTTACGCTCTCCCGCGTGCCTGTGACGGTAGCGCAGTATAAAAAATGCGTGGAGGCCGGCGTCTGCACTCACTTTGTGCTGACTGCCGGGGAAAGCCCCGTTGCGCCTGATTTGGGGCGTCCTGTGTCCACGACCGGGTCGAGTTACTGCAATTACGGACGCCCCGATGCCTGGAACAATCATCCCATGAACTGCGTGGATTGGAAGGGCGCCAACGAATACTGCGAATGGATTGGCGGCCGCCTGCCGACCGAAGAGGAATGGGAATACGCGGCGACGCACGACGGCACGGAGCATTTATATACGACATACCCCTGGGGCGACGCGGCGCCGGAACACTGCGTCACGGCGAATTATAAAGACAGCACCGGCAAGTACTGCAACGGCGTCATTGAGGTGAACTCGACCGGCTATATGCAGACTTCCGCCGTCGGCACGTTCTCTCCCCGGGGCGACAGCCCGCTCGGACTGGTGGATTTGGGCGGCAATGTCTGGGAATGGACTGCGTCTTCGTCCAGCACCAATAAATATGTGCTCAAGGGCGGTTCCTATCAGGACGAGCCTCTGGATGTCGCCTACCGCCGTATCGACGATAGAGGCAATTGGCACAGCTATTATGGATTCCGGTGTGTGTTTGAATAAATGAACTTACTGGCATTTTGATGAAATCCTGACAGCCTTCTTCCATGGATAATATGGGGGAGGGCTGTTTTATTTCGTTATGACATTATCCCGCAGGGGCGGCCCTGTGCGGTCGTCAGAACTGAAATTTCTAATCATATGCGTAAAAATTATGCACAAAATACGAGAGAATTTGTTCAAAAATATGCAGATTTTAATGCTTGACTTTCACGAGATCCGCCGCTAGGGCGCGCCGCTTTTTGGGGCCGGCAGGAGCTTAGGAGGCGTCCTTAGAACGCGGAGAACCACCATCATGACGAAGAAGATTGCTTTTGCAGTTTTTGCGTCGTCCCTTTTTTTCGCCTGCGGTCCCTCTTCCTCCGGGGAAAACGACGATCCCGACGCCTCTGCCGCGGATGCCGGATGGATGGTTTCGGACGCGTCTGAGCCGGACGCCGCATCTCCCGAATATGACGCTTCTCTCGAAGATGCGGCCATTTCCGACGCCTCTTCTCCCGAGGACGACGCCGGTGAAGACGCCGGGATGGAAGATGGGGGAAATGGGGACGCGGGGACGCCGGGACGCAGCTGCGCGGCGGCCGAAGCCCTGGAGGGGAGCGAGGGAGGCATTGATCTGCTCTGGTCCGCTTCCGACCCGCGCGGGCGCTACGCCGGCACCTGCGGCGGCAGCGAGGGCTCCGAATATGTTTTCTCCTTTACCGTCTCCGAGAGGACGCTCTTCGACATGCGCCTGGACGGCGAGCCGGACGGCGTCCTTTACCTGCGCAAAGATAACTGCGCGGACAGCTCGCCGGAAGCGGAGGTTGCCTGCGGGGACAGCGTCTTCGGGGATGTGATTCGCGGGGAGGTGCCCGCCGGGACGCATTATGTGTTTGCCGACGCCTTTAACCGCGGCGCCTCTGGGCCCGCGCGGCTGGAATGGTCCCTGTCACGTCATCCCTGCGTCGGCTTTCAGTGCGCGGAAAATGCGTCGTGCGTCGCGGATGAGAAGAATCAGCCCCAATGCAGCTGCCCCGAGGGGCAGGTTTATGCGGGGCTCACCCTGGGCTGCGTCGCCAATCCCTGCCTGAACAATCCCTGCGCGGGGGACAAATCCACAGAGTGCGGCTGGACGGATGAATCGCTGCCCGGCCACGTGTGCCGCCCGCGCCAGTGGACAGTCATGGCGTTTATGAGCGGGGACAGCAATCTGCACAACGTGGTGGGCCTCAACCTGGAGCAGATGGAGAAGGCCGCTCAGGCTGTTCCGCCGGGCAGCGGCGCTTCCCGCATCATTCTCGTGGCGGATGGCTACCGGCAAAATGACACCATTGTGCTGACCATGGGCCTCGGGGAGAAGGAGCTCACGAAGCTGGAGGGCAACGAGACGTTTTTGGGGGAAATGACCGAGCTGGATATGTCCGACGGCAAGTCGCTCCGGGATTTCGGCGTCTGGGCCATCGGGCGTTATCCGGCCGAGCACTACCTGATGGTGCTCTGGGACCACGGCTCCGGGTGGAAAACGATGCCGCGGCCGCCTTCCAGAGGCTTCTCCATCGACATGGGCAGCAATCCTGACGACCCGGGTTCGGAGGAAATTTTCATTTCCACCGGGGAATACGGCGAGGCGCTGAATGACATTGTCGCGGCCGCCGGACGCAGGCTCGACCTCCTGGCTTTCGATGCCTGTCTGATGAGCATGTACGAGGTGGCCCTGGCGACGGCGCCCTACGCGAATTACTTCCTCGCCTCGGAGGAGCTCGTCCCCATGGAAGGCTGCAACTACGAGACGCTGCTGAAGGGCCTGTTTGCCGATGAGACCGCGCCTGTGACGGAGTGGGCGGCGCCGTTCCCGGCGGCCTACGTCGCCACTGACGAGTGGTTTTACACAATGGCGCTGACCGATTTGTCGAAGATGGGGGCTCTGACAGAGGCGCTGGATGAACTGGGGCAGGCGCTGATTCAGGAGATGTCTTCGGAGCCCGGCAGGGCGCGGATTGCCGATGCGCGGTCAAAGACGCTGGCGTTCGATACGCCCGAGCACCGGGATCTGGGCGCCTTTGTCTCGCGTCTGGCGGCGGACGAGGGGAATTCCACCGCTGTGCGCGAGGCTGCCGGCAAGGTGTCGCAGCGCATTGGAGAGGCGGTTCTGGAGACGAAATCCCGGGGCCGCTACCTGTCCGCCACGGGGCTGGCGATTTATCTGCCTGAGCTTTTGCCGCAGGACCAGGAGGACTGCCCGGACGAGAGCTATTTTCTGACGAGCGCTCCCTGGCATGACGGCGGGTGGGAGACGTTTGTGCGCACGCTCCGATGTGAGGCGGCGCCCGAATAGAATCCGTTTTTTGGCTGAATCGTGCCCGCCGGGAATGGGCCTGACGGCGCCTCGGCCGCGCTTTCGCGGCATTGAATTGAACTGAATGAACACAATCAGGAAGGTTTCATCATGGGAATGCGCAAGGACGATCTGGCGAAATACAAGGGCAAGAAAATCGTTTTCAAACGGGACAATTCTTTCCCGGATATTAAAATTAAATTCGTGGACAGTTTTCCGGATTATAAAATCAAGGCTGCTTCGGATAAATCGTTCGCGGTTTCATCGGTAATTATCAAATACAAGGAAGACAGCTCCTTCCCCGACGTGAAGCTGCAAAAAGTCACCAGCTTTCAGGACTTTGAGATTTATTTTGAGAGCTGATGCTCAGCCGCAGAGAAAATAAAAAAACAGGAATATGGGGGCGTCCACAGATGAGCCGCCCCCCGCTTATTTTTTTGAAAACGATTTCAGACCGGATGAATCAGAGTTTTGTTCGGCGGACGCAGCGGTCATTTCCGCTGTGCGCAGTAAAATCGGAAGAAATAGTACAACAGCAGCTCTTTTGAATGTTTTGACCACAACCGGGGCGGCATTGAGGCCGAGCAATGCCGCCATTTTTGAAGGACAACAGACATGAAACAAAAAACTGGATGGGCAGCGGTGCGCCTGCTTGCGGCCTCAGCGTCTCTGGCGCTTCTGGCTGCCTGCGGCGGAGAAGACACGCCTGTGGACGATCCAACTCCCAGCACCTGTGAAGAAATCAGCTGCGGCAGCTTTGGTCACTGCATCATGTGGGAAGGCGCTCCGGCCTGCATTTGCGACAAGGGCTATGTGGGGTTCAGGTGTGGTGAATGCGCCGACGGATATGAACCCGCTGAGGGCGGGACGTGCGTCATTCGCTGCGCCGAAGGTCAGCAGGACAACGACGGCGACGGTGAATGTGCCGATGACTGCGCGCACGCGAATCTGGACTGCGATACCGGCGAGGAATGCAGCGATGTGAGCGGCCTGGCCCAGTGCGTCTGTGCTGCGGGCTATCAGGACAAGGATGAGGACGGAAAGTGCCTGCCCGCCTGTGCAGCCGACAGCTGCGGAGAAAATGCGCTCTGCGATGACAGCACGGGCACGATTCAATGCTCCTGCGCTGAGGGCTATCAGGACAATGACCTGGACGGCACCTGCACCGCCAACTGCGCCACGGCCGACCTGGACTGCGCCGCCAGCGACCCCCATTCAGAATGTACGGACGCGAAGGGAACGGCGGTCTGTGAATGCGTGGACGGATATATTATTCATGAGGGAACCTGCACAGATAAGAAGGAGCTGACGATCTGGACCCTGATGGTCTTCCTGGACGGCGACAATAACCTGAGCGATTATGCCTCATCGGACCTGAAAGAAATGCTGGCGCTGAAAGAGAAGGACCTCGTGAACCTGATTGTCCTCTATGACCAGGACGGAAGGAAGGACACGAAGCTCTACAAAATCAGCGGCGGCACAAAGACGCAGCTGGATCTGGACGCTTCCGAAATCGTCAGCAATGGCGAGGCGTCCATGAATGACTGGCAGACGCTCAAGCGCTTTGGCGTGTGGGCGGCCAAAAATTATCCCGCACAGCACTACGGTCTGTTCATGTGGGACCATGGCAGCGGATGGAAGGACGGCAGCTCGGCCGGCCGCTGCCGCAAGCTGAACGGGTTCAGGGATTTTGCCTCGGACGACCACACCTCGGTCAGCGACGCGGAAGGCATTATGGTTTCCAACGGCGATTACGGAAAAGCCCTGGCGGCCATTGTCGAGGTGACCGGCCAGAAGCTGGACATCGTGGGCTTCGACGCCTGCCTCATGGGTATGTATGAGGTGGCCGCCGCCTCGCAGGATTATGCGCTGTATCTGGTGGGCTCCGAGGAAACTGAGCCGGGTCCCGGCTGGCCCTGGGATAAATTCCTCAGTAAGCTGTCGGACAAGCCCTCAATGAGCGCGGTGGATTTGGGAAAGGCCATCGTCAATGCCTATCACGACGAGGATTCAGACAATTCCACCCTGTCGCTGACGGACCTCTCCACGATGGACGCTCTGCATACAAAGCTGGACGCCTTTGCCGTGCAGCTGAAATCGACGATTTCATCATCATCGGGCAGAAGTGCCATCTCGGACATTCGCGGCAGCGTCCAGTCATTCGAGTATGAAGAGCACGTGGATTTGAGGCATTTTGCAGAGAAGGTGAGTGCCAGCAAATCCTCAGGCATTTCCTCTGACCTGAAAACCGCCGCATCGAACCTGGTAACCCAGCTGAAAAAGACAATTATTATCAGTAAAACAAATAATACCACCAGCTGGTTGTCGACGGTCAGTTATGAAAATGCGTATGGTCTGGCCATCTTCTTCCCGGAGGATTTTTATGGGAATTACGGCCGCACGGACCTGACCCTCTACAAACAGGCCCCGTGGACCTCCAAATCCAACTGGGATGAATTCATCAATAATTACCTGAATAATTAGCTGTAATTTATAAAGTAAATATATAATGAAAACGGCAGGAAACCGCGTGCTTCCTGCCGTTTTTTTTATTTTCCGATAGATGCCGCCCAACCACTTCTTGAAGCGATTGAAGGGGCGCTCCATTTCCTTGGACGGAGCATCTCCCTCCATCAAAAACAACTCGAAGCCGCGGGCAAACTTCTCCTGTTGGTCCTCACTGAATGACTCGCCCTGCTTTGCGCCCAAGAACTCTAGGATTCGCCGATAGTCGTCCTTGACGGCCTTCGATGCGTTCTCAGTGACCGCAAAATCAGCGAACTGGACGAACCAGATGTGCGCAATCTCATGCGCCAGCGTCGAAATGTCGGCGTCGTCACTTAACAGCAGCCGGAATGCCTTCCGGCCGTCCTTGGCGGAAATCACCGTCTTGCCGCGAGTGTCCTGGTGAAGTGTCGTGTCAAGGTTTTCCTTTTGCCAGGCTTTAGCCTCGTCATACGAATCACCGTCAAACGCTTTGCGTTCCGTTTCATGGTCAACCATGAAGACGATGTTCGGCGTGCCGTGATTCGCGGCAATGTCATCATGGTCAAATTCCATGTTGTAGGCCATTTCACTGGCCACATGGAATCCCAGCGTCTTCTTGTAGATTGTCTCAAGGTTTTGCCGGGAGCTTGCGTAGGCGTCGAGATGCGAAGCGCCCTGCTGCCTGACAAAATCCCTGATGGCATACAGAAACCCTCTTTTGTCAGAGGGATTCAGCGAAAACACGCTGACAAGATTACCGTCGGGCTCTACGGCAAAGCCGCAAAGCCCGTCATCCGACAGGAAGCATTTGCAGTCGTCGTAGCTGTCATGCAGGTCAACAAGTTCGCCGTTGGGCAAATAGCGTTTGTTGACCTCAAAAATGTCGTGGAACAGAGAACCGTCTATCTGAGCAAGTTTGAAATTGCTTTTTATACCCTTGGTTTCATTTATATGACTTAGATTAACCCACTCAGAATGCCTTGCATTGCTGTTTCCGGCGAGAAGTCTTCCATATATTGTTCCCACCATCCGTTTGAAATTGTCGAAGTCCACTCTGCTGGATTGCAATTTGGATAAATCGTCAGGAGATATTCTCCGGCTTTCTTCTTGTATTCGTCTAAACTCATTCTTTGCTGATTCAAATTCTTCGTCTGAGATTTCATTTTGATTTCCTCCGGTTAGTCTCCGCTGTCCCAGTCGATTTCCGGAACGTAATTCGGACGATACTTCTTGAACAGCCTCTTGCGTTCCTCTCTCTCCTCCCATTTCTTCTTGTCGATTTCTAACTGCTTCAGAAACAAGTCCTCCGGAGGACGGTCCGGCAGAGCCAGAATCTTCGCCTTCCGTTCCGGCCAGGTCTCTTCCAGTGTCCGGCCGTCCAGAAGATGTGTTTTGTCCTTCATCGGGGGATACAGAAGCGCTTCGAAGTCTTTCAGGCAGGGCACCATCGGCTGAGGGCCGTAATATCCGTTCAGTTCCGACACCATGTCTTTCGTCACCTGACGTGTCAGAACGGACGACATCATTGACATTTGTTCGACTGAATTGAGGAAGAACGCGCTCATTTGGTGCCTCCCATTTTAGCAGGTCAATCAGGTCTTCTTTGGAAAGAACATTTAGCAGAATTTGTTTCGGGTCGCCTGTGAAGTTTTTGATTGTCGTGATGGACAATCCGCCTTTGGCGAGTTCCGAAATATCGACTGCTGTCTTGAACGAAGATACCATGGATGATGAAGAGCTCCACGTTCCTACGTTCGATGATGAATGTAAGTCTTTTCGGTCTGTTTGGCAACCTCAAAAATAATTTCTTGAAGACTTTTTCCGTTTTTTTCCGGGAAGCAGCAGATCGTCGCCGTCAGGAGCTGAGTCTGAGGCCATTCGTATAAAAAAATCCCCCTCTCCAGTGTTCCGGAGAGGGGGATTCTTTGTACTGTTGCGAATGGCTGCTTTTTATTGCTGATAATCCAGCACTTTCGGGGTCATCGTATAAGGCACGTTGGAAGGCCAGCCTGTCGGGGGAGTTGTTATTATTCCATGGACATACATGAACTCCATGGCCACGCCCTGATTGTCGGTGGAATCCGTTGTGCCGCCTGCGCCGCCCGAGCCGCCTGTGAGGTTCTGCAGATTGCCGCTGCCCTCGACTTTGCCAGCATTTCCAGCCGTGCCGCTGGCCTTGCCGCTGCCCTTCTTGAGACTAATGCGCGAGCTGAGGTCACTGTAGCAGTGGAAATCGTTGTACAGGCTGTCTGAGATCTCGATGCCGCAGCCCATCTGATTGCCGCCCTCTGCCAGCGTGATTTTGGAGAGCTCAACGCCGCTGCGCGTGCAGCCGTACATGATGCCGATGGCATTGCCGCCGTGGCCGCCCGCACCGCCGCCGCCGCCGCCGCCGGACAGATAGTCGTCCCCGTGGCCGTCGCGAAACGCATAGTTGCCGCGGGAGCCCGCGCTTCCCGCCTGGCCATTCACGCCGTGGCCCGCTTCCACGGCGACATCGCCGAGAATATAGATGGTTCCGCACGAGCCGCCTGCCGAACCGCCGGCANNCGCCGCCGCCGCCGCTGCCGCCCCGTCCGCCGGGTGTGCTGACGTGGCAGTGTGTGAGGTCGCCGCTGGAGGTGTGCTTGTAGCCAAAGCCCGCGCTGCCCTTGCCGCCTGCTGCGCCGCCCTCTCCGTCACCGCCCGCGCCGCCGGCGCCGCCGACGATGGTCAGCGTGGTGTTGGCGTCGAGGTCCAGAAGTCCGCTGGAGTTAGTGTCTTTGGGCGAAATCATCAGAATACCGATGCCCGTGCCGCCCGTGCCGCCCTGGCCGCCAGCCCTGCCGCCGCAGCCGCCGTTGCCGCCCGAGCCGCCAAAGACCCAAAAATCTTTGCTGCCCTTGCGCGTGTAGGCCCGAAGGACAGCGCCGCCGCCGCCGCCCGAGCCGCTCGTTCCAACGCCGCCGTCGCCGTTTGTGTTGTTGAAGAAGAAATACGGCAGCAAATTGCCGGTGTCGTATCTGAGCGTCAGCTTGGCACTGCTGATTGTTCCTGCTGCGCCGCCCGCGCCGTCTGCGCCTTCGCCCGCCTTGAGAACATCTTTTTGGGACATGTAGCTGTCGCAGTTGCCGTCGCCGAAGACGAGGCTCCGATCGTCGCCCGTGCCGCCCAGCGGACCGCCGCCGGGTCTTCCTTTGGTATAACTATAATTGGTGTCCGAACTTGGATTCACATTGCCGCACCCATTTTTGGAACACCTGTAGCCGCCGCAGCCGCCCCAGGGAATGGCCTTGTCCGGACACATGTAAGTCGAATAGAATACACTGCTGCTGTCATCCGTCCAGAGGTGGTTGTTCTCGTTATAGAGCCCCCGGCGGCAGAGATTGTGGCCAAGCAGGTAGGTCGTCTCGTGGAGCTTTTGGCTCCCGTAGATCTCCATCGACTTCGTCTGATCCTCGTCCTCAACCTTGGGGTCATAGGCATCGACGCCGTTTTTGCCCCCGTTGTTGTTGTCGCGCAGATCGAAGCTCGAATTGTTGCCGGGCGCGGTCGTGTAGCTCGTTCCCGTCGCCCCGGCGGAAGCCGTGACCTTGATGGATGAGTTGTGGATTTTCAGGTCGCTGCAGCCGTCGATGGGGCAGGCAATCGCTGCCATCGTCTGGCCGTATCGGCCGGCGGCGAGACCGTCCGCATTTGAGAGGGAGAGCTCAATGTTCTCCAGCGTGAGCGACATGGGCCGATAGTTGCTGCCCTTTTCGCCCGTCATGGCCGTCACCGTCGCATAACTCGTTAAAGAGCTGTTGGTGACGCTGACGGACGTCGTGTTGCTCGTCGTCGTCCAGTTGATTGTCATGGGGGCCGTGCCGCTGCAGCTCATGCTCATTCCGCCATAGATGCGAATCAGTGAGCTGTCCGGATGACGCTCGGTGTGCATCTCGTGAAGTGTGTCATCGTTGTGGGCGCGCGGGATGACATAGCTTGACGAGGAGCTCTGAGCGGCGGCGAGGAAGATGTCCTGGCAGAGAAGTTTTCCATCCTTGCGAGAGCAGGCCTTATCCAGCGCCTTTGTGAGCGTCTGGAAAGGCGCCTGGCTGCTGCCTGGGTTGGAGTCGCTGCCGCTGCACGCGCTGCCGCCGCCCGCTGCCACAAAGATGCCGTGCGTCAGGTCGCCGTCGAAGTCGTCGCAGTTGGAATCGATGCCGTCGCCGTAAAAGTCGTAGGTCTCCGCCTTGTTCAGTTCGCAGTGGACGCCGAAGAATCCGTCGCCGTTCGGGTTGGCGATGGCCGCGTGGGCGGTATTTCCTGTGATGGCTTCCCAGGAGAGATCCGAGTCCGTGTAGGCGCCGCACTTCCAGTGGCCCTCGCGGCAGATGCCAAACAGCGCATTCTTTCCCTCCGTCCTGACTCCATCTGCCAGCGCGCAGGCATCCGAACCGCCCTGTGCCTGAGCAATGGCCTCGATGATGCCCTCGTCCGTGGCGCCGTTGCAGTTGTCGTCCTGCGCGTTGCAGACCTCATCCGTGCCGTTGCTGTCGGAGAGGCAATACATCGTAGCCTCGTCGTTGATGATGTCGCACGTTGTGGTGCCCGTTCCGCACACGCCGTTAAGGCCGCTGGGGCACGCCTCGCCCACGCGGTAATCATTCCCGCCGATGGAGAGGACGCTCACCACGCTGTTGTCCACCACTCCGTCGCAGTTGTCGTCCAGGCCGTTGCACGTCTCGTCCGCGCCGGGGTGGGTGTCGGCGCGCTTGTCGTCGCAGTCCGCGTTCTGAGAGGAATAATTCTCCGCGATTTTCCGCCAAGTCTTGTCGTCCTCCCGCGCCTTTCCCCAGACAATTTGATTTTCCGTTTTCTTCGCCTCCGCCCAGCACGGGCCACTTTCCGAGCAGCAGTACTTGAGACTAAATCTCGTCTCTTCCCGCTGGGGATCCCAGGCCGGATAGCCGTCCCCGTCGTCGTCCAGGCCGTAGAGCACACCCTCGGTGAAGAGCGCTTTTTCGCAGCCGTTGCTTTCAGGACTCTGGAGGTCGCCGTTGCAGTCGCCGTAGCCGGATTTGCAGGCAGTGGCGCAGATAAAGCCGGTTTCAGCTTCGGGGTCTTCCAGGCACTGCTTGGAGGCGTTGTAAAAGCCCTGCGCCTCGCCGTCGCAGACCGCGCCGCACTCTGTGCAGTGCTCTTTAGTTCCCAAAAGTTCCGGCCGGTCGTCTCTGCCGTTGCAGTTGCGGTCGCGGCCCGATTCGCAGATGGGCGGCTGGCCCGTGGAGAACGAGGCGTCCTCGTCGCTGTCGTCGCAGTCCACGCCGGAAAGAAGGCATTGACCCAGCCCCATCAGGTCGTGGTCGCGGTCGAGACAGCTCCCGCACGTTCCCTGAATGGGGAGGCACCAGGTGCCCGTGCGTCCGTCGCTCAGCGCGCCGCACTGAAATCCAAACGGACAGTCCGCATTCTTTGAACAGGCCTTGACGCAGCTTCCGGAGGGGGTGGGCCGCGTCTGGTCTATGGCACAGGCAAAGCCCTCGCCGCAGCTCTCATCGTTGTCGCAGGAGGCGCAGAACGAGGCGCCGAATGCCTCAAGTTTCTGGAGCGCCGGGCGGCAGAGGGCGGCGAAGGGGATGCTCCTGGCCATCTCCTCCAGGTCCAGCGTTTCGATGGGGAGTTCCGCGTCCGCCGGGTAGGGCGAGACGCCTGTCCACGCCAGCTGGCAGGTGTAGGGCTGGCTCGAGCCGATGCGCTCGCAGATGGAAGAAGAGGCGGTGCAGTCCATCGAGCAGACGCCCTCACCTTCGGCGAGGCGGCTGTCCAGCTCGTGAATCGTGACTTTGGAGCGGCCCGTGGAGGGAACAATCCGGCTCAGCGTCAGTTCCTTGAGGCAGATGCCGAAGGAGCAGTCGCTGTTCTTCGTGCAGGCGATGTAGCCCAGGCTGTCGAAGCCCTCTTTGGGCTTGCACGCGCCCTCTGAGCAGGCCGTTCCGAGTTCGCAGCGCGCCCAGCGTCCGTTCTGGCAGTGGTAATTTTCGTCCGTGCTGCACGTGTTGGGCGAGCAGTCCGGGGCGGCGCACGTCTCGTAGAGGCAGACTGTGCTCGGGGAACACTCGCTCCAGTGGCCCAGGATGCACTCCTTCGAGCCATCCTCGGAGCAGGTGTTGTCCGCGCATTCGCTGCACGCGCCGTTTTCACAGACGCCGCCGCAGGGCGTCCATTGTCCCTGAGGCGAGCAGAGGGAGACGCTGTCTTCTGAGCAGACGCCGGGCTCGCAGACCGGCTTGGGAATGCAGCTGCCCTCGCGGCACACGTCGGTGCCCGTGCATGGCGTCCAGCGGCCCTCTTTGCAGTATTGGAGATTGTCGTCCGTGCAGGACGGAGCCTCACACTCATCCCCGGGGCCCGCATCCGGGTCCGTCACAGAGGCGTCCTCTTCGCCCGGCACTCCGCTGTCTGTTTCCACAGGCGTCAGGGAGGCATCTTCATCAGGAGAGGAGGGCTTGTCCGAGCCGCAGCCGGAGATGCTCAGTGCGGTCAGAAGGCAGAGGAGGGCGGTCGGCAGAAATCGTCGTGAGTTCATGCGAAAAACCTCTGTGTCAGTGGAGTTTGCTGTCTGAGCGCGCCGCGTGGGCGCGTCAGGCCGCGAAAGGCAGGAGAAAGACAAAAGACAAGAGACAAACAAAAGGCCCCCTCTGAAAATCCATCACATTCAGAGGGGGCGCTTTTCACTTCATCAGGCAGGGTTCAGCTCAGTAGCACTGGCTCGTTTTGGTGAAGTTGTCCTGATAGACCCAGTTGAGCTTGAGCTTGATGTCCTCGAGCTTCGACCAGTCCACGTTGGGGTTTTCGCCCACGGTCGTGTCGATGAGGACGGAGTAGGTCGAGGCGAGGGGCATTCCCTGCAGGCTGTAGTTGGCCGTGTCGATCTGGCTTCCTGCCGAGGTGTACTCGTTGACGCCGGCGATGGGGGAGACCGAGCGCCCGTCCGTCTTGAGATAGGAAATGGCGCCGTAGCTCGTGGAACCGGGCGTGACCGTGGAAACCACAGCCTCGATGTCGGGCTGGCAGGAGCGCAGCTGGCTTGCGCCGTCATAAATGAAGCTGACGGTGGGGCGCAGCGTGCCGCTGCCGGCTTTGTTCAGGCCCTCGCCCACGAGCATGATTTCCAGCGAGTCGATCTTCGCGTTGCAGCTCGAAGCCAGGTTGGCGAACGTGTTGAGGTCGATCTGGAACGTCGTCCCTTTGGCGCGTCTGGCGGCGATGGCCTGTCCGACATTCGCATCGCTGCTGTAGCGAATGAGGGTGTCCACGCCGATGGTGGCGTCGTCGAGGATGGCGCGGAAGCGCTCGGCGGCCGTCATCGTCTCGGTGTCAAAGCCGACTTTCAGGATGTCATCCCGGAGCGAGAGTTCGACGGAGCTCTTGTTCACAGTGCCGCCGCAGTTGTCCACGAGGCGGTCGAGGTCAGCGGCAATGGCCTCCAGCTGAGTGGTGCTGCGGGCAAGGAGGATGGCGCGGCGCTGATCGATGAAGGGACGCACGGCGTAATACTCAATGGCCGCGAGGTAGTCGTAGAGGCTCGCCTTGGCGTTCGCGAGCTTGTCCTCGGCACCCTGGAGGCGGTTGGCGAAGGCAAAGATGGCCGTGGGCGAGGTGAGAATGTTGGCCACGTTGTCGTGCCGGACTTTCAGGCGGTCGAAGCGCACCTGCGTGAGCTGAGCGCGCTGCACGGCGGACAGATAGTCGTTGAAGACCTGCAATGCCTTCAGCTCCGCCCGCTTCGCAGCCAGCACATAGCCCTGACGCTCGGCCAGCATTTGCTTGAGGCGCGTCTGGCGGTCGGCGAGTTCCTGCATCTCCTTCGCCTGAGCCATGTCGAGCTCCAGGTTCTCCTGAATGGACGCGATGAGGTCTTCGATGGCGCCCTTGGCCTGCTCACTCTGGATTTCCCGGAGCCTCAGCTGGTCGGCCATGTTTGCGAGCTCGTTTTCCGTCTTAAGTGCGGCGAGTTCAGCCAGGTCCTGCTGATTCTCCATCTTGGCTTCGCGGAGCGCCTGCTCGTGCTCCAGCGCGTCGGAGACGCCCAGCGCGGCGCTTTCGAGAATGTTGGCGGCAGTAGCTGCGAGGAACTTGACCGTGGCTCCCGCCAGCATGGCGACGCCGCCCGCGTTCTGAGTAATCGTCGTCTTGCCGAATGAATCCTGGCCGATTTCAGGGGAAGCCTCTTTCAGAGCCTCAGCCGTGTCCGCAGCGTATTCGCCGCCGATATTGAGGGCATTGGCGGTAGAGTTGAGCGCCGAGATTTTGATGAGCTCCTTGTAATCGTGATTCGCCCCGTTGATGCGGATAGTGCTCCACTCAGCGACCCGGGCGGCCTGATCAGCGAGGGCCTTGGCGCGCTTCTCCATGGACTCCTTGATCACGGCGACTTCGGCGGCGAGCTGCGCGTCATCAATCGCCGCGATGGCGTCGAGATGCTGCTGGACCTTGGCTGAAGCCTCCCGGCGCTGCCTGTCCCATGCCTGAATGTTTTTGGCGAAGCCCTCGGCGCTCTCCGTCTCCAGCTGCAGCTTGGTTGTGTAAGTCTGATAGGCGCTCTTGGCGCTCTCAACATCGAGGAGAGCGGTCGCGTAGGCCCTCAGCGCCGTTCCCGCCTCACCGGCGGCGGCCTCTCCGCTGGCCTGAACACCGCACTCGCCCAGAGCGGTGGAAATGCCGCAGCCCTCTTTGCCGTCCAGGAATTGCTGCGCCGTGCAGCCCGAAGGCAGCCCGCAGATGTCGGCGAGGTCGCCCGCGAGCGCGAGGAGCTGAGCGTTCAGTTCGCCCACGACAGTCTCCTGGCTCAGCTGCTGGTTCTGATACTTCTCGATGATGGCGTCGATGGCTGTGTAAGCCTTGTTCACAGCCTGTTCGGCCTTCGTCTTCCGCTCGGAGATGAGCGTATTTCTGTCGCTCATGGGATCGACCGAGCGGGGAACGACCACTTCGGCGTCGCGCATGAAGACGAGGTCGTTGAAGGAGCGAGACAGCTGCTCCAGCGAGAGGAGAAGCTCGCGGAAGCCGCTTCCGAAACTGGCGTTGGCAGAGGAGTTTCCACCAGCCTTGTTGAGGTCGCTCAAGACGAGCGCGGCGACGTAGAGGTCAATCATCCGCTTCCTGACGGAGGAGGTCTTTGCCGCGCGCGTGATGGTGTCGGTGTAGAGCTCATTCCAGCGCGCTGAGGCGGTGGTCAGAGCGGTCATGGCACCTTCCCAAGTGGACGAGGCATCTCCAAGAAGGCCCGTCCGCGTGGAGCTGATGGCCTCGTCCTCCGTCTCTCTCGCCAGAGTCTCCATCGAATGGGGTGTGAACTGGCTCCCCAGAACGGAGAAGTGCGTGTTGAGGACGTTGTTTTCCCAGCTGGTCAGAATGCGCGTGTTCAGCTCGGTAAAGGCGCTGGCCAGAATCTGGGGAACCTCAGTCGACTGCAGCCAGTCGATGCGGGCGTTCACGTCATTCTGGAAGGCGGCGAGCTGGGGCCCCAGGTACGACTCGCGCACGATGGACTGCCAGTTCGAGAGAACCTGTGCCGCCGTCGCGCCGCTGCCGCTGGAGAGCTGATAGGCCCGCGCCAGAATGTCGCCGGCGCAGGTGAATTTCGGGTCTTCGACGCAGTAGCCGTCCTTAGCCGCGCACTTCTTGAGGAAGTCGGCGAAGGTGAGCCCATCGGGCGTCTCGCAGTGCTCGCCGCCTGAGGCGCTGGCGTTGCTCATGTAGCAGAGGACGATTTTCGAGGTGAGGTCGTCGCTGTCGAGCAGGGCACTCGCGAGGGCATTGCCGCAGGCGGCCAGCGTGTCGCCGTCAACACTGTCGAGTCCGGACGCGGCGGCGGGGCAGACGTCGGCGGCGAGCGTGGCGTCATAGGCCCCGGTCTGAGTGCAGCGCGCGAGGGACAGCGTGTTGGCAGGCTCACCCACAGTGACCGATTCGGCGGGCGTGTGGTCTTCTATCGGGGTGACCTTTTTGAGGCCGTCCATGCGGGTCAGCAAGAACGCGCCCTCGGCCGTCACATCCGCCCAGGTCATATTCGAACCCTGGGTGGCCTTCCGATAGAGCCCCTTCCATGTGTCGCGGAGGTAGCCCTGAATCCGCTTATTCGAGCGGTCCAGACTGTTGACCTCGATGCGGATGGAGCGGTTCAGACTGTTCGTTCCAAAGATGTCGCTCGTGCCCTGATGGAAGTCGTTGGTGGAAAAGGCCGCAGACCAGCAAGTCTGTTCCGAAACGCAGTTCTGCGCCTGCTCTTTCTTCATCGTCAGGCGCACCCACTTGGTGCCGTCAGCTGTGGCTTCGACGCTTTCGGGCGAGAAGAGCTCCTGGAGCGATGAGGGCAGGGCCACTTTCATTGATGTCACGTCATTCAGCGATTCGGCGTAGGAGGGCTCAACCTCGAAGGCCATCTCTACGGGAAGTTCCGCGCCGCCGAACTGATTGAAGACGACGCTGCCCTCGTAGCGGCCTGCCGTCTTGACCTTGGGAATGACGTTAATCGTCCAGTTGCCTATGGACGAGACGAGGTTCACGGTTTGAACGGCGGCATGGGAAGCGTCGGCCGCGGCCAGCCCGGCGGGAATCTCGAAGTGGAAATCGCGCTCTCCCTCGGCACGCTTCGCGGCTGTCGTTCCTTCGCCGTCGATGTCGAGCCGATAGAGAATCGCGCCCTGGGCGATGTCCTTGTCCGTCCTGACGGCGTAGGTGACTTTGGCATCCCCTTCGGCCGCCTCGATGACCGTGCGGTCGGCCTCGATGACGGTGACATCGGGCAGCGTCTCCGGAAGGACAGGCGAACCCTCGCCCGCCTTGTTGGCCTTGGCGACGCAGCGTCCGTTTTCATTGCAGTCGGCGCCGCCGCAGTCATCGGCCGTTTGGCATTCAGCCGTGCACATGCCCTGGAAACAGAACATGCCGGCTTTGCAGTCGTCGTCGATGTAGCAACCTTTGTCGGAAACAATTTCAATCGTTGAGGGAAGTGTCCTCAGGACGATGGGATCGACGGGCGGCTGGGGATTGTCGTTTTTCTTTTTGCTGCCGCAGGCAGGAAGCAGCGCGGCGGACGACAAAAAGGCGGCTAAGAGAAAAAATTTACCGAACTTCTGATTGTAAAACGACATGTAAGTGTATCTCCTGATACGAGAGAACTTGTCTCAAAACAAAAACAGCGGAAACGACATGCGAAACGAGGTGCAGCAAAGCTGAAAACAATGTTTCTATTTGTCAGCGTGAAGAGCGTTGCAAGGGGGTATTTGGGGGAGAAGCTGCTGCTTCGGTGCAGTCCTTTCTGGTATTTTTATTATTCGAACAGCTGATTGTTTGATTAGTTGTCAATATAATAATTCTGACGGCGAGGGATAATAGAAAAGTATATAGTTAAGCGCATCAATTAAAATATGAATTGGATAATTGTAATCAACATCACTCCCCCATCTCCACCGGTTCAAAATAAGTGTCCGGGTGTTCCGGGTCGAAAGGTTCACTGGCCCACATAACCGTAATCAAGTCACTTTCACCCATATTGGTGATGTCGTGGGTATATCCCACGGGAATTTCCACCACATCGAGGCGCTCGCCGCTGACGAAAAATTCAGTGATGTGTGATTCACCCACCGGACGGAGCCGAACGCGCCCTTTGCCCTGCACCACCAAAAATTTTTCCGACTTGGTGTGGTGCCAGTGGCCGCCTTTGGTGACGCCCGGCTTGGCGGCATTGATGGACACCTGCCCCCGGCCGCCCAGGCGCAGAAATTCACTGAACGAGCCCCGGTGGTCGCATTTCATGTCCAGCGCATGGCGCCAGCGCTCCTGCGGCAGAAAGCTGAGCCAGGTGGCATACAGCTTCCGTTCGAGCGGCGTGTCCTGGGCGGGGGCCGTGCCGCGGTCAAAGTCATCCTGAAAGCGGCGAATCGTGTCGGCGATGCTCTGCAGCTTGGCCTCGTGAATCACGGGTACCTGACAGAGGTCTGCGCCGGTTCGGGTGGGGGAGAGGTCCATCGCCCGCAGAAACTCGTCGAGAATGTCATCGATGTAGGCCAGATGGAGGACGCGGTCCGGTTCGCGGACTTCGACGGGCAGGCCGCGGGCGATGTTGTGGCAGAAGGTGGCGATGGCGCTGTTGTAGTTGGGCCGGGAGCCTTTGCCGAAGGCATTGGGCAGCCGGTAGATGAAGACGGGCGCATTTGTGCGCCGCTCGTGCTCCCTCAGAACCTCTTCCGCAGCCCGTTTGCTGAGGCCGTAAGGATTGTCCTGGATCGCCTGAATGGACGACGTGAAGAGAATCGGGGCGGCATTGCCGGCTTTTTCGAGGGCGGAGACCAGCCGGCGCGTCAGATCGCGGTTGCCCTCCATAAATTCCCGCTCGTTTTGAGGCCGGTTCACGCCCGCGAGGTGAAACACAAAGCCGCACGCGGCAGCCATCGCTTCCAGGTCCTGAGGCGCACTGTCCCGGTCGAAAGTGAGAATTTCTGCGTCCTTCCGCAGAGCGCGGAGCGAGGCCAGAAGGTTTTTGCCGATGAAGCCGCGGCTGCCTGTCACCAGCACCTTCATGGGCGCGTCTCCCATTCGGCCAGAGCCGCCCGCACATAAGGCTGCTGCCGAAGGATCTCTGCCACCTCATCCGCATTGAGCCGCCGCGTGTTGTCCGAGTTGAACTCATGGAGCTCTGCGGGGTGGGCCGAGCCATCGACGAAATACTTGTCATAGTTGAGGTCCCGGTTGTCGGCGCTGATTCGGTAGAAGCCGCCCAGGTCTTCGGCGTGGGCGCTCTCCTCGCGGGTAAGGAGCGTCTCGTACATTTTCTCGCCGTGCCGGATGCCGATGACCTTGGTGCCGGCCGAGACGCCGAAGACCTTCTGCACCGCCTCCGCGAGGTCGCCGATGGTGCAGGCGGGGGCCTTCTGCACGAGGATGTCGCCGGGGCGGGCATTCTCAAAGGCGAAGAGCACGAGATCGACGGCCTCTTCCAGGCTCATAATGAAGCGCGTCATCTCCGGCGCCGTCACGGTCAGGGATTTCCTGGCTTTGAGCTGATCGATGAAGAGCGGAACGACGCTTCCGCGCGAGCAGAGGACGTTGCCGTAGCGGGTACCGCAGATGAGCGTGCCGCCTCTTTCCACATCGACCGTGCGCGCCTTGGCGACGAAGACCTTTTCCATGAGCGCCTTGGACATGCCCATGGCGTTGATGGGGTAGGCGGCCTTGTCCGTGGACAGGCAGATGGCCTTTTTCACGCCCGCCTCGATGGCCGCCGTGAGCACGTTGTCCGTCCCCAGAATGTTCGTCTTCACGGCTTCCAGCGGGAAAAACTCGCAGCTCGGCACCTGTTTCAGAGCCGCCGCGTGGAACACGTAATCGACCCCGCGCATGGCAGCGCGGAGGCTGGAGAGGTCGCGCACGTCGCCGATGTAGTATTTGATTTTTGGGTCGTTGTAGGTGTGCCGCTGGTCGTCCTGCTTTTTCTCGTCCCGCGAGAAGATGCGGATTTCGCCGATGTCTGTCTTGAGGAAGCGCCGGAGCACGGCGTTGCCGAAAGAGCCGGTGCCGCCCGCGATGAAGAGGGTTTTTTCGGAGAAGATGTCTGAGGTCATGGGGAAGCCTGCGCGGCCGAAGCCGAAGAACATCCGGCGGGCCTTCAAGGTGGGGAGGACGGTCAGTCAGGAGAGGCCTTCCTGCGTCATGAGGCTTGTGGCGGCGGTGAGCCGTTTTTGTCCGTGGGCTGCTTTTCTGAGGCGGTCTGAACAGAGCCGGATGCGTCCGATGCGGACACTGCTGCCTGTCCCTCTGCGGATGTGCCTGAGGTGCCCCGTCGGGAGCTCTTGTGCTTACGACCGGAACTCTCGCTCCTGCCGTAGCTGCCGTATCGGTAGTAGCCCCCGTAATAGCCGCCGTAATAATCGCCGTAGTAGCCGGCCCTGCGGCCTCCGGAGACGTTGTTCAGAATCGCGCCCATCATCTTGGCCCCGGCCTCCCTCAGGCTGGCCAGCGCGCGCTCCACGGCGGGCTTCTCGGTCTTGAAGGCCTTGATGACGAAAATCGTCCCGTCGAGCTCGTTGGAGAGAATGATGGCGTCGGTGACAATTCCGGCGGGCGGGGAGTCGAAGAGCACGCGGTCGAACTTGCCGCTCATCTCGCGAATCAGCTCCTGGAAGCGCCGTGTGTGGAGCAGCTCCGCCGGATTGGGCGGGACGGGCCCGCAGGGCAGGACAAAAAGGTTCTCGATGTCGGTCTTGCGCACGGCATCGTCCAGCTGATCTGTCCCGGCGATGACCGAAGAGAGCCCCTTGTCGTCCCCCAGATTGAAAGTCTTGTGCAGGCGGGGGCGCCGCATGTCGCTGTCCACGAGAAGAATTCTGCCGCCGGCCTGGGCCAGGGTGATGCCCAGGTTGATGAGGGTCGTGGTCTTGCCCTCCTGCGGGAAGGCGCTGGTGATGACGATGCACCTGGGCGGAGCATCCGGCCGCATGAAGAGCATATTGGTGCGAATCGCCCGCATCTGCTCCGAGAGGACGCTTTGGGGCGAATCGGCGGCGAATCTGTCGCGGTCCGTGTTTTTGCCTGTGGGAATTTTCGAGAGGAGCCCCAGACAATCGAGCTCCATGGCCGTCAGATCCGCGGGCCCGCGCACACTCTGATCCAGCGCGTCCAGCCCCAGGGCGATGCCCATGCCCAGAAGAAGGCCCAGAACAGCCGCCACCAGCAGATTTTTCAGCGGCCTGGGCCGGATGGGCCGGTCGGGGGGCGAGGCCTGCTCCAGGCGCCGGACGTTGTTGGTCTTGAGGAGGCTGGAGAGGTCGAGCTCCGTCATGCGCTTGACCACGAGGTCGGAGAGGTTCCGGTTGTTGGCCTCCTCCCGGGCCAGCCGCTTGTACTCAATTTCCTTCTTGTTGTTCTCGAAGGCCTCCCGCTTGACCTCGCCCAGCATGTCGGCCAGCGCCCGCTCCGTCTCCATGAGCTCGGCAAACTGAGTCAGGCGCACGTTCAGCAGGAGCATGACTTCTCGGTTGAGGACGTTCCTGGCCGTCTCCAGCTTCTCCTTGGCCACCTTCATCTTGGGGTGCTCGTCGCCGTAGCGCTCCGAGAGGTCCAGAACCTCGTTCTGGCAGTCGAGGTACTTCTTCTTCAAATCGATGATGAAGGGGCTGCTCGCCACGTCGTCCAGGGCCATGAGCTGCTCGGGCTTTCCCGATCTCTGAGCCTCCTGGATTTTTTTGACCTTGGGCGAAAGCTCCGCGCGCTTGAGGCGCGTCCGCGTCAGAGAGTCGCTGATGGTGGCGAACTTCTGCGTGGTCATCGTCTGCTTGTCCTCAAGGGACGTGTAAACGAGGTCGTTGGCCTTCCGGAACTGGTAGAGGGCGAGCTCGCTCTTCTCGTGCTTGGCCTTGAGGTCGCGGCGCTGGTCGCCCAGCCAGTCGGCGGCGTCCCTGGACCCTTCAGCGCGGCGCTCGACATTCAGCTGCATATAGGTGTCGGCCACTGCGTTGGCGATCATGGCGGCCCGCTCCGGGTCCCTGTCCTCGGCGAGAATCTGCACGACCATGGAGTCGTGGACGGGCTCGACGGTGATGCGCCCCAGAAGGACAGACGCGGCATCGGCCCTTTTCAGCGCCGCTTCCCGCTTCTCTTCGGGCAGCTTTTCCAGACCCAGAAAGCGGATGTCGCCCTCCAGCCCCAGCTTCTCCACGACGCGCTCGGCCACCTCCCGGCTGCGGATGATGCGGTACTGCGTCTCGTAATATTCGCGGTTGTACCAGTAGCCGCCCGAGCCGATGTTGACCGCGTCACGGATCTCCCCCAGCACCTGCGGCGCCTGCGCCTCGATGACGATGGCGCACGAGGCCGAATAGATGCGCTCCTGCCCCATGGTCCAGGTCATGGCGATGACCGACACGAGGAGCGTGAAGAAGAGGATGAACCATTTCCGCTTCAGCAGAACGAAGGCGTACTGCCTGAGGTCGATGGCCTCGAAGCTGACAAGGTTGTCGGCGCTGGTGTCGCGTTTGGTCTGTTGTTCCATGGAGAGAGCCGGAAATTTCTGAGGCCTGACAAGGGGGCAGACAGGGGAGGGGAGTCAGAGGACGGGCGCCTTTAAGGCCGGGCGGACCGATGGGAAAGAAAAGAGATGGGCCGATGCCGGGCTTTGCCGTTCATTTGTCCGCGCCCGGCTTTGAAACTTTTCGATACAGGGCGCGCCGGCTGTAACAATCCATGACATTTTGAGCCGGGCTTTCCGTTTGACCCTCTCTCTGACGTTCCCTAAAGCGCCCGGCCCCGTCCCGGCCCTGTTTCTGCGGATGGCCCGGATGCTTCGGACGGAAGGCCTTGTCCCCGGAGCCGGAGCCGGCGGTGCGCCGGTTCCCCGCGTGAGACCGTGCCGCCCCCAAAGGCGAGGGGGACGCGGATGGCTGCCCGCCGAAAGACAGGCGGGCTTCCCAGAGAGGACACATGTTCAAAATTCCCTCTATGAAGGCTCTTGTCGTGGGCGCTGCGCTTTCCGTCCTGCCTTTGACCACCACAGGGTGTTCCAACATTCTGGTCGGCATCGCGGGCAACGCGCTCAGCGGCAGCAACGGCTCGTTTTTCGGCGCTCAGGAGGACCCAGAACTTGTCCGCGAGGCTCTGCCTTTTGGCCTCATCGCCATCGAGGCGCTGGTGGCTGCCGAGCCCGAGGACGAGGACCTGCTGCTGGCCGCGGCTTCCAGCTTCACTCAGTATGCCTATGCCTTTGTCCAGCAGCGCGCGCAGATGATGGAAGAGAAGGACCCGGAGATGTCCCGCAAGGAAATTGCCCGGGCCAAGAAGCTGTTCAGGCGCGCCCGTGACTACGGCATGCGGGCCATCGAAGCCGAATACGACGAGGACTTCCGCAAGAAGCTGGAGGCCGACCCGAAGTCAGCTTTCGAGGAGCTCGATGAGAAGGAAGCCGTTCCCTATCTCTATTGGACGGCGGCTCCCTGGGCCATGCTGGTCACGCTGTCGCTGGATGACCTCGCCTCTCTGGGCGACCTCGACAAAATCGAGGCCATGATGCGCCACGCCATGAGCCTGGACGCCGACTGGGAGAAGGGGACGCTGCACGAGTTTTTCGTCAGCTTTGAAGCCCGGGGAGAGCTCATCGGCGGCTCCATCGCCAAGGCGCGGGAGCACTACGAGAAGGCCCTCGCGCTCACCGGCGGCACCAAGATGGGCCCCCATGTCACCTGGGCCGAATCCGTGGCTGTTCCCCAGCAGGATCGGGCCACCTTCAACAGCCTGATTGAGCACGTCCTCTCCTTCGATGTGGATTCGGCTCCCGAATACAGACTGGTCAACACCATCGCGCAGGAACGTGCCCAATGGCTCAAGTCCCGCGCGGAAGATCTCTTTGTGGAGGAATGACAGAACATGAAACGCACAATGGCTGCCTCAGCGCTCCTTTCCGCCTTTCTCGCTGTTTTTTTCATTCTGGCCCCCAGGCCGGCGGCGGCGGATTCCGTCATTAAAATCAAGCTGGCGTCGCTGGTTCCCGCCGGTTCCACCTGGCACGAGTACCTCAAGCAGATGGGCGAGGAGTGGAAGCAGGTCTCCGGCGGCAAGGTGAAGCTGGTCATCTTCCCGGGCGGCCAGGCGGGCAACGAGGGCGACGTGCTGCGTAAGATGCGCATCGGACAGCTCCAGGCGGGCGCCATCACCGTCATCGGCATCCACGAGTTCGAGACTTCACCGCAGGCGGTTGCCACCCCGGGCCTCATCATCGACGCCGACGAGTGGGATTACGTCTTCGACCGCATGGTTCCCAAATGGGACGAGCGCGTGAAGGCCAAGGGCTACGTCCCCCTGATGTGGGGCGACACGGGCTGGATTTTTCTTTTCTCGAAAAAGCCCATCGTGAAGCCCGAGGACGTTCTCGGGCTGAAAGTTTTTGCCTATGACGGCGACCCCGCCTCGCTGGAGGGCTGGAAGGCGGCCGGTTTCCAGCCGGTGGTCCTGAGCTCCACCGACATCACCACTTCGCTGAAGACGGGCATGATTGAGGGCGTCACCAACTCGCCGGTCATGGCCTACATGGCGCGCTGGCACGACTCGGCCGGCTACATGGTCAACGTTCCCTGGGGCCACCTGCCCGGCGCCACCATCGTCAAGAAGGACGTCTGGGAGAAGATTCCCGAGGACCTGCGGCCCAAGCTCCTGGAGATTGCCCGCAAGTACGGAAAGAAAATCAACGCTGAGGCCATGCGCATGCAGAACGACGCCATTGCCCAGATGAAGAAGGCGGGGCTCAACGTGGTCGATTTCGATGCCGCCGGACGCAGGAAAATCATCGACTACGCGGAGAAGACCTGGCCCGTGGTCCGCGGCGGCGTCTGCCGTGCCGAAGACTTCGACGAGGTGAAGGCGCTGAGGGACGAGTTCAGAGCCAAAAAGGCGGCAGGAACTTTGGGCAAGAATGACCAGCCCGCGGCGCCTGCGCCTGCGGCAGCTGAGACGCCCGCTCAGTGACAGCACAGCGTCAAACGAGCTGAAACAGAAGCTCCAGAACAATCCGGACCGCCGCGCCCCTCGATGAAAAAGGGGGGCGTGGCGGCCTTTTTTTGGAACCCGCATCGTCCATGACCATGAGCAGCAACGATTCAAATTCCCCGATGGACGCTGAGGCGGCGAAGAAGCCGGATGCCGCCCCGGAGACGGCTTCCGCCGCCTCAGAAGAGCAGCAGAATCAGCCCCAGAATCAGCCGTTGACCATGGGCTTTGCGGCCAGCGCCACGGTGCCTGTCCCTCAGAACGCCGATAAGTCCGCTCTTCTCGCGGGGCTCTCGCAGGTGCCGTCGTCCGCCGCCGCGGCCGACGATGCTCAGGATGGAAGCCCGCATGTGTCCGTGGGCTTTGCGGCGTCAGCGGCCGAGCGCGTTCCTGCGGCAATTCTTTCTCCGGAGGCGGCAGGAAGTGCGTCAGCAGACGCGGCTTCCGCAGATGCGGCCGGGACGAACTCCGCCGACGCCAATGCGCATTCGCCGCCGGGGAATTTCTGGGAGCGCACGAAGGCGGCCTTTCAGAGCGACGGCTTTCTGCCCGCCGAAAAATATCTCGTCGGGCTCATTCTTCTCCTCATGGGCCTTCTGCCTACAGCGGAGGCCATCTGCCGCCTCGTGCTGGGCAAGGGCATTCCCGGCGCGCTGACCTACACGCAGCATCTGACGCTGTGGGTGGGCTTCCTGGGGGCACTGTTGGCCACGGGCAGCGGCAAGCACTTGGGCCTGGCCATCGGCGAGTTCCTGCACGGTCCCGTGAAGAAAGCGGCGGACCTCTACGCGGGCGTCGTTTCCGCGGTGGTCTGCACGATTCTGACTTACGCGGCCGTGGTCATGGTCGGCTCCGATGCCGAGATGCACAAAATCCTTCCCGGCGGCATTCCTGAATGGCTCAGCGAATCCATCATGCCGGCGGCGCTCCTCCTCATGTCGCTGCGCTTTGTCTGGAAGAGCTCCGAAAAGCCTCTGGGCCGGCTGCTGCCAGGTGTCTTTCTCGCCGCGGCATTTGTCCTGGGGCTCCTCCGGCTCCACGCCAACGGCGCGCTGACGCTGCCCTTCATCTCGGCCGAGACGCGCGATTTCGCGGTGTTTGAGGCTCTGGAAAGTCATGCCGAGAGCCTCATTGTTCCCGGCACCGTCATTCTTCTTCTGGGCGTCCTTCTGGGCGCGCCGCTGTTCATCTGCATGGCCGGCCTGGCGATGCTGTTTTTCTTTGGCGAGAGCACGCCCGTGGCCTCTGTTCCCAGCGAGACCTATCGGCTGGTGCAGAACGCCTCGCTGCCCGCCATCCCCATTCTGACAGCGGCAGGCTATGTCCTGGCCGAGGGCGGCGCCTCCAGACGTCTGCTGCGCGTGGCCAAGGCGCTGGTGGGATGGCTGCCCGGCGGACTTGCCCTGATGGTGGTGGCGGTGCTGGCTGGCTTCACCACGTTCACGGGCGGCAGCGGCGTGACCATCCTCGCGCTGGGCGGCCTCGTCCTGCCCATGCTCATCAAGGAGAACTATCCGAAGGAGATGAGCATCGGCCTCGTCACCTCCTCCGGCTCTCTGGGGCTGCTCTTCCCGCCCAGCCTTCCCGTGATTCTCTATTCGGTGGTGGCCGGCGTGGGCATGAACGAGCTGTTCATCGCCGGTCTTCTGCCCGGAATGCTGCTGGTGGTGCTGGTGGCCGGCGTAGGCATGGCCATGGGCATCAAGAGCAAGGCGCCCCGTCAGCCTTTCAGCATCCGCGAGGCGCTGTCCGCCCTCTGGGAAGCCAAGTGGGAGCTGTTCATCCCGCTGGTGGTGCTGGTGGCGATTTTCACGGGCATCGCCACGCTGGTCGAAGCGGCGGCCATCGCCTTCCTGGCGGCCATCATTGCCGAGTGCATCGTCTTCAAGGACCTGAGCCTGAAAAAGGACCTGCCGGACAGCCTGGGCCGCGCCGGGGCGCTCGTGGGCGCCGTCATCATCCTCATGGGCGTCGCCATGGGCCTCACCAGCTATATCACCGACGCCGAAATTCCCGCTCAGGCCATCGACTGGGCCAAGTCGCACATCGATTCACAGTGGGCCTTCCTGCTGGCGCTCAACGGCGTGCTCCTCGTCCTGGGCAGCGTGCTCGAAATTTATTCGGCCATCGTGATTCTGGCCCCGCTCCTCGTCCCCATGGCGGGCGCCTACGGCATCGACCCGATTCACTTGGGCATCGTCTTCCTGGCCAATATGGAGCTGGGCTTCCTCTTCCCGCCCATCGGCCTGAACCTGATTCTGTCGTCCACGCGCTTTAACGAGCCTCTGACGCGCCTCTACAAAGTGGCGCTGCCTTTCCTGCTCATCATGGCTCTGGGCGTCCTCCTGACCACCTACATCCCGGCCATGACCACGGGATTTCTGGCGTTTGTGAAGGGGTGAGGGACTCAATAGATAAGTCAGGCTAGAGGGGATTTTATTACTACTCTGCCGTTATGCCGCAGGGGCGCCCCGGTGTGGCCGCCCGAACGAAAAGCCTCTCCAGCTGGTATTGTAATAAAAATATCGAATTAAAGAATTCCGGCTCCCTGTCCGCCTTGATATAACAATATAAAACTAAAATGAATCCCCCTCTCCCGTATTTCAGGAAGAGGGGGATTCGTTTGTAATATAGATTTTACGTTAATTATTCCGTCTGCGCCGCGCCTTTTCCCGCCTGGTCGCGGCCTATTGTTTGACGCAGCGGATGGAATAGGCATGGGATTTATTGTAAAATCCGCCCTGTATATCGGCGTACTCGCTCGTTATCTTGAGATAAATACTTCCGATACCGCCATTGGCCGTCTTGCTTATAAAGTAAGCCTCAGTGCCAAAATTAAAGGCTTGATTGTCATGGTATTGACCAGCGGGCAGAGCAGCAAAGCCCAGGGTATCTAATCCATTCGCCCAACTGGCAGCCCGCAGGTTTTTGGCAGCGATCCTACTGCTACTATTAGGGTCTGTGGAGCCGGCTGCTGTCAGTAAGTCTCTGAAATCTTGTTCTGTTGGCAAATCCCACCCACTGGGACAGGCCCCCTTCAGACCTGTTGGATCAAAATCACAGAGGTATCCATAAATATCAGTATTGCTGGATTGACCATCAGGATAGTAGCAACGACTGCTTCCGCCGGCATAGAGACGACTATTCTCCGCCAGCCATTCTTTTCCATTGATCTTAACTGTTTTATAATCTCCGACATACGCACTTCCGCTAAATACGGAACCGTATTCTGTACAATTTGGGCCATATCCGCCATTGCTGCACTGGTCGCAATAAACGCCCGTCCATTGCTCATTATTGCATGAAAGGCATTCGCCATTGCCGCCTCTGCCCTCGCTGCAGACGCCATGCTGACACTTACACGGGTCGCAATTCTCGCCGTAATGACCCGCTTCGCATTCTTCGACACCGGCATCTTCGTCAATACTGGCATCATTTTCTTCAATAATGCCGGCGTCGTCTTCAATATCACCAGCGTCGTCTTCTATAATACTGGCGTCTCTCTCCTCAATAATGCCCGAGTCATGTTCAATAATGCCCGAGTCATTTTCAATAATGCCGGCGTCGTCTTCAATGTTACCAGCGTCGTCTTCTATAATACTGG
>DBXV01000014.1 GCA_002309695.1 Myxococcales bacterium UBA1203 | reverse complement strand
CCCGAGGCATGTGACCCCGCCTCCCCCGAGGCATGCGCCCCCGCCTCCCCCGAGGCATGCGCCCCCGCCTCCCCCGCGCCGTCGGTAAAGGCAGCGTATGACTGATCAACAGGCTCCGCGGCACAGTTCGCGGAGCCTGTTTTGATTTCAGGCCGCCTCGATTCCCCTCCCTCTCCCACCCAAAATTCTCTTTCCCCCAAAGCACGCCTTTCAGCCATTCATGGAGGACAGAAAATGAACCGCTCTTCCCGTCCGTCTTTCCTTCACAAATTTATGACACTTTCCTTTGCGGCAGCTTTGGCAGTTCCTGCAGCAGCCTCAGCAGCTCCTCCGCCGCCCAGTCGCTCGGGAGGAGGAGGATTCAGCAGTGCGTCCCGGGGACCATCCATGGGAGGAGGAGGCGGTGGCTACGCCAGGCCCGCACATTCCAGCTCATCTTCCCGGCCCGCGCCCAGGCCAGTCCCCAAGCAGCCTCAGCCCGCACAGCCGGCCCACCAAGTCCATAGACCGGCAGCACAGCCGACGCATCGCCCTGTCGCCGCACCGCAGCGGCCATCCCCCGCGCCCGCCTATCGGCCGACCAGCAGTCAGCCCGCGCATCATCACCAGGCGCCTCCGCCGCCGAGGCCAGCCGCACCTGCACCTGCCGTCAGCAACCGTCACTCTCCGCCGCCGCCCGTGCGCGTCAGTGCGCCTCCGCAAGCCAGGCCCCATCACACAGCCGGACGTCCCGTGTACAGAGTACCGCCGCCCACCCACTACGGTCGCCAGGTCCGCGAGCTTCCCCGGGGCTATCACCGCTACAGCCACCTAGGTCGGAGCTACTACTACTACGGAGGCATCTTCTATTTGCAGGCTGACGTTGGCTACTCCATCGTCCAGGCCCCCATCGGCTTCATGCTGGCCACCCTGCCCCTCGGATTCTCGACCTACTACTACGGCGATGTTCCTTACTATTACTACATGGGCACCTACTATCTGTGGAACGAAGCGGCCAGCTCCTTCCAAGTCGTAGAGGCCCCAGCCGAAGTCCAGGATCAGGCCGCCGCTGACCAGGCCGCTCAGGTGGCGGGCACCGAGGAAGCCTCCGGCACAGCAGAAACAGCTCAGGAACAGGTCCCGGAAACGCAGGAGTCCAAAGAATCAAAAGACCGCTACGAGTGCCACCTCTGGGCTGTTTACGAGAGCAAGGCAGACCCCAGCGGTCCCAATGCCGACGCCATCACGGACGAACAAATCACCCAATACAATAATTCTCTGATGACCTGCCTGAAGGTCCGCGGCTACACCATCAAATGAATTAACAAATCAAAGCGGCCGCATGTATCGGCCCCAAAGTCACAGCATTCGAAGCCCCGCCCGACGGACAAAAGCCGCAGGCGGGGCTTTTTTATTTGAGAATTTGACAGCGAAAAGAGCGCGCCGGGGCGAAGCATTCGGGTCGAAAGGGAAAAAATTTCCGTCAGGTTTTGAGCGGCGAGGTGAATTTCCCCGATTTCACGCAAAGGACCGGCGCGCTGCGCTGAAATTTTCCTGAGGCCACTCTTCGGGCAGGCCAAACCTGACGAAAATCTGAACTTCGGCAGCAGTGCGGCAGCCTTCCCTCAGAGGCCGTTTCTGGCCTCGTAGTCGGTGCTGAACTGGTCGCGCTCCACCACGAAAGCGCGCCCGGTATGCGGGCCGTCCGGGCAAAAGCCGGCATGCGGGGCTGTCACGAAGACAGGGCGCCCCGCTTCGAGGGGCAGAACCGTCAGGCCGCCCTGAAGAAACAGGACGAGCGTCAGTCTGCCCTCCATCAGCAAAAACAGCTCGGGACAGGTGTGGCGCTCCAGCTCAGGGCAGTCCTCAAGACAGGTGGCAGCGGGAGAAAAAATACCCGCGCGCCAATGCGCCGCGTCGCCGCACAGCACCTGCCAGACTTTGTCCGGGACAATGGTCAGCGGCGTGTTTTCAGCCGCCCTGGGAAAAGACGGGGGGATGACATGAACGGTGCGCATGAGGGCTCCCAAAGCCCGCTTCAGAGGGCGGTTTCAGAACTGGAAGTAGATGTAAGGCCGCACTTCCACCAGGCCGACGGCACGGATGCCCAGTCCGCAGGCCACCAGAACGACAGCTCGGACGGGCACCGGCGCCTTGATGAAAAGATCGCAGGACATCCGCCACGCCTGTTGGGGCAGCATCACCAGGATGGAGCCAACAATCAGGGCAATCCACACGGCCTGGCCCACGTTCGCTGTCCCCCCCGAGAACTCCAGCATCTGCCGGAACATGACCATGGCGTCAGAGACGCTGTCCGCCCGGAAGATGACGCGGGCCATGACGACCAGGAAGTAGGTCAGAGCCCAGCCGCAGAAAATCCGAAATTTCCCCACGTTCTTGGGCGGTCGGCCGTCGGGCGTGGTCAGCTTCCACCACGTGCGCATGACGCACAGGAAGAAGCCGTGGAGCGCTCCCCAGAGGGCAAAGCGCCAGTCACTGCCGTGCCACAGGCCGCTGAGGGTCATCACGACCATCAGGTTGAAGAGGAGACGCGGGAACTTCACCCGGCTGCCGCCCATGGGGAAATAGACGTAATCGCGCAGCCAGCTGGCCAGGCTCACGTGCCAGCGGTTCCAAAATTCGCCCACGTTCTTGGCCAGGTAGGGCTTCTTGAAATTCTCCGGAATCCTGAAGCCGAAGAGCAGGGCGCTGCCGATGGCGATGTCCGAATAGGCGGAGAAGTCGCAGTAGAGCTCAAGCGAGTAGCCGATGGTCGCCACCAGACACTCGGCCGACGTGTAGAGAGTGGGCGAGGCGAAGGCCCTGTCCACAATGCCCGTGGCCACGATGTCGGCGATGCACAGCTTCTTCACCAGGCCGGTGAGAATGCGGAACAGCCCCTCGGCGCCTTCGGCGGCCGTCACGTGCGGTCTCTCACGGAAATGGGCCAGCAGATCTTTGGCGCGCACGATTGGGCCGGCCACCACCTGCGGAAAAAACAGCAGGTAGGTGACGTGTTCCAGGAAGCTCTGCCGGGGCTCCAGCTGCCGCTTGTAAACGTCCACCACGAAGCTGAGCGCCTGAAAGGCCACGAACGACAGGCCTATCGGCAGCAGCAGATTCAGGGGCTCGTGGCGGACCTCTATGCCGACGAGGTTCAGCAGAGACGCGCCCGTTCCCAGAAACAGGTCCAGGTACTTGAACGTGCAGAGAAGGCCCATGTCGCTGAAAACAGAGACAAGGAGCAGCGCCTTGCGGACTCTGGGGCGGTCGTTCCAGCGCCCCATGCCGTGGGTGGTCAGCCAGTCCACGCCCGCCATCCACAGGAAAATCAGAATCGGGAAGGGGCTCCAGACCGCATAGAAGAGCAGGCTTGTGACCAGAAGGATGCTCAGCCGCCAGTTCACCGTTCCCGGACGCCAGGCGCCAAGTCCCGCCGGAGGCTTTGGCGAAGGCAGTTCTCCCGCAGCAGCACCTGCCCCTTCCGCAGTTGTCCCTCTTTCGGAACTTTCGCCCCCGGGGCGCGCAGAGGTCCCCAGCCAGTAGAAGACGAGGGACACGAGGAGGAACGCGAGAAACTGAAGGCTGTGAAAGTACATGGTGATGCGTCTTCAAAAGGCAGCTGAGCGCCTCCGGACTTCCCAAAGGAACCAGGGAATGCCGTGCCGGAAGGCAAAAACCGGCCTGCTGCAAAGGGCCCAAAGGCAGCCGAACGGCAGGCGGCCAGCTGGAAAATCAATATCCGGCGATGCCTCCCACCAGATGCAGCAGCCCCGTCAGAAGCAGCTTGGCAGGCCGCTCGATGAGAAAGCCGGCGCCGAAGATGAAGACGGCAATGAGGAGAAAAGGCGCCACACGGCAGAATTTTTCCCACTGAGGACGGAAGCGGTCGGGAATGAAAAAATCCGCAATGCGGCTGCCGTCCAGAGGAAAGATGGGAATCAGGTTGAACAGCCCCAGCGCCACATTGACCTGCATCAGAATGATGAGCAGCTGAATGAAGGCGGGAAGCACGCCGGACGCGCCGGGGCTCAGCAGCATGTTGATGCGGCCCACGTTCAGCCGGAAGACCACGCCCAGAATCACGGCGGACAGCAGTGCCAGGAGGAAGTTCGAGGCGGGGCCGGCAGCCGCGGTCAGCAGCATTCCCTTGCGCATGGACCACTTTCGGTCGAACCGCAGCGGATTCACGGGGACGGGTTTGGCCCAGCCAAAGGGAACGCCCAGGAGCGGCAGCAGAAGCGTTCCGATGGGGTCGATGTGCGCCAGCGGATTCAGCGTCAGCCGTCCGGCTTCCTTCGCCGTGTTGTCCCCCAGCTTCCAGGCGCTCCAGCCATGAGAAAATTCATGGACCGTCAGCGACAGCCAAATGGGAACGAGCATCAGAACTCGTTCGAGAATTGGAGTGTTGCTCATCGCGCTTACCCGCCTGATGCAGCCGGGCCCGAGGGCTCCGGGAAGGACGGGCCATGGCGAACGCCGTCCAAAAAAGGCGGCGCCCTTACAAGGTGAGTTTCTCCCGGGCAACGGCCTGAAACCTACTCTCCTTGCGATTCCCCCATATTTTCTCTTGACAGCGCGCACGAAATTCACTAGAAGCCCGCGCCGTTCTGGAGGGCCTGATGGGCCATCCAGAGTCAGTTGCAGGGACATCGCTTGACGGGATTCAGAGAGGCAGTGCCCGCAAGAGGTGAATTGGGAAATCGTCTAATGGCAGGACAGCAGGCTCTGAACTTGCTTATCAAGGTTCGAATCCTTGTTTCCCAGAGTTGATTGGCCCCGTTGTCTAGTGGCCTAGGACGGTGCCCTCTCACGGCATAAACCCGAGTTCGAATCTCGGCGGGGTCAAACAGCAGCATGAGTGAGACATGCAGAAGCCCGGTGGAAGCGCTCCACCGGGCTTTTTTGTTTTCTGCCCTCTGACTGACCGCAGATGCGGGAACAGATTCGGAGAGGCGCGCGGCGAAGGCGTCACGCCGTCAGCGCGTCTTGTCAGATTTCTCGTGAATCCCCTGCGCGGTGTACGTCGCGAAGGATGCCTCGGGACTCTGCCAGCAGTCCTCGGGAGCCCCCTGTTTGAGACAGAGCTGCCGCAAAAACTCTGTCGGATCGGGCAGCTGCTCCCAGACCACGGGCAGAAAGGTCGATGTCTTCCCGCGGAAGGTGAGCGTCACCCCCGGACGGCGATGAGCCAGAACGGCCAGGCCTCGGGAAAACTTCGGGTCCACGCCGCCTGCTTCGGCAGTTTTGCCATCGGCGGGAGCGCCGCCGGCTTCGCCAATATCCTCATTCGAGGGATGCCACAGGTCCGTCGGACGCGGCGCATCCAGCACGGAAACGGAGAGCTCGATGGAAGGGAGCTCCTCGGCAGTGACCGGCTGAAAGCGGCTGTCATGGAGAGCGGCGCTCACCGCATTGTCCACGACCTCTTCCGCCAGGCTCTGACTCGGCTCGAGCGACCCGATGCAGCCGCGCAGATTCCCTTCCTTTGTCAGGGTCACAAAAGCCGACTTGCGGGATTTGAGGCGGGGGAAGCGCGCCAGAAGCGCCTCGGGAACAGAGGGCCGCCCGCCGTCGCGAAGCCGGGTCTCCAGTGTCTTTCGGGCCAGCGCCGTCAGCGCATCCCCTTCCGGCTCAGAGAGAACGAATCTGTCCTCGTAAATGACAGAGCCGTAGCCGACGACGCTCTCGGTATCGCCCTCGGGCGCTTCGCTGGAATTGGCATAGGCCAGCACCCGAGGCGTCAGGTCTCTCAAAGCGGCCAGCTCGTTCATCACCAGCAGCATCCCCGTGCCGTCAGTCACGCATCGGGCGATGGCGTCCGCGTCCATGGCGGAGAGCGCATTCAGGCAGAAGGCGTCCAGCTCGCGGGCCTTCGCGTCCGGATAGAAGTGGGACATGTCGAGGCTGAAAAGAAAGGCGCTGCGCTCCCCCGCCGCCTCATTCAGCTCCCGGGCAAGGCGCGCCGCATCCTGACGGCCGGTGCGCCCCACGATGAGCGGCACCACCGAAAAATCGCCCTGACGGACAGCGCGCACCAGAGGCAGCTCCACCTCGATGACGTAGGCATCATGAGCCTCCGGCACATCGACAAAGCCGGGACGCCGCAGAAGCCTGTTCACGGCATCCTGATTCACCGGGAGCGAAAAGCCGGGCATGCGGAACTCGTGCGCGCGCTCCACGGAGATGCCCTGAAAATCCGCCTTGGGATTGTGGTTCGCCGCCAGAACGAACAGCCGGTCAAAATCAGCGGGCAGCTCGCGAATGGAAGCGGCGGCAATTTTTCCCGAGTAGAACCAGGCCGCGTGAGGGGCCAGGACGATGGGCGCGCGCAGAGAAGACTGCCGCGGCGCGGCCTCAATCAGGCTCTTCGCCTCGGCGGCAATCTCCTCGGGGGACTGCGGATAGAACTCCCCTGCGGCCTGAGCGGTGCGGACGCGCCGGGACTCATCCACCGGCGGCAGAGAACAGGTGCAGTCAGTCAGCGTCATGGCGGCTCCCAGAAGAACAGCGGCGGTCAGAAGCGAACGTTGTTTCACGGAGGTCTCTCTTTCGAAGGAAAGGGCAGGCGGAGGAACAGCGGGCATTTTCGGAGGCGTTCACAGCGGGGCAGTGCGGCTTCACCGCGTCACCCTCACAACCTGGGGCGCGCCGGGAGGCAGAAAGACCTCCTGCTTCCGGTCAAGGCCATAGGCGGGATTGGTGACGCGGATCTGATGCGTCCCGGGCGGCAGCAGCAGCGTCGCAGGCGTCGAGAGGCCGGTGGGAACGCCGTCAACTTCCACATCGGCAAAGGGGCGGCTCTCCACGGTCAGCCGAACGGGCGGCATATCCGGCGAAATCTCCGTGCGTCCCGCGTTTGTGCCGCTGCTGTCCGGCCAGGCGAAGAGCTCGCCGCCGAGAATTTTCAGCGCCTGCGCCTCTTCGCCCGCCCGATCAGTCCGCCCGCTCTTCTCATAAATTTTGAGGAGCGATTCGTGCGGCGCCGGATCGAAGGGGTCGATGCCAACAACGCGCAGCAGCGCATCCTCCGCTTCGTCCATGCGCCCCGCCTCCATGAGGAACGCGCCCAGATTTTTCAGTGTCCGCACCTGTCCGGGGAAGAGCGCCCGGCTGGCATTCAGCAGGCTGAACGCTTTGGTCCGGGAAGCGCCGTCCCCCACACTCCACAGCGCCTGAGCACAGCGGTTGGAGAGCATCGGCGAGGTGTTCCCGGCAATTTTCAGCGCCTGCTCAAACTCCGTGACCGCGGCAGCGGACTTGCCGCGAACGCGCAGAAGCTCACCCAGATGTGCCCGGCGCCTGGCCTCCGCGTCTTTCAGATCGGGAAAGTCGCTCACCTGAAAACGGCGTCTGTCCTCACCCGCGCGGTCCTCAGATGGCTCGCGCTCCGCGTCCTCTGTTCCAAAGCGGCGCTTTTCCGCGTCCAGACTGATGGCCTCCTGCGCAATGGTCCGGCGGCGCACGGCCGACTTCCACGCCGCCACGAATGACGGGAACGGACGGCCGGAAGCCGCCTTGAAGGCCCGGGCATCGTCCGCTCCCTCGCGATAGGCGGAAAGGAGCCTGCCCAGGGCCTCTGTTCCCGAGGAAGACGCCAGATGCTCGATGGCGGTGAAGGCCTCGGCATAGGCCAGCGCGGCATCCTCCTGAGACGGCAGTAGGGCCAGCGACGGGTGCATTTTCTCAAAGGGAATCAGCGCGTTCTTTTTGGCCTCCTGCACGAGGAAGGCGGCGCTGGCGGGCGACATTCCCTGCCCCGGCGAAGTCCGCCACTCGGTCTCGAAATACTTGGCCAGTCCCTCGTGGACCCAGACGGGAACCCGGTCGCCGCTGACCTGAGAAACCACCAGGTGGACGTATTCGTGCGCCAGCGTGTCGCGCCAGTCGTAGCCCTGAATCAGCGTCCGCGGACTGACGGCCATGAGCTTGCCGAATTTGCAGATGGCGACCGTTCCCGTGGTCCGAATCGCCTCAAGGGGCAGCGTCGTCACCCGGGAGAGAGCATCCGCCGACGGGTAAATCTCCACCGTGACCTTGGTCGGAGGGGTGTGGCCCAGCGCGCCGGCAAGCGCCCCGTGAATTTTTTCCAGCGTCTCCAGCGCGTAGGGAACGAGGAGCGCGTCCCTGCCCGGCGGATAGCGGAAGCGAAAGTGCTCGCTCTCGGCCGTGAGATGGCCCTGCGTCAGCGCATGCGTATCGAGAATCAGCCGCAGCAGGCTGTCGCGGGAAGCCTCGGGAATCTGCTCAGCCGCTGCTGCCGCCTCATCGAGCCGCGTCTCTTCGAACAGAACCCGAGCCTCGACTTTGATCCGCGCCTCACTGCGGGCGGCATTCCCGGAAGGACTGGATGCATCCAGCTCATCGAGAACGCGGCGGGCACCGGGCACATCCCAGGCATCCACTGCTGTCCACGCGCGCCTGAGAGCGCCCGCCTCATCCGGAGGCTCGGCCGAAACAGAGGCCGGGAGCGCGCCGCCCAGAAGCAGCGAGGCCGAAAGCGCCGCAGCGAAGATTTTTCCCGGAAATCTCATGGTGTCTCCAGCCGCAGCCGCGCGGACTCAGCGAATGATTTCCTCGTAGTAGCGCCGGATGTCCTCGCGGTAGCGCTCGGGCGCCCGCTCCTTCATGGCGTCGAGGATGTCGCGCCGATAGGCCTCGGGCGCCTCGTAATTTTCGGCCTGCGGCAGGCGGACTTTTTCGGAGCTGTTCTGCTGATGCGCGTTTCCCGTCCGGCCGTCCTGCATCCGCATCGAATCCATCCGGCTGGTCCCCCACGGCCAGGGAATGCGCCGGGGACGGGTGCCGCTGCCGGACGACGAAGCCTCCATGCCCTTCATGCCGCCCTGCTTCGCGCCGCCGGGCTGACCTCTCTCGGAACCGCCGGAAGGCTGCCCCTCTTCGCCGCCGCCCAGACCCTTTTTCAGCGCGCTCAGCTGTTCCAGCGCCGCCTGCTGACTCCTCGCCGCACGGGACGTCTGAGCCTCCTGAAGGCCGCTCTCAGCCTCGGCCATCTGCTGCGCCGCATCCTTCAAAAGCTGCCTCGCCTCTTCGGGAAACAGCGGCGCGGACTGGTTGAGGTCGTCCATGCGCTTTTTCAGCTCCTCCGCCTTGCCCGAAAGCGCCGCTTCCTTCTCGGCCAGACGCTTCATCGCCTGCTCCGCGGCCGCATCCATGCTCCCGGAAGACAGCTCTTCGGACAGGGATTCCAGCGCCTTCTTCACCTCGCCGATTTTGCGTGCTGCCTCTTCGGAACGATTCCCGTTGTCCGCATGGCGCTGAAGCGCCGCCGCTGACGCTCCCCAGGAAAAAAAGCGCCGCTGTCTCTCCAGCTCCCGGTTCAGCAGTTCCATGCCGTCAGCCGCCTCAGCGGAAAAGCCCGCGGCACGCTCAAAAGACTTCACCTCCAGCGCGAGAGCCAGCTCATCGGCCTTCTCTTTGGCGCGCCGAAGCGTCTCGCTGCCGAAATAGCCGTCGGAGAGACGAATGCCGTCCAGGTTCTCGCGGGCCGACCGCACCTTTTCCTGAAGGCCGCTCCAGAAATCGTCTCCCTGCGCAGCCAGCGTCTCGTCGCGGCGGCGTGCCTCAGCCTCATGGAGCTTCCGCGTCTCGTTCAGCAGACCGCTCTGGGCCTCCGACAGCGCATCCAGATCGCCGGCGAACTGCGCCAGGGCATCCCCCAGCCCGCGGTCCACATCGCTGCCCAGCTCGTCCGCGGCACCTTCCAGCTGGCGCTCCAGCGTCTCCAGCACCTGGCCAATCTCGTCCAGCGCCTTGGCCGCCTCCTCAATTTCGCCCCGCGCCAGCTTCTCCTGCATCCGGTCGAAGGCATCCATCGCCGCGCCCGCCTCCGACAGCTCACGCATGGCCTCGGCGTTCACGTGCGCGTCCTGAATCGAGCGCGACAGCTGCCCCATGCGCTTCATCAGGTCGGCCATGCGCTCCTTGAGGCGGGCAATCTCCTCGAACACCCGCGCCCGCGTCTCGTCATCGGGCGACGTCCGCAGCTCTTCGAGAAGCCCCGACAGCTGGCGCTGCTTGGCCCTCAGCTCGGCCGCGTTCTCCTTCAGGTCCAGCGTCCGCTGCTCATCGAGAAGCGTCTCCAGATAGAGGATGGTGTGCTCCGTCCCGGCAATCTCCTCGGCCAGAGCCCGCGCGAAGGCCTGCTGGCGGGAAGCGTTCTCCGCCGCTCTGACCGCCTGATGCGTCGAGAGAAGAATGTCGCGGGCACGCATGGTCCTGCGGACGTTCCGCTCCAGCGATTCCCCTGCATTGCCGATGGCCGAGCGCAGCTGTGCCGGCGCCTCGTCCTCGCCCGCCTCATTGGCCAGCGCGGACAGGCTCCTGGCCAGGTCCAGAAACTTCGCGTCCAACGCGCGCCCTCGGACCGCCCCTTCGCGAACCGCCGAAGCCTTCTTTCGCAGCTCCGGAGACTCCAGCCTGTCGCCCAAGAGCACGATGAGCTTTTCCCATTCGGCAGCCAGGCGCTCCATCAGCTGCCGGTGATGCTCGGCGCGGCTGTAAATTTTGATGACCCGCGTCGGCGTCACCGAAGCCTTGGGGCCGTCCATCACGTCGTTGTCCAGCGCCTCCAGATAGAAGACCACCTCGTCGCCGGACATGAGCCCCAGAGCGGTCAGGTCAAAGTCGTAGCCGCCGGAAAGCGACTTGGGGGCGCCCTCCGGACGGTCGATGACCACGCGCCGCGGTGAAGGCGCACCGGGAAGCCGGTAGAACAGCGCCGCCTCGCGGATGCCGAAGTCGTCCGACGCCTCGAAGCTCAGCCGAACCGTCTCACCGCTCTCGGCTTCCACGTCGGCCAGAGGTTCGGTGAGCTCGATGGCGGGCGGCGCGTCCTGCTCCAGTGTCACGGGAATGCGGGGCCCCTCCACGGGCGCGGAACCGTCCGCGGGCACCAGATGGAACCGATAGCGGCCGGCCTCCGTCACCGTCAGGCTGCCAGTCAGAGAACGCCCGTCCTCAGCCACGCGGAACGGCACTTCTGTACCGCTGTCTAAAATTACCGAAGCCTCTGAAACGAGACGGTCGGCCCGCGTCTGAATGCCCGCCTCCGTGCCCTTGAGCGCGAAAATCTCACCGCCGCTCCCCTCGATGACGGTCGTCTCACGGCGGGCATAAGCGGGCGGGGTCAGCGTCAGACGGATGTCGCCGGTGACGGGCTCCTCTGCCTGCTGAGGGGCGGCAAGAGCGGCCGCAGCCTCTTCCGGCGGGCGAACAATGAAGCGGACGCCGCTCTCCAGACGGTCCGCGGTGAAAAAGCCCACGCCCAGCGACAGAAAAAAAGCACCGAAGGCGAACTTGAATGCGCGGGCCACAGCGCCCTTCTTCACGAGCGAACCGGGCTCCACTTCGCGCAGACGCCGCGCCGTATCCGCCACGTGCGCCAGCGCGAGCCCCTCAGAAAATTTGCCGGGACCTGCGGAACTCCGGTCTGCACTGCCGCCCGCCGCAGTCAGAGCCTCCGACAGCTCCACGGCGGGCAGAAAACCGGCGCGCAGTTCGGGCGTCGGCATCCGGGGCGAGACGAGGCGGGCCAGATTTTCCAGAGACCTGAACCTGATTTTCGAGGTCACGGGCCCGGCCAGAAGAAACAGCGCCGTCAGCGAGGGCAGAATCCACCAGACGAGCGAACGCGAAAGAGCCGCCTCCTCAGAGGCGAGGAGCAGCACCGTCAGCGACAGCGGTCCCAGAAGGCCGGCGGCGAACAGAAAAGCGCAGAAATTCCAGCGAAGCTGCGCGTGGGCCTGAACGAGCCGCAGAAAGAGCCAGAGCTCACGAATGCCGGCCGCAGCCCCTTCATTCGCATCCCGCGCGGTCCCTTCGGTCCGGCCCTCATCCGGCTGAAAGTTTCCGGGGGCATCGGGCGAAGCGTCTGGCGAAGCGTCAGTCATGGAGATCCATCGAAATATGGGAGCGAAAAAGAGGGGAAGCCTCAGGGGACGGCAGGGCAAAAAGCGGCTCCCCCTAGTCCGGCGCCCTTCGTAATTCATCCCTGAAAGCGGCGGCGGCATCCCCCAAAAAACCGTCTTTCCAAAAAGCGCGGAAGGCCCCAGAGGCCGCCTTTTCCGAAGCCCGGCCCGGCGCATCCCGCCCCCACTCAGGGACGGAACTTCAGCGACGGCACGTGCGCACTTCCCGCCGGCGCGCCGCGTTCCCGCACGCCGGCCGTTCCACCAACTCACCCCATCCCCCCAACCCGCGGGCCGCCGCACATCCGGCGGTCTTTTACATTCAGGAGTCTCTAAATGACTGATGATGCAGCACCCATTACGACAGCGGATGACAATACCTTCGACGATATGGTTCTTCGTTCCCCACTTCCCATACTGGTGAGCTTTGGGGCTACGTGGTGTGTCAAATGTAAGGCGCTTCACCCCACCCTCGCCGCCATCGCCGCCGATTATCAGGACCGCATGAAGGTGGTGCATGTTGATGTGGACCAGAGCCCCGCTTTAACCGAAAAGTTTGATATTGCTTCCCTGCCGGCCCTGCTGTTTTTCAAAAATGGTGAACAATGCGGCAGCCTTCCCGGCGTGCTGCCAAAATCAAAGCTGGTGGAGCTCATTGAGGATTTTCTGGCTGTGTGAATAAAACAATATAATTACGTATAATCTATAATATCTATAATATATTTAGATTCTTGACTAGATAATCCTCCTCAAGCGAGGAAAAACTAGGGAGAAAACAACGAGTTACACCGCAAAAGAGGAACAAAATTTTTTGAGCTTCAAGAACGACCTGACGGCGACGCAGACGGCGGAGATTTGCGGGGTAACACGGTGAACCGCTATTATACGCGGCTTCGGCGGGCGATTCTTTCGCAGAGCGTGCAGGAGGCGAAGGCGAAAATTGGCGTGATCGAGTTGGACGAGTCGTATTTCTGAGCGCGGAGCGGTGGGGAAAACGCCCGTTTTTGGCCTTTTAAAGCGCGACGAAAAGGCATGCGTAACAATTGTTCCCGATTGTTCGCAGGAGACGTTGATGCCCATCATTCAGGGAAAAATCCTCGAAAAATCAACCAGTTACTCAGATGACTGGCGGGCTTACGACGGCCTCGTCCTCAATTGCTACGACCATTACCGCGTATTCCCCAGCGAAAACGAATTTGCACGCAGCAAGAGTCACGTGAACGGCATCGAGAACTTCTGGAGCTAAAGCCAAGCGCCATCTGGCTTTAATTCAATGAGTGCGCGTCGGCGGCTTTCGCGCTGCACCTCAAGAAGTGCGAGTGGTGGCGCTACAACCACCGAAATGACAATCTTTTATCGCTCATCAAACAAGTTTTGTTGTTTGCTCATGCCGTTCAGGACAACGGCAACGCTACACCTCTTGAAGGCGAAGGGCTCGAAAAAACACCGACTCCAACACCCTGATTTTGAGGGATGAGGTGCCCTTCCGAAGGGCTGTTCTGAGGCGTTAAAATTAGGAGGAAAATATGTTCATCAATAACTCGGAAAATTTTGATATTCAGCACACTCCTTGGGGGATTCACGTCAACGAAGAAACAGACAATGGCCTTATTCACGTCAAAATTAAAAATAGACAGTATATTGCGTGGACATTCGTTTCAATTTTGCTGTTTATGTTTGCGTGTTTTTTTTATGTAGAGACCAGATCAGTCTTCAATCCGCCTGATACATCGACGCAGCTGCATTCCAGCGATGAGCTAGGCAATTTAGAAATTTTTTTCACGAGTCTTCCTGTTCTTTTGGGCCTTGGTTGTTTCATTTATTCCATCGTCCAGGCAAAATTGGTTTATACAATTAGAATTGATCAAACCAGCTGGCATTTTGTCATTACCACGCGAAACAATCCTGCATCAGCTATTGAATTTATGCCGGAGAATACGGCCATTATGGTTCAAGTGATAAATGGAGGTCGGAATGGGGCAATCCCCACAATGTGGCGTCGGGTGCAAATTGTTAAAATCAACGCCAACTATGAACTCACGGATGCAGACGACCCCGAGGAAGAGAAACAGAGTATTTTACTGACGATGTCTGAAAAAGAGGCGCGAAAACTTTCTGGCAAGCCTATCATGCCGCTTGTCAACATGGAGCCGCTTACAAAAACGCAAGCCCAATATGTGGAACAGCTGATCACAGAGATTCTGAAGCATGGATCTGCTGTCGTTATTTAGAAAAATTTTATTTTAGCCATATTGCCTCCCCCCCCCTAAATTCTTAGGTCCTCGCCTAGATAACGCCGCAGAACAACACTCAAAAGAGGTATCTTAGCCCTCAAAGTCAGGGAGCCTGCATCGCCGTCAGGTCGTTCTTGAAACTCAAAAAAATTGTTCCTTGTTTGGGATGTAACTCATTGTTTTTTTTATGAGTTTTTCGTCAATTGAGGAGAATTATTTAGTCAAGGACCTGCTAAAAAACATCATGTATGGATAATGAGTCCAGTGAAGGTCCAGAAATTCTACCTCACCCCCCCAGATCCGGCCCGGCTTCCTCGGCACTGGCGCGGCGCGCGTCGAAATAGATGTAGCCGCAGATGCCGAAGAACATGGCGAGGCCCAAAAGGTTCGCCCCGGCGCCCTCGGTGAAATTGATGCGGGGGATGAACTCGCTGCCCGCCAGGTCTTTTTCGATGAACTGAATGACGGCGGACATGACGCCGGCCAGAGCGCCGCCGGCGATGAGGCCGCTGGACACGAGGATGCCCCGGTTCTGCCGGGCGGAGGCCAGGGCCGCGTTTTCGCCGGAGCTCCGCTTGAGGTACCAGGCGATGAAGGCGCCCAGGAGCAGCGGCGAGTTGTATTCCATGGGGATGTACATGCCCAGCGCCACGGCGAGGGAGCTGACGCCCAAAGTTTCGATGATGAGGGCCAGGACGGCGCCCATGGCGATGAGGAACCACTTGGTGGCGTCGCTGGTCTCCATGATGAAGCTGATGATGGCGGCCATGGCGTTGGCCTGGGGCGCGGGCAGCGGATTGGCGTGTTCGGGGGACGCGCTGAAGCCATAGACCCGGGCCAGCAGAAGCATGACGGCGGTCACGACCAGGGCGGAGACGGCGATGCCGATGAAGTTGCTCCACTGGATTTTCTTCGGCGTCGCCCCCACCCAGTAGCCCACCTTGAACTCGGTCACCAGCGTGCCGGAGGTGGACAGGCATGCGCAGACCACGCCGCCGATGAGGAGAACGCCCAGCATGCCCTCGCGGCCCGTGAGCCCCGCGTAGCGAAGGAGAACCGCGCTGACGATGAGGGTCATGAGCGTCATGCCGGAGATGGGCGTCACGGAAATCATGGCCACCGCCCAGGAGCTGACGGCCGAAAAGAGGAGCGAGACGCCCACGGCGATGAGGACGGCCAGCGTCGTCACCATGGTGGGGTTCTGCTGTCCGGCGAGGACGGCGAAGCGGAAATAGACCCAGATGGCGGCCACCAGGACGGCGATGAGGGCGAGAACCACGGGCATGGGGATGTCCGAGTCGGAGCGGGGCGCTTCCGAGGTGCCCTCCGACTTGCGGCTGAGGATGCCCTTCACGCCCTGGCGGACGGCCTGAGCCATCACGGGCAGCATCTTGGCCACGCTGATGACGCCGGCCATGAAGATGGCGCCGATGCCGATGTAGCGCGGGTATTCGTCGAAGAGCTCTTCCTGGGTCATGGCCGAGAGGGCCTTCACGTTGACGCCGATGGCGAGGTCGGGAGCCTGCTGACCGATGAAGGCAAAGAGCGGGACGATGACGAAGTAGGACAGCATCGACCCGGCCATGATGAAGGCCGCGTAGCGCAGGCCGATGAGATACCCCAGGCCCGCGATAGCGGCGGTGGTGTTCAGCGTGAAGACGACTTTGAACTTGTCGCTGAGGGTCGAGAGAAATCCAAAGGCCGCCGTGGTGAAGTTTTCGCGCCACGCGCAGAAGAGCGTCGCCAGCGTGTCAAAGATGAAGCCGACGCCCATGGCCTTGAGGAGGACTTTGGCCTGGCTGCCGCCCTGCTGGCCCGCCACCAAAACTTCCACCGTGGCCGTTCCCTCGGGGAAGGGGAGTTTGCCGTGCATTTCGCGGACGAAGTAGCGGCGCAGCGGAATCAGGAAGAGCACGCCCAGCGAGGCGCCCAAAAGCGGCACGAAGAAAATCTGGAAGAACGACGACTGCTCCGAGAGCCCCAGAATGTGAATCGCGGGCATGACGAAGAGGCTGCCGCCCACGATGATGCCGCTCGTCGCGCCGAAGGCCAGGATGTTCACGTTTTCGAGGAGCGACGACTTGCGCTTCATCATCGCCGAGAGGCCGATGGCGAGAATGGCGATGGGGATGGCCGCTTCCAGGCCCTGTCCCAGCTTCAAGGTCAGGTAAGAGACCGCCGCAGACCAGAAGACGGCATTGAGGAGGCCAAAGAGGACGCTCCGGCGCGTGACCTCCGGGACGCCGACGGCGCTGTCGGGCACGATGGGCGTGTAGGTCTCGCCCTCTTTCAGTTCGCGGTAGGCATTCTCGGGCATGGAAAGGGGGGCGGGCTCGGCATCTGTCACAGTTACAGCTGCAGACGCTTCGGACGCAGGCGCGATTTCAGATGCGGGCGCCGCCCCGGTTTGGGCCTCAGGGCTCTTCGCCGCCTTCTCGGTTTCATCAGACATGAGTGGATTCCTGACTTTTTGGGGAAAATTGGGGGGTGTTCAGGGAGAGGGAGACGCAGTGCTGCCGCCTGACACAGTGCTGAACCCCTCACCGGCCAGTCTGTCCCATGTCAGCATCGTGAAGTCGTCCAGCAGCTTTTTCAGACGTTCTGCGTCCTCCGGGGGAAGTGCCGGGTCATCCGGGCCGGAATACTCACGACCGTCCGGGAAAATGACGACGTGGTGCGTCAGCGCCGTGACCTTGGCGAGCTTCGATTCCAGAAACTGGAAATAGGGCCCGCCGTCCACGCCTGCCGCCTGGAGAATTTTTGCAGGCAGGAAAAACACGCTCATGCCGTCGGGGATCTCAATCTTCGGCAGTGGATAGTTGGCGAGGACAAAGAAGGGCACGTCGTATTTGCGCCGGCCATCAGGGCCGAAGTCGAGACCGCCATCCCGCAGAAAATCCTCGTCGATGTAGGGAAGGTGATCCCCCATAAAAAACATCAGAGTGGGGCGCTTTCGATGAAGCACCTCATTGGCAACAAATCCCAGCGCTCTATCTGCCCGCTCAAGGACGTTGGCCATGTGTTCCAGGCCGTCTTTTGAGGTTTGAGGCAGGCCATCGGAGACAATGCGCACGGTCTTTTCAGATTCAGGCCACGAAGAAAATCCCCCGTGAGAGACGACGCTGAGTCCAAACCAGAAGCCCCTCTGTTTTTCGCCGTCTCCAAGAGCCTTGAAGTCATCCACTAAGGCGATGGCCAATGGCTCATCCGAGGGGTGGAGCCCCTCAAACAGAACATCCTTGCCTGCCAGGCTGTCGTAGCGAATCGAACCGCTCCCGGAAAAGGAGTCCGTGGAAAGTCGAGACAGGTCGATGAACTCCTGAAATCCAAGTCGGGGATAAACCTCTCCGTAATGAAACATCTCCTTGTAGGAGTTGTGGACGGCCAGCGGATGCGAAGCACCTGAACGACCGAAAAGTGCGGGCAATGCCTCCAGGGGGCGAAATACCTCGCTGTGATAGGGCACAGTACTCTCCTGAAAGACAGCCATCGGCAGCCCCGTCATCAGCTCGAATTCCACATTTGCTGTCGTGCCACCTCGCTCGGGACTCGTCAGATGGCCAGAAACGACGCCATCCGAGGCAATAATTCGGTGAAAATTTGGCGTCGGATCCACGTCAAAGGCCGCATTCCGAAGGCGATGCGTGTCAAAGAAGGATTCTCCGACATAGACGAGAACATCCGGAGAACCTTCGACGTCAGGCAATGTCTTGCTGGTACTTTCTGCTGAATCACTGCGGCCAAGAATGCCTTCCACTGCCTCACGCCCATAGCCTTCAGGGCATCGGAAAGCGTGACGCGAACTCCGCAGGAAGTTCATCAAAAAGCCGTTGACGCTCTCATCCCTGAAAAAAATACCCGTCGCGCCGTTGCGGAACGAAACCTCCATCCCAAAGATGAGCTGAAGACTGAGAACAACAGCCAGAACACATCGGCCCTTGGGAGTCAGCGGAAACAGGGGACTGTGCCGAAAAGCGGCAGTGAGGGCAGCCGCACCCAGCAACAGAAAAACGCCCAAAGCGATAAATTTGCCCATGTTGGCACTGACAACGCCGCCCAAAACGCCCCAAACGTCGCCTATCAGAGCAAAATCGCTCATCACCAGCGACTTTCCGACAGCCTGATGCTTCAGCGCGTCGGCAAAGGCCACAGTCCAAGTGAGAAACGCAGTGGAGATACAGCCCACAACAAGCCGATTGGACAGTGCCCAGAATAAAAGGATGACGAGCAGCAGGGACACAGCGTCAAATCCCCATGCTTCGATGCTGATTCCTGCCAGACCTGAAACAGCCAGTTCTCTTCCGCCTCGGATGAAGAGCTGAATCGCTTCGGCAAATGCAGCTATCGCAATAGATGTCCCCCCGAGAAGCAGCAGGGCAAAAAGCGCTCGCACGCCTGATGCGCTTTTTTTTTCTGATTGATCGGGGCCAGCCCCGGCTTCTGCCTCAGACATGAGTTGGTTCCTGACTTTTTGGGGAAAATTGGGGGGAGTTCAGGGGGAGGCGTGTTCAGTACACTCCCCCGCTCTGTAGCTGCTTCTGACCAGCGGTCCGGCGGTGACGGAGGTGAAGCCCTTGTCGAGAGCGATGCTCCTCAATTCGGCAAACTCGGCGGGCGGCACGTAGCGCTCGACCGGGAGGTGCCAGGGCGAGGGCTGGAGGTATTGGCCCAGGGTGAGAATCGACACACCTGCTTCCCGAAGGTCGTTCATGGCGGACAGCACCTCGTCACGCGCCTCGCCCAGGCCCAGCATCAGCGAGCTCTTCGTCCGAACCCGGCCAGACGCCGACAGCGCCCGCAGGACATCCAGCGACTGCGCATAGGAGGCCCGGCGGTCGCGCACACTGGGGGTGAGCCGCGCCACGGTTTCGAGGTTGTGGCCCACCACGAGCGGCTCCGCCTCGACGACGGCATTGAGCGCCGAAGCGCTGCCGCCAAAGTCGGGGATGAGGATTTCCACGGCTGTTTCGGGCGAGGCGCGCCGGATGGCCCGCACGACCTCCGCGCAGTGGGAGGCGCCGCCGTCGGGCAGATCATCCCTGTCCACCGAGGTGATGACCGCGTATCTGAGCCCCAGCGCCTTCACGGCCTCCGCCACGTGCGCGGGCTCTTCCGGGTCGAGCGGCTGGGGATGTCCCGTGGCCACGTGGCAGAAGCGGCAGGCGCGGGTGCAGACGTCGCCCATGATGAGAAACGTCGCCGTCCTTGAGCTCCAGCACTCGCTCTGATTGGGACAGCGGGCGGCGCGGCAAACAGTGGACAGGCGCACTTTTGCGAGAATCGCGTCCACCTCCGCAAAGGCGGCGTCCTGAGGAAGCTGCACCTTGAGCCATTCGGGCTTGCGGCCGGCAGCCTTTCTCCAACTTTGAGCCTGGGGCGCTGCAAAGCGATGGTGTGTGGATGACATCGGCAAAGTCCTCGACGGCAGAGGGCGCCCTCCCCCGGAAAAGGCGGCGGCGTCCAAGCCAAAACTGCCGGCTTGTCAAGGCGCGCGCCCCTGTGTCCCTGCCCGCCCTCCTCGATTGAAGCAGCCCACCGCTTTGCTTATAGGGCCCCGCCTTTTTCGGCGGCCCGCCGCGAGGCAGGCGCGTCCTTCATCCGCCGCTCTGAAAAACAGCCGCCGTCCCTCTGAAAACGCCCGGCGCATCGCCGCTTTTCCAAGGATTTCACCCATGCTCGACACGCTCACCAAAGGCTTCCGCGCCGCACGCAACCGACTGGCCGGAAAGGCCGAAATCACCCCCGAAATCATCGACGAGGCGCTGCGCGACATCCGCGTCTCCCTTCTGGAGGCGGACGTCTCGCTCGATGTCGTCCGTTCGTTCGTCGCGAGGGTCAAAGAGAAGGCCGCCGGTGAAATCGTCACGGTCAGAACGACGGACGCGGAGGGCAACAAGCTCAAGGTCACGCCGCACGACCACTTCATCAAAATCTGCCACGACGAGCTCGAAGCGCTCATGGGGCCGGTGGACACGTCGATTGCCTTCTCGGACGACCCGAAGCGGCCCACGGGCATCATGATGGTCGGCCTCCAGGGCGCGGGCAAAACGACGACGACCGCGAAGATTGCCAACAAGCTCCTCAAGGACGGCAAAAAACCCATGCTCGTGGCAGCCGACGTCTATCGGCCCGCAGCCGTCGAGCAGCTGAAAGTTCTGGGAAAGCGCCTCTCGATTCCCGTCTTCCACGACCCCTCGAAAAAGCCGCCGGAGATGTGCCTCGCCGCTGTCGAAGAGGCCAAAGCCAGCGGGCGCGACGTGGTGCTGTTCGACACCGCAGGCCGGCTCGCCATCGACGAGGAAATGATGGCCGAGCTGGAGGCCATCAAGGCGAACGTGAAGCCGGAGAACATCCTGCTCGTCGCCGACGCGATGATTGGTCAGGACGCTGTGCGCACGGCTGCCGAGTTTGACCGCCGCCTCACCATCTCGGGCTTTGTTCTCACCAAGCTCGACGGCGACGCGCGCGGCGGCGCGGCGCTCTCCATCAAGGAAGTCACGGGCAAGCCCATCAAGTTCCTCGGCATGGGCGAGAACCTCGACAAGCTGGAAGAGTTCCGCCCCGAGGGTCTGGCCAGCCGCATTCTCGGCTTCGGCGACATCGTCGGCCTCGTGAAGGACTTCGAGCAGGTGGTCGATGAGAAGACCGCCGCCGAGGACGCCCAGAAGATGCTCAGCGGCAAGTTCACCTTCGGCGACTTCGTGAACCAGATCCGCATGATCAAGAAGATGGGGCCGCTCAAAGACCTCCTCGATAAGTTCCCGCTCTTCGGCGACCTGGGCGACATCAACGTGGACGACCGCGAGCTCATCAAAATCGAGGCTATGCACGACTCGATGACGAAATTTGAGCGCCGCCGCGCCGACCTCATCGACGACTCCCGCGCCGCGCGCATCGCCAAGGGCTGCGGGCAAAAGGCGGAGACGGTGAAGGAAGTCATCTCGCGCTACATGATGATGCGCGACGTGATGGGGCAGATTGGCCAGGCGCCGGGCATCCTCAACATGCTCCCCGGCATCAAAAACCTGAGTGCACTCGCGCAGATGAAGGGCGGACTGGGCGGCGGCCTCGGGGGCCTTGGCGGATTGGGCGGAGGTCTCGGCGGACTCGGAAGTCTCTTCGGCGGCGGCGCGCCCGACCCGGCGGCTATGCAGGAAGAGATGCAGCGCAGCCTCCAGCGCTCCATCTTCCAGCAGCAGATGCAGGCGCAGGCACAGGCGCTGGGACTGCCAAAGGGCTACACGCCGGCCATGAGTGCGGCCAACCGGGCGAAGGCCATTCACGCGGGGCTCATCGGCGGACAGGACCCGATGGCGCCGGTGGACCCGGCCGCGCAGAAGGCGCTTCGCGACAAGCGGAAAAAAGAGCGTCAGGCCCGGAAGAAAGGTCGGAAAAACAGGTAGCCGGACAGCGCGTGAACTGCCGCGGCTTTGAGAATCGACACAGGGCCTCCCCACCGGCGACGGGCGGGAGGTCCTGTCATTTTGCCGGATGAGCGGACTCTGACGGCGGCGCGTCCGCGTTCATTCGGAAAGGAGCGCGCCATGAGGATTTACACAGGGAACGGCGATGCCGGGCTGACGGACCTGGCGAACGGAACGCGCGTCGAAAAGTGTGACGGCCGCGTGGAGGCCTACGGCGAGCTGGATGAGCTGAGTGCCGCGCTGGGACTTGCCCGGGCGTATCTGGCGCAGGGCATCAGCGGTCAGCTCTCTCGTCTGCCGTCTCTCGATGCGAACGCGCGCCTTCTGGAGACGCAGAAACAGCTGAGCGCTCTGGCCGGCTGGCTGGCCTCTCCCGGCGCGCGCTTTCCCGAGGCCTGCATCGGTGCGGCGAAGCGCTTTGAGCCGGAAATCGACGCTCTGATGAAGGCCAAAGGTCCGCTCACCGGTTTTGTCATGCCGGGGGCCAACCCGCTGGAGGCCGCGCTGCATCTGGCGAGGACTGTGGCGCGGCGCGCGGAGCGCCGCCTGGTGAATCTGTCTCTGGCTGAGGCCGGGTCCATGTATGCCGTGGACGGACGCGCGCTGGCCTACATGAACCGGCTCTCCGACTGGCTTTTCGCTCTGGCGCGGCTCGCTGAATGAACGGCTGCGGCGCAGTCGAACCGGTTAGCGGCGGCGCTTCATCAGGAACGGCAGGTGAAGCAGGTCGGACTTGTAGTCGAGGCACAGCGAATACATGGCCAGATTGACGGCCACGCGCAGGGCCAGCTCACGCTGCGTCCGTCCGCCCGGAAGAACCTCGAAGGCCCACTCGCCGAGCTCGTCGCGCTGGAAGGCGCCCAGCAAATCGTTCTGCGAATAGACGGCTTTTGCCTGACCGCCTTCGTCGAGAATCGCCGTCAGAAAAGGCCGCGTGTTCACCCGCCCCGCCTGCCGGTCGAGCAGGTAGTAGCTCTTGAAGATGACGTGCTCGGCGGGCAGCCGGACCAGCTGCCGCCCGGGAAACAGGCGCTGAAATTCCCGCGTCATCGAAGCGTCAAAGCCCTGGCCGTTGGAGCCGTCCCCCGCGTCGGCCAGCAGAAATCCGCCCATGTCGAGGAAGTGCCGCAGATTTTTGATGCTGCCGTCGTCGAGGGCCGGGAAGGCGCGCGTGCCGCCGAAATAAAGAAAGGGCGAGGCGAACAGTTCCTTTGAGTCGAGCGCCACGGGCTTCGGCTCGGGAAAGACGCGGATGCTGGTGCGCTGCGACAGCTCCCAGCACAGAGAGCGCAGCGCGGGCAGCCGCGCGTCCCAGTCACCGCCATGGCGGGCGACGGCCGGCGTGAAGAGCGACGAACGGCCAAAGGCCCGCGCCTTCCGTTCCGGCAGTCCCATCCCCATTCCCAGGGTCAGAAGCGCGAGTGAGCGGAGAAATGTGCGGCGGGTCATCATCATGGGCGGCGGCGTTTGGGCCCGGCTTCCACGGGAGTCAACGGACTGAATACGGACTGAATGACGCCCGAACGCGTGAACGGCACTCACGCCTTTTGCCTCTCCCTTTCACTGCACCGACTGCTAAGGGCCGCCGCCCATGAGAATCAGAGACCCTGCCCACGGCACCATTCATCTGGAAGACGACGAAATCGCCCTCATCGACAGCCCCTTTTTCCAGCGTCTCCGCTTCATCAGGCAGCTGGGCTTCGGCGAGATGGCTTTCCCCGGCGCGACTCACACGCGCCACGCTCACTGTCTGGGCGCCATGTACGTGGCCACGCGGATGTTTGACGCGGCCTTTGCCAAGGCGCGCATTCCCCTGCCTCCTGAGGCGCTCGCGCGGATGCGCAAGGCAGTCCGCATCGCCGCCCTCTGCCACGACATTGGCCACATGCCCCTCTCGCATGCCTCGGAGAAGGTGGCGCCGCCGCGGCGCCTCTTGGAGCTGCCCGGCTGGCTGGCGCATCACGGCGCTCAGCCGGACGAAAAGGCCGCCCACGAGGACTACACGGCCAAGGTCATGCTCGGTTCCGACTTCCGGCTCGCGCTCGAAAAGGTCCTCACGCCCTATGAGCTGACGCCTGAGGCGGTGGTGTCGCTGATTCTGGGGCGCGCGCCGCCCGAGGGCTCGCCCTTCATTTATGCCGGCCGCGATTTCGCCCCTGTCCTGCGGCAGTTCATCGCCGGCGAGCTGGACGCCGACCGCCTCGACTATCTGAAGCGCGATTCGCTCTACACGGGCGTCAGCTACGGCCACGCGGACCTCGACTGGCTCATCGAAAACACCATGCCCATCGAGGTGGATTCCGGCGCCGTTCAGCTGGGCCTGTCCACGGCGGCCATCTTCGCCTTCGAGGACTTCCTGCTCTCCCGCTTTCACATGTTCGTCTCGGTCTATTTCCACCACACGAGCGTGAACTTCGACGCCATGCTGGCCAGGTACCTCTCCGAGGCGGGCGACGAGTTCCGCATTCCCACGGACATGGACGAATTTGCCTCGTGCGACGACGTGGCGCTCTTCCACGCGCTGCGGAAGTCATCCAACCGCTGGGCGCGGCGCATCGTCCGGCGCGAACCCTATCGGCTGGTGGTCCAGGCCACCGAGATGGACAAGGGCTACGACGTGGCCTTTCTGGCGCACCTGCTGGAGGAAGCCGGCGTGGATTTCTTCGTCCGCGAGTCGGTCGGCCTTCTGTCCAAGCAGCGGGGGCTGAGTTCCATTCCTCTCCAGGTGGTCGATCTGCACGCCAACATCGTGACGCCCATTGCCGACTACACGCCGCTGTACCGCCGCTATGCCGGAGCGCTGCACTTCAAGCGGATTTACTGCGCCCCCGAGGACACTGAGCGCGCCAAAGCCATCATCGCCTCGGAAATTCGCCTGCCGCGGCAGCTGAATTTTCCCATCTGACTCACGGGCCCGCCTGACCTGACGCATCCCCCGGAAAAGCCGGGGCGTCCGTTTGACATTCCGCCGGTTCAGGGCGTTTCCTTCGCAATTTTTTTCGGACCCGCCGCCGCGCTGCACCTTCTGACGACGGACGCTTTTTCAACACCGACCCCCAACCCCGAGGTTCCCATGAAACGATTCACGTACCTTTCGATTTTGGCGGCCGCCGCCCTGGCAATGTCGGCCTGCGGCTCCGACGACCCGGAAGATGTCTATACGACGCACCCCGATGCGGGCCACACCACCGCGGACGCCGGGTACATCCAGCTCGACTCCGGCAACATCTACATCGAGGGCGAGGAGACCGAGCCCACCAACTGGTGGGAGGAAGAAGAGGGGCACGGCGGCAACTGGTGGGAGGACCCGGCGAATTCCGACGATGCGGGCGTTCCCTGGAACTTCACCGACAGCGAAAAAGAGCTGAACGACGAGAGTGAAGAGGCCGGCGTCCGCGCCAATTTCTCGCCCGCGCTCATCACGCCCACGGGCACCAAGGGCGGCACCCCGGCTGAGTTCCTGGCTTTCCCCTTCCCCGCCGACCACAGGCGCAACGCCGACGGCACCGTCCGCTTCGACGACTTCCCCAGGCCCGACTCGCTGGCTCAGACCGTGGCCAACAAGCTCCTGGACCGCTACCTGTCCGTCACCGACGGCGTGGACGGTTTCTCTCTCAACGGCGCGGTTCACGTCTCGTTCGACGGCGCGCTGAACCTTGCCTCTGTCCCCACCGATCCGGGCGAGTTCCTCAAGGCCAACGCTGTCTTCAAAATTATCGACATCGACCCCAACTCGACCGAGCGGGGCCGCGTCCGGCCGCTGCGCTGGGAATGGCAGGCGCAGGAAGGCAATTACGTGGCGGCCAACAGCCTCGCCATTGCTCCCACCTGGGGCTTCCCTCTGCGCGAGGCCAACAAATACGCGCTGGTCATTCTGAAGAACGGCCTGAAGGGCGCCGACGGCAGCGATGTCCATCAGCCGCTCCTTCTGTCCGCCCTGCTGGCCAATCGCGGCGACAAGCCCGAGGGCCTGACCGACGTGGACGACGACCTTTACGAGAAGATGCGCGCCTCGTACGCGCCTCTGCGTGAGACGCTGGCCTACAAAGGCATCAACATCGACGACGTGGCAGTGGCGACCGTCTTCACGACCCAGAATGTGACCAAGGGCCTCCGCCGCATTGCCGCAAACCTCAACGGCGACCTGAACCGCGGCCTCTGGAAGCCCCAGGCCACCTACGACACGACGAATATTTCCTACTGGAACAGCCTGTGTAGGCGCGCCGATTCCACCGACACCTGGGCGACTTGCAGCTGGAGGTGGAACAGCAGCAGCACCGTCAAGCTCTACCAGCTGGCCGCCACCTTCAACAGCCGCAACTACCAGCAGGGTGAAGTTCCCTACCTGTACGAGGGCGGAAACTTCCAATTCAATTATCAGGGCGTCCCCAAATTTAAGGACGAGCAGCTGACCCTGATGGTGACGATTCCCGAGATGCCCATCACCGGCGATGACGGCTGCATTCCCATCGTCGAGATTGCGCACGGCACCGGCGGCGACGCCTATTCCGGCCTGGGCGACGACACCTCGCTGCGTCTGGCCGCGCGCGGCATCGCCTCGGTGGGCATGGACCAGCCGCTCCACGGCGACCGCTTCGATGTCGATAAGTACCAAATCCCCAGCGACGGCATCATGGGCGCCCTGCTGCAGATGGCCGGCGTTCAGGCCATCGACAAGGACACGCTGCTCTCCCTGGTCAACTTCAACTTCCTGAACCTCGACGCGGCCCGCTCCTGCATTCGCCAGTCGGCCATCGACACCATGGCCCTGACGCACCTGATTCGCACCGGCGGCCTGGACGTGCCCGCCGAATACAGCCCCACGAAAAAGCCCATTACTTTCTGCCGGGACAAAATCGGCTTCTTCGGCCACTCGCAGGGTGCGCTTTCCGGTTCCGTAGCTGCGGGCGTGGAGCATGACATCGGCGGATGGCTCCTGTCTGCGGGCGGCGGCGGCCTGGGCATCACCATTCTCGACCGCAAGGACTTCGGCGATTTCCCCACCCTTTTGGGAACGCTCTTCAACCTGAAAACGAATGCAGGTGAGACGCTGACCGAGCAGCACATCCTGATGACCATCATGCAGACCATGGTGGATGTCACTGACCCCATCAACTACGCGCTCTACTGGTCCAAGGACCCGCGCTACGGCGCCCCCACCAACCAGCTGCTGACGAATGGCCTCAACGACTCCGAGACGCCGGCGCGCTCGGCACGCGCCCTTTCCTACGCGGCCAACCTGACGCCCGTGAAGCCGCTCGTGGCCGACATGCCTGAACTGGAGTGGGCGGGCCTGACGGCGGTCAATGCCCCCATGAGCGGCAATGGGCCCGGCGGCAAGACGACCAATGCCTTCATCCAGATGGATGAGAGCGGTGACTACTCCGGCTACTGCTCTGCCAACAACACCGACTGCTGGTCCGGTCACTTCCTCGTCTTCCACCGTCCGGAAGCCATCAATGCCTCAATGAAGTTCCTGCGGAGCTATTTAGACCCCGGCACTTCCGACACTGCCCCGACGATTGAGCGCGATCCGGGCGCGGATGTGAAGTCATCTCTCGACTGGACGCATTATTACCCGCCCGTCCCCCTCGCGGATGAAGACTGACACCGACAGCGAAATAAACGGAATAAAAGCAGAATAAAAAAACGCCCCCTCTCCGGAAGATAATGGAGAGGGGGCGTTTTTTTTATTTGGGAATTATCCAGTTAAGTACACCAAGTCGTAGTCAGAGCTAACTTGTGACGTTTTGTTTCTAAGTCAAAGTCTCGTCCAGATTATACAACGACTTTATTTCGACTAATCTGGATTTAGACCTGCCCTAACAACAAAACCCTTCCCAGGCGCAGTTTATTGACTGGGGAAAGGCTTTATTTGTTTTACACAGCCTCTATTTAGGCGCTATACCATCGCTTGAATCGCTGTATTTCCTCTAAAAGCTGCATCCGACGTTCCAACTTGTCTTCAAGATAGATATTGTTGTTGCTGATAAGTCCTGCGAGGAAGAAATCGGCCTCCGTTATTCCTAACTTCCTCAATTCATCCCAAGATGGAATGTCGATTGTGTCACGAACGTTTTTTAGTCGCCAGTTGTTGAATATATGGACTACATTGTTCGAATTTACTTCAATCAATCTTAGTTCTTCCGAATTCTTTGTTCCTATGTTGTTCCTAATAAACGACCTGAGTTCCTCCGCATTGTCTTCATAGAAAAAGACCAGTTTTTTATCCAATGACGAGAAAACTATTTTCTTGAGTTGAATAAATTCCTTTGTCTTCTTGTTGGATGGAGTCACTTCCCTGTTAAAATCGTTCTTGGAAAACACCTCCATGATTGAATCATAGCGGAGAAAAGCCATCTTTTCAGCATCAAAGGCGCCGAGAAAAGCTGGAGCAGGAAAACTTGCGTTTGTCCTATGTTTTCCAATGGTCAGAATGAGTTGTACAAATGAAATAAAATTAGTCCTAACTAAGCCTTGGTGTACTCATCTGGATAATTTCCAAAAAACTCCCCTCTCCATCAATGATAGGAAGAGGGGATTTTTTATGTTAAGTTAATCACTCAGAATATCTGAACAGCTGGTCCGTCAAATCAGCTTTTTCCCGGCCTCAAAGGCGATGCCGATTGTTTCACCGACAACACGGTAGGCGTGGGTAAATGGATCGAGAACCAGCGGGCGCAGGCTGGAAACATCCACCTGACCATCGGCAACAACAGAATCATCTACGCTGACATTGATGATTTCGCCCACAAGACGGCAGGCCGCGGGATCATAATTTTTGACGCGGCATTCCAGACAAATGGCCAGTTCATTGATGATGGGCGCATTGACGTGTTGGCTTTTGGACAGAGTGAAGCCGGCTTTTGTCAATTTATCCTGAACGTTTTCACTTGAAACAATGCCCAGGTAATCGCAGGCGGTCATGTGGGCCGCGTCGGCCGTGCTGACCGTAAAAGCGCCCGTTTTTCTCAGGTATTTGACGGTCATGTGCGCGGGCGAAAGACAAAGGCTGATTTCGCCGGGGCCGCTGATGCCGGCCCATGCGGCGATCATCGCGTGGGCGTGCCCGTCATCATCATAAGCTGCAATCACAAAGACCGGCTGGGGGAATGCCAGCGATTTTGGGCCAAAATCCGTTCTCGACATGGGGACTCCTTGGAGGAAGAAAGAAACTGCCAAAAATTATAAAACAATGTCAATGAGGGCCAGGGGCGGGGCAATGCTGCTCCTCAATTCATTTTCATTTTCCCCGCTGATATTGATTGACAAAATTTCGCGCGCGCCAGGCGGGATATTTGTCCTCGACGGATTTGAACAATTCAGCCAATTCTTCCGGCGAGAGAACTTTTGCTTTTTTGGGGGCATCCAGATAGCCGCGCAGGACGCGGACAATGGCTTCGCCTGCCCTGGGGTCCATGATAGGGCTTTGATTATCCTCAAAAAAGATGTGCTCGCCCGTTTGATATTTGACAGTTATGGAACCGCCAAAATTCTCGGGAAGTCCATGCGTATAGTGATGGCGTCCATTGTCTTTAATGAAGTTATATTCTTCGACAACCTTCTGCAATTCAGCGAAAACAGCGGACGGCACCACGGCCGCGCGAATATAATCCCCGTCCAGTTCGTCCTGCCCCTTCCGCGGATGATTTCTTTCCGGCCGGGCGCGGCGCCAGGGATTGGCGCGCACATATAATCCGGCCAGCACTTTTTTATTTTCCAGCGGCATGACAAAGGCGTGAATAAAAGAAAAGTCCGGCGGCTCAGCGAATGTCGTAAAACTGTTTTCCACCTGAAAAAGTACAATATCCTTTGAATCAATCTGCGCGGGCGCGTTTTTATCCCGCCAGTCGTCGCTTCCGCCGCAGACGGGCGGCCCGCCTCTGCCGCCGGGGGCCTCGGGCGGCGGGGGAATGGGCTGCGTATTTTTCTCAGGGGCGTTTTCATTTTTGGATGCGGCCATGCACAAACCCTCCAGAATCGCTGTCAATACTGCCGTGAATACTGTTGTGAGCCAGAAAACTTTTGTCTGCCGGATATTATTCAATGTCATTTTCCTTTCAAAAGTTCGGACTGTTCAGGCATTATTTCTTTGCGTCAGATTTTTCTCCCGGCCGCGGCGCGGCCGCTTTCTGACTTTTGGCCAGTTCCCGGTATTTCTTTGCTTCTTCTGCCGATTTAGGAACATATTTTCCTGTGGAATATAAATCCGCCAAGGCCAGACTGGCCTCCCGGGAGCCCTCTGACGAGGCAAATTTCAATTTTTCCACAGCCAGTTCCCGGGTTTCGTCGTTATTGGCCATGGCGGCTTTCCTTAAAAACTGCTGCCGCTGAGGACGCCGCATGGACAGATATTTTTCTTCCGAATCGGGCGGCAGCGGCGCGAGGAGTTTATCGGGCACGATGCTGTCCCAGGGGCCGGGGAGTCCCAATAAAATCGCCGCGACGGCATAATAGCCGCCGGGATTGCCGTCCAGCTGGAAGCCTCTGTCCGCCCAATTCCACGCAGCATTTAAGTCCCATTCTTTGGCTTCGCCGCGCGCGGTCATTTCAGCCAGTTCCCGGCAGGCCTCCGGATAGCCGGCCTTGGCTGCTTTGATAATATGATGCAGGGCAAAACTCGCATTGTTTTCTGTGCGGCGGCCGACAGAAGCATAGCGCCACATAATCTCATTGCTGAGCCGATAAGTATTAGAATACCATGACAATGCTTTATATAAATCGCGCTCCTCGCCCAGCTCGCCGTTTTCATACACGCGCCCCATGCGCAGGGAGGCCTCGATATTGTGTTCATGGGCGGCCTGTTTATACCATTTCAGCGCCTCTTTCGGGTCCTTCGCAATTTTGTTCAGGCCAAACTCAAAAATTTTGCCCAGGCGCAGCGCGGCCCTGTCCGTCCCTTCGCCATGATAAGCGGACGCGGCTGTTTTCAGGTATTTCACCGCTTTTTCAGGATTGGCCGGAACGCCTGAACCGTCGTCGCCGCAATACATCATCCCCAGACGGAAAGACGCCGCGGCATTGTCCTGAACCGCCAGACCTTCCAGCAGCCCGCGGGCGCGCTCAATATCCTGTTTCCCCAGGTCACCTTTGAGCAGGTGGTCAGCCAGAAGAATAATGGCGGAATTGGAGCCAAGCTCTGCACCTTTTTCCAGGTATTCCAGCGCTTTGGCCGCGTCGGGCTTGAGATACTGATTCCCGGCGGCGTACATTTTTCCCAGCCAGAAATGCGCTTCGGCGCTGCCCGCACTGGCAGCCTTTTGAAACAGAGGAATCGCTTCGTTCTGAGCAGTTGGATAGGGTGAACGATTGTTTGAGTAATAGGTGCTTCGTTCGGCCCACCGATGCGCGGCTTCAGCGTCGGATGAATGAACCGCCGGCTCTGTCCATAAAAGAATTGCCTGCTGGCACAAGGCGTCCACATGCCCCTGGAGAGCCGCCTTGGTGAAATAGCGATAGGACTGCAGCAGCAATTCACTGGAGTTTCTTTTGGCCTTTTCCCTGTGGCGCTGGAGCAGGTGATTCCCCATAAAGTATTGCGCCTTGGCATTGCCGCCCTCGGCCGCGCGGCTGAACCACGTAATCACATTATTGGACAGCGGCAGGCCGGCGGGCTGCTGCACTGAGAGCACGAGCCCCAGCTGATACATTAAATCCGCGTCGTTTTCGTGGCGCTTGAGCATTTTCCCCAAAAGGCGCTCCGCGGCCGCGGGCTGAGGGGGAAAGCCTTTGACGCCATTCATATAAAGGTCGAGGAGCCAATGCTGCGCGTCGTCATCGTCCATATCGGACAGCTTTTCCAGCCAGCGGGCCAGCTCGGTCGGATTGGGCGGATAATCTTTCGTTCCGCTCAGTGTCATGGACACCAGCTGGTCGCGCGCCTGCGTGTCGCCCAGCACGGCCGCCTCGCCCAGCCAGCGCACGGCCTCTGCCGGATTGGGGGGATGCTGCTCGTCGCCGTGGAGGCTGCGGTCCAGGAGCTTCCGCAGCAGCTCCGTGTCGCCCATCTGCACCGCCATCTCCATCCAGCGGTCCGCGCGCTTCGGATCCGCCGCCATGCCGTAGCCGTTCTCCGCGCAGACTGATAAATTATAAGCAAAAATATCTTCGCGCGTGATTTTATCTGGCAGCGGATGCCTGGACATATAGCTCTGACAAAATTGTTCAGGTGATTTCCACAGGCGGCGAAACTCGCGGGCATCCTTGGCTTCCGGCGACATGTCGCACGCCGTGAGAGCGGAAGCTGAAAGTGCCATCAGAGAAAATATGGGCAGGCTGATTTTGAATGTTTTCATTAAAATCTCACATTCGGAAAGAAATTCCCCGGTTTATCCCCTCTGAAAACCAGCATTCGTTTTCTATCGGCGATTATTCCCTGACTCGTGCGGCTCAATCTTAAACGGGAATTTTGGAAAGAGCGGGAGATGCCTCACGTCCTCGCCCTGATGTTTTAATTGCTGCCGATATACATCCGCATCCATTTCCGAAGCCTGAACATGAATGCCTGCGCCGTAGATGTGCGCCAGCAGCATGCTCGCCTCGCGAAACCCCTTCACAGAGGCATATTTGAGCATCTTCACCGCGTCGTCCGCGTCTTTTGTCTGATGCCCCATGCCCCGCTTCCGCAGGAATTCGCGCCGCTGCGCCTGATTCATTCGGGCATAAGCCTTTTGTTCCGCCTCATTGGAATTTCCGGCCAGCTGTTCGGGAATCACATCGTCCCACGGCCCGGGCAGGCCCAGAAGCATGCAGCTGACGGCGCAGATGCCCCGGGGGTCACGGTCCCTGTCAAAAATATCCGCCGCCCATTCCCAGGCTTTGTCCACATCGCGGCCGCTTTCAGTCTCGCCGCGCACGTACATTTCGGCCAGTTCCAGACCGGCTTCAAAGGAATGCCGCTTTTGGCTGCTCCAGCTCAGATACTTCTCGGCGATTCTGGCTTTTTGTCCAGTGCGCCGGGCCACGACACCGCAGCGGTAAGCGGCACCGATGTCTCCCAGTTTGGAGGCTTTTTCATACCAGCTGAACGCCTTTTCCAGATCGCGCGCCTGACCCAGCTCGCCCTTCTCGTAGATTTCCCCCAGGCGCATGGCCGACTCTCCGGCACCAGCCTGAGCGGCCTTCTCGTGCCATGCGACGGCCAGCGTCGAATTTTGAGGGAGCACACCTTTCCCGCTCTCGTAGAGCTCGGCCAGAAGGCGCGGCGCTTTGCGGTTCTTCTTCTCCGCTGACAGGGTCAGCAGGCGCACGCCCTCCTCCGGCTCGGCGGGAATGTCCGGACGGCCGCTGAGATAGGCCTCTCCCAGCTTGAAAATGGCCGCCTCGTTTCCTTTGGCCGCCAGGCCCTGCAAAATGTCCAGACCGCGCTCGACATTCTTGGGAAGCAGGTCCCCCTCGACGAGATGTTCGCCCAGAAAGAGCTCCGCCGACTCCTCGCCCATCGAGGCCGCCTTTTCGAGGTACTTCAGGGCCTGCACGGGGTCGCGGGTGAAGATGGTGAAATGCTCCGGGGCGGGCGGGGAAAGCCCCAGCATGTCCGAGGCAAGTTTCCGGGACTGCGGGTCCATTTTGGCCAGCTGCTGGTCCTGCTTTTTGGGCGGCTGCGGCGCTTTCTGCCTGCGCCTCAGCGGCACCTGAATCGGCGCCTCCATCGTGGCGTAGAGCTGCCCGAGATAGCCGGTGGCCAGCGCGCTCCCCGATTCTGCGGCCTGCATCAGCTTGGAAATGGCCTGCCACCGCTCGACGGTGATCTGCGGCGCGGCGTCCTCCTTGGCCTCTTCCAGGTCTTTGAGCTGGCTCAGCTCCGTCCACAGCAGAATCCCCAGCTGCGCGAGCGCGTCCGCATGCCCCTGACGGGCCGCCCTGGAAAAATACCGATAGGCAGACCTGCAGAAACGTCCGCCCTTTTTCAGCTCCTCAAGGCCCATCTGATAATTGGCGCCCGGGTGGTCCTGGTAGGCGGCATAGGAAAAACAGATGAGAGCCCTGCGGTGGTCCGTCAGGCCGGACGTTTCGGAGTCGTGCAGCAGCCCCAGCTGATAGATGGACTCCGGATCTGTGGCCGTCGCGCGATACGAGTGGTGAATGGGCATTGTCAGGAAGTCCGACAGCTCCTGGACCAGAGGCCGCACCCCGGGAATGCCCTGGATGCCGAGAGCGATGAGCCGCGTCTGAGCATTGGAATTTCCCGCCTTGCCCGCCGCCAGATACCAGTTGGCCGCATCGACTTTGTTCTCGGGCATTCCCCAGCCATTCTCGGCGCAGATGCCCAGATTGAAGGCGGCGACATCTTTGAGGGGAATTTTGGCCGGGTCCTTGTGCCGGGAGAGGTAGCGCCTGCAGAAGGCTTCGGGCGTTTTCCACAGGCGGCGGTAGTCGCTTTCGTCCCGGGTGCCGCTGCATCCGGTCAGAGCCAGGGAAAAAAGAGACGACAACGCGGCCAGAGCGAGCGGGAAGGGGCGGGATTTCGAGGCTGTCGCGGTCATGGTGCGCTGCTCTCCAGTGGGGGGCTCACTTGCCTGACGATTTCTTCTGCTTTTTGGCCAGGGCCCGGAAAGAGGCCGCCTTTTGGGCCGAACCGGGCACGTTCGTTTCCTTTGCGTAGAAGTCCGCCAGCGCCTGACTGGCCTCCCAGACGTCCTTTTCAGAGGCGAAACTGAGGAGTTCAACGGCGATGTTCTTCTCTTCTTCGTTCCGGGCCATGCCGCGCAGGCGCATCAGCTCGCGTTTGTCCTCGGCCGTCATCGAGGCCCGGTTCGCGGTGACTTTTCTGGCCCACTCGGCCTTCGCGCTGTCCTCAATCGGGAAGTTGGCGGTGAGCAGGTGCGCGTCGCCGTTGGCGGGAAGAATCTCGTCCCAGGGCCCGGGCAGCCCCAGCAGAATGGCGCCCACGGCGTAGGCACTTTTGTAGGCGCCGCTTTCTTTGAGACAGCGCCGCATCTTCTCCTCCATGTCCTTGTTGAGAAGCGGGCGCGGGTAGGGGCCGTCTTTGAAAAGAATGTTGTGACGCCGAACGCATTCCCCCGCAGCGTTGCTGGGAGCCTTCCTGGCCCGGCTCGCCGCGAATTGGACGTTCTTGGTGTGATCGCGCTCACCCCGAAAATAATACGTCTCTTCGCGCACCAGCATCTCGGCCCACTCGTGACAGGCGCCAGCCGACTGCATCATGTCACAGGCCATTGCCAGAAAATCGACCGCCTTGCGCCAGCGGTCATTGTTGAACGAGAGCGAGTTGCTTCGCCGGTAGGCAGCTCCCAGACGCCAGGCAATTTCCCCTTTCAGCAGAAGGTCATTTTCATTTTTCGAGATGCCTTGTGTGCTCCAGGCGCGGGTGTACCAGGGGATGGACTGCTCAGGACTTGGGCTCTCGCCCAGTTCGCCCTTGTCGTAAGCCCTGCCCAGCCGCAGAGCGGAATGAAAGCTGCCGTGAGACGCGGCCTGCTTGTGCCAGTGGAGCGCTTTCGCCTGAATCGGGGCAATGCCCGGCCAGCCCTCCTCGTAAATTTTGGCCAGCCGCTCCATGGAATCCCGGTGTCCCTGATTGGCGGCCTTTTCCAGCAGTGAAACGCCCCTCTCCGGGTCAGCAGGCGCCGTTGGGTCAGTGCCCTCGAAATGCAGAAGGAGCCCGCCCAGCGTCACCATGGCGTCGAGATTTTCCTGCTTTGCCAGAGGCTCCAGCAGCTCCAGAGCGCGGGGAATGTCCTTGGTGCCCAAATCACCTTTCAGCAGGTGACTGGCAAGGCGCAGCTTCGCGTCGTTCAGCCCCATGTCGGCGGCTTTGGTCAGGTAATCCAGCGCCTTCTCGGGACTGCGCTCGAAGATCTCATCCCGGCTCTCCGAGGCGTAAATCTGGCCCAGAACGAAGTGCGCTCCAGCCTGGCCTGCCTCCGCGGCGTGCTGAAACAGATTGAGAGCGTCGCGCTGCATCTTCTTCCCCACTTCTTCGGAGGACCACTCCCAGAGCGGGAGGTCGATGAAACTGGCCGCGTTCTGCGGCCTTGGAACGGCAGGCTTTCCCGCTGACTTCCGCAGTTCCTCCAGCTCTCCCCACGTGCGCGCCCATTGCAGGCAGGCCTGCTCGATGGCGGCCTCCTCGTGCCCCTGAGCGGCTGCCTCCGTCAAAAAGCGCAGCGCATCGGAGACATGCCCCTTTGCCAGCTCGCGCATCCCCGAACGGTATTGGGCGTCTCGATTCCCGCGCGGACTGCCGGTCCCCTTTGTCTGCGTTTCCGGAGACGCCGCCAGACGAGATGGATCATCCCGATGGCCGGCCTCGGCGGCGCGCGTCTGCCAGAGGCGGACAACATCGTTCGTCAGCCCCTTTCGGTCTGTCTCCAGAAGCTCCGCCAGCCGATAGAGCTCGTCTTTGCTGAGACTCCCGTCCTGCGCCAGCGGCTCCATCCATTTGATGGCCTCCGCCGCGTCGGGCTTCTGGCCCTCCCAGCCGTTCAGATAGATGTCGATGAGCCGCTTTCGGGCGTCGAGGTCTTCGTTATGGGCTGAGATGGACAGCCAGCGGATGAGAAGGCGTTCCCTGTCCTGGTAAGGCACACCCCAGCCATTCTCCGCGCACGCCGCCAGCCCATAGAGCTGAATCTCCTGCGGCCAAATTATGTCCAGCGAGACGCTGTGCCTGGACATGTAGCTCTCGCAGAAGGCCCGAGGATTTTTCCACAGGCGGCGATAGTCCTCCGCGTCCTGTTCCAGCGTGGCTTTGCAGAAGCTGGGAAAGTGCCGGCAGCAGGTCACAGGGTTGCGCTGACAGAAAGACAGAATGTTCACGAAGGAGTTTCCCAGCCGCACCACCTGCTTTTCAGCGTCGGCATCCGTGTCTCTGGGCGGGGGCGAAGAGCAGGCCGCAGAGGAAAGGGCAGCAAGGACAGCCAGCAGCAGCGGTGCCTGGCGAAGGGACGGATGAGCCATGGGGGCCTCGCGGGGACGATGGGAACAGGCTTCGGGCGGGAGTCCAAAAAAGGGCGCGCCTTTTAGAGCCGAAGAGGGGCCTTTGCACAGGCTTGCCGCCGGAAAACGACGAGGTCGATGCAAGCAGTTTTTTTGGGGGACTCCTGATTTCCTGATTTTTCGGACGCCTCCCCCGTTTTGTCGCTTGACGGGGCTTTTTCGGCTATCGGGCGCCGCTTTTTTTCGGCCGGTTTTTCTTTTTGTCCTCACACCCAACCGCACAGGAGCTTCCCCATGGCACATCCCCTCGCAGGTCAGCCCGTCCCCGAATCCATGAAGTGCAACATTCCCCGGCTCATCACCGAGTATTTCACGAAGAAGCCCGACATGGCCGACGCCGCTCAGCGCGTGGCCTTTGGCACCTCGGGACACCGGGGCGTTTCCACGAAGAACAGCTTCAACGAGACGCACATCCTCGCCATCTCGCAGGCCGTGGCCGACTTTCGCCGCGAGAAGGGCATCGACGGGCCGCTCTTCATCGGCATGGACACGCACGCGCTCTCCGAGCCCGCGCTGCAGACGGCGATTGAGGTTCTGGCGGCCAACGGCGTCGAGCTCCGCGTGCAGACCGGCTTCGACTACACGCCCACGCCGGTCATCTCCCACGCGATTCTGACCCACAATCGCGGGCGCAAAGAGCACCTGGCCGACGGCATCGTCATCACGCCCTCGCACAACCCGCCCGACAACGGCGGCTTCAAATACAACCCGCCCCACGGCGGCCCGGCCGACACGACGGTCACGAAGGTGATTCAGGACAGGGCCAACGCGCTCATCGAGGCGGGGCTGAAGGACGTGAAGCGCATGGACTTCGCCCGCGCCATGAAGGCTGAGACGACGAAGTTTCACGACTACATCGCGCCCTACGTGGACGACCTCAAAAACGTCGTGGACATGGAGCTGATTCGCGCGAGCGGGCTCAAAATCGGCGTGGATCCCATGGGCGGCAGCGGCATCCACTTCTGGCGGCCCATCGCCGAAAAATACGGTCTCGACCTGACGATGGTGCGCGAGAGCGTCGATCCGACCTTCTCGTTCATGCGCATCGACAAGGACGGCAAAATCCGCATGGACTGCTCGTCGCCTGCGGCCATGGCCGGGCTCATCGAGCTCAAAGACCGCTTCGACATCGCCTTCGGCAACGACCCCGACTACGACCGGCACGGCATCGTCACCCGCGACGGCGGCCTGATGAACCCCAACCACTACCTGGCCACGGCCATCGATTACCTGTTCAGAAACCGCCCCGGCTGGCGGAAAGACGCGGCGGTGGGCAAGACGCTGGTCAGCAGCGCGATTATCGACCGCGTGGCCGCGGCCCTGGGACGTCGGCTCAGTGAAGTTCCCGTGGGCTTCAAATGGTTCGTGGACGGCCTCGTGGACGGCAGCTACGGCTTCGGCGGCGAGGAGAGCGCGGGCGCGAGCTTCCTGCGCTTCGACGGCACCGCGTGGACGACGGACAAAGACGGCATCATCCTCGACCTGTGCGCCTGCGAATCGACGGCAAAGACGGGGAAGACGCCCTCGGAGCGCTATCGGGCGCTGACCGAGAAGTTCGGCGCTCCGGTCTATGCCCGCATCGATGCGCCCGCCTCGCCCGCACAGAAGAAAATCCTCTCGAACCTCTCACCCGACATGGTGAAGGCCACTGACCTCGCGGGCGAAAAGATCACCGCCAAGCTGACCCACGCGCCCGGCAACGGCGCGGCCATCGGCGGCCTCAAGGTCTGCACCGAAAACGGCTGGTTCGCCGCCCGCCCCTCCGGCACCGAGGACGTGTACAAAATCTACGCGGAGAGCTTCAAAGGCGAGGATCACCTCACGCGCATTCAGGAAGAGGCCAAGGAAATCGTCGCCCAGGCATTCAAGGGGTAGGAATTTTTTGGCGAAGATGAGCTGAACATAATGTTCAGCTTTTCCCCATCATTGCTGCCCCGCTGTTCCGGCATTTTTCCACAAGCCCCTCCCCCCAAAAAGGGGAGGGACTTTTTTATCTTGTCCGCTCCGTCATCGTCATGGCCTAGGCGCTGACCGGGAGCGCAGAACAATGTGTGGGGACCGCAATAAAGCCCGATGAGGAATTCCGGCATGTCAGACGTACGCATTTGTCTCCGATTTGCATTGGCTGTGTTGGCTGGATTTCTCGCATTGGGGACATTTCCCGGCAGCGCGGACGCGGACCATCATCGGCATCATGGCCGTCATCATCACGGTGCGTTGGACGCCGACGCGCTGGCCGATATGAGCCGGAAACTTCGGGAGGCTGTCCGGAACAACAATCTGGCCGAGGTGCAGCCGCTGGTCTGGAAAGCCGACCACAATGCTCAGAACAAAGACGGCGAAACGGCGCTCGATGTGGCCCAAAACGATGAAATCAAAGGAGTATTGAAAAAAGCCGGGGTAAGGGCCGGTATTCGGTAATCCCGGATTTTTGAAGAAATCGTCCCGCAACAATTTTTCCCCCATTTCCGGGGCTTTTTTATGAGGAAACTGCCATGCTCAGCCTGAAATGCAAAACCTGCGGCGGTGAAATGTCGGTGGACGGCAGCGGAATGCTGCTTTGTGATTACTGCGGATGCAAGCGCGCCCTGGAAGACCGGGAACTTCTGCAATATCGGGATTTTCGGCTGGAGCTGCTCAATTTTTTGCGCGGGCTCCATGATGAAAAGAAATCGGGCAGCGACGGCCACGACGAGACCTCCCTCTGGGAAAATGCCGAGACTGTGCAGCTCAGGCGCGCGGGCGGGGCGGAGATTACGATTCGCTGCCTGTATTCACATGAGGACGGCGGCGTGACGGCCTATTTGTCCAAAAACAGTATTTTATATGAATTTTCGCACGCGAAGCGTCAGCTGGCAGACCAAATGAACACGGCGCTCAGTGCCCTCGAATTTCCGCCCGCCGATGTGAAGGGCCTGCGTGACAGCTTTCCCTCGCTGATGGGACAATACGCGCTGGAAAACGGCGGAATTCTCGTGGCTTACGAGCGGCCCGAGCATCTGTTTCCGCTGCCCATGTTCGGGGCGCTCACGCCGGAGCACGCGGCGTGGGTGATTTCGCGGCTGGAAAATATCTGCTGCGTCCTCGAATACAGCGGAATTGTTCACGGCGGCATCAGCGAGCATTCCGTGTGGATCAATCCGTTCACCCATCACGCGGTGCTGCACGGGAATTGGTGGGGCGCGCAGAAGAAACAGCAGGCAGAGAACAAAAATCAGGATTTGACGGATATTCGCAAAACCGCCGAACGCATTCTGGGAATGCACAAATCCGAGGCCCCGGAACAGATGCGCGATTTCCTGAGCGGCAAGCCGGCGAACAATGCCTACGCGGATTTTGAATTGTGGGATGAGGTTATTCAAAAGGGCTTCGGCGGCAGGCGCTTCGCCAAGATGGATGTGGAGTTTTAGATGCGTCGAAGCTATTATGCGGGCGAATTGTCAGCCTGTTCACAACCCTCTCCGGCCCTTCGGGCCACCTCCCCCAAAAGGGGGAGGCAAGATTAGGTTTGTAATATCGAGGCATTGAAATAAAAATTTGGCTCCCCATCTGCCATGATATTGTAATAACAATATCCAAACTAAAAATACTTGGCTCCCCCTTTGGGGGAGCTGTCAGCGCCGAAGGCGATGACTGAGAGGGAACGAATGAACTTCCACAACCGCGTTATCTTATTATTCTTTGCAATCGTCCTCGGTGGATTTCTGTCCCTCTGCCCGCGCCCGGCCCACGCCAAAATTGGTTTTCTTCCCATCATTGGGCTGGACGTCGGCTGGGAAGACATGCTGATTGGCGGCCATGATTACAAAAAAAACAATCACGGCCTCATGTTCACCCTCGCGGTCGGAGCGGCCGACGGCCCCCACGGCGGCAATTTTATGTTGGGATTTCAGCTCGAACAGGATCTGGGGTTTATTGACCTGAGACTGCGTGACAATGGCGATAATGTGTCGGATTTGTCGGGCGAACGGCGCTTCAAGGGGGGCACGCTGGTGAGCGCCAGTCTGGAGCGAAGGCTATTCAGCAACAAAGTCTATATTTCCCCAAAAATGGGCGTCGGCTCTGTTTATATGAAAGCGCCGAGAGCCTCGGACACATCCGTCCAGGCGTGGTTTGCTGTCCGCCAGTCTGTCAGCATCAATTTTCTGATAGACTGCGTGATGCTCGGCCTCGAATTCGATTACACGCTGGGACTTTCCACGCCGAATGTCTTCGACCACAGCCGCCTCACCCATTTTGTCAGCCTGAAATTCAAGGTATGGGTGTGAAATAGACTGACCCAGTGTTAATTTTCAGACCAAGCCCATCCATCTGAGAAAGTTAAGTTGTCGGCTCAATAATAAAATAAGGAACTCCTCCATGAAATCCCCCATCAGCCTCCCAAAATTTCTGGCGCTCAGCCTCATGTTTTTATTGTTGTCGCTCTGTCCGCGCTCCGCCCAGGCCCATGCCGACATCTATCCATTGATCGGCCTTGGCGTCGGCTGGGAAAACATGATTCTCAAGAGCGATGATTATAAGAACAATAATTCCGGGCTCATGTTCACCCTCACGCTCGGCGCGGGCGCCGGCGGTTTGGGGAAGAAGTTGGGATTTCAGCTCGAACAGGATCTGGGCTTTCTCGACCTGGAGCTCAAGGAAGACCAGGAAGAGAAGGGAGGCGCCAAAAAAGAGTTGAGCATAAGACGCTTCAAGGGCGCCACGCTGGCGGGCTTCCATGGCCAGTTTGGATTTAACCGCCATTATTCGTCGTTATTGTTTTCGCCCAAACTGGACATCGGCGCCGTCTATATGAAGACCCCGGAAGGCGTGGAAAAATCCGTCCAGGGCTGGTTCGCCATTCGCCCTTCTATTTCACTCGACTTCTGTATCAGCGAGGTTTTGCCCTGCCTCGGCCTCGAATTCGATTACACGCTGGGGCTTTCCTCGCCGAATGTATTCGACCACAGCCGCGTCACTCATTTTGTCAGCCTGAAATTGAAGATACAATTCAATTCGAACATCTAAAATGAAATTCCCTAATGACCTGTCAATGGGGCGTTTTTGTACAGGAGGCAAAATTCAATGATTCAGCTGACCTTTCACCGGGAAGCCGTCTGCATGGGCGACGACGCGCAGAACGGGACGTATCATATTGAAATGCCCGACGACGCGGATCTGGGCGATCTGATGGACGTCATTCTGCACGGCGGCCGCGGCAACGACTGGCCGATTCCCTTCACCGGCGCGCACAGCTATTGGGTGATTGAATCCAATATCGGCGATTTGGCGAATATCTGGACGGACGGCGCGGGTTATTGGCATACGGGATATATTCAGTTTAACAGTCGGACGCCGCTGAAAAGTTTGGGCATTACCTCGACCTTCGGGCGGAGGAAGTAGTCAGGGAAATCAAATTATCCCCTCACAATACGGCAGGAGCATGAAATGAAAGTTTTCAGCATGATTGCGGCGGCACTGCTTTCCATCGTCTCCGGGGCAGGAACGCCATCTCCCGACGCGGGCAGCGGCAAATCGGACAAAGAGGCCGATGACGTGAGCGCCCGGCTGAAGGGCGAATGGCTGAACACGGTGAAATATGAAAATTCTCCGAGGTCTGTCCTCCGTTTTGAGGGGAACAAGGTGAATTTCGAGCTGTTCGGCAGGACGGGCAGCGCCGAATACAAGGTCACGGAAAAGAAGGCTGCCGACAAATTCAGCATTACATTTTCGTATTCCTATAAGGTGAAGCGCGGGAACGGGCGCATTGTCGAATACACAGACCGGCCGGAATTGATGTTCCACGTGGAAAACGGGCGGCCCATCCTTTCGGAAACGGTATTTGAATTCGACGGCCGGGGGCTGATTATTATGGGCGAATACCTGCGCAAAGAGGATTTCGTCGATGGATTTCATTCCGAACTCAGCCATCAGCTGAACGACCGGGCGCCTGTGCCGACGATGATGGAGGAGCCGCCGAAGGCGGAAGGCAACTAGAATTTTTGGGGTGAATACAATGTTGGAAAAACTTAAACAATTTGGGAAAAATCGTCTTTTCCTCTTGCCAATCATCATCCTGCTGCTGCTTTGGATTGGCTTCACAGGGAAAACATCGTCATTTTTCATCTTCTTCCTTGTGCCATTGATTTCCCCGGGTTTAATTATTTTTCTTATTTGTAAAATAATTTACGATAAGAAAAAGGCCCGGAAGTTTTTTCTGGAGTCAGTTAACGGCAAGGCAAAGCAGCTGGAAGAAGAATTGAACTCCGCCCCTGCTGAAAGTGACAATGGGACGGAGGAGCAGAAAAAAGAAATTCTTCACAAGCGTGAAACGCTGGATGCCCTCAAATCCATCATGGCTGAAGGCGACATGGCCGCTTTTAATAAAAACTATCGGGAAATCTTTAACAAAATAGCTGAAGAACAGATAAACGCTGTGCTGGGGACGGATATCGCTGCACTCACGCAGCTGTGTGTCGAAGCCGGCCAGGCGCCTGATAATCCTGATAATGATAATAAGGAACTCAATATAGAAGCAGAAAATACAAGAATCAAAAAAGCCCTCGAGAAGATTCAACGGGAAGCGGGAAGGAGAGTATCTGAAGTCAGACGAATGAGACGAACTGTCGAATTGGTCAATAATTATAAAAAACGCCGGAACATCAAAATTCGTTTTATGCTGCTTTGGGGGGCTGTCGGTTTATTTATGGGCATCGTGGCGTTCCATGGATTTTTCTAATATATTTGATGAAAAGCCCGGGCGCTGGGGCCTGCGGGGGGATACTTGCTCCGCCATTTGAGCCAAGGGGTATGATATGGCAGACAACGAACTGCTTGTTGAACAGAAAAAGATTCATGAAATTATTTTTTACCGGGACGGAAATAATGAAGTAAAAATCGAAGTGCTGTTGAAGGATGAAAATCTGTGGCTCACTCAGGCCAAACTGGCGGAATTGTTTGGAACAGACCGTTCTGTTGTCACGAAGCACTTAAAGAATATTTTTGACGAAGGAGAGCTCATTCAGGATGCAGTATGTGCAAAAATTGCACACACTGCCGCTGACGGGAAGAATTACAAAACAAATTTCTATAATCTCGATGCTATTACTCCGCTAATAACCTCAGCGTGATTCAATCCGTCGTCTTTTACTGAAAACGATTACGAAAAATATCGTTCTGATATTCATGGTGAAGTAATATTATCGCTGCCGGCTACCGTGTGAACAGCAAAAAAGCCACGATGTTTCGCATCTGGAAGACATGAACACAAAGGGCCTGAAAGAATAAATTTTTGATACGGTTTCTCTGCCGCTGAACCGTTTGTCACAGAAAGTGAGCACGCCATGAACCTCTCAAATATATTTGATGAAAAGCCTGAGCGCTGGGGCCTGCGGGGTGATCCTTATTTCTGGGATTACTTAAAGGAAAAAGCAGCTGATATTGAAATCGCTTCGTTGGATGACCTCGAAAAATGGATTAAAAAAGAGCATGTTGCGCTTTCGGGGGAGGAAATGACCGAGGGCAGCATGGTGCGCATCGAGGAATTTGCCCACGGCGGCATGAGTTCGGGCGGCGTCTGCGGAACGTGGTGGACTGAAACGGGAATTCCGCTTTTGAAGAGCAGGCTGAGCAAAATCCCTCTGCCGCCGTGCGCTGACGTGAGCGCCCGGCTGAAGGGCGAATGGCTGAACACGGTAAAATATGAAAATTCTCCGAGGTCTATTCTCCGTTTTGAGGGGAAAAAGGTGAATTTCGAGCTGTACGGCAGGACGGGCAGCGCCGAATATAAGGTCACGGAAAAGAAGTCTGCCGACAGTTTCACCATTAAATTTGAGTATTCATATAAAGAGAAGCGCGGGAACGGGCGCATTGTCGAATACACAGACCGGCCGGAATTGATGTTCCACGTGGAAAACGGGCGGCCCGTTCTTTCGGAAACGATGTTTGAATGCGACGGCCGCGGACTGATTATTATGGGCGAATACCTGCGCAAGGAGGATTTCGTCGATGGATTTCAGTCGGAGCTCAGCCATCGGCTGAACGATCAGACGCCTATTCCGACGATGCAGGAAGTGCCCGAAGAGGATGTGCCGCCAAAGGTGGAGTGAGAGGCAGGGGAACACGATGGAAGGAAATAACACAGCTCATGACCAGCGGGCTGCCGCCTCTCCGCGCCCATCCTATAAATTCAGCAGCGAAGATAAGGAGAAATTCTGCCTCCACGACTGCTTTGCGGAATCGGTGGAATACAACGACGGAAAGCTGACGTTTTATTTTCCGGACGGCATATTTTACGACGATGACGATTATGATGACGACTGGCCGAATACGGGAGAGGCGGCGGTTACATTTAAGGCGAATCATGAAATCCATCCGAGTATGGAATGGGAACCGTATTTATATGTATTTGAAGAAAAAGACGGACTGGAAGACAATGCGATTGCAATATGTAAAAAATTTACAGGCGCTCAGCTGGCCGAAAAAATCAACAGCGGGGTGCTGGAACTGGAATTTGCCTATCGATACGATGGATTTAACAGCAAAATTTTTACATGCTGGGTTCACAGCGGGAGACTCTGCTGGATGGGACAGCTGTTTATACCGGCGGGCGAGGAAATATATCGATGGAATCCTCCGAAGGAGGGATGAGAAATGAGGAAAGCATCTGTTTTAGCCCTCTCAGTCATCGCCTTCGGCGCTGACAGCTCCTCCAAAGGGGGATTTTAGTTTGGATATTATTATTACAATATCAGGGGGAGGTTGTTCGCAATATAAAAAAATCCCCTCTCCATTTTATTTTGGAGAGGGGATTTTTAGAAATGCGCTCAGAACATCCCCATCACGCCGACGGCCGCTCCGGAAATTTTTTTATTGGCGCTCACGACAGGCGATGCCGCGACGGTCCACAGAATTTCTTTTTTGGGCCGCAGATTCAATTCCGCGTGCTGATTTGCAGCCGCATCCTGCCGAATTGCCCGGCTCGCCTGCGCGCCCGAAACAAAGGCATCAATCGACATACATAATATACTGGCTGTGCCCATAATAGTTGGCAGTAAAATATAGCCATCCGGCACGGTGACATCCGCGAGGCCCAGGCCAAGAAGTACAACAGCACTGGCCAGCGTCACGCCGTAAGTGACCCAGCCCGTAACGCGCAGGCCCGCCACACCCCGGACGCGCGGATCGCCGCTTCTGCGCGCGCTTTTGCCGGCGGCAAAAACAACGGGCGTCCAGACAGCAAGAATACCTGTCGCAGCGGCACCCCAGGCAATCGCCGCATCACCATTATTATCACATGACTCAATTTCCGACTTAAGACCAAAACCCAGCGTGAGGCCGCTGAAAACAATGCCCAATGCGCCGCCGGGAATGGCCCAGCCTCTGGAAAGCGGACGGCGATAAGCGAGCTGAGGCTGCTGGAGCTGATACGGATTGGTCTGATAAGCTGTATTTTGTGTATTTTGATAAGTATCTGGATAATACGCAGGCGGCGGATTGGAAACGACCTGCGCTTCTGCTGCGCTGGCGGCGGGCTGCGGCGAGACGCATTCGCCGGCGACACAAATCCGGTCGCCTTTGCATTCCATGTCGGTGCTGCATTGCGCAAATGCCGCTGAACTCACCAGTAATGCGGACATCATGACCAATAAGGCCAAAACAATTCTCTTTTTAGTGGAAACATCCCCCCGCCTATATGTGGCCTCATTGTTATACTTCATTATTTGTCTCCATATAAAAAGCCGGACACTGCCGGCCCGGTGAATTTTTCAGCGTCCACCATGAGCGCCGAAACAGCCGCGCGCCTCTAGGGTAGGCTGATACACAGTGCAACAACTTTTTTGGGAAACCCAAATTTTCTCCCCTGTCTCCCTCGACATCACCGGCAAAACAGATAGAAGCCCGCGTTTTTTTTCGAGGGTTCCCCCATGTTTTCCAGACTCGAAGAAGTGGAATTGAAATTCGACCGGCTGACGGACGAGCTGGCCGACCCCGAACTGGCCCAGGATCCGGTGCGCCTGCAAAAAATCACCAAGGAGCGCGCCCAGCTGGAGCCGGTGGCCGTCCGCTATCGGGAATACAAGCGGCTTCAGGACGAATTGAAGGATACCCAGACGCTGCTGGCCGACGACGACCACGAGATGCGGGAGATGGCCAAGGAGGAAATTCCCCGTCTCAAAGCCGCGCTGGAATCCATGGAGACGGAGCTGAAAATCGCGCTGCTGCCCAAGGATCCCAACGATGAGCGCGATGTGATTGTGGAGATTCGTGCCGGCGCCGGCGGTGACGAGGCCAGCCTCTTCGCGGGTGAGCTGATGCGCATGTATCTGCGCTACGCCGAGCGCCGGGGCTGGAAGAGCGACATCCTCGACCTGTCGCCGGGCAACGCGGGCGGGGTCAAAGAGGTCTCCATCTCGGTCAGCGGCGACAGCGTCTATTCGAGCCTGAAATACGAGTCGGGCGTCCATCGGGTGCAGCGTGTGCCGGAGACGGAATCGCAGGGGCGCATTCACACCTCCACCGTCACCGTGGCCGTTCTGCCCGAGGCTGAGGAAGTCGATGTGAAGCTGGACGAGCGCGACGTGGATATGGACGTGTTTCGCTCGACGGGCTCGGGCGGCCAGTGCGTCAACACCACCGACTCCGCCGTCCGCCTGACGCACCGGCCCACGGGCATCATCGTCAAGTGCCAGCAGGAGAAGAGTCAGATCAAAAACCGCGCAATGGCGATGAAGATGCTGCGGGCCAAGCTCTACGAGATGGAGCTCTCACGGGTGAAGGGCGAGCGCGACGCCGACCGAAAGAGCCAGGTGGGCAGCGGCGACCGCTCTGAAAAAATTCGGACGTACAATTTTCCGCAGGACCGCATCACGGACCACCGCATCGGGCTCACAGCCCACGACCTGCCCTCCTATATGGTCGGCGGGCTGGACGAAATGATTGCCGCCTGCCACGCCTACTACACAGCCGAGGCGCTCAAGCAGAATCAGTCGTCCTGAGCCCCCTTTTCAAAACACAACAGCGCCGTCGGATTGACCTGAACGGCCGGCATCTTCGTCCACCTCCCTGACGCCTCGAGAAACGCCATGACCCAGAGCAAAAACACTCGAATCCGCCGACAGTCCCGAATCCAAGCCGCGGCAGCCATGGCGGTCCTCCTCTGCTTCGGCGGCGCGTCCTGCGGCGGCGACTTCAAGGACTACGACGACCGGATGTTTGATTTTCCCGACAAAGCGGCGCCGCCCGTTCCCAATCCCATTCCCTGGGAACCGCCTGCCGAAACAGCGCCCCCGGCGCCGTCAGCGCCTCAGGATGAACCTTCCGCGCCGGCGAAGCCGACACCGGCAGAGCCACCGGCGGCAGCAGCGGTGCCTCCGCCGCCTCCCGAAAGAAAAGCCCGCCTCGACTCGTTCAAAAAAATGCCGCCGCCCCCGAGGCGGGAAGCCGAGCGCCCTGTGCCTTCGGAGGCGCAGGAAAGGCCAAGCGCCATCGCGGAGGACGAAGATCAGCCGACGGAGGAAAGCGAAGGACCGGGGCGCGCCAGGCCCAAGTTCGAGCCGCCGGAAAAAAATGTTGGCCGCCATGGCAAGGGCCACATGCGTCCGCCGTCAGACTTCGACGAAATCCGGGAAATTCGGGATCACGGCACCTCGCATGGGTTCCCCCGAAATTTCCGCAACAGGTCTCAGATGCAGCGCCACAAGAGCCGCCGGCTCTCCGGTGCGCGCGATGGGGACTAGCTCCGGGGGCCGGGGACACTTCAACGCGCCGCGTCATTGAAGCCCACGCGGCCTGCGCGTCTTGCGCATCGGGCACAGGCCCGCTCACGCAGTTTTACGAATGAAAATGGGGCTGCTGCGGGGGGCTCAGTTCAGCGCTGAACTGCCCGCATTTCCCGCATCATGGCGGCGTTCTTCCCCTTCATCGCTCCCCTCGTCCGCATCCAGGTCATCCTCAGGCCCGGCGGCCTTCTGCTCCAGCCATTCGGCGGCCTCGCTGAGCAGCGCCTCTGAAAAATCCCATACCTTTGCATCCACGGCGCTCTGCACGGCGGCCAGCGAGAGCATTCGGGAAGCCTGCTCGCAGAGAAAAATTTCCTCCGGATCGTCGGGCGGGGCCTCCAAATCGAATTCCCGCTCATCCAGCACCGACAGGGCATCCACGGCCGACACGAAATCGCCATGACGCCGCGCCAGCTCGCCGGCCAGGTACAAAAAACGTGTCCGCTCTCTCTCCTGAAGCATGTTGTCGGCAGCCAGCTTCTGAAACCGCTCCATGGCGAGAACGAGAAAGGTGTTCTCCTCAAACGGATTTCCGCGGCCGCTGACGGCCCAATAGGCGCGCAGAAAATAATCCGCATCCCTCGCCTCACTGACCTCCTCAGCCGCGTCGTGACAGCGGGCGGCCATGAGGCAGCGCCGCCCCGTCTCCGAAAGAGAAGCGGCACCAGGCAGGCGCAGCAGATTCAAATGGAGCGACCCAAGTTTGCGGACAGTCAGATTCTCCACAGAAGAGATGACGGGCAGCGGCCGGTCGCCGGGCCGGCTGGTGCAGCGCTCTATGAGGGAATCCACCGCCTCGCTGTGATGTCCGAACGAACACGGCCAGGCCGCAAACATACAGACGGGGCACGTCTGGATGAGCGAGGCGAAGTGGTCGATGTTGTCCTCGAAGAGCGGCTTGAGGTCGCTCCTCCTGGCAGAGGGAATAAGCGGAACGGCGGGCAGCAGCGTCGTGAAGTGCGCAGAACAGACAGGACAGGTCAGGGAAACTTCACCGTAAATTTTGTTGTCCATAACTCTCACCGGATTCCAGACCTGAGACCTGGAAGCAGGGATGCCGACGTCGCCTTTCAGAAAATCCGCTCGGGCATCGGTGTGCGAAAACCGCGGCACCGGAGGTACCCGAACACGAATGAAACGCCTCTGGACACCGTCGGTTCAGCAGCGAGGGCGCGGGCCCATGCCACAGGGCACCGGCACGGACAAGCTGTGATTGGATTGCTTACAAAAGTTCGTTTGACGAAGGATTGGACTTCAGGTAGGAGCGCCGCCCTTTTTTCTTCCCACAAGGGATATTCAACCCACCCACTATGTAAGGAGCATGACATGACTACATCCGACAAACGTAAGCAGAGCCTCTATTTCCCCGAGTCGATGCTGAAAGAAATCCAGGAGGAGGCCACCCGTCAGGATCGTTCTCTCTCGTGGATCGTCCAGCAGGCCTGGCGCATCGCCCGCAGCGACATTCGCCGCTATCCGTCGGTCAACGACGTCATCCGCGGTGAGCGTGTGTACGGCGACCCCAAAGAGGAATCCTGAGGTCTGCGCGCGGCGCTTGGGCCGAAAAGCGCCGAAAGCAGCTCATTCCGACCGGGAAAATTTCTTCTCCCGGGAAATTGAAAGCGGGGAGCTTGGTGAAGAGCCAAAGCTCCCCGCTTTTTTTGTATCAAAAGGCGCCGATGCGAAATGGCAGGTCAGCAGGTCAGGAAACGTCGGCTCGCTTTTGGAGGCGAAAAAAATGCGCTCAAATGGGCTCACCGGCAGCCGCGTTTCACTCTTCACGGCATTGCCATGGTTAAAATTACATACATGGAGCGCAAATATACCCCCAGCGCATTCATCATCAGCGGATACATCGCAAGGCATCCCGTGATCATGACCGCCAACATGGCATATTCCAATGTGGTCTGACCGTGCCTTCCGAAGAAACATTTTTTCTTTGTTTTTGAGCGCATTCTATTCCTCCCCGAAATACATCCGACAACCGAAACAAATGCTTCAAGGAATTGGTGCTTTTATATCTGAATGACCGACTGACCGTCATCTCCCCCGACCAGCCGCGCCCGAATCAAAGCGAGGCGCCCGGCTTCCGCCGCGGTATAGGACAATTCCAGATGACAATTATTGTTTGAACAATTCGGCGGACCATCGCTGCCGCGCTGCGCATCCCCGCTGTAATATATTCCCTCCCGGGCTCCCGCCGGCAGAGCATTCTCCTGTATCCAATAAATTTTTCCCCCGGCATTCATCACCGCGGCATGGCCGTCCTCGATTTGATCGATAAACCAGTAATTATTTTCGGAAACGTCGGGACTTTGTTTGGCCATTGCCGCCGCAGCATTATCCGCCGGCGCGGAATGATTCTTCTCTCCATTCTGCTGAATCATTTCTTCGTCAGAGCATCCCCACAGCAGAAACAGCACAAAATATATTATATTGAATCCGCGAAAAAAGCACCGCGCGTCTTTTTGACTATTCATGCGAGCCTCCTCCCAAAAGAGCCTCTTCCAAATCAAAATTCTGCAAAAATGCCCCTCGCAGCAAGGCTCGTCCATTGTCCCGCGCCAATAATAACGTGGTCCAGCGCCTCGATTCCCAAAAGCCCGCAGGCCTGTTTCAGACGCCGCGTTATTACCTTGTCCTCTTCCGAGGGCTCCGGATCGCCGCTGGGATGATTATGCACAAAAATAACAGCATGACACTGCAGGCGAACGGCCTCGACCAGCGCCTCCCGCGGCTCAACATGGCAGGAAGAGGCGCCGCCCACCGCAACTAAAACATCGCGAATCAGAAGGTGGCGTGCGTCCAGACACATGACGTGAAAACGCTCGTGGGTCAGATGAGAAAGCCTGGGCGCATAAAATTCAAAAACAGCCTGCGCACCCATGACAAAAAAACGGCTCGGACGCGGCGCCTGACTGCGGGCGCCTAATTCAAGTGCCGCCGTCAGAGTGCAGGCCAGCGATAAATTCATTCCTTTGTGAGCAGCCAATTCTGCCACCGATGTCCGCCGCATCGTCGGCGCATCGCCATATTCCTCCGTCAGCTGTCCGGCCATGGCAGCCGCATCTTTGTGCGTCAGCCCGTCCTTTTGTTCCAGCAGCATGGCAATCAATTCATTGGTCTGCATGGACGCCTCACCGTGCAGGAGAATTTTTTCCCGGTAAGGATCCATCTGCCACAATTCCAAATTCCTCAGCATCATTGGTCTCCCTCTATTATTACCTTCAATTATGCCTTTATATTCTGCCAAATACCCCAGAACATCTTCGGGCCAAATGCACGCCGCCGGACGGCAAACTCCAAATGCGGTGCCGGCGGGCATTTACCTCTGTAAAGATGCTGGCAGTACCCTGTTCGGGCTGTGTCGCAATGGAACACATGGAACACTTTTCTGTTCCATTTCAGAACAATCCCCCGGAAATTGATTCACCACCAAACAAAAAATTCCAGAAGAGTCGGCCAGTTCACACAAAAATACATCCCCCAAAAAAGCACTTCCGCATCAGGCACCTTCCCCCCATATTTTAGGCGAACATTTTTCACGGGGACACCGACGATGCGGACTTTATTCTATACACAATGCAGCGACAAAGGTCAGGCAATGGCCGAAACCTCTCTGGTCTTACCTTTGTTTTTATTTATGATTTTGGGCATCCTGCAAATGAGCCTGATTTATCAGGCAAAATACCTGCTCAAATATGCGGCCTATCGCTCTGCCCGGACAGGCGCGCTCCAGAGTGCCTGCGGCGATCAGATGCACGATGCGGCTTTGGCCGTGTTGGCGCCTGTTATGGGCGTAGGCTATCCGCTGAACGGAAAAGCAACGCCAGCCATCGGAGACGGCTATCTGGACACCTCCGACGGCAGCGCGGGCAGTTATGCAAAAGCGGTTGCCCGCGCCAAACTGCTTTTGGGCCCTGTCGGCGTTCCGCTGCTCAAGGTGGTGGTCTGCGGCCCGACAGACTCACATCTGCGCGGCGCCGCGCTGAATGAAAATGAAATTGATTTTGACGACCCCAGAAATCTGCTCTGGCAAAAAGGCTCGCTCAATAAGGACACGCTTCGTGAATTTGAAAGGACAAAGCTGCGAATCCAGGTTCAATATGTCCATCAGCTGGTGGTGCCCTTTGCCAACTGGATTATTTTTAATTCCTGGTCAGGCATGAATCTCATGCGGGAGCTGCGGATGCAGCGAACGTATGCGCCTTTTCCCGATGTTCCCGGCTCGGTCCATTCAGCTGTATTGATTGGCGACCAGGGCCACGGGCATCGGCGCAAAGCTGAATATCTGCCCGCGCTGGCGGCCCATGCAAAAGCAGCCAGACGCTATTTCCTTCCGCTTCACGCCAATTATGTTTTTCGGATGCAGTCTAATTTATATCCGGATTCGAGCGGCTGCGGCCTGCCGGAAGACAACAAATGCTGGCACTACGATGACGGCGAGGAAGGCGCCGTCTGACCTCGGAATTGTTCACGCAGGGGAAAGCCATGAAAAATATATCCGCGTCTTTAGAAAAAAGAGCGCACACTCAGCAAATCAGCACACCATCCCAATGCCGCCGGGCTGTCAGCAGCAAAATGCACGGCCAGGTTATGGTCCTCGGCGTCTTTTTGATGCTCTTTCTCTGCTTTGTACTTTTTTCATCTCTGGGAATGGCCGTCAAAACGCGGGAACGCATTCGCCTGCAAAACGCGGCCGATGCCAGTGCCTATTCAGAAAGTGCCCGAATCGCCCGCGCTTTTAATTATTTTGCCTATACCAATCGTGCGATTGCCAGCAATCTGGTTTCACTGACCACGCTCCACGCCTATCACAGCGAAATATCGGCAGCCAAAGGTCTTTATTGGAATCTGGCGCTCGCCTACGAATCCATCACCGCGGAAGAAATCGCCCTCACGACCTGCGTCATGGGCATCGGCCCCTGTCAATTCGGCTGCTTTGCCCATGCGGCCGCGGATGAAATCACGGCGATTTCCTTAATGAGTAAAAATTCCGACTTTGAGCAAGACATCAAAGATTTGGATTCCAGCTTTGAAAAGGCCGTCTCGGGTTATGAAAAAAGTATTCAGCTCATTCAGCTGGGGCAGCAGGCCGTTCGCCTGGAACTATTGGGGGAATCGGCGGAAGGTATTTTGTCCAGTTTAGGCGGCACGTCCGGACTCTCCGGCGGGGAATCCCTTGATCAAAAAATGATGCGCTACAATTTGCCTTCCGGCCATGCGGACCAGTCACAAATTTCACTTTTGAACCTGAAAAACCTTCAAGATTCCATGAAATTTGATGACAGCGGCGACGCGCAGATGGAAATGACGGAAATCGCCAATGCTTCCCGGCCTCTCTGGGTGAGAAACCGCCTGATTGGTGGAAATACAGCGGCGCTCAGTCCCCTTTTCTCCCGCATCAAAGATGACACAAGCGGCCTCTGGACAACAACGCAGATTCCCATTCTCGAAGGCGCGTCCGGCATTTATGATAAAAAACCTTCGGCAATTCCTTTTCCAACGCGCCCCAAAAGTAAAATAAAAGGCAAGGGCATCGGCTCTGTTGATTATTGGGAAATGACGGGCGTCTGTGAGCATAACCACGCCGCAGGTTCTATTATTCAGCCTTTTCCCCTGGCCATGATGACGCCCGGCCTTGTCTATTCCAGTTCCGAAAATTCATCCCATAATCTGCACAATTCCGACGTCAGTCATGAGCTGGATGTGGAAAAACTGCTTCGCTTTATGCGGTTCGACATTGACGCCAAAGGACGCTATCGGCAGCCGGTTATTTATAAACATTTCCGTCAGGATCTTTCGCTCAATGAGCAGGGAAAGCATCATCCGTGGGATATTTTTGATTCGGGAAAATTTCATTCCAAATTGTTTGGTCCTCAACATAACATCGACGTGCGCTTCCGACCTGACCAGGAAGGACGTGCTCTGAGCAAAGCGGCCGTTTATTATCATCATCCCGGGAATTGGCGGGAGCCGCCGAATTTCTGGAATCCATTCTGGCGGGCAAAGCTGCATCCTTTCTCAAAAAAAGAATGGCTCGCGCTCGAAGCGCTGACTCAGGATGTCACCGGCGGTCCGGGCTTTCTGCTGCTTTCTCTGCTGACTGATTCAAATGACGAGGCCATGGAAGGCATCAGTGCAGGCGCGGGCTGACTGAATACTTTTTCGCCTGTCCCCACCTGAAATACGCCTCTCCTCATGGAGATGTTTTCCGGGAGAGCCCTGTCTTGAAAGGAATAATGTCATGCAGTCCATCAATCCATGCTCTCGCGCGGCAGACGTTTTCTGTATTTCCGGCGATAAGGGCGCGGCCACGACGGAAATGGCTCTCCTGATGATTATTCTTGTTCCGCTGACTCTTTACATGTTCTTTTTTGGTGAAGTGGGGATTCTCACTCTCGATTCACAGGAGCAGATTATCGCCGCACTATGGGACCACGCCGTTTATCCATACAATATGAGCAAATCACCAAAGTGGCTTTTATATAATGGGAAAAAGCATAGTGAACAAAATCAGATTTCTGCGCATAACCGTCTCCAATATGCCGATTCCGACAGTTCCTTCACCAATGAAGCCCGTTTTCAGGGAAATTTTATGGATATGTCAAAAGATTATTTTTCCACGCTGGCATTTGTTCAGCCCACCCACTGCGACGGCGACTGTATGAATTATCGGCACGATTATGAGGACAAAAAGGTCCATGAAATTGTCTGCGGTATGGAGGACGCCGGCGCAGGGAAATTTCTCGAAGGAAAACTTCCTTTGTCCTCGACGGAAGTGCTGCGCAGACGCTCCAACGGCGGCCTGATTATCTGTCAGGAAAAGGTCCGGCTTAAAAACTATCTTCTGATGAATCATTTCATGCCGGAATTTATATCCACTTCCTTATGGGAGGGCGACAGGTATGTCCGCGGGAAGCGCGTCATCGACAATAAATCTGATTACAAAGATATTGTTATACGCCATCGAGCCGTCATTTTGGCGGATACATGGGCGAATATAGAAAATCCAGATACCCATCAAAATACAAACACCGTGTCTCTCTTAAAGAATAAGGAATCCAATACAGAATTTTATGCGACGACCAATGCTGTCCTGAATACTTCGCTGTTCAGCATTCCCACGCTGGCGGCCGTCAGCTATATGCAGGATGCTCTGTCCAAAAATTTAGCCTTTCCGCTCGCTTTGCCCACCGGCACATTGTCTTCGGCTGTTGACAGCAATGTTCTGACGAAAGTCACCGGTATGATTAACAAATTAGGCGGTGCAGCCGGTCTGCCCAATATCATGGCTCTCAGTATGGTCGCCAATTACAGCCACAACGGCAGCAATATCGACGATTACAAATATGCCATGACGGGCGACGTTGGAGATAAACTTTTCACAACACCTTTATTTAATAAATACGAGGAGGCCTGGAAAAAACGAGGCAAGTATTACCTGGGGACTGCCCATCAAAAGGAGGGGTAAAAACATTCCGGACTGCCAGTGGGAATCTTAGCTCAGAACAAAGCTGTCTGAATTGCAGCTGCGCGCTAAAATCAATCCCCTTTCCTGAATATATAATAGTTCTGATACGGCAGTAAATTCTCAACCTGCCGGTCCAGCTTCAGCCCGGAATTCTTTGCGATTTCGAGCATTTTTTCCGGCGGCATCTTTACACTTTCCGGCGGTCCGCTGGGAAGATCTCCCGGCTTGAATTCAATGAGATGCAGCAGCGCCCCATCCGGGAGCTGCTTCACAATACCCGCCAGCCATTCCTGAGGATGGGCGACGTGATGAATGACATCACAAATAAAAACGACATTTATATCCGCGGGAATCTTCGGCTTTTCAGCGTCAATGAGCAGCGGCTCAATGTTCTGCACGCCGTTTTCAAGGGATTTGTGATGAATATGACGAATCATTTCCGGCTCGATATCGGCCGCAAAAAGACGCCCGTTCGTGAGCTTTTGTGCAATAGGAAACGAAAAATAACCCGAGCCCGCCCCAAGATCGAGCACCCGTTCATTGCCATTGAGCCGCATGGCCTCGACCACCTCCTGCGGCTTCTGCCAGACCTGCCGGCTCTCCTGCTCCAGAAAATTGATATACGCCTCCATCTGCTCAAACGGCTTCAGACTGCCCGGGTCGATGCCCTGTCGGCGCAGCGGGCAGTCAATGGGCGGATGGGCGGGATCGTGCTTCACCCCCTCCGTTTGCGAGGCATTCTTCTGTTCAACAGCTGACGCCTGCGCATTTTGTGCAGACGGCGGATTGCTGTTTTTCTGCGGCGAACAAGCCGTCGCCATCGCTGCCAGCAACAATAACATAACTGTGTATAATAATTCTTTCATGGGGGCTCCAATTTATGTTTGTGATATTGCCTGAGACAGCACACCTCTTCCTCGTTGCTATTATTTCTCAGGATTTAGCGCTCTGCTTTTTCTGGGCATTCCTCAGCAACTCCCGGATTTCATCACTTTCTGTCATATCCAGTGCGGTTTTACCGTTATTGTCTTTTCTATGAATATCCGCCCCGGCGGAGAGGAGCAGTTTGACGGTCTTAAATGAAGAACATGCACTGGCTCTCATCAGCGCCGTCCAGCCGTCGTTATCCATTGCATTGACGTCGGCACCGGCTTTAATGAGTGCTTTGCTTTGTTCAAAATCGTCATACTCGCAAGCCCACATCAACGATGTTTGATTATCATCGTCCTTTGCATTGACATCGGCGTCAAACTCAATCAGCAACTTGGCAACAGCTGTATGTCCATGAATGCTGGCCCATAACAACGGCGTATCGCCCCATTTATCCTTCTCATTAACATTAGCTCCCTCCTTAATGAGTGTCGTGACCACCTCTAAACAGCCTCCTGCACTGGCCATTATCAGCGGCGTTTCGCCAAGATCATTTTTTGCATCCATTGTGAGCGAAATATCTGCCCCTGCCTGCAATAAAATATCTGTAATTTTCGTAAAATCATTGCAAAATGCATAGAGCCACGCAGTCCAGCCACCGTTTTCCTCTGCCCTTACGTCCGCACCAAGTGCAATGAGCGCTCTGATCACATCTAAATGGCCATTGCGCGCAGCACACATCAGCGGCGTTGTACCATCCTTGTCCACTGCATTCACATCCGCGCCGGCGGCAATCAATTCCCGCGCAAGATCCGCAGAGTGCACGTGCATTAAAAGCGTCGTTCCCTCATTATCCTCGTCCGTCAACAGCGCATTGACATCCATTCCATTTTTCAGCCGCTCGTGAATTTCTTCATCAGTCAGGAAGCTCATTAAATACTCCTTTTGGATTTATTTATTCGTCATTTTTTCTGTGCATTGAGCAGCAATTTCCGGGTTTCATCCAGTTCAGCTATATCCAAAGCGGTGCCGCCGTCATTATTTACTGCATGCACATCCGCGCCGGCATTGAGAAGCACTTTGACTACATCCGAATTCCCGGATAAATCTTCATTAGAGCAGGCGAACATCAGCGGCGTCCAACCGTCGTTATCCATTGCATTCACATCCGCGCCGGCATGAATAAGCGTCCGAACATGACTGCTCGTGCGGTCGTCGCTGGCCCACATCAGCGGCGTCATACCCGAATTATCTCGCGCATGGATGTCCGAACCCGCACCAAAAAGCACCCAAAAAGCATCGCTGTTGCCCGCATCGCAGGCCCACATGAACGGCGTTCGTCCATCGTCATCCCGGGCATGAATATCCGCCCCGGCATCAATGAGCGCCTGAATAACTGCGCGCCTACCATACCAGCAGGCATACATTATTGGCGTTTTGCCGTTCTTATCTTTCGCATTAACATCCGCGCCTGCCTCAATGAGCCATTTTATCAACTCCAATGCCTCTCCGTGGATAGGCTCACATACATACATCAGCAGCGTTTTTCCTTCTTCATCTTTCGCATTCACATCCGTGCCCTGTGGAAGGAGCGCCCGGACACACGCCAAATTTCCATTTCTGCAGGCAATCTCCAATGGGCTCCATATTGCCTTTGTTTTGACATTCGCGCCCGCATCAATAAGCGTCCGAACCCCCTCCGAATTTCCCTTTTCACAGGCAACCATCAGAGGCGTTTTTCCATTTTCGTCCGCTGCATTCACATTTGCCCCAGAAGTAATAAGCATCTGAATAATTTGCGGGCTGTAATTGTCGGCCGCCAAAATCAGCGGCGTTCTTCCCCATGCATCGCTTGCATTCACATCCGCACCTGCATCAATGAGCGCTTTAACCAACTCAAATATGCCATCGCGATCGCGATCAAAAAATACCCACATCAGCGCCGTCTGATTGTCTTCATTGACCGAATTGACATCCGCCCCGGCATGAATGAGCAATTTAATTATATCTATATCGGGCTCAGCATCGTCAGAAGCCCACATCAGCGCCGTTTCATCGGCCGCATCCTTTGCATTCACATCCGCGCCCGCATCAATAAGCACTTTGGCCACATCCAGATTTCTCTCCGTACAGGCATGTATCAGCGGCGTCCTGCCATAATCCATATCCCGCGCATTGACATCCGCGCCGGCGGCAATCAAATCCCGCGCAAGATCCGCAGAGTGCACGTGCATTAAAAGTGTCGTTCCCTCATTACCCTCGTCCGTCAACAGCGCATTGACATCCATTCCATTTTTCAGCCGCTCGTGAATTTCTTCATCAGTCAGGAAGCTCATTAAATACTCCTTTTGGATTTATTTATTCGTCATTTTTTCCTGCGCCTTCCGCAGCAATTCTTTGATTTCATCACTATTTCTGGTCAGATCCAACGCCGTTCGGCCCTTGTTGTTCTTTATATCAATATCCGCCCCGGCATTGAGAAGAATCTGAACTGTATTTTGAAAAGAATTACCTGCGGCCCACATCAGCGGCGTCATGCCGCGCTCATCCTGTGCATTGACATCCGCCCCGGCATCAAGAAGCACTTTGACCAATTTCGCGAAGCTTTTATCTGCCTCCCGCCAATTATATTTATATTTATATCTCGTAAAAGGAGAATCGGCGATAAGACAACCCCCCAGCAGTGCAGTGCGTCCTTTTTCATCCCTCGCATCGACCTCCGCGCCAGCCTCGATGAGCGCCCGCGCCACATCGGGAAGTTCTTCGATGCAGGCCCGCATCAGCAGCGTTTCGCCGTCAGACCTCCGCGCATTGACATCCGATCCGAGGGCAATGAGTTCCCTGACAATATCCAGATGGCCTTTTTCATTGATGGCATAATACAATAATGTATGCCCATATTCATTTTTCGCATGGACATTGAGCGATGTGTCCGCGCCCGCCTCGATGAGCGCGGCGTTTAATTCCGGACAATTATTGCAAAAGGCATATTCCCACGGCGTCCGGCCATCCTTTGTTTTGACATGGACATTCGCGCCTGCGGCCAGAAGTGCCTTGACCACCTCCGGAGATCCCCGGCGGCAGGCAAACACAATCGGCGTCCAGCCGTTCTTATCCCCGGTTAGATTAACGTCTGCCCCCGCCTCAATAAGTAATTTAACGACAGACGCATCGTCTGCATCGCTGTCCTGAATGGCATGAATCAGCGCCGTCCAGCCGTTGCTGTCTGTTTCATTTACATTCACACCGGCATGAAGGAGCGTTTTGAGAAATGCCATGCTGCCGCGCCGATTTTCAGTTTTTACTGCGATATATTCCTCTTCGCTGTCATATCCTCCGCAGCATGATTCAAACTCGGATGGATCTGCGGCATGCATCAGCGGCGTCATCGACAGGTGAGACTCGTAGTCCTTCACATTGACGTTCGCACCTGCCTCGACGAGCGCCTTGGCCGCCTCCCATTTGCCCCAGAAAGAGGCTGATATGAGCGGCGTCCCGATGCCATCCGCTGATGCATTCACGTCCGCGCCCGCCTCGATGAGCGCTCTGAGAATGTCCGCCTGAGCCGCATCATCCCATTTGAAAGCATATTCCAGCGGAGTATAACCATATTTGTCAAAAGCATTAACATCCGTCCCTGCGTGAATGAGCGCTCTGACAATATCCAGGCGGCCCTCCTCGCAGGCCCACATCAGCGGCGTTTTGCCGTCATCATCCGCTAGGTTCACATTGCCGCCATCTTTCAGCCGCTCGTAAATTTCTGCATCAG
>DBXV01000007.1 GCA_002309695.1 Myxococcales bacterium UBA1203 | reverse complement strand
TTTTTTTCACCTTACCTCACTTTTTTTCCCACCTCGAAAAACGCCTCGATGACTCCCCCGGAATGTCACCTGTCAGCGGGCGAGCGCCTATGCGCCAACCCTCGATTTTCCGGCACCTTTCCCTCCTTCCCGCGCTCCAAATCTGCCTGCTTCTGACCTGTTTTTTGGTGCTTCTTTCCCCTGGCCTTTCTGCTAGCGGCGCCCGATTTTTTTCGGCGCACTGCGCCGACAGACCAAGGAGCACAGCCACGCATCCCCAGGTGATTTCACGTTCACAGATGGCGTTTTCGCCTCAAAACCGCTTCAGCCGTCCCACCTCTGCCCAAATCGATCTTGCCGCGCTGAGGCACAATCTCTCGCGCATCCGCGCCTTTGCCGGAACGTGCCGCATCCTGGCCGTGGTCAAGGCCAACGCCTACGGGCACGGTGCCGTCCCCATCGCTCAGGAGCTCGTCCGCCAGGGCATCAGCTGCTTCGGCGTCTCTCTGGCCGAGGAGGGCGTCGAGCTCCGTCAGGCGGGCATCACGGGCGACATCATCGTCCTGGGCGGCGCCTGGTCAGACGACGACGAAATCGTCCTGAACGACCTGACGCCGTTTATCTTCACGCCGGAGCACGTCGCCCGCCTGGAAAAAGCCGCGCTGCGCACGGGAAAGACGGCCAAGGCACACCTCAAGCTCGACACGGGCATGAGCCGCGTCGGCGTCATCACGGACAGTGAGCTCGACGCCTTTATCGAGGCCTTAAAGAGCGCGCCGCACGTCGTGATTGACGGTCTCGCCTCGCACCTCGCCAACTCCGAAATTCTCACCCATCCCGAGAACGCCGCGCAGATTCAGCGCTTTCGGCAGGCGCACGCGCATCTCGAAGCCTCCGGCATCCACCCCAAGTGGCGACATATCGCCAACAGCGGCGCCCTTTTGCAGATTGATGCCGCCCACGACGGGCAGGAGTTCAATCAGGTGCGGCCCGGCATCATGCTCTACGGGCAGGCGCCCTCATCGGAGCTCTCACCCCTCGCCGATCTCCGGGCGGTTCTCTCGTGGCGCACGTCCATCACGCACCTCAAGACCATCGAGGCGGGGCGGAGAGTCAGCTACAACGGCAGATGGTGCGCGCCAGCGGCCACGCGCATCGCGACCATCCCCGTGGGGTATGCCGACGGCTACAACCGGCGCTTCGGCAACGCGGCGGAAGTCCTGATTCGCGGGCAGCGGGCGCCGGTGGTGGGGACGGTCTGCATGGACATGTGCATGGTCGATGTGACGCGCATCGAGGGCGTCGGGCTGGGCGACGAGGTGGTGCTCCTCGGGCGGCAGGGAACGCAGGAAATCACCGCCGAGGAGCTGGCGAAACGCATCGGCACGATTCCCTACGAAATTCTCACCTCGGTGGGCGCCCGCGTGCCCCGCGTCGTCGTGGACTCGGAGGCCTCCGCCATTCCCCATCGGGCGACGGATTCCGAGTGAGTCCGCATGAGCATTCCTTAGGTAAATTTTGACGAAAGGCTTTGAGGTGGCGCTGTGAGTTCGGAGAGTTCAGACAAAAAGGCGGCGGGTTCTGACAAGTCCGATTCGGGCGCCGCCGTTCGTCCCGCCTCCAAATCAGCCGTCCTCGCTTTGAAGCGTCCCGTCGAGTCGATCGGCAGCTTCGTCATCCGCGTCGTCAATGAGCTCGGCGCGATGACGATTCTCTGCTTTCAGCTCCTCTTCGGCCTCTTCCGGCCGCCGTGGAGAATTGGCCTGATTCTCCAGCAGATGGACTTCATCGGCGTGGGCAGCACCATGCTGGTGATGCTCACGGGCTTCTTCACGGGCATGGTCTTCGCGCAGCAGGTGGGGAGCGCCTTTGCCATGTTCAGCGCTGAGAGCCTCGTCGGCCCGGTCGTGACGATTGCGCTCACGCGGGAGCTCGCTCCCGTCTTCACCGCGCTGATGGTGACGATGCGCGCGGGGTCGGCCATGTGCACCGAGCTCGGCACCATGCGCGTCACAGAGCAGATCGACGCATTGACCACGCTCGCGGTTGATCCGGTGAAGTACCTCATCTTCCCGCGCGTCGTGGCCGGCATCCTCATGGCGCCCGCGCTCTGCATGGTCTTCAACGCCGCCGGCATTCTGGGAACCTGGTGCGTGGCCGTGCTGATTCAGGGCATCTCCGAGGGGACGATCCTCGCCAAGACCACCTACTACGTGGTCATCGGCGACGCCGTTCAGGGACTCGTCAAGAGCGCCGTCTTCGGCTTCATCGTCTCGCTCATCGCCTGCTTCAAAGGCTTCAACGCCGACGGCGGCGCGCGGGGCGTTGGCCAGGCGACGACCGAGGCCATGGTGCTCACCGCCGTGCTCATCTTCCTTTCAGATTACCTCATGGGCCTCGTCCTCATCTGACCGACGAGACACCAATTCAGGGGTCTCCCCATGACTGACATGACTGAAAATACAGCCGCTCAAATGAGCCTCCTTCGGCGCCTCGCAAACGTCCCCCGGCGGTTTACCGCCGCCTTTGTTCTCTCCATCCTGCTCTTCGGCTGGATCTGCGTTGCGGGCATGGGACCTAAGGGGTTTTCCTGTCAGCTGGAGTGCCCGATCTTTGAGCACAACTTGAAGAATGTACCCAAAATTGTCGCCTTCGTGGAGCGGGCGGGCTACGCCTTCACCTGCGGGGGCATCATCAACAGCTCCGGCGATACGGCTCACGAAATCCCTCTCCCCTTGGGCACCATCTGCAGGGAGCAGGAATCCTCTGTTGGCCCCGGCGATGTGCTGGAATGGGACATTGGGTACAATCCGCCAATGACTGCCCTCTTGCTCGGCATCGCGCTGTTTCTGTTCGTTCAGATGGTGCTCGCCTTCGCCTTTGCAGCTTTGAAGGAGCGCGGAGTCAAAGTCTCCACCCGCAGGCGTCTTCAGTTTCACATCTTCCTGCCGCTCGGCTTCGCAGGAGGATTCGTTTTCCCACTGAGCGTAAGCGGGATTTTGGGCTATCCCACGATGGTCGTGCTGTGGCCGCTCTGGATTCTGCTTTCGGCGGCGATCTTCGTCATCGCGCGTGTGCTCGTCGATCGTAAGGCGCCCGCAGAAGACGCTCCCAAATCCTCAGCTTTCGCGCGAAGCCTGCGCGGGGCTCTTTGGGCGCTCCTCCCGGCCATTGTGTTTTGGTTCATTCGCAATGCGATCCTGCCCCTTCCCTATGCACATTCGCAATATCCCTTGGATCACCCCTTCGCCGGAGTGATCGATTTCTGCGATTTCGCGATTGCCCTGATCTATTTCTTCCTCTTTACCGCAGGTTTCGCCTGGCTCTTCATGGCGGGGATTCCGGACGCGCCTCATCAATCCGCACCAATTCAGAGGTCTCCCCATGACTGACATGACTGAAAATACAGCCGTTCAAATGAGCCTCCTTCGGCGCCTCGCAAACGTCCCCCGGCGGTTTACCGCCGCCTTTGTTCTCTCCATCCTGCTCTTTCTTTGGGTAAGCCTGGCGGGCGGAACTTTTTGGTATGGGTTTGTCTGCCAGAAGGAATGCCCGGTCTTTGAACAGGATATGAGAAATGTCCCCACCGCCATCGCCTTCGTGGAGCGGGTCGGTTACGCCTTTACCTGCGGGGGCATCATCAACGGGGACGGCGACACCGGAGGCAGGCCCCACCTTCCTCTGGGAACCATCTGCGTCGAGCAGGAATCATCGATCGGTCCCGACGATGTGCTGGAACGGTCGGAACTAGGTGGGCCTTATAGCCCGGCCTGGACTGCCATTGACCTCGGTTTCGCGCTGTTTCTGGTCGCTCAGATGGCGCTCGCTTTCGCTTTTGCCGCGTTGAAAGAGCGCGGGATCAAAGTCTCCACCCGCAGGCGGCTGCTGTTTCACATCTTCCTGCCGACAGGTCTCGCCCTGGTTTTCGCTTACCCGGTGCATGTGGCTGCAAATTTCTCAGGACATCCCACGATGGTTGTGCAGTGGCCGCTCTGGATTCTGATTTCGGCGGCAATGCTCATCATCGCGCGCCGGATCGTCGAGCGGAAGGCGCCGTCCTCCGCCTCTGCGGGAACCCTGCGTCAGGCTTTCCGGGCCATGCTCCCGGCCATTGTGTTTTGGTTCATCCGCAATGCGATTCTGCCGTTTTCAGAGCACTCATCCTTGATCAACTTCTGCGAGATCGCCCTCGCCCTGATCTATTTCTTCCTCTTCACCGCAGGCTTCGCCTGGCTCTTCATGGCCATGACGAAGACTCCTGCGCCAGCCCAAGAGGACAAAACGCAGACGGAAGCCCCGGAGAAATCCAATGGCTGAAACGCCCCAAAGACCCAATTTCGCCGTCCGGGCTTTCCGGCGTTTTGTGAATGTCCCCCGGCGCTTCACCGCCGCCTTTGTCCTCATGCTGACGCTCTCCGGCTGGACGCTCATGGGGCCCGAGACGGACATAAAGACGTATTTAGGGGAGTTTCTCTTTGATAGTCTCTACCTATTCCTGGCCGCCCAGATGGCCCTCTGCCTCGCCTTCGCACTGCTGAAAGAACGCTGCGTCGATGTTTCCGCCAAAAAGCGCGCCGCATTCCACGCAGCCCCAATCCTCCTCAGCGCCGTCTATTGGTATTGGCTCGAAAACATCCATAACTGGGACGTCTTCCCGGAGCCTCCCGAAAGGTTCCTCGTTGCTTGGATGACCGTCGGCATTGCACTCACTTCTGTTCCCCTCGTCGCCGACGGCATTCACAAGGGCATAAAAGCCCTGCCCGCTTTTCTCGGACGCAGCCTGCTGGCCGCCGTCATGGCGCTTCTGGCCGCGACCATCACTTACTGCCTCGCTAACGAGATCTTTCCCGGACTTAGGTACCACGAAATCGCTCAAGGTCTGACTATCGTAATCTACATCTACATCGCCATCCCCTGGCTCTTCATGATGGGGATTCCGGACGCACCACATAAAACTGAACCAGTTCAGGAATCTCCAAATGACTGAAATTAAATCCCCCCCCCCGCGACATAACTTCGCCCTGAGGTTCCTCGAACGATTCATCGCTGTCCCCCGGCGCTTCACCGCCGCCTTTGTCCTGAGCGTGCCTCTGCTCGTCTGGATGGCCTTCTCGTTCTTTTTGTTTTCCGGCTGGAAGCACGAGGGCTTTTTCCTCACCCACGTTGACCGCCGTGAAACCGTCGATCTTTCCTGGCTGATGCCGACTTCCCCCATGCTCGGCATCGGTCTCTGCCTCATGGCCGAAATGGCACTCTCGCTGACCTTTGCGCTGCTCAAAGAACGCGGCGTCAGCGTCACGCCCGCCGTCAGGTGGATGATCCACGTCCTCCCCGTGCTCATCAGCGCCGGTTACATCCTCTTTGCCTTCTTTGCCGGCGCCCCGCGCTTCTTCGCCGAAGTCTCTCCCACGGAACAGCGGCCCTTTTACGGCTTTACCTTCGGATTCCCCAGAGGCGCCGTGCTGGCCGTCCTCTGCTCCATCTCCCTTTTCATCCTTTCGCCCATCGCCGTGCCGCTCTTCGCCGGAGACAAAAAATCACTCGCCCCTCACCTCGGACGGCTCGTCCTCGCCTTTTTCATTGCCGGCGTCCTCAGCCTCGCGCTGTTCATCGCTTTCGGCTGTCTGAGCGCCGTCATTCCTGGAGCCATTTTTGGCATTGCGCTCCTGCCCGTCGCCTTCCCCTGGCTCTTCATGGCGGGAATTCCGGAGACGGCGAAAAAAGCCGCGGAAGTCAGCGAAAACATTGCTGAAAACACGGAAACAGGAGCCGCATGAAAGACATTCTGAACAGCCTGAAGGAGCGCCTCCTCGGCATCTGGCGGCGATTTCAACTTCCGCTGATTCTGGCCGCGCTGGCCACGCTCTGGGATATCGTCATCTCCGACGTGTCGCTGCGCGGGGCGATTGGCTTTCTCAATGTGGAGCTCGACAACTGCGGTTCTGCCGCCGGCCCATGCAGCGTCCCCGCGCCCATCGCCGACGGCATCCTTCTCTGCCTTCTGGCCGAAGAAGCGGCCGCCTTCTTTCTGGTCCTCCTGCGCGAGCGCACGGGGCAGGTCCGGGCCGCTTTCAGAGCTGCCGTTTTCGCGCTTCCCCCGGCCATCCTCGCCCTAACAGGCCTCGTCATTCTGGTCCTGGGAAACATCGACGCCGGAGTGGCCCTTACCCGCGCCATGCAGGCGGTTCTGGGCGCTTTTTTCCTTGCAGCGTTTGCAGTGCCCTTCATCGGCCCCGCGCCCAAGCCGGAGTTTCTGCCCTTCGCCGGCCGGCTCGTCTCCTCCGTCCTCCTGGCCGTGATGCTGGCGCTGGCCGCATTCCTCCCCCACTACGCCTTCTTCAGCGTTGTCCCTCTGGCCACCTCCATGGACGCGGACGCGGCGCTGGGCATGGCGCGCCGATGCGCGCACATCCGCGCTGTCTGCCGGTGCTTCCTCTTCACCTTCTTCTTCCTCGTTTTCCTCACGAAAGAAAAAGATGACGACGACAGCGAGGAGGAAGGCCCAGAAAGCAGTCCTTCGGAACCCGGCCAGAGCCCCCCATAAATCCCGGGAACGCGCCGTTGACTTCGGAAGGCTCCGCGGCTAGAGGCCCGCGGCTTTTTTGACAGCCTGCCCGCCTGCTCCCCTCCGCGGGCGCGGCATTGCCGTCCGGGAATTATCCCGGGCTTCTGACCGGAGGCGGAAAGGAAAAGCAGCAATGATTTCTTCTGAAAAGAAGGCCGAAATCGTCGCCAAATTCGCTCAGCACGAGGGCGACACCGGCTCTCCCGAAGTTCAGGTCGCGCTCCTCACGGCGCGCATCAACGACCTGACGATGCACTTCAAGCCCGTCGCCGAAGGCGGACGCGGCCACGCGAAGGACTTCCACAGCCGCCGCGGCCTGCTCAAGCTGGTCGGCCAGCGCCGCAGCATGCTGGAATACCTCAAGCGCAAGGATGAGCAGCGCTACCGCAAGCTCGTCACCGATTTGAAGCTGCGCAAGTAAGCAAGGCATTCGCTCACAGGGATGCCCGGCCTTTGGTTCCAGGCCGGGCATTTTTCATATTCACACTTATTCACGCAGGCGCGGGACGAAGGGCGCCCCTGAGCAGCAAAGCAGCTGAAAACCCCGGCTGAATCGGGATTTTCATTCGAGGGGCGGCAGCGGGGAGACATCCTGCTTTGGTTTCTGCCGGTGCGGCCGACAGAGGGCAGACGCGAGACTTCAAAGAAAGCGCGGCCTCAGCGGCGGGACCCAAAGCGGGAAAGAGGATTTCAGGAACCGAACCGGGCGCAAGCTGCCCCGGCCCCGTCGAAAAACTCCGCCCTGCGCCATGACACACACGAGAGAGGAATTTCCGAATGGAAGCCAAATCCAGAACCATCGACATGAACGGAACGAAGCTCGTCATCGAGACCGGCAAGGTCGCCAAGCAGGCCCACGGCGCCTCTGTGGTGAAGTTCGGCGAGACCGAAATGCTGGTCACCGCCTGCTCCTCCAACGACGTGCGCGACGGCATCGACTTCTTCCCCCTGACCGTTGACTACCAGGAAAAGCTCTATGCCTCGGGCCGCATCCCCGGGAATTACTTCAAGCGCGAGGGCAGAGCCTCCGAGCGCGAGACTTTGACCAGCCGCCTCATCGACCGTTCGCTCAGGCCGCTCTTCCCCGATGGCTACGTCTTTGAGACTCAGGTGATTGCCACGGTTCTGTCCGCTGACCTCGTCAACGACCCCGACATTCACGCCATCACCGCCGCTTCCACGGCACTGACCGTCTCAGACATTCCCTTCAACGGCCCCATCGCCGGCGTGCGCGTGGGCCGCATCGACGGCAAGCTCATCGCCTTCCCCACGGCCGAGCAGCGCAAGGTTTCTGACCTCGACCTCGTCGTTTCCGCCTCCAAAGACGCCATCGTCATGGTCGAGGGCGGCGCGAAGGAAATTTCCGAGGCCGACATGGTCGAAGCCCTGTTCTTCGCCCAGAAGGCCGCACAGCCCATCGTCGAGGCTCAGCTCGAACTGCAGAAGGAATGCGGCAAGGCCAAGCGTGCTTTCAGCGTTCCGCCCATCGATGAGGCGCTCAAAGCCAAGGTTGAGGCCATTGCGCACGCCCCCATCGCCGAGGCCTTCAAGATTGGAGAGAAGCTCGCCCGCTACGCCGCTCTGAAAGACGCCAAGCACGCCGTTCTGGACCAGCTGAAAGCCGAGATGGGCGACGAGGCCTACGCAAAGGCCGAGGCCGACATCAAAGCCATCATCGAGGACCTGAAATACCACTACGTCCGCAACATGATTCTCGACACGGGGCGGCGCATCGGCGGGCGCACCTATACGGAAATCCGCCCCATCACCGTGGAAGTCGGCCTCCTGCCCCGCGTCCACGGCTCCGCGCTCTTCACCCGCGGCGAGACCATGGGCCTCGTCACCAGCACGCTGGGCACCGACGTGGACGAGATGCGCACCGAGACGCTCTCCGGCGATGTCGTGAAGCGCTTCATGCTCCAGTACAACTTCCCCCCGTTCAGCGTGGGCGAGATCAAGCGTCTGGGCTCGCCGGGGCGGCGCGAGGTCGGACACGGGGCTCTCGCCGAGCGTGCGCTGCGCTACGTGATGCCCTCGAAAGAGAAGTTCCCCTACGTGGTGCGGACCGTCTCCGACATTCTCGAATCCAACGGCTCCAGCTCCATGGCTTCGGTCTGCGGCGGCTGCCTGTCGCTGATGGACGCGGGCGTGCCCATTGAGGCGCCCGTCGCCGGCATCGCCATGGGCCTCATCAAGGAGGGCGACCGCGTCGCCATCCTCTCCGACATCCTGGGCGACGAAGATCACCTGGGCGACATGGACTTCAAAGTCTGCGGCACGGAGAAGGGCATCACCGCGATTCAGATGGACATCAAAATCACCGGCGTCTCCGAGGAAATCCTCTCGAAAGCGCTGGAGCAGGCCAAAGAGGGCCGCAAGTTCATTCTGGGCAAGATGCTGGCGGTTCTCCCCGGTCCCCGGAGCGACATCAGCCGCTACGCGCCGCGCATCACCGTCCTCAAGATTCGCCAGGAGCGCATCAAGGATGTCATCGGGCCCGGCGGCAAGACGATCCGCGACATCACCTCGCGCACCGGCTGCACCATCAACGTCGAAGAGGACGGCTCCGTCTCGATTGCTTCGCCCAACGCCGACGCCATCGAGATGGCCGTGAAGATGGTGAAAAACCTGACGCAGGAAGCCGAGATTGGCCGCGTCTATCTGGGCACCGTGCGCCGCATCGCCGAGTTCGGCTGCTTCGTGGAAATTTTCCCGGGCACCGACGGCCTCGTTCACGTCAGCGAGCTCGCCGAGAAGCGCGTCGAGAAGGTCGAGGACATCGTCAAGGAAGGCGATGAAATCCTCGTCAAGGTCATCTCCGTTGACCGCACCGGCAAGATTCGCCTCTCGCGCAAGGAGGCCATCGGCCTCAAAGAGGGCGACGTCGTCGCGCCGCTTCCCCGCCCCGAGCGCCCCGAGAAGGGCGATCGCGACAGGGACAGAGGCGACAGAGGGCATGGGCGCCGCGACGGCCGCGGCCGGGACAGAGGTGACCGCCATGGCGGCGACCGTCCTCTGACGCGGCACGACCACGACAAGCTGACCGAGCCCGCGCCTGCCGCTCCCGCTGACCACGGCGAGCACAAAGGTGAGTGAGAGCAGTTTCCAGCCTTCTCACATCCCCCTCTCCTCGAATGACCAGCCGGACGTCCTGAGCCTCTTCAAGCCAGGGCGCCCGGCTTTTTTATGGAGCATTCCTGAAACCGCAGGCCGCCTCCGCCGCACTTGTCATCCCGGCTCGTTTGACTATGAGGGCCGGTCTTTTGGGCTTTGGCCAGACGTCCGCGGGGATGCTGCCGCCTCTGGGGAATGATTTTTCGGTGAAGCCGTTTTCCAGCCGCCGCGCAAAACGCGCATGGGCCGGCGGCACTTCACCCTCCCCGCACAGGCCCTGAAAGGCACCTCTCAGCTTTCAGCCGTTCAGCCGGTTTTCAGAGGGCGGCAGCGCGGCCTGCATTGCCCCAGCGTTCCGTTTTCACACACCCCGGGAGCCTCCCCCTTCATGCTGCCCATCCTTTTCAAGCTCCAGTTCGACGGACTGACCTCCAAAATCGTTTATCTCGTGCTCGCCGCCGCCTTCGTGGCCTACGGCGCGTGGGCGGGCCTCAAAAACGCCGAAAAGCCTGAACACCGCCTCTGGCGCGCGATTCCCTTCGGACTGACAGCCGTTCTGGCCATGAGCCTCGCGCCCGTCTGGGCTTTTCCCGTCATGAGCAGCTCGCTGGCCGGCGCCATCAAAGCGCTGGTCTGGGGCAGCGGCATCCTGCTGACCATCTCGGCCGCTCTCTATGGCTTCAAGGCCGCCCCCGCAGGCAAATCGCCCATGAACGAGGCGCTCTCTTATGGCGCAATGGGTGCCGCGGCCACGGCGCTCGCCGTCAAATTCGGACTTTCGGGCGAGATGGGACGGAACACCGGCCTGCCGCTGCACACCTACGGGCTGATGATTGCCACGGCGTTTCTGCTGGCCATCGCTCTGGGCGCGCGCACGGCGCGGCGGACCTTTCCCGAAACGCTGATCATCGACGGGAAAGAGGTCCCCGGCAGCCAGTTCATGTTCGACAAGACCCTCGACATTGGCTTCTGGATGCTCATCTCGGGCATTCTGGGCGCGAAGCTGCTCTTCGTGATTGTCAACTGGGACCGATACAGCCGCGCGCCGATGGAAGCCTTCTCGCTCTCCGGCGGACTCGTCTTCTACGGCGGCTTCATCGGCTCTGCCCTGACGCTCATCGCCTACTGCCGGCGCTACGAGCTCAACTTCCTCAGGCTGGCGGACACCTTCGCCCCCTCCCTGGCCATCGGACACATGATTGGCCGCATCGGCTGCCTGGCCGCGGGATGCTGCTGGGGCGGCTTTGCCAAAGCCGGTTCCAAAATCGCCCTCCGCTTCCCTTCGGCCGAGCACCTGCCCTTCGGCGGATTCGGCTCGAACAGCCTGGCATTCAGCGACCAGCTCAAAGACACGCGCTGGGTGGACGCCATGGGGCACATTCACGAGCACGCGGTCACGGGCGCCACGCAAATCAGCGCCTACGCTCAGGCCAACGGCTACACGCTCCCTGTCTATCCGACGCAGCTGATGGAAATCGTGGGCGAGCTCTGCATCTTCTGCGTCCTCATGTTTTTTATGAATCGGAAGCGCTTCCACGGGCAGATTCTCGCCACCTGGCTCATGGGCTACGCCATCCTGCGCACCATCAATGAGTTCTTCCGGGGCGACGTGGCCCGCGGCTACCTGTTCCAGTATCCGGCGGAAAATCCCGTCATTCTCTCCACCAGCCAGACCATCGCGCTGGGGCTCTTTCTGACGGGGCTGACCATCGTCATCGTCCAGGTGGTCCGCAAACGAAAATCCAATTCTTCCGTTCCCGCTCCCGCATGAAATGACCCCAACCGAGGTCACCGCCAGGAAGGACGCCTGTCATGGCCGTTCCCCAACCGACCAAACTGCAGCCTCAGACCCCGCTGCGGGGCAATGAGGCCATTTCCGCCGAGATTTCGGCCATCGATGCAGACCTGGCCAAGCTCAAGATTCGCTTCGAGCAGCATTTTCTGGGCATCGAGCGCAAGCCTCCCACTGACGAGCTGGACCGGATCCGGCGGCGCGTTCAGCTCCTCAAGCGCAGCTACACGCAGAACACGGCGCTCAAGTTCCGCATGGACACGCTCTATCAGAAGTTCCTGACCTACGAGCAGCTGTGGCTGAAGACGCTCAAGGAGATTGAGGACGGGACTTACCGCAAGGACCTGATGCGCCTCCGCCTGAAAAACCTGCGCAAGGCCAGAGCCGCCGCGGCCGCGCCCCAGCCGCAGACTGCGCCGCCCCAAAAAGAAGAGAGCCAGCAGGCCGAAGCTGAACAGCAGACCGCCGCTCAGGCAGCGGTGCCCCAGACAGCGCCCGCAAACAATCAGCCTGCCCCTGCCGGCCGTCCGAAGCCGTCCATGCCCGCCCGGCCCCCGGCGCCCAGCGTCCTCAGCGAGGCGCGCATCGACGAAATTTTCTGCGACTACATCATCGCCAAGCAGCAGTGCCGCGAGAGCACGGCGGGCATTACCCGCGAGGCGCTGGCCAGAAGCCTTCACGCGCGGGCAGGCGGGCACGACGTGAAGGTCGTCATCAAAAACGGCAAGGCGATGCTGACGCTGGTCAAATAGGCCGAAAAGGCGCTGAGGCCCCTCATGTCCACTTGGATTTACTGCTACTCGGGCGGCGGCAGCTCATTCTGGGCCGCGCGGGAAATCGCCCGCAGGCTGCCGGGCGGCGCGCTCATCAAAGCCGTCCGACTGCCTCCGGAGCCGACTTCCGCCAGGCCTGAAGCCGACCGGATTGGATTTGTCTTTCCCGTCTATGCCTGGGCCCCTCCCAGGCGCCTGATCGACTTTGTGCGCACTCTGGATTTGTCGGGATTTCAGAACTGCTTCGCCGTGGTGACGCACGCGGGCCAGCCCGCCGCCGCGCTCCCGCGCCTCGCCCAGGCTGTCAAAGAGTCGGGCGGCCGTCTGACGCGGGGCTTTGCCCTCCGCATGCCTTCTTCATTCGGACGGCAGGAAACCGCGGCCAAAATCCACGAACACCTGAACGAGGCACAAAAGCGCGTCGCGGAAGACATTGTTCCCGCTCTTGTGAACACAGGCGCTGACAGCGATGGGCGCGATGCAGCGGAACTTCTTGAGACGGGCAGTCTGTGGCAGCGCACCTTTCTCAGCGCGCTCAATCCGGCCTGCGCACCCTTTCTGGGAAAGATGTGCCGGCGGCGCCTGGACTCGGCCAAATGCAAAAAATGCGGGGTGTGCGCCGACCTCTGCCCAGCGGGAAGCATCCGCATGACGGACACTGGCCCCGTCTTTGACGCCGGCTGCGATGCCTGCGGCGCCTGCTTCACTTGGTGCCCCGAAGGCGCCATCCGCGGCAGTCCGGCCGGCAAAGACTTTGTCCGCAGGCGTCCTTCGCATGTCTCACTGGCCGATTTTCGCGCCTTTGCCCGCAGTTCAGAGGGAGTGCGCGTCGATGAAGAAAAAGCAGCTGAATCGGCCGGAAATGACGCCTGTTCGCCCCAAAGCGCGGAACCCCCGGCCACTTGACGGCCGGCAATGTCCAAGGCATCCCGCCGCGCTTTCTTGAAAAGGGAAGGACGAGGGGAGCGCCATTGGGCCGCATGACGTGAAATGACGTGGTGAGAGGCCTTCACAGCGCGTCCCCTGCCCTGCTCTGCACCTGCCCCATGACGACTGTTTTCCAGACCAACGCTTTCAGGACCTCCAGGAGCCGCCGCCGATGTCGCCGCTGAACGCGCCCAAGATGCCGTGGATTCACCCCCGGCTCCGCCGGACCACGTCCTCGCCGCTCCTCCAGGCCATCCGCCCCAAGGAAAATCCCCGGCGGCACATCGACCGGCTCTGGAGCGTCGTCTGGCACACCATCATCGAGTTTCGGGGGGACAACATTCCCCTGCGATCCGCGGCGCTGACCTACATCACGCTGTTTTCACTCGTGCCGACCCTGGCCGTGGCCTTTGCCATTGTGAACGCCATCGGCCAGCAGGAAATCCGCGAGGCGATTCACGAGTTCATCTTCACCAATCTCGTGCCCGGCACAGCCCAGCAGCTGAGTGAATATCTGGACACCTTCATCACCCGCGCCTCCAGCGGCGCCCTGGGAACATTGGGCGGCTTCTTCCTCCTCGTGTCCGTCGTCACCCTGCTCAACAATATCGAGATTTCCCTCAACGAAATCTGGGGCGTCCAGCGCCGCCGCTCTCTCCTTCAGCAGGGCCTCATCTACTGGTGCGTCATCACCCTGGGGCCCATCATCATGGGCGTCAGCATCCTGGCCGCCGGCGTCATGCGCGTGCGCATCGAGCAATACGTTTACATTCCACGCTCGCTCTACACGCTGGTGCCGATGGTCATCACGATTCTCTTCTTTTTATTTCTTTATATCGCCACGCCCAACGCCCGGGTCCGCACCATTCCGGCACTCATCGGCGCAACCATCGCCGGCGTCGTCTGGGAAATCGCCAAGCACGCCTACGCCATCTACACGGTCAGGAGCATCAGCTACTCCGCCATCTACGGCTCTCTGGGCGCCATTCCCCTCTTCCTGCTCTGGATTTACCTGAACTGGTTCATCTTCCTCACGGGCGCGCGCATCGGTTTTGCCATCCAGCACGCCGTCACCGGCACCCCCAGCGACCCCCGCATCAGCGACGGCCGCGCCCGGGAACTGCTCTACGTTCGGCTCATGCTCAAAGTTTGCAGCGCCTTTCTGGGGAGCAAACCGGCGCCTCAGGCCAAAGCTCTGGCCAGCGAGCTGGAACTGGACGTGGCCTATGTGACCGAGGCGGCGCGCGTACTCATCAGCAAGGGGCTTCTGGCCGAAGGTGCGGAAGGAGGCTATGTTCCCTCACGTCCGCCCAGCAAAATTACAGTTGCCGATGTGGTGCGGGCGGCGGGCGCCAGGCCGGAGCTGCCCGAGAGCAGTTCGGAGGCTATTCCTGAAAATCTGTCGCCTATTGTGCAGCTTTTTTCGGATTCCGACCGGCAGAGCCTCAACCCGCTGGAGCGCATGACTCTGGGCAAACTGGGGAGTGAAGTGGCCTCCGCGGAGCCTCCCGGATGTACGCGTTCGTCCACCGGCGGTTCAGCTGTATAAATTTTCTGTTGTAAGAATGTTCTCTAATAAATCGCGGGCAGCAAAAGATGGCGCTGCCCGCAGTTGTCTTTCTCTGAACCACACTCAAATTCTTTCTCCTCCTTAATATCCCCTCACAGGAGCCGCTCATGCTGAAAAGCGACCTTATCACCCTGCTCATCGACAAGCATGGACTGCCGCAGAAGCAGGCGGAGCAGACCATTGATGTCATCTTCGACGCCATGACGGCGGCTCTGAGCCGCGGCGAAAACATTGAAATCCGCGGGCTGGGCTCTTTCCACGTCAAAAGCTACCAGGGCTATCACGGCCGCAATCCCAAGACCGGCAAGGTCATCCATGTGGCACCCAAACGGGGGGTGCTTTTCCGCGCCAGCAAAAATATGCGCGAACGGCTCAATGAATTGCCGGTAGAGGAAAAAGGAAATGAGGGGGAGGAGTGAAACTTATTTATTCATTATGACGTTATTTCGCTATGACATTATTCCGCAGGGGCGATTCTAACGTGGCCGCCCCAAATAAAACCCTCTCCGTCGCCGCCGAAGGCGATGACTGAGAAGGCTCGCAATCCCGGGAAATACGTGTGTAACCGCGGGCTGCAATGCTCTCCCAAATAAAAAAGGCTGCCGGATATTTCATCCGACAGCCTTTTCTTTTGTCTCATACCGCTTCCTCATCCGGCATCCTCAGCTGAGTTTGCCGAATGAGGAGCGTTTTGCGGTCATCAGGCAGCCCAGCGGCGCCGGGTGATTGCCGCCATGCCCAGAACAGCCAGCATCAGCGGCAGAGACTCGGCATCGCTGCCAGCAGCACTGCAGCCGCCGCCTTCCTTGGCCGCGCCGCCGCCGCTGGAGGACGAGCCCTCGCAGGCATCGCCTTCACCGTCTCCGTCCGTATCCCACTGATCGGGGTTGGCGACTGCCGGGCAGTTGTCTTCGCCGTCCAGAATGCCGTCGCCGTCCTGATCCGTGCAGGCGTCGCCGTGGCCGTCGTTGTTGTAGTCGGCCTGGTCGGGATTAACGACCTCAGGGCAGTTGTCCTGCCCGTTGAGGATACCGTCGCCGTCGATGTCGTCATCACAGGCGTCGCCCTTGCCGTCCCTGTCCATGTCGCGCTGAGCGGCATTGGAGTCCGCCGGGCAGTTGTCCTGCGCATCGGCCACACCGTCGCTGTCCGCGTCACCACAGGCGTCACCCAGACCGTCCGAATTGAAGTCGGCCTGGTCGGCATTGGCAACCTTCGGGCAGTTGTCCTGCTCGTTGGCAATGCCGTCGCCGTCGATGTCGTCGTCACAGGCGTCGCCCTTGGTGTCGCCGTCCATATTCTCCTGATTGGGGTTGGCGACTGCGGGGCAGTTGTCCAGCGAATCGAGGATGCCGTCGCCGTCCGTGTCGCCAGAGCACGCGTCGCCCACGCCGTCATTGTCGCTGTCCTTCTGGTCCGTGTTGGCCACAGTGCGGCAGTTATCCCGGCCGTCGAGAACGGTGTCGTTGTCCGAGTCGTTATCGAGGTAGTCAGGCGTGCCGTCGCCGTCCGTGTCGGCCGGCTGGACGCCGCTGCCCATCTCGTCCTTGTCGGAAACGCCGTCGTTGTCGGAATCGGTGTCGAGCACGTCGGGGATGCCGTCATTGTCGCTGTCCAGCGCCTCGGTGCCGCTGCCAAATTCGACGCCGTCATTGATGCCGTCGCCGTCGGTGTCAGCGTGGCAGGGGTTCATGCAGCCCTGAACGAAGTCGCAGATGCTGGCGGTCGTCTCGCCGCCTTCACCCTCGCCTTCACCTTCTCCGCTGCCGGTGGAAGCGTTGGGATCGACACCCTCGTTGCAGGTGCTGCGCTCGGTCTCATTGAGGATGCCGTCGCCGTCGATGTCGTCGTCGCAGAGGTCGCCCTTGCCGTCGCTGTCCATGTCGGCTTGGTCGTCGTTGGCCACAGTGCGGCAGTTGTCCGTGCCGTCGCCGATGCCGTCTTCATCGCTGTCATCGTCGAGGTAGTCCGGCTTGCCGTCATTGTCGCTGTCCGCGGGACGTCCGCCGTCTTCCGTGACGCCGGCTTCATCCTTGTCGGAGACGCCGTCGTTGTCGGAATCGGTGTCGAGCACGTCGGGGATGCCGTCGCCGTCGCTGTCAATGGCGTCGATGCGGCCGTCGCCCAGGCGGCCGGTGGCCTCATCGAGACCGCCCACCTTGTCGAAGTAGTCGATGACTTCGTCGCCGTTCTCATCCACGCCGATCCACCACTGCGTGCCTGCGGGAGCAATGAAGCCCTCGGTATAGGGCACCTGCTGCACAGTGACATTGCCTTCGCCGTCATCCGCTTCGTACATGGCGTAGAGGGTCACATCCTTCATCGTGGAAATCTCGGTGTAGAACATCGAGCCCGCTTCAATGCCGTCGTAGATGCCGTCGCCGTCGGTGTCGGGGTTCTCGGGGTCGAGGCAGACAGGGTCGCTCGAGCCGGCCAGGACGTAGCAGGTGGCCCTTTCAGATTCGTCGGTCAGGCCGTCGCCGTCTTCGTCGTCATCGCAGGCGTCGCCGATGCCGTCGCCGTCCATATCGGACTGTGTGGTGTTGCCGTTGGCTGTGTCGGGCGGGTTGGCAACGTCGGGGCAGTTGTCGTCATCGTTCTCAACGCCGTCGTGGTCACGGTCGATGGAGAGGACTGTGATTTCCAGTGTCGCCTGCGCGGTTCCGCCGTGGCCGTCAGACACCGTGGCAACCACATTGACCGTGGCAACAGCACCAGTGGCAACAAAACCCTTGGCGGGTGTCCAGGTATATGCACCCGCGGAGTTGATGGATCCCTCGCCGCTGGTCAGCGTCCAGGTCAGCGTGTCGCCGTCCGCGTCGTCCGCATCGAAAGTGGCCTCAGCAGTTTCGCCTTCGGTCACAGTGATGGCAGTCATAGCGTCTGCCACAGGCGCGTCGTTCACGGCCGTCACAGTGATGGAGACAGCCACGGGCTCGGAATCGACCGTGCCGTCATTGACCTTGAAGGTGAACGAATCGCTGCCGTTGTAGTTCTCGGCCGGAGTGTAGGTCAGGTTCGGCGCATTGCCGCTGAGAGTGCCGTGCGCAGGCGACTCCACGATGACATAAGTCAATGGGTCGCCGTCGATGTCACTGCCGCTCAGCGTAACCGCCTTGGCCGTGTCCTCACTGGTGGTGAAGCTCTGGGTATTGGCCACAGGTGCATCGTTCACAGCTTCCACCGTGATGGTGATGGTGGCCGCTGAGGAGTTGGCCGCGCCGTCGTTCACCCGATAAGTGAAGCTGTCCGTACCGTTGTAGTTGGAGGCAGGCGTATAGGTGACCTTGTTTCCGCTCAGCGTTGCTGTGCCGTGGCTGGGCTGGCTGGCGAGCGAATAGACCAGATCGTCCTGATCGTTGTCGATGTCGGTGGCCGTGAGTGTGATGACCGTCGATGTATCTTCCTGCGTCAGCACACTCTGAGCATAGGCCACGGGCTTGTCGTTGACCGGCGTGACCGTGATGGACACGCGGGCGGGCTCTGACGTCATAGACGGCAATCCAGATGTAGGATGGTCGGTAGCCGTGTAATAAAACACATCAGAGCCATTATAGTCAGACTGAGGTTTATAGGTTACGTCTCTACCGTTGACAGTCAGGGTTCCGTGAGCTGGCTGGACTGTGATTTGGTAGGTCAAAGTCTCTGTACCACCATAAGCGGGATCATCTCCGTCAGTAGCCTGCATCCGGAAGGTCTCCTGACCATCCTCTTGGACAGTAAGGTTGCCGGATTGAGCTATAGGCTTCGGGTTGGTGCCGGCGCAGGAGATGGTCACAGTAGCAGGTGCGGAGACCAAACCGCCGGTGTCTTTCACTGTGTATTTAAAGATTGCATTCCCTGTGACCGTCGTCGGCGTGAAGACGACTATCGAACAGCGTTCTTCCGAATCAAAACATCGATAACTGCCGTTGGTCACAGTGGATTGGTCGATGGTGTATTTAAGGAGCGATTCATCGTCCTCAACGTCGTTGCCTTGCAGCCTAATGGTGACCGGCTGCCTGTTTTCGGTGGATTCAGTAATATTATTGGCCACAGGTTTGTCGTTGACGCTGTTGACCTTGAGGGTGACCTGCTGAGTGGCTGACGAAGAACCATCGGACACCTTAAACGTCGCGTAGTCCGTTCCGTACCAGTTGGCCCTTGGAGTGTATGTGTAATAAACCACCCTCTTGCCGATTGTAGGCGGATTGGCACTGGCGTTTCCTGTCGTACTGCTCACCGCGGTCTGAGAGCTCAGCGTGCCATAGGCGGGGTTGGCGGAAATGCTGATGGTCGGCGCGGGGCCGTCCACATCCTGGCCGATGACGTAAATCGTCACAGAGTTGTCCTCGTTCATGGTGAAGGTGGTCACCGAGCTTCCCGAGGAGCTACTGGACGTCATAATCGTCGGGGCGTCCGCCGTGCAGTTTACAATGATGGTAATCTCCGCACTTTCAGTAACACCATTGTCTGTGACCGAATAGGTGAACTTATCAGCGTTTGAACCACTGCCGCAGAAGTTCGCCTTGGGTTTGTAGGTCACACGGACGCCCGCGTTGGCCCCTGTCTTTGTTTGCGTCCCTTTGGTCAGCGTTCCGCCCTTACTGGTCGTCGAGGGAATCGTAAACGTCCTCTTTCCTGTGGCATTATAGTCTGGAATGGTGAATGTAAATCCAGACGTATCCTCTGTCGTCGTGAATGTCTTGGGATACGCCAGTGGACGGGAACCTAAAGTCAGGGGCAGACACGCAGTCGTGCTCGTACACGCGGCAGAGGAGCTTCCGCTGCCAGTCAGATAACTATTGGATGTCGGCGAGCTGGACAGCGTAGAAGCAAAACTGGCTGCCTGGGCCCGCGTCTTAAACTGCGCATCCGCATACTCGAGATAGCGTGTCGAATTTGGTGGAACGGTGAGGCTCCAAATAACTTCATAATTTTCTGAATTTTCATAATATGTTCTCATCGTACTCGGAACAATACCGCCATTCCAATAGAAATAATGAAGGAGCGCTGGGTCGCCGGTCCCATCACCAGGATCATCCGTCACAAACCAATAATCCGATGTATCGACTGTAGAATTTCCTGATGAAGACGTATAAACAACGGTATCACCATCAGAGCCCAAATTAGAAACCACTCTGACGTTAGTCGTAATGGGTTCACTGGTCGGATTCGTAAAGGAATCCAAATACCGAATCATATTATAACTTGAATTCGCAGGAACAAAAGCCTGACGCTGAACGGTCAGCCCACTGCTCGTTGTCTGTGTTCCCCAGCGCATAGCGCGTCCGTTCTGCTCCGGCCCCATCCATACTGCAGTATACTCTTCGCCCCCTATAAATAATTTCGACCCTGCGTCGTACGCGTCACAGATTCCTTCATAAATAGTACCGCCATTCGCATTCAGGAAGAAATGCGCAATGGATGACGCGGCTAAATCATACTGAGACGGCATTTGAAAATTCTTTGTCTTTTTCAGTTGATTAAACATCGCCTGTGTTGGAGAATTTTCCATTGGAATACTCAGAAGATAATAATAGGCCGGCGCATAATTCCATGTTAGCGGATAAGAAGGTGGGGTTCCGCAGCTCGCATTGGAATTTGTCCCGTTGGTATTAATCGGATTAATAAGCCATCTCAGCATCTCTAAATCTTTTGCTGCATTGGCCCCCGTATCCCGCTGAGAAGCATAATACATCAAATAAACAGTATCATTGGCGGGAATGGTCAGACTCCATTTAACCGTAATTTGATCGCAATTTGTACTAGCAGACGAATTACAGGCGCCGCCGACGGTCGGCTTGGCAGACAACGCCTGTCCTCCGCTAAAATTGAAATAAACCAACGTTGCCGGACTATAGCTCGCGCTTTCAGTAATGAGATATGTTTCACCTGTCCCACTAAGGCTACTGGAATAATATGTTATGCTTGAATCCTGCCAATAATTAACAAAAATCTCAACAGGCACTGTGATGGACGAACTGGTTGTATTCTGAAATGTATCAATCCAGCGGGCCATATGATGACCTGTGCTACTGTAGACATTTCGGGTGACGCTTAATCCTGTCTTGTTGAATCCGGTCGCGGGCCCCAATGTAATACGGTTGGAGCCCGTCACCCCAGATTCTTGAGCAGGGAATTCGACATTGTTGACCTTCAGCCGCATGCCTGTATCAAACGTAGTGCCTTTGACATTATTGGAACCAGAAACAGTTCCATTGCTATTGATCCTCCACTGATACCCTCCGGCTGAATTTAATGTCGCCATCTGGGCGAATGCGGTGGAAGGCAGCAGAACGGCCAGAAGAATGGCCAGCCTGCCAAGAATACCTATACCTCTACTTCTCACATCTCTTTTCACAGTGGCCGCAGCAGTCGCTTTATCTGCTGCCCGCCAAGTGAATGTATCAGTTTCCATGATACACCCTTTCTGATCCACGTGGAATCGGTGAAGGAAAAATCAACAAACAACGCACAGCGAAAAAATTGTAGGGTTTGAGTATCACCCACAATCAAGAAAAATTTTGGGGGAGAAACAATTTTTTTTGAGGCCCTCGCAGGCAGCCCTCTCTGTCATCGCCGAAGGGCCGGAGAGGGTTTTCCACCTACTCCCCCTCGTCTTCCGGCATCTTCTCGCCCGGGCTGATGATGCCGTATTTCTCCAGCTTGTAATAAATGCTGGTGGGCTTGATGCCCAGGAGGCGGGCAGCTTCCTTTTTCACGCCGTTGGCCTTTTCGTAGGCCCGGAGAATCAGCTGGCGCTCCAGATTGTCCAGGGCCTCGGGCAGAGGGATGTCCTCCGCGGGCAGAGGACAGCTGTCGGGCGGCTGGGCGGCGGCCGGCTCGCCGGCAGCGGCATCCGGCACGGGCACAGGCTGAGGCCCGACGAACGAGGGCGCCGCGGATTCGAGCCCCTTGAGCGCGGGAAAATCATCCAGGTCGAGATCGGTCCCGTCGCAAAACACCAGTGCCTGCTCGATGGAGTTTTCGAGCTCGCGCACATTTCCCGGCCAGCGGTGCGTTGAGAGGCGCCGGAGCGCAGCGGGGGTCAGCCCTTTGACGGCCTTGTTGAGCCTGGGGGCGTGCTTCTGAATGAAGTGGCGGGCCAGAATTTCCACGTCGCCGGGGCGCTCGCGCAGAGGCGGCAGCGTCAGGGGAACAATGTGCAGGCGGTAATAGAGGTCCTCGCGGAAGGTGCCCTGGGCCACGGCCTCCTTGAGATTGCGGTTGGTGGCTGAAATCACCCGGACATCGACCTGAATCGTGCTCTCGCCGCCCACGCGCTCCAGTTCTCTCTCCTGGAGAACGCGCAGAAGTTTCGTCTGAATCGAGGGGCTGATCTCGCCAATCTCGTCGAGGAAGATGGTGCCGCCGTCGGCCAGCTCAAAACGCCCAAGTTTTCGCTTGACAGCACCCGTGAAGGCCCCCCGCTCGTGGCCGAAGAGCTCACTTTCGAGCAGCGTCTCGGCCAGCGCGGCGCAGTGGACAGTGACGAAGGGCTTTTCGGCGCGCGGCGAGAGCTGGTGAATGGCCCGCGCCACGAGCTCCTTGCCCGTCCCGGACTCGCCGCCGATGAAAACCGTGGCATCCGTGGGCGCCACTTTGCGCAGGGCAGCGAAGAGCGCCTTCATGGGCTCCGACTCGCCGCAGATGGCCTCCAGCGCCTCCTCGCCCTGCTGCGGCTTGGACAAGAGGTCGTTGTGGCTCTGAAGGCGGGCCACATCGCGCTGGAGGTGCGCCACGGAGAGCCCCTGCTGCACCTTGGCCCGCAGCACGTCGGTGGAAAAAGGCTTGGGAATAAAATCAATCGCCCCCAGCTTCATGGCCTCCACGGCCGTCTCCACAGTGCCGTAGGCGGTAATCACAATCACCGCGGCCTCCGGGTCCAGCACGCGAATGCGGCGCACGACCTCGATGCCGTCGATGGGGCGCATTTTCAGGTCGGTGATGACCAGGTCGAAGCGCTTCTTGGCGAAGGCGGCGCAACCTTCCATGCCGTTCGAGCAGATGGATACGTCGTGCCCCATCTTCTTGATGGTGAAGGCCATCCCCTCCCGCATCGTGTCGTTGTCATCGATGACAAGAATTCTGGACATGCAGTTTCCCCTGTCTCTTCTGCCCTCTGGGCCAGGTGCATCCGGGCCGAAAAAAAACGGCGGCGCTTAGTCCCCGGCTCTGTGTTTTGCAATGCCGCCGAAAGGGAGCCTGGTGCATCAGAAACCGAATCCAAAACGGACGCGGACGGCGCCGCAAAACGGCCTTTGGAAGCCCGCAGAAAGACGCCGGATGCCCTCGTTGACAGCGCCAACTTTCCATGAACAGGGGCCGCCCCCTTTTTTGAAGCCCTGGACCAGCCGGCTCCCAGGGCCTTTTTATTTTTGAGGTCTCTGAAAGCCGATGGTCCTGCAATTTGTCCTCTATTCGCTGGCTCTCTCCGCGGCAGCGCTGCTCAGCGGCTCGGTCCCCCTGCTCTTCGAGAAAAAAGGCTTCCGCACGGACATTCTGCTCTCGTTCTCTGCCGGCATCATGCTGGGGGCGGCCTTCGCGCAGATGATTCCCGAGGCAATTCACATCGGCCACGGGAACTTCTGGCCCCTGTCCTTCGTCCTCGTGGGTGCGCTGACCATGTTTCTCCTGGAGCGCTTCGTCATCACGCACATCTGCGAGGAGCCGGAGGAAGGCTGCGAAGTCCACGACCACGAGTCGCTCGGCATTGCGGCTTTTCTGGGCCTGTCGGTCCACACGCTGTTCGACGGCGTGGCGCTGGGCTCCTCGTTCATGGCGGGCATCGGACTCGCCGTCTTTGCCGCCATCGTGGCCCACAAAATTCCCTCGTCGCTCGCGCTGGGGACGATTCTCGTTCACGCCGGCTACCGCAGGCGCACGATTCTTCTGCTCCTCACGGCCTTCGCCCTGACGGTGCCTCTGGGGTCAGGGATTTATTTCCTCATCGACCGGCACCTCGACTTTGAGCACCTGACTGCCTGGGTCCTGGCCTTTTCCGCGGGCACGTTTCTCTATCTGTCCCTGGCCGACCTGCTGCCTCAGGTTCACAAAAAATCCGGGCTGCGCTGGCCCGCGCTGGCGGCGCTCTTTCTGGGCGTCGTAGCCATGTATGCCGTGCGTCTGGTGGGGCATCACCACCACTGACAAAGCTGACCGCCGCAGCTGACCGACGGACTTTTTGGGGGCTTTTGTCCCCGGCCGGGAATATCCCCTTCACAAGCGCGTTGGCGGGGGGGTAGCAGGCGCGGCTTATGTGGCCGCTTCTGGAGGCCGTCAGCAGGCAAATTTCATCGTCACAAGCCGTCTTGGGGCCGCAGCGGGAGCCACCTCCCGGATGCGGCTTTCCATTTCCGGATTTCAGAAACCAGCACCCCAGACACGAGGTTTTCCATGGGAGACATCAATCAGGACATCGCCGCGGTGAATGAGGCGGTTCAGCAGTCCAGCGCCTTTGTCGATCGCCTCATTTCCGAGACGCAGAAGGTCATTGTCGGCCAGAAATACATGATTGAGCGGGCGCTCATCGGGCTCATCACCGGCGGCCACATCCTCATCGAGGGCGTTCCCGGCCTGGCCAAGACGCTGACGGTCAAGACGCTGGCCGACACGATGAACGCCAAGTTCTCCCGCATTCAGTTCACGCCCGACATGCTGCCGGCCGACGTGGTGGGCACCACGATTTACAGCCAGAAGACGGGCGACTTCTCGATCCGCAAGGGGCCCGTGTTCGCGAACCTCGTGCTGGCGGACGAAATCAACCGCGCGCCGGCCAAGGTGCAGAGCGCACTTCTGGAGGCCATGCAGGAGAAGCAGGTCACGATTGGCGAAGAGACTTTTCCGCTGCCCAAGCCCTTCATCGTCATGGCCACCGAAAACCCCGTGGAGCAGGAAGGCACCTATCCATTGCCCGAGGCCCAGGTCGACCGCTTCATGCTCAAGCTGAAGATTGAGTACCCCTCGCGGGATGAAGAGCGGGAAATCATGGACCGCATGGGGACAGGGGAAGCGCCTGCCGCGGCCTGCGTCATCTCCACTGACGAGATTCTGGCCATGCGCGGGGTCGTGGACCGCATCTACGTGGACAACAAAATCAAGGACTACATCGTCAATCTGGTGTTCGCGACGCGCGACCCGAAGAAGGCCCGCCTGAAGGACATTGCCGAGTTCATCGAATACGGCGCCTCTCCCCGCGCCACCATCGCCCTCGTGCAGGCCGCCCGCGCCCACGCCTTCCTCAGGCACCGCGGCTTCGTCACGCCCGACGATGTGAAGGCCATGGGGCTGGATGTTCTCAGACACCGCATTTCCCTGACCTACGAGGCGGAGGCCGAGGAAATGACACCGGAAAAGGTCCTGCAGAACCTGTTCAGCAACGTCAGCGCGCCCTGACCCCGTCTTGAGGGTGAAGGGCATTCAGGTGCCGAAGCGCGCCGCCCTGAGAGCCTGAGAGTGTGAGCCGAAGATGCTTCCCAGCGAACTCATCAAGAAACTTCGGAAAATCGAAATCACGACCCGGAAGGCCGTGGACGAGACCCTGGCAGGGCAATACCACTCGGTCTTCAAGGGGCGGGGCATGACCTTCGAGGAGGTCAGGCTCTATCAGCCGGGCGACGACATCCGGACCATCGACTGGAACGTCACCGCGCGCATGGGGGAGGCCTACGTGAAGGTCTTCGCAGAGGAGCGCGAACTGACGGTGATGCTCGTGGTCGATATGTCCGCCTCTCAGGACTTCGGCACGCGCGCCAAGACGAAGGCGGAACTCGCGGCAGAGGTGGCGGGCCTGCTGGCGTTCAGCGCCATCACCAACAACGACCGCGTGGGCCTGATTCTCTTCACCGACCGCATTGAGCTGTTCGTGCCGCCGAAGAAGGGCCGAAAGCACGTGATGCGGCTCATCACCGACATTCTCACCTTTCAGCCTCAGGGCCGCGGCACCGATGTGAGGCTCGCGCTGGAGACGCTCATCAAGGTGCAGAAGCGCAGCGCCGTCACCTTCCTCGTCAGCGACTTCATCGCGGACGACTTCGAGGAGCCTCTTCGTGTGTGCGCCCGGCGGCACGACCTGATTCCCGTGGTTCTCGAAGATGAGCTGGAAAAGGCCCTGCCGCCCGTGGGGCTCGTCACCATCGAGGACCCGGAGACGGGCGAGCGGATGCTGGCGGATTTTTCCAGCTTTGCCGTCCGCGACCACTTCGCCCGCTTCGTGGGCGCGCGGAAGGACGAGCGGGAGCGCCTGTTCAAGAAGCTGTCCATGGATTTCGTGTCCCTGAGTGCCGGGAGCGAATTCGTCAAACCGCTGGTGGCCTTCTTCCGGGCCCGCTCCAGACGGCAGGCAGCCTAGGGGGCGATGCACCATGGCCATGCGTTTCAGTTTCTTTCCCCGGCGCGCCGCGCTTCCCGCGCTCCTCACCCTCTGTCTGAGCCTGCCCTGTGCGATTTCTGATGCTCTGGGCGCTCCGCAGGACGCTTCTCCCGCCGCCCGGTCGGCCCAAAATTCCGGCAAGGCGCGCAAAGCGGCCGCTCAGAGCGGCAAAAACAAGGGCGGGAAGGAGAAAAAGAAAGCCGCCGACACGCCGAACGCCTCGAACGCGCCGACATCCGTGCAGGAGGCACCTCCGCAGAGCGAGGAAAACGCCGCTCCAGCCCCGCAGGAGCCGCCGCAGGCCAATCCCAGGTCCGCGCTGGCGCAGATTTCCCCTTCGCAGGTGCGCCTGGGCGAGCCGTTCACCCTGACCATCGAGGTCACGGACAGGACGGGGACCGTCTATGAGCTCGCGCGCGATTTTTCTCTGGGGCCTGACGCGGACATTCTCGAAACGGGCAGACCTGTGGACAAAGAGGGCGCCGACGGCTTCACCACGAGGACGTTCACGGTCAAAGCCGCCCTCTTCAAACTGGGGGAAACCTCGCTGCCCGACATTCGCCTGACTGCGGCCGGGCCCGACGGAAACGCCGTGCTCAAAATCGACGGTCCCAAGCTCGTGGGCGCGGGCGTTCTCAAGGAAGGCGAGGAGGCGGGGCTGGGAGACATCCTTCCGCCCGTCAAAGTGGGCATCCCCAGCTATCTCGTTCTGTGGATTCTGCTGGGCATCCTCGCCGCCGCAGGGCTCTTTTTTGCCGGCCTCCGCGCCTGGAAGCGCTGGAAGAAACGCGCGCCCAGGCCTGCCCCTGCCGCGCCGCCCGCGCCTCTCGACCAGCGGGCGCTCAGCGCGCTTCACGCCCTCCGTCAGGAAGATCTGCCGTCTCAGGGCCGCGAGCGGGAGATGTTCTTCCGGCTGTCTGAAATCGAGCGCGGCTACATGGGCGAGAGATACGGCTTCAACGCCCTCGATCTGACCACTGAGGAGTTTCTGGCCGCGCTGACGCGGATGCACACGCCGGGGCTCGATTTCAGACGTCTGGAAGACCGCTTCCGCGAAGGTGATTTCGCCCGCTTTGCAAAGGCCCACATTCCCGCTTCCGACTGCAAGCAGGCCATCGAGGACGCCATCGTCCTCGTGCAGGGGACCACCGCGGCCGCCGAGCTGGAGGCGAAGAACAGGGCCATTCAGGCGCTGCCGTCCGTGCCCGCTGTTCCCTCGGGGACCGAGAACGGCAGTTCGTCCGAGTCCGGCGACACCTCCGGAAAGGGGGACAAGCCATGACTTCGACCTTCCTCTTCCAGAACCCCTTTGCCTTCCTCCTGCTGCCCTTCGCGTGGACGTTCCTGGCCTTCGTCTTCAAAAAAGAACGCAGGCGCTCGCCGGTGTTCAGGCTCACCAACTTCGCGGCGCTCAAAGTTCCGGGCGCTCCCCGCGGCGCGGCCTCGTGGGGCTGGCTGCCCAAATTTCTGCGCTTTCTGGCGGTGACGCTGGTCATCGTCTGCCTGGCGCGGCCGCAGATCATCGATCAGGAAAAGCGTGACGTGATGGTCGAGGGCATCGACATCGTGCTGGCACTGGACATCTCCACCTCGATGCTGGCCGCCGACTTCAAGCCGCGCGACCGCATCACCGTCGCCAAGCAGGTGCTGACCAAGTTCATCGAGGGGCGGCCCAACGACCGGCTGGGGCTCGTGGTGTTTGCGGGCGAGGCCTACACGCAGGCGCCGCTCACCTTCGATCACAACGTCCTCAAGGAAATCATGGGCACCATCAAAACGGGCCTCATCGAGGACGGAACCGCCATCGGCAACGCTCTGGCCACAGCACTGAACCGCCTGCGCGACAGCGACGCAAAGAGCCGGGTGGTGATTCTCATCACCGACGGCGACAACAACTCGGGCAACATCTCGCCCATGGAGGCGGCGGCCATCGCCAAAGACCTGGGCGTCCGCGTGTACACCATCGTCGTGGGCAAGGGCGGCAAGGTTCCCTACCCCGCCGGGCCCGACTTCTTCGGCAAGATGGTTTACCGGGATGTGGAGCTGCCGGTGAACACCGAGCTGCTCAAGGCCATCGCGCAGGAGGCGGGCGGCAGCTTCTATCAGGCGCTGGACAGGAAGGGCCTGGAGAAGGGCCTGCACGACATTCTGGACCAGCTGGAAAAGACGGAAATTCAGGAGGGCGGCAGCTATCAGAATCGGACTGAGCTCTTTCCGCCCCTGATGAGGCTGGCCCTGCTGTTCATCGCGCTGGAACTTCTCCTGTCCCTGACGCGCCTGAGGAGATTCCCATGAATGCGCTCCAGCTTTCGGTCTTCCGCATTCCCTTCCGGCTGGCGGATCCCGCGGCGCTGTGGCTCCTGCCTGCGGCGCTCATTCTCTTAATTGCCGCCACTGTTGCCGCCGTCCGGCGCAAGTCGGCCATCCGCCGCATGTTTGCCTCAGAGACGGTGCGCACGGTGATTCCCGGCGTTTCCGCCCTCCGGCCGTGGCTCAGCCATTTTCTGGCGATTCTCGCCTTTGCCTTCCTGGCGCTGGCCCTCAGCCGCCCTCAGTTCGGCACGCACAGCGAGCTGGCCAAGCGATTCGGCATCGACGTGGTGATTGCGATTGACGCCTCACGCTCGATGCTGGCGCGCGACATCAAGCCCAACCGCCTGGACCGGGCCAAGCTGGAGCTGACCGACCTTCTGGACAAGCTCAAGGGCGACCGGGTGGGCATCGTGGCCTTCGCGGGAGACGCCTTCACGCAGTGCCCCCTCACCAGCGACTACGCGGCGGCCAAGCTCTTTCTGCGCGCGGTCGAGGTGTCGAGCATGCCGGTTCAGGGGACGGACATCGGCCGGGCGCTGGAAGAATCGAAGGATTTGCTGATCAACGCCGAGCACGGCGCCAAGGCGCGGGTCATCGTCCTCCTCACCGACGGCGAGGAAACCATGGACGGCAACGTTCAGGCGCGTCTGAAAGAGCTGAAGGACATGGACGTGCGCGTGCTGACGGTGGGCATCGGGTCCCCGGCGGGCGAGCCCATTCCCGAGACGAACAAGCGGGGGAAATTCACCGGCTACAAGAAGGACAAGTCGGGGAAGACGGTGATGACGCGGCTGGATGAGGCGGGACTTGCGGCCATCGCGGAAAAGACGGGCGGCGCCTACGTCCGCGCCATCGACGGCAGCGCCGGGATTCAGCGGGTCTTTGAAATCATCGACGGCATGGACAAGGCCGAGATGGAGAGCCGGATGAACATCCAATACGAGGAGCGGTTCGTTCCCCTGGCGCTCCTGGGACTCATGCTGCTTCTGATCAGCGCCGCCATCCGCCGCGGAAGGCTGACGGCACCCGCCGCGGGAGGCCTGAAATGAGCGCGAGGATTCGTCTTCCGGCCGTTTCGGCAGCTGCGGCGGCCTTTCTCTGCCTGGCTGTGCCCGTCTGTGCCGAGGCGGCCAGCATCTTTGAAAAGAACCATCCGCAGGTGGCTGAGGGAACGCGCGCCTACAATGCGGAAAATTACGAAGAGGCGCTGCGGCTCTACGAAGAGGCGGCCAAGAGCTTTCAGGAGGTTCCCGCCCAGCTGTGGTTCAACATCGGCGACACCTATATGCGCATGAACCGGCTGGAAGACGCGCGGCAGGCCTATGAGAAGGCACTGGCTGCCGCGGACGAGAACTTCCGCGCCGACAGCTTCTACAATCTGGGGAACGCCTTCGCAGGAATGGGAAACAAAGACAGCGCGAAGACGGCCTACCGGCAGGCGCTCAAGGCCGACCCGCGCCACGAACCCGCGCGGCGCAACCTCGAATATCTGCTGCGCGAGGACGAGCAGAAGGACGACCAGCAGTGTCAGAACCCGCAGGAGTCTGACGGCGGGCAGCCGCCTCCCGACGGCGGCAATCAGGAAGACGGCGGGGATCCCGATGCCGGGCAAGAGCAGAACGACGGCGCCGACGGCGGTGAGCAGGATGCCGGTCAGGACGGCGGCCAGTCGGGCCAGGATGGCGGCGAGGACGACAAAGACGGCGGCCAGTCGGACGGTCAGGACGGCGGCGAGGAGCAGGACGGCGGGCGCGAAAATCAGGACTCGCGCGACGGCGGTCAGGACAGAGACGGCGGCCGGGACGGCGGCGCCTCCGATGCCTCCGAGCAGCAGGACGGAAGCAGCTCCGAGAAGGACAGCGCCGACGGCGGCAGTCAGGATGCCGGGGACAACGAGCAGAATCAGAGCGGTCCGGACGGCGGTGAGCAGGACGGCGGGCAGGATGCCGGAGAAAATGAGTCGGAACTGCGCGATTCCGGCGAGGAAGAGGACGGCGGGGCGGACGAAGACGCCGGGCAGGACGCGGGTCAGGAAGAAAAAGACGCCGGCGCACCTTCCGCGCCTCCGCCGCGGCCGCAGGAGACCTCCACGAAACCGGAGCAGATTGACCAGCGGAAGGCCGAAGAGGTGCTGGACGCCCTTCGGCGCAACGAGAAGCAGTTCCTGATGTTCCAGCAGAAGGGAAAGGTGAAGCAGCGTGTGGAAACAGACAAAGACTGGTAGCCGTGCCGCTTCCGGCCGCTGCCGATGCCGATTGCCGGGAAAGCTGTGGGCACTTGCCTGCGCGCTCCTGCTCTCGCTGACGGCGTTTCTGGCGCTGCCCTCCCCTCTGGCCCTCGCCATGGAGGTGGAGTTCTACGCCGTGACCGACCGGGAGAAGCTGCCGCTCGACGGAACGCTCACGCTGACCATCACCCTCTCCCACGACCAGTCCGCCAAGGTGGAGGCGCTGATTCTCCCTCAGGTCGCTCCCGACTTTACGGTCAGGTCGCAGTCGCAGTCCGAGCAGACCTCCTTCCGCATGTCCGGCGCGGGTCAGCCTGATTTCCGCAAGGTCCGCGTCTATACGTTCGCTCTGTCGCCCACCAAGACGGGCAAGCTGCAGATTCCCTCGGGCAAGCTGAAGCTGGCCGGCAAAAACTACGAGACCGCCCCCATTCAGATCACCGTTACCCCGGGCAGGAGCGGCGGCAGTTCCCAGCCGGACGGAAATAACGACGACGCGCGGCCTTCTTCCCGGCGGGGACGCGGCCAGCCGCCCTCTCAGCAGCAGCCGCCGGACCCTCTGTCCCAGCTGAACGACATGATGGACGGCGACGACCTACGGGCGCTGGAACAGCTCCTGGGCATGGGCGGGCTCGCCGGGCAGAACCGCCGCAACGAAGAGCTCCAGGACAGCGACATCTTTCTGCGGAATGTCGTGGACAAGAAGAAGGTCTATCTCGGCGAGCAGGTCACCATGTCGCTGCTCCTCTATGCCCGGAGCGACGTCTCCGGCGTCAACGGCATGAAAATGCCCAAGCTGGACGGCTTCTGGTCCGAGGACATCGAGACGCCTTCGCAGATTAACGGCGAGCGCCGGGTCATCGACGGCGTCGCCTATCGGGTATTTCTGCTGCGCAGGAAGGCGCTCTTCCCGCTGAAAGCCGGAACGCTGACCATCGACCGCGTAGAGGCGGACATCAGCCTGAGCATGGGCTTCTTTTTCAGCGGCGGGCGCAAGGTGCAGCGCAAGTCGGCGCCGGTCAGCATCGAGGTGATGCCCCTGCCCAAGAATCCGCCGAACGGCTTTGACCCGGCCAATGTCGGCACCTGGCGGCTGTCAGCCGAGGCGTCCCCCGAGAGCGTTCCCCTGAATCAGCCCGTCACTCTGCGCCTGACGCTCGAAGGCAAGGGCAACCTGCGCAACATCTCCATGCCCTCACTGGACGGCATCGACGGCTTCAAGGCGTATGAGCCCACCACCACCGAGCGCATCAGCACCAGCCAGAACAAATTCGGCGGCCGGCGCACCTTTGAATATCTGCTGATGCCCGTGCGCACCGGCAGCTTCACCATCCCCGCGCTTGAATTCCCCTTCTTTGACCCGGCGCAGAAGAAATACCGCACGGCCAAGACGCGGCCGATTCAGCTGAAAGTCACGGCGGGCACAGGGCCGCAGATGCCGCTGCAGGTTCTCCAGCCGGGGAGCACGGCCTCGATTCAGACGCCGGCAGGTCCGCAGAACGTCAACGTCCTCGACGCGGGCGGGCTCAAGGGACTTCGCTTCCGCGGCGCCATGTCCCGGCCCAAAGCGCCGCTCTTCCAGCGTCCCTGGTTCATTCCGCTGGTGCTCTCGCCCTTCTTCCTCTGGGCCGCCATGCTCGTGTTCCGCATCGGCAGAAGCGCTCTGGCCGGCAGCGGCAGCAAGTCCACGGAGCGGGGCGCCGGCCGCAGGCTCAGGCAGCGGCTCAAAAAAGCCGAGAAGCTCGCGGCTGCCCAGAAGGCCGACGAATTTTACGGGGAGGTCTCGGACAGCATCGGCCGCTATCTCGCGGACCGGCTGGGGCGCTCCACCGCCGGCATGGCGCGGCCTGAACTGAAAGCCGCTCTGAGCGAGGCAGGCGCCTCGGAAGAGCTCATCGCCGCGCTGGTGAAAATCCTCGACGCCTGCGACGCCGGCCGCTTTGCCCCCGGCGCCTCCGAGGCCGACACCATGAACGGGCTGATTCGCAGCGCGCTGGACGTTTTGCAGCAGCTGGAAGCCGTCAAAATCGAGGCCGCGCGCCAGACAGGAGAGGCATGAGATGAGACGCTCCGTTTTCTCCCTTTTCCTGAGCACCCTCATTCTGGCCATGGCGGCATTCAGCTTTGTCCTGCCCTCCCCCGCCGCCGCTGCCGACGAAGCCGCTCCCACTGCTCCTGCCGAGGCAGCATCATCGCACCCTGCCGGCGGTGTGCTGAGTCAGATGACCAAGGCCGATGCCCAGTCGCTCTTCCGCGAGGCCACCGATGCCTGCCAGCGCGAAGAAAATCCCGACCCCGACGGGTGCATCGACACCTACCACCGGATTCTTTCGGCCGGATTTGCCAGCGCTGACCTCTATTACAATCTGGGAACGGCGCTTCTCCGGCAGAACCGGCTGGGGGCCGCNNGGCTGGGGCCCGCCATTCTCTATCTGGAGCGGGCGCTGCGCATGGCCCCCGATGACCCGGACATCCTGGCCAATCTGGCCATCGCGCGGAAATACCGCGTAGACCTGCTGAAAGACGCGCCCGAAGAGGCAGATGCGGGCAGCGGTGATGCGGTTTCCTCTGTCACCTCCCAGATAGTTCAGAATACCCGCGCGGATGTGTGGACAGTGGTCTTCCTCTCACTCTGGCTCCTGGGCTGGGCTCTGGTATTCCTGCGCCGGGCGGCCGAAAATCACGCCGCGCCGCTCCTGTTTACGGGCGTGACGCTCCTTATTCTTTCTCTGCCGACCGCCGCCATCGTGGCCTGTCACCTGTGGGCCGCCGACCATGAACAGGATGCCGTGGTTCTGGCCGACGTTCTCCCGGTCCGCGAGGGGCCGGGCAATGGTTTCCGGGCGGGATTTGAAATTCATGAGGGACTTAAAGTTCAAATCACCGATCAGGAATCCGGTTTTCAGCGCATTCGCCTGAGCAATGGGCTCCAGGGGTGGGTGTCCGCCCAGGGGCTGGCAAAAATTAAGGGAAATGCGCCGGCGGCAATCAGGAAATAGCGGCGAGATGAGGGGATAGTTTGTATTTGATACAACGAAAATTAAAGAGAAACTGGGATTCAAGCCTACGCTGACCAGTGGATGATGTAGGAAATATGCACTGCCTTTTTTAAACAAACGTCTTTTCATATTTTTTACAAAAGGCCTCTCTCGAAAAGGGGAGAGGCTTTTTTATATGAGATTGTTCTGAAAGTTTTGCCAAGGTTGCCCGGCTAACGGCTGCGCGCGGCGGCTTTCGCGCTGCACCTTAAGGAATGCGAGCAGCGCTGCTGCCACCGAAACGGCGACCTTTTGCAGCTCATCAAACATGCGCACGGCAAACACCGGCTCCAACGTCCTGATGTTGAGGGCTGAGGTGCCCAAAGCTGAGGGGCTGTCATGAGATGGCTAATTTTCCCTGACTTTGGGATGAATATCTGGGCGAGAACCGAAGCCGGAGCGCTGCGACATTTTCTCGGACGGATTTCAGAGGGAAAACCGACGTCTTTACGCAGGAAAAAACAAAATCAGCTCTTTCATGTAATTTTTTGTCTTCAACTGTGTTGACAGATGTTCCATGTGTAGTTATGCATATGTCGCAGCATGACCAACACCTCTACCCTTCAAGGAGGGATATATCATGGGCCTGGAACTTCTGTTGATTGTGTTCATTATCTGTTTCGTTGTTTTTTGTATTTTTAACATGTCGCTGACGCTTCAAAATCAGCTGATGCTTGTCTTGATAAAGATGCGATTTTCCCAGCTCGCCCTGACGGTCGTCCGAAAATGGGGCGATCCCAACGCTGTCGACGGGGATGGACAGACGGTGCTGATGCTGGCGGTCAAAATGGAACTGACCGACGTCGTGAAAGCCCTTATTCGAAAAGGCGCAAAGATCAATGCGGCCGACAATTCCGGCTGGACGGCACTCATGGCGGCGAGTTTCCAAAATAATGTGGAACTGTTGACAATACTCCTGCAGGCACGGGCAGATACCACTATCAGAAATAAAGACGGAAAACTCGCTTTTGATCTGACGACCGATATTTCGCTTAAACGGATTTTATTCATGGCTTTATTTACTGAGGCCATAACAGAAACAGTCCATAATCGCTTGTCAAAATTGAAATCAGAACCAAAGGCGGAATTGAAGTCAGAATTGAAACCAGAGCAAAAATCAGAATCAAAACCTGAGTTGAAGGCAGAGCAAAAGTCAGAATTGAAATCTGAACTGAAATCTGAATCGAAGGCTGAGCCAAAATCAGAATTGAAATCAGAGCCAAAGCCAGAACCGAAGTCAGAGCTGAAATCTGAAATAAATTCTGAACTGAAAACCAGCTCCTGGGCAGACGCGGAATCCCGGAGGAAGCAGCTGAATCAAGAGCTCTTCGCGGCGGTCAAAAACGATTCTGCGGAGGAAATCCGCCGCCTGTGTGCCGCTGGAGCGGATGTCAATGCCGCTGCAGAAGAAGACGACGCGACAAATAATCGCGGCGACAGCGGAGAGACGCCTCTGGGAATGGCTTCGCGGCTGGAACGCATAAAAGCCTTCCGTGCGCTCCTTGACGCCGGTGCCGATGTCAATGGCCGTTCGAAATCCGGCCGGACGCCCCTCATGGCCGCAAGCGCCGCGGGCAAGTCGAAAATGGTAAATATGCTCTTCTGCGCCGAAGCTAATCTCAGCCTCAAAGACAACGCGGGCAAAACGGCCTATGATCTGTCCTCGTCAGATGACGTCGATTACGTTATTATCCAGCGGGAGAAACAACTCAAAAAGCTGTTTTCTTATTATATTGGCCATAATGAAATCATAGGCTTCCGCTATATAATTTCACTCGGCGCAGACGTGAACAGCGCCATCAGCACAAAATATGATGACGGCAGAATTGAGCAAATTCCAGGGATAGTCATCGCTGCGAATCACGGATGCACAGAAATCGTCCAGGCGATCATCGACGCGGGAGGCGATGTCAACGCCGCAAACAGCCATGGCATCACGGCAATGATCGCGGCGGCGTCATCGGCGAATAAAATTCACCTGCCCATTATCAAAGCGCTGATCAAGGCAGGCGCCAATGTGAACGCCGCCGAAGAGCACGGAACAAATACTCTGATGACTGTGTCATTAAAGGGAGATCTAGAGGCAGTCCGGCTGCTCATAGAGGCCGGAGCCGACGTCAATGCCCAGAACAAACTCGGAAAAACAGCCTTGATGGCGGCGGCCTCCAAAGATCATCTGGATGTGGTGCGCGCTCTCATCGATGCAGGTGCGGACATCGGCGCGAAATCCGAAACAGGCCATTCAGTGCTTCTGGAACTTCTGGAAAACTCACTGATCACCCATACCGTAAATGAAGAAATGATAAAATTTCTCATTCATGCCGGAGCCGACGTCAATGCCACAGACAGTTCCAATGGAATGACGGCTCTGATATTGGCCTCTTTTCTGGGAAAACGGCATATCGTCCATGAACTCATTCGGGCAGGCGCCAAGGTGAACGCCGCTGCCAGATATGACGTCACAGCGCTGCAGGTCGCCGTCATCAGAGGATTCGAGGATATTGTCACCGAGCTCATCCAGGCTGGTGCGGACGTCAATGACGCCGGAAAAAATACCGCTCTGCTGCTCAGGGCCGCCGCACAGGGAAATATGAATATTCTGAAAGCGCTGATCGACGCGAAGTTCCCTCTCAACAGCCGAAACTCAAACGGCATGACAGCTCTGATCTGGCTGGCATTTGCCCCGGGATTTCAGATAAATATCAATGGGGACAATATATTTGAAATTAACATTCGGGAGGACAGTATATTAAAATCAACGGATGTTAATTCATCAGACCACCTGAAAGCGGCAAAACTCCTCATCGGTGCGGGGGCGGATGTCAATGCCCAGGACAGCACCGGCGCGACGGCTCTTCTGTGGGCATGCAAGCGCGACCAACTCGAACTGGCCCAGCTCCTCCTGGATTCGGGCGCGAAGGTGAACATCTGCTTAAATGACGGCTGGAGCCCGCTGATGATTGCGGCGGAGGAGGGCAAAATTCGCATCATGAATATGCTGATCAGCGCCGGAGCCGAGATAAATCACCGCACCAACCAGGGTTCCACCGCATTGATGATCGCCGCCTCCAATGGCCAGCTGGATGCGGTCAAAATCCTTCTCGCTGCCGGAGCCGACATCCATGTCGAGGGACTGCACGGCCACACGGCCTTGAGCCTGGCAAGGCTCCACAGCCACGAAAAGGTCGCACAGGAACTCAGAAGCGCAGGAGCGACGAAAGAGGAGCCGGATTCATAAATACCCCCTCCCATAGGTTCGGGAAAAAAGCATTAACTGGGATATTTATTTGTCCTCTGTGCGAATGAATGACAAAATGGAACCCGAATTTCGCGGCCTTTGCCAGAAAATGATTCAGCTGAGCCCACTGCTTTGCAGTTCCCCCACGAGTCACTAAATGAATTCCCGCAAAAGCATCGTTCCCATTGGTCAATTTATATTCTGCATTTCCGGCATTTTGATCATCAGCGCTCTTTCAATTCTGATTCTTCATTTTGGTATTGGCGACAGATTTAAGCCCCTGTTCAATGGCGTTGACGACTTCATGTATTATGCTTACCTGCTCGCTTTTTTGTGGGCATCTTTTTGTGTTCTTTTTATAATAAACGTGCATACAGCGAATCCTCTGCCGCTGCGCCGGGCATTGGGCATGGGTGCGCTTCTGGGCTATGCCGCGGGGTATTTCTCATGTATTCTCTATATGGTGATGCGCCCGCCCCGCCTTCCTCTCAGAAGAACTTTGCTGTTTCCTCTGGAGTTTGAATTTCCTCAGAATGTTGAGTTTTGGATTTCCCGCGCTTTTTTACTTGCCGTTGTACCGATTCTGTTCACCAAAACATGGCTGGCAGGCATGATGACAGGCGCCAGTCTGTTGGGAATCCAAAAGTGCTGGCATGCCTATCATCGCCGGAAGTCATCAAATTGACGTTTTCCGGACGCCCCGCCCCTCGCTGAAATATCTCTGGACCGGCCCGCTCATGCGCAAAATCAACTTCCGAAAAATGGCGCGTCATCTTGTCACCGCATTGATGTATCTTTTTGAAATTTCCTCTGTTATCCCGGCCGCTTATCTGACCTGGGATATTGCGGCGTCCACGATTCGGGCCCCCGCCCCCCTTACAATCGTATTTTGCATTATCTGGTGCGCGCTGGTCTTTCTCGCATTTTACTGTCTGCATTCGCAAAGACCGGGAATCTGGACGCACGTCTGGCGAGCCATTCCGCCAATTCTCTTCGGATTCATTATTTTCGCCATCCAATGGCCGAATATACTTGTATTCCGCCGCGGCGAGCCTGCCCATCGCCCGCTTTCCGCAGTCATCATTCTGTGTATTGTATCTCTGAGCCCGATTTTATGTTATTTTCTCAAAATTATTCGCCAACACTGTTTTGATCAGCCAAACAAGTCTCTTTGAATTGAGTCAGTCAATTCACTTCCCAAACGTATAATTTCCCTCTTTGTCCACGCCGACTTTCAATTCCTCGCCCGCGCTCTCCCATAAATCATAGCCCTTTTTCAGGTTTTCCCAGAATTCCTTTTGTTCCGCGTATTTATTGTCGTCGCCCGCAAGCCAGTCGCGCATCCGCTGCTTCATATTTGTCCAGAGCGTCCGTTCCCTGGATTTGGGCCACGCGCCGCCATTGAGGTAATACGCCATATTCTCGGCCGTCATGCGAAATGGAAACATATAAACGGGGATTTGCTTCTGCCCGTTATTCATCGCGTAAACGGTCAGGAGATAAATTTCCTCAATCAATTCATTCGTCATGGCCAGACAGCCAATGGAAACGCAGTCGCCGTGAATCATAATCATGCCGCCGGGGGATTTATCCTTGGGCGTATGTCGGCGGTCGGCCTGATTGGGATAGCTGACCTTGAGCGCCAGGTGGTAGCTCGACGCAGGATTGAGCTTCTCCACAAAATAAAATCCCTCGGGCGCCTGCTCGTCCCCCTCCATGCGCTTGGGCCCCAGCTCGCCCGAAAACGTGCAGATGGAATAATCCGTCAGCAGCTTATATTTCTTTTCTGTCCCGGCTTTTGGCTTCGCGTGAATTTCCAGCGTCCCCGTATCTTTATAAACGACAATCAGGATATTCAGATTCTCCGGCGAGAGGCCCGCCTTCTGGAGAATGCTCTCAACCGTTTCCTTTTTATTTTCCAGCGCCTTGCGCACCCGGGGATATTTGAGCTGCTGTGTCAGAATCGTGGTCTTCGTCAATTCGGCAGCTGCCGCCGCCGCTGTCAGAGGTAAAATACCGGCTAAAATCAATGTTCTCAGACGTTTTCTCATCATTATGAACTATTCCTCCCCCCGCATACATTTGTGGACTGTTTTATTCCGCAGTGTCTGATTTCCCAAAATCGACTCTGCCCAAAAGCCGGAGAAATTCCGGCCGGAAAAAAATCGGCGGCGCTTACAGAGGCAGCACATGGCTGTCAAGGTGGAAAATCCACCCGCAGCCCTCGTCGGCTGCGGAGAGGTGTTCTCCTTCGCGCAGCCGGGTCAAAAAAAATTTTTTTCCCGCTTGACACCGCCCGCGGAGGTGCTTATAAAGGGGCCGTTTTTCGAGGGCGCCAGCCCGCCGGGGGGTCCGGGGGAAAGAGGAGCTGGCGCCGCAACCGAGGGGACTGAAAGGAAGGGGGATTTTCGGCATCGTCCGTCTGCCGTCTGCGCCGCGCTTTTGCATCGGCATGGTCACCGGCAGCCAGCAGCAGCCGCTCATTTTTTCTTTTCCTCAGAAGAAAGAGCAGCGCGGCGGGCAAAGACACGGGACGGAACGCGGGCCGAAACGAACGCGAACGCGCATTGCCTGCGCAGCCGGCATTTTTAAGGGCTGTTTATTCGAGAAAGCAGTTCGGAAGCAGTTCAGCAGTTTGAATGCAGTTTGAATGCAGTTTGAAGTTATTTCGTCGTGCAGCAAATCCAACAGCAGGCACGACACGGGGGATAATATGGGACGATTCAGTCATCATTTTCTCAGCAGCAAAACCAGCGCATTTTCCAAGAAAGAAGAAATCTGCGTCACCGCTTTCTATCTGACGCGCCTACTCGGCTGTTCAGACCTGGAAATCACCAAGGAGCTCCTCAGCCTGTTCCTGTTCTGCCACCCGCAGGGCACGAAAGTGCTGCGCTCGATCACCATCAGGCTGAAACTGGCCAAGCCGACGCGCGCTGAATCCGCGAATTATGAAAAACGCGACTGGCTCGACACGCAGGAAAATCAGTTTCTGAGGCGAATGGACGACGATGTGGATGAAGATGATTTCAGCGATTTTATTCTGAAAAGGCTGAAACAAAAATCAGAGGTTGCCCCGCAACTCAAAGCAGCACTTCTGAAGGAAATTCAGAAGGAACTGCAGCCGCAGAGCGGCGATTCCCGGAATGCGCTTCCGCCCAGGTATCAGCTGGCCCGCACGCTGATTCGTCAGATGTTTACCATGAGCGACAAGGAAATTGACCTGTGCGAACTCCTTGTCTCTCTGACCGATTTCGGGGCGATGGACGACTTTTTCAACGACGAACTGCGCATTCGTATGTTCACCGGCCGCAAGGCGCTCCAGCAGATGCTCGCTCTGGACGACATGGGTCTGCACCAGATTCTCAAACACCTCGTCGAAAGCGACATCATCCGCCTCGATGAAAGCGACGGCGAAATCCACCTCGCCGACGCGCTGCATCAGTTCTGGCGCATCCCCGACCTTCAGGCGCTGGAAAAGGAATTTCTGGGGCCGGCACCTGAACAGACGCACCCTCTCAAAGAGTACAGGCTGAACGACGACGATGTGCGCCACATCAGCCGCCTGCTGACCACCTATGCGACCGATGACCCCAAACAGGCACCGGTGAACATCCTGCTCTATGGGCTTCCGGGGACCGGAAAGAGTACATTTGCCGTCAGTCTGGCCAAAGAGCTGGGCCTCAGGCTCATCGTCCCCAGGGACCCTGAGTCTGGCAGCGCCAGATGCCTCAGTCAGCTGCTGGCCAGCTGCTCTCTGGCGCACTCCATCGCCTCGCGCGGTGAAAAAGTCGTGCTGCTCGTGGACGAGGCAGATTCCATCTTCAACACAAACGACGATGAGCTCGACATGAGTTTTCTGGGGTTCTCTTTCCCAAAAAGCGGCACTCGGGAGCGTTCTCTGATGCACACCTTTCTGGAGCACACAAAGGTGCCCATCATCTGGATCTGCAACAAAATTGGCGGAATGGGCAGCGCCCTGATGCGCCGATTCGCTTACAGCATTGAATTTCCCAAGGCGGATGCCGACGTCCGCGTCAATCAATGGCGCTATCTGGTTCGCAAGGCCGAGGTGGAGACGCTGCTGCCCAACAAAACCATCAAAGAGCTGGCCCGCACGTTTGATATTCCCGTGGGTGTCATGGCGCAGTCCATCGACCACTGCCGGCGCCTCTATCCCGACAACCGGAAGGAATTTACGGAGGGTGTGCGGCGCATGTGCGCCTCGTTTGAAAAGCGCTGTTCCGGAGGCAGCGCGGCCGGCCGGGAGAAAAAGAAGGTGGAGGGAACGCCCTCCTATTACGACCCGAACGCCGTCTGTCTGAAGGGCGGCAGCACAGAGGTTCAGCCGCTGCTCCGGCGCCTGAAAAACGCGGACGAGCGCATCCGCAGGGGATCCAGTGTGGACGCAGCTGCCTGCACGATGCTGTTTTACGGCCCTCCGGGCACGGGCAAATCTGCGCTGGCGCGCTATCTGGCTGAAAAGCTGGGCAGGCAATCCATGCTGATTCACGCCAGCGATATTCTGAGCTGCTGGGTGGGCAACTCTGAAAAGAACATTGCCCATGTCTTCGAGGCCGCCGCGTCCTCAGGAAAGGTGCTGATTTTTGACGAGGTGGACACCTTTCTGCAGAGCCGTCAGGGCGCCTCGCGTTCCTGGGAGGTCACGCAGGTCAATGAATTTCTGACCCGCCTGGAAAACTTCCACGGCATCCTCATCGCCACCACCAACAACATCAATCAGCTGGATACCGCTTCCCTGCGCCGCTTTGCGGCAAAGGTCGAGTTTGCGTGGCTCTCGGCCGAATCCTGCGCCTCCCTCTACAAGGCCATGCTGAGTCCTCTCTCGGGGCAGCACGGCAAAACGCTGAGCGCTCAGGCGGAGGCACGGCTTCGCGCCATGGCGGGATCAGAGCCGGGCCTGACGCCGGGCGATTTTCGGACGGTGCGCAGCACGTTCATGTTCGAGTCGCCCAAAGACTGCACAGAAGAGCGGATGCTGGACGCCCTGGAGGCTGAACTGAACGTCAAATCAGAGGGCCGGCAGCGAAAAATCAGCGGATTCAGCGCCTAGGAGACAGGCACCGCGGCTTTTTGCCTTTCGCGGCCGCCGGGCCCCGGGGTGATTTCTGAGTGCCCTCAACAAAATAAAACAGCCCTCCTCCAACTGCTGGGAGAGGGCTGTTTTACTGCTATTATAATAATTGATTTTTATTCCGTCTGAGCCGCGTCCTTCAGGCAGCGGACGGATGCAGCCTTCGTATCGTCGCAGGTGAAATCGAAATCGCCATAACCGATACTCAGATAATGGGGACACGGATTTGAGCCATCCTCATCCGTCACCAGCTTGCTCGACCAGAGGTCAGTAAATACGCCCACATCTCCGTAAGTGTTATCGCCGAACAACGCGCCGCCGGGCAGAGCGCCAAAGCCAAAATCATCCGTTCCCATTCCCTGATAATCCGTCCAATCCGCGGACCTGGCAATCAGCTGCAAAAAGCTATATGTCGTAAGAGCTGTAATTTCAGCTTCATCGGGCAAATGCCATCCGGCCGGGCACACTTTGTTGGCATCTTCCCATGTATAAAGACAGCCATAATGCTCAACAAAATTACTGACGGCTGGATTCGCATGGCAGGTCAGCGTGCTTCCATCGTTTCCGGTCGTGGCGTCCATATTTTTGGCCATCCATATCTGGCCATTCATTGAACTGGTGACAGCTATATCACAATTTTCGCCGTCAAATCCCGTCTCGCATGTGCCGGCCTGACAATTTCCAGTTTGCTCATCGAGCGTGCCGTGGACGCATTTCTTTTTCACGCTGCAGTCTTTGCCAATATAATTGCCCTCGCATGTCCCCGCCTGGCAGTGGCCGGTTTGCGGGTCGAGTGTGCCATGAACGCACGTATTTTCTATTTTAAGGCAGCGGACAGAAAACATATTATTCTTGGCACCGCTGTTTATCTCGGACGTCTGCCATCCGAGCCCCAGAGCGTAGGCAAATTCATCGAAATCCGTGGCTGACCAGAAGGCCGCCTTCTCTCCGAAATCAGCGTAATTGCCATTGATGAATCGGCCTGCGGGCAGAGCACTGAAATCAAATTCATTGGTGGCGGAGGTGATGCCAGCATGCCCCCAGTCCGCGGCATCAGCAATGAGCGCCAAAAAGACTGTCTCGCCGTGCTCCGTTAATCCCTGCTTATGCGTTTCAACATACTCCAAAAACTTCTCAAAGTCCTCTTTCGCCGGAATTTTCCAGCCGTCGGGGCAGACCTTATTCGCGTCTGCCCACGTATAGAGGCATCCGTAATTCTTGATAAAGTCAGCGTCGGCCTCTGTATTCGCGCCGCAGGTCACGCTTTCATCCTGCCACGCCATATTCTTCGCCATCCAGGTCTGATTGCCGATTTTAGTCGTTTTATAAACATTGCCCGCTTTATCGAGAATATAATTATCCAACAATTCGGCGCAGTTTTGTTCGAGATCCCAGCCCTCTTCACATTCGGTGCAAAGGCCGGTTCCCTCAATGCCCAGAGAGGGCGTCCCGTGTTCGGAACAGCTCGGCGCCTGATTACAATTCGCGCCCCAGTAATTGCCCTCGCACACGTCGCAGTTCTCGCCCGTCCAGCCCGTATTGGGATGACACGAGGAACATTTGCCGGTGCCCTCACGGCCAAGAGAAGGCGTGCCGTGTTCGCAGGTAATTGTATTGTTGTCGCAGTTCTCGCCCCAATAACCTGCGGGGCAATCCACCCCTGCATCCTGCTCAGGTTCAGGTTTATCCTTATCCGACCCGCCGCAGGCCGCCCCCGCAACCGAAAATGCAAATACTGAAATTAAAATCGAAATGGACTTGAAGAATTTGTGGTGAATCGACCGGGAAGAATCTATGCTACATATCCCCCCCCCCCGCACACTTTTTTCAGTCAACACGTCTGACTTTGTCATTGTTCTGACCTCGCAAAAAAAGCCGGAGAAATTTCCGGCTGTGGGTTGAATTACAACGGTTATTACTGCAGCAAACAACTGTTTTGACTTCTGACAACACAACGGAACTGCGCAAAAAGCGGCGGCAGATACAGGAGGAAAAAGGGCGATGTCAAGGGGATTTTTATCCCTCTCAGTCATCGCCTTCGGCGCTGACAGCTCCCCCATAGGGGGAGCCAAGTTTTTATTTCAATGACTCGGCATTACAAAACTAATCTTGCCTCCCCCTTTGGGGGAGGTGGCGCCGCCAGCGGCGGCGACGGAGAGGGTTTGATGCGGCCGCACAGGGCCGCCCCTACGGTTATCCCTCTCAGTCATCGCCTTCGG
>DBXV01000020.1 GCA_002309695.1 Myxococcales bacterium UBA1203 | reverse complement strand
TCTTAGGAACACACTCGCCATCGCCGTTGTCGTGCCACCCCGGTTGACAGCCTGTCCCGCCATCAATACCATTGCAAATATATTGAGGCGATGTCCCCTCAGGCACCTGACCATTGATCAAAATGTCAATTCTCACACCGCCATTTGCGCAATTTTCCCCCTTTTGCTCCGGCGTCGTCTGAATTGTCGCATTCGGCTCACCCTGCGGTCCCTGCGCTCCATTGCAAATGTATTTTGTCGCCGTTATTTCATCCGCATTCAAATGTCCATCGGCATTGGCATCGAGTCCACTATCAACTTTAACTCCGCCATTTGCACAATTATCTCCGGCGGGTTCGGCAGACGTTTGAATCGCTGCATTGGTGCCATTGCTTCCCTGAATACCGGGATTCCCCTGCTGTCCATTGCAAATGTATTGCGTCTGTGATTCCAGAACGACACCGTCTTGCAACACCTCTATTTTTATGCCGCCATTTGGGCAGTGCTCTCCGGCGGGCTCGGCGACTGTCCGAATGCTGGCATTGGTGCCGTTTGTCCCATTGGTGCCATCAACGCCGTTTTTTCCGTCACTGCCGCCGCATGCAGCCAAGACGAAGGAAACAAGCCAATAACTCAAAACGCCATAACAACTATTATTGCCTTTCATCTGGACTCCTCTCAAAAGCCGCCCCTGAAAATCTATTTCAGAGGCGGGAAAACAAATATCAAACATCCTCTGTCAACTATTACTTCTTGGAAATTTCATTTTTTCTCGTTGGTTAAATGTTCTTCTGACTTAAATTTATAAACATCTGGAATTTTCGTCACATCAATTTGGTCATATTTTATTCCTGTTAAACACTCGAATTTTGAAATCGCATAGGCATCCATCATCCCTGCGATATAATCTATTACACAACGAGCAATCTCTTTTTGAGCCGCCGCTGCTCTCGGTCTATAATCTGGCGGCAAAAGAAAATAATTTTTATTTATCCTTTTATCTGAATATATATTAAACAATGCCTTAATGATAATCTCACCTTTAATCTCATACAGTGCTATCGCGGAGTTTCTGGTTGCTGCTTTAAAAATTGTTTGGCCTAAAATTGAACACAGCGCATCAAGCTCACCCTTTAGGCACAATTTTATCTTTTTGCCTTCATATTTACCTGTAACGCTTCTTATAAATGTATCTGTTAGCTTTGAAGTCAGTTTTTTCCTGAATAAATGAGAGTATTCCTGAGCAGTCTTTGCCTTACTATTTCCCCGAAGACCATCTTTGATTTCGTCTATTATTTTTTCAAACTTCCAACATGCCTTATCCCTGAGTTTATTGCTTATTTTATTTTTTTCATCTTTGAATGTTCTGACTTCGTGAATTATTTCATCAATTGTGAACATTCTTTGAGATAATCCATCCTCTAAATCATGCACTGCATACGCAACATTGTCAGCGATTTCTATTATTTGGACATCAAGAGTGTGTTCGCCAACAATCCTGTGTTTCTTTCGGAATTTATTCAAAAAATAAAAATCCTCATGATACATAAATTTTTTAGGATATTCTCCATCATCGCCACGAGAATATTCATCGACAATGTATTTATTTATCGCGAGCAGCGTCCGATACGTCAGATTCAAACCTTTGCCGCACAAACCATGTCTATCCAGTTGACGCAGCACGCGATAATTTTGAGCATTTCCTTCAAACCTGAGTCCATTTAATTGTGCAATTTCATCTAAAACCCTTTCTCCTTTATGACCAAAGGCCGAATGTCCAATATCATGTGCCAATGCAGCAGCATCCAAAAGATAACACTCTTCATCATTATACATTTTTTTACCACATTTGAATGACAGTATTCTCGCAATCGAGCGGGCAATTTGAGACACTTCGAGGCTATGCGTTAATCTGTTTCTATAAAATGCCGTCGATTCAATGCCCAGAACCTGCATTTTTCCTTGAAGTCTTCGATTTGTTATATAATTCATATATTTTATCGGCTTTATTTTTATTAAATTTTTCCATTTTTACTCTCCAAGTCTGACTTCAGCTTCTGAAGCAACGATTCTTGTATATCTGCCACGCATCCATCTTCCATTTCAGCCCACAAACCATTGTATTATGCTAATCATATTTTTATCCTCCTGACAGGTTGTTTGAGTCATTCGTATGTTTCATCGAATGACCTAATAAAAAAGCCGCCCCCTCGGAACCATTCCGAAGAGACGGCTTTTGAATTGACCAACAAAAAAAATCGGGACGCGCCAAAACAAAGGCATCGTCCCGATCAGTTCTTTGGATGAAATCTATTACAGATGTATTCGCTCGGGCTAAGCCAAGTTCAGCTGAGCAGTTGGAACATGTAAGGCTACCCCCCCCCATGTAGTATTCATGCTACACACCACCCTACCATTTTTCCAGTCGTTCATTGCATTCACGCCAGATGAAATCGCCCTTGGACCCTCGCCTTTTGTGACAGTGTGTAGCCAAAACCTGTTCACGACGCAACCAACTTTTTCGCCTCACGCCCCCCCCCTGAATCGAAGCGCAAAATAAATCATTCCCTGAAAATTCCCGCTTCCCGGAATGAAAAGAAGATTAAGGGGCCGGGACAAATGAAACGGGGAATTTGGGGGAGATAAGGAACATCAATGATGCAGTCATTTTCGGGCAGCGGGCCAGCCGCCCTTTCCACGCCCAAGGGGATGCGCCTTCACATCGGCATTTTTGGCCGCCGCAATGCCGGCAAGTCCAGCCTGCTCAACGCGCTCTCAGGCCAGCGCGTCTCCATCGTTTCAGAGACGGCGGGCACGACGACGGACCCCGTGGAAAAGGCCATGGAGCTGCCGCCTCTTGGGCCGGTGCTGTTCATCGACACGGCCGGCATCGACGACGAAGGCAGCCTGGGCGCTCTGCGCGTGGAAAAGACGCGGCAGGCGATGGACCGGACCGACCTCGCGCTGATTGCCGCGCCGGCCGACGCTTGGGGAGACGCCGAGGAATCGCTGGCGGATGAGTTCACACGGCGGGGAATTCCCTTCATTGCCGTCCTCACGCGGCGCGATCTGGGGCGCGCGGACCACAATGCCCACGCTTCGCTTCTGGCCCGAGGACATGCCGCCCTTGCGGTCAGCACCGTCACCGGCGAGGGGATGGACGAGCTGCGGATGGCGCTCATCGAGCGGGCGCCGGAATCCGCCTTTGTGAATCGCCCCGTGGCCTCCGATCTGGTGGGTCCGGGCGAGACCGCGGTGCTGGTCACGCCCATCGACAAGGAGGCGCCCAAAGGGCGGCTGATTCTTCCCCAGGTGCAGACGCTGCGGGACCTGCTGGACGGACAGAGCATCAGCGTCGTGACAACGGTGGAGACGCTTCCCGGCGCGCTGGCCGGCCTTGCCTCTCCTCCCAGGCTGGTCATCACCGATTCCCAGGCCTTTCAGGAGGTGTCCGCCCTCGTTCCCGGGAGCATCCCCCTCACCTCGTTCTCAATTCTGTTTTCGCGGCTGAAAGGCGACCTGCCGCTGCAGGCGGAGGGAGCGGCTGNNCCCCCTGCCGTGGACACGCTGAAGCCCGGCGACAGAGTCCTCATCGCGGAGGCCTGCGCGCACCACGCCGTCGAGGACGACATCGGCCGAGTGAAAATTCCCCGATGGCTGAACGACAGGGCGGGCGGCGCGCTGATTTTCGACCACTGCCAGGGGCGCGGTTTTCCTGACGATCTGTCGCCCTACGCGCTGGTCGTTCACTGCGGCGCCTGCACGTTCAACCGCCGGGCCATGCTCACCCGGATCCAGGCCTGCGCGAATCAGGGCGTTCCCGTCAGCAACTACGGCCTCGTCATCGCCGCGGCCAAAGGCATTCTGGAGCGCGCCCTCACGCCCTTCCCCGAGGCGCTCGCGCGCTTTCGCCGCAAAAAGCTCTCTTCCGCTCAAAACGAGGCGTCCTGATTCGTGAATGCCCCTGCCGACACACTTCCCGAGACGCCCGTCGCTGTTTTCCCCCCTGAGAGCAGAGGCCGCTTTGCCGCCCTTTTTTCCAGGAGCGGCATCCTCCCCGCTTCTCCCGAGAGCTCTCCTGCTGTCGCTGTCATCGACGGTGCTTCCCCGCAGGCATCTCTCGCCCTTCGGCTCCTGGCCGCCTCGGAAAATTCCTGCGCATCTTCGCCCCTGATTCTCGCCGTGGCGCCCTGCGCTGATGACGCCCAAAGGTTCATCAATGACGGTGCGGACGACTTCATTCTCGACGGCTTTTCCGAGGATGAGCTCTTTCTGCGCGTCCGCGCGCTCCACGAACGAGGTCTCAAAAGGCTTCACTTCCGCCAGCTCAGCCAGTGTCAGAAGTCGCTGCTCGAACTGACGGAGCGCTGCGCCTCATCGCTCAGGGCCGCGCCTGTGCTCAGCGGCCTGACGGACAGCCTCTGCGAACAGCTGTCGCTCAAAAGCTGCGTCCTCGTCCTTGTGGATGAAGCGCAGAAGAGCGCGCAGGTGGCGGCATCCAGCGGCAGCTCCGCTGTGAACGGCATGCCCGTCAGTTTGGACGGCTGTCCTGAAATCCGCGAAGCGCTCGCTTCGGGGCGGGCGGTGCCCGTCAGCAGCGCGGCCGATCTTCCTCTGGCGGATGATGTTCCCGAGGACATTCACGGTGCCGCCGTCATTCCCATCGCGGTTCAGGGCAGGTCCTTCGGCGTCCTCCTGCTCCGCGCAAAGCGCGGCAGCTTCACAGACGACGAACTCGACTTTGCGCTTTCTCTCGCCCGCGCCGCGGCCATCGCCCTCCGCAACATCCGCATCATCGAAGGCCTGCGCGACGAGGCCGCCTCGATTCAGGACCGGCTCCAGCAGATGTCCCGCTACGAGGAGTTCTTTCGGTACAGCTCCGACGGCATCGTCCTTCTCGACGGAAGCGGCGTCATCGTCTCCATCAACCCCGCGGGCGAAGACATTCTGGAACTCACGCCCAAAAGCGCGGTGGGAACGCCTCTGATCTCCCTCGTCACGCCGGCCTTTCAGGAACTGACCTACGAGATGCTCCTCTCGGCGCGGAACGGGCAGTCGTTCAGCAACATCGACATCGAGGTGAACCTCTCCGGCGGCGGAACAGCCACGCTCTGGGCCTGCTGCGCGGCCATTCAGGGAAGCGGCCTCACCTTTCTCTCGTTCCGGGACATCACCGCGGCGCGCGCCGACGAGCGCTCGCTCCGCAAGTCCTCCGAATTCATGGAGAAGCTCATCGACACGTCGGTGGATGCCGTGGCCGCCGTCAGCGCCGCGGGAAAAATCATCCTCTTCAACAAGAGCGCAGCCCGGACGCTGGACCGTCCGGAAGGCCTGAGGGACCTCTCCACTGAAGATGTTTTCGGAGACGAAACCGCCACGCGCATCCGCGGACTGTTCGCCCTCAATCCCCGTCCCGGAGAGGCTGCCTGCACCATCAGGCCCGTGCGCACGGAAGTTCTCACCCGCTCGGGCGAGCGCGTTCCCATCCTGCTCACCGCCGCGCTGGTCCACGAAGGTGAGAAGCCCTTTGCCGCAGTGATTATTTTCAGCGACCTGCGCGAAAAGGCCCGCCTCGAAGAAGAGCTGAACAGAGCGGAGGAACAGCTGGCCGAGGCACAGCGGCAGGCGCTGGTGGCCGAGCTGGCGGGGACGGCCGCGCATCAGCTCAATCAGCCGCTCACCTGCGTGCTTGGCTACACGGACCTTCTGCTCAAGCGCCTGCCCGAGGACGACAGCAGCCGTCCGTTTGCCGAGCGCATCCGGCAGGAGGGCGAGCGCATGGCCGACCTGGTCCGCAAAATCGGCCGGCTCGCCGTTTACGAAACGACCCAGTACGTCGGCACGAGCCGCATCATCGATCTGGACAGGGCCAGCACCGGGAAAGCGCCGCGCTTCAATGAACCGGTAATTTCGGACGAACCGGCGGCGGACGAAGGCAGCTGATTCGGTCAGAGAACGGCCGATGCCGCCGCGCTGTCAGGGAGGCACAGACATGACCGAAGGAATACCGATTGACGTCCGGGACATCAGCGCCCGGTATTTCAAGCAGATGGCCCTGAAAGAGATGGGCGAGGCCGGCCAGAGGGCGCTGGGGCGCTCGAAGGCCGTCATCATCGGCAGCGGCGCTCTGGGATGCGCCCAGTCGCAGATTCTCGTCCGGGCAGGCATCGGCGCCGTGCGGCTCATCGACTTCGACGTGGTCGAGCTCAACAACCTGCACCGGCAGATTCTCTTCACCGAAGAGGACGCGGCTGAAAGGCGCTTCAAGACAGAGGCGGCGGCAGCAGCCCTGCGCCGGATGAACAGCGCGTGCAGCATTGAGGTCCGCACCGTCAAAGCCGGGCCGGAAAACCTGCCCTCGCTCATCGAAGGCGCATCCATCGTGCTGGATGCCACGGACAATGTGGGAACGCGCCTCAACATCGACCGCGCCTGCCGTCAGGCGGGCATTGGCTGGATTTACGGCGGCGTCGCCGGCACCGGCGGAACCGTCGTCACCCTGCCCGCGGGCTCTCCCTGCCTGCGGTGCCATTTCGGGGAGCCGCCTCCGGCAGACGCGCCGCCCGTCTGGCGCCAGTCAGGACTCTTCGCCCCCGCCGTCCTGACAGCGGCCTCGCTCCAGGCCTCTCTCGCCATCCGCTTTCTCACCGGCGGCGGCATGGCGAGGGAACTCATCGCCTTCGATGTCTGGCGCCCCGGCCTGCAGAAGTTCGCACTGACGCAGGAGTCACAGGCGGGCTGCCCGTGCGCAGTGAGGAGCGCGGCTCCGGCGGACTGAAATTTTTGCCCCGCGGCGGCCTTACTTCTTTCCGCCCGAAGTGCCGCCAGTCGGCGCAGCCTTCTTTTTGGAGCGGAACAGGGCAAACACCGACTCCGCCATGCCCTTGGGACCCTCGATGACCTTCTTGAGGATTTCCACCTCGCCCTTGTCGAACCAGATGCCGTGGCACGAAGGGCAGCGGTCCACCTGAAAGCCTTTGAGCGGCGTCGTCACCCGCTCCAGATCGCGGCCGCATTTGGGACAGTGCATCCAGTGCAGCTTTTTGAGCGCCTCCGCCTCCTCGCGCGCCCTGCGCTCCGCTTCTTCGCGCGCCATTTTCTCGCGCTTCCGGGCCTGTTCCCTCGCGAAATACTCGTCCTCTGCGGCATTGGGTTTCATGGCTTGCGGCTCCTTCGCGTTCTTCCCCTTGAGAGATGCGTCGTCCCGTTGACGTCCTGAACGGGCGGTGGCTTCTAGGCCGCCGCTGCCGCCTTGGGGAGCCGGAAAAAGCCCTTTCGCCGCAAGAGCGCTGAGCGCCTGCCGTTCCTGAAGGAAGACAGCTGTTTCGCCGGCGCGCGCTTTTCCCCTGAGGCAGACGGCATGAAGCCGAAGCCTCGCCGCAGCCCCCATCCCCACAGGAGTGAAAAAATGGCCGAATCAGAGAGCACCGCACAGACCGACGCTTCCGTTCCATCTGCTGAAAGCGCGGCCGAAAGCAGCGGCCTGGCCCTCCGAACCGACGTGCCCCCGCCTCCGCCGATGGGCGTCAAGTCCGAGAAGCCGCCCAAAAACGCGGCCGCAGACGAAATGCCCAGTTCGCAGGAGCTGGCAGACAAGACGGCGCTCCTCCTCATCGACATCGGCGAACCGGAAAGCGCGGGCGAGACCAAAGATTTCCTCAGGCGCGTCTTCGCGGACCACCGCGTCTTCGACTCGCCGCTGGGGTCTTTTGGCCGCGGACTCTTCCGCAGGCTTCTCCGCCCGGGAGCCGAATCGCGCATGAACAAGGCTCTGGCCATGAACGCCGGCGCCGCCGAGACGACAGGCTCGCGCCTCCAAAACTTTGCGGAAACGCTCTGCGCCAGCCTCAACGCCGAAGACGGCCTGCCCCGCTTTGAACCGTTCACGGCATTCCTCTTCGGCGCGCCGAAAACATCGATTCCCGGCGTTCTGGAAAACATCCGCAGCCAGGGCTTCACGCAGATCACCGCACTCTGGTGCAGGCCCTTCACGACCATCCTCGCCCGCTCCGCTCAGGAAATTCTGCTGGCCGAGGCCGGGACGCACCCCGACACGCCGCCCGCTGTCTTCATCGACAACTGGCTGAAAGCTGAAAATGCAGCCGAGGCCCTGGGAAGCGTGATGCAGGACGCGCTGAATCTGCTGCCGGAACCCAGGCGCAGCACCGCGCTGATTCTTCTCACGCTCCGCGCGCTTCCCGTGGATGCCAAACGGGACCCGGCGGGAGATGACGCCCGCTCACTGGCCACGCAGGCGCTCCAGCGCGCGGGTCTCACCAATCGCTGCAAGGTCGTCTATCTCGACAGCATGGAGCCGCTCGCGCCGCTGTGGCCCAACTACGAAGAGCTCCTCGACAGGCTGGGCAAGGACAAAGCGCCTCTGGTCAGCATCCCCCTCACCGGCTTGGTGGAAGACCTCTCGTTCCGAAGTGAATTTGGCGAACCGGTCAAAGCTCTGGCGGCCAAGCGCGGGTTTGAAAACTGTGTCTTCGCACCGCTGCCCTTCGGCAGGGACGACTTCGTCCGCATCCTCAAAGAGGCGGTTCTGGAACAGCTGCGCCGCTCCGTGGAATTTCGCGAAGCGTCCGTCTTTGTGAGCAAGTCCGCTTCTGTCTGACGCCCCGCCGTGAAATTCCGCCGTCAGGAAGCCCCTCCGCCGCTCAGAATCGCCTGGGCGATGAGGCAGTAGAGGAGGAGCCCGACAATATCGACGAGCGTGGCGACGAGCGGCGTGGAGGCCACAGCGGGGTCAAAGCCGACCTTTTTGACGGCAATCGGCATGAGCCCGCCCATGAGCGCGGCGAAGACAACGACGCAGATGAGCGAGAGGCCCACCACCAGCGCGACCTGGCCGTTCAAATCGGGCCAGAAGAGGACGCGGACGGCGCCGATGGCGGCCAGAATGACGCCGAGGACAATGCCGCTCGCGACTTCGCGCCCCGCCACAGCGAGCGTGTCCTTGGGGACGACTTCGCCCAGCGCGAGGGCGCGGATGAGAAGCCCCGCCGACTGACTGCCCGTGTTTCCGCCCGCCGAGATGATGAGCGGCATGAAGAACACGAGGGCAATCACGCTCTGGAGCGTTTCCTCAAACTGGCTCATCACGTTGCCGGTGAGCATCTCGCCCAGAAAGAGCAGGACGAGGCAGATGCCGCGCGAGCGAATCATCTGGAAGAAGCCGGCCTTGAGGTAGGAATCCTCGAGGGGCGCGACGCCCGACATCCGCTGCACTTCCTCGGTGTTGTCCTCTTCGGCGGCATCAATCGTGTCATCGACGGTGATGATGCCGAGCAGGCGCCCGGCGTCATCGACCACGGGCACGGCCAGAAGGTCGTACTTGGCGATGGCCTGAGTGACCTCCGACTGGTCTGCCCCGCCGTGGACCGTCACCAGATGCTCCGTGTCCATCAGGTCGGCGATGCTCTTGTCGGGCTTGGAGAGAACCAGAGCGCGCAGAGAGACGACGCCGCGCAGAGAGCCCTCGGGCGAGACGGCGTAGGCGTAGTAAATGGTCTCCACGTCCTCGGCGACCTCGCGGATGCGCTCGATGGCCTCGGCCACGCTCATCTCGGCCTCAAGCTCCACGTAATCGGTGGTCATCAGGGCGCCGGCGGTACCCTCAGGCCAGGCCAGCAGAGAGCGCAGGTCGCGCGCGTCGTCCTTGGAGAGCTTGCCCAGAATTTTCGCGGCCAGCTGCGCGGGCAGCTCGTGAAAGAGGTCTGCCCGCTCGTCGGCGCTCATCTCGGCCACCAGCTTCACGGCCATCTCCGGCGCGAGTTTCTCCACCAAGTCGGCCCGGAGGTCGTCGTCCAGCTCCTCCAGAATTTCCACCTGCGGCGTCAGCGGAAGCGCCTTGAGGAAGATGAGCTGCTCTTCTTCGGACAGCCCCAGAAAAATCTCCGCCGTGTCCGCCGGATGAATCTCCTCAACCAGCTCCCGAATCGCCACCGGGTCCGTCTTCAGTGCGTCCCTGACTTCCGGCAGAAAAAGCTCACTCACGCGCATGGTTCACCCTTGTGTCCGCTCGTCCAAAAACGTCGTCCGCCGGCGAGGCCCCCCAGCGCCGGCCCGGCCAAAAAAGCGGCGCCTTTTACGCGAAGGGACGGCCGATGAAAGGGGGCCAGAGGGCGCCGTTTTCAGAGGTGTTCCAAAAAAAATCCGGCCGGAAAGTGCTGTCCCTGAAACGAAAAATCCCGGTCCTTCACAGCGGAAGGACCGGGACCCGTCAGCCGCATCGGAGGAGCGCGGCTCTTAAGACTTTTCAGACCTTGAGGATGGCCCGTCAGAGGGAGGCGATGACGCCGAAGCCGATGCCGAACTCCTGATCGCCGCCATTCGGATGGAAGGTCTTCACCTCGGTCACAATCTCAATCTTCTCGGTGATCATGAAGTTGTAGCCCAGTGCCACGCTCCACAGCTCCAGCCTGCCGGAAGCGTCCGCTGCGTCGCTCCACAGGAGGTCAAAACTGCCCTCCAGCAGCAGCTGATGGCCTTCCTGCACGGTCCAGACGATGCCGGGGACAATGCTGAGGCCGACGCTGGTCTCCCAGTCATCCTCGCCCTCTTTGGTGAGGCCCTTGATGACGCCCGCCAGCGGAACCTCTGCCCTCACGTAAATGCCCAGGTTCTCCAGAAAGTCGAAGTTGAGCTCGAGGCCCGGGGTGATGCCGCCATCGACGGACAGCCACAGGTCCAGGTCGAACTTGTCCGTGTCAACGACGGTGGAGAGCAACGTGAAATTGAAGCCGGTTTCCACGTTGCCCAGATAGCCGTTGGCACCGAAAGAAAAGCCGACCTGCGCGGACAGGTATTTGTGAATGCCCAGGCCGATGAGGGATTCGTGGCCGACGCCCAGGCCTCTCAGCCCGTCGCGGAAGCCCTCGAAGCTCTGATGCGCCTCAAAGCTGATTTCACCCGCGCCGTAGGCCTCAGTGGTGTCCGCGGCGAAGGCAGAGGGAACCATCAGCGACATGGCCATGGCCGCGGTGACTGCGACCGCCAGCTGTTTCTTCCCTGCCTTCCTGTCCGCCATCCCTGCCAGCTTTTCGCCCATGCGCTTCGAGGCACAGGTTCCGCCCTTGCAGCCGCCGCAGCAGTCGCAGAGAGACGCGCCGGGCTTGGAGGCTCTGTTGAAGGCTTTGATTTTTCTGAACAGCGACCAGCCGAAAAAGATGGCCGCGGCGAGAACAACAACCGTCACGATGACGTTTTCCATTGTGCTGCTTCTCCTGCCTCCTGGTTTGCGGAGGCTTTGGGCACAGCCGCCGGGAAGACGCATTTCCGAACTTCACCGTTCGGAAGACACAGCGCCTTCATGGCTGTGCACTGGTGAAGCGAGGCAGCTCCGAAGGACCATCCTCCGAACGCCGTCCCGTCTCATTGCCCGCCTTCATCCATCGCAGAGTCCCGCCGCAGGCTGGGTCCCTGGGCCCGTCTGACGAAGCCGAAAAGGCGCCCGCTGCTGCGGCATCCGCGAATCGCTGAAAGGCGAAATCAAAAAGGGAAAAGACTTCCGGGAGACCTTCGCCATCGAGTCATCACCACGTCAGACCTGACGGGAGCGGCGCTGCCCAATACGCCGCTCCCGAAAGGCCCTTCCGCCGGGAGCACGTCCGCCCGGAAATCAGTCAGTCCTCAGAATCCCAGCGCCTTGCCGATCAGGTTGACCAGAAGCGCCAGGATGTAGGCGAGGACAGTGAGGCCAAAAAGCTGGCCCAAAGCCCACTTCCAGCTGTTCGACTCGCGCTTCGTCACGGCGATGGTGGCCATGCAGGGCGCGCTGATCAGCAGGAAAACCATCAGAGTGAAGCCGGTCAGGGGCGTGTAGTTCTTGTGCAGCGTGGCACGGAGGCCTTCGCTCGACTCGTCAACCTCGCCCATCGAGTACACGACGCCCATCTGAGCCACGAAGACTTCCTTGGCCGCAAAGGCGCCGATCATCGCGGTGACCATCTTCCAGTCGAAATCCATGGGTTTGAAGATGGGCGCGACGGCCTTGCCGATTTTGGCGACGTAGGAGGCTTCCAGGTCTTCTTCGGCATGAACGGCATCCAGCTCGGACTGCATGAGCGTCACGCTCTCGCCGGCGCGGGCCTTGGCCAGCCGTTCGGACACCGGGGGCGCCTCTTCGGCAGGCTCATCCTTCTTGTCCTTGTCCGCGGCGGCGGCCGCAACCTTGGCCTCGCCGTCTTTGCCTTCATCAGCCTTGGCCTTGTCGGCATCCGCGGATTCTTCCGCAGGCGGGTCCTCAACCACGGTGATTTTCCCGGAATCCACCAAGGCATCGACCGCGTATTTCCCGTCCTCGACGCCGGGGAATTTGGCCAGCACCCACAAAAGAATCGTGATGGCCAGAATGATGGTTCCGGCCTTCTTCAGATACATCCAGCCGCGCTCGAGCATCTTGGTGAGGATGCCGCGGAGGGTGGGCAGCCGATAGGGCGGCAGCTCCATGACAAAGGGGCTCTCCTCGCCTTTGAGCACCGTCTTTCTGAGGAGCAGGGCCAGGCAGAGGGCCACCACGATGCCGATGCTGTAAATGATGAAGAGCATCAGGCCGCCGCTCTTCGTCGGAAAGAATGCGGGGATGAGCAGCATCCAGATGGGAAGCCGCGCGCCGCAGGACATGAGCGGCAGGACAAACATCGTCGTCAGCCGGTCCTTCTCATTTTCCAGCGTGCGCGTGGCCATGATGCCGGGCACCGAGCAGCCGAAGCCCGTGACCATGGGGATGAAGCTCTTCCCGTGGAGACCGAACTTGTGCATCACCTGGTCGAGCAGAAACGCGGAGCGGGCCAGGTAGCCGGTGTCCTCAAGGAAGGCCAAACCGAGGAAGAGCAGCAGGATGTTCGGCAGAAAGACGATGACGCCGCCCACGCCGCCGATGATGCCGTCCACGATGAGCGACTTGAGGAGCCCGTCACCGAGGTGACCGCCGACCCACTCGCCCAGAGCGCCGAATCCGCCCTCAATCCACCCCATGGGCGGCTCGCCCAGCGTGAAGGCCAGCTGGAAGATGAGAAACATGACCAATGCGAAGATGGGCAGACCAACGACGCGGTTGGCCAGAACGGCGTCGATTTTCTTCGTCATTTCACGGGCATCTTCCCGGGACTTCTGCGTCATCACCTCTTTGAGCAGGCCATCCACAAAGCCGAAATAGCCCTCGGTGACCGCCAGCCCCGCGTCGTGGCCGATCTCCGCCTCAAGCCTGGAACGGACGGCGGCGATTTTCTCCAGCGCCTCCGCACCCTTGGGCGCAGCCTTCAGCTTTTCCACCGTTTCCCGGTCGCCGATGAGCAGGCGGCTGGCAAACCAGTCCACCGCCTCGGCGCGGGCAAAACCTTCGGGAATCAGCGGCCGGATCTCCGCCATGGCCTTTTCAAGGCGCTCTCCCAGAACCAGCCGGTGCTTCTTCACCGGATGATCGATGGCTTTGGCGACAGCGGCCTTGAGGCCGTCAATGCCCTCGCGCTTGTGCCCCACCGTCTCCACCACAGGGACCCCCAGCAGCTTCTCCATCTGCGGAAGGTCCAGCACCTGCCCAGCAGCCTTCGCTTCATCCGCCATGTTCAGACAGAGCACGATGTTGGCGCCCATCTGCATGACCTGAGTCATCACCACCAGCTGCCGCTGGAGATTGCCGGAGTCGGCCACGACGATGACCACGTCGTGCTCGCCGCTTAAGAGTTCGTCCTGCGCCACCTTCTCCTCGGGAGAGAAGGACGAGAGGCTGTAGGTGCCCGGCAGGTCCGTCAGCGATGCCTCGCGCGCGTCATCAATTTTGAACGAGCCGTCGCGGCGTTCGACCGTGACGCCCGGATAGTTGCCCACATGCTGATGAGCGCCCGTCAGCGCGTTGAACAGCGTCGTCTTGCCGCAGTTCGGATTGCCTGCCAGGGCAACCCGAAACGTCGTCTTTTGTTCTTCCGTCTGATCCATTTGCCTGAATGCCCAACCTTCCTGATTCGTTTTGAGATGCGCAGATTTTCGGAAAAGCCGCTGCGGCCGCCCGAAAATCAGTCCTTCAGAAGTTCCGCTTCCACACCCAGAGCCTCTTCCTGGCGAAGCGCGAGAGAAGTGCCGTTACATCCAATCCAGTAGGGATGCCCCATGGGCCCCTTGCGCTCCATGCGGACCGTGACGCCCGGGATGAGCCCCATGTCCAGAATGCGCTGGCGAATGACCGGGGATGCGCTGACGAGGGTGATTTTGGCCGACTGACCGGGAACGAGTTCTGACAGTGTCATGGTGTTCTGCTGCTCCATTGATTTCGGGGTGAATTGAAAAAAGGCGGTCACGTCCGCCTCTTTGTTAGCCTCACCTAACTATTTTTGCCGGAACTTGCAAGTGCTTTTTTTAGTCAAGGCTAATTTCCTGTCCGCCCCGAACCACAGAAGCCGAAACGCGAAAGTTTTCGCAGGGAAAAGGCATTTTTGATGAGGCGGCAAGCCTGCCAGTTCGCTCACGTTGTCCCATCTTTCGCCCACATTCCCACTCTCAATTCCGAGGGAATTTCCGCTGGAAAACAGCCCGCTCCGGTTCTAGGAGATGCGCGCTTTTCGCGGGTGGCCGAACGGGGGTGGGCAGCCAGCATCGCGGGACATCCGCTTTAGATGGCCGCGCGTCTCCCTCCCGCCGCTTTCCTCACCCGCTTTTCCGGAACGAAAACTTCCCCGAATCAGCAGAAACGTGCGCCCCCCGGCGTCTGGCAGCAGGCACGGGAGGCGTTCGTCATTTTGACCCAACCTAAGGAGCCAAACGCATGGAAGTGTCGAACGACAAGGCCCAGGCAGTCGTCGCGAAGTTCTCCGCGATTGACGCGATCCTGGAGAGAAATCACCACGATCCATCCCGGATGATTCCCATCCTCCAGGAGATTCAGGAGCTTCATAAGTACCTTTCCAAAGAGGCCATTACCTACGTGGCCTCCGCGCTGAAGGTCCCCGCGTCGCGCGTCTATGGCGTTGCCACGTTCTACGCGCACTTTTCCCTCGACCCCAAAGGCAAGCACATCATCCGCGTCTGCGACGGCACGGCCTGCCACGTGAAGAAGTCCCACGGCACGCTGGAGATGCTCTCGAAGAAGCTCGGCATCAGCCCCCACAAGCCGACCACCGACGACATGATGTTCACGCTGGAAATCGTCAGCTGCCTGGGCGCCTGCGGCCTCGCCCCCGTCGTGGTCATCGACGAGGAAGTCCACGGCCAGTCCACGCCCGCCGGGATTGAAGCCATCATCGACGGCATCAGTGCCAAGGAAAACGCCGCCACGGCTGAAGGAGGCAAGTGAGTCCAATGAACGCCGAACTGAAAAAACTGAGTCTCGAAGAGATCGCCGCCGCCCACAAAAAGGCGGTTTCCAAGATTAAACGGCGCATCGTCCTCTGCGGCGGCACCGGCTGCATCGCCAACGGCTCCATGAAGGTGCGCGAAGCCCTGGTGAAGAAGCTCCAGGAAAAGGGAATGTCCGTCGAGGTTGCCGTCGAAAAGGGCGACATGGAGCATCCCTTTGAGGGGACTTACGTCTCCAAGAGCGGCTGCCAGGGCTTCTGCCAGATGGGCCCACTGATGCGCATTGAGCCCGAGGGCATTTTCTACTGCCACGTGAAGGAAACTGATGTGGATGACGTGGTGGAGAAGACCCTGGAGAAGGGGGAGATCGTCGATCGGCTGGTCTATCTCGACCCCGCGACGAAGAAGGCCTGCGCGCACGAGAACGAAATCCCGTTCTACACGCACCAGACGCGCATCATCATGCACAACTGCACCATCGAGCCGGAGAACGTCGAGGAATACATCGCCAACGACGGCTACTTCGGCGCCCGCAAGGCCGTCACCAGCATGAAGCCCGAGGAAATCTGCCAGCTCGTGCTCGACTCCGGCCTCCGCGGCCACGGCGGCGCGGGCTTCCCCACGGGCCTCAAATGGAAGTTCACGCTGGCCTCCCCCGGCCCCAAGAAATACGTCGTCTGCAACGCCGACGAGGGCGACCCGGGAGCATTCATGAACCGCTCGGTGATGGAGGGAAATCCCCACTCCGTGCTGGAAGGCATGATGATCGCCGCCCGCGCCATCGGCGCCGATGAGGGCGTGGTTTACGTCCGCGCCGAGTATCCGCTGGCAGTCAAGCGCATGGCGCGCGCCGTCGAGGACGCCGAGAAATACGGCCTGTTGGGCGACAACCTCTTCGGGACGGACTTCAGCTTCCGCGTCCGCATCATGGAAGGCGCCGGCGCCTTCGTCTGCGGCGAAGAGACGGCGCTTCTCGCCTCTGTCGAAGGCAAGCGCGGCATGCCCATGCCCAAGCCTCCGTTCCCCGCGCAGAAGGGCCTCTACGGCAAGCCCACCGTCATCAACAACGTCGAGACGCTGGCCTCCGTGCCCTACATCCTTCGCGAGGGTCCGGCCAAATACCGCGAGGTCGGCACCGAAAAGTCCCCGGGCACCAAGACCTTCGCCCTCACCGGCCACGTGGCCAACACGGGCCTCGTCGAAGTCCCCTTCGGCTCCTCGCTCCGCAAGATCGTCTATGAAATCGGCGGCGGCGTGACCGACAACACCGGCAAGGTCATCCCCGGCGAGGACTTCAAGTCCGTGCAGATCGGCGGTCCCTCCGGCGGCTGCCTGACGCCCGACCTGCTGGACTGGCCGCTCGACTTCGACTCTCTGGCCAGCAAGGGCGCGATCGTCGGCTCCGGCGGCCTCGTGGTCATGAACAAGCAGACCTGCATGGTGAAGATCGCCCGCTTCTTCATGCAGTTCACCCAGAACGAGTCGTGCGGGAAGTGCGTCCCCTGCCGCGAGGGCACCAAGCAGATGCTCGCGCTGTTGGACGACATCATCGAAGGGCGCGGCACGATGGAGACGCTGGAGCTCCTGGAAGAGACCGCCAAGGCCGTCCAGCTGGGCTCGCTCTGCGCTCTCGGCAAGACGGCGCCGAACCCCGTGCTCTCCACCCTGCGCTACTTCCGCGACGAATACATCGAGCACATCGTCAACAAGCATTGCCCCACGGGCGAGTGCAAGGCGCTGGCGAAGCCCGAAATCGATCCGTCCAAGTGCAAAGGCTGCACGGCCTGTGCGCGCAAGTGCCCGGTGGGCGCCATCAGCGGCACGGTGAAGCAGCCCCACAAGATCGACCAGTCCAAGTGCATCAAGTGCGGCGCCTGCAAGGCAACCTGCCGCTTTGGCGCCATCAGCGGCATCTGACATCCAGTGAGGAGAATGAATTCCAATGGCTGATTCCAAAAAACTTACCGTCAACGGACGGGAAATCGAATTCACCGACGAGCGGAACCTCCTGGAGGTCATCCGCAAGGCCGGCATCGACCTGCCGACCTTCTGCTACCACTCCGAACTGAGCATCTACGGCGCCTGCCGCCTGTGCCTGGTTCAGGTCACGCAAAACAACCGCACCATGGTGATGGCCGCCTGCTCCACCGCGCCCGCCCCCGGCATGGTCATCCTCACAGAGACCAAGGACATCCGGGCCATGCGGAAAATCAGCGTGGAGCTCCTGCTCGCCAACCACAACACCGAGTGCCCGTCCTGCGTCCGCAGCTCCAGCTGCGCGCTGCAGAACATCGCCCGGCGGCTGGGGGTCAACGAGATCCGCTACAAGAAGCTGAAGCACGAGGAGATGCAGCCCATCGACACCTCGTCGCCCTCCATCCAGCGCGACCCCAACAAGTGCATCAAGTGCGGCGACTGCGTCCGGGTGTGCAGCGAGATTCAGGGCATCGGCGCCATCTACTTCACCAAGCGCGGCTCCAACGCCAAGGTGACGACGGCATTCGACAGCGGCATCTCCGGCACTGAGTGCGTCAACTGCGGCCAGTGCGCCGCCGTCTGCCCCACCGGCGCCATCGTCGCCAAGCAGGACTCCCCCAAGGTCTGGCAGGTCCTCTACGACACCAGCAAGACGGTCGTCGTTCAGGTGGCTCCCGCCGTCCGCGTCGCCCTGGGCGAGCACTTCGGCGCTCAGGTGGGCGAGAACGTCGCCGGCAAGCTCGTCACCGCCCTCAAGCTCATGGGCTTCAAGCACGTCTATGACACGAGCTTCACCGCAGACATGACCATCTTCGAGGAGGCCACGGAGTTCCTCGAGAGAGTCACCCGCGGCGGCGTGCTGCCGCTGTTCACCAGCTGCTGCCCGGCCTGGGTGCGCTTCATGGAGCTCTATTACCCGGAGATGACCGCTCACCTCTCCAGCTGCCGCTCGCCTCAGGCCATGTTCGGCTCTGTGGCCAAGAACATCCTGCCCAAGCAGCTCGGCGTGAAGCGCGAAGACATGGTGGTCGTTTCCATCATGCCCTGCACCGCCAAGAAGTACGAGGCGCAGCAGGACAAGTTCAAAGTCGACGGCGTTCCCGAGGTGGACATCGTGATCACCACCGACGAGGTGGGCCGCATGATCAACTCGCTGGGCATCAACTTCTCCCAGCTGGAGCCCTCGCCCTTTGACATGCCCATGGGCTTTGCCACCGGCGGCGGCGTCATCTTCGGCGCTTCCGGCGGCGTCATGGAAGCCGCGCTCCGCTACGCGGTGGAGAAGCTGCAGGACAAGCCGCTGGAGAACGTGGACTTCAAGGCCGTGCGCGGCATGGACAACCTCAAGGAAGCCACCCTCAACGTCGCCGGCAAGGAGATCAAAATCGCCGTCGTCTATGGTCTGGCCAAGGCCCGCGAGGTGGTGGAAGCCATCAAGAACGGCAAGGCCGACTACCACTTCGTCGAAGTCATGGCCTGCCCCGGCGGCTGCATCTCCGGCGCTGGGCAGCCCATCGGCGCCACGAACGCGATCCGCGCCAAGCGTCAGGCCGGTCTCTACACGGCGGACAAGCGCGACCACTTCTTCCAGAAGCCCCAGGACAACTACGCGGTCTCCCGCTGCTACGAGGAGAGCTTGGGCGGCCATCCCGGCTCGCACAAGGCGCATGAGCTCCTGCACACCGTCTATGACAGCAAGGCCGATGTATTTGACGCCATGATTCCCGTCATGCGCGGCACGGCGGACAAGCGCCTCGATGTGACCGTGACGCTCTGCACCGGCAGCATGTGTCATGGCCCCAAGGGGCTGGACATGCTCTCCGGCTACATCCGGGAGAAGGGACTCGCCGACAAGGTTGACCTGAATGTCGCGGTGTCCTCCGGCTCTTCGTCCAAGGTCAGCGTGAAGGTCGGCGGCAAGCGCCTCAGCGGCGAGTGCAGCGGCGGTGAGGACTGCGACCTCTTCAAGAAGATCACCGCAGCCATCGACGACGGCGTCAAAGCGCTCTGAAAGCCTCTGACGTTCGTTCTCTGACGACTGACAAATCAGGCTGAAATCAAAGCGCGGCGTCTCCCCCATCGGAGGCGCCGCGTTTTTTTTGGTCTTTTTTGCTCGGAGGCCTCTCCCCTTCCTCTGCCGGACGCCTCCGATGTCCCGGGGACAGCGCATCACCCATGAAAAAGCCCCTTCTCCCGCCAAAGAGGAGAAGGGGCTTTGCTGTTTTGAAGCGTTCTTCAGACGGACGTGCCCGTCAGGGAACTATCAGGCTCCCGATGTGCTTCACGTCGAACGTGTCATTGGGGCTCCCGGGAACGACGCCGACATTGCCGCAGTAAATCCACTCAGAAGCGCCCTGAATGCGGAGCCGGTAAGCGTAGGAGTATTTCCCGGAGGAAAGCGCGCTGACGATGGCTTCGTATTCGCTGTTGTTCGCTCCCAGCTCGGATGAAGCGCCCGGCGAAGGATTCACGTGGGCGTCGTGCCAGTAGGCAGCGTTGTTCGCGTAATTTCTGACATCCACCGTCTCGCTGCCGCTGGAAGGAACGAGGCCAATCTGCGCTTCCACCGCCGCGTCATCGAGATAGCCGTTCTGGCTTCCCGTCAGGACGACCGAATCGTCGGCATTCGCGACATAGACATAGGCGTAGGCGCCGAAGTCGCTTCCCTCGAGAAGTCCCGCCCAATGCAGGCGGCACCAGCCGATATGCAGGCTGTCCTTGGGAATGACGCTGAGCGTTCCCAGATTGTCCGCGTCAAAGCCGGCATCGCCGTCGTCCGCGCTGTGGCCGTCGGCGTCGCAGTAGAACCAGGGGCCGCCGTCCAGCTTGTAGCGGAAGGTGAAGCTGACCTCCTGTGCGCTCGTGCCGCCCACAGGGCCGACTTCGCCGACGTATTCAAAGTGGTCGCCGAGGTTCGCTACATCGGCTTCCTCGTTGATGTCCGCCTTCTTCCAGGTCCAGGAAGCCAGATTGCTGCCTGTGCCGAAGCCGACCTCAGCCTCGATGCGGCTGCTGCCGGCGTTGCCGTTTTCAGTCAGTTCGGGGACGTAAACCTGCGACGTGGCCACGTGGACGCCCAGCGAGCTGACCGTCCGCGTCAGATTCTGCACGTTGCACCAGCTGACCGTGGCGGTCGGCGGCGGTTCGGGGGCCTCTTCAACGGTGATGGTTCCCAGAGATGAAGCGCTGAAGGGTTCATTGGTGTTGGTCACGTGGTGGCCGTCCGTGTCGCAGTAGAACCACTCGCTGTTCTCCACCTTGAAGCGGAAGGCGTAGGTCACGGTTCCCGCATCCGTGGACGAGTAGTCGGCCATGAACTCGTAGTTGCTGCTCGCCTTGTCGAACTCGGGATTGTTCTCGGCGTTCCACCAGTTCCAGCCGGAAGCGTTGGTCAGAGACGGGTCGCTGTCTTTGGGGCCGACGCCCATCTGCCCGACGACGCCGTGATCCGCCGCGTATTCGCCCTCGGTGCGGCCGAAGGAATAGACCTGCGCGTAAGCGGTGAACGATCCGCCGTTCTCAATCGTGACGCTGGAAGGCTCGTTGACGATGCGGCACCAGTCCACGTGGGGAACGGGCTTCGGCTTGACGGTGATGGTCCCCAGCGCCTCGGCGCTGAACGGTTCATTGGGGTTGGTCACGTGGTGGCCGTCGGTGTCGCAGTAGAACCAGTCGCCCGAGTCCACCTTGAAGCGGAAGGCGTAGGCCACGGTCCCCGCGTTCTCCGAGGTGTAGGTCGCCATGTATTCGTAATTGCTGGCCGCGGCCGCCCCGGAGAAGTTCGTGTTGTATTCGGCGTCCGACCAGTTCCAGCCGGAGGCAGACGTCGGGTCGCTGTCTTTGGGACCGATGCCCATCTGGCCCTTCACGCCGCTGGACGCGCTGTAATCGCCCTCGGTGCGGCCGAAGGAATAGACCTGCGCGTAAGCGGTGAACGATCCGCCGTTCTCAATCGTGACGCTGGCGGGCTCGTTGACGATGCGGCACCAGTCCACCTGCGGCTGCGCCTTCTCCTTGATGGTGATGGTGCCCAGCGCGTCGGCGCTGAACCCCTCGGCGGTGTTGGAGGCGCTGTGGCCGTCGGCGTCGCAGTAGAACCAGTCGCTGTCATCGACCTTGAAGCGGAAGGCGTAGGCCACGGTCACGGGAGACGCTGAGGAGAATGACGCCATGTACTCGTCGTGGTTCTCGCTGCCGGAGAAGCCCGTGTTGTAGCTGGCATCCTTCCAGTCCCAGCCCGAAGCCGAAGTTGGGTCTGAGCCAACCGCGCCCGTGCCCATCTGACCTTTGACGCCGCTGTCCGTGCGGAACTCGCCCTCGGTGCGGCCCGGCACATAGACCTGCGCGAAGGCGGTGACGGAGCCCTCTGTGTCCGCCGTCAGACTGGCCGGCTCATTGACGATGCGGCACCACTCCACCGCAGGCTTGGGCTCGGGCTGGACTTCTTTGACGGTGATGGTGCCCAGCGCGTCGGCGCTGAACCCTGCGGAGGCGTCGTCGGCGCTGTGGCCGTCGGTGTCGCAGTAGAACCATTCGCCGCCATCGACCTGGAAGCGGAAGGCGTAGGCCACCGTTCCGACCTGCGTGGACGAATAGGACGCCATGTATTCGTAGTTGTTGCCGGAGGCCTCGCCGAAGTTCCGGTTGTAGTCGGCGTCAGCCCAGGTCCAGCCGGTGACGTCCGTGCCCGGCGCGCCCGTGCCCATCTGACCTTTGATGCCGCTGTTCTCCCGGAACTCGCCCTCGGTGCGGCCGGCGGCAAACACCTGCGCATAGGCCGTAAAGGTGCCGCCGTTCTCGATGCTGACCGTGGAGGGCTCATTGACGATGCGGCACCACCCAATGGAAGCGGGCGGCAGCTGTTCATCGCCCGCATCGTTCTGGGAAGGTCCGGCATCCGGCACGTCCTGGCCGCCGTCATTGCCCGGTCCGGGAAGCGTGCCGCCGTCCTGAATCATGGGCCCCGCGTCGGGAATGAGAATGGGGTCGTCTTTCTTCTCGGAACCGCCGCAGGCGGCGAACGCGATGGTGAAGGGAATGGCGGTGAGTGCCGCCATGAGTTTCAGTTTCATGGAAACCACCTTTCGGAAGTGGATTGCGGTTGCGGTGCATCTCGGGCGGGCGCTCCTGCCTTCGGACGTCCGGCGCCTCGGAAAAAAGGCGCGGGAAGATAGCACTTTTTCAGAGCGCGCCATCTCCAAGGCGGCACCTTCCGCCGGCCGCATCGCCCTCCCCGTGCGCCCCTTGATTCAAGGAAGCCGATGCCGTTGAGGCCGCCCCTCCCCTCGCCTGACCTTCTGCCACCCCAAAACGCGACCGCCATGCAGCCGAACGCTCCGACGAATCCTCACAATCACAGCGATGCCAATGCCAGCGCCTCCGGTGCAGCCAGACAAAAAATCGCCGCGCTCTGGCCCATTCTCCTCCCCGCGCTGGCCCTCATCCTCATCTTCCCGTACCTGCCCCAGGTGCGGAGCCCCAACGAGCTCTGCCGCCTGCGCCAGTCCCAGGCGCTGGTGGATGACGGCGCTCTGGAGATCAACGGCGCCTTGAAGCGCCACGGCTGGGCCGGCGACCTCTCGTGCGTGGCGGTGACGCGGGATGCGTCCGGGCGGATTGACTCGCGGATGCGCTGCCCCGAGGCGGCCAAAAATCCACAGGAGAAGTCCCGGGAGCGCATCTATTACCCCTCCAAGGCGCCGCTCCTCTCCCTCATGGCCGTTCCCGTCTATGCAGCGCTCAGGATGGTCAGCAGGGGCGAGGTCTCCGAGACGCTCCTCGTCTTCTTCGCACGGCTCTTCTGCACGATTCTCCCCGTCATTCTGATTCTCATTCCCCTGAGGCGTTTTTTGAGGCGCCGCCTGCGGGACGCCATGGCCGTCGGCGCAGATGAACCGGCGCCTGAAAGCGACAGCGAAAAATCCGCCTTCCTCATCGCCGACGCTCTCACCGCCGCCTTCGCGCTGGGCACGCTGGCATTCAGCTACGCCGAGCTCTTCATGAGCCACGGCCTGACCGGCTGCCTCGTCCTCTCGACCTTCTTCGCCCTGGAAAAGGCCTCCCGAAGCGAGCGCGCCTGCCGCTGGATGCTCATCTCCGGCGCCCTGGCGGGACTCACCGTAGCCGCGGAATACACCGGGGCGCTGGCCCTCATTCCCCTCGCGGCCTACGGACTCGCCGCCCTGCCCGGCGGCCTCAAAGCCAAAGTCAAGGCCGGATTGATGGGCATTCTGGGCGTCCTCCCCTTCGCCCTCCTCATCGCCGCCTACCACCTCCACTGCTTCGGCCACCCCTTCATCTCGCCCTATCTCTTCCTCAACGACGCGGGCTACCAGGGCTGGCACACGGGCGGCTTCCTCGGCATCCGTCTCCCCGATCCCCGGGCCTTCATCCTCTCATTCTTCTCGCCCCTCCGGGGCCTCTTCACGCTCTCGCCCTTCCTGCTCCTCGCGCCCATCGGCATCGCAGTGGGGCTTAAGTGCGCCCGCATCCGCCATATCATCGGCAAAGAACTCTGGCTCTCCCTCGCACTTCTCTGTCTCTACACCTACTTCACATCGAGCTTTACATACGACTCATGGGGCTGGACGACGGGCCCGCGCCACCTGACCCCGCTTGTGGGATTTCTGCTTCTTCCCATCGGCGCACTCCTCACAACGCTTTTTGTATCCACGCGCCTATCCTCTACTCTTAAATACGGCATTGTGGGTATTTCGGCGGGCTTAATCGCCATGTCGCTCATCACCACGGGCCTCATGACGCTTATCAATTATATTCCCGACGCGGTGGCGAATTCCGTCCGCGAACTCGCCTGGCCCATGGCGCTTTCGGGCTATCTCCCACATTCCCCGCTCTCTCTTATCGGCGTTCCCAATCCTATCGCTGCGCTTCCCGGCATCGCGGCAATTCTTCTGACGCTGGTATTGATTATTTTGAGTTTTATGCGCGTCTGTAAATATATCATGAAAAATCCTCAAAATAAATCATATTATATATATGTTATTTCATGTATTCTCACCTGCGCCGCCGTATTCGCACTGCAAATGGCCTATTCGCCCTCCAATGAACGCGATGCGAAGCGCAGCCGGGATACAGTTGAATTTCTGCAAAAGCATTTCGATCCAAAACCCGGAATGGCGACAAAGTTGTGATTTGTCCCGTGTGGTATTTTTGAGTTGACTGGCCGCGGAAGCTGATACGAAATAAATACACGCACTGACGCCGCTTCGCCCAATGACCAGGGCCCCAGCGCTCATTCAGGCGTGCATCGGCGGGCCGCCATTCACAATGAAAGAGAGGAAGCAGATGAAACAATTCAATAAAATGATTATTGTATCTGCCTGCGCTGCGTTTCTCTTTGCCTGCGGCGGGAACAGCAAAAATCACGATTCCGACGATTCGGACGTCACCGACGCGGGAATTATTTCTTCGGATGCGGGCACGGATGCCTCCGTCCAGACGGTAGACGCATCTCAGCCGACCGACGACGCCTCCATTCCTCCGGTGAGCCTCGATAACTACGGTCCTACCGACATTGTTTTGTCCTACCGAAAAGGCGGCGGATATTATCGCGGCGCCGCCATTCCGAGCATTTATACAGAACACGGCTATGCGTGGTTTGTTGTGACTGGCGACTGCCGCTACCGGGCCTTTTCGGCCTTCGCGAACGACGGCAATGGCTTTCATTATCTGGCAGACGTCGTTCAGGGGCAGCTTTCCAAAGATGAATGCGAAACGCTCATCGCCAAAGCGTTTATTCGCACTCAATATCTGAACGAAAGCTGCACTGAAGTCTCCGTCGAGGGACCGACCGAGGCCACGGTGCATTTCATTACCCTCGGCGAATACACGCTCGCCTGCTATCACAGCTGCTGCGATGAGTCGGACCCGGACCAGCATCCCATGGAATGCGGCATTCAAACGCAGACAAAATCGACGCTCGCCCGGTTCCTCGATGATGGGGAGCCCATCGATGGCAAACTGCGCGGCTATCTCACTCTGGCGCCTGAAAACGCCATGGTCAGCAGCGGTGCGCCTCTGCAATTTTCCGAGACGCTTCCGGAAGGTATGGAAGCGCTTCTTCAAACTCAGGAACAGACGCCCAACGGGCCGTCGCCCAGTTTCTTCAAAAGCGCGATTTTCCCCGATGAATATCAGGATGCCGTCAAATCACTCCGTCAAAAGGTTTTGAACGGCACAATGAACTGCAGTTCGCAGGGCGGCATTCCCGTCATAGATTCATCGGGAACCAAATATCTCATCTACGCACGTCAGGTGACGGATATTGAGGATGCGGAAACGGGCATCATTTCATTCCCCAATGCGTGCCTGTGATTTTTCTGCGGGAATAAATGTTTTGCCGTTTCGGCGCGAACAACTTCTCTTGCAGTTCTTTCAGTATTATTGTAAAAGCCGCTGTTTTTTTCAAACCCGACGGAAATTTCTCTGGCTTTTTTTCTCAGGAGACCTGAACATGTTGAGCAATTCTTCGGCAGTAAATGTATCATTCAGGGGGGGGGGGGTAAAATCTGTTTAGGTGTTTTATCAATTTTTATTGGCTCTCTGCTATTTATCGGCTGCGGCGGCGGGGACGACACCTCGGATGAGGATGCGGGCGGCGGCGGGCTTGTCGTTCAGCGGGATGCAGGATATTCAGCCGCCGATGCGGGCACTGCCGAAGACGACGCCGGAGGGCAGGAGACGGATGCGGGCCATCAGGTTGAAATCGAGCTCGGCGTATTTATCGACATCCCCGCCGGGTCATTTACTTTGAAAGAAGACAATGCAGTTCATTCCAGGGGAGAGACGGTGACACTGGCGGCTTTCAAATTGGGAAAAACGCCTGTGACCGTGACAGAATTTAAAAAATGCGTGGCGGCGTCCGCCTGCAGGAGCTCAAATTACACTTCATATTCACAGGATGATACCTGCAATTACGACCGCGGAAAACACTGGAAAACTCACCCGATGACTTGCGTGTCTTGGTATGGCGCAAAAGAATACTGCGAATGGATTGGCGGCCGGCTGCCCACAGAAGAAGAGTGGGAATATGCCGCGACGCACAACGGCACGGAGCATCTGGACACGAAATATCCCTGGGGAGATGAACTGACCCCCGAAAAAGCCAATTATTATTTTAGTCATATTAGTGACACCACCGCTGTCGGTCACTATTCCCCCGCCGGCGACAGTCCGCTGGGGCTCGTGGATATGTCGGGCAATGTTGCGGAGTGGACAAGTTCAAAGCTTTCATCTGAAAGCGACAAATATGTGAATAAAGGTGGGGGCTATGCAAGCGGTAAGACACAACTTGAAGTCTCCTATCGCCCCTCCGATCTTGGCTCTCCTGCCCCGGAGGATCAGTTATACTATCAGGGGTTTCGCTGTGCAAAGTAGAATTTTATAATTTATAATCTAAATTCATATAAAAATCCCCTCTCCATTTTGATTTTGGAGAGGGGATTTTTTTATTTGGCGGGGCGCGTATTCATTTCACCACCGGATAAAAGCATTTTTTATCCACGCCCGCCTCAATCAGAAAATGGGCGACGCTTTCCAGCACACTTAAAATGCCGTCCAAATCCGGATACTTTTTCCGGACGTCGAGCAGGTCCTCCAGATTGGTGGCTTCCAGCTGCTCAGACTGCTTATCTTCCACATTAAAATAATAAATATAATCGCGGCGCGGCTCCCGGACAACATCCGGGGAAGCGCACCCCTGGAGATTAAAAAGTCCGGGATAGCCGCCGAGTTTCTCCAGCAATGTTTTCAGCTGCTCGTCGCTCAGCTGAAAACGATGATAACAGCCGTTCTCGTCGCGCTCTATATTGTCCGTGGGCGCGCGCCAGACCACCATATTGGACGGTTTCAATACGCTGACGCTCAGGCAGGGCTCCGGGCGGTAATACATGCGCATTTCATACTGAAACCAGAGTCCGCCCCGATATTCCTTATTTTCCTCCGCGACATGCTCGTATTCATATTCAGTCTCGGCGAGGTATTCGCGATTACTTTCATTTTCCCAAATATCATCAATCGGCGGCAGTTCCATGCCGCATTCCCGCAGCCACCCCTCCGCCGTCCGCACGAAACTGTTGACGGCATTGCGGCAATGTATCTGATTCACGGGACAATGGTGCTCACGGCTGCCGCCGTCACAATTATGACAAAATTCGGTATAATCATCCCACCCGCGATTGGAGCAGCTTTCCTCGTCCTGATCTGCCCAACTGCCCTCGTCACTCCACTCCCATCTCCAGCCGACGAGATAGGCAAACTGAAGCAGGCGGCAGGCGACGGCATCCACCTCTTCCGGCGGGCGCTCCGTCCGGAACAATTCAAACAGCGCCCTCAGAGTGTCGTACGATTTTTTGGAGAGATCCCGGCTGACGCCGCCCTGGCACCAGACCTTGTCTTTGTCCTCCGGAAGCCGGAGATTCTCTTTCGCCAAATACTTGAGCAGCGATTTATAGCAGCTCTCCCACCTATCGACATACATGTGCGTTCCATTGTGAAGCATTTCGCGCACAGGACTCCAGTCGTATTGCGGCCAGCGCTTTTCCAGATATTGCATTAAATAACGGGCGAAGACTTCAATCCGTCCGTCCACATCCAATCCTCTGTATATATCTTTCATTGGTGATACCGTCCAACTCCCGCTGAAAAACCTGCAATTTCCCCCTGTCCAGCCTGTTTTTATTGTGTTATCGCCAAATTACAGCCACCTGATGGCTGCCCCCCCCCCTTTTCTTTAAACTCGGAGCTCTTAACTCGGAGTCCAAAATGAACGCAAGATGTGCATTTAAAGCCCTTTTTTCCCTTTCGCTCGCATCAGCAGCCCTTCCCGGCGCCGCCCTGGCGGCTGATACCGCTGCATCCGCGCCCCAAAATCAAACTGCCGCCGCCGCACCGGAAAAGACCGCCGGAAAGAAAATCCTCGCCTCCTACCATATTTCCCTCGGCTATGTGGACGAGGCCTGGAGATTCCTCAATGAGCACGGCACAGCATGGTTCGCCATTCTCGACGACTGCAGCTACCGCGCTTTTTCGCGCGGGGAAAATCCTGCTCCCGAGGTCGTTCAGGGTCAGCTCTCGGAGGAGGAATGCCGGAAGCTCACCACCCCGCTTCCCCTCACCAAAACCTGCACAAATGTGCGTCTCTCCAGGGTGACCGACCATTCGACAAAGTATATCAGTGCCGGAGGCAAGACGCTGTCGTGCTACATCAGCTGCTGCGGAAAGACTGAAGAGTCCGGGGAAACCCCAGAATGCAAAATTGAAAAGGAGGCCGAAGCCACCCTCGCAAAGCTGCTCACAGAGGGAAAGGTGCAGGGCGGCAAACTGCGCGGCTATGCCTACGACATCAAAGATGAGCTCAGGCACGGACGCAAATTCAGCGACAAAGAGAATAATCCCCTGAAATTTACGGAACCGCTCCCGGCGGGCATCGCGCTTTCCAGGGACACTTTTCACCGGAGCAAAATTTTCCCCGATAAAACGCAGGGGGCGCTGAGGGCGATTCTGGAAAAAGTCAAAGACGGCACGCTGAAAACCGAATACAGCGGAGGCATTCCCGTCAAAGATGCCAATGGCAGCGACGTTCTTCTCTTCATGCGGCCTGCGGCGGACATCGAAGACGCGGCGACGGGCAAAATTGCATTTGACAACAAGTGCAGCCCGTTCTGATCTCCCCCCCCTGTCCCCCTCTCCCCTGCTTTGGGACGAGGGGGATTTTTATATGATTTATATGAAATGTTTTCTTCCAGCTTCTGCACTCCCTGACCTCTGCGCACGCCGCCGCCTCGTTTTGACATAAATGTCATGGAAAATCAGCCGACGGAGAACCAGAATTGCGGGACATTTTTCAGGTCTTTTCGTCGTAAATTGATACGCAGATGAGGCCGGGGGCACGCCGCTTGCCGTGGCGCGCCGCCCGCCGCGACATACGGCGTCATCCCCCCTCTTTCTTTACCTAGGAGCTTAATATGAACGCGAAGCGCACCCTGGCATCCATTCTGGCACTCTCTCTTTCCGCTTTTGCCGTTTCCTGCGGCGGCGACGATGACTCCTCAAAGCATATTGAGACGCAGCTCGGCAATTACGCCGCGAATGACATCGTCCTTTCCTATCGGGTGATGAATTGGGCCTGGGGAAATGCCTTTTTCGGCGGGAATGGCGAGTCCTGGTTTGTGGTGACGGGCGACTGCAAATACAGGGCATATTCTTCAGTGGCGCCCGCGCAGGCTGAGGATAATTTCTGCTGGTATTCCTGGTCCGACGTGGTGGAGGGCCAGCTCTCCGAAGCCGACTGCAAGGCGCTGGTTGACGACCTGTCCATCGGAAAAGTCTGCGCGAGCTACGAAGAGAAGGGGCTCGTCGATGGAGATACGCTGATTATCACCAATGGTGAGGAAGAGCTCTCGTGCTATCCATCCTCGTGCGAAATGGCTGGCGCCGGAAAGCACGCCCTCGCTGTCGAGGACAAGGCGTATGCTGCGCTTCAAAAATTCCTCGCTGACGGAACTCCCGTTCAGGGCAAGCTGCGCGGCTACCTCCTCTCGGTGACGCGGGAGGACAAATCCACATTCCTCAATTTCCCGGAGCACACCCGGGTGCTGCCTGAAGGAATGGAGCGGCTGGCCACCCAGAGTATGAATGACGCCGCCATCCTCCCCGATGAATTCCAGGATGCGGCAAAAAGTCTCAGAGACTCCGTCCTCAACAATACCACGCCGCTCTTCCAGTGCGGAATTCCCCTCAAAAATGCCGACGGCGACAAATTCCTGCTTTATTTAAAGCCCGTCGCTGACATCGAAACTGAAGCAGGAGGAATTCCCTATCCCAAACTCGGCTGCGATTGATCAAAAGTCTGAGCCTGATTCGTTTCTATCGAATCCCCTCTCCGAACAAGAGAGGGGATTTTTTATTTTGAGCCCTATTTATTTCAGAAAGCCCCACTCCATCGCCATGGGCGCTGACTGCGGGCGTGTCATAAAACTGTCATGGAAAATCAAAATTTACCTTGATATTTGTCTCGAAATATACTCTGCCGTCTGTCTCTGTCATCCCAGTGGGGGATGATGGAGGATTCACTCAGCCAGAATTCTCCGGCTTTTTGATGAGGTAAGCACAATGACTATGAAAGCAGATGTAGGCAGCTGGGGGGGGGGGCAAAATCCGTTCAGTTGTTATTTTAGCAAGTCTGTTTGCGCTGATCGGATGCGGCGGGTCGGAGAAGGATGACGACGATAATCTTCCCCAGGGAAACGACGCGGGAATTATCGCCGCCGATGCGTCTGAACCACAGGATACAGACGCCTCTGAACCGGGGGATCAGTGCGCGGCGGGGCTTTATGGTAAAAACTGCGCCGACTGCACCAAAGGTGCTTCCTATAATGCCGAAGAATGCACCTTTAAGGACACCCGCAACGGCACGGTATATCCGGTATATAAAATAAACGGAAAATTCTGGCTGGGAAAGAATCTGGATTATGTATATGGCGGTGAATATGACACCCATGCTCCGGACAATAAAACCGAGAATGTGAGCACTTACGGGCTGTTATATAACTGGGAAACGGCGAAGCAGGCCTGCCCTTCAGGCTGGAATTTGCCGGAGAAAGAAGATTTTGATGATTTAGTAGCATTTGCCGGAGGTGAGGGCGGGGGCACGAAGCTCATGGCCGAAAGCGCAGGCGGAACGGATGATTACGGCTTTGGCGCCCTCCTCGCGGGCGAATTTTATGGAAGTACCTGGCGAGGTTTCGGCAGCCGGGGCCGATTCTGGACGGTGACGGAATACAATACAGAACACGTCAGCTCCAGCATTACCTCTCAGCCCGACGCCTACTTCCTGAACGTGACGTCCTCCGCCACCGGCGTGACCAATAACACCAAAGGGTACGGTTTGTCCGTGCGCTGCATGAAGAAATAGCTGAAAAAAAAATAAAATAATCCAATTCAGTCCCCTCTTCATTATTATTTTGGAGAGGGGATTTTTTATGTTGGAACGGTCCTCAATGATATACCCAATGATATACCCCTCAAATGGGGAAATTGAGATGGCCGCTGTCGGGAAAGACTGTGGCGATTTTACATTTGTTTTGACAGCAACCACACGGACTCCCTTGTAGACGCCGTAGATCTTTTTGCCATCGGGCAGCCAGAGAGATAATTTCCACCTCCAAAACACCTGAACGCATACTTCGACCTATTTTCCCCCATTCTCCCTTGAATCCCCTGTCTCTTTTTCCGATATTCTAAAAACATCATATCGAAAGCGCAGAGAGCCTGGCTTACTCTCTGCGCTTTGTTTTTGTCCCCAGACTGTCCGCAGTTTTTCCCGTTTCCCCACCCGTTTTTTCACTTGCATCGGAGGCAATATGTCCCAGTCCAACCCCAAGAGAGATGTCGTCATCGTCGGCGCAGCCCGCACCCCATTGGGGGCTTTTCAGGGCTCCCTCGCGCCCCTCACCGCCCAGAAGCTGGGCGCCCACGCCATCAAGGCCGCCATCGAGAGGAGCGGCCTCAAGCCCGAAGATATTGAACAGGTGGTCATGGGCTGCGTCCTCCAGGCAGGCCTGGGCCAGAACGCCGCGCGGCAGGCGACGCTCTTTGCGGGTATTCCCGACTCAGTCCCCGCGCACACGGTGAACAAAGTCTGCGGCAGCGGCATGGAGGCCGTCATCGAGGCCGCCCGCGCCATTGAGCTCGACGAAATCGACGTCGCCGTAGCAGGCGGCATGGAGTCCATGACCAACGCACCCTACCTCGACCCCAAGGCCCGCGCGGGCGCCCGCATGGGAAACGTCACGCTCATCGACGCCATGGTTCACGACGGGCTCTGGGACGTTTACAGCGACCAGCACATGGGCCTGTGCGCCGAAAAGTGCGCCGAGGAGCAGGGATTTTCCCGCGCCGATCAGGATGCCTTTGCCAAGGTCTCCACCGAGCGCGCCCAGGCGGCACAGAAAAACGGCGCCTTTGCCGCTGAAATCGCCCCCATCGAAGTCCCGCAGCGCAAAGGGCCCGCCCTTCTCGTCAGCGAGGACGACGGCCCCAAGACGGCGAAGCCCGAAAAGCTCCCCAACCTGAAACCCGCCTTTAAGAAGGACGGCACCATCACGGCGGGGAACGCCAGTTCCATCAGCGACGGCGCGGCGGCGGTGGTTCTGATGAGCCGGGAGAAGGCGGAAAAAGAGGGCCGGAAGATCCTGGCGGTGATCCGGAGCTTTGCCTCCCACTCGCGCGCGCCCATCGACTTCACCCTGGCCCCCATCGGCGCCTGTCAAAAGGCCCTGGCGCGGGCCGAGCTTAAGCCTGAGGACATCGACCTCTTTGAAATCAACGAGGCCTTCTGCGTCGTCACCATGGCGGCCATGAAGCACCTGGGGCTGAAGCACGACAACGTGAACGTGAACGGCGGCGCCTGCGTGCTGGGTCACCCCATCGGCGCCTCCGGAACGCGCATCCTCGTGACCCTCATCTACGCGCTCATGGCTTCCGGAAAGAAGACGGGCCTCGCGTCGCTCTGCATCGGCGGCGGCGAGGGCCTGGCCATGGTCATCGAGCGGGAAGACGCCTGAGGCGCCGCCCGATCTGAGGGACTTTCCAAAGTACAGCGCCGCTTCCCTTTTCTTTCGGGAGGCGGCGCTTTTTGCTGCCGGGCTGTCAGACTTTTCACCTCGCCGAACCTGCCCAGAGAAGAACCATGCTCAGAAGAATCAGGCCCAGGTCGAAGGCTTTGGCCCGGAGGTTTTTCTCTTTCAGCACCAGCGCGGCAAAGGCGAAGGACACGAGGACGCTGCCCCGGCGAACCATGGAGACCACGGAGATGAGCGCCCCCTCCACGCTCAGCGCGTAGAGATAGGCAAAGTCGGCCAGGGACAGGAAGACGGAGATGCCGAGGATGCTCCACGTCCAGCGAAAGGGCTGGCTCTGCCGATGGGGCAGCCAAAGGATGAGGCACATGAGCCCCATGAGCAGCGCCTGATAGAAGTTGAAGCAGGTCTGGACAGCCATGCGGTCGAGTCCGAGTCCTTTTCCCGGCGCCATGAGGAACTTGTCGTAGAGGCCGGACAGCGCGCCGAAGAGGATGGCAGCCCCCACGGCATAGACCCAGCGGTTGTGGGCGAACTGAATGCCCTCGTCCCTGCCGCTGCGGCTCAGAAGAAAGAGCGACACCGCGGCCGTGGACACGCCCAGCCACTGGAGGAGGCTCAGGGATTCGCCGAAAAAGAAGATGGCGCCCACGAGGACGAGGACGGGACGGGTGGCCTGCATCGGGCCCACCAGTGACAGCGGCAGGTGCTTCATGCCGATGTAGCCGAAGAACCACGAGGCGAGGACGATGGCCGACTTGATGAAGATGAAGCCCTGCGTCCGGGCGTCCGTCGGCGCCACATAGACGAGCGTTTCCGGGGAGATGACGCCCGTCCGGGAAAGGATGAGGAAGGGCAGAAAAATCAGGCTGGAAAACAGCGTGTTCAGGAAGAGCACCGGGATGACGGCGTTGTCGCGGACGGAGCGCTTCTTGAAGATGTCGTAGCAGCCTAAGAGCGCCGCCGAGAGGAAGGCCAGGGGAAGCCACATGGCTTAAGTTCAGCTTTCTCCAGTGCAGGTCAGAGTTCAGGCGGACTCTTTCGAGGGAAGAGCTGCCCGAACCGCAAAGGCCGCGGCCCTTGCCTCCCTTTGCCGCCGGACCGCAAGCCCGGAGGGAGCCCGTCCCGGACTTGACGCCCCCCGGGAAATCCATCATCCGCCGCGCCCTTTTTTCGGCGGGGATGATGGTTCCATGGATTTCTGTTCACCGGACGTAAGCTCCGGAGAAAACGGGGCGGCTGCCCTCGCAGCCGGGCTTCTCAGCCAAAAGTCTGGTTCCGAAAAACTGACGCCCTTTCACCAGAGGCTCCTGGCCGAGCGGCTGGCGCTGGCGCTCGGGGCCGACGGCGGCATCGCCCGCACGCTCTCCACCGCGGCCGTGGACATGAACCCCCATCAGGTGGACGCGGCCGTCTTTGCCGCGGATGCCATCCCCAGAGGCGGCTGCGTGCTGGCCGACGAAGTGGGGCTGGGCAAGACCATCGAGGCGGGGCTCATCGTCGCCCAGATGGCTGCCGAGGGAAAAAGCCGCATTCTGATTCTCTGTCCCGCGCCGCTGAGGGCCCAGTGGCAGTCGGAGCTTCTCGAAAAATTCGGCATTCGCGCCGTGTGCGTGGACGGCGACGCGGCCCGCCGCTTTCGGGGCGGCAACGTCTTTGAGCAGGACGCGCCGGTCATCGCATCCCTCCAGTTTGGCGCGGGGCGCGCGGACGACCTGGCTTCGATTCACTGGGACCTGGCGGTGATTGACGAGGCGCACCGCCTCCGAAACGTCTGGAAGCCGGGCAACCGCATGGGCAGCGCGCTGAAAACGGCGCTCGAAGGGACGCCCAAGCTGCTCCTGACGGCCACGCCGCTGCAGAACGACCTCATGGAGCTCTACGGGCTGACCCTGTTTCTCGACGAGTCGATTCTGGGCCCCGAGAACGCCTTCCGCTCGCGCTGTGTGAACGCGGTTCAGGACGGCAGTCCCAAAGCGCTGGCCGACCTCAGAGAGCGGCTTCAGCCCGTAGTCCACAGGACGCTGAGGCGCCACGTCCGCGAATACGTGAAGTTCACGGCGCGCCGCTCCATCGCCGTGGATTTCGTGCCCACGCCCGAGGAGCAGGACCTCTACGACAAGGTCAGCGAATACCTGCGGCGGCCGGACAGTCAGGCTATTGCCCCGGGGAACCGGACGCTTCTGACGCTCGTCTATCGAAAGCTCCTGGCCTCCTCGACCTATGCCATCGCGCCGACGCTGCGGAAGCTGGCCGCCGGGCTGGAAGCGCGCCTGCGCGCCGCCAGGGCCGGGCGCGATTTTGAGGTCTCGCTCGACGACCTCACCCGTCAGCAGCTCAGGGATTTTGAGGAAGAAGCCGGAGAGCTGGACGAGAGCGCGGACGGGCGGACCGCGGCGGCGCCGAAAGCCACGGTGGAGATGCTGGAGAGCGAGCTTTTCGAGCTGAAAAGCTACGCGGCACTGGCGGAATCGATTCGCTTCAACGCCAAGGGCGAGGCTCTGGCTGGTGCCCTCGACCGCGCCTTCGAGGTGGCCGAGCGGCATGGCTGGCCCCGGAAAGCGGTCATCTTCACGGAATCGCGCCGCACGCAGGACTACCTCAGGGCGCTCCTCTCCTCGCGCGGGCACGGCGGAAAAATTTCCGTTCTCTCGGGCGAGAGCGGCGGCAGTCCCGAGGCGCGGCGGGCGCTGGTGGAGGAATTTCGCGACAAGACGGAAATTCTCATCTCCACCGAAGCCGGCGCCGAAGGGCTGAACCTCCAGTTCTGCAACCTCGTCATCAATTACGACCTGCCCTGGAACCCTCAGCGGGTGGAGCAGCGCATCGGCCGCTGCCACCGCTACGGCCAGACGCGCGACGTTCTCGTCGTCAACTTCGTCAACCGCCAGAACGCCGCAGAGGCCAGGCTCTACGAGCTTCTGGAGCAGAAACTGACGCTCTTTGACGGCGTGTTCGGCGCCTCGGATGAAATTCTGGGGGCGCTGGAGAGCGGCGTGGATTTCGAGCGGCGCGTTCTCAGCATCTACCAGTCGTGCCGGACGGAGAGCGAAGTGAACGCCGCCTTTGATGCGCTCAGGGACGATCTGGACGGGCGCATCGGCGCGCGCATGGCCGAGGCCCGCGCCTCGCTGTTTGAGCATTTCGATGACGACGTGCGCGCCCGCCTGCGGCTTGCCGGGGACGCGGCCAAAGAGGCCATCGACAGCCGGCGCAGGAATCGGGAAGCGCTGGCCGGCGCCGTTCTGGGCAGGGAGACAGCCAGCGATGAGCAGATTGACCGCGTCGTGCGTGAAATCCGTTCGCGCCCGCTGTCCGCGGTCAATTACCTCTCGCTGGACGGTTCCCGGCTGCCGCCGCGCCTCGCCCATCTCATCGGCGGCGAGGGCTGGTGGTTTGCCTATCGCTTCGACATCAGGGGCGCGAAGTCGCCGGAGCGACTGGTTCACCTCATCCTCATGCGCAGCGGCAGCGGCTTTCAGGCCCTGAACATCGAGGACGGCGAGGCGATTTCCCGGCTGTCCGGGACGCAGGCCACGGGCAGATTTCCGGCGCCGCTGCCGATGGCGGGCTTCCACGAAAAGGCGCTCGCGGCGGCAGTTCAGTCCGTGCAGATGGCGGAACAGTCCAGGCTGGCCTTCGACAGCGACCAGATGCGGGAGCGGGCCATGCGCTATGCGGAGGACTGTCTTCTGGCGCCCCGGGAGGCGGTGGAGAAGGCGCGGGGCAAATGGGAAGAGGCCCGAAGTGCTGTTCTGGCCGTCAGTGACCCCGCGGAGCGCGCCGCCGCACGCCTGGCACTGGGGCGGGCAGACCGCGAACTGAGGCGCCGGCAGCAGGCCCTCCGCGACGAGGAAGACAGGCGATACGCCGACCTGGACCGCCGGCTGGGCGTGCTGGATGTCGAATCCAGAGTCACGGTGGCGCGGACGCTCATCGCCTCTGCCTACTTCTGGATTTCCTGACAGAGACCGGGCGGGAGGCACGCACAGGCGGCGCGGCACACAGACCGTCCCATGCCTTGACCCACCTCGGTCCGAAGCGCATGGGCGCCCGCCGTCCTTTGAGAGCGTTTCCGCTCCAGCCATCAAGGAAGCCACCGCCATGAACAGGCATTTTTCATCCGCTGCCGCTTTCCTCTTTGCCGCTCTGCCCCTCGCCCTCGGGAGCGCCGCCTGCGACGGGCGCTTCGTCACCCCGGGTGAAAGCGCGGACAGCCGCCCGCTGCCGGAGATTCAGACGCACGCCATCTTCCATGGCGAAGCGGCGCCCTCTCCCGACTACGACGCCACGCTGAGCGTCTATTTTCTGGGGATGGGCATCTGCACGGCCACGCTCATCACGCCCACGGCCGCCGTGACCGCCGCCCACTGCATCTATGTGGACTGCGACTACGACGAGAACGGCCGGGAAACGGAGTGCCGGCCGGTCATGGACGCCTCCTATTTTTCCCTGGGGGCCGGAAGCAGCGAGCGCACGCATCAGCTCGGGCTGCGGAACGTCACCAAAGTCCACGTCCACGAGCGCTATGCCCATAACCTCCTGCTCAACGACATCGCCCTTCTCGAATTTGACCAGCCCTTCACCGGCATCGAGCCCGTGCCCGCCCTGCCGTCGCGTCAGGAGCTGGCCTGGAGTCAGAACGACGTGGGCCTGCCCATCGTCTATGCCGGCTTTGGGCGAACCGAGACGGGCCGCTCCGGCAGCCGGCTCAAGGTGGACTCCGCGGTCCACACCGTCTGCCAGTCCGCCATGGGCTGCAGCAATGCGCAGGAGCATCGCTACATTCCGAACAACACCGTGTGCAGCGTCATGGCCAGCGGCGGCACGTGCAGCGGCGACAGCGGCGGCCCGCTCTTCCTCACCAGAAACGGCGTCACCTACGTGGGCGGCGCCACCTCCTTCGGCGACGAGTCGTGCACCGACTTCGGATGCAGCACCAGCATCTCCGCCTTTGCCGGATGGATTGCCGAACAGCTGGGCAGCGGAAAAGGCCAGGGCGAAGGATGCGTTGAAGACAGCCAGTGCGATTCCGGATTTTGCAGCGAGGGCGTCTGCTGCAGCAGCCGATGCGGCGATACACTGTGCGAGAGCTGCCGAAAGGCCCGGGGCGCTGAAGCCGACGGCGTCTGCTCGCCCATCGTCAAATGCGGCGGTGAATCCGACTGCAGCGAGGCGGGCGTCTGCGTCCCCGAAGACGGCTCCTGCGCCTACGCCCCCAAGCCAGCCTCCACCGTGTGCGACGATGAAAACGCCTGCACGCTGGACGACCACTGCCTCCTGGGAAAATGCGTCGGCTCGGGAAGCGTGTGGTGCGCTCCGCCCGGAGAATGTCAGACAGCAGCCGCCTCCGGACTCACTTGCGACCCGGCCGACGGCAGCTGTCTGTATGACAACCTCCCGGACGGAACAGAGTGCGGCAAGGGCGGGACGTGCAAAAGCGGGACATGTGTCCAGAAATCATCGTCGGGCGGCTGCGGCGCCGTTCCATCGCAGGGTGTCCCCCCCTTCCCCGGCCTCCTGACATCGGCCCTGTTCATCCTCTGCCGGAGACAGAAGCGCACAAAGGAGCCTTGAACCGGGCATTTCCTCAATTTCATTAGAAATATAAAAATATAAATTAGAAACACAACAGAGCCGCCTCGGAATCACCAGGGCGGCTTTTTTGTTTTTCATAATTGGAAAATGATTTTCGTTCTCGATTAAATTTCACTTAAATAATTTCATCCCCGTCCCATTTCGGCATTTCCTCCAAATCAAAATTTCCGTCTTGGGGTAGGTAAGGTAATTTTCACCGAGAACCTCTTGCCATGATTTACCAGACAGGTAAAAAAAATAGCACTTTTTTTAGATATGGTCAACAAAAAAAAGCCCGCTTCATCGGCGGGCTTTTGTGTTTCTGAAAATTTGTCTTTATCGGTAAGTCCATCTGTTAAATTTTCCATCTTCAAGCTCGCCATAGAAAATTGCTCCATCGGGAAACGCCTGGACATCTAACTCTTGTGTGTCATCCACAGCATTTATGACAGTAATAACGAGTTCCATTTTTAGATGTTTTGCTAATTTCGACACAAGTTCAGTTCCTAACCGCTCATCGGAGCACCTGAACCCATCCATTTCATAAACTTCTAAGCCATATGGATATTGTCCAGATATACGTTTGGAAAAAACTTCAATTTTGGGTCGAACATCAAAAAGCTGATAAATACCTTGTTCAACACTATCCTTCTGAATCTCCTGTTTAGAAAATAAAAACACACTGCTCATGCTAACGACCTCCTTTCAATCTTCTGTATAAATCGATGGCTGCTATTTGATCCTCTGTCAATTCGTCGAGTTGTTGACCTGTTGCATATTTATAAACTGCTCGCGTTTGTTGGTCTGAAAACGAAAAGACACCTTCAAAAGGCGGGGAGGCCGCCCGGAGATGAAGCACAAACAACCAACACGGGGACCCCCAACACCAAGGAGAACAAAATGACTAACCTGTCCCCCTCAGTCAAGAC
>DBXV01000005.1:190194-209157 GCA_002309695.1 Myxococcales bacterium UBA1203 | reverse complement strand
CGGAATGAATCCACTTTACGGTGTGTTTGAAATCATGGGGACAGAATACTTCTTGACTTCCTCGTAAACATGCTGGTATTTTCAGAGTTCCTATCGCTAACTCGAGGTAATCAAAATGCAACGTGAAGAAATAGTCTCTATCGCCTACTATATTTTCTATGCTACATGTCGTGCTGCAAATCCAATCGGCATGGACCAACTGCGTCAATCAGAAAACTTTATTGCTGATTTATTGCCTTTTGAACATGATTCTCAAGATCAGTATGGCGACGTTTATGAATTGGTCAATTTGCTAAACATCCATATTACTAGAGAACAATTTCTTGACATACTAGCACAGATTGAACGGGGAGTACGTCCTGGAAACGTAAATATTCCTGTTGAAGGACGCCCTCACGAACCGCAAAATTTCTATAGAAATTACATAAACCTCATAGCAGGCAACAAAACTGAATTATCTGTCAATCAAACGATGGAGCGAATCAACGAGATAGTTCAAGGAATATCCTATGAGGGCGTTGACGAAAATGGTGATCCCATTGTTGTTGCCAATAATCCCAAGCCGCGTCTGAACGGTCTTGTTGTTGGCAGAATACAATCAGGTAAAACACGGAACTATATCGGCTTAATGTTGAAGGCTTTTCAAGAAGGTTGGAATGCGATCTTTGTATTAACAAGTAACAGCACTGAATTACGCAGCCAAACCGCAGGGCGAATAGCAAAAGATTTTGCAAAGGTTGGCATAACAGACCGTTGTGCAAGGCAAATTGATGTTAGCAATCAAAATAGTGATTTGCGACCGGCTGATGCCACAGATGGTTACCTTTATTGGGGCGTTGTTATTAAGGAAGTCAACAATATCGGCAATTTCAAGAGATGGTTAGACGATAGTCGTCGCGTCCATAGAAGTTTAAGAGTGATGATTATTGACGACGAAGCAGATAATGCTAGTCCGAACTCTAACAATGATCCTGATTTATTAGAAGATACTGATATTGATTTGGAATTAGAAAATCTGCTCACCTTGTCTGAAAATGAACGCTATGCTTATCTAAGTGATGTTTATGATTGGTTCCAAAATTTAAGAACATTTAATGCAGAACATGCAGCAATTGTCAAAACAAACGAAATACTCGCATCAGGAGCGCAATCTCCTAGTGAACAGCGTGATAATTTAATGAATAATCCTGAGTGGCGAGATTTAACAAACGCAACGGAAGAAGTTCGTTCTGGAATTTACAACTATTACCAGAATGGTCGACAAAAGCCAAATGTAAAAGAATTTATCTTGCTGATCAAATCAATAATGTTTATTGCAAATTCTCGCAGCCAAATTAATGGCGGAATTATCGAAATTGTAGATAAAGGTGCACGGCAAACAGAATATACGTATGACTTTAGGAATTGTGCATATATCGCATATACGGCAACTCCCTATGCTTGCATCTTGAACGAAAACCCTAACGCAACTTCAATATATCCAGATTTTATCCAATCTTTAGATAAATCGCCCGAATATTTTGGACTTGCGGAAATTTTTGGAAAATATGACCCTGCGATAAGAACCTCGAGAATGCCAATTCTTCAAACATTTTCAGATCAAGAGGTGTCGATTGTCGAAAATGTCAAAAATGGCAAAAGAGTAAATGATCAATTACAGGTTGACGATGCTGATTGGATCGGCTTGAAAGACTCCATCTCCTATTTCATTTGTAGCGCTGCAGCTCGGCGCGTTCGCAGGCTTAGGGTTACCCCAATTATTGAAAATGATGGACGAGATAATTTTTATTCGTCTATTCGAGAAGATTTGTGGACGTCTATGTTAATAAACGTTCATCACACAATTGGTGTCATGAATGGCATAAAAGGGGCTGTTCAAGAATATTTAAGAAATTTCTTGCAAAGGGAAGACTTTGTAGATGTTTGTCATAATGCATGGAATCGCTTAACGAAAGAATTCACTGAAGAACAGTTTAGGAAGTTGTTCCCTAAGTATAATTATGATAAATTTGAAGGGTATCCTCGCTGGGATGAAATTCAGTCTGAATTGGATTACTTTAGAAAACCTAATATGATTCAGGTTGTCGTGTTGAACACAAGCGCCGAAGGACGTGAGGATTCTAAAAAATATGCCAATTCTGGAGATGGTGTGCCGCAATATGTGGATGATCATGCTTGGATTGTTTGTGGTGGTAACAAAATTTCAAGAGGTCTTACTTTACCGGGGCTTACTGTAAGCTATTTTGACCGGTTGAATAAGACTATTCCTGTAGATACTATGACACAGATGGGACGCTGGTTTGGCTATAGACACGGGTATGAAATGCTGCCACGAATTTGGATGCGTCCGCAAAATCTTGATGAACTAAAAAAGATTGCACAGATCGAAGAACTGCTCCATCCAAGCATTCGCGAAAATTTTGACAACCATTATTCTCCAGCCGATCCGAACCACTTCCAGACTGTTTATTCGTATGGCAGATCGCTTTCAGGACGAGCCAGAAGCCAACGGCAAACCGAAGCGCCGATGGGGTCAATGATTGAATCGAAGGCTTTGCCGATGGATGCAAAGAATGTGAAGGGCGCATACAGCATCGTCAATCGTTTTGCAGAAGAACATCGTCCCAAAGTGAGACATGAACAGGAATATACATACGGAAAAATTCCATTATGGGAAAACGTTTCTACAACGGAAATCCTCGATCTGCTGACAGAACTAAGGGCTTATTATCCTGAAAAAACAAAAAAAGTTTTGAATGCACTCATTAGGGACATCAATAGCAGTGTTGATTCGGATTGGGATGTAGTGTTGGGCACACCAGCTCGCAATGTAAGAGATGATTTGTCTCCTGAAGGGCCGAATTACTGTTTCGGAAACTTTATTTTAGCAGGGGCTAGACCTCGGGTATCCCAGAGAAATGGGGCGTTGGAGTCAGAATCTCGGTTGCACATTTCGTTCTATGCTAATTTCACCAACGAAGTTTTAAAGAAAACCACTGATTATTATAGAGAATACTATCGTAATCATCCTGAAGAATTACCGGAAGGTCGTGAATTGCCAGAAGGTATTCGAAACAGGTCTGATTCTGCCTATATGGCTCGTGCTTTTAGAAACCTTGGTGGAGCGGCATCAAGAAAGCCCGTGCTGCAATTCTACGTCATTAATCCTCAAGGAAGTGTAGATGGCCTAGCTGCACATATTCCGTTAATTGCCATTTCTGTTTATTGGCCAAATCATGAGCCAGATTTCTTTGTGGCCAATGAAGTTGGTTATGAACCTCCGCCAAGATCCATCGATAAGGCTCATGTATTTACAAAGGTTGAACGAATTTTACGAGAAGCCAATTTCCCGATGGGAACTGCAGAACTTAGGGCGAAATTCCTTGAATGTTTCCCGGCGAGGATTTTTCCTAACGCAGAAACAGTGTATAATGTTAATGTGCGTAGGGGAACAGAAAATGGGTATAAATACTATCCATTTCCTGGAAAAGATGCCTATGTTTCTCAAGCATGGGCTCCACAGGAACAAGCTGTCCAAAAACTTGAACGAGCTTTTTTGGAAACTGCCGTAAGCGTTTTGAGGAATACAGCAAATCATCTGTCTTTAGATGAATTGAAGAATGCTGTAATGGCTGCGGATTCAAGATGGAGAGATAACATTATCCCTGTTACGACGCCAGCTAGTTTGGCTGCTATTATTGACCGTAATTCTGGCTATAACTTGAGTTATGCCGTTGGTCGTCCTTACACTTTCTGGTTTGAGAGAGAGTAAGGCTTATTACTGTCGAAGAAATTATTAACGGAAGCTCAACCGCGTAGGAGATGTTATGGAAAAGCAAAAACTTGAGTTAACTTGGGTCGGGAAAAACAAACCTGTAAAGTTAGAGCCCCGCCTTCTTTTAGAAGTTCCTGAAAAATCTTATCACGCCAAGGAAAAACATGAAGGCGACATTTTCGACAATATACTTATCCATGGCGACAACCTGCTTGCTTTGAAAGCGCTCGAAAGCAAATTTGCTGGTAAAGTGAAGTGTGTGTATATAGACCCCCCCTATAATACAGGGAAGGCATTTGAGCACTATGATGATAGCTTGGAACATTCCATATGGCTTAATCTAATGCGGCCACGTTTAACCCTTCTTCGTAATCTTCTCGCGAATGAAGGTTTAATCTTTATTCAGATTGATGATAATGAATATGCATATTTGAAAGTGCTTTGTGATGAGATTTTTGGAAGAACAAATTATCTAAATACACTCGTAATAAAATCGAAGGCAGGAGCTGGTGCGTCTGGTGGCGGAGAAGATAAAAGATTAAAGAAAAACTATGAGTTCATATTGGTGTATGTGAAAGATTACGATTCAGTAACCTATAATATTCCCTTAGAGAGAATACCATTAATCGAGTATATTAAAGATCATAAAGAGAACAAAATAGGTTTCAACTACACAAGAGTTATTACTAACTACGGTGAACGTAAATTTTTGGGAACCACCAAGTTGGGTAACGGAGAGAATATGAAAATCTTTGAACACATTGGATTTGAGTTTTCAACTGTTGCAAAGCTCTCCAATGAGTTAGATATTACCCAAGAAGAGGTTTATAACCGATATATTAATGATATTTTTATGACCACAAATGCACAAACCTCATTGTTAATGAGGGTGAATGATTTCGTAAAATCAAAAAATAAACTCATTTCATATGAATACGTTCCATCCACCGGAAAAATGAAAGGTAAGTTGGAAACGAAGATGGTATGGAACGAGACACTTGTAGTGTGGTTAAAAGATAGTTCCCTAGTTGAAGACGAAAAAATATATAAGACTGAAAAAACAGGAACATTATGGACGAACATTTCTTGGGGGCGATTAGATTTAGAAGGAGGTGTTTCGTTTAAGTGTGGGAAAAAACCAGAAACACTGATTCAGAAAATATTCGAAATGGCCACCGAAAATGGTGATCTGGTCCTGGATTCATTCTTGGGCTCGGGTACAACTGCAGCTGTCGCTCATAAAATGAAGCGCCGCTGGATTGGTATCGAATTAGAAGACCACTGCTACACTCACTGCATTCCTAGGTTAAAAAAAGTAATTAATGGGGACGATCAAAGCGGAATAACCAAAAGCCAACAATGGCAAGGTGGGGGGGGGTTTCGTTTCTACGAACTCGCTCCATCACTCATCAAAAAAGATGCTTATGGCGTAAATGTAATTGACAGCGAACATTTTGATGAAGTTCGCTTAGCAGAAGCGGTTTGCAACATTATGGGATTTGAATACAACCCCAGCCAAAACGAATATTTTATTCACGGGCAAAGTACCGAAAATGCCTTTATCTATGTGACAACGAACTTCATGAATACTGAGCACATCCGTTCAATCAGTCAAAAATTAGGCAATCGTCATTTGAGTATACTTTGCAAAGCGTTTGATCCTATTCCTGAAGATATTGAAAACATCACAATTGCAAAAATTCCGAAAGATATTTTGGACAAGTGCGAATGGGGCAAAGACGACTACAGTCTTAACGTAAAGCATTTGCCAGAGCATGAATCTAACGAAGAACCGACTTTAGATCTGTAAGAGGTTATATATGAAATTAGCCAAAAGTATTAGCAAATGTCTTAGCCTGCGCAAGCCCCAAGAGCAGGCGCTTATCCACTTTGCTGCTGTCGCAAATAATCTGGCCGAAGCCAAACTTCTATGCAAGGGCGCCGCTATTGAGGAACAAGTCAAAATCGTTCAGGAATATCAGAAGTCTGCTGGATTACATTCTATATCCAGTTTTGAACACAATTTCTGTTCAATGACCTTTGACATGGCTACTGGAGTGGGCAAGACTCGTTTGATGGGGGCTTTCATCGCCTATCTATACAAAAGATTTAATTTTAAGAATTTTTTGATTGTCGCTCCAGGAACTACCGTTTACGAAAAACTTGTTGCAGATTTTACCCCAGGCTATACGAATAAAAAATACGTATTCCGGGGGCTTGACACTTTGGGGTGGCCAGAACACAAAATGATTACGGGAGATAATTATAATAGTGTTACGGCCAGTGCTGTTGTGGGAGCAGATTTATTTGATGATGCTATTCCGATTACGATAAATATTTTTAATATCGGAAAACTGACAGAAAAACAGAGTGCTAAGGAAAATCATCTGGATAAATCGAATGCAGCAGCGTCGATGCCTCGAATTCGTCGCGTTTCAGAATTTTTAGGAGACAGCTATTTTAACATTCTTTCACAAAAAGATGATTTGGTCATTATCATGGATGAGTCTCACCATTATAGGGCCAACGCCAAAGCTGGATTTAATGCAATAAATGATTTAAAACCTGTTTTAGGGATAGAATTGACAGCAACACCGGAAGGTGCAAAAAATATCCTGTTCTCATATCGATTGCCAGAAGCAATGCGTGATAGATATGTCAAAATTCCGGCTGTCGCTTATCGCGGTAACTTAAATCTGTCTAATTTTACCCCGGACGAACTAGAACATTTAAAGTTAAAAGAGGCTGATTTAATTCATTCCAATAAAAAAATTGCACTAACGGATTATGAGTTCAATCATGGATTGAAACAAGGAATTAAACCTTTTATATTCGTGATTTCCAGAGATATTGCGCATGCAAAACGGCTGGAAGAATACACTCAGTCTGACGATTATTGCAACGGTAAGTATAAAGGCAAGGTTCTCCGCATAGACAGTTCATCCAGTGAAGATGACATTAAAAAATTGCTTTTCTTAGAGAATCCTTGGAGCCCCTATGAAATCGTTATTCACTGCAACAAACTGGGCGAAGGCTGGGATGTAACGAATCTTTATACGATTGTTCCATTACGTGCCGCAAATGAATTACATTTAATCATGCAATCTATCGGTCGTGGGCTGCGTTTGCCTTATGGTAAGCGGGTTGGCGAGAAAGATATTGATCAGGTCATTGTTATATCGCATGATAATTTTAACAAAGTCATTGAACAAGCCTCTAAAGAAATGGGGGATTTTGAAAAAGTTGACCTTGGCGGTGGTTCTGATAACGGGCAAACAGGTGATTCGGGCAATGGCATGCCAAGGAAAAAAGCCATTACAATGACACCAAAGACCGAATCATTTGTTACAAGAGAGCCTTTGCTCGCTTCAACGCCTAAAGATGTAACTCCTGAAAATGTTGCCGGCAAAATTATCCTTCGTATGGACGAAGACGCCAACAACGGGAAAAAGCCAAATCTCAACAATCCCGAATATATTCAAGAGACAAAAACAGATTTTGCCACTCAGAATATTCGCGAAGAAGTTACAGAAGAAGCTGTTGAAATTGTAAAGCAGGTGACAATTGACATTCCCCGGATTACATTAAAGCCTGTAAATCATGTAACTAGTGATTTGGCCTCGTTTACCGTCGATGGTAGTGAAATCAAGAAATTGCGGCCGGTTGATAACAAGTTGTTGATTAAGACAGTCCTTTCAAAAAATGCCACAGCCTATATTTCTAAATTAAAAGACGACGGTGATGCCTTCAGTGAACAAGACTTCATGTGTCAGCTGATGTCTGAAATTGCTGCTATCGACGAAATTGATTATGAAGGAAACGCAACGATTATTAAAGAAGTCGCAGAGCAAGTTAAAGACATCCTTAAACAATGCGACAATCCCAAAAATCTTGTAATCAATTATTTTAAACGAATATGCGAAATGGTCAAGGCTCAATTACTCGCACATCGAACCGTTGGAAATCTTGAATACGAAAACCTCGTTGAACCTGGTTATGTCAAATTAAGACTAATTAGCGGTACCATTAATGAAAATGAAAACCTACGCGATTTTAGAGATGATCAGTTCGTAAAAAGCCAAATTAAAACGATGGCATTTACGGGATTCAAAAAGTGTCTTTATGATATCCAGAAATTCGACAGTGATCCAGAAAGAGTGCTCATGGTTGAAATGGAAGATGATGAAACTCTGTTAAAGTGGTTTAGGGCGGAACAAACGACCTTCAGCATTCCCTATGGAGCTGATGGTTCTTGCTATACGCCTGATATCATTATGGAAACTGTAAATGAAAAAATTATGTGCGAAGTCAAAGCAGCTGATAAAATGACCGATGAAGTCGTTTTACAAAAAGCTGTGGCAGGAAGAAAATGGTGCGAATTAGCTTCGAAAGAAGATAACAAACCGTGGAAATATGTTTTGATTTCAGAAGAAGAAATAAAAAATAGACCGTCGCTTGATGTGAATGGGCTTCTTACATTGGGCCAGTAGTGTGCGCAGTTTTGAAAACCACAAACTTCCCGCGCCTCAATTCTCCTGAAAGGAAAGAATGTTTCGATGAACCACTGCTTGAAACTTTCAGAATCAGGGTATTTTGAAAAAAATGTTTTTGCCCGTTCAATCGATGTTTTGGTGTTTAGTCTGACGGTTAATTTTGTATAGGAATCATTTTTGGTGGACTGGTCCTCTGGAAACGAATTAAAATCAAAAAGAGAGTATTGTTTTGAATTAGTTGGATAAGGTATAATTCTTTTTTTTTAGGTTTCCATTTTCATCTTTATAAACAGTTTCGTATTCAGCAGAGTCACAAAAATAAACGATAGCTAAACGCCCCTGACCGAGAGGATGAAAATGATGCTGCTCCTTCTCAAGATTTTTTCTATCTAATTCTTCAAAATAATTCCTGTTTTCTTCTGTAAAACCTTCTCCGTTGTCAGTTAGGTCAATTTGATACATCTCTGAATTATCATTAAACGATATATTTAGTTCTATTTCTGGAACAAATGCGCTTTCTTTGGTTTGTCTGATTAGAACAGCATGGAGTGAGTTTGAAATTATTTCTCTGAGCAGGCAGACAAAACCTTCACGGCGCCTCTTATATTCTTTTTCCGCCCGGAATAGGACATTAGACTTTTGTTCCATAATAGACCTCTAGTCTTTATATCGTCGGATCCGTGAACAGCGGATGGTTCCGGCTGCTGGTATTTGGATTTTTGACGGGTTCCTTGAAGTCATCCAATGTCCAGACAAAACGGGAATTCGGGTCATATTCCTCTTGGTCTTCATAGCGGCGAGTTTCGGAAAAGCATGGCGCGTTCGGCTCATCGCATTCTGGGTAATGAATAGCGGTATTCCAGAACAAACCGTCTTCATTTATACAACTATCAGAAATATTCAAACGCCATTCGTTTTTTGTGTTTTTGTCAATCAAATAAAAAGCAAACCACCCGACATCATCAGACGTATGCAGGGGCGCCTTGTTGTCCAGAAACCATTTTTCACCGTGAAAAATAATAAATTCCGGCCTATCTGTTTCTTCGGTGAACAGATCGACAAAAAAATCGCCGGATTTTACAGTTCTTGAAAATTTAACTTTCATTTTGAGACCTCTTCGACATCGATCAGTTCTGCATCAATCCAGAGCTTTCCATTCTCAATATATACCTTGTTGCACAAAAATGTTCGTCCTGGCTCTATCAAAATTTCCTGTTGAAATTGATATTCCCTGACCATGTTCCCGACGATTGGCGCCATGCCTTTTTGTCCTTTTCTGATTTTAATTCTAATCATCACCTTTGTATCCAAAGCCTTTTTGGATGTCAAAGATGTGCTTGTAAAGGTTTTGTTTGTCGTTTTTAGACCGCCTGACTTTTTTTCTGATGAAATTTTCCCGTCGATAGCTTCCTTCCATGATTCCAAAGTCTCTGATTGAGGTTTAATATCAGGGAAGAGCTTTGACAAAACATCCTCATTCCCTGTTCCCCGAACAAGAGTCAGATTTTTAGGAGCGCTGCTTTCGGAAAGTAGCTTTGATAACGTATTAAAAATAGTTTTTTGCTTTGAATCCAAAGTCAAGCCATTTCGAATTTTTATATTTAGCTCCTTAAAATCCTTTCCCTTGTAGAAATTAACGCTGTTCTGCGCCTGTTGCGATGCGCTTATTGCTTTTTGTCGTATTGTTTTCCACCACCTCGCGACGGTTTTATCTCCATTAAAAATAGCTTAGCTGCCCTTTCCTCGTCCAGGCCAACCAAAGGGATTGGCCTATCATTCGCGCCCGGCAACACAGCAAAACCCCGCTGGTTGGCCGACCGCCCCCGCACCTTCACCCCTCTGGCGAGCGCACCGACGTTGAGACCGGCCAGAATTTTCTTCCACAGCTCGACCGCGGGCGCAGCCACGCCCTTTGCCAGCCGCTTGAGCCTCTCCGGCACCAGAGTCCAATTGCGCGGCTCCCCTTCATTGGCAGCCGTCACCTTTTCGGCCCGCTTTTCGGCCTTTTCGAGGGACTTTTCTTTTTGGTGAGGTTTTCCCCAGCCTTCTTGTCGGCCTTGTCGGCGCGCACAAGATCAGCCTGACGGGCAGGCAGTTCCTCCGGATCCGCTTCAAGCACGGCTTTTTCAGCTGCCTTTTTGGCCCGCGCCGTCGCCGTCTTTTCGCGCTTCGCCTCAGTCACCTCAGCGCTTGCGTTGTTCCGTTCCTCGACGGCCGTCTGGACCTCGACCGAGGTCTTTTCCGCGGCTTCCCTCTGCGCCTCGGTGGGCATGTCTCTGGCCGCAGCGGGAACCCCAAAGGGCGGGCTCCCGAATCCCAGAGCGGCGCGCACCTCGGGCGGGTGCGCCGTGATTCCGGCCGCCGTGCGGACGACAAAAAAGCCGCTTCACCTCCGAAAACGGGATGAAGCGGCTTTCACTTACTGCGTGTTGTGACCCCGGCGGGAATTGAACCCACGGCCTACGGTTTAGGAAACCGCCGCTCTATCCAGCTGAGCTACGAGGCCATCCTTCACGGCGGCGCGGCGCTGTTCTGTCCGTCCGCTGCCGAAAAGCGGGCGCGGCGTTTAGAGAGAGGGTTCCCGGTTGGCAAGGGAAAATTTGGCGGCCGCCGCATCTCAGTTTTCATTTTTTGCTTTTTTCGCTCTGGCATCGGTTCCCGCATTGGCATCCGGCGAAGGCGCTCTGTCCCGCCGCATCCCGTCAGCCTCCGGAAAAAAGCCAAATTCCAGCAGGAGCTGCGGGTCGATGTGAACGCCGCCCACCTTGGCGCCGAAGTGCAGGTGCGGCCCGGTGACGCGCCCGCTCTTGCCCACTTCGCCGATGAGCTGCCCTTTCTTCACGGCATCGCCCTCCGCGGCGTGAAAGCGGCTCAGATGAAAATAGGACGTGAAGATGCCCGCGCCGTGGCCGACGACCAGCGTGCCGCCCGCATAGAAGCAGTCCCGACGCATGCGCACCACGCCGTCGGCTGCCGCATACACCGGGTCGCCGGGCGAGCCGTCGAGGTCCAGCCCCAGATGGCGGCTCTTCGTCCTGCCGTTGAAGACGCGCCTGCCGCCAAAAACCGACGTGACGCGCGCCGACGTCCCGCGGGGATTCACAAAATTCTCCGAGAACAGCGGCCGAAGCTCGTCCTGCGCGTAGGCGTGCGCAAAAGCCCGCTGATCCTCCTTGGTCCGGCGCTTCTGCGACGCCGACAGCGACGTGAACTTCGGCGCCACCTTCAGACGGCTCGACGGGTAGTCCCGGGAAGCGACGCCGATGCTGGTTTCCTTCTCTCCGGATGCGCCGCCGGGCAGCCCCGCCTCGAGAAACGCCCTGACGTTCTCCTTCCCCTCGGCCGAGAGGCGCAGAGCGCCGTAGCCGCGCCAGAGTCCGCCGGACACGCGGAAGGCCCGAAAGCGGTCGCGCTTCTCACCGCAGATGAGCGTCACTTCCGCGGCATTCTCCAGGTCCTTTCCTGAAGCCTCGAACTGAAACAGGCCGCCCGGGGGAACATTCTCCGGCGTGAAGCGCAGGCTCACCTGCGTCAGCTCCTTGTCCAGCCCCTCTTCTGCCGGGCGGGCCGGCGGCACTTCTCTGATCGCGCTCATTTTTTTGCCCGGCTTTTTGTCCGGCGGCGCTCCGGCAGCTTCCCATCCCCAAATTCCCAGTCCGCCCAGCAGGCCCAGGCTCATCCCCGCGACAACGGCTCTCCGCCGCCAGTCTCTCATGCCGCTTCACCTCTTTAAGCTCAGCGCGCCGCCCGTGTCTGAAAGGCCGGCCGCTCAAAATCCGGCGCTCCCTTTCCTGCCGCCCGCCGCGTCTTCAAGTGCCGATGTCCGCCCCAAAACGGTCCGCGGGAAAGCCATTTTTGGGGCTCGCACTCAGGAGGGGCATGGCGCAGTATCCGCGCCCTTTTTGCTGCCCGGCAGCACGGTGACGAACTTCAGCGGCATCCTTCCCTGCCGCTCCATCCATCCCTCCGCCGGCCCTTTGAAAGGTCACGCCATGTCCAACAGACGCTTTGCCCTTCTTCCTTCCCTTCTGCTCGCCCTCCCTCTGGCCTGCACGGCGGCTGCCTGCTCCAGCGATCCTCCCGACAGGGACGAGGATTCCGGCATCATCATCGAGACCGACGGCGGCATCGGGCCGCAGGACTCTGGCGAAATTGAAGAAGACGCGGCTGTCATTGAGGACGCCGGCCATCAGGACGCGGGACAGGACGCAGGCGATGATGACGCTTCGCAGCCCGCCGAAGACGCCGGGGCCTGTCTCGATGAATGCGCCGCCGGCGAAACAACCGGCTGCCTCATCTTCGACGTGGAGGTGACTTCGACCTGGCCCGCGGACGGCGCCGCCGGTGTGCCGGTCACCACGGCCGTGGCGGTGAACTTCAATCAGGGGATGTTCCCCAACAGCCTCAAGGCCCTGGGCGACCCCACCGTGACCAAGGACTACAACGTGACCCTCTCGCGAAAGGACACGGGCACGCCGGTGGCGGTGGTGAAGAACGACAGCACCGACAAGACGAGCTTCATCTACCGGCCCAACAGCCCCCTCGACCCGCAGACGGAATATCAGATGGTCATTCGCGGCGGCGGCTGCACCAACGGCACCAATGAGGCGGTCCGCTCGCAGAACGACACCAAGATGCGCGAGGACTACGTCTTCACCTTCACGACAGGCGACGCCGAGGCGCAGCCCGAAGAGGTGAAGGTCCTTTCCATCACGCCGGCCAACGGCGCGCAGAATGTCTCCAACACCACCGACGTCGTCGTGACTTTCAATCAGCCCATCCAGACCGCCACCCTCTTTCCCGTTCCCGAAGGCCAGGGCGCGAGTCCCAAGACGCAGGGAACTTTCTGGCTCAGCGATTCCGCGTCCTATCTTTTCCCCGAGGCGGGGACGCTGACCTTCGCCGAGGACATGAAGAGCGCGACCTTCCGACTGAAAGCCCCGCTCAAGGGCGGCAGGACCTACTACGCGGGCGTCAAGGGCTGCGCCGACCTCGCCAATCCGGCCAACGGCAAGTGCGTCCGGGGGCTCAGCGGCGGCCGCATGGGGGACGATTTCGGTTCCAGCTTTGTGGTCGCTGCCGCGGCCGAGGGCTCCATTTCCGAGCTGATTTCCACGGCGCTCGCCCTGCCCAGCGACAGCGACAAGGCCCCGGTCAACACCCGCATCACCGGCGCGCTGATGACCTACTACCGGGACGTGAAGGACAACGAGGGCTTCTTCATTCAGCGCGAAGAGACGGTGGACGGCGTCAAAAAGCAGGTGGGCATCTACGTCAACACGCTGGGCAAGGCGCCCCTCATCCCTGTCTGGCCCATGTACCACAAGGAAGGGAGCGGCTGGGTCGGCGACGACATCGTTCCGGTGCCTGAAGAGGAATGGGAGTCCTTCGCGGGCTACCCCACCATCAATCTCAACGTGAGCGAGCTGGGCGTCCTCAAGGGCATGCCCTACATCTCGACCGACGGCTTTCCCGACATGGCGCGCGTGGGCGATGCAGAGGACGACCTCACCGTGAGGAATGTCCTCAGTTCCGGCATCGTTCCCGTCTTCTCGCGGGCAAAGCTCCAGGCGATGACCGACGCCGGGGAGACGGAGCTCTACAAGAAGCTCCTCGTCACCGATGAGCACCTGGGCACGCTGGTCCTCCTCGACGGCATGATTGGCTGCGTGGACACCTGCAACCATCAGGACAGCCCTGAAAACGTCTGGCTCGACCTGCGCTGGGGCATCCCCAACGAATCAACCGGCACGCTCATCGACAGCATCCACAAGATTCGCGTGCTGCTCTCGCAGGAGCAGATGGGGCTTCTGGGAATCCAGAAAATTTCCGGCACTGCCCAGAAGCACGTCCGCATCCTCGCGCCCGTCCAGAAGCGCACCTTCAGCAAGGAGCCGCTCCTCTATGTGAAGCCCTACAAAATCTCGTCCATTGAGTGCGACGCGCAGGATGTGTGCACCGCCGTGTCGCGGACGGCCGCTGAACTGGACGCCGCGCCGGAGCTGGTGCGCGACATCGCGCTCGTGAAGGACAGCGAGTAGCCGCGGCCCGGAAAAGGCAGAAAAATCAGCATGAATGGGCGCCGTTCCCTGCTGCACCGGGGGCGGCGCCTGTTTTTTTGGGGGATGCGGCCCAATTTGAAAGCCCGGCATGGCAGAGGCGAGCGGAATTCCGGCCGGCCTCCCACCAACCCAAGCCGCGAGGTGTCCATGAACTCTCCTGTGACCTCCCCGGTGAATGCGCACGCCGCTCTGAGGCGCCTTCCCCTGCCCGCCCTGCTCTTCCTCTGGATTCTGCTGTCGGGATTCCTTCCGGCGATTCCTGCGGCCGCCTTTCCCCCGCAGGTGAAATTTCCCGCGCTGAACATTGCCGTGGACAGGGACGAAGCCACCGTCGCCGACTGGCGTGCCTGCGTGGATGCCGGGGCCTGCAGCGCGCCCGCGACGGGCGGCCTCACCGACCAGCACCAGCAGGCCCGCCCCTCCAATGAAGAGAACTTCTTCAACTGGAATGTGCCGGGCCGCGAGAATCATCCGGTCAACGGCATCACCTCGGACCAGGCTGAGACCTATTGCCAGTGGCGCGGCGGCCGCCTGCCGACGCTGGCCGAATGGAGCGCCTTCGCGGGCGTGGCCGGCATTCCGGTGTCCGGTCAGGAGAAGCCTTCTTCGGGCCGGCTCTTTCCCTGGGGAGACGCGGCGCCGGACGAGACGCGCGCGAATTTTGGCCGGGCCATGGACATCTCCGAGGTCATCACCGTCTTTTTCCAGACCGAGCCCATTGAACTGAAAACGCTCTATCGGCTGCCCGAGACCTGCCGTCTGGACGCACTGCCCGGCAGTTTTCTGCTGAAGGACATGCCCGAGCCCTGCGGCAGTCTGAGGAAAGCGTGGGCCGACTCGCGGGAACGCGCTCTGGCCAAAATCAACGCGTCCGGCGGCGCAGGGACGCTTCCTGTGGGCAGTTTTTCACCTGCCGGCGACACGCCTGAGGGCCTCACCGATGTGGCTGGCAATGTCTGGGAATGGGTGAACTCGGACATTCCCTGCGGCGGTGTCCGGGTCGCAGGCGGCGCCTGGACGTCTATTTCACTGGAGCGCTGCCACCGCACGATGCCGCCGCCCGCCAAAGCGCCCGCGGGACTGGGGGATCCCGACTGCCTCGACCACCTGCGCGTTCGGCCCGGCACTGGTGGGGGGCCTGGCAAGGGGGAATCTGCCTCGGATGTGGGTGTGAGGTGCGTTTACGGCGCAGGGCTGGCCAGTTCGGAAGCGACGGGCGAGGCAGCGCTGGTCCTCAACGGCTACAAACGCCGTTCGTTCGGCCGCTTTCGGGGAATGGAAGCGCGCTTTGTCCCCAATGTGGGTATCTGGATGAGTACCCGGCGCGTGGATGTCGCGTCCTACAAAAAGTGCGTGGACGCCGGCGCCTGCACCAAACCCCTCGAATACGCCCCGCCGCCTCCGCCGCGGGAAGGATGCGGCTGCCATTGTCCCTGGAATGAAGCGCAGGGCGTCTGGGCCAAAATTCAGCTCCTGATGAAATATGGGCCCCTGGGAGGACTGCGCCGCGCTTTGAGCTGCTCCTGCACGCTGTGTGTTGACGATCGCCCCCGGATGATGGGCTACAACTATGGTTCACCTGGCGACCCTGACACCACACCAGTTAATGGAGTCACACACGCTCAGGCCGAAGCCTTCTGCCGCTGGGCCGGCGGGCGGCTTCCCAATAAGGACGAATGGCTGGCGGCGGCCATGGCCCGGGTCAAAATTGGCAAATGCCAGCCCGTCAAGCCCTTTGAGGACATGGACAAAAACGACCGCACCGGGGTTGCCCTCCAAAAGGGCTTCGCTGCCAGCGGCTATAACGAAAAAACAGTTCCAGGCGTCCATGAATGGACCGCCGATGCTGCGCCGCCGCCCGACACCCCGGACAAAAATTCCGCGGTCAAAGGAACAAGCCGTCAGAAAAATTCTGAGCAGCAGAAAAGTCCTGAGGACGGGGACTGGTTTGTGGGAATCAGCGGATGCAGTTTTCCGAAATATCCCATGGGAGGGAAAATGTGCACCGGCGCCCCCCTGCCCGTTCGCGCCAATGCCGCCCAGGAAAATCTTTATTTCCGATGCGTTTTTTCTGATTCCGCGGATTCGGCGAATGGCTCAAATTCTTCAGATTTTATAAAAACATTTACCGGCGATAAATGAGGCGAAGACGAATAAAAATACGAATGTCATTCCCGCGGATGGATTGAGACAGATAAAGTCTGATTTTATTCCGGATGACTCAGGCCATATGGCGCTGATTTCCCGCCTGCCGCTTAAGGCCGCATATCTAAATGAAAAAAACTAACACAAAGCCCTCCCCCAATACATTGAAGTATCGGAGGAGGGCTTGTTTTTTATATAATTAAATTCAATTCTGATGTGTTCTTACTTCGCACAGCGAAACCCATAGATGTTGATCGTGTACGAGGGATTAGTAGCGCCGCGCCAGGGGGCGGACAGGACGTCCTCAAGGGCGTTCCAGAAACCACCTTTGACGATATGATATGCAGTGTCTAGTTCATACAGTGAGTTCGTCCACTCCCAGACATTCCCCGCCATATCCACAAGTCCCAGAGGACTGTCGCCGGCGGGCGAATGCAGCGAAACGTCGCTCGTTCCCTCATAATCATCATTCGACATCGGCGCCGCCGCATTGCCCTGACAATACTTTTCTGTGCTGCTGTCGAAATACTGAGCGGTCACACAATGCTGCGGTGCATCATTCCCCCAGGGATACGTCGTATCGAGATGCGCAGTGCCATTGTGCGTCGCCGCATACTCCCATTCTTCTTCGGTCGGCAGGCGCCCGCCAATCCATTCGCAGTATTGTTTCGCGCCATACCAGTCGATGCAATTCATCGGATGATTTTTCCAATTTTCGCCGCGATTGTAATTGCAGTAATCATTATCCGAAACCGTTCGATAATGCCTTGATGTGCATTTCTCCGCCGCCACGCATTTCTCAAATTCGGCAACCGTGACAGGCGTTTTCTTCAATGCAAACACACTCAATCTTACAGTATCGCCTTTTTTGTATAATTCTGTGTCGTGCGACAATACAAATGACCCGGCGGGAATGGAAATAAATTCAATGTCTTCTTCCCCGGTTCCTGCGTCGTCTTCGATAATGCCGGCATCATCAATACTGGCATCATTGTCTTCAATAATTCCTGCATCATCTTCAATCTCCCCCGCGTCATCTTCTGTAATGCTTGCGTCATTGTCTTCAATAATGCCTGCATCGTCGTCGATAATGCTGGCATCATTGTCCTCAATAATACCTGCGTCGTCTTCGGTAATGCCTGCGTCATTCTCAGTCACGCCCGAATCAGTGACGACAATTCCCGAATCAACATCTTCGTCGTCTTTTTTGTCTGACCTGCCGCAGGCCGCCCCCGCAACCGCAAATGCAAATACTGAAATTAAAATTGAAATGGACTTGAAGAATCTGGAATGAATCGGCCGGGAAACATCTATGCTACATATGCCCCCCCCCCGCACACTTTTTCTGCCAACACATCTGACTTTGTCATTGTTCTGCCCTCACTAAAAAAGCCGGCAAAATTTCCGGCTGTTGGGTGAATGAAACAACAGCGAAAAACAGCAAAAAAAAGAAATGGATGCCTACACAAAGACAGAAGGGGCATCAAGTGGAATAAATGTGGTCTTACGCTGCCGCCCAATCTTTCAATGTCGTCAAACGCCGCGCCGGCCTTAAATGACTTTTTTATTCCCCGCCTGAGCCTGTTTTCACATATCAAGTCATTCAGTCCTCTTAACAGAAAGGAACAAACATGTTTCGACGGCACTTTTTCTCCATCACAGCAGCGCTTGCCCTCTGTCTGTCCGCCTGCGGCAGCTGTTCCGACGGCAAAGACAGCGATCACGGCGGTGACGACATCGACCTCTCGGGAATGGACTGCGGCAGCGTCACCGAAAAGGGCGCCTGCGACCATGACACTCTCAAAATCTGCCGCAGCGGGATGCTGGCCTCCGTGAACTGCTCCGAGAGAGCCGAGGGGGCCACCTGTACCGTGGACAGCAGCGGCAGCGCCTCGTGCACCGCCCCCGGCGCTTCCCCCGACTGCGGCAGCGTCACCGCAAAGGGCGCCTGCGATCAGGACATCCTCAAGGTCTGCGTGGACGGAATGCCGGTCTCCATGGACTGCACCGCGCTGGGCATCGGCGGCAAATGTCTGACGGACAGTCAGGGCGGCGCAGACTGCGGATTTCCCGATGCGTGCGGCGATGTCCCCGTCAGCGGCACCTGCGACGGCAAGACGCTCCAAATCTGCCGCAACGGAACGCTGAGCACGCTCGACTGTGCCGAAACACTTGGGCAGGAAGCTGAGTGCCGCGTGGATGCAGAGAGCGGCATCGCGGCCTGCGTCCTCCCCCAGGCTGAAACCGCCGTCTGCGAATCCCTCGGACAGGGCGCCTGCGACGACAGCATCTTCAAGGTGTGCGGCGAGAGCGGCGAGCTCTCGGCCATCGACTGCGCTGCTCTGGGCGGGACGTGCGGGCGCGACAGCAGCGGCGCCTTTGGCTGCCAGTTCAGCGATGCCTGCGGCAGCATCTCCGAGGACGGCACCTGTGTGGGAAGTGTCCTTAAGTTCTGTGACGAGGGACTCACCTTTGAGGTGGACTGCGC
>DBXV01000005.1:190004-190152 GCA_002309695.1 Myxococcales bacterium UBA1203 | reverse complement strand
AGTTCGGCTTTGAATGCGGCTACGACGAGGACTTCGAGGAGGACACATGCATCCCGCCCTCGTGCGGCAGCATCTCCGAGGATGGCACCTGTGTGGGCAATGTCCTTAAGTTCTGCGATGACGGACTCACCTTTGAGGTGGACTGCGC
>DBXV01000005.1:44578-189986 GCA_002309695.1 Myxococcales bacterium UBA1203 | reverse complement strand
AGTTCGGCTTTGAATGCGGCTACGACAAGGACTTTGAGGAGGACACCTGCCTGATGCCCGAGTGCAAAGGCGTTCCCGAGGAAGGCGCCTGTGACGGCAATACCCTGAAAGTGTGTCTGGGCGGCCAGGTTCTGGAGATGAATTGCAGCCTCTATGACAGCCGATGCGGGTGGGATGAAGATTTTGAGGAATACGACTGCCTGTAAATCCGCATCGCCGCTCCTCTTGAGTTATCCCCCAGAGTGTCCCCCGAGCCCCTCTTCCTTAATCAGGAGAGGGGCTTTTGTTTATCAAACAGCTGAAACAGCTGAATTGCATGCTCAGTTGTCCCGGATGCAGCGCACGCTGTAGCCCATTGACTGGATGTTCTCGTTCATTCGGAATCCATTGATTGCCAGGAGATACGCATCATTCACATTTACATTTTCTGTCGCGGTCGCTGACCAGAAGCTGCATGTGTGGCCGATATTGCCGCAGGTGCCGTCTTCCATGCAGTAGCCGGCGGGAAGTGCTGCGAATCCAAAGTCATCGCCGCCTTCATTCGGATGCTCGATCCATGCGGGAGACCTGGCAATCATGGCCAGAAATGCCGTCGCGCTGGTTTTCTTTTGATTGACATAATCGGCAAGTCCTTCCAGCTCATCCGCTGTCGGCAGATGCCAGCCGGAGGGGCAGAAATCCTGAGCGGCCGCCGTATTCCAGTCATAGAGCAGGCCATAAGCGGCGTCATTCACTGCAGAACCATCGACATGATAATATGTTCCGACGGCGCGCCGGTAGTTTTCGGCCATCCATTCCCGGCAGTTAATCACAGTGGTTTTATATGTCCGATTGTTGTCGCGCGCGTCGGTGAGCGTGCCGGATGTGCCGTCCGCCCTGCACGAGGCGGGAATCGAGGCATCCGTGACAGAGACGGACGCATCGCTCTCCGACATATCAGCGGGCTTATCTTCCGACCCGCCGCAGGCCGCCCCCGCAGCCGCAAATGCAAATACTGACATTAAAATCGAAATTGACTTGAAGAATCTGGAATGAATCGACCTGGAAGTATCTATGCTATATATACCCTTTTTTTCTGCCAACACATCTGACTTTGTCATTGTTCTGACCTCGCAAAAAAAAACCGGAGAAACTTCCGGCTGTTGGGTTGGATGACAACGGTTATGACTGCAACAAACAGCGGTTTCTGCTGCTGACAGCACGACTGAAATACGCAAAAACGGCGGCAGATACAGGGTAAAAATGAAAAAGTTAAGATGTTTCTTGATGATTTACTAATTCGGTATGACCACCTGGAGGAGTCTTTAAGTGATTTTTCAAGTGACGCGCATCCGAAATCACATCACGGCGTCCGATTACAGGCAGGCATACACACCGCCTTTCAGACCGCAGCTTTTACCGCCATCGCATGTGATGTGAATGAGGCCTTCCGTTTCATGGCAATAGTTATATCCGTCTCCCGCGCATTCCCCGCGAAAATCTATATCGCCGCATTCGTAATAGCATTCAGCAAAAGGTATGGTGTACGACTGTTTAACCATGCATTGGATTTCACAGTTCTCTTCCCGGACGACCCCATGATTATCACAAAACACAACCTTATTGCCGTCACAAATGCCGTCATAAGTGATCTCTTCCGGGCAATTCTGACCCACAATATAGGCTGGCGCATCGTCATGACGGCCGCCGCCGCAGCCGATGAGCACCAATGCAGATAGACTCACCAAAACGAAAATGCGCTGCATTTTTATTTCATCATCTCCACGAAAAGAGCAGGGAAATTCCGGCTTGGGTGAAAGAAAAGCGCTGAAAAATAAATTCCCTCTCCAACGTATATTCGGAGAGGGAATTGGGGAGGCGGTTTTTATTCCTTCGGATTCATCACCCGGCCGAAGAAGAGAATCGCCCCCGTTTCCACGTCGCGAATCATAAAGAGAAACGGCCTGTCGGCGATAAAATCAAAGATCTTCGGCGGGGGGCCGTGGGCAAGGCCCTTGGTGGCCATGACGACAGCGGTGGCGGCGGCAGCTTCCACGCCCTTTTCATCCAGCGCGATGAATGCCTTGTGGAAGATATTGTCGATTTTGAGGAGCTTCGTGCCGTCCATGCCCGAAAAATCGGCCGTACTCGCGAAGGCCGTCCACATGCCCAGCGAGCGGAACAGCTGTTTCATGGGAATACTGGGCGTGGTGAATTTGAATTTGGGGAGTTCGAGATTCACCGTTGCGCGGTGCTTCGCCAGCTCGCCGGTGATTTCCATCAGCTGTTTGCCGGAAAGCGATGAGACGAATTTATTCAGCTTACCGGCTTCGGGCAGAATGAAGACCATGGACAGCCCGCCGCCCGAAAATGGCTTTTCCACGGCCTGCCAGCCCTTGCCCTCTGCGTAGGGGAGTTTTTCCTGACTTTTCACAAACGGCGTCTGAATTTTCTTCCCATTGGCGAGAGTAAATTCCCGATCCTGCGTCCGGCGCTCATTAAAGGCGCTCATCCACGGCGCCTTGAAATAAATCGCATTCGTCAAAACCAGGGCCGTGTTGACGTCGATGCTACCCCTGGGAATCAAATCCTGAATGCGTTTTTTGGTCGTCTCGGCCACGCGGCCATTGATGAACTGGCGCGCGCCCTCGGGATCCTGAGCGAAATCGAGCTCGCCCACACCCGCGCCATACCAGGCGGACAGCGTCTCCAGAAACGGCGTCTGCCACTTCTTGCCCGTGCGGCCCCAGAGTTCATTCTCGACGGCGATTTCCACCGCGTCCGTCTTGCCGCGCCAGTTGTCCTCCTGAGACTCCAAGCGCTTGTCGAGCAGCTTCAGCGACAGCGTGTTCAGCATCTGGTGCGCGTCCGGCCCGAAGCCCAGGGCCCGGGCCATCTCCTCGGCCGTCAGCCCCTTGGCCCCCGCCCAGGTCATGCCCAGCGCCTGCTGAATACTGAACACGGAAACAACGGCGTTTTTGCCCTTCATCTCGTCAGGCCCCCCCCGGAAAGCGTCGGGAAGCGCCTTGAAAATCGCGAGATTCACCTCGGCACTCTTCGCGGCAAAGGCCTGAAGCGCCTCGGGCGAGGCGTCCGCCGGGTTTCGCGCCTTGTCCGATTTGGCGAAGGTCGCGGAGGCCGGCGCGGGAGCCTTTTTCGCGGCCTGATCGCTGTGCTGAGGTGCGGCTGCCTGGCCCTGGGCGCAGGCTGAAAGGGAAAGAAAAACCGCCAGATTGGCGGCGAGGACGGTCGAGCAGATTCGGAAGAGCTTCATGGTCATAGGCAACCTCTGTTGTCTTTGTCTGATCAGGCGGCTGAAACGGAAACTTCGGGAGACTTCATCCGGGGCATGCGCGGAAAACAAAACGCCATTTCATAATACAGCAAAGAGCCGCCGGAGGAATCCTCACGGCGGCTCAGTCGGTGAAACAGACACAGGGAAAAGCGGCAAGCCCTCGTGTCTGTATTTGAGAGAAAACGAATTACTTCTTCGAGGGATCCATCACCTGCCCGTAGAAGAGAATCGCGCCCGACTCCACATCGCGGACGGCGAAGATGAAGGGCCTGTCAGCGGTGAATTCCTTGGGTGCGGGCGGCTCCTCCATGGAATTGCCGGCCATGATGACGGCAGTGGCCGCGGCTGCTTCCACGCCCTTCTCATCCAGCGCGATGAAGGTCTTGTGGATGACCTGATCAATCCAGAGCCTAAAGTCCTCGGTCATGCCGGAAAAATCGGCCTGGTCGGATTTGAAGGCCGCTGTCATGCCCAGGCTGGAGAGCGGGTCATTGACGATCATGCCGGTGGTAAATTCAAACTTGGGCAGCTTGAAGACGACCTCCTGGCGGGAGAGCGCATCGATGATGCCGTCGAATTTATCCGCGTCGAGGGACGAGGCGAATGCGTCGATGGCGGTGCCGGCCGCAGGCAGAATGAAGACCATGGCCAGCGAGCCGCCACGGAACGTCTTCTGAGCCGCCTGCCAGCCCTCGCCCTCGGCGAAAGAGGCGAACTTGTCTGCCCCCTGGACGAAAGGCACGGACACGGACGCACCGTCCACTTTCGTGAAGTCTGCGTCCTTGGTGTTCTCAGCCCTGAACTCGAGCTCCCAGGGCGACTTGAAATAGACCGCGTTGGTCAGAACGGAGACGGTAGAGGGGGTAATGCTGCCCTCGGGAATCAAATCCTGAATGCGGTCCCGCGTCTCTTTGGCCACCCAGGCATTGATGTAGTTGCGGGCAGGTTCGGGGGCATTCCGGAAGTCCATCGTCTCCACGCCCGCGCCGTAATACTCGGCCAGCGTGTCGAGGAAGCCGCTCTTCCAGTTGACGTCTCTCTGCGTCCATAGCGCGTTGGCGATGGAGAGCTCCACGGCATCGAAGGTCTCGTAATCGTTGCTGAACGCCGGCATTTCCCGCGACTTGAGGAGAAGAGAGAGCGCGTTCTGGGCGGCGTGGGCGTTCTCACCGAAATGCAGAACAGTGGCCATCTGTGAGGCAGTCTCCCCCTTGGCACCCGCCCAGGCCATTCCCAGCGCCTGCTGAATGCTGAGCGAGGAAATCATCGCGTTCTTCCCGGCAAACTGCTCCGCCATCTGAGCGAAGATCGCCGCGTTCAGTTCCCGCTGACCTCGGGCAAAATCCGTCGCCAGAGCATTGTCGTCGGCAGGAGCAGCAGCCCGCTGCTTATTCGACCTCACCGTCAGGTGGCCCGAGGCTTTCTCCAGCTCGGGGTCAAGCTGGCCTGCATCCGACTCAATCAGACCGGCATCGGCGGACTCGTCTCCATCCTGAACAGCGCTGTCGCTGCCATCGCTGCCGCCGCAGGCGGGAAGGAAGGCTGCAAGTGAGAGGGCCAAAAGGGCTGAAAGTGTGCGTGTCGTTTTCATGAGTGACTCCGTGCTGAGAGCTGCGTGTTGGCAAAAAAGGAGGCGGGACGCTGAGCGCCCCGCCCCGTGCGGCGGTTGAAGATTGTCAATCCTCTGAGGGGTTCATCACCTGTCCGTAGAAGAGGACGGCGCCGGTGGAAAGGTCGCGGATCGCGAAGAGGAAGGGCCGCTCGGCGATAAAGCTGATTTCGGCGGGGGCGGACGCCTTGTCTTCCACGATCACGCTGGTGGCGGCGGCGGCTTCAACTTCCTTCTCGTCCAGGGCCACGAAGGTCTTGTGGAAGATTTCGCCGATGGCGAGCGAGCTTCCTTCCGTCATGCCGGTGAAGTCTGCGCTCGTCTCGAAGGGGACGGTCATGCCCATGGCCGAGAGAGGCGACTTCAGAGTGGCCGAGGAGGTGAATTTGAACTTGGGAAGCTGCAGCGCAACCTGGTTGTAGTCGAGGCTGGCGACGATGCCGTCAAACTTGTCCGCATCCACGGAACGGGAGAAGGCGCCGAAGTCGGCTCCCTCGGCAGGAAGGATGAACAGCATCGCCAGATCGCCGCCCTTGAAATCCTTCTGAACTGCCTGCCAGCCCTCGCCCTCGGCGTAGAGCACATCGGCCGCGTTGTCGGACACGAAGGGAACGGTGATGGTGGACCCGCCTGCGAGGTGGAATGCTGCGTCGTGGGTGTCTGACGTCTCGAAGGCCTTCGCCCAGGGTGCCTTGAAATAGACCGCGTTGGTCAGGACGGCGGCGGTGTCTGACGTGATCGAGCCAGGGGGAAGCAGGTCTTTGATGCGGTCGCTGGTCTTCTTTTCCACCCACTTGTTGATGAACTTGCGGGAATCCTCAGGCGCACCGGCGAAGTCCAGCGTCTCCACGCCCGCGCCGTAGTACTCGGCCAGCGTGTCCAGGTAGCCGTCCATCCAGACCTTGTCGGGGCGCGACCAGAAGGAGTTGGCGATGTTGATCGTCACGTCCCTGCGGCTGTCCAGCGCCTGCCCCAGAGAGTTCAGCCCCGCGTGGGTGTCCGCGCCAAACCGGAGGACAGCGGCCATCTGAGAAGCGGTTTCTCCCTTGGCGCCCGCCCAGGTCATGCCCAGCGCCTCGTGGATGCTGAGGGCGGAGATAGCGGCGTTCTTTCCGGCAAATGTATCGGAGAGCTGATTGAAGAGGGCCGCGTTGAATTCACGCTGAGCGCGAGTGACGGATTTGACTTCGGCGCTGTCGGCCGCGCCCGCAGCCTTCCGGGGAAGGGCTGATTTGACGGTCACGTGCTGCGCTTCGGGAAAATCTTCACCGTCATCACCGCCGCCGCACGCGGGGGCAAAGGCTGCGAGGGAGAGGGTCAAAAGGGCTGAAAGGGTACGCTTCGTTTCCATATTCTGCTCCTGGGGAAAGAGCTCCGTATCGAGAGCTGTAAGCTGAAGGATGAGAGTGCGCCGTGTGTCGCGGCGGGCGGCGCGCGACGGCAAATGGTGTGCCGCGGGTCGATTACGCTCTGATACACTCTGAAAGACCTTGGAAAACGCCGCCCCGGCACGCCGGGCCGATGCCCTCAGACAGCTGACATTTCTGTCAAAACGGGGAATTTCGGGCGCAGGGGGGCGCCGCTTCAGGGCAGGAAACGAAAAACGGCGCACAGGAACACGTCCCATGCGCCGCTTTGGTGAAGCTCTCGTGTGGTGTCTGTCAATCAGGCATCTGAGAGAGCGAGAATGCCCGGCAGCTCCTTGCCTTCGAGCAGTTCCAGCGAGGCGCCGCCGCCGGTGGAGGTGTGTGTGACTTTCTTGTCAGCGCCGTACTTCTTGGCCGCCGTGGCCGTGTCGCCGCCGCCGATGACGGTGATGGCGCCCTTCTGCGTGGCCTCGACGATGGCGTCCGCCATGGCCTTCGTGGCCTTCTCAAAGGCCTCGAACTCGAACACGCCGGCAGGGCCGTTCCAGACGATGGTCTTCGCGCCCTTGATGGCGTCGCAGAAGAGCTTGGTGGACGCAGGGCCCACATCGAGGCCCATCCAGCCAGCGGGAATGCCTTCGGCGTCGGTCACGATCTTGGACGCGGCATCAGCGGCGAACTTGTCGGCGGCCACGTAATCGACGGGCAGAATGATCTTCTTGCCGTTCTTCTTCGCCTTCTCGATGAGCTCGGGGACGATTTTCGCGCCCTCCTCGTCGTAGAGCGAGCTGCCGATCTCGATGCCGTCGAGCACCTTCTTAAAGGTGAAGGCCATGCCGCCGCCGATGATGATTTCGTCGGCCTTGTCGAGCAGGTTGTTAATCAGCTGGATTTTGTCGGCGACCTTGGCGCCGCCCAGAATCGCGAGGAACGGGCGCGGCGGATTGTTGAGGACGCTGTCGAACGCCTTGAGCTCCTTGTTCATCAAAAAGCCCGCAGCGCGCTGAGGCAGCTCTACGCCCGTCATCGAGGAGTGATCGCGGTGAGCGGTGCCAAAGGCGTCGTTCACGTACACGTCGGCGAGCTTGGTCAGCGAGGCGCGGAAAGCCTTCACGGCCTCCTTGTCGGCCTTGATCTTCGTCTCGGTGCCGTCGGCGTTCTTCACCTTGGCCTTGCCCTCTTCCTCGATGTGGAAGCGCAGGTTTTCGAGGAGAATGATGTCGCCCGGCTTGGCAGCGGCGCAGGCGGCCTCGACCTCAGGCCCCACGCAGTCGGGGAGGAACTTCACGGGCCGCTTGATGAGCTCTTCGAGCTTCTTGGCCACGGGGGCGAGGCTGAACTTGGGGTTCACCTTGCCGTCGGGGCGGCCCAGGTGGCTGGCCAGAATGACGGAGGCGCCGTGGTCGAGGGCGTACTGAATCGTGGGCAGCGCGGCCTCGATGCGCTTGGTGTTGGTGATTTCGCCCGTCACTTTGTCCTGGGGGACGTTGAAATCGACGCGGATGAAGACGCGCTTGCCGCTCAGGCTGAGATCTTCGATGGAAAGTTTGGCCATGGTGTCTTGTTCCTCTCTGTTCTGTCTGTTGGATGTGGCCGGGACGGGAAAATCCGCCCCGGAAAAAAGGCGGCGCCACTAGTGCGGCGGCGTGGGCCGCGCAAGGGCGCCTGTCCTTCAGTCAGCGGGCCGCGGAATCTGTCAGCGCTCGGCTTTGTCTTTGGGGAGCAGAACAAACTCAAAGGAGACGTTGCGGGGGCGCTCCCCGGGAAGCTCCGCGTCCAGCAGGCTGAAATAGACGAGCGCCGTCAGCGCCTGGTCCTGAAGGGAATTTCTGGTGAGCTCCACCGCGGAGACCCTGCCGTTCTGCCCGATGGTGATGCGCGCGCCGATGGTGCCGCCCAGCCAGGGCTGAGTTTTCTGGCGCTCCGTGAGGGCGTTTTTCAGGCGCAGCTGAACCACGTTGTAAACGCGGTTCACATTGCCGCTGGGAGGCGTCGGGGGCAGGCCAGCCCGCTTTTCGAGGTCGCGCAGATGGTTTTTCAGCCCGGACGCGCCCAGCCGGACAGCCTCTCTGTGTGCGGTGATGGCCTCCACGAGGGCATCCCTCTCGCGCAGGCTCTCCGCCAGAAGCACCTTGAGCTTCAAATCATCGGGAGACGCGGCGATGGCCTGCCTGAGAGCGTTTTCGGCGCCTTCCGGGTCCCCGTCCGCTTTGCGCAGCTCCCAGAGACGCATGAAGTTGGCCGCCGTCGCGCCCTCATCGAAGCGCACCAGAGATTCCAGTGCCCGCTGCTCGTCCTGAGTCTTCTCCAGCTCGGCGTAGATGCCCGTCAGGGTCTTGGCGATTTCCAGAGAAGGCGCGCCCGTCATCCGCAGAACCTCTTCCAGGTCGGCCGCCGCGCCCTCCTTGTCGCCCAGCTCCAGCCGCAGGTCGCCCAGCTTCTTCCTCATGGACGCATCCTCGGGCCAGGCCTGAGTCAGCTTCTCATAAATCGGCAGCACTGCCTCCTTGTCGCCCGAGGCAATCAGAATCGCCGCCAGTTTGCCCAGGAGCGAGACATCCGAACCGTCGATGGCCACGGCCGCGCCCAGAGCTTCCTGCGCGCCCGCCAGATCGCCGGCATCCTCAAGCGCCGAAGCCAGCCACAGCTGCGCCTCAAAGCACTCCGGGTCTTTGGTCAGAATCTCCCGAAAGAGGGCGATGGCTTCGTCGGTCTTGCCAGAACGTCGGAGAAGCTCGGCGCGGACAGCCAGCGCAGGAATGAAATCCGGATGGCGCGCCAGCACCTGGTCCGCCTCCGACTGCGCCAGCGACAGAAACCCCTTCCAGGTCATGTAGATGCGGGCCAGCGCCGTCCTCAGCCACGGCTCCTCGGGGTTCAGCTTCGCCAGCGAATTGATTTGAGTCCCGGCGTCCTCGGAGGGCGCGTCAATCCAGGCCAGATAGAATTTGGCGAACAGGTCGTCGGGCCGCTTCGCAATCCGCTCCGTGTATTCCTGGCGCATCGCCCCGCTCTCGCCCCTTCGGACGCGGGCCTCGATGCGCCGAAGCTCGGAAGCCACCTCGTGCTGCCGCCCGATGTCAGTACTCTCTTCCCCGCCCTTTTTGACCTGGACGGCCGTCTCAGGCTTCGTCTCGGATTTCGGCGGCGTGCTTTGGGCGTCCTGCTGCTGAGGAGAGTCGCCGCTGCCGCTCTGGCCGGGGCCGGTGGTCGAGGTGGTGGCGCATCCAAAAAGAAGGAACGAGGCAGCGCAGGCCGAAAGAATGTTTTTCATCTGCTTCACCAGTGGAGGGGGATTCCGGGGAATGCCGGGGGCAAAAAAAAGCGGCCCCTCTAGCGTCGGCACACTCCGAAGAAAAGGCGCTGACAGCGGGAATGTGGACGGGCTTTCCCCTTTGAAAGCGCAAAGGGGCACTGCTAGCGTCCCGCGCCCTTTGCAGTGCCCTGGCACGCGCCTTCTGAAGGTGCGTGCCGTTTTGTTTCCGCAAGTCACAACCAGCCAACCAAATCCGAAGGAGCACACGAACGCCATGACCGACGCCCATCCCACCGGTGTCCTGCTCGAAAAGAAAGAGCTCGCCCCCAAAGTCCATCAGTATGTTTTCACGGCCCCCGAGATTGCCCGCCACCGCAAGCCCGGCCAGTTCGTCATCGTCCGTCTGGGCGAGGGCGGCGAGCGCATCCCGCTCACCATCGCCGACGCCGATGCCGACAAGGGCACAGTCACCCTCGTCGTCCAGGAAGTCGGCCGCACCACTGCCGAGATGGCCCGCGCGCTTCTTCCCGGCATGAAGGTCGCCGACCTCGTCGGTCCCCTTGGAAATCCCACGCACATCGAGAAGTTCGGCCGCGTGGTCGTGGTCGGCGGCGGCATCGGCATCGCCCCGATTCACCCCATCGCGCAGGGCATGAAGGCCGCGGGCAACGAGGTCATCTCCATTCTGGGCGCCCGCAACAAGGGCCTGCTCATCATGGAAGACGAGATGCGGCGCGCCAGCGACCGCGTGGTGATCATGACCGACGACGGCAGCTACGGGACGAAGGGCTTTGTCACCGATGCGGTGAAGACCGTTGCCGCCGAGGGCAAGGTCGATCTGGTCGTCGCCATTGGCCCCATGGTGATGATGCGCGCTGTCTCCAACGTGACCCGCGAGCTGGGGATTAAGACCTACGTCAGCCTCAACGCCGTGATGATCGACGGCACGGGCATGTGCGGCGGCTGCCGCGTGACCGTGGGCGGCAAGACGCGCTTCGTCTGCGTCGAGGGCCCGGAGTTCGACGGCCACGAGGTGGATTACGAGGGCCTCATGCGGCGCCAGCGCTTCTACATGGACGACGAAAAGGCGAGCTACGCCGGGTTCGTCGAGGCCCATGAGCGAGACCCGAAGACCTGCCGGATGCTCCGGCTGGCCGACGCCGCGAAGGCAAATCAGCAGAGCTGACGCGCCGCCTTTCCCCTTTTCTCAACATTCATTTCCGGAGTCCCTCCAATGACTGACACACCCCACATTGAACTTCCCGAACACGGCGCACCTGCGCTGACGCCCAAAGAGCGCATGGCCATTCCCCGCCAGGTCATGCCCGAGCAGGATCCCAAGGTCCGCGCCACCAACTTTGACGAGGTGAACCACGGCCTCTCCGCCATGGCCGCCCGCATGGAGGCGCTGCGCTGCCTCAACTGCAAGGCACAGCCCTGCCGCCAGGGCTGCCCCGTGATGGTTCACATCCCCGACTTCATGGCCAAGGTGGCAGAGGGCGACTTCGAGGCCGCCATCCGCATCATCAAGGGCGACAACGCGCTTCCCGCCGTCACGGGCCGCGTCTGCCCCCAGGAAAACCAGTGCGAGAAATTCTGCACCCTGGGCAAGAAGGGCCAGAGCGTGGCCATCGGCCGCGTGGAGCGCTTCCTCGCCGACTGGGAGCGCAACAACGGCAAGGCCGCCCCCATCGTTCCCGAAAAGAAGACGGGAAAGAAGGTCGCCATCGTGGGCGCCGGGCCCGCGGGACTCACCGCCGCCGCTGACCTGGCCCGCATGGGGCACGAGGTCGATGTCTATGAAGCGCTGCACAAGGCGGGCGGCGTTCTCATCTACGGCATTCCCGAGTTCCGGCTGCCCAAAGCCATCGTCAGCGCCGAGGTGGAGCAGCTTGAGAAGGCCGGCGTCCGCATCCACACCAGCGTCGTCATCGGCCAGACGATTACCGTCGAGGAGCTCCTGGAAACGCACGACGCGCTCTTCGTGGCCACGGGCGCGGGCCTGCCCAACTTCATGAACCTGCCGGGCGAGAATCTGAACGGCGTCTATTCGGCCAACGAGTATCTGACCCGCGTCAACCTGATGAAGGCCTACACCTTCCCCGAGGCGGACACCCCCGTCGCCAAGAGCAAGAGCGTGGCGGTGGTGGGCGGCGGCAACGTGGCCATGGACGCGGCCCGCACGGCCAAGCGCCTGGGCGCCGAGCACGTCTATCTCGTCTATCGCCGCGCGCGCTCCGAGATGCCGGCCCGGGCCGAGGAAGTCCATCACGCCGAGGAGGAGGGCATCGAGTTCATGCTGCTCCACAACCCGGTGGGCTACGAGGGGGACGAGACGGGCCGCGTGACGAAGGCCAAACTGGAGAAGATGGAACTGGGCGAGCCGGATCAGAGCGGCCGCCGCAGCCCCGTGCCCACGGGCGAAATCGTGGAAGTCCCCGTGGATACCGTGGTCGTGGCCATCGGCAACGGCCCCAATCCCCTGGTTCCCCGCACCACCCCCGCCATCCGCACCAAGAAGCGCGGCAACATTCTGGCCGAGGAGGCCACAGGCAAGACGACCATGAAGGGCGTGTGGGCCGGCGGTGACATTGTGCTGGGTGCGGCCACCGTCATTAAGGCCATGGGCGCCGGACGCGCTGCCGCCCGCTCCATCCATGAATACCTCGAAACGGGCGTCTGGACGGAGCCGGTGATTGTCGAAGAGCCGCCGAGGAAGTGAATACACGGCGAATAACTTCGAGTTGATGTAATATGTAATACTCCCGCCGTCAGAATTGGTCTGGCGGCGGGCTTTTTTTCTTCAAGGTTCGCTGAATATAACAGCGGTCTGCGCGCAAGGGATTTGTGACAGCAGCCCAGGTCATTGTGACGAATGGGGCCGCTGTATTCGGCCAAGCGTTTGGTAAACTATAAATTTTGCCAAATACCTGGTCTTCTTCTTCAGCATTACCTGCCCTTACCTGACTGGCCGTCCCGGCAATCGGCAATTTGAGTAAAATGAAATCCGTGGAGGATATAATGAAGAGGCTGGTAAAAATTTCTGTCTGGTTCGCGCTCTTTATGTTTGCAGCCTGCAACAGTAATCAAAATCAATCGGCGCAGAAAGCAGATGAAGCAAAACCGGCGGCGCCCAAGGCGGCGGAGTCAAAAACTGCCGGGCCGGAAATGGAAGACACCAAAACTGCAGAGCCCGCAGCGGCGGCGGTCAAACCGGCGGAGGCGAAACCAACTGAAGCACCTGCGCCTGAGCCGAAAGCACCTGAGTACAAAACCGTCGTCATCGGCGGCAAAACATGGATGGCTGCCAATCTGGCGGCTTCGTCGGATAAAAGCGGTAAGCCCGTGACCTGTTACGCCGATACGAAAAAAGATGCCGATTTTGTGAAAAAATACGGCTGTTTATATAAGTGGGCCGAGGCCAGGAATGTCTGCCCTGCGGGCTGGCATTTGCCGAGTAAAGCGGAATTTGAAGACCTTTTGAAGGCCGTCGGCACAAATAACAATAAAGTAAAGCCCAATCCGGCCTTTGCGGCGCTTATTGCCAAAGATGCGGTGTGGACAAGTGAGCACAGCGACAAGGCCACGAACAGCAGTGCCTTTGGAGCCCTCCCCGCCGGGCAATGGTATGAGGGCAACTACGATATTTTCGGCATCGATGCCTACTTCTGGTCGGATACCGTCTATGAAGAGGAAGAAGCGGACTCCGCCTATCTTCTGGCACTGGGAGAAGGCTATGCCCACGTAATAAACGACTACCAGAGCTACGCATATTCGGTGCGATGCGTGAGAAATGCGCAGTAACATCCCATCATTGAGTTGATGTAATATGTAATACCCCGCCGTCAGAATTGGTCTGGCGGCGGACTTTTTTGCCGGAAATGCAGATTTTTCATCAAGGGGTTCATGCCATGCTGAGAAATGCATCAGAAGCAGAGGTATTGAGAGGCAAAATTTGTTTAGGCATTTTGCCTGTTTTGATTGGCTCTTTGATGTTTTTGGGATGTGACGATCCGCCGGAGGATGACGATCCGCCGGAGATTGATTCGGGAATTATTGATGACAATGATGCCAGTATTATAGAAAATGACGCAGGTTCCGGGGATGAAACCCTGGAGTTTATCCGTATTCCCGCCGGGTCATTTACATTGAGCCACAATACGGGCAGCGGAATCCATTCATCGGGCGATACCATAACATTGGAAGCATTTGCGCTGAAGAAAACGCCTGTGACGGTGGCTGAATTTGAGAGGTGTGTGGCCGCCGGGGCCTGCACGTCGGATCATTATTATGCTGGGTCGCCCAGCAGTTTCTGTAATTACAATCGCGATTACGAGGATGAGGATGAGGATGAGGATGATCGTGTGCCCTTGTCCTGGAAAAATCATCCGATGAATTGCATCGACTGGTTTGGTGCGAAACAATACTGCGCATGGATTGGCGGCCGCCTGCCCACAGAGGAAGAATGGGAGTATGCCTCGACGCATAATGGGACGACACATCTGGACACGACGTATCCCTGGGGAAATGATGCCCCGACGCACTGCGTGACTGCTCAGTATAATGACGAATGGAAGTTTTGTCTTGGCTATGCTGCGGCTGCGGCGCCGGGGTCGAGAAGATGGGGTACGAGTGACGTTTCGCTGCATTCGCCGGCCGGAGACAGCCCTCTGGGTCTTGTAGATATGAGTGGAAATGTCTTGGAGTGGACAAGCTCGTTGTATGGGACAAATTCTTCGTTGTCTATCAGGGACCACTACGTCCTGAAGGGCGCTTCCTGGTACGGCTCTGAGATCGACCTGTCCGTCACCAATTACAGCTACGATAATCACTTGGCCCTCAAGCCCAACTACGGGTTTCGGTGTGCGAAGTAGGAATAAATCAGGAAGGAGCATATTATGGGACTGTTTGATAAATTCTTTGATAAATTCAGCAAAAAAGCTGAAAAACCGCAGGAAGAAACAGAAGAGTTGATAGAGCTTGAAAAGCCCGAATGTTCGGGCTGGGACGCAATAACCGCCGCCTTTGAGGAGCTCTATCCCGACCAGAAAAACCCTAAGCACTACGGCGTTCTTGTGACGTGGGAACTCGGCGGAGACGATCCCCTTAGGGGAATAAGCATTTACGAAACCGCCGAATACTACCACTTCGTCACTTACGGGCTCAGCGAAATATTTGAAAAGGAGACCGATGATCCCGAAATAAGCGGCTATGGCATGGAGTTCACATTCAAGCTGAAACGCTCCTGTATCGCTCCCGAGGACGAAGAAGGCGAGCTCCGCTGCGTATGCGGAATATTACAGAAAGTCGCAAGGATAACCTTCTCAAACGGCGAGCTCTTCCGTGCAGATGAGTACATCTACACAGGTCAGACCACAGGCATCGACCTTCATCAGAAGAGCGCCCTGACAGGCTTTATCCTCATAGCCGACACGGACGTGAAGTCCATTTCCACGCCCAACGGAAAGGTCGATTTTGTGGAGTTCATAGGCTGTACCGACGACGAGCTCCTTGCAGTAAAAAACAAGACAATGAATGTTCCCGAGCTGTATTCAAAGCTTGGCAGCGATGTCACTGATTATAACAGGGCTTCCGTCCTGTAAGGACAGATATTGCCTCAAAAAACTGTAACAACTTTTTATTGTGGGACACCATTCCCTACACAAACACCAATCGTCATCGCTGTGAAATTTTTACAACGATGACGATTTTTTTGTTCAAAACATAGATTTCAAAAATTATTTTTTCCTTATTAAACGGTTTTCCGTTTAATAAGCCCCTGTTTTTGCCCCCTTATAGAAAAGATTGTTCTGCCAAAAAGAAAACGGGCGGCAAAAGCCGCGACTGACAGATATGATCGGCGGATTCCCTCCCGGCACCGGCGTTTTGGAACGGATCTGACCTGAATAAAGACGTGGGAGAACTTGTGTCCCACCTCTCCGACCTGAATTCCAGATCTGCGGCCGGCCAATTCAACGAATGAGTCTTCATCCAAAAAATGTGGAAGAAGGGAAGCGCCATGTTTCGCGAACTCAGTCCTGTCGATGGCTTGAAATTGTTTGCGGCTCGTATCGTTTCTGTCGGAACTGCGGCGATCATCTGCCTGTTCAGCGCCGCCTGCGGCGAGGGCGGCGTAAGTGGGTCTTACAACGACCTTAAGAAGGCCTATCCTCAGTACACCTGGGGCGAAAGCCGACTGATGAACTAAAAAATATATTACTTCGCTAATATCATCTGAGTGATTTTTTCTGTTTTTCATAGGTAAAATCAACGAATCGATTCATGCTGAGGATGTTAGCGGAGTAATAAATGTATTGGGAGAGGGCTGATTTGTTTTGCCCTCTCCGTCGCCGCCCCCATAAACCCCTCTCCGGCCCTAAAGTGCCACCTCTCCCAAAAAAGGGAGAGGCAAGATTGGTTTTGTAATGCCGAGGCATTGAAAACCAATCTTGGCTTCCTCCGTCTGCCAGGGGTTTCACCCCAGGATGTGATACCTCGTCCTTTCGGTGCTGACGGGCCGGTTATTTATAAATAATCGGCCTGAGCGTCAAGCGGGATTACTTGTTCAGAACGTCAGGAAAATAACAATTTGTCGTTATTTTTGTTTGATTTCAGTCATTATTGCTGCGTTTTTTATCAGAATTCCAGCGTCAGCTGTCCTTTTTGTGCGGGCGGTGGATTATCTTCCGATTTTACCAGAAAACTCTGCTGCGCGCCCTGCTGAATGCAGTCCGTCTCCTCGATATGTCCCAGAAGAAGCGGTGAATTCGGGTCATGCAGCCGGTAATTTGCCGCGGCGGCCTGCGGATTTTTATTGGCATAACAGTATTTGCAGCCATTGATGCAGGTGTCATAGGCGCCAATGTCCCGGCTTTCGATGCAGTGACATCCCGCGCGGCTGCCCCGGTGTCTGAGACGGCGAAACGCGATATGATTGGCCTGCCCCAGCATTTCCAGCGTCATGCAGCCGGACGGATGAATGCCGTATTTCCGATAATCGCCATTGGTGCCGCACGTCTGGAGATGGAGCCCGTATTTCTGTCCGATGGCGCCAAGCCCGCGGGCGATTTCATTCATCTCCGCGGTGGTCATCACTTTGAGCTCCGGCATATTCAATTCTAATTTTTTATAAACCTCCACAAAGCTGAAAACACAGCGGCTCGCGTGGCCTGTCAGCCGGGCGGCCATGGCGTCAAATGTTTTCAAATGAAAATCTATGGTGTATTTATGACTGGTCAGAAGCACCGGGTCATAGCGCCAGCAAATGCGCCCGGCGCCGACCTGCTTCTCCAGTTCCAGAAGCGTTTCAATGCTTTCATCAATACTGGGAACGCCCGGCTCAATATCTTTTCCATACGCCGTAATTGTATAGAAAAAGAATGTGTGAAATCGGTCCGTAATGAGGTGCAGGTCCGGCAGAATCGGCCGGTAATTCTTTGAACAGAATACGACACAATCCACTTTGTCCGGCGTCAGCTCCAGGCGCGTCACTTTATTGGGAAAAAGCGGGTTTCGCGACAGAACATATCCCTCCTTAAAGCGCCTGAGCAGCCATTTGGTATAATACTGAACAGTGTCCGTCCGCGCGCCTGTATTGATAATCATGTCAAATTATTACTCGCTGAATAGAAAAATGAGTTTGTGTGTTGACGTGGAATTTAGGTTACCCCCCCCCCTGGCTTCCCCTTTGGGGAATCTGTCAACACCGCATGCGATGACAGAGAGAGCCTGCTCTCACTTCCCTGCCTTCGCCCCCGCCTTCGTCAGCACAGCTTTGACTTCATCCGTCCTCGCAAAATCGAGCGCCGTCTTCTCGTCGTTGTCCTGCGCGTTCACGTCCGCGCCCGCCTTCACAAGCATCCGCGCGATGTCTTCGTTTTGACTGGCGACGGCCAACATCAGCGCGGTTATGCCTTTTTTATTGGCAGCATTGAGATCCGCACCAGCGGCAATCAGCGTCTCCACAGTCTCAACATTCCCGGAAACGGACATCGCGGCCACATGCAGCGCCGTCTGCGACCAGAGATCCTTTGCGTTCACGTCGGCCTTGGCCTCGATGAGCGCCTTCACAATCGAAACTTCCCCTTGGCAAGCGGCCAGCATCAGCGGCGTCTGGCCCCTGCGGTCCTTCGCGTTCACGTCCGCGCCCGCCTTCANNATTGGCAGCATTGAGATCCGCACCAGCGGCAATCAGCGTCTCCACAGTCTCAACATTCCCGGAAACGGACATCGCGGCCACATGCAGCGCCGTCAGGCCGTTCGTCGGGCCTTCATACCAGGCATTCACGTCGGCGCCCTGCTCAATCAGCTTCTTCACTTCCCCGGCGTCCTCTTTGAGCGCTGCCTGAATCAGAGGCGGCGGCGGCGCATCCGCGAACACTACTTTCTGCAGCATCAGCATCATCTTGGCCCTCTCCATCTTGGCCCTTTCCTGGGCGCTTCTGTCGTCGCTGGCATTTTCATTTGCCTCTGCTGACTCAGCGCCATTGTCCGCTGTCACGTGTGCTGCGTTCTGCTGAGGCTTCTCGGCTTCCTCGCTTTCGGAAACGGCGGCAGGCTGAACGGCGCCGCTCTGGCTGTGAGCACACCCGGCAGTTCCGAACGCAAGCCCGCAGGCGAGGAGGGAGGATAGAATTATTTTCGTCGTGTTTGTCATCGTCATATTCGCGATCCTCGGGCTTTGACAGTGGGGCCAGCCCACTGCCTGGAGATGAAACCATAAAAATCCCCCTCTTCCTGAAATACGGGAGAGGGGGATTTTTTGTTACAGCTTTATTACAGCAGAAAAGTTTTCTTATTTCGCGCAGCGGAATCCATTGTTCACTTCACTCGTCCGGGAAAAGTCTGTGCGGCAGTCGGTGACTTCCAACTGATAGCCGAAAAGATCCCCGTTGGTGTTCCATGCGCCGCCTTTGGTGGTTCCCGCTTCTGTCCATTCATCGACATTCCCTGTCATATCCACCAATCCGAGCGGACTGTTGCCTGCGGGAGCGTGAACGCTGACGTCGCTGGTGCCCTGATAGCCATTCGCGCTGACCGCCGCCGTTTTGCCGTCGCAGTATCCGTCATCGTAATACTGGGCATTCACACAATGATTTAATGTGTCGCCGAACGCATACCGCCTGTTCAAATGCGTCGTGCCGTCATGGGTTGCCGCATATTCCCATTCTTCTTCGGTCGGCAGGCGTCCGCCGATCCATTCGCAGAATTCCCGGGCGCCGAATAAATTGACGCAGTTCATCGGATGATTGTTCCAGTCATTTCCCCGATTGTAATTGCAGTAGTCATCGTCATCCACGGTGTCGAAATTTTCCGCATCGCACCTTCCGGCGGCCACGCATTTCTGAAACTGAGCCACCGTGACGGGCGTTTTGCCAAGCGAAAAGGCGTTCAGGGTCACTGTATCGCCCGACGAATGATTTTTTGTGTCGTGACTCAATACAAATGACCCGGCGGGGATGGAAATGAATTCGACAATGGAATCACTGCATCCGCCCGACGCGGTTTCCACAGAATTGGGCGCGCAGGTGTCGGCAGTGCAGTCGCCGGAACCGTCTATGTTCAGGTGATAATGGGCTGAACACATCTCCAGAGAAACGCACTCGCCGTCTCCGCCATTGTGCAGCTCTTCACTCTCGCAGTCGATGGGCCCCGCATCCGGAACGCCGGCATCATTTTCAGGGATGCCTGCGTCATGAATACCGGCGTCATCCTCGTGAATGCCGGAATCAGTTTCGGGAATCGCGGCGTCGCTTTCAATGATGCCGGAATCCGAAACGCTGCCGTCGACGATTTCGGGCCCCGCGTCCGCGTCGGAACCGGGCTTGTCATGGGAGCCGCCGCAGGCAAAGCCGAAAACGGACAGCGCGGCTGAGGCAATAAAAACGGAAAGCGGACGGAAGAACGTGGAACAAAGGGACTTTGAGGCATTTGTGCTACATCCCCCCCCCGCTCACATTTATTTTATTTACTGGCATAACGATGCCTCCAAAAAGAAAGAAAAGCCAGAGGAAATTTCCGGCTGGGTGAACTGATCCCCCACCAATGGCGACGAAAAAAAAATCGCGGCGTGCAGAAGGGGCGGGAAACGGAAGTCAACCGGCGAAATAAACTCTTTATATTTTTACATTATTTTACATCGCGCAGCGGAATCCATTGGTGTCCAGCAGTTCGTCCGGGTCGCCGGGAATGCGGTCAGCGACGGTGCAGTCGACTTTCTCGCTGACGACATAGTCGAAGGAACAGCCTTTCAGGACAAAAAAACCGGAAATTTCCTCAGATTTGGAAACTGTCCATTCCCAGACATTTCCGATCATATCCACGAGGCCCAGCGGACTGTCCCCGGCAGGAGAATAGGTTCCCACCTCAGACATTTCCACCCAATCCGTTTCGGTTTTTCCCTCGCAGCCAAGCACCGGAATCGTATCGGGGCTGTCCCGTTCACCCAAAACCGAATAGTTCGCTTTTTCACAATGCGCAGGCGTTTCATCACCCCAGGGATAGGTTGTATTCAGCGCCTGTGTTCCATTATGCGTCGCGGCATATTCCCACTCTTCCTCTGTGGGGAGCCGCCCGCCAATCCACGTGCAGTATTTCTGGGCGTCGGCATACGCCGCATAATTCATCGGATGGTTTAATTGATCGTATTTGTAATTCCCATAGTTTCTTTCTCTTACGGTACACACACCGGCCTCCACGCATTTTTTATACTGCGCCACAGTGACGGGCGTTTTTCCCAATGCAAAGGCATTCAGCGTCAGTGTCCGGCCTTTTTTGTAATCATGTGTTTTGTGCGTCAGCTTGAATGTGCCGCCGGGAATAAAAACAAACCCTTCGGGAACAGTTTCGGCAGTGACGGCCGAGACCGGATTGACCGGAGTGCCGTCATCTTCCCCGGAATCGTCCGAACCGCCGCAGGCAAATCCCGCAATGGATAATGCAGCAGCTGAAATAAAAACCGGAATTGTTTTGCTGAATTTGAAAATTGCGCTGCCTTCGGGCTTTTGATTCTGGTCCATATACTACCTCCATGAAAAAAGCCGGAAAAATTCCGGCCGGGTGATGGTCAATTTGCCTTCACTGCAAAAAAAAGCCTCCCCCAGTGTCTTATAATGAACACTGAGGGAGGAATACTGCTGACATCAACGCTTATTCATGCCGACGGCGGACAGCTGACGCCAAAAGTCCCAGAAGCAAAGCCAATTCGGAGAGAGGGGCAGAACCCGCCGCCGAGCATCCGCCCTCCAGCGTCACCATATCGGGACGAACTTCGTTCGAGGGTGAATCGGGAAGCGTCTCGGTCGGGTCCGTGTCGTCCAGGTCTTCCAGACCGCCCGCGTCGCCATCTTCAATCGGCCCCGGATTCGTCCCCGAGTCCTCATCATCCAAAATGCCGGCATCTTCCAGAATGCCGGCATCTTCGGGCATATCGGCACATTGCGCCTCATTGGCGCAGGCCGAGTCGAAGCAGTCCGCGCTGCCGTTGCAGTCGTCGTCCGCGCCGTTGCCGCAGATTTCCGCCGTCGGCTGGAATGACGCCTGAGTGCAGCTGCTGTTGACGGACGTGCCCAGCACCGTGGCCATCAGATTGGCGATGGTGCACACGCGTGCTGAGGGATCGACGATGGATTCGAGGGGGAAGCCGACGAGGACGGCCCGCTTGTCGGCGCTGAGAATGGCGGCCCCCGTCCCGGCGCTGGCGTAGGTCATCAGGACGGTGGCGCCGCCCGAGGCAGAGAGCACGTCGGGATACTGGATGTAGCCCGTGTCCGCTGAGAGCGCCGAGGTCTTGCCGCCGTATTCGTTGGAAACGCCGAAGGTGAGGTTCCCCGAGATGCCCGGCGCGCCCTTCACGGTGTGGTCGCCCGAGTCGTCCTTGACGTAAGTGGCGCCGAATTTGTCGGCCAGAAAGGTAGTGTCGGGATTGTAGGAGGCGATGGCCAGGGCGTAGCCGATTTCCGCCCCGCTGAGCACCAGAGGTGTTCCCGATGAACGGAGGGCGGCCAGAGCGGCGCGCTGGTCGGAGGGCAAAACGTCCGTCTTGCTGGAGGTGTTGCCCGTGGCCCAGACGACGAGGTCGTAATTGTGGTTTTTCAGATGTTCGGGCGCGGCCTCGTCATCGACTGTCGAAAGTCCATAACCGGCATTGTTCAGCGACGCCGCCGGGCCGTAAATCCGCGCATAGGAGCGCACGTTGTTCGTGTCGTAAGCGCCCTTCAGCTCCCGATCGACGCCGTCCACGAAGAGAATTTTCTTCTCGCCGGGGCTGGCCAGTCGCGCGGCACCCACCATGGAATCGAGGCTCTCGCCCGCGTCGTTGGCGGCCGTCACCTTCACGTAAACCGTCTTCCCCCGGCTGATGGGCAGCGCGGCACTGGTGTCCGTCACCGTCGCGGCGGGCGTCCTGCCGAAGAGGATGCCGTCGTCCGAGACATAGACGTTGTACTTCGTGGGCTCGGAGTTGGAATTGACGATGTCCTTCACGGGCACCCAGCTGACCCGCACCTCGCAGTCATCGGCAGTGACGGTCAGCTTCTCCGGCGGCATGGGCGGAATGAGGGCGTTTTTCCCCTTAAAGTAATGGATGAACCCGGCCAGGATTCCCCGCGCCCCGTAGAAGCGGAATTTCTGCTCCTTGATGGCGGCCGCGTCGCTCGTGTTGCTGTGAAACGCCGTCTCAATAAGGGCCGTGGGAATGGCAATCGCGTTCGAGGACGAGGCATTTTTGTACCAGGCGTTGCGCGTCACGTAGAGCTCGCCGACGCTCGTTCCCCAGAGGTACTTATTGATGGGCCAGGAGCTGTCGTAGAACTTGCTTACGTAGTCGAGGAAGCTGTTGTTGATGGCCGTGGCGTAATCGTACGTCCCCGGCGGCAGGTTCTGCGCCGCGTAGCCCGAAGGCCAGCTCGCCTCCTCGCGCCACTGCTGCTCGCCGGAGTCCTTGTTGGGGTACCAGACGTACATCTGTGTGCCCTTCGCGCTGGCGTTGCTGTTGGCGTTGGTGTGCAGCGAGAAATAGGCGTCCACGCCCTCAAAGAGGGCCATGAGCGGACGGCAGTAGTAGTCGCTTTCCGTGAGCCAGCTGGGCAGCCCCATCGCCTTGAGGAAATAGGCGGAACTTTCCTGCCAACGATAGCGCCCCGAGAGGTTGCCGTTGGCGGCCGGACTGCCGGGGCCCTCGCCCACAAAGACGGAACCAGCCGTCACCACCTTGCCGGAAGAGGCGCTCTTGCTGGAGAGCTCGACGCTGTAATTTTCACCGGCGCGGAAGGGATACGTCCCGACGTAGTGCCACGTCTCGTAATAGGTCTTCGCGGCGTTGGCGGTTATTGAGCCGCCGTAGCTGCCGCCGGTTTTGACCCTGGCCTCGGCCTGGTCGAGCGTGAAGGAGGTCGTCCCGGCGGCGTGATTCACCGTGTAGGCCGCATCCGGCGCCCGGTTCGCCGCGGCCAGAAAGCGAATGTAAACGGGATAGTTGCCCGTGACGCTGACGCCGAACTGCCATTTGGCCGTGTTCGCGCCCTGGCTGTCGGTGTCGGCCACCTGGCGGCTGTTTTCCGTCTTCCAGCTGCCCGCGAACGCCGCCGTCTCCACCAGAACTTTCGTCTCGGTGTAGTCGTTGGCGCGCAGCATCAGCGTCTCGGCGCCGGCCCGCTCCAGCATGGGCTGAACAAAGTCCCGGACCCATTCGTAGGTGTGCTTGTCCTCGACGATGCCGAGCCCGATGGAGCGCTGCCAGCGCCAGTCGTAGTTCGTGTCGCTGCGCGCGTGGATTCCGTGGCCGGGGCTCAAGGCCACGCGCTTGCCCGAGAGCGCGCCGGGCGACGTCGGCCTGGAGCGCGTCACGTTCAGCGACCTGAGGAACTTCCGCCGCTCCCGCGCCGCCTGTCCGTGTTCGACGGCAAGGGAAAGCACCTCGTCGTCAAGAACCTCCTCGCCCCCGGGCGGCTGCAGCAGGTCTTCTGCGGGAAACAGAGGCGCATCCTCGGACTGCGCCAAAGCGTCAGCGGCGGTGCCCAGGGCGGCGAGGCTGAAAACTGCCAGAATCAAAGGGAGATGAACTGGATTCAGGCGCATGGGGGGGGGGACTCCTTGGAAGGCTCAGCGGGTGAAGGGCCAGAGGGAGGACGGGTTCCCTCTCAGAACAGATTCCACAGATGCTGATTGGTGACTTCGTGATGGAACTGAATCTCGGGAATTTTAATCAGCGTTCCCAGCGCCTTGGGGCACCGGTCCGCCTGCATCTGCTTGAGGGCCGCGTATTTCTCGACGACCTCGCTGCCGAGAATCTCGTGGAGGAAGCGTGACTCGCGGAAGCTGCGGATTGCATCGTCAATCTGCGCGGGCAGAACGCGCGGCTTCCCGCTTTCACCGGCATCGGACGGCGCGAGTCTGGGCCCTTCCAGCGCGGTGCGGATGAGCGCGTAAAACACGAGGTAGGGATTGGCGTCGGGCGCCACAGAGCGGACTTCGAGCCGCGCGCTCTTCTCGTTGAACATGGGGATGCGCAGCATGGCGCTGCGGTCGTTGGCCGAAACGCGAATCTGATTGGGCGCCTCGTAGGCGGGGTCGAGGCGCCGATAGGCGTTCACCGAGGGATTGAGAATCAGGCAGAGGCCCTCCGCGCCGTCGAGAATCCGCTGCGCCGCGTCCTTGCCCATGGCGGACAGGCCCGCTTCGCCCTTCGGGTCCCAGAACAGATTCTGCCCGCCCTTCGAGAAGGAGAGGTTGGTGTGCATGCCGCTGCCGTTCATGCCGACGATGGGCTTGGGCAGGAAGGAGGCGGTCAGGCCCATGTTGGACGCCACCTGGCGGCACAGCAGCTTGTAGAGCTGAACCTCGTCGGCGCAGACCAGCGCCTCGGAGTAGTTGAAATTCATCTCGAACTGGCTGGGCGCCACCTCGGGGTGGTCCTTCTCGTTGCCGAAGGCCATGGCGCGCTGGACCTCGGCGGCGGTGTCGATGAAGGCGCGCAGGCTGTCGCCCGGCAGCGAGTGGAAATAGCCGCCGATGGACACGGGCTCGAAGAGCGGCTTCTCCACGTAGTGCTGCTCGCTGTAACGGCCCTTGAAGAGGAAGCCCTCAATCTCGGGAGCGATGGTGCAGACGAGGCCGTCCTTTTCACGAAGGCCTTCGCTCAGCGCCCGGAGCCGCCCGCGCATGTCGGTGGGATAGGGCCTGCCGTCCCGGGTGAGGACATCGGCGAAAATGAGCACCTTGCCCGGCCCGAAGACATCGGCGGGCAGCCAGTAGAAGGTGTGCCAGTCGAGCCCCAGGCGCAGGTCAGACTCCTGCTGCGAGGCGTAGCCGCGGACCGACGAGCCGTCGAACGTCAACGCGTCCGGCGACTTGAGAAGAAACTTCTTGTCGTAGTCCAGCATGTGAAAGCGGCCTTCGAGGTCGGAGAAGCAGACCGTGACGGCTTTGATGCGGCGCTCGTCCACCAGATAGCGCGTGTGCTTCTCGCGGAGCTCGTCGGCACTCGTGCGGTTGACGCGGTCCCGCTTCACCTCGCCGTTCATCTCCTCCAGCTGGTCGTAGGGAATCTCCAGAAAGTCCCGAAGAAGGGAACGTGCAGGCATGTCCATGGGATGAACTCCTCGCGCCTGTTCATGACGCTGTGTCGGCGGCGGCGCAGTGTGGGTGGTGTCGGAAAGGGCTGTCTGCGGCGCCTTCTTTTGTGAGCGCAGCGGCTCCCTTTGCCTGACAGAAAAAAACCGGCGCCCCTGCGTCGGGAGGCGTTTTTTTTCAAGCGCACCCGAAGGTGAATCCCCTCCTGCGCGGCTGTTTTCGACCGGATGCGGCCTGCTGTGTTTTGGGGAAAGACGCGGCCCGCGCGGGAATTTTCACGGCGCCTTCAAGACGGGTGCATCGGCCGCGGGAAAGTGACAAACTGAATCATTGCTTCCGGCGCGTTCGGTCCGACTCCCCGGCCCGGCGCGCCCTTTCCTTTTTCTGACGAACCATCCGCAAAGCCCGAAAGGCCTGTTCCAATGAGCTCCTCTCCCTTTGACACGCCCCCCGTCCTCTCGTTCCGCAACCTGCTGATTGAGACTGTGTCCGAGTTTTTGTGTGAGCGGCAGATGCCGGGAATGCAGACGGCGGAGGCTCTGAGCGAGCTGATTGTTTCGCTCTCCAGCTACCGCGAGGAGGGCTTCCCGCTCTTTCCCCAGGTCTTCATCTGCGAGGACATCCAGGACATTTCCAGCCTCAACGGATTTGACCTGCGCCGCATCAGCGAGGGCGACCGTTCCCGCGCCACCATGCGCCGGGCGCTCAAGCAGTGCGCGCCCCTGAGCCGCGGCGGCTGGTCCATCTACTTCGAGCTGAGCGGGCAGGACCGCTTCAACTACGGGCTCTTCCGCACCGACAACTTCATCCTCACGTCCACGCCCATCGAGAGGCTGCGCGGAAACACCGAGATGCAGTGCCGCATTCTGGGCATCTCCCGGCTGGCGGAGAACATCATCGAAATCAGCGCCAGCGGCGGCTACCGGCGCTTCATTCACCTCGCCGGCGCCCGCACCGATGTGCCGCACCCGACCAAGGTTCTCGATTCCTTTGTCAAGGCAGTGACCGCCGACGTGAAGATCGACACGGACATCGTGCCGCGCCCGACGGTGGAGAAGTTCTTCCGGCACGTCTTTTTCGACGTGATGCAGGCGCCCTACGGCTGCCTCGCCATGGTCGTTCCCGCGGACAATCCGGCGTCGGAGCTTCTGGACGACGGCGTGATGCTGGCCCCGCAGATCGACGTGGTTGCCGCCATCACCACCTATTACAGCGACCCCAGCGCCCTGAACGCCACGGCCCTCCAGTCCATCGCCACGCTGCTCAAGGGCATGCTCAGCGCCGACGGCATCACCGTCCTCAGGTCGGACGCGAGCCTCGTGGGCTACAACGTCTTCGTCGGACAGCAGACGGTCAGAGCGGGGGAAACGCCCATCGGCGGCGCGCGGCTCAGGTCGTACAACGTTCTCAGACAGCACATCGGGCGCGACCTGACGGCGGCCTTCTATCGTTCGCAGGACGGCGTGGCCCTGTGCGAGACGGTGGAAACCATGCGGGAAGGCCAGATGCAGATACGGCAGGTGTCAGCCGCGCCGCAGAGCCCCGTGCAGCCTCAGGTTCAGCCCGCCGTTCCGCCGATGATGCCGGCCTACGCCGCGGCACAGACGCAGCAGCCGATGCCCGCGGTGCCGGCCATGCGTCAGTCCAACTCGGGAACGCCGATTCCGGTCCCGCAGACGCCTCAGCCTCAGCCGATGATGGTGTCCCAGGGACAGCCGCCGATGATGGCCGCGCCGAATCAGATGCCGGCGCCATCTCTGACTTCTGTTCCGCAGATGCCGACCATGCCGCAGATGCCGGCGATGCAGCCGATGGCCGCGTCCATGGCGCCCGGTGCGGTTTCTCCGGCGATGCCCCAGGCGATTTCACAGGGAATGCAGGTGCCGATGACCGGCGCCGTGCCCGCCATGAACCATCCCGCGCAGATGTCCGTGCCGCCGCAGGGCCCCATGCAGGCGGCCTTCCAGCTGACGCCGCCGCCCGCGCCCTACCCTCCCATGGCGGTCCAGACGGCCGTTTCCCAGAAGCCGCAGAGCAGCAGCTTCCCGATGGCTCAGGCGCAGTCTCAGCCGCAGATGGCCGCATCAGAAGGGAACGTTTCCTACGGCAGCATGCCTCCGGCCGTCCGCTCCCCGTCGGCGCAGCCTCAGCCGGTTCAGGAGATGCCTTCCTCGCCGCCGCAGCCGCCGCCGCAGCCGACCTATGGGCAGACAAACCGCGCGCGCGCCGTCATCGAGGCGCTGTGCCGCTCCGACCCGCCGTCCGCCTCCCCTGCCCCGACTGTCCCGCCTGTTTCACAGGTCTCGGGCACAGCGGCGCCGAATCAGAGTTCGCCAAAGGTGCAGTCTCCGACGTCGGATGAGCCCTCAAGGCCGCTGGCCGGTGCCGCTTCTTCTGCCCCGGAGACGGTTCAGCTGACGCCGCCGCCCGTGATGCCCGCCTCGCAGCAGCCCTCGCCCTCGCTGCCGCCCATGGCTCAGCCGCCGGTGGGGAATTTTCTGGCTGAACCCTGATTGCGGCTGACAGCTGGCTGAATGCTGCCGGCCGCACTGGACGCCGGGCGCTGTTTCTGACGCCGGGCGCGGAGGACGTTTAAGAGCGCGTCCCCTGCTGCCCGGCGTCCTGCTTTTCTCCGACAGCATCGCTGACGGCCGCACTGGACGCTGATTCCGCCGCCGACGGCATGCCGGAAGCCGCGTCGGATTTTGTCTGCTGCGCTTTGGGCTGGACATCCTCCATCGACATGCCCGCCAGAATTTCCTCCGTGGTCAAAGGCATCGGCAGGTTTTCGTTCGCCTTTGCCTCGTCCTCGGCCAGCCGCTTCTTTCGGGCGACAAATTCCGTCATGGCCGCGGTCGAGAGCATCCACACAAAGTGGGCCGCGAAGAGGGGGTGCAGCGGGGATGTGAAATGCAGCCAGAGGGAGCGGGCGAGCGCTGCGGCCAGAAGAACGCCGGAAATAATGCGCCGGAGATTGCTGCCCGACTGAGGGACGAACCTGCCCAGCGCCCAGTCAAAGAGGGCGGGCAGCGTCAGAAGCGGAATGACCGCCAGGTCGGGAAGACTGAATCCGGGGGCATGGAGAATGGCCTGGAGCGCCAGCAGCAGAAACAGCGTCGGATAGAGCCCGAGGCAGCGCGCGCAGACATCGAGGCCGCCCAGACGGACGCAGCGGCAGAGCTGATCGTCCGTGTGATGCGAAATCCAGAAAGGTGTTTTCATGGAGGAAGTTTTCAGAGGACGTTTTCCTCAAAAGGAGGCGGGCAAAATTTCGTAAAAACAATTTTAATTATTTTATTTTCTCATTCTTTGGTTTCTCTCTCTCCACGCCCCCCACACACTAACCCCATCGACCTCTTTGTAAAAATAATTTTAATTATTTTATTTTCTCATTCTTTGGTTTCCCTCTCTCTCCACGCCCCCCACACACTAACCCCATCGACCTCTTTGTAAAAATAATTTCAATTATTTTATTTTCTCATTCTTTGGTTTCCCTCTCTCTCATTCTCTCTCCCCCGTGCTTCACAATAAATGTTTTTATTGTTTTTCCTTTTCTTCCTTTGTTTTTTCCTCTCTCCCCCTAACCCCCTCTCCCTGCGGAAGAGGGGGGATTTTCCTCTCCCCCCAACCCCCCTCTCCATAAATGGCGAGGGGGAAACTCCCTCCCCCGTCCCCTCCCTCGTATTGAGGGAGGGGCGTATTTCGCCCAGTCAAAGCAGTATGTTTATATTTTATTTGTGTACATCATGCACTCTTACTCGCCGCATAAATGGGAGGTTGTTCGTAATAACATCTTATACCAGCAATTTCCCAATCAGCCCGCCAAAGGCGCCGTTGGACATAATGAGCAATACATCCCCGGGCTGAACACGCGATTTAATTTCACCGGCAATCGCATTCGCGTCGGGCAATGCCATCGCGGGAATGCCGCGCGTCGAAATATCGCGGACGAGCCTGTCCACATCCAGTTCCTCGCCCTTGGGCACGCGGTCGGTGGGCAGCGGCCGGCAGAGAATCACGCGGCAGGCGCCGTCAAATGCCTCGGCGTATTGTTTTTGATGGAAATTGCGGCGGCTCGTATTGGAGCGCGGCTCAAAAATCGCCCAGACAGGGCGCCCCGGAAATCTTTCGCGAATGGCATTCAGCGTGAGCCGCACCGCCGTCGGATGGTGGGCAAAGTCGTCAATAATCGCCGCGCCGTTCAATTCACCGCGAATTTCCTGGCGCCGCTTCACGCCGGAAAATGTTTTGAGCCCCTTGGCGATTTCCTGGAGCGAAAGGCCCTGTGAGAATGCGAGCGCGATGACGCCCAATGCGTTTTCCACATTGTGTGCACCGCCGATGAATAATTCGTATCGCCCCAAAAATTCCCCGTTGTGAACGAGGTCAAAAAAGGCCGCGCCGTCTTTGTGTTCGATATTGCGCGCGCTCCAATTCGCCCCATCTGTGAGCCCATAGGTCTCCACGCGGCAGGCCGCCCCCTTTTGGGCCATTTCCACGGCCTCCGGATAGGCTGCCGAAACGGCCAGAAACCCATTTGGGGGGAGAATTTTGAGGAATTTCGCAAAAGAAGCCCGATAGGCATCCATGTCCGCATAAATATCCGCGTGGTCAAATTCCATGCTCGTCCAGATGGCCGCGTGGGGGCGGTAATGCAGGAATTTGGGGCCCTTGTCGAAATAAGCCGTGTCATATTCGTCGCCCTCGACGGCGAAATGCGGACCATCCCCCAACCGGTAGCTCTTCTGCGAATCGCGCACGACGCCGCCCACGAGGTACGAGGGATTTCTTCCCGCCTCGGCAAAAACGTGCCCCAGCATGGCCGTGGTCGTCGTTTTGCCGTGCGTGCCGACGACGACGCAGCTCGTTTTGCCATTCAGGAAAAAGCTCCCCAGCGCCGCCGGGAAACTCATATGGGGAATGCCGCGGGCGCGGACGGCCTCGGCCTCGGGATTCACGCGGCGAATAACATTGCCAATAATCACCAGGTCGGGCCGCGCCGCATCGAGATTATTGGGGGAATACCCCTTCATCACCTCAATGCCCCAGGCCGCAAGCATGTCGCTCATGGGCGGATAGACGTTTTCATCCGAGCCCGTCACCGTGTAGCCCTTTTCCTTGAGCATCCCCGCGAAAGTGCCCATGCCCGTGCCGCACACACCCAAAATATGAATGCGCTTCACGGACGCAGGATCGATTTCGCTGAGAATGTTTTCCCTTTCGGGGGCGGCTGTGCCGCTCTGATTTTCATTCATGGCCGTCATTTTAGTTTTGCCTCGCTCAAAAAAAATTCCGGGCGCTCCTGCCCGGAAAAACGCCCGGCCTCTGCGCTCATTGCAGAGGAATTATCAATGGGAAAATAGAAAAATTTTGAGTGAGGCCGGGAGGGCCGCCGAAATAAATCTGACTAATAAGATGAATATATTTTATGTTGACAATTATTCCCGCCTGCGGTTGTATTCTCCTGAATTGTGAGCATTGAACTATTTTGCAAAACATTTGCTGTCCTGATGCACATTTCATCGGAATCGGAGACGTCCGGCCTTGGAAAACAGAGAACTGTCAGAGCGCGACACCATCACCAAATACATCCTCCCGGCGATTGCCCGTGCGGGGTGGGATCTGCACAGGCAGGCGCGGGAGGAAGTGACCTTCACGGCGGGCCGCATTTTTGTGAAGGGCCGTCAGGCCAGGCGCGGCGGGAAGAAGCGCGCCGACATCATTCTCTATTACAGGCAGAACATTCCCGTGGCGGTCATTGAGGCCAAGGACAACGCGCATTCAGCCGGCGCGGGGATGCAGCAGGCGCTCAGCTACGCGGAAACCCTCGACATTCCGGTGGCTGTCAGCTCCAACGGGGACAGCTTCGTCATTCAATACCGGAAGAACTGCGGCGGCGACAGCGCGCCGGTCACATGCGAAGTCGGGCTGGATGATTTCCCCTCGCCCGAGGAGCTCTGGGCCTGCTACAGGCGGTACAACAGGCTGGAAAATGACGCCGAGGCGCGGACGTCGCTTACGTCCTATTTCGCGAGTACCGGCTGCCATTCCCCCCGCTATTATCAGCGCATTGCCATCAACCGCGCTGTGGAAGCCATCGCCCGGGGCCAGAACAGAATTCTCCTGGTGATGGCGACAGGGACGGGAAAAACCTACACCGCGTTTCAGATTATCTATCGCCTGTGGAAGAGCGGGGCGAAGAAGCGCATTCTCTATCTGGCGGACAGAACGAATCTGATTACCCAGACCATCAAGGGCGATTTCAAGCATTTCGACAGGGAAAAACTGACCATCATTAAAAACAGAAAAATCGACAAGTCCTATGAAATCTACCTGGCGCTGTATCAGGGCCTGACGAATTACGACGAGGCCACGGACGCGTTCCGCAAATTCAGCCCGTCCTTTTTTGATTTGATTGTGGTGGATGAGTGTCACCGGGGATCCGTGGATGAGGACAAGGCGTGGCACCAGATTTTGAATTATTTTTCGGGGGCGACGCAGATCGGCATGACCGCGACGCCCAAGGAGACGCGGGCGCTCTCCAATATCGAATACTTCGGCGAGCCGGTTTACACCTATTCGCTGAAAGACGGCATCGACGACGGATTTCTCGCGCCCTACAAGGTGCTGCGGGTGGGCCTGAATGTGGATCTGGAGGGCTACCGGCCGGAACACGGCAAGACCGACATCGACGGCGAACTCCTGGAAGACCGACTTTATAATACAAAAGATTATGACCGGACGCTGATTATTGACGAGCGCACCGATCTCGTCGCCCGCAAGGTGATGGAATATCTGTGCAATTCAAATCCGTATGACAAGACGATTGTCTTCTGCGTGGATATTGAACACGCCGAGCGCATGAGGCGGGCGCTTTTGAAATACGCGCCCCGCGACATTACAGAAAAGACGGACAAATATATTGTGCGCATTACCGGCGACGACAGAGACGCCCGGGGCTATCTCGAAGATTTCATCAATCCGGAAAAGAAATTTCCCGTTATCGCAACGACTTCCAAGCTGATGACCACCGGAACGGACGCCAAGACCTGCAAATTGATCGTTCTGGATTCAAATATCGGCAGCATGACCGAATTTAAGCAGATCATCGGGCGCGGGACGCGGGTGGAGGAGGATTTCGGGAAACTCTATTTTACGATTATCGATTTCCGCAGCGTCACCGACAAATTCGCCGACAGGGATTTCGACGGCGCGCCGGTCAGAATCAAGGAAGCGGGGCAGGACGAGCCGATTTCGGAAGATATTATTGATGATGAAATGGACGGCTGCCCGGTGGATCCGCTGACCGGCGATGAAATTCCCTTTGATGGCGGCGAAGGCAATGCCGTCCGCGAGGATATTCCGCCCTATGGCGCGCCGGATTTCCCGGAAAAGGGCGAAAGGCGCGAAAAAGTCCGCATCGCGGGCGTCGATGTCCATGTATTGAGCGAGCGCCGCGAATTTCTGGACGCGAACGGAAAGCTCATGACCGCCAGCCTGAAAGAATATACGAAAAACGGCATTCTCACTTCGTACAGGTCGCTCGATAATTTTTTGCAGACGTGGAGCGAGGCGGAAAAGAAAAAGGCCATTATCGCCGAGCTGGAAAATCAGGGGATTCTCTTTGACGAACTGAAAGAAGAAATCAAATCCGATCTGGATGTCTTCGACCTCATCTGCCACATCGCCTGGGATGCGCCTGCGTTGACGCGGCGCGAGCGGGCTGAAAATGTAACGAAGCGAAATTACTGGACAAAATACGGCGACCGGGCCCGGGCCGTCCTCTCCGCTCTGCTGGAAAAATACGCGGAAACGGGAATTGAAGAGATCGAGGATATGAAAGTCCTTACTGTGGATCCCATCAAAGCCCTGGGAACGCCGGCGGAAATTGTGCGCCTTTTCGGGGGCAGACAGGCCTATCTCGACGCGCTCCGCGAGCTGGAAGCGGAAATTTACAGGGCGGCGTAAGAGTGAAAATGACTGGCTGCTGCTGAAAAAGAAGTATATGCGCAATTTTAATGTGCCATTTCCCATTAAGGAGCTGCGGATATGGAATCAGAACTTGCCGCTATAAAAAGTGACAACCTCATAGCCGATGCCCGCAAAATCATCGAAAATGCGCGTTCAAACGCAGTCCGCAGCGTGGATTTTTGCCGGGTGCAGATGTACTGGAATTTAGGGCGGCGCATTCTTGAAGAAGAACAGAAGGGAAAAGACCGCGCAGACTACGGCACATACTTGATAAAAAATCTCGCCGCTCAGTTGGAAGCTGAATATGGAAGCGGATTTTCTGAGCGGCAGCTTAAATTTTGTCGTCAATTCTATCGCTTGTACCCAATTGGGAACGCGGTGCGTTCCCAATTAAATTGGAGTCAGTATCGTATGCTTATTCAAATTGCTGACCCCGACAAACGCGAATACTATGAGCTTGAAGCTGTAAATAACGCTTGGACGGGACGCCAGCTCGAACGGCAGATTAACAGTCAGCTTTATGAGCGGCTTTTGCTCAGCAATGATAAAGAATCAGTTCTCGCTGTTGCCCGCCGAGAGAGAATCCCTTCTGCTCCGCAGGAAATTATCAAAGACCCGATGGTGTTGGAATTCTTAGGACTTGAGCGCAAAGCGTCATATTACGAAAAAGATTTGGAAGGTGCGATTATTTCTCATATTGTGGATTTCCTGCTGGAAATGGGGAAAGGATTTTCATTTGTAGCCCGGCAGAAGCGAATTTTATTGGAAGATGATGAGTTTTTTATTGACCTTGTTCTGTATAATCGGCTCCTGCGATGTTTTGTGCTGGTAGAACTCAAAACCGGCAAATTGACGCATCAGGATCTGGGTCAGCTGCAAATGTATGTGAATTATTACGACCGCACCGAGAAACTTCCGGAAGAAAATCCGACAATCGGAATACTCCTCTGCTCCGGTAAAAATGACACAGCCGTCAGGATGGCTTTGCCGGAAGATAATCAAACAATTATGGCAAGTGAATATCAGCTGTATCTGCCAACATCAGAGCAGCTGATTAGAGAGATTGAAGAAGTAAAAATGCTTGCAAAAGAGCGTTCAGAGGAAAGCCAATGAGTTCATGGAAGAAAGTAAAGATTGGGGATTTTCTCAGTGAGCGGGATGGTCGTTACAAGCCCGATGATGTCAGAATCGCCAAATATAAACGTCTCGATAAAATTGATTTTTCGGGAACAATTCATATTTCCGATAAACCGACCAAAACGGATATGATTCTTGTCCATCCCGGTGATTTGGTCATCTCTGGAATCAATGTCGCCAAAGGCGCGGTTACCGTTTATCAGGGAGACGAGCCTGTTTGCGCGACGATCCATTATTCTTCCTATACGTTTGACAGTTCACAGGTTGATTTAGAGTATTTCAAATACTTTGTAAAAAGCCCGGCATTTATTTCCGCGCTGCAAAAGCAGGTTAAGGGCGGAATCAAAACGGAAATAAAGCCCAAGCATCTGCTTCCTCTTGAAATATCAATTCCTGATTTAGCGATGCAAAAGAAGATTGTCCGAGAAATATCATCTCACTTGGAGAAGACAGCTCAACTTTCCGCTGAAATCGAATCGCAAAAATCCTATGCAAAACAACTCCGCCAGAACATCCTCCAGGAAGCCATAGAAGGAAAACTCACCGCAGATTGGCGGAAATCGCATCCGGTCATCAAGGGAAATCCCGAATATGATGCGGAGGCGTTGTTTGAGAAGATTCAGAAAGAGCGAAATTCTGCAAAAAAACAGAAAAATCTGCCTGCGATAACGGATGAAGAAAAACCGTTTGAAATTCCGGAGGGATGGAGGTGGGTGAGGTTGGGGGAAATAAGCGAAAGTTGTCTTGGAAAAATGCTTGATGGTATAAAAAATCAAGGTGTTAATCGAAAGTATCTTCGAAATTTAAATGTTCGCTGGTTTTCATTTGATTTATCCGACTTATTGGAAATGCGTATAAAAGATGATGAATTAGATCGTTGTTCAGCCCGAAAAGGTGATTTACTAATTTGTGAGGGTGGATATCCAGGACGTTCCGCAATTTGGAATGAAGATTATGAAATTTGTTTTCAGAAAGCAGTTCATCGTGTTAGGTTCTCTGGATTACCAGATATGCCTAGACTTTTTAATTTGTTTCTTTTTCTGTTATCAGAAAGTGGAAAAATTGGGACTTATCTCACCGGAGAGGGTATAAAGCATTTAACAGGAATAAAATTGAAGCAGATAAAACTTCCACTTCCCCCACTTGCCGAGCAGAAAGAAATGGTTAATTTGTTAGAAAGTTTTCTGAAAACTGTCGATGAGTTAGAGACTCAAAACCACGAATGGAAATTATTAGTTGATGAAATTATCTTTTGCATGTTAAACGAAAGTTTATCGTGCGTAGGAGGATAAAAATGAGTAGAAAAGCCTTAGTTATCGGGATCGATGCTTATAAAGAAAGTCCATTGTCTGGTTGTGTTAATGATGCTAAGTTAATTGCATCGCTATTAGAAGCTCATGAGGATCAGTCACACAATTTTGATGTAAGAATCGAATGTAATATTAAATCTAAAGAGTTATTGCTGTCTGAAATTAAAGAATTATTCTCTGGTAACCACGAAATTGCTTTGCTGTATTTTTCAGGGCATGGATGTAACGATGGAACGGGACAATTTATTTGTACACCGGATGGATCACAAAATTATCCAGGATTAAAACTATCTGAATTACTTGAAATTGTAAATTCATCAAAATGTACAAATAGAATTGTAATTTTAGATTCTTGCTTCTCTGGCGGAATGGGAAAATGTAAGTTTGTTCAAAATGCAGATCCAATCGGAAATGGAGTTACAATCTTATCAGCATGTAAACAAGACGAAACATCAGTCGAAAGCAATGGTCATGGAATTTTTACGACTCTATTGGCAGAAGCATTAAAAGGCGGTGCCTCTGATTTAATAGGAAATGTTACTCCAGGTTCAATTTATGCCTTTATTGATAAATCCCTAGGAGCGTGGGAACAAAGACCCGTGTTTAAGACAAATGTTGAAAATTTTGTTTCATTGCGAAAAGTTAAACCTCCTGTCGATTTATCAGATCTGATCAATTTTTTCATTGGCAGTCGCGGGAATTGGCTGCGGCGGGTCGGAGAAAGAGAAAGAAGATAACGGCCCGGGCGAAGACGTTGAATTCGTTGGCATTCCCGGCGGGTCGTTTGTATTGTCACACGAAACGGCATTATATAATTCGGGCGACACCGTGACCCTGAATGCGTTTGAATTGAAAAAAACGCCGGTGACGGTCGCCGAATTTGAAAAATGCGTGCTGGCGAAAAAATGCACGTCGGAACATTATCTACCGTATAGCGGCGAGGAGTTCGAAGAGCAGCATAACTGGCGCTGCAATTACAGCCGGGGGGACGACTGGCTGAATCATCCGATGAACTGCGTCGACTGGGATGGCGCAAGAGAATACTGCGCATGGATTGGCGGCAGACTGCCTACGGAAGAGGAATGGGAATATGCCGCGACGCATAATGGCTCTGAGCATTTAAATACGAGCTATCCCTGGGGTAATTCAGAGCCTGTTCACTGTCAGACGGCGAATTATTCTTCTTTGCAATCGCCAATGTTTTGTGATGGAAAGACAGAGAACTCCTGGAGAGTTGGGACATCTGCGGTGGGAACATATTCTCCTGCCGGTGACAGTCCTCTTGGACTTGTAGATATGGCAGGAAATGTTGAAGAGTGGACTGCCTCTTTGTATTCTTCTGAATCCAAGTATTATACACTTAAGGGCGGTTCCTGGGACAACAATGGCTGCTATCACTGTCTCGTCTCCCAGCGCACCTGGACCTCTTCTTCCGGTCGAGAGGACAGCGATCTTGGGTTTCGCTGTGCCAAGTAGGAATTGATTCAGTCAACGCCCGGCCCGGGCTGTGATCTTTTGCCCCTGAATCCCTCTCTCCAAAACGATGGAGAGGGGGATTTTTATTTGAAACTTATTGTTTTTCGCCATCATCTTTTATCTCAATTCCTTTGATTTGTCCGATTTAGACTTGATGAGTCCCGGCGCATCCCCCGTCTGGGTTTTGTCATATTCATAATTTCCGTCGCCGTCCAAGTCCCGCTGAATGCGCTCGTGAACTTTCTGATTATCAAAGTCATACGTAATCGTTTTGATTTCTTCAAAGTAGCCGTCGTAATCCCTGTCATATTTCCAGACTTCCTGAGTGGGCGAGCGGTCCCACAGAATATCGTCCTTGCCGTCGCCATTCGTATCCTGCACGGTGTGAATATATTCGCCTGTCTTCGATTCCGACTTAAAATAAACCTCCCCGTGCTTATCCATCGTCACCGTCTTCACGCCGTTTTCATCGGTCTTAACCCTCAATTCGGGGTAGCCGTCGCCGTCCATATCGACGGGATTTCCATCGCGGGCCGAATTGATTTTCCTCACCACCTCTGAAAGCGCGGTGAATTGCTTCGGAATGCCATTCTCATCGACATCGTCGAGATCATCTTTCGGGGCTTCCTTGGGCACAATAATTCCCGCATCACGATTCGCAGGCGGAACATTCGACGGTTCTTCTTTCGGAGTACATCCGACAAATCCGGCCAAAAGAATAGCGGCGAAAATAAAATGAACCGTCTTGGACATCAATTTCTGAACACGCATGGAATTTCCTCTCGTGGCGATGTTCTGCATTCTATTCAACCTCGCCATTTTTTGACCGTCCATCGGCCGTCGGGGGGATATAAAAACGCCCGCTGACTTCGGTTTAAGCCAGCGGGCGAATGAATAAAATCATATTTTAATTATTATTTATATTACTCCTCCGGCGCATACCCCACGCTCTGGGCGAGCAGGAGCTTTTGCTCCGGCCTGAGCTTCAAAAGCGCCGAAAGCGCGTCTTTATCAATCGCGGCGCGGACGACGGTGGCGAGGCCCTTTGAGGCACAATACAAATAAACATTTTCCGACGCATAAGCCGCCGTCATGGCGCCGAATGACTTGCGGGCTTCCTCATCCTTGGGCTTCATCCGGGCGTGATCGGCGACAAAAAAGAGCGTCACGGGCGCCTGCGCGGCAAATTCCTGTTTGCCCGCGATACTGCGGTGGTCGCCCTTTTCGACAGGAATGAGCTGATGGCTGTCGGATTTATAGAAAAAGACGCCCTTGTCGGTCATCACATAGACGTCGATTTCTTTGGAGCCCATGGCCGTGGGAATTGTAATGCCGCCCTTTTCGGGGCGATTGATGCCGGCAGAAACCCACACGAGGTCAGAAATCATCTGATCGGAGAGGGCCTGCGGACGATAGGCGCGGGAGGACTTGCGGTCGGAAATAGCCTTCATCAGCGGAATGCCGCCGACTTTGTCGGGCGCTGGAAGCGTAATGGTGCCGTCTTCGGCCACAGTGGACTTGCCGTCGGGTGACACAGGCGCGGCACTCTCACCGGCTTTGGCTGCCGCCGAACAGTTACATGTCTGGTCTGGCGTGGGGCATTTATCGCCGCAGGCGGACAAAGTGAGCGGAAGAGAAACAAGGAGGGATGCAAGCGCTAATTTGGGTGTCAGGGGCATCATGTCTGTCATGTCCTTTCTGTTTTGGGAGAGCGGAGTGGAGGGGTGAAGCGAAAAAGCCTTCCACTCTGGGGAAGGTGGCACGGCGAGGCCGTGACGGAAGAGGTTATTTTTGCCCTCTTTCTAGACAACCCTCTCCGTCGCCGCCTTTGGCGGCGCCACCTCTCCCAAAGGGAGAGGCAAGAGCTTTTTGAATGGCAGTGCCTTACGAAACAATTCTTGGCTCCCCCCTTTGGGGGAGCTGTCAGCGCCGAAGGCGATGACTGAGAGGGATAAACAAGCATTCCCTTTCGGGCGCGATGTCAGAGAGAGTGAATCCAATTTATCCCGCCAGCGAGCCGGCCTTCTTCCGCCAGCGTCCGAACGAGAAGCACAGCGCGAGGCTCAGTCCCTTGAGCGCCGTGCTGGCGGAAATGACCCACCACACGGCGGAGACGCCAAAGTCCAAGTGAACGGCAAACAGCCAGCTGGCCGGGATGCGCAGGAGCGTCAGCGGCGTGGAGACCGCGAGTGCCGGACCGGGCGTGCCGACGGCTCCCAGCGCTTCCTCAAACATCGTCTCCCAGCCCATGAGCGCCTCGAAAATGGCGATGATGGTCAGGTAGCGGATGCCCTCGGCGACGACGGCGCTGTCCTCGGTGAAGACGCTGACCATGGCGCCGCCGAACAGCACATAGACGGCGCTGACCAAGAGCAGGATGCCGGAGAGACAGAGCGTCAGCCGCCAGACTTTGCGCCGCGCCTCGTCCCGCCGTCCCGCGCCCATCAGCTGTCCCGCCAGCGCGGCACCCGCGACGCTGAATCCGGTGCAGGCGAACCAGCCCAGGTTTTCGATGCGGTGGACGATGCCCAGCGTGGCCACCGGCACGGTTCCGAAGCCGGAGATGATGCGCACCAGCGCCAGATAGACGCCGGAAAAGAACATGCCGTTGACGGCAATCGGAAAGCCGACGGCGGCGATTTTGCGGATGAGCGCCCCCATCGCCCGGTCCGCCTTCCAGAAGGTGAAGTCGAGGATGCCCCGCCGGTGGAGAATCACGACGAGCGAAAGGCTGAACAGGACCTTGCAGAACGCCGTCGCGAGGCCCGCGCCATAGAGCCCCAGGGCGGGAATCGGGCCCGCGCCGAAAATCAGCAGCGGGTCCAGCAGCGCGTTGACGCTCAGAGCAGCGGCCAGGACCAGAGCTGGCGTCCGGGTATCGCCGCGCGCGTGGAAAGCAGCCATGGCCACCATGCCCGGCAGATAGACGAGCATCCCGGCGGCAAAGGGCCTCAGATAGCTCTGCGCGCCGAGAGCGACGGCGGGCGCGAGGTGCATCGCCTCGAAAATGCGGCCGCACAAAAAGAAGAGCGGCGTCAGCACGAGGACAGCCGTCACCGCGTGCAGCGCCAGAGCAGCGAGGACGGCGCGCCTCTCAAGAACGGCGTCGCGGGCACCAATCGCCTGCGAGACAAAGGCCTGTCCGCCCACCTGCCCCAGAGATCCCAGCGAATAGAGCATCCAGGTGACGATGCTGGCCGATGACAGGGACGCCATGGCGTCGGTCCCCAGCTGGCCAACGAAGTAGGCGTCGATGAGGTTGAAGCACGTGTTGAGCATGAAGCTCGCTGTCGCCGGAAGCGCGACGCGCCGGACAATCGTCCAGGTGGAAAGCTCCGTGATGCGCGGCGTCTCCCCTGCCCCATCCGCTCTGTCCTGAGCCTCATCCCCGCTTCTGATGGTGGGGGGACCCATTTTTTCCTCTTGCAATGCGCTTCAGCCTCTCTTGGGCCGGATGAAGCCCGGCGGGTCAGGTCTGCGCCCGCGCCCCAATCAGTTCGAGTCCCCGCGCCACGACAGAAGCGGCGATGTTTCTGCCGGTGGCGCCCTCCAGCCCCTCAAACCCCGGACTCGAATTGACCTCAATGAGCATGGGGCCTCTGTCCGAAACAATCAGATCGACACCGGCCACTTCGAGACCCAGCGTTTTGGCGGCCTCCACGGCCAGGCGCTCGCAGTCCCTTCCCACGGACACGGGCACCGCGTCCCCGCCCCGATGGATGTTGGAGCGAAACTCACCGCCCCTTGCCTGACGGCACATGGCCCCGGCCACCCGGGAACCCGTCACAAAAAGGCGCAGATCGCTGCCTTTGGCCTCGCCGATGAAGTGCTGAAGCAGCACCGCGTGCCCCAGCTCGCCGAAGGTGCTGAGCAGCGTCTTCAGCTCCTCCTGCGTCCGCGCCAGCATCACGCCCACGCCCTGCGTTCCCTTGAGCAGCTTGACCACGACGGGCAGGCCGCCCACCGCGCGCAGAAGCGGCTCGGCATCGGCGCCGGGAGGCACCAGCGAGGTGGCAGGAACGGGAAATCCGGACGCGCCCAGAATCTGGAGGCACATGAGCTTGTCCCGGCTCTGACGAATGCCGCCGGGCCGATTGAGCGAAGGGCAGCCCAGAAGCTCCAGCTGCGTGAGGACGGTGAGGCCCGCCTCGGTGACAGAGGCGCCGATGCGCGGAATGACCAGATCCGGCAGCGCCGCAGGACGGCCCCGATGCAGAAGGCCGGGCCCCTTGTCCGTCACCAGTACGGCGCAGGCCAGAGGGTCGATGACCACCGGCGTATGGCCCGCCCGGCGAATCTCCTCGGAGAGACGCCGCGTGGCGTAGAGGCACTTCTTCCTCGACAGGATGGCGATGCGGCGCCGACGGCTGCGGCCCGCGAGCCGCCGTTGGCTCGACGCGTTCATTTCCACTGGATTCGTTGTCCTCATTCCTGCGCCGGTCCCAGGTCACTGGCCCGCCCGGCGCGCGTTCATCCGCAAAGGCCGCAAACTTCCGAACTAAGCCGCAAAACGGCTCCGGCCCTAAACGGACTTCGCCTCCAGCTGCTGAACGGCGTCTCTCAGGACATGGTGCAGCCTGCGCGCCGTGGTCATCCGATAGACGGAGCGCAGAGCTTCCCCCGCTTCCGCGGCATTCTGAAAGCGCATGCGCAGATCGCGGTTGAGCAGGCGGGTGACGATGAGGTCCAGCCCCGCGGGAACAGTGGGGCGCAGACGGGAGATTTTGGGGATGCGCATATTGAGGATGCGCTGCTCCGACTCCTCGATGGGCTGGCTGCAGAACAGCTTCCGGCCGGCCAGCGCCTCCCAGAGGATGATGCCCAGCGTGAACAGGTCGCTCCGCGCGTCCACGTATTCACCCCGGACCATCTCCGGCGACCGATAGGAGGGCTTGCCGCGGAGTGCCGACGAGGAGCGGTGACGGGAGGCACCCGCCACGCGGGCGATGCCGAAGTCCAGGAGCTTCACGCAGCCCTTGCGGGTCACGAAGACGTTGAGCGGACTCAAATCGCGGTGAACCAGAGCCATGCGCACGCCGTCCGGCCCGCTGGCATGCGCCCCGTGCTCCAGCGCCTCGCACAGCTGAATGCCGGCGGCCATGACCACCTTGAAGTCCAGCCCGCGGTCCTTCTCGTAGGACTGACGCATGAGCGCGCCCAGCGTGGTCCCTTCGAGACGCTCCATGGCCATGAAGCAGCTGCAGCTCTCGTCGCTTCCATAGTCATAGACGCGGACGATGCGCGGATGGCTGAGCCGGGCCGTCAGCTCCGCCTCCTCAAAAAACAGCGCCACCAGATCGACGCGGTCCAGAAGCGACGGCAGGAGCGTCTTGATGACGGCGGGTTCACCGGTCCTCAGGTCGTCGGCGAAAAACAGCTCGCCCATGCCGCCCCGGGCCAACGGCGCAGTGATCCGATAGCGGCCGCGAATCACTTTTCCTGGCTCCAGCATTCTCTCTCCATCTCGCCGCTTCGCTCTGCGGCCGCCGGACGGGCTTCTTTTGTCCGTCCGTTTCAGAGGCACGCCGCCCCCAAATGCCGAAGCCATCGGCGCGTCAAGTTCCATCCCTGAGGAAGGCGCTGAGGACGAGTACCGGCTACGGCATCGGCAGCGTCCCTTCCCGGCGGGCATGGCGGACAGCGCTTCGGAGGCAGAGGACGGCCAGCGGCCAGAGAACCGCGCAGAATGCCGCCAGCGCGAGAATCGGCCTCATGGGCAGGGGCGTTCCGGGCGCGTCGAGGAGGGCGCAGCGGATGAGTTCCAAGGCATGTGTCGCCGGCAGAAAAAGCGACAGGGGCCGCAGAAAGTCCGGCAGCACCTCCACCGGATAGACCACCCCTGAAAAAAGATACGTCAGCGAGCTTAAGACCCACGACACGGGGTCGCCGCGGCGAATCACCAGCACGAGCGATGCGGAAATGACGCCCAGCGCCAGATGGACGGCCACGGCCAGCGCCACAGCCAGAAGTGCCGCCGGCAGCCGGTCCAATGCGAATCTGGCCCCGAAAAACGCTGTCCCCGCTCCCAGAAACGCCAGCGCCTGAAGGCAGGAGACGAGCATGGGATAGAGGGAAAACATGAGGATGATGCCAAAGGGCGGCGCGGGCGAGGCGAACAGAGGTTCCAGCGTTCCCAGAAGCTGCGCCTCGCGCGTCCGCCGGGCAGTTCCCGAGAGGGCCGTTCCCGTCATCATGGTGAAGGCCACGCCCAGCAGGGCAAAGCCGAAGTAGTCGCCACCGAAGCGCGCCATGAACGGCGACGTGGCGCCAAAGGCCCTGCCCAGGAAAAACAGGCTCCAGCAGGAAAAAAAGAGCCCCGCCAGCCGGAAGGCCCATGCCGTTCGGTAGGACAGGTCGATGAGCGCGTCCCGGCGGAGGAACGACCAGGCCAGGCGGAGCAGGGAACTCGTCCGGGAGCTCAACGAAAAGGCGCGGCCGCCTGGCTGTGTGGTGCTCATCGGCGCGCTCATCCGGCTTCCCCAATTTCCGCGGACAACTTCCCGCAGGCAGGCGCCTCCGCTGCAGCAGACGGCGCATTCTCAAGCCCAAAGGAAGAGAGGGCCGAAGCCTCAACGCTGTGCCAGGGACCATCCGCCGCCACTTCCCCGCCGGCCATCACCAGCACGCGGCCGCAGGCAGAGGCCTCCGACAAATCGTGGGTGACAATCAGCGCCGTCAGTCCCTGACCGCACGCGCCGCGCAGAACCTGACGGACGCGAAGAGTCATCGCCGGATCGAGGACGCGGGAGAGCTCATCGGCAATCAGCAGCTCCGGGCGCGTCATCAGAGCCTTGAAAAGAGACGCGCGGGCCTTCTCTCCAGCGGAGAGCACCGCGCACCTTTTGGACAGAAGCTCAGGAATTTTCAGTGCCGCTGCCAGCTCTCTGTGTTCGCCAAAGTCCGCAAAATTCTCCGGCGCACGGACGCCATAGAGCCCCAGATGAAAACGAAGCGCCTCTGCCAGCGTCAGCCGGGGATGCAGAACGGGGTCCTCGGGACGCGCCAGAGAAATCCGCCTGCGGGCGCGCGGCTCGGACACGTCCACGCACAGGAGCGCCGCGCTGCCGCTGTCAGGCAGCACCGCGCCGCAGAGAATCCTGGCCAGCGTCGTCTTGCCCGCACCGTTGGGCCCCACGAGCGCCGCCGTCTCGCCGCGCGGAAGCGAAAAGGAACACCCCCGCAGAACTTCCTTCGTCTCCGCGCCAAACGGATGGCGCAGGACGGCAGACAGCGGCCGCGGAATCCTGAACGCCTTGCGCAGGCCGGCGACGACAAGTGTGGGAGGCGTGGAATTCATTCGAGAAGAGCTGGCTGAAAATCAGAGGGAAAGCCGAGGCGGCAGAGGCACACAGCTGACAGGCGCTCAAAAATTCATCCGCAGCGAAGTCTGGCCCTGAAAGAGAAATTCACGGCTGAGTGTATCGGCGGTGCCTTCGGATTCATTGGGCTGAGTCGGCGACAGGCGAACTTCCACCCGATAGCGCCGTCCATCCTCCAGGCGGGGATGCAGCGTCCTCAGGACAGGGCCGTCGGTGCCGCCGGAAAAAAAGAACGACGCTCGATGCACCAGCGTCCCCTCGGGCACCTTCGTGACCACCGCATCCATGGACGTGAGGCGCATCCCCTTCCCCGCGGACACTTCCAGGCTGCACGGGCGCGCCGAATGGCTCAGCAGAAAAATTCCCGTGCCGACGATGGCCCCGGCGAGGAGCAGCCTGCCCAGGCGCATCCGCAGCGTCCCCGTCCCCGATGGCTCCAGCTGCGCGTCCATCAGCGGGAAGACTCCTCAACGGAATCCGCAAAATTCCACGCCTCCCCTGCCGGCTCTTCTCCAGATTCCGCTGATTCGGCTTCCTGTGGCGCGTCCGGGGAAGGCTCCCGCCGAATCCTCGGCTGGCTGAAACTGATGTCCGGACCTGTTCCGTTCGGATTGAAGCGGATGCGGACGGTCATCTCGATGGTGAGCCTCGACAGCGCCCGGGCGATTTCCTTCTTGAGTGCCGGGCTGTCCAAAAAGCGCCGGGCCTCGTCGCTGACGGCACGCCGAATGGCCTCCCGCCCTCTTTCCGCCTGGCCGATGGCCGCGTTCACCGTCTCGCGCGGAATTTTCAGCTCCCGAATCAGCGAACGGACTCCTTCCTCGGTCATCACCGCCGCGCCCAGGCCCGTCACCAGAGCCCTGCGGAACATGTCGGAAACGCTGATCGCCGGCTCTCCCGCGGAAGACGGCGCTGACGGCGGTTCATCAGGCGATGCCGGCTGAGGAGACGAAGGCAAATCCGATGATTCCGGCGATGATGCTGAGGGAGAAGCTGCTTCGGGAAAAGGCTGCTGAGGTGCCTCACCTGCCGCTGCCTGTCCGTCTCTCGTGGTGTCACTGGCCTCGCCATCAAGCTGTTCAGTCATCGACGTGCGTCCTTTTCAGAGATGAAAAACCAGGGTCCGGAAGAGCGCTTCCTTCACCGCAATTTCCCCTGTTTCCCCGATGGAAAATGTGTCAAGGGCCCGGGCCGTTTTTCCCTGGGAAGCTGCAGGCTGTCTTCCATTGAAGCCTCGTTTCCCGGCGGCGCGTTCAGGCGCTGAAATCCGCCAGTCGCCGCTCTTGTCCAGACACCCCAAGCTGCATCCACCCCCAGGAACAGGTCGCCAGTCATGAGAACCAGAAAACTGCTGTTCGTCGCCGTCCTCGCCTCACTGCTCGCCATGCCCGCCGTCACCGCTCTGGCTCAAACTTCTGGAAAGGCCCCCGACAAGCGCGCGCTGGCCAGCGGCAGCAACAAGCTGCGCTCCTTCGGATCAACTGGCACTCAGGAGATCAAAGAAACGCCCAAAGACCCGATGACGCCTTTTTATGCCGTCATTCTCTGCCTCCTCATCGGCGCCGGATGTCTGCCTGTGGCGATGAAGCTGATGAAGGAAAACAACAAGCGCCTGGCGGATGAAGCGACCTTCGGAAGGAACCCGGAGGGCGTGGGCGAGCCCGTGTCCAAGCGCGCAGGTCCCAGGGGCGGCGGGACGAGCGACAAGCTGGCGCGTGTGGGCGACGCCGGCGAGGAAAGCCCGTCGATGCCGCGCCTGTCGCCGGAAGAAGTCCACGAGCGCGTCTGGTACAAATTGCAGGAGGTCCAGAAGTTCCTCAGCGCCGAGGGCGTGGCGAAGCTGGCGAAGCTCGACCTGGAGCAGACCCGCGAAGAGCTGCAGATGCTGGCCAAGGACGGATACCTCGAAGTGGGCCGGGACAAGAGCGGCCGGCCCATCTACAGAATCCTCGAAGAGGACGGCCGCGAGGCATAGAAAACTCCGGGGGCGACGCCCCGCAGACATCCCTCTTTGAACTTAAAAACCGGCTTTCCCCACGCGGGGGAGGCCGGTTTTTTATTGCCCGGAACGTCTCAGTCTCATTGGCACATCGGCACCTCCCTGCCGCCGATGGACCTTCCTTCACGCACTTCGGACAAAACTGCGGACCTTTTGCCCGGCAGTATCCCAAAGTGGGGAGCTCCCCAAAAAATGCCGCCGGAGATGTAACTTCACAGTATTGAACAGAAAATGATCTGCATTGGGCTGTTTATTGCGGGACACTGTTCAATTCTGAACAGAAAAAGTATCGTATTTTCAATAAGTTATATTTATTTCCATATTATTCTGTTTTTTCTTTTCTCAATATTTCGATTCCGCTTATAGCAATTCCTGCATTATGTTTCCGGATAAGCCGGACAACATGAATGCGTCCTTAAATAAATAATGTTCATCAAAGGAGCTTTCCATTGATTGACATACATGTACAGCCAGTCCGCTCACACAACGGATGTCCCCCGTCTGGAACATCTGTTCCGGTGAATTTCCCTGCCGAACACTACTTTTCCGACAGCTTCCGACATCATTTCCGCGTTCTGGAATTTTCCAGAAAAACGGAGGTGCGCCTCGCTCCGGAAATGATTGACGACGATGCCATCTGCTTCGTCAGGCGCGGCCGCGTCCGCATGATTGCCAGATTTCCGTCGTCCCGTTCGGGATGCAGAAGCATCCTGACGGATATTATCCCACCAGGCGGCTTCTTCGGCCAGCCGAGCCGCTGGCGGGNNGGCGGCTCCAGGCCATCCACGAAAAGGCTGTGGCCGCCGACGGAACAGAACTCTGGGTGATTGGCGTCTCGCATCTGGAACAGCTGCTCTCGCGGCTTCCGGGCGCCGCCGCCTTTTTCTGCCGCATGCTGGACCAGCAGAGTTTTCATCAGAAGCAGCGCCGGGTTCACGTCACTGCGCTGGATGTTCCCGCGCGCCTGGCCGCCACGCTCCTCGAACTGTCCGAACAATTCGGCGTCCGCAGTCCGGCCAGTCAGGGCGTCCGCATCTGCGGCATCAGCCAGCAGGACCTGGCGGACCTCATCGGCGCGTCCAGGTCCTTCGTCTCCACGCTCATCAACGTCATGAAGCAGCAAGGATTTCTCATGGGCATCGGCCGCAGCATCGTCATCTCCCGTTCGGACAAGCTGGAACAGCTGGCGGATGGCAGAGAACGCCTCCAGGCATCGAACCTTCCTCGGCCCGGAACAAACCTGCGGCCGCTTCCGGAAGCCCTGGATCTGGAGCCGAACCGCTGACGCACCGCCGTTCTCTCTGCTCCATCTTCTCCCAGCGCCCCGACTCCCCTTGTCCGGGCGCTTTTTTATTGCCTCATCTCCCCCGAAAATGCCCCGGCGCGCGCCAAGCTCTCCTTCAGGAATCCCTCCTTGAAAACCCGCCTGCCCCGAACCATAGGGCCCGCGCTCTTCATCGAGGCTGCGCCGCTTCCCAAGGCGCAGCCTTTTCCATTTTCAGCCAACGACACATTTACAGACGAGGAACACGCCATGGCTCAGCACGTCTATATCGCCGACATCGCCCAGCACGCCGGAGAGGAAGTCACCCTCAAGGGCTGGCTCCACAACCGCAGCTCCAAGGGAAAGCTCCACTTCCTCCAGGTGCGCGACGGCACGGGCGTCATCCAGTGCGTCGTCTTCAAGGGCGACGTCTCCGAAGAAGTCTTCCACAGGGCCGACCATCTGCCTCAGGAGACCTCCCTCACCGTCACGGGAACTGTCCGCGAGGACAAGCGGAGCCCCATCGGCTTTGAGATTGGCGTGAAGGACCTCGAAGTCGTCGCCGAGCCCGTCCAGGAATACCCCATCGGCCACAAGGACCACGGCGTGAACTTCCTCATGGAAAACCGCCATCTGTGGATCCGCAGTCCGCGCCAGGCGGCGATTCTCCGCATCCGCCACACCATCGTGAAGGCTATCCGCGACTATTTCGACGACCACGGCTTCACGCTCTTTGATGCGCCCATCCTCACGCCCGCCGCCTGCGAGGGCACGAGCACCCTCTTCAAAGTTCCCTATTTCGACCTGGGGAGCGCCTATCTCACCCAGTCCGGCCAGCTCTACGGCGAGGCGGGCGCGATGGCGCTGGGCAAGATTTACGTCTTCGGCCCCACCTTCCGCGCTGAGAAGAGCAAGACGCGCCGCCACCTGACCGAGTTCTGGATGGTCGAGCCCGAGGTCGCCTACATGGATTTGAACGGCGACATGGACCTCATGGAGGACTTCGTCGTCACCATCGTGGGCAAGGTCCTGGCGAAGCACGAGAACGAGCTCAAAAACGTCCTCGAGCGCGACGTGGAAGTTTTGAAGCGCATCCAGAAGCCCTTCCCCCGCATCACCTACGCCGAGGCCATCGAGCGCATCAAAGCCACGGGCCACGACATCAAGTGGGGCGACGACATCGGCGGCGACGAGGAGACGATTCTCGCCAACCAGTTCGACCGCCCGGTGCTGATGCACCACTTCCCCGCCGAGATGAAGGCGTTCTACTTCAAGAAAGACCCTGAGAACGCGGGCCTCGCGCTGGGCTGCGACATGCTGGCGCCCGAGGGCTACGGCGAAATCATCGGCGGCGGCGAGCGCGAGACCGACTTTGAGAAGCTGAAAAAGGCTATGGACGAGAACGGGCTCACCGAGGACGCCATGGGCTGGTACCTCGACCTCCGCCGCTACGGCTCTGTGCCCCACTCGGGCTTTGGCCTGGGCATCGAGCGCACGGTGAGCTGGCTCTGCGGCCTGCACCACGTGCGTGAGACGATTCCCTTCGCCCGCATGATGGAGCGGGTGACGCCGTAAGGCCCCTGCCCTCCCGGATGTAATTCCCGCATCTCAAAAGCCGGTCAGTCACCAAAAGGCTGACCGGCTTTTTCTTTTCGACGCGCATTCCACGGGAAGGCTCTGGACATCCGCGAGCACACCGCGGGTGAGCGGAAAGGCCCTGGACGATTCGCAGTCCCGATGTCTCAGACGGGAGAAATCCCCGCGTCCGCCATCCCTTCCCGAAACGCCCTGCCCACCCGAATGGCATCCGCCGCCGTCCGCACGTCGTGGACCCGCACAATGTCCGCTCCGCGCTCGGCACACAGCGCGGTCACAGCCGCGTCGCCCGCCTGCCGCTCATCCGCCGGACGCCCCGTGAGCTCGCCGAGAAAGCGCTTCCGCGAGGCACCCACCAGAATGGGAAGCCCCATCTTCTGACGGAGTTCAGGCAGGCGCCGGAGAATCTCGACGTTCTGTGCCGCGGTTTTTCCGAAGCCGATGCCGGGGTCGAGGATGAGGCGTTCGCGTGAAATTCCCGAGGTCAAAGCCCGCTGAACCGCCTCCGAAAGTCCCTCTGCCACGCGCTCAACGGGGTCGCCGCCGCCCATGAGTTCGTGCATCCGCTCAGGAGAGGCGCCCGTCAGGTGCATGGCGATGAGATGCGCGCCGCTTCCGGCCGCAAGTTTCCCCATGTCCTCGTCGAATTTCAGCCCGGAGATGTCGTTGATGATGGACGCGCCCGCCGAAAGGGCCTGCCGGGCGACGCCGCTCTTCCAGGTGTCCACCGAAATGGGCACCGAGGGATGGCGCCGGGCGAGCGCCTCAACCACGGGAAGAATCCGCCGCAGCTCCTCGGCCTCATCAACCGCCGCCGCGCCGGGACGGGTGGATTCGCCCCCCACGTCGATGATGTCCGCGCCGTCGGCAATCAGCTGTTCCGCCCAGCTGACTGCCGCGTCCAGGGTCTCATGGCGCCCGCCGTCCGAAAACGAATCGGGCGTGACGTTGAGAATGCCCATGATGAGCGTCCTGCTGCCGTCCAGCCCGAGGGAACAGCCGCGCCCCATGTCCGTGTGAATCTGAATCGCCATTCCAAAAATCTCCGTGAAGCTCCGCGGGCGGGCGCCATCTCTCGGGCGCGGATGCGGTGCAATCCCGGGCAGTCGTCCCGCACCCGCCTGGGGCGTGCGGCGAAACCCCGCCTTGCCGCCGGACGCCGGAACAAATATGCGCGCCGCCCCTCGCAACCAGCCGACCTTTGACGCCCTTCATCAGGAGTCCGACTTGGCTCTCCCTCCATCCATCCCGACCACAACGCAGCCTCAGCAGAATGCCTCTTCTTCTGAAGATGTTCCCGCGGCCCCGCCTTTTCCCTGCACGCCCAAAGACCTGCTGACGCCGCCAGTTCCGCCCGCCGCGCGCCTGCGCGTCCATTACCTGCGCAGGGATGGCTGCTACGAGGGATTCGGCCTGCACATCTGGGGTGAAGGCGCGTCCTCTGAGACGCCCTGGAACGAGCCCATTGCCTTTGATGTGGAGGACGGCTTCGGGCGCGTGGCGGAGGTGCCCGTGGCTCAGCCGGACAGGCCCATCTCGTTCATCGTCCACCGCGGCGACGAGAAGGACCCGCCTCTCGAGCGCACGGTCACGCCCAGCAGGACGCCTGAAATCTGGCTCAAGCAGGGGCGCATCGACATCTGGACGTCGGTGCCTCCCCAGGGCCCGGAGGTCGTTCAGGCCGTCATCGTGGACAAAAAGCTGATTCTCGCCCGGCTGGAAGGGCCCGGAACCGAGAAGCCGGGCTGTCCGCCGGCCTCGCGCCTCGCCCTTGAGAACCATCTGGGAGAATCCATCGCCATCGAGGGCTACTGGTGCGAGGGCGGCCAGGTTTTCGTGCGCACCCGCGAGGCGCTGGACCTCGACAAGAATCATTTTCTGACTCTGGCGCAGTCGAAGGCGCCCGCGCGCATCGCCGGCCATCTGCTGGATTCCGACTTTTTCTACGAGGGCGATGACCTGGGAGCCACGCTGGAGCCGGACGGCGGCGCGCTCTTCAAGCTCTGGTCGCCGCCCGCCACGCAGGTGGAGCTCCGGCTCTATTCGCCCGCCGATCAGACCCGGGAGATTCACCGCGTTCGCCTGACGAGAGGTCAGAAGGGCGTCTGGTCCGCGCATCTTTCAGCGGAAGACGCCGGACGCGCCGGTCTCGCTTCGTGGGACGGCGCCTTCTACCAGTACCGGGTCACCGCCTATGGAAAGTGCGAGCGGGCGCTGGACCCCTACGCCAGGTCGATGGCCGCCTTCACGCCGGGCGCCGGGGACCCCGTGGGCAAGGGCGCCGTGGTCAATCCCCGCAAAGCGGACCCCGCCGGGTTTCGGGACGACGACTATTCCAACTTCGGCCAGCGGGGCGCGCGGCGGACCTTCCGGGCGCTGACAAACCTGACGGACTTCATCGGCTACGAGATGCACGTCCGCGACTTCACGGTCGATCCCGCCTCGGGTGTGCCGCCGGAAAATCGGGGAACCTTCCGCGGCTTCACGGCGCAGCGTCAGCTCGAACATCTGAAACGGCTGGGCATCACCCACGTCCAGCTGATGCCGGTCATGGCCTTCTATTCGGACCATGAGTGCGAGAAGTCCCTGACTGACGGCACGCGCCCCGTCCGCTTCTACAACTGGGGCTACGACCCTCAGAACTACTTCTCCCCGGACGGCTGGTTCGCTTCCTCGCCGTCTGACCCCTACGCCCGCATCCGCGAGCTCAAGGAGATGGTCCTCGCCCTCCACCGCGCGCGCATCGGCGTCGTCCTCGATGTCGTTTACAACCACATCTACGACGCCAGCCTCTTCGAGAACGCGGCCCCCGGCTGCTACCTGCGGCTCGATCAGAACGGCATGCCCTCCGGCACCACCGGCGCGGGTCCCTCTCTCGAAACGCGGCGTCTGATGACGCGCAAGCTCATCACCGATTCGGCCCGCTGGTTCGCCGAGGAATACGGCATCGACGGCTTCCGCTTCGACCTGATGGAATTCATCGACAGCGAGACGCTGCGCAGCGTCCGCGCCGCCGTGGGTGAGGACCTGGTGCTGCACGGCGAAGCCTGGGATTTCAGCGATCTGCCGCCCCACGAGGCTTCGTCCAAATGGAACCTGCCCTTTGACGCAAAGCTCGCGGCCTTCAGCGATTCCACCCGCGACGCCTACACAGGGCGCATGGAGGGCAAGGGCTTCGCTCAGGGCGAGCCGTGGATTCTTCCCAGAGTTCAGGCGGGCATCATCGGCAACCTGCGGGAGTTCGGCGACGCCAACACCTCCACCGATCACTACGACCGCTTTGCCCGCGAGCCCTGGGAGACCCTGAATTACCTGGCCATCCACGACGGCTACACGCTCTGGGACAAGCTGCACCTTTCGCTCGGCGAGGACATTCACAGCCGCGCGCGCGTGGCCCGCTTCGCTCTGGCCATGCTCTTCACCTCTCAGGGGCGAATCATTCTTCACGGCGGCGATGAATTTGGCCGCACCAAGCCCAAAGCCATCTTCGATCCGTCGCCCGACCGCGCCCACGCCTGCGAGGACTTCGTCTGTGACCCGGACCTGCCGGAAGCCTCGATGCTCCACGAGAACAGCTACGCCTCTCCGGACTTCACCAACATGGTCCGCTGGGAGCGCCTCTCCAAAGCGCCCTGGGACGACATGGCCCGCTACACCGCGGAACTCGCCGCCATGCGCAGAGCACTTCCCGGATTCCGCATGCCCACGGCGGACATGATTCAGCGCTGTCTCAGATTTCTCGCGGGCTCGCACACGCCCATGCCTGCGGATGGCGCCGGCTACAGCTCCTTCGACCAGGTGCCGGAGCTGACGATTCATTTCAAAAACGGCCCGGCCAATTCGGTCTGCTTTGTCGCCGGCGAGGTGTTTCCCAGGGGCCTCGACAAAAACCCGCCCCACAATCCCTTTGCCGTCCGCTTCGACAGTCAGGGCTGCGGCAGCATCCGCTTCCCCCGGGCGGAGCTGGACCGCTTCCACTACGGCGCCTGGTCCTCGACCAACAGCCTGCAGATCAAACTGGTGCGCCAGCCCGGGACCTGGTGGACGCCCGACGGGGCTTACACCGGCGGCGGCAACAACATGATCCGGCCCACCGCCATCCGCTCGGACAACTCCGTGGAAATCGACCTCTCGATTCGCGACCACGTGGCGGGGACGCCCAGGCCGGGCGAGCAGCCCTTTGTCGCCTTTGAAATCGATCAGTCGCCCTTCGGCGAGGAGGCGACGGCCTTCAAGCGGCTGGTGACCGTTTACAACGCTGGCCGCCGCAGCCTCGACCTGGCCCTGCCGAGCCTCAAAACGCTTCCCAAGTGGCGCGTTCTGCTCGACGAGGACGGATTCTGCGCAGAGGGCCGACCGGATTCCCACGTCCTCCTCTCCGAAGGCAGCGTCTGCGTGCCGGGACGCAGCGTCGCCGTTGTCGGAAGGGTGTGGTGAACGCCATGGGTGATGGGGACGCGAAGAATCGTCCGGCAGAGAAAACCGCCGCGCGCACTGGAGTCCTTCGCTCCCTTCTCCCCTTTCTCTCCGCGCCCCTCATCGCGGCCGCATCTCTCGCCCTTCTGGAAACCGCCCGCATTCTGACCAGCGGCAGCGGGCCGTTTCTGGACGAAGTGAAGCTCCTCGTGGGCCTCTCCCTCGCCCTGACGACTGCAGCGCTCGCCCTGGCGATTCTGACGGTCCGTGCGCTGACCAACCGGCTGTCCATCGCGCTCTTCACCGTCCCGCCGCTCACCTTTGCCCTGCTCTTCGCCCACAACCAGAAGATGGCAACGCTGGGCAAGCCGCTGGTCCCCGCGGACCTGTCGCTGCTCCGGGAGCTCAAAGATGTCATGGGAACCGTTGTGGCCGGCCACGAGTTCACCTTCGGAGCGGCGGCGCTTCTGGCGGCACTCTTCCTGTTCCTCATCATCCGCAGCCTGACAGCGCCCTCCCGGCTGCCCATGACAAAGCCGGCGCGCGCCATTGCTCTGGCGCTCGCGATTTCAGCGGCGGCTGTCTGCGCGGCCTTTCCCGATCCCATCCTCGAATTTCTGGAGCGGCGCGGCGTTGAGAATGTCGTCTGGAGCTACGGCTACAATCTGAGGACCAACGGCTTTCTCCTGCCGCTTCTGATGAACGCGCGCCAAAGGCTCCCGATGCCCGAGGGCTACGGACCGGACGCCGTCTCCCGCGTTTTTGAGCGCTTTTCGGGCGGTACAGAGGCGGCTGCGGCTTCTCCGGAGTCCCCCAAGGAACAGGGCAGGCCGGACATCATCGTCTTCATGGCAGAGGCCTTCTGGGATGTGACGCAGCTCCAAGGCGTCCGCTTCAGCCAGGACCCCATTCCCACCTTCCACCGCCTGGCGGCGTCCGAAGGCGCGCGGCTCTTCTCCATGATGAGCCCTCAGCGGGGCGGCGGGACGGCCAACGTCGAATTTGAGGCCCTCACCGGCATTTCCCACGCGCTTCTGCCCGCGGCTTCCGTTCCCTATCAGCACTACGTCCGCCAGCCTCTGAAGGGCCTGCCCGCCGTCCTGCGCGAGATGGGCTACACCGCCCGGGCCTTCCACAACTTCCACCGCTACTACTTCTCCCGCGCGTCCGTTTATCCCCTCTTGGGCTTCGAGAGCTTCACCGCCCTGGACGAACTTTCGCCGGTGGGTCTCGACGGCATTCGCCCCGAGGGTTTCGTCAATCACCGCGGCATCAAATCGCTCAATGGAACGGAGGCGCTGATTGACGGCCGCTATCCCTCGGACGAGCCACTGGTCCGGCGGCTGGCGGAGGAGCTGGAAAAGCCTGCCGACCGCCCGAAATTTCTCTTCGCCGTGGGCATGGTGGGGCACGGTCCCTTTCTCTACGACCGCTGGCCCTCACCCGAGGTGCGCGTCGAGGCTGCCGAAGGCAGGCCGCCTCTCTCAGAGAGCGCCGAAAAAGACCTGGAAAACATGGCCAACGCCGCCTTCCGCGCCGACAGGTGCCTCGCCTACCTGACCGAGGCCATCCGCCACCGCGGGAGGCCCACCCTGCTGGTGTTCTTCGGCGACCATCTGCCGGCGCTGAAAAATGAGACGTTCGCCGAGGCGGGCTTCGAGAACGGCGAGAAAGACCACAACCGCTATCGGACCCAGGTTCTTTTCTGGGCCAACGCGCCGCTCTCTCTTTCGTCAGTGCGCGCCGGTCAGGAATTCAGCGTCTTCTATCTGGCACCGAAAATCCTCGCCGCTGCCGGACTGCCCCTGCCGCCGCACCTCAGACTCCTCCCGGAATTTGAAAAAACGCTGCCCGCCATGAACGACGGACGGCTGCTGACGCCCGACGGTCACTGGCTGAGCGGTCCCCGGGATGCCGCCCTTGCCGGCCCGCAGAAGGAAGTGGTCCGTGCGCTGGAACTGCTCGGCTACGACAGGCTGGCCGGCAGCCAATTCAGTGAAGGCGCGGCGATGGACCGGTGAGAATCCCCCCCCGTCAGAACTCACCGCTCGATGCCCAGAACATCTTCCATCTCGTAGAAGCCGGGGGCTTTGCCCGAGAGGAAGCGGGCCGCGCGAAGTGCCCCCGCGGCGAACTGCTCGCGGCTGAATGCCCGGTGCGTGATTTCCAGCCGCTCGCCCGCGCCGAAGAAAAAGGCCGTGTGTTCGCCGATGCAGTCCCCGCCGCGCAGCGACTGAATGCCGATTTCGCCCTCGGGCCTGGGACCGATGAGCCCCTCCCGCGACAGTTTGAGGCACTGCTCCGGGTTGCGGCCCAGAGCTTCGGCCGCGATGTGTCCGATTTTCAGCGCGGTCCCGGAAGGCGCATCCCGCTTGTGCCTGTGGTGCATTTCCAGAACTTCCACGTCGTAGGCGCTCCCCAGAATCCGCGCGGCCTGACGGATGAGGGCCTGCATGACCACGACACCGGTACTCATGTTGGGCGCCACGAGCAGCGGCAGCTTGGACGACAGCTTTTTCAGCTCCGACATCTCCTCGGTCGTAAACCCGGTCGTTCCAATCACCAGAGCGGTCGAAGAGGCGGCGCACAGCCGGGCGTGCGCCATGGAAGCCTCGTGGTGGCTGAAATCGATGACCACGTCGGCCTTCGTCTCCGCCAGCACCTCGCGCAGAGCGGGACGGATGATGACGTGATTTTCGCCGATGCCGCAGACGAGGCCCGCATCCTGGCCGACTGCCGGGCTTTCGAGGCGCTCCGTGGCGCCCACAAATTCAAAATCGGCCCGCGCTTCATGAAGCGCCCGGACAATGGTCCTGCCCATTCGGCCTGAAACGCCGGTGACGATGGTGCGGATATTCATGGCGTGATTTCTCCCGGGATTCCTTCGCGGAATCCAAATGCGGCGGCCCGCGCGCCTCCCGAGAGGGCGCACTGCCCCGACACTCGGGAAGAGCGGGCAGCCGAAAAAAGGCGGCCCCCTAACACCCCCGGGAAGAGAGGGGTTCCTGGTTTTCAGCGACAGCTCCCCCCTCCAAGTTCCCCCGGCCTCAAAGCCGCCCTGATTGACTGACAGCGCCTTTCAACGTTTAGGGGCGCCCCTTCCTGCAGTCTTCGGAGATGTGTGTGATGAATCCTACCTTACACAAAGCCGTCGTTTCCCTGTGTCTGGCGGCTCTCACGGCCGCGCTGCCGTTCCCCGCCGCAGCTGATGAATCGGACGACCGGACCGCGAACCAGCTCTTTGGCTATTCGTATGGCGAGGGCGCTCCTGAGCGGACGGGCGCGCCGCGGACGGACACCTCCGCTGATGCCAAGCCCGGGAGCGATGCGCTCGAACTGGAATTTCGCGGCCAGGACGGCGCCAGGTTCCTGGACCATGAGCCGCGCAGGGGCAGCTCTCTGGAGCTGTACGGCATCGCCGGGACCGGAACCGGCGCTTCGATTCTCGCCATCGGCGGGCTTCTCTTTCTGGGCTCCCGCTTTGCCCACAAGGAAACCACCGAGCGAACGGCTCTGGCTCACGGCGGTCTGACGCTCGTCGGCGTCGGCGGCGCGCTCTTCGTCTCCGGCGCCATCTGTCTGGGCGTCGCTCTTTCGAGAAGGCCCAAACATGTCCCGGTGCCTGCTCCCACCGCCGATGGCCGCGGCGCCCAGATTCTCTATTCCTTCGACTTCTAGGCCGACTTCCAAGCACGCGCCGGCGGGACCTCCGGAATCCCGGACTTGCAAGCCCTCCGGGCCACTGCTTGAATCCCGCTTTTTTCGACGGCCCGCCTCTCAAAAACCTTCAGGCGGCACGTCCTTTCTCACCTCAACTCAAGGCCGGTAGATCCTATGCGCTCCCCCCTCCCTTTTCTGCTCGCGCCCGCCCTGCTCACCCCCTGTCTTGCCCTGGCCGCCGCGCCGACTGAAGACAAGCCCGCCGACAAATTCGAGGAAATCGAACACGGCTTCTACATGGACGCCCAAATCGGTGCGCTGATCCTCTTTTCGCCCAAGGCCAACGCCAATTCGGGCGTCTCGCCCGGCCTCTCCATCGATGTGGGCCTGGGATACGACATCACCAACAGCTTCTCCCTGGGCCTCTTCTTCCTCGGCAGCAACATCGATACGCCTTCCGGCTTCCTCAGCACCAACGACCGCCCCGGCGACATTTCGGCCTTCACCATCGGACTTCTGGGCAGCTACGCCTTCTGGGGACATCCGGACGACAACGGCATCGACCGCCTGTTTCTCGATGCGCACGCGGGAGTGGGCGTCAGCCTCATGGCCCCCAAAAACATCTACAAATCGGTGGACATCCTGGTCCGGGCGGGAATCGGCATCGAATACTACACGCGGCTCCGGCACTTCTCCGTCGGCGCGGACTTGGATTTCGTCTTCGGCATCAAAAATCAGGGCGCGGGCCTGCTGATTATGCCGAACATGAAATACACCTTCTGACAGGCCTCCTGCCGCTGCCCGAGCGGCGGCTGTATTTTGCCCGTCACCCCCTCGGCGCTTCCCTGCCTGAACAAACAGGGAAAGCGCCGTTTGGCTTTTTCGGCGGCGTCTTCTTTGAAGCGCCGCGCTTTGTCTGATTCCGAAACGGAACGCTCCCCATGAAAGAAAACATCCCGTCGTTCGCAATGGATGCCGCCGTCGTCCCTGTCGATTCACCCGAGTTCATGGATCTGGGGAGGCAGCTCGCCGATGAAGGGCGATGGGAAGAACTCTTTCACGCCTATGAGCGGAGCATTCAGGCGTTCCCCGACTTCGAGTCCAGCATCGCCGCTCTGGAAATCATGGGCGACATCGCCCGGACCAGGCTGGAGCAGCCGGAAAAAGCCAAGGAGCTCTACGGCAGGGCGCTTCTGGCCATGCCCGACAGCGTCCGATCGCTCGACGGCATGATTGCCCTCCATGAAGCCGCCGGCGAAACCGAGGCTTTGGCTCTGGCACTCGAACGGCGCGCGCGCGCGGAGCACGGAAGCGAGGCGCCCCGCCTGTTCGCCCAGGCGGCGCGGATATTTTCCAGGACGGGCCGAAAGGACAGGGCCGTCATCGCTCTGACCGACGCCCTGCGGCTCGACCCCGATCAGAGGGAACTCCGCGAGGCGCTCTTCGACGGACTTCTCGACTTGGGCCGCTTTGGCCTCGCAGCTGAGGTGCTTGAAGAAATCCGCCGCCGCCATGGGGACGACGCGTTTCTTCCCCGTGCCCGGGCCTTTGTTCTGGACGCCCTCGACCTGCCGCCGCAGCACGAAAAAGCGGAGCGGATTCTGGGGATGATGCTGGAAATCGATCCCGAGGATGAGGAGACGCTTCGTCTGCAGGCGCTTCTGGGTTCGCTGTCCACTCCCGACGGTGTCGCCGCGCGCATGGAGGCGCTGCGTCTGGAAGCTGAAAACGGGATGGACCGGCATCGGCAGGCCAGGGCCTGCCTGTCGCTCGCGCTCTTCAGCAAAGATCAGCCGGCCGGCGAAAATTCTGAGGGCACAGCAGCCAAGAGCGGCGTTCAGGACCTGCTCCGCCAGGCGCTGACGCTCTGGCCCGGGATGCCGCTGGCGTTCGAGGCTCTCGAAGGGAAAGCATCCTCCGACGGCAGCTGGGAGGGATACGCCGCGTTTCTGGAGAGCCAGGCAGAGGCAACGCAGGACAGGACGGCGCGCGCTCAGCTTTTGATGCGCCTGGCGACGACGCGGATTGTCCGCCTGGCCGATCCGGACGGCGCGCTGGAAGCCCTTCTCCGCGCCTGTGAAGCGCCCTCGTGCAGTCTGGAAATCACCTCGATGGCGGCTGAGCTCCTGGCGGAGAAATCCCGCTTTGAGGAGGCCGCTGCTCTTCTCGAAAAGCAGGCCGCGCTGGCGGAATCCGACGATGTGAAAGGCGCACTTCTCTTCAAGCTGGCCGACCTGCGCGAGCGCCATCTGAAAGACCCGGAGGGCGCGGCCAAGGCGCTGGAAGGCATCATCGAGACTTCTCCGGGAGACTTTGAGGCGCTTGAGCGTCTGGCTTCCATCTATGAGGGAACGGCCGACCCAGAAAACCTTCTGCGCATCTATGAGCTGATGCTCCCCACGCTGGTGAGCCAGGACGACCGATTCCGGCTGCTCTGCGAGGCCGCGGATGTTCAGAGCGACCTGCTCGACAGGTTTGACGACGCACTGGCGACCCGATGCAGGGCGCTCCTCCTGAGGCCGGGCAATCAGGAGCTGTGCGGCCAGCTGGAAGCGGGAGCGCAGTCCCAGAGCGATCAGGAAAAGGTGGTTACGGCCTGCCTCGCCGCCGCCCGCGTGGCCTCCAACGGTGAAAGACCCGATCTGTTCCGGCGCGCCGCCAGGCTTCTGGGCGGTCCGCTGGCCAGGACGCGGGATGCGCTCCGCATCTGGAAAAAACTGCTGGAAATCCAGCCGGATGACGAAGAGGCGCGAACCGCTGTCGAGGCCATCCTCGGAAAAATCGCCGCCGCGGGAGACGTCGATTCGCTTCTGGCCGCAGCTTCCTCCAACGCTGAGCGCGCCCAGATTCTGAAGGACGAGATTGCGCGCCTCGAAGCGATTCCGCAGGAGTCCCGCGATTGGGACACGCTGTGGTCGCTCTACGAAAAGCTGAATGAGGCCGAGGCGCCTTCCGCCGAAACTGTGGAGCGGCAGAAGGCTCTGGCGGCTCAGCTCGGCCGCTGGGAAAGCCTCGCGAGGCTGTGTGAGCGCGCGGCCGCCGCGGAAACAGACGTTCTGAAAAAATGCGAGCACCTGTTCCAGCGCGCCGAAATTCTGCGGACCCGCCTGGACAAGCCCGAGGACGCGGGGCTGGCCTATCTGGCCCTCCTGCCCGACGAGGGCGCCTCACCACGAATGACGGCCGCGCTGGAGGCGCTGTCCGGGGCGGGCATCCTTCGCGAAGCCATCGCCGAGGCGCTTCTTCCTCACTACCGGGCGACGGGAGAGACGGCCAAGACGCTGGAGTCACTGAAGATTCTCGCTGCTGCCACCCGCGATGCCGGCACGCGCAGGGACCGCTTCATTGAGCTGGCGGCGATTCAGGAGACGGTTCCCGGCAAAGAGCGCCAGACGCTGGCGTGGCTCGAAAAAGCGATTCGCCTCTCACCCTCGGATGCCGATATTCGCGGGCGGGCGGAAGATCTGGCGGCGCGCACCGACGGTCAGGCAGAACTCGCGACGCTCTATCTTGAGCTGGCGAGGGAAGCCGGCGGCGGTCTGGCGCGGACCCTTCTCATCGGCGCAGCGGACCTGGCTGCCTCCGCCAACGAATTCGACCTGGCCATCCAGGCACTGGACCTGATTCTTTCCAAGGGGCCTGACGCCGAAGCGCTGGGGCGGCTGCGCGAGTTCGCCAAGCGGGCGGACCGGCCGGCCGAACAGGTGCGGGCGCTTCAGGGACTGCTGGAGCTGACGCGGGCCGTGCAGGAGGAAACAGGAAACAAGGACGCCGACGAAACGGGGGTTCGGCTGGAGCTGGCCGACATTCTCGAGCGCCAGGGCAAGGACCAGGAAGCGGCCCGGCTTCTCGAAGAACATCTGGAACTGACGGCTTCCCCCTCGCCCGACCTTCTGGAACGCCTGGCGCGGCTCTGTCTCGCCGCGGGCGACAAGGCAGGTGCCCAGAAGGCGATTTCCCAGCAGCTGGAGCTGGCTGAAGCACAGGGCGACAGGGCGTCCGTTGCGCGGCTCAAGTTGCGGCGTTCCCGGCTGATTGAGGGCGAGGGCGACGGCAGCGACGCCTCGGGAGCGCTGTCCGGATACGCCAAAATTCTCGCCGACCGTCCCAAAGACGCCGAGGCGCTGGCCGCGCTGGAAAAAATGCTGGAGGTCCCCGAGCGGAGGCAGGCCGCCGCGCGCGTTCTCGAGGCGGCGTATCAGGCGTCACGCAATTTCGCCCGCGAGGTCCAGATTCTGGAAATCCTGGCTGAAGGAGCGGCCGACGCCTCTGAAAAGGTCCGGCTTCTCAGGCGCGCGGCTCAGCTTTACGCCGGCGAGCTGCAGACGCCCGATCTGGCCTTCGCGGCGCTGGCCAAGGTCCTGCCGCTGGCGCCGGAGGACGCTCAGCTGCGCATCGAGACGCGCAAGCTGGCGGAAAGCGCCGATGCTCTGGAGAGCTACGTGGAAATCCTGGAGGAAGCTGTCCAGGGGCTCCCGCCGACCCGCGGCATTCCGCTGCTCAAGGAGCTGGCAGAGGTCTGCGAAAAGAAGCTGGGCGAACACGAAAAAGCTCTCGAATGCCACGAGCGCATCGCCGCTTCTGAGCCGGAAAACGTGGAAGCGCTGAAAGGCATCCACCGTCTGTGCAGGAAGCTGGAACGTCCCGAAGAGCTGGCGAAGACGGCCGAGGCGCTCGGCCGCCTGGTCTTTGAAGATCAGGAGCGGGCGAACTTCTGGCGCGAGGCGGGCACGCTCTACGAAGAGAAACTGGGGGATGCCGCTTCGGCCGCGCGCGTCTGGCGCGCCCTGGCGGAGAGCGATGCCACCAGCCGGGAAGCCGCCCGGGCGCTGGTGCGCCTCTACGAAAGTCTCGAACGGCCCGAAGACCTCGCCTTTGCTCTGGAGCTCAGGTGCTCTCAGGAGGGCGACACCGTCGAGGGCAGGCAGGCCGCATTCCGGCTGGCGACCCTCAAAAAGAACACGCTCAACGACCCGCGCGGCGCTCTGGATCTGTTCCGCAAAGTTCTCGCCGGCGACCCGTCCCATGCCGAGACGCTCGACGCCCTCGAAAACTGGGTTCTGTCCGCCTCGCGCGGCGCAGCCGAAGCTCTGGGAATCATCGATCCGATTCTGGCGAAGTCCGGGGAGCACGAGCTGCGGGTCAAGCTGCGGGAAGCGCTGATGACATCCGCGTCGTCTGGGCAGAAGCCGCGCCTGGCCTCTGAAATCAGGCTCATCGAGGAGGTCGATCTCCAGAATCCGGACCAGGCCTTCATGTCCGCCTGCCGCCATTTTTCGGAAGGCATCGACCGGGAGGCCACGCTCTCCGAGCTGGAGCGCCTCGCCCGTCAGACTGACAACACCGAAATTCTGGCCGACATCTGTGAGGACGCCGTGGATTCGGACGGTCTGGGCGACGAGCTGAAAATCAGGCTGCTCCGCCGGGCGGCAGCTCTGCGCGAATCGCTGGATGACGCGGAGCAGGCCATCGCCCTCTACAGCCGCATTCTCGATGAAATTCCGGGGGACAGGGCTGCCTTCAACGCGCTGACGCGCCTCTATGAAAAAACGGATGAGCGCAGCGCTCTGGCCGATGCCTGTCTGCGGCAGCTCTCCCATTCGGCCTCTGCCGACGAGCGCAAAACGCTCCAGCTGAGGGCGGCCAGGGCGCTTTCAGACTGCGGCCGCTTTGAGGAGTCGATTGAACAGGCCAGAGCCGTTCTGGCGGCGGATTCCAAGTCTCTGGACGCGCTGACGCTTCTCGAAAAGGCCCATGGTCAGTGCGGGCAGTGGCGTGAGCAGGCCGACGTTCTCCGAAGCCTGTGTGAACTTCTGCCGACGCCTCCCGAACGCGAAAGGGCGGCGCTGGCACGGGCCCAGATTCTCGAGGAGAAAGGCGAGCCGGCGGAAGCCATTGACGCATATGCCAAGCTCCTCAGGGAGAATCCGGGAGATCAGCGCGCCGTCAGTGCGCTGGAAGAGCTGTTCTCCAAAGAGCGCACGCGGCCTCTGGCTGCGGCTGTTCTCGAAGAGCACTACCGGGCGAGCGACGACGCGCGGCGCCTCTGTGAAGTGCTGGAAGTCAAGGCCTCCCTCTCCCCACGTCAGGCGCGCGCAGAAATTCTGGCTGAGCTTGCGCGGCTGCGCGAAGGCCTTGGCGAAAAGCCTCTGGCGTTCACGGCGCTGCTCCGGGCGCTCTCCGAAGATGCCGCAGACGAGCAGATGCTGGACTCTCTGGAGCGACTGGCCACGGAAACGGACTCATTTGAAGAGCTGGCCGCGGCCTATGAGGATGCGCTGGAACGGCATCCTTCCGAAGAGAAGGCCATCAGCCTGAACCGCCGCATCGGCGGACTTTGCGCTGAACGGCTGGGAGACATTCCGCGCGCGGCAGAGGCCTATGAAGCCGTTTCTCTCGCCGAACCGGATAATCTGGACGTTCTGGACACGCTGGCGCGGCTGTACCGACGCCTGGATTCTGCCCGGAAGCTGGTGGACGTTCTGCGGCGGCGCGCCGGCAGAACCGACGATGCACCGAAGAAGACCGCGCTCCTGATGGAAATCGCCCAGGTCGCGGAAACCAGCCTGGACGAGCCCGAAACTGCCATCGAGGCTCTGAAAGGCGTTCTGGCCATTTCTCCTTCGGACATTCAGGCCGAACCGCAGCTGGCAGCTCTTCTCGAAAAAACCGGGCGCTATTCGGAGCTGGCGGAACTTCTGGAGCGGAGCATCGACCGCGCGGACAGTCAGGGAAAGCAGGAGCAGGCGCTGGAACTCAGGCTCCGCCTCGGCTGCCTCAAGCGCGACTGTCTGTCCGATCCGCGCGCCGCGCTGTCCATCTTCACCACCATTCTCTTCAAGCGGCCCGGCCATCCCGGCGCGATCCGCGAGCTGGAGCAGATGGCCGAAGGTGAGGGAACGCTGAAAGCCGAGGCTGCGCTCGCGCTGGAGCCCATCTTTGAGACCTCGGGCGACCAGATGAAGCTGATTCAGGTGCTCGAATCCCGGGCCCAGACCGCGGAGCCGGCCGAAAAAGCTGCCCTGCTCAGGCGCATCGCCCAGGTTTACGAGGGCCCGCTTGAGAATGCCGACATGGGATTTGTCTATGCCGGCCGCGCGCTGGAGGCGGCGCCCGACGACACCGAGATTCTCGATGACGCCGTCCGGATGGCCCGGGCGTCAGGAACGCAGGAGGAGCTCATCAGCCTCCTGGAAGAAGTCATTCCTTCCGCGAGGACCGATTCCGCGCGGGCAGCGATGCTCCGGGCCCTGGCCTCCTTCCAGGCCGAAGACGGTTCTCTGGACCAGGACGCCATCATCTCCTACCGGCGCCTGCTCAGTCTTCTCCCCGGCGATGCAGCGGCGCTGGAGGCGCTTTCTCAGCTCTACCGGCAAAATGAACTCTGGGGCGACCTGGTGGATGTCCTCCGCCTCAAGCTGGCCATCGCTGAGGACACAAAGGCCGCCACGGAGCTTCGCCGCAGCATCGCCGAAATTCAGTCCGGCCGGCTGGGCGACGCCGATGCCGCCATCACAACGCTGCGGCAGCTGCTGGAATCCGCACCAGAGGACATGGCGGCTCTGGAACGGCTGGAAGTCCTCTGCGCTCAGGCGGAGCGCTACGCCGAGCTGGCGGATGTTCTGGCCCGGGAAATCGACCTGGATCTGCAGCGGGGGAATCGGGAGAAGGCGCTGGACCGCAAGCTGAGTCTGGCCATCCTGCGCGACGAGAAACTTCTGGACCGGGCAGGCGCGCTGACCCTGTTTGAAGAGTTTTTGAAGGAGCGTCCCGGCCATTCCGAGGCCATCAACCAGCTGGAGAAGCTGGTTTCGCGCGACTACGCGTTCGAGGCTGCGGGCGACCTTCTGGCCGATGCTCTTCGCCGCTCCGGGCAAAATCAGAGGCTGGCGGCGCTCCTCGATGAGCGGGCTGCTTCCACATCCGGCCCCAGACGTCTGGAATTTCTCGTGGAATGCGCCCGCCTGCGCATTCACTTCGGCAGATACGACCTGGCGTTCATGTCCCTGTGTCAGGCGCTGCGCGAAGACCCGTCCGATGAAGACGTCCGCGCGCTCCTCAGGCAGACCGCTTCCCACGCGGACACCTATGACGAACTGGCGGAGCTGTATCTGGAACTTCTGATCCGGCTCGACGGCGCTGAAGCGCTCTCCGTCAGTCTGGAGCTGGGGCAAATCTACGAGGAAAAACTGGCTGATCCCGCCAGGGCCATCGAAGCGTATGAAAAGGCGCGCATCGCTGAGCCGCCGCCGGGAACGAAGGCCCTCACCGCCCTTCTCCGCCTCTATGGCGGCGCCGGCGACGTGGACCGTCAGCTGGAGATTCTGGAAGCGCTGACTCACGTCGAGGAAGACGATGAAGCCCGTGCCGAACGCTTCTTCCGCATCGGCCAGCTGTGTGAAAGCGCCCTGAATCCCCCTTCGCCGGACAAGGCCGCCCGGGCCTACGAGGAGGCCCTGGCGCTGAAGCCTGACTTCCTTGAGGCGGCTCAGGCGCTGGCGGTTCTTTACGAGTCCGCGCGCCGCTTCGACCGGCTGATGGAAGTTCTGGAAATGGAGCGGCCGCTCGTCCAGGGCGCCGAACTGGAAAAGCTGATTGAGCACATGGCTGATGTCGCGCTGGACGGCATGCACGACACCGAAAAGGCCATCGCTCTTTACGGCGAGCTCCGCGACATGGCTCCCAGGTCCGCCAAGGCCTATGCCGCTCTGGAGCGCCTCTATGAGGAGACCGGCAAGGACGAGCCCCTCGTCCTTCTGCTTCAGGACAAAATTGCCCAAACGGTTGAGCCCCGGGAGCTTCTGCGCCTCTACGACAAGAAGGGGCGGGCACTGGCCAGGCTGGGCAGGGATGAGGAAGCCATCCGCGACTTCCAGGCAGCGCTGGACCGCGACCCGCGCACCCGGCCGACGCTGGAGGCCCTGTGCGAACTTCGTCAGAAAGCAGGTCCATCCGACGAGCTGGCCGCGATTCTGCGCCGCCTGATTCCGCTCCAGGACAGCATTCAGGAGGTCAAGGCTGTCCGCCTGCGGTTTGCCGAAGTTCTGGCCGCTATCGGCAAGCGGGTGGAGGCGCTGGACGCGGCTAGGCGCGTCCTCGACCTGGAGCCGCACACCATCGCGGAGATGCAGCGCGTGGGCGACCTGTTCCAGTCGCTGAACAGCCCCACGGACCAGATCAGGGCGCTCGAACTCCAAGCGATGACCCACATCGAGGAGGACGAAGAGGACAAGGCGCTGGAGCTGTTTTACGCCATTGCCGAGCTGCAGACGGACGCGCTGAAAAAGCCTCTGGCTGCCGCCACCTCCTACGAGCGCATTCTGGACATCGAGCCCGCATCCAGGAACGCCTTCGACAAGCTGAAGGACATCTATTCGTCGCAGAAGGAGTGGCGGAAGCTGTCGGAAGTCTATGAGCGGTATCTGGCCGCCGCCACCGACAGCGCCGAGCGCCTGGAGCTGTATCGAGAACTCATCCAGCTGCAGGAACAGAAGCTCGGGCAGAAGGACGTGGCGTTCATCACGTGCTGCAAGGCGTTTTCTGAGGCGCCGCAGGACGAAGCGCTCCAGCAGGAAGCCCACCGCCTCGCTGAGGACACCGACAGCTGGGACGGGCTGGCCGCCATCTATGAGGAAATCGTCGAGACTCTTGAGAGCGGCCCTGACTTCGTCCGCATCGTGCTCGCCTACGCCCGCATCGAGGACGAAAAGCTGGATGACCCGGATGAGGCCGAATCGCTCCTGCGAAGGGTTCTCCAATACGACCCCACGTGCAGGGAAGCGCTGGACGCTCTGGCGGAAATGTTCATCCGCCGCGGACGGACCGGCGACTACATCGGCAGCCTTGAGCAGAAGCTGGAAGTCGCGGCTTCCATCGAGGAGCGGAAGCGCCTGCTCAGCGAAATCGCGCGGACTCAGGAAGAAAAGCTCAACGACGTGGAGGAGGCGGCGAGTGCCCTCCGGCGCGCGCTGGAACTCGAACCTGACAGAGAGACGCTGCGGGCGCTGGTCGAGCTCTATCGGCGCCATCGCGAGCCCAACAAATGTATCGAGGCTCTTGAGCGCGCCCGCGACTTTGAAACCGACCCGCATCTGCGCGCCCAGCTGCAGGTCGAGCTCTCCGAGATTTACGAGCGCGAGCTGGGCGATGACGAAACGGCCGTCAGCGGATTCAGGCTGGCGCTGGAGTTCGAGCCGGACAACCGTGACGCCCTTGCCGCCCTTGAGCGCATCTTCACCAAGCTGGACCGGGCTGCGGAGCTCCTGGAAGTCTATCGGAAGATGATTTCTCTGGAGACTCCGGAGGAAGCCATCCATCTCCAGTTCAAATCGGCGGCCATCTGGCAGGGCAAGCTCCAGAATCTGGAGCGCGCGGATCAGTGCCTCATGGCCGTCCTCGACATCGACCCCGAAAATCTTCAGGCGGTCCGCAATCTGGAGACGCTGCGCAGGCTGGATGCAGAAGCGCATCGGCCGGCAACGCGGCGCTGGGAAGATCTGCTGCGCGCCTACGAGTACCACCTCGGTCTGGGACCGACGAACAGCGAGCAGGTGTCTCTGCTGGTGGCCATGGGCGAGGTCCAGAAGAACGAACTGGGCTGGACGGACGAAGCGTTCAGCTCGTTCTGCAAGGCTCTGGAAAAGGACCCTCTGTCCAGGCCGGCCATCCATGCACTGGGACTTCTCTACGAAGAGTCGGGAGACGCGGAAAACGCCCTCGAAATGCTCGGCAGGGAAATCGAGCTTCTGGGACGCACCCGGGAGGCCGCGGAGCTCTTCTGCCGAATGGGCGCCATCCATCTGGACAAGCTGGAATCGCCTCAGGAGGCAGCGAAGGATTTCCGGCGGGCCCTCGAACTGGATGACAAGTCTCTTCCGGCCATTCGCGCCCTGCAGAAGCTCTACGAAAACGAAGACAAGGACCAATACCTGTCGATGCTGGTCCGTGAGACCGAAAGCGCCACGGACACGCAGGAGCGCATCCGCGCCCATCTGAATGCCGCCGAATTTTATCAGGAGGCCAGAGAGGACCTGGCGTCCGCGGCAAAGCATTACGAGAAGGCACTGGAGCTGGACGGCAGGCTGTTGGAGGCAGCGAGGCCGCTCAGCGACATCTGCATCTCGGAACAGCGCTGGGAGCGCGCAGAACAGCTTCTCGACATCGTGGTGACCGGCCTGACGGAGCGTCTCTCAGAGGATTCCAAGGTCGCCGGGGACCTGTGCAGGCAGTTCTACAGGCTGGGCTACGTCTGCGAAAAACTGAAGAAGAGCGAGCGGGCGCTGTCCGCCTACGAGCGTGCCTACCAGTTCGACTCGACCTACCTCCCCTCCGCCGAGGGCTATGCCAACAGACTGGTGGCAGCTGGACGCTACGCGGATGCCGTTTCCGTCTATCAGGCGATTCTCATCCACCACAGCGAGGAGCTGACCGAGCTCGAGGTCGTCGATATCTACTGGCAGACGGGCGACCTGTATCAGAAGCAGAACCAGCCCGACCGCGCCCAGCGCGAGTTTGAAAAGGCGCTTTCTCACGACGCGCACCACGATCCGTCGCTCCGCTCCATGGCAGAGCTGTGCGAGGGGCAGGAACGCTGGGACGAGGCGCTGGACTACCTGGAGAAGGTTGCCGCCCTGATGGAGGGGAACGAGCGCTTCGAGCTGCTGTGCCGCGCCGGCGCCATCGCCAAGGACAAGCTGCACGACAGCTACCGCGCCATCGAGGAGTTCTCGCAGGCGCATGAGCTCTCGCCCAACGCCCTCAAGGTCCTGGACAATCTGCTCGTGCTCTATACCGAGACGCGGCAGAGCGCCCGGGCGGTGGAGATTCTGGAGCAGCTTCTGGCTCTGACCGACAAGGCCAAAGACCCTGCCCGCGCCTGCAAGCTGTACTGTGCTCTGGGCGAGGTCTGCCGGGATGGACTTCGGGACATTCCCCGGGCCGCGGAGGCGTTCAACGCCGCGCTGGACATCGACTATCGCTGCATCCAGGCGTTCGCAGCTCTGGAGTCGATGCTCGGAAGCGCGCGCCAGTGGCCGCTGCTGGAGCAGAACTACCATCGGATGCTTCAGCGCCTGCCCAGACGTCCTGAAACCCAGGATGCGCGGATGGCCATCTTCAAGGCGCTCGCGTCGTTCTACGAGCAGATCAAGCGCGACCTTCCCGCCACGCTGCAGATCTACCAGCTGCTCGCCAAGAGCCAGCCGCAGGACGGGGAAATCCTCGAAAAGTACGCGCGGCTCGCCGCAGCGGTGGAGGGCAATGAGGTGACAGCGCGGGATGCCTACCGGCAGGCCCTTCCCTACTCCGCTGCGCCTCAGAACGTCGTTCAGGCCATCGCCCAGCTGTCCGCCAAGGCGCGCGACTACGACAGCGCCTATGTGGCGGCTCAGGTCGCCCAGTACATCCTGGGAGAAGTGGGGCCGGATGAGCGGGAAATCCTGACGAAGCTGTCCCCCTACGCGCAGCGCAGAGAGCAGGCGCGGCGCCCCGTTTCGGACCCGCTCTGGATGCGCATCTACCATCCACGTCTGGCAGGCCCCATGGGGCAAATTCTGGCGCTCATCTACAATCAGCTCGGCGCCTACTTCGCCCGCAGGCACGCCACCTTCGGCATCGACCCCAGAATCAACCGCGTGGATCAGTCCGGGCAGGAGTTTGCCCTCAACATGTTCCGCTACAACCGCCAGCTCTGCGGCATGCCGGACCTGGAGCTGTATTCGCCCTATCTGTCAGCCCTGCGCGAGCGGATGAAGAAGGGCGCCGCGGGCATGCAGCAGTTCACGCATCCCGAAAAGGGCCTCTTCCTGGAGATGATTCACGTTCATCCCATCGCCCTCAAGGCGGGAGGTGCCCTGTTCAGCGAAACAGACCAGAAGACGCTCACCTACCACTTGGTCCGGGAAATGACGTTCTGCCGTCCGGAACTGGTGCTGGCGCGCATGCTTCCCGTCTCGCGGCTCGAAGCGCTGTTCCAGGCGGCGCTCTATTACAGCGTTCCCGGCTTCCGGCCGACTGCCGACCTGCGCGCGATTGAGGCGGAGGGCAGGATTCTGGCGCGCCTCGGCCAGCAGTTCCTGGGCGCGCTGTCCCAGCTGGGGCAGCAATACGTTCAGAAAGCGTCCGCCGACGATCTGCGCACCTACGTCGAGGCTGCGGAGCTGACGGCCAACCGCGCCGCGACGCTTCTGTGCTCGGATATCCGCGTCGCCATGGCGCTGATGAGCAAGGACGCCATCTCCCGCGTTCCCCTCCGCTCACGCTGCCGCGACCTGCTCCTGTTCTGCATGTCGGCTGACTACGCCCGTCTGCGTGCCGAACTGGGGCTGAACATCGAAATCAAACTTCAATAGTTCCAAAGGCCGGATGCTCATCCGAGACGGTGTTCTCGGGTGCAGCGTCCGGAAGCACCAAGTCCCCGCGTGAAAGCACTGCCAAAAGTTTTTTCGGCTGCCTCTTTGAGGCTTAAAGAGCCGCCCGCCTCAGGGGACGCCAGCTATCCCCTGACCCATACGTTCCATCCGGACGCGCCTCCCCGCCGCCCGGACGGAACGCACGATTTTCCGTTTTTGATGCAATCCTTCACTTCCCGGCCCGGATGCGGCGCTGGCCGCCAAAAAGCGGCGAGAGGTCCTTCATGAAATTCGTCTGCGACAAGTGCGGTGCCCAATACAAAATCAAAGATGAAAAAATCGGCCCCAACGGCGTGAGCGTCCGCTGCAAAAAGTGCGACCACCGAATCATCGTCCGGCTGCCCAAAGAGGAGAGCGCGCAGCAGTTCCCCAGTTTCCCCACGGAGCTGGAGATGCGCGCGGTCGTCCCCAAGGATCAGGAGGAAACCCGGCAGCTCGCCAATCCTCTCCTGGCCGTGCAGAAGATGATGGAAGCCGATGAAGCCGCCGCCAGGCAGGAGCGCCGCAGGCAGCAGAAATCGGCCGCCGATGACCGTTCCAGCGCCGAGGCCGTCTCCAGTGCCGCCGTGGCCGCTTTCTCCAAAAAACCGGAGCCTACAGCCGACCACGAGCCCTCCAGCGTCTCGTCGCTCCCCTTCGATCTGGGGCTGGACGACGAAGAGGTCGGCAAAGCGCTCGACTCTGTGCTCAACAAGCCTTCGCCCGAAGGCAATTCACCCTTCGACGCCGTCGGCTTCGGGCTCGATGGCGCAGGGAGCGGTGCTTCCGAACCGGATGCCGGCAACGCCACGCGCGTCGTCAACCTGGCGGAGATGGCCAGCCTGATGAAGGCGCCTGAATCGAAGGAAAGCAGCGCTTCTTCGGAGACCACTTCCTCCGCAGCCGAAAGTGACGGGCAGCCGGCAGCAGACGCTGCTTCCTCAGGCGGGGAGGAATGGTTCGTCGCCATCAATGGCGAGCAGAAAGGCCCAATGAGCTTTGAAGGCGTCAAAGCTCATTGGGACAAGGGCGAACTGGCGCTGGATTCCCTCGTCTGGAATGCGGGCATGAGCGACTGGGCGCCCCTCAGTTCTGTCCCGGAACTTTCCAAGCGGCTTGAGCCGCCCAAACCCGCCATGAGCGATGTTCCGCGGCCCACCGAGAGCGATGGTTCGGGAACGCAGGCGCCGGCCGGCAGCGGAGCGTTGGACGAGTGGGGATTTGAAACCAAAGGCGCCGACAAGCAGACGGATTCATCCGGAACATTGGCCGCTGCGGCCTCTCTGCCTTCTCCTCAGGCTTCGGTCGATGAACCCGCCTGGAAGCCCGCCGCCGCCAGCATGCTGAGTTCGCTGATTCAGGATGAAATTTCCGCGCTCAGCAACCCGCCTGCGCCTGCCGCGGCGCCGGATGCCTCGGCCGCACCCCTCACATCGGCCGTGCCTCAGTCCTCGACACTGCCGCTGCCGGCAAGTCAGCCGACGGCCGAATCGCCCCTGCCCGGCACACTGCCTGTTCTCAATGCTCTGCCGCAGCCTCCGGCAGACGGTCCCGCGCCGCTTCCCAGCCCCGCTGCTGATGGCTTCCTGGCCGATTTGCCGCAGGCAGACCTCCTGCCGCCGCCTCCCGCGCCTTTTCAGGATACCGGTCTGCCCATGGGAGATGCCGCCGGCTTCGACGCGCCGCCGGAGCCCATGGATTCGGACCGTACCAATCCCGGCAACGGCTTCCTGGGCGACAACAGAAACGATCACTGGAATCTGCCGGTAGCCGCGCCGCAGCCGCAGCCCGCCAGACAGCGTCAGCCGCGCTCCCAGCAGGGCGGCAGCCGGCGTCAGGGCGGCCGGCGTCAGGCGCAGCAGGTTCCCGTTCAGCAGCCTCTGCCGCAGATGCCTTCGCAGACTTCCGGCATCGTCAAAGGCATCGCCATCATCGCGGGCGCGGCGGTCCTCATTGTGGTGGCGCTCCTCGCCTACAAGCACCTGAACCCGGAGCAGCCGGCTTCGACGCCTGTTGCCGTCACGCAGCAGCCCACAGCACAGCCTGCGGCCATCCCTGCCGCGCCGCCCGCGCCTGCCAATGTTCCAGAGGCAAATCAGCCAGCAGCGCCTTCTCAGCCAGCCGCTGCGGCCGAGCCCGCGCCTGCACCAGCGGCGACCGAGCCCGCCAAAACGGCGCCGGAAGCCCCCAAGACGCCGCCTGCTCCGGCCAAAGCGCCTGAGGCAGCTTCGGAAGACAAGGACGCGAAAAAACGGCCGGCGGCTGACGCGCATTCGTCCAAGAAGGTCAAAAAGACGCCGACGAAGCACACCAATAAAGCTGACAATTCCCGGCGCGGCGGCTCCCGGCTGGATGACGACGATGACGACATCGATGAGCCCGAGCGGCCTGCTCCGGCCGTGGCCTCCAGGCCCGAACCCCCGCCGCCTCCGCCCCCGTCCAAGCCTGAGCCCGCCAGCAAGGTGGACGACGACTTCGAGCGTCTGTTTGGCGGCGGCGATTCATCTCCGGAACCCGCCAAGCCCGCGCCGAAAAAGCCCTCTGTTTACGTCCCGCCTCCCACCGGCGGCGTCACCAAGGCCACGCTCTCTCAGAGCGACATCATGGGCGAGGTGATGAAGCACCGCGGCGCCATCAAGCAGTGCACGGACGACGAGGACGATACCGGTACCATCGTCATGGTCTGGAGCATCCAGCAGAGCGGCAAGCCCACGGGCATCAAGACCTCGACGGCGGATTACAGCGGCTCTGACCTAGAAGACTGCCTCAAAGGCGTCATCAGCAAGATGAAGTTCCCCGCCTATTCCGGCGCCCAGATGCAGCCCATCAAGTTCCCCTTCAAATTCTGACGGGCGGGCCGCATCTTCACCGCCATCCGCATCAAGCCCTCCGGAGCCAGCGCTTCGGAGGGCTTTTTTGTGCGCTCATCGCAGGCTTCCCCCTGAACAAAGCAGGGCAAAGGCGTCCTGAGCCAGCAGACCGGCGCGTCAGTTCGCCTCACCCCACACTGCCAGCCGCTGATGAAGGGTGGCTGCCGCTCAGGGGGCCTCCATCAGGAAAAATCTGGGGTCGGCCTTGTCCTCGGGCGCGGCAATCTCCTCGGGCTCTGTCCCGGCGACGAAAAATTCGATGCGGCCGGGCAGCGGCTTCTCTTCCGGCTTTGCGGGCGCGGTCACTTTCTTGGCGCTGCTGCCCTTGTTCCCTGCCCCGTCGCCATCCTCGGAAGCGCTCTCAGCGTCGTCAGACTCACTGTCGTCCTGCTCCGGGTCCGGATTCATGCGGTCGATGAAATAGTCGGGCAGCCCGTTTTCCACGTCTTCGGGCAGGACAATCCGCCGGCCGCTCTTGGGGTCGATGCGCACGGCGATGATTTCCGGCGGCTGAACGAAATCGGACGGGGGCACGTTTTCCAGAGCGCCCTTCATGAAATCGACCCAGATGGGCAACGCCGCAGCACCGCCCGTCCCGGACCTGCCGATGGTCTTGTGGTCGTCCCGGCCCACCCAGACGGTGGCCACCAGGTCAGGCGTGAACCCCGAAAACCAGGCATCCCTGTTCTCGGAAGCAGTTCCCGTCTTGCCCGCGACGGGACGCCTGAGCGCACGGGCACGCCGCCCGGTCCCCTCTTCGATGACGCTCTCCATCAGGGAGGTCACGAGGAAGGCCACACCCGGGGAGATGACCTCCTCTGCGACGGTCCCCGACTGCTCCAGAACGTTCCCATCCCGACTGCGGACGCTGAGCAGCATCGCCGGCTCCGCGCTTTTGCCGCCGGAAGCCAGGGTGGCGTAGGCGTTGGCCAGCTCAAGGGGCGTCACTTCGCCGGTCCCCAGCCCCAGCGTCAGATTGGCGGGCAGCGGCGAGGCAATGCCCGCCCGGCGCGCGAAGTCGATGACCGCCTCCGGCTCCACCGCCTCAATGAGGCGAACGGAAATGGTGTTCTTCGACTTGGACAGCGCCTCCCTGAGCCCCATCGGCCCCTCATAAACGTTCCGCTCGAAGTTCTGCGGCCGCCACGCCTTGCCCGTCCACCTGTCGCGAAAGATGTCCGGCGCATCATTGAGGATGGAGGCCAGTGTGAACCGGCCGCTCTCCAGCGCAGCGCCGTAAACGATGGGCTTGAAGGAGGAACCGGGCTGCCGCCGCGCCTGAGTGGCTCTGTTGAACTGGCTGTCCGCAAAATCGTAGCCGCCGACGATGGCCGTCACGAGGCGCGTGGAAGGGTCAATGGCCACCAGCGCCGCCTGCACAGAGGGCACGGGCACCAGGTCCAGCGGCACCATGTCCAGCTCCTCCTGCGTCAGCTTGGACGCCTTCTTCGGCTGCTTGGGATGCGCCTCCAGAACGCGGACCCGATACAGGCCGCCCGCGGGAAGCTGCGCCCCTTTCTTTTTGAAGCCGGCCCACTTGAGGAGCTGTCTGTCCACGCGCCCCTGAGCCAGTCCCAGGTCAAACACCAGCGCCCGCTCGTCCATGGACTTGAGCGGCGCCGTCAGTGTCGCGCCCGGCACGAGCTCGCAGCGTTTGAGCTTGGCGGCGATGGCTCCCGGCGCGGGCGGCGGCGGGCGGACTTCACCATCCTGTCCATTCTGCTCCGGCGGCTCTTCCTTCGTGCTGACGGGCGCCAGCGCGGCCAGCGACGCGGCATCCAGGCGGCCAAAATCCCATCCCTTCGCCGGCTCCTGAACCTCGCCGTCATTCAAGCCGGAAGCCTCAGACGCGGCGGCAGCCCCCTCTTTCGCCCCGCGGCCTTCCGCCTCTCCCTCATCGTCGAGAATGCCCTCGGGCAGCACATCCGCAGACTTGAGTTCCTGCGCCTTGCGCTCGGCTTCGGCCACCAGCTCGGCGAACGGCGTGCGCAGCGCCTCCGCCCGCTCCATGTCCAGCACCCGCAGAGACGCCTTCAGCCCCCGCTTCTTCTCCAGATTTTCCAGCCCCTTCGCGACGGCGGCCTCGGCGACGGCCTGCTGCCCGGCATCCATGGCCAGCGTGATGCGCATGCCGCCCTCGTAGAGCTGCTTTCGGTCGTATCGGGTGAGGAGCGAGCGGCGGACGGACTCCACATAGAACTTGCCCGTCTGCCGGACTTCCTGACCGACCGCGTGAATGGGGCGCGCCTTTTCGCGCTCAGCCTCTTCGCGGGAGACAAAGCCATTCCGCGCCATCTGCTCCAGCACATAGCGCTGGCGCCTCTTGGCCAGCTTGGGATTCCTCAGAGGCGAGAGCCTGCCGGGCGACTGCGGCAGACCGGCCAGCATCGCCGCCTCGCCCAGCGTCAGCGCGTGGGGCTCCTTGCCGAAATAGAACGTGCTGGCTTCGTAGATGCCGTAGCGGCCGTGCCCGAAATAAATGTGGTTCAGATAGAGCGTGAGAATCTCGTCCTTCGTCAGATTCTGCTCGATGCGCCGGGCCAGAATGGCTTCCTTGACCTTGCGGGCCAGGCTGCGCTCCGGCGACAGCACCATGTTTTTGATGACCTGCTGGGTGATGGTGGACGCCCCCTGCGCGAGCCGCATCTCCTTCAGGTCCACCAGAAACGCACGCAGGATGCCGATGTAGTCGAGTCCGGAGTGCTGGTAGAAATTGCCGTCCTCGGCAGAGACCATGGCCTGCAGCATGACCTTGGGAATTTCCTCCAGGCCGACGACCGTCCGGCGCTCGGTAAAAAACTCGGCCACCTGAACGCCGCTTCGGTCATAGACCTTGGTCACCTGTGGGGGCGCGTAGTCGGTCAGCCGCTCAAAACCGGGCAAATCGCGGCCGTAGTGCCAGAAAATTCCCGCAGTTCCCGCCGCGCCCAGGAGCGCCGCTGTCAGAGAGCTCAGCGCGAGCCACTTCCACAGGCGCCTTCGCTTCCGCGGCGGCTTCTTTTCCGCACTGACGCCGTCACTTCCGCCGGCCGGAAGGGGCGCACTGTCTTTGGCTTCCGCCCCTTTGTCCCCCGCCATCTCCTGACTGCCCTCATTCGTCGGCATTGCCAAAACTCCATCTGTCTGCCCGTGCCGCCGCGCGCCCGTCAGCGGCCGGCCCCCGAGTCCCACTGCATCCCCTGAGGGCTCCAAAGCGCGGCGCACCAAACGCTTCCGGACTAAAGCGCTCCCAGGCGAAAGCGCGCCGCTTTAGGGCCGCCTTTCAGCAGGGTCAAAGGCTCCCGGAACGGGTTTTTCCGCCTTTTTCACCCTGCACAGCCCGCGCTCAGCAGCCCCCAAACAGCCTCTGTCCAACGCTCCGAAAGCGTGTTGACAGCCCCATTCTCCAAAGCTAGGGGGCGCCGCTTTTATTCCGATGTCCTACCTCTCCCCCCGGCAGAATGACGTTTCTGCCGGGGGCTTTCTTGTAAGTGGAATCAGTTTTTGGAGGCCCGCCTTATGAAACGTTTTCTCATTCTTACGACCTGCGCGTCCGCTCTTCTCGCCCTGTCATCCTGCGGCCCGAAATATCCGCAGTGCGAACAGGACGAGCACTGCGCCGAGCACAATGAAGTCTGCGTCCAGGGTCAGTGCCAGGAATGCGGCATGGATCAGCACTGCAAGGACGGCTTCATCTGCCGCGAAAACGCCTGTGTCCCCAAACCTGAATGCGAGGCCAATTCCGACTGCGGCTCCTGCTCTGTGTGCAAGGACGAGAAATGCGTTCCCGAGTGCGCCAACGACGGTCAGTGCGGCGACAGCATGGTCTGCCAAGGCGGATGCTGCGCGCCCAAGCCGGAATGCCTGAGCGACGCCGACTGCTCCGAGGGCATGCGCTGCCAGAGCCAGAAGTGCGCGGAAATTCCCAAGCCCGTCTGCCAGCTCCAGACCGTCAATTTTGACTACAACGAGTTCAAGCTGACTGCGGCGGCCCGCTCGCTCCTCGACAGCAACGCGGAGTGCATCCGCTCCAAGGACGGCGTGATTACCCTGGCCGGCCACGCCGACGAGCGCGGCACTGAGGAATACAACCTCCACCTCGGTGAGAAGCGCGCCAATGCGGTCAAGCGCTATCTGCAGAACCTCGGCGTGCCCGAGAACAAAATGAAGACGATTTCCTACGGCGAAGAGCGCCCCGCGAACCCCGGCCACGACGAGGATGCCTGGGCTGAAAACCGCCGCGTGGAGTTCAACGAGTAGTTCGTCAGGTTCTTCCTGAATCTGAAAAGCCCGGAGACTGCTCCTCCAAGGAGCGCTCCGGGCTTTCTCGTTTTGAAGGCGGCAGGCCTGCACATTCGGAAATGCCAAAACTGGAAGCCCGTCCAAAAACGTTCTGCCGCCCGGACTTTCCCATCGCTTCTCAGAAAGGAACCGCCCGCCATGGCTCAAGTGAACCCTGAAATTTTTCGCGAATACGACATCCGCGGCCTCGTCGAGCCCGACCTGACCGACGAGCTGGCTGAACTCATCGGCAAAGGACTGGGCACCAAGGTGCTGCGGGCGGGCGGAAACCGAATCGCTCTGGGACGGGACTGCCGCCTGAGCTCGCCGCGCTTAAGAGATGCCCTCGTCCGGGGCGTCACCTCCACAGGCTGCGACGTCCTCGACCTGGGCATTGTCCCCACGCCGCTGACCTACTTTGCCGCCAACACGCTGGCCGTCGATGGACTCGCCATGATTACGGGCAGCCACAACCCCGCCGACTACAACGGTTTCAAGGTCGGCGTCGGCAGGACGACCTTCTGGGGGCAGGAAATTCAGGCGCTGCGGGCAATGATTGAGCAGGACGACTTCCTGAGCGGCAGCGGCGCGGTGAAGCCCTGGGATGTGACGATTCCTTATCTGGACCTCATCCGGCAGGAATTTGGGCAGCTGAAGAAGCGCCTCAGGGTCGTGGTTGATGCGGGCAACGGCGTGGGCGGCATCGTCGCGCTGCCCATGCTCAGGGCGCTGGGCTGCGAAGTGATTCCCCTCTTCTGCGAGCCCGACGGCCACTTCCCGAACCACCATCCGGACCCCACCATCGAGAAGAACCTTTCCCGGCTCATCGAGACGGTGAAGGGCGAAAAGGCGGACCTGGGGATTGCCTACGACGGCGACGCGGACCGCATCGGCGTGGTCGATGAGAAGGGAAATATCCTCTGGGGCGACGAGCTGACGCTGCTCTTTGCCCGCGACCTGCTGAAGAAGCGGCCCGGCGCCAAGGTGGTGGGCGAAGTCAAGTGCTCGATGCGTTTTTACGACGGCATCAGAGAGCGCGGCGGAGAGCCCATCATGTGCAAGGCGGGCCACAGCATCATCAAGGCGAAGATGAAGGAGACGGGGGCGCTCCTCGCCGGCGAGATGAGCGGCCACATCTTCTGGAAGGACCGCTATTTCGGCTTCGACGACGCCGTCTATTCCACGGCCCGGCTGCTGGAGATTCTGGACAGCAGTGGGATGCCGCTCTCCGAGATGCTCGCTGACCTGCCCAAAACCTTCGCCACACCGGAAATCCGCCGCGATGCGGGCACCGAGGCGCGCAAGTTTGAAATCGTCCGGCGGGCGGTGGCCCTCTTCAAAGCTCAGGGGCTGGACGTGAACGAGACGGACGGCGCCCGCGTGACCTTCAAGGATGGCTGGGGGCTCGTGCGCGCTTCCAATACGCAGCCCATTCTGGTGCTGCGCTTCGAGGCGCTTTCCGCACAGGCCCTTGAGCGCATCCGCGCCTTTGTGGAGGGCGCGCTCAGCGGCATCGAGCGGGACATTGACGCCGGCCGCTAGCCGGCAGACCGCTCACACCGCGGCATCACGAATGAAAAAGGGCTCCCCCGTCTGAAACGGAGGAGCCCTTCTTTTTTCTTTGGAGAATCTGTCCGGCGCGGGCGGCTCAGTCCTCTTTACCGGAGGACTTTGCCTCGGACTCGGTCACATCAGCGCTCTTGGCATCCTCGGGCTTGGGCTTTTCCTGACCGTAAAAAACAATCGCCTCGTGGCAGGCGCGGACGATGGCCTTGTTGTTCAGCCAGGCAGTCAGAGGCGAGGCCACGACGGGGAAAAGCCGCCCGAACTGCTTCATGCCGCCGCTCTTGAGCAGCAGGAACGCCACCTGCCCCAGAACGCGGGGACTGGCGCGCACCACGGGGTCGGCGCCATTGGCGTAGCCCAAGAGGTCAATCAGCTCGTCCTGGGCCTTCTGCGTCTTGAGGTTGGCGCCGTAGAGGCAGGCCACATCAATCATCACGGCCAGCTGGAGATAGGCCACCAGCACCAGGTCCACGGGCACAGAGGCCACGCCGAAGACACCGCTGATGGCGCCGGAGGTGCCGGCGATGCTCTTCTTGGCGTCCGCCAGCCGCTCTGCCAGCTCGGTGACAGAAGCCGACGGATAGACCCGCCTCAGTTCAGCGATGCGCGCCCGGGACCGCCCCACCTCCGCCACAATCAATTTGGACAGCTGCGCGTTGGCCATTTCCTTGAGCTGCGACGGCGTAAAGGACGGAATTTTGGGCATTTTTTTCTCCTGACAGAGGGCGGGCTTTCAGGGCCGCGGGAAAAGGGCGGCGTGCCTAGCGGCCTTCCGCTTTTCTTGTCAACGAACGCGTGTCCCGGGAGAGGAACAGGTGCCGTCAGAGGTGAAAGCAGACCGGCCCACTTGCACTTTGCCCGGACGCATTGTTGAGCGCGCGCCACCATGACGACTGACTTCGACGACGACCCGTTTTCCGATGGCGGCATGCCGGCGGCCTCATTCCCGCCCCCCGTCGATGACGATCCTTTTTCGGACGCGCCGCCGCCGAGCCCGTTTGACGACATCTTCGGCCCGCCGCCTCCGGAAAATGACCCGCTTCTGCAGGGGCTGAACGACGCTCAGCGCGCCGCCGTTCTTCACGGGGACGGTCCTCTTCTGGTTCTCGCCGGGGCGGGCAGCGGCAAGACGCGGGTCATCACCCACCGGGTCGCCTATCTGGCCCTGCGGCGGAACGTGGCGCCCTGGCGCATTCTGGCGGTCACGTTCACCAACAAGGCCGCGGGCGAAATGCGCTCCCGCCTGCTTCAGCTTCTGGGCCCCGTGGCGGCCTCCTGCCAGGTCTCCACCTTTCACGCTCTGGGCGCCTCTCTGCTCCGGCGCGAAGCCGAAAAAATCGGCCTGACCAAGTCCTTCGTCATCTTCGATGAAAGCGACTCCATGCAGCTCATCCGCCGCGCCATCCGTGAGATGGACCTGCCCGAGGGCGTCACGCCTCAGCTGGTACGCATGCGCATCGACCAGGCGAAGAACGAGGGAAAGCGGCCTTCCGACCTGCCCGTCAACGGCATCGACCGCTGCGACCGCTATGTGCCCGCTGTTTACGAGCGCTACGAGGAGCTTCTCCGGCAGGCCAATGCCATCGACTTCGGCGGCCTGCTTCTGGAGCTCGTGGACCTCTTCAAACGGGACGAGAGCGTTCTGGAGCACTACAGGGAGCGGTTCCGCTACGTCCTGGTGGACGAGTTTCAGGACACGAACCCGATTCAGTACGCACTGGTCCGCCTTCTGTGCCCGCCCGGCCACGACAACCTGTGCGCCGTTGGCGACGACGACCAGTCCATCTACCGCTGGCGCGGCGCCGACCCGGCCAACATCCTCTCCTTCGAGAAGCACTTCCCCGGCGCTCAGGTGGTGAAGCTGGAACAGAACTACCGCTCGGACGGCGCCATTCTCGACGCGGCCTACGCCGTCATCTCCAAGAACCCGCGGCGCGCGCAGAAGAAGCTCTGGACCGACCGGGAGCAGGGGCTGCCCTTCGGACTCATCCTCGCCGGCGACGAAAAGGACGAGGGGCGGCAGATCGCCGGCTGCATCCGCAGCCTGACTGCTCAGGGAACCGCTCACTCGGACATCGCGGTTTTCTACCGGACCAACGCCCAGTCCCGCGTTCTCGAGGAGCAGCTGCGCCTGGCGGGGATTCCCTATCGGGTCGTCCGCGGCCGGGCGTTTTACGAGCGCGAAGAAATCAAGGACGCCGGCGCCTATCTGCGGCTGGCCATCAACCCCAGGTCCGACCCTGACCTCCTGCGCGTCATCAACAAGCCTGCCCGCGGCATCGGCGCGACGACCATCACCCGGCTCCAGAGCTTTGCCGAGGCGCACGGCCTCGCGCTCTACGAGGCGCTGGAGCGCGTTCAGGACATTGAGACGCTCTCCGCCGCCGCCAAAAAGCGCCTGTCCGCCTTTCTGGACATCGTGCGCACGCTTTCCACCGACGCGGCGCTGGCGGGAGATGCCCGGAGTGCCGTGGAGCGCATGCTGACCATCAGCGGCCTCATTCAGGCGCTGGCGGCCGAGGGGACGGATGAGGCGGGCGACCGGGTGGAAAACCTGCGGGAATTTCTGGGGGCTGCGGGCGAGTTTGACCGCATGCGCGCAGAGACCGAGGCCGCGCTTTCTTCGGTGGAAGGGCTGGATGAGGGCGCGTGGCTCTCTCAGGATCTGACGCCGCTGGAGGCTTTTCTGGAGCAGGTGAGCCTTCTGGGAGACGCCGACGACGACACAGGTTCAGGCAAGGTGTCGCTGATGACGCTCCACGCGGCCAAGGGCCTGGAGTTCGACACCGTCTTTATGACGGGGATGGAGGAGGGCGTGTTCCCGCACATCCGCGCGCTCTCGTCCTCTGGCTGGGGAGCGTCCGCGTCGTCCAAAGGCGAGGAGGAGTTGGCCGAGGAAAGGCGCCTTTGCTACGTGGGCATCACCCGCACGCGCAGGCGTCTGTTCTTCTCGCTGGCCAGGACGCGCTCCCTCTACGGGAACTTTCAGATCAATGAGCCTTCCCGCTTCCTCAAGGACATCCCGCCGGAGCTGTTTGACCTCTCGCCCAGAGCGAGGCCCGCGCAGAGAACAAACGCGGCGCAGGCGGCGCGCCCCGGCGCGGGACACTATGGCAGTCCGCGGCGCGTGCCTCCGGCGCTGAGGAGCGCGCTTTCCGGCAGCGCTCTGCCCCCTGAACCTGAGGACGACCTGTCCTTTTCCCAGAGGCCGCCGCCCGAGCCCGACGTCTTCATTCCCGACGACACCGACTTTGATCAGCGGTCCGACTACGAGCGGCGCGCCGCGCTGAAAGCCAGCGGCCAGTCGCTGCCCTGCCCCGGCGACAGCGTGTTTCATGGCAGCTTTGGCCAGGGCGTCGTCGTCTCCAAAAACAAGCCGCTGGGGCCCAATGCCGTCCTGGTGGTCCGCTTTCCCGGACTGGGCGACAAAAAAATCCTCGCCCGCTTCCTCAAGCGCATCTGAGCCGCGGGCAGCGGCAGCGAACGGCGAGTCGATTCGGCCGATTCAGAAGAGTTTCAGCTGCCTCTGCCTGCGCCGGCGCCCCATCCCCTTCGCCGCGTCCGCCGTGACATTGCTCAGACAGCGCGGGTCGAGGTCGCGGAGAAACGCCGACGCCCCAGGCGCGCACTCCGCCCCCTGAATCAGCCGCTTTCTGGCGCGGGTCAGAATCAGCTCGTCGCGGGCGCGGGTGACGGCCACAAAAAACAGGCGGCGCTCCTCGGCCAGAGCCTCCTCGGTCAGCTGGCCGGCGCGCAGGCGGAAGGGAATGAGCCCGTCATCGCAGCCGGCGATGAAGACCACGGGAAATTCCAGACCCTTGGAAGCGTGCATGGTCAGCAGACTGACCTTCTGGGCGCGGACATCGGGCGCATCCGTCTCGGCACCCTGCTGGATGGCCGCAAGGAACTCCGTCAGCGAGCCAGAGCGCGAAGCCAGCGGCTGAAGAAGTTCCAGCGCCTCCGCGCCCGAAGAGTCGTCCCGCCAGCCGCCACGGCGCTCAGCGAGCTGCCGCGCCGCCTCCAGAAGCCGCTGAGGAAGGCTCATTTCCGACTGAGAACCGGCCAAATCCGCCTGACGCAGCATGTCGCGCAGCTCGCGGACGCCCCGGTGAGCGCTGAGCCGGGTGTGCCCGGACTTCTGACAGGGGATGGACCGCCTGGACAGCGCCTCCATGAGCGCCTCGGCCTGAGCGTCGGTCCTGTAAAGGACAGCAAAGTCGCAGAAGCTCCGGTCACTGGACGCGTCCGCGTGCCCAATCTCCGGGTGCTCATCGAACGTCCGATGCGAGGTGCCGCCAACGCGCGACTCGATGCTCCCGGCGATGAACTCGGCCTCAGCCCTGGCGTCCTGCGCCTCGAAAAGCTGAATTTTGTCGGGGAAATACCCGGCGCGGCGGGCCGTCAGGGCGCGCCCGGGAACCAGCGTCTGCGGCGCGATGGCGTGAAGGGCCGCCGAAACGATGACGGGCGACGACCGGTAGTTGCAGACGAGGCGAATCTCCGTCGTCCCCGGATGGTCCTCGATGAAGCGCCGGAAGAAGCCCGGGGACGCGCCGCGGAATGAATAAATGGACTGATCCGGGTCGCCGATGACGCACAGGCTCTCCGTCCCCAGAGAGAGCAGACAGGCCAGCCTGTACTGCGCCTCGTCGATGTCCTGAAACTCGTCGATGGACACGTGGTCCAGACGGGCGCGCCACCTGGCCGCAATCTCGGGGTGAGTTTCCAGAAGCTCGACGGTCATCGGAATGACGGCATCCAGGTCCACGAGCCCCTGTTCCGCGAGAAAGCGTCTGAAAGTCTCCGCCTCGCCGCTGCCGGGCTCACGGCGAAACCTGTCGGCCATTCTCCCGGCCTCGGCGGGCTGCACCTGGAAACAGCGGCCGATGAGCGCCCGGCGCCCCGCCTCCCCCTCCTCGTCCATGATGGCGAAATCCGGCGGCAGCCCGGCGGACACGGCATCCTCGCGCAGAATGCGCAGCGCCAGCCCGTGGAAGGTATCGACGATGATGGACGGCGCACCCGCGGGAATCAGATCCCGGAGCCGCTCGCGCATCTCCTCAGCCGCCTTGCGCGTAAACGTGACCGCGAGGCAGCGGGCAGGATCCGCATGCAGGTCGTCAATGAGGTGCGCCAGACGCCGCGTCAGCGTCCGCGTCTTGCCCGTTCCCGGCCCCGCGATGATGACCAGCGGTCCCTCCGAGGTCTCCGCGGCCCGGGTCTGCGCCTCATCCAGACCTTGCAGCCAGCGCGAGGCGGCCGCGCTTTTCTCTGCCGGCGGCTGCTGACTTTCCGCGCAGGTCTCACCCGCCGCCTGCGTTTCCCCGCCGGAGATTTCCGTGACTGCCGCGTCAGTGCCCGTCTGCGGCTGGGGCTCCGCCAAAACAGCGTCAGGAACCGCAGCCTCACGGTCAGAGACCTCAGCTGTTGTCTTCGCCGCCGAAGCCGCATCCAGCCGGTCCAGAGAAAAGAGCAGCGGCGAGCGCCCGTGTCCGTCGAGCTCATGGGGTTCGAACAGACGAATGGTTCCGAACTCACCGTCGTAGCCCGCCGTCCGGTGAACGTGCCCCGCACGCAGCCTGGAAATCGCCTCGGCCAGAACCGGCGTCCCGGCGCGGCGAATGTCCTCCACGGGAATGTCCCGCAGGATGGCCATCTCCGGCCCCAGTCTGCCCGTCAGCGCCTCGACCACACCGCGGACCTTTTTGCTCTGGACCCCCGTCTGCTCGATTTCAGAGACGATTTCCGGGAGCGGGATGATGCTCTCGAAATCGGCCGCTCCGGGCGGCCTGAACCCCGCCGGACGCCCGGCCAGATCTTCCACCCGGCTCTCCACGCCCACGGTGATGAGCCCGCCGCATTTTGGACAGCGCCCGCCCAGTTCCTTCGTCTCCTGAGGCGTCAGGCGCAGGCCGCAGTTCCGGTGGCCGTCCAGATGGTACTTCCCCTCCTCGGGAAAGAACTCGACCGTTCCCAGAAAGCCCGCCCCCGTGGCCATGGCCCGCCGCACCGAGTGGTAGTCCAGAGCACAGTCAAAGGCGTTGGCCTCCCGGCCCAGCATGGCGGGCGAATGCGCGTCCGAANNGCCGAATTGCTGACCAGCCGGTAGCGGTCCAGCGAGGGAACGCGCCAGTTCATCAAAGGGTCGCTGGAGAGCCCCGTCTCCACGGCAAAGATGTGCCCGGCCAGATCGCCGTAGCACTCGGCAATGCTGTCGAAGCCGGACTTGGACCCCAGTGCGGAAAACCAGGGCGTCCAGATGTGCGCAGGCACCAGATAGATGTCCGGGCCGCTCTCCAGCGCCGTCTCCAGAAGGTCCCGCGAATCGAGTCCCAGAATCGGCCGGCCGTCGGAAGCCAGATTGCCGATTCTTCCCAGAGCCGCACGCAGCGCGCCCGCCTGCTCGAAATCCGGCGCGTAGAGAACGTGGTGAACCTTCCGCGTCTTCCCGTCCCGCTTGTAGATGGTCGAAATCTCCACGGAGAGGACGAAGCGGAGGGGAGCGGACGCGCAGGAAGGCGGCACCTCGGCGCGCACGGCCCTGTCCAGATCTTCCCGAAGGCGAAACAGACCTTCCTCTGCCGGGACGAGCTTTTCCTTCAGCTCCTCGAACCAGACGGGATGCGTGAAGTCGCCCGTTGCCACGAGCGTCAGTCCCTTGCGCAGCCCCCAGACGGCCAAGTGTTCCAGATCGCAGTCGCGGCTGGTGGCCCTGGAGAATTTCGAGTGGATGTGCAGGTCAGCGAGAAACTTCATGGCGTTCACCAATCACCCATGGCCGCCTTCATCGGTCCGAAGAAACAAAAAACGGGGCCGCGCCTTCGTCCGGCACGGTCCCGTCTCTTCAAAAACATGCGCCGCGGCTCAGCAGAAAATCAGGCCGACGGCCGCGTGATGTTCAGCGCTTTGATCTGCTCGATGGCGGCAGGAATGGCCGTCTTGAGCTTCTCCTGCTCTTCCTCCGTGGGCTGACGCTTCAGCGACAGCTCGATGCCTTTGACGGGATTGATGCGGACGGCGTCCAGAAGGCCCTCGGGCAGCTGGCTGCGGATGCGGCGGTCCATCTCCTGCGTCAGTGCGTCACGCTTGTCGGTGCAGCCGCAGGGCGTGCCGTTGACGATGGCGTTGAGATGCAGCCTCAGCTCCAGCGCGGCAAATCCTTCGCCCTTGGTCTCGTCGTAGGCGCGCTTCAGCCAGTCGAAGGCCTCGGCGCCGTGCCCGCTGTGCTGGAGGAAATAGCCGTAGGCGGAACAGGTGCTGACGATATGGCGCGGGTCCTTGGTCTTCTCCGCCTGTTCGCAGGCCTTGCGGAACAGTTCGCCGGCCTTTTCCTCGTTCTTTTTGGAGGCAAAAAACGCCGCCAGCTCGCAGCGCATCGGCATGGCGATTTCGAGCGGCGTCGCGTCCAGCGCGTCCAGGCGGTCCGCCACGGCGGCAAAAGCGGCGGCGGCCCCATCGGCATCGCCTTTGGCGGCCTTCAAATGTGCCTGCCGCATCTGCACCGTCAGAAGCTGGGGCAGCGCGTGCTGGGCCTCGTAGTGCTTCGACAGCCAGTCGAGCGTCTCCCCCACCCGATCCAGATTCTTCTGCGCCCGGGCAACGGCGTGCTGCAGCTCGACCACCGCCGACAGCTCCTGCGCGAAGGGCAGCGCGTCCTGACGCAGGTCGGGCGACTGGAAATCTTCCAGCCTCTCCCTGAGCTCCTGAAGCGTCGTGAAGGCAGCCTCCGGCGGAACGTTCTGCGCAATCTGCAGCGTGGCCATAATCAGCTGAGCGCGCTTGGGGGCGGGCAGCATGTCGAAGTGCTCAAACATCGGTTTTTCGTCGCCGTAGCGCGCGGCCAGGATGAAGGCGCGCAGTGCCAGCGAGGCGGGCAGCATCTCGTCCTGCGCGTGCCAGAACTGACCGGCGACGCGCTCCACCAGCTCCTCGGCCCGCTCCAGGTCGCCCATCTGCAGGCAGAGGTCAGCCAGCGGCAGCTCTCCGCGGGCAACACCCAGGCTCTCTTCGCCATAGAGCGCCTTCCGTCCCTCGACGCTCTGCTCATAGGCCGCCTTCGCCTGCTCCATGCGCCCCAGCTTCTGCAGCAGCTCGCCTCTGGCCTTGATGTAGTCCAGCTGAGCGCCCTTCGCCGGGTTGTCCTTGACGGCAATGACAGAGGCCTTCGTCACCCAGTCCAGCGCCATCTCCAGATTGCCCAGGAAGACAAAGACATTCGCCATGTCGAAGAGCGCCCGCGCTTCCTCGGGGCTGTCCTTGCCGTGGGTCCTGACCGCTTCATCCACCGCCGCCTTGGCAATGTTCAGCGCCTCCTGGGGTTTTCCGGCCTTCAGCGCCTCGATGCTGCGTTCAATCGTCGTCTTGCTGCTTTTCGTCGTGTCCAAAGAAATCTCCTCGATTGAGAACGTGTGTCGTTTTCGGCTGCCTCTCGTCTGACGCCCGGGTCACGACTGGCAGATTTTGTGGAGCATCTCCAAATCCTCCAGCGTCTTGCCCGCGCCGATGACCACGGCCGACAAGGGGTCCTCGGCCAGAAAGACCGGCAGGTCCGTCATCTCGTGCAGAAGGATTTCCAGATTCTTCAGCAGGGCTCCGCCGCCGGCCAGAACGATGCCCCTGTCGGCAATGTCCCCGGCCAGCTCGGGCGGCGTCCGCTCCAGCGTCACCTTCACGGCGTCCACGATGCCGTTCACCGGCTCCGTCAGCGCCTCGAGAATCTCATCCGAGGAAACGGTCTGGGTGCAGGGAACGCCGGACAGCTGATTGAGCCCCTTGATTTCCATCGTCAGCACGGCCTCGCCGGGGGCGCTGTAAGCCTTGCCGATGCCCATCTTGATGGTCTCCGCCGTCCGCTCGCCAATCATCAGATTGTACTTGCGCTTCACGTGCTGGAGGATGGCCTCGTTCATCTTGTCGCCGCCGATGCGGACGGACTTGGAGAAGACCACGCCGGACAGAGAGATGACCGCCACGTCCGTCGTGCCGCCGCCGATGTCCACAATCATGTTGCCCGAGGGCTCAGTGATGGGCAGCCCCGCGCCGATGGCCGCCGCCATGGGCTGCTCGATGAGAAAGACCTCGCGCGCACCGGCACTTTCCGCCGCTTCGCGGACGGCCCGCTTCTCCACCTCGGTCACGTTCGACGGGATGCCGATGACGATGCGGGGCTTCACCAGGGCCTTCCGGTTGTGGGCCAGCTCGATGAAGTGACGCAGCATCACCGACGTAATCTCAAAGTCGGCGATGACGCCGTCCTTCATGGGGCGGATTGCCTGGATGTTGCCCGGCGTCCTGCCGAGCATCTCCTTGGCTTCCTTGCCCACGGCCAGGACGCGCTTGCCGCTGCGCGCGTCCTTCTGCACGGCTACCACGGACGGCTCGTTGGCAACGATGCCCTCGCCGCGGATGTAAATCAGCGTGTTGGCCGTTCCCAGGTCGATGGCCAGGTCCCGGGAAAAGAGCGAGTGAATCCAGTTGAACATGTCTTCTGCTTTCAGAACGAAAAGAGAGGATGCCGAAGGGGGCATCCTCCCGGAGAACAGTCAGGCCGGCGAAAGAGCTCAGCGCCTTGCCTTCACCGCGTATTTGAGAATCGCGTAAACGGCCCGCGCGCCGTCTTTCCAGCCGATTTTCTTTCCCTCGGCATAGGTGCGTCCCCGATAGCTGATGGGCACCTCGTAGATGCGGCAGCCGCGCTTCGCCAGGCGCGCCGTCACCTCGGGCTCGAAGCCAAAGCGGTCCTCCTCCAGCTCGTCGGCGATGGCCTTGATGCACTCGGCCCGGAACAATTTGTAGCAGGTCTCCATGTCGGTCAGATTCAGGTCAGTGAAGACATTGGAGAGGGTGGTAAGCGCCTGGTTTCCAAGGGAGTGCCAGAAATACAGCACCCGACGCGGAGTCCCCGCGAAGCGGCTTCCAAAGACGGCGTCGGCCTCGCCGGAGAGCATGGGCTCCATCAGTTTGAAGTAATCCTGCGGGTCGTATTCGAGGTCGGCATCCTGAACGATGACCATGTCGCCGGTCGCCTCCTGAAACCCCCGTCGGAGAGCAGCACCCTTTCCCTGATTGTGGGGCTGAAACGCCGCCTTCAGCTCATTGAGGTTTTTGGGCTCGATGCCCTCAATGCTTTCGAGACCGTCCTTCTCCAGCTTTTCCAGAAACTCGCGGGAACCGTCGGACGAACCGTCATCCACGAGGATGATTTCCTTGGGATAATCCACGGCGGCCACGCGCCGCAGAATCTCCGCGAGGGTGGACATCTCATTGTAAACGGGGATCACGACGGACAGCTTTGGGCTCTGGCTGCTCATGTATCGGTTCTCCATCGAGGGGCTGTCTGGGGGGGCAGGGCACCGGTCGGCTGAAAAAAGGGGCGCCCCTTAGCCATCGGCCCACCGGGTGGCAACCGCATAAAATCCCCCGCCCAGGCGCCCTTTCAGAGCCCCAAAAGCCCTCTCAGCCGCCGCCGCTTTCCCGCCTTGACCCCCTCAAAAAAGAGGTGCTAGCGGGGCGCGCCCTTCGGGACGGCGGCCCTTTTCAGGACGGGCGTCCCAAAATCTCCGAGGCGGATTCCCAACGGATTTCGGCAATGTGCCGGAATCCGTTTCGTTTTCCCCAGCCCCCCAACGCAACGACAGGTACGAACAGAATGAATCTGATTCAGAAGATCGTCGGCACCAAAAACGAGCGCGAACTGAAAAAAATGCGCCCCGTCATCGCCCGCATCAATGAACTCGAACCCTCCATGGCGGCGCTGTCCAACGAGGATTTCCCCAGGAAGACGGCTGAATGGAAGGAGCAGGTCCAGCAGCAGGGCCGGACGCTGGATGACCTTCTGCCGGAAGCGTTCGCCCTGGTCCGTGAGGCGGGCAAGCGCGTGCTGGGTCAGCGCCACTTCGATGTTCAGATGATCGGCGGCATGACACTGCACTCGGGGCGAATCGCTGAAATGCGCACCGGCGAGGGCAAGACGCTGACGGCGACGCTGCCCAGCTATCTGAATGCGCTGTCCGGACGCGGCGTCCACGTGGTCACGGTCAACGACTACCTGGCCAAGCGCGACAGCGAATGGATGGGCCGCCTGCACAACTTCCTGGGCCTCTCTGTGGGCTGCATCCTCAATTCACTGACCGACCGTGAGCGCCAGGTGGCCTACCGCGCCGACATCACCTACGGGCAGAACAACGAGTTCGGCTTCGACTACCTCAGGGACAACATGAAGTTCCGCCTGGAGGACTACGTCCAGCGCGAGCTGAACTTCGCCATCGTNNNACGAGGCGCGCACGCCCCTCATCATCAGCGGCCAGTCCGATCAGGCCGTGGACCGCTACTACGAGGTGGACCGCGTCATTCCCGGCCTCATGCCCGACCAGCACTACACCATCGACGAAAAAAGCCGCTCCGTGACCCTGACGGACGAGGGCGTGGCGAGAATCGAGCAGCGGCTGGGCATCGCCAATCTGTATGCGGCCGAGGAGGTCAACACCCTGCACCACGTGGAGCAGGCCCTTAGGGCGCACACGCTCTTCAAGCGGGACATCGACTACGTGGTCAAAGACGGCGAGGTCCTCATCGTGGACGAGCACACGGGGCGCACCCTGCCCGGCCGCCGCTGGTCCGACGGCCTCCATCAGGCCATCGAGGCCAAGGAAGGACTCGTCATCGAGAGCGAGACGCAGACGCTGGCCACAATCTCCTTCCAGAACTACTTCCGCATGTATTCCAAGCTGTCAGGCATGACGGGCACCGCCGACACAGAAGCGGAAGAATTCGCCAAAATCTACGACCTGGATGTCCTGGTGATTCCCACCAACCGCCCGATGATCCGTGTGGACAACGAGGACGTGGTTTACAAGACCGAGAGCGCCAAGTTCCGGGCGGCGGCGGATGAAATCGAGCTGCTTCACCGAAACGGCCAGCCCGTCCTGGTGGGCACCGTCTCCGTCGCCAAGAGCGAGGCTTTGTCCTCCATCCTCAAGCGCCGGGGCATTCCGCACGAGGTCCTCAACGCCAAGCAGCACGCCCGCGAGGCCGACATCGTGGCGCAGGCCGGCAGGAAGGGCGCCGTCACCATCGCCACCAACANNATGGCCGGCCGCGGCACCGACATCATTCTGGGCGGCAACCCCGAGTTTCTGGCCAAGAAGGAGGTCGGGCCCGCTCCGGAGATGATTTCCGCCGAGTCGCGCCCGACGCTCGAGGAGATTCAGGCGCATCAGACGGCGCTGGCCGAGTACAAGGCGAAGCTGGATGCCGCCACCGAGAAGTACAAGGTCTCGTGCAAGACCGAACAGGAAGAAGTCCGGGCACTGGGCGGCCTGTTCATTCTGGGCACCGAGCGCCACGAAAGCCGCCGCATCGACAATCAGCTCCGCGGCCGTTCGGGGCGCCAGGGCGATCCGGGCGGCAGCCGCTTCTATCTGTCTCTCGAAGACGACCTGATGCGCATCTTCGGCACCGACAAGCTCAAGAGCATGATGGAGTTCATGGGCATGGAGGACAATGTGCCCATCGAGGCGAAGATGCTCTCCGGCGCCATCGAGAACGCCCAGAAGCAGGTCGAAGGGCGCAACTTCGACATCCGCAAAAACCTGCTCGATTACGACGACGTGATGAACCAGCAGCGCACCGCCATCTACAAGCTCAGGCGGCGCGTCCTGGCGGCGGGCGCCGGGTTCCCGCTCATCGAGTACGAGCCCGATCCCAAGAACAAGAAGAAGAAGCTCCGCATCGAGACCACCGTCACCTGGAACGACGCCCGCGAGCGGACGCTGGACCTCATCGACGACTGCATCCAGAACCTCTGCAACCGCTTCGCGCCCACGCCCAATCCGGCCACGTGGAATGTTCCGGAACTCAGGAAGGCCATGCGCGAGCTTCTGGGCATCGACTTCAGCGAGGCTGACCCCAACGCCATCCCCGCCGACTCCCGCACCGACCTGGAAGACAAGATGTGGAAGCTGGCAGAGGAAAACTTTGTCGCCAAAGAGGGGCTCATCGGCGCCGACTACTTCCGCAGGTACGAGCAATACGTCTATCTCTCCACCATCGACACGCTGTGGAAGGACCACCTTCTGGACATGGACCACCTGCGGGAAGGCATCGGCCTGAGGGGCTACGGCCACCGGGATCCGAAGCAGGAGTACAAGAAGGAGGGCTACGACATGTTCGTGGAGATGATGCACAGCATCGACGCGACCGTCGTCGGCACCCTGATGCACAGCCAGCTGGAAGCGCCCGCGCCCTCAGCCTCCGCGGAGCAGGCCGAGCGCCAGCGCGAAGAGGCCATGAGCGAATACGACCTCTCCAAGAAGCGCCTGCCCAAGATGACGACCAGCAAGGCAGATGTCGTGATGGGCGGCGACAGCGAAAGCGCGGCGGCGCAGGCCATGGCGCCCGCGCAGAAGCAGCAGACGGTCACGCGTACCGGGCCCAAAATCCGCCCCAACGACCCCTGCTACTGCGGCAGCGGCAAAAAATATAAGCGCTGCCACGGGCCCATCGACGGCGCCTGCTGAGCTGCGCCACGCAGTTTCTCCCCCTTCAAGGGGAAAGAAAAAGCCTCCCCCGATTCGGTTCGGGAGAGGCTTTTTTCATGGCTGAACGTCTGTCGGCGGGACCGCCTCCGCGCCATTGAGCTCCGTCATCGGCGGGCGCCGCTCTGCCTTCGGGTCTGCGATGATTTTGCGGACGCGGGGCAGCACCGCCTCAAGAGTCTCCAGATATTGCTGGCGGGCCGTGATGTCCCTGGCCTTCCGGTATTCGTTCCAGGCCGCCGTGAAGCGGTCCGTGTCCCCTCTGGCATGTGCCACGGCCTCCTGAGCCGATGCGCCCGCCTCAGTCCGCAGCTTCTGCGCCTCACCGCGCGCCTCGGGCAGGCGCCGATTGCGCTCGCCGCGCGCCTCCTCCACGCGCTTCTGCCTGTCCTCGCGGGCGGAGCCGACATTCTTGAAGGCAGAGGCCACAGCGGAAGGCGGATCGATGCGGCGGATCTGCAGAGAGCTGATGCGCAGGCCCAGACGAAGCTCATCCGAGGCGGCCTGAAGTTCGTCGCGCATCTTCAGCTGGAGCTCCTGCCGGGCCGTCGTCAGCGCCTCATCCACGCCAATGCGGGCAAAATTCGTCAGCGCCGATTCACGCGCCAGGCGCTCCAGAAGCCGCTCGGGCTCGGCCGCGCTGACCAGAAAAAACGCGGGCCGGGCCACCGTGTATTGGACCAGCATCGTCGAGAGGACGAGGTTCTCGTCCCCCGTCAGAAGAGCGTCGCTCTGACCCGTCGCGCCCGGCGCCGCCCGCTGCGTTCCCCTGGGCTCGTCGAAGGCCACTTCCAGCGTCCGAACTTCGGTCGTTCCCAGGCGCTCCAGGCGGTCCACCGGCCATGGCAGGCGATAGTGAATGCCCGGCGGCACCTCTTCTTCGAGAATGCGCCCGAAGCGAAACACCACCCCGCGCTGCTCCGGCTTAATCGCGTAGAGCCCGCTCGCCAGATAGAGCGACGCGCCCAGGATGCCGAGTCCCGCGAAAAGCCGTCTGCCGCCGGAAGCGACGCGAACGATGTCGCTCAGCACGCCGCCGCCCGGGCGGCTGTTTCCGGAGCCTGCCTCGGGAGCGCTCATCGCTCATTCTCCGGAAAAGCTCTGGGAAAAAACCGGTGCGGAGGGGCGGGAGCGCGAGGCGCAGAGAAAGCCGGCGAGGCCGGTGCAGGCGCGGGCTCCGGCGGCGCGCCCAGATAGCGAAACAGCGGCGAATCCGCGGAGAGCACCAGAGTGGTGTCGCTGTCGAGGAACGTCCGGTAGGCCTGAAGCGTCCGCGTCATCTTGTAGTAGTCGGGGTCGCGTCCGTAGGCGTCCGCGTAAATCCGAATCGCCTCAGCATCGCCCCTGCCCCGGAGAATCTGCGATTCACGGTAGGCGTCGGCCAGAAGCTGCCGGACCTCCTTGTCCGTCTCAGAGCGAATGTTGGAGGCCTCCTCCTCGCCTTCGGCCCGATACTTCTTGGCGATGCGCTCACGCTCAGCCCGCATGCGCCCATAGACGGACTGGAGGTTTTCCTCGGGGAACCCGAAGCGGCGCAGGCGCACGGACAAAACCTCAATGCCGAACTCGGGCAGAGCCTGACGCCTGCAGCCCGCCGTCACCTTCTCGGTCATCGTCCGCAGCTTTGAGCCCTGCTCGTCCAACGTCAGATAGTCGGACAGCTGATAGGAGCCCACGGCCGAGCCCAGCTCCGAGGCCACGAGGTCCGTCAGCCGCTGCTCGGCAGCTCCCAGCGTGCGCACGCTCTTGATGAAGGCGATGGGGTCCTGAACGCGCCAGACGACGAAGGCGCCCAGCATCAGGTTCTTCTTGTCCAGCGTCAGATATTCCCGGACCGCCGTGTCCAGAGGCTGCAGGCGCCGGTCGATGCGAATCGCCGTCTGAAAGGGGTCAGGCTGCTTGAGGGCAAGGCCTGCCTCGTCGATGACCCGCACGATGCGGCCAAACTGGGTGACGACGACCCACTCCGTCTCCTGGACAGCAATAAAGGCCGTGGCAGCCACGTAACAGGCAATCAGAGCCAGACCGACAAGGACGATGAGCTTTTTCATGGCGTTTTCCGAATGCCGGCGCGGCCGTCGGGAAGCATGGGCGCCGAAAGCTGCGGCGGGCTGAACAGCCAGAGCTGATAGCCGCCGAAATTGGCCTCAGGCGCGGCGATGATTTTCCGGCGCCCGGCAAGGCCCTGCTCTGCCGTCTCGATGAACAGCCGGTAGGCATTGATGTCGGGAGCGGCAGAAGCTGCGGAAGATTCCAGGCGGAAGCGCGCCGCGTCGCCCTCGCTGCGGAGGCGCCTGTCCGTCTCAAAGGAAGATGCCTCACCGATGCGCGCGAACCGCTCGGCCCTCGCTTTGGGAATGGCGTCGTTTCGGCTGGCCTCGGCCTGACGCAGGACTTTCAGCTGGTCCTCACGGGCGGAAAAAACATCGCGGAAAGCCTGCATGACGGCGGACGGCGGACGGACATCCGTGAGCAGCACATCCGTCAGCGTCAGGCCCAGCGCGTGGGCGGCGAAGTCTTCTTTCAGGCGGCCGCGGACCCTCTCCTGAATGCGCGCCTGGCCGTCCGTGAGAATCGCGTCCCCCGTCTCGGTGGCCATCACCTCGCGGACGGCCGATTCGGCCAGAGCCCGCACGATGTCGTCGGAAGATCTGGCGCGGAAGAGAGCGGCCAGCGTGTCGGCTGCCCGGTAATGAATGACGAAATTGAGCTCCGCCACGCTCTCGTCGCCGGCAATGACCGTGGATTCATCGAAAAGCCGGTTCAGCGCGCCGTTTGCTCCCGTGCGAAAGCCGACCTCCACGCGATGAACCTCGGACGGCTTCTGCCGGAGAATTTCCTCGAACGGCCGCGGGAGGGCGAAGTGGATGCCCGGCGAGAGAGGCTCTCCGACGACGCGCCCGAGGCGAACCCGGACGCCCACTTCGTCCGGCTGAATGGCCGAAATGCCCGAAGAGAGCCAGGCAAGGAGTGCCAAAGCTGCCAGACAGGAGAGCAGGCGCAGGGGCCGAATCGGAGGCAGCCTCCTTCGGAATCCGCTGGAGGCGCGGGCTTCATCGGAAGCGGAAGGTACCTCCTCCTTCTGCGCGCCGCTCTCGGTGACGGCTTCTGCCCCGGAGGACACGGTCGGGCGGATCAGCCAGCGCGCAATTTTGGAAATCCCCTCCCCCAGATCATCGGTTTTCAGGGGCTCGCCGAAGAGAAGCGCCCGCGTGGAGGCGACGAACAGCTCGATGCCCGTCACGCCGATGAGCAAAGCGATGACGCCCGCGACGATGGGGTCCAGTCGGATGCCGATGGCGTCGCCCATCACGGCCATGAGCACGGCGATGGAACTGAAGAAGTCCGTGCCGCTGTGGTAGCCGTCGGCCAAAAGCGCGGCAGACCCGGTCTCGCGGCCCACCTGGAGCTTGAGGCGCGCGATGAACCCGGTGAGGGCAATGCACCCGAGAATGCCGCCGACGGCGATGCCCAAATGCCGGACGGGCGCCTCATCGCGGGAGAGCAGTGTCGAGACAATCTCGTAGGGCGCGTACAGGATGAGGCAGGCGATGACGTAGGAAAGGCCAGCCTCGATGCGGCACAGGCGCTTTGACGCGGCTCCATCATTTCCGCCCTTTGTCTCCGCGCGGCGCCTGAACAGCAGCCCGGCCAGAACCACGCCGGAGACGCCCAAATCACTGGCGCTGTGCATGGCATCGGCGAGGAGGGCGACGCTCCCCGTCAGCCAGCCCAGGACAGCTTTGGCGGCAATGAGGACGGCGTCTGCGCCGATGGAAAGGAGCGATGTCCGGATTCTGCGGTCAGGAGTCATTGCGGAATGGAGCGGCGCTGAACTTCGGCCTCAAAGCGCGCTGCGGAAGAAACGCCGTCCCGTCCCGGGCTCAAGGCCAACCCTCAAAGCCAGAATGGACGCGAGGTCACTGAAGGACTGTCCCCGCCGGCACATGCCGTCCGAAGCCGCGGCCGGGCCAGCCCCCCAAAAAAAGCGGCGGAATCTAGTCCCTGACCCACACGCCGACAAATTCCCGAATGGCGCGCAGCGGCCGGGCTAATCGACCGTGTTCCGGCTCCGGCGGGATTCGGGAATGCCCTGAATGCGCCTGCTGCCGATGTCGATGATTTCGTTCCCCTCGCGGGTGAAGACGCGCTTTTTGACCTGAGTGCCCTCCCGAAACGTGGTCTCCAGCATCGGCCTGCCGTCAAAGCGGTACGACCTCGACACGCCGTCCTTGAGGCCGTTTCGATAGCTGACCAGCTCGCGCAGCACCGCCGCGTCCCCCGTCTTGTGTCCGGGCGGCAGCGACCACTTGGCAAAGACGCCGTCCCACTTCTCGCCGTCGCGCAGCCTGCCGCACCCCAGAAGGCTGCCGTCCCGCTCGTAGAAACAGAGCTCCTCGATGGCCGCGCCCTGGCTGCTCCACTCTCTGGACGTGACCTTGCCGCGCCCGTCGGGCCACTTTTCCAGGGCCATGGGTGCGTCCGCATCCGCCGGCGCTTCATCTGAGGCAGGGGCAGCAATGGGCGTCAGCGGGGCATCAGGGCCCGCAAATTCCAGCTGTCCGGCCGACGAAGCGTCCGAAGGCAGGCGCTCCTCTCTGGGAAGCTGAGCTGACGAAGATGCCGTTCCCCGGGATGACTGGCGCAGGACTCCCAGCGACACGACGAGCGCCGGAACTGTCGCCAGAAACAAAATCGTGGCGAAGGTGCGGACGGGATGCCGCTTCTCCGAGCTTTCCCCGGACACGCCTTCTTCCCTGTCAGGCGCCGTCATCTTCCTCATCTCCGGCGTCATCGTCCCCGCTGCCGCCATCCAGGCCGCCGTCCATATCGAAGGAGGCGTCCGTCTCATCGCCGCCATCATCTGTCTCGGGCGAACCGCCGTCCTCAGCGCCATCCGCGGCATCTGAGGCATCGGCGTCCTCAATCTCTCCGGCGTCCTCCCCCGCGTCTGACTCAGGTCCAGGGTCCGCAGTGCATTGAGTCAGTGCGCTGGTGTCGATGGCCCAGCTGCAGCTGACGACCGATTTCCCCTCGCGGGCCGCCCGGAGATTGCTGCCGTCCTCAAAACCGTCGCTGACCGCAGCCAGCACCGAATGGACGCCCAGCGCATGGCGCGCCACCTCGAAGGTGTAGCTCGTCGCCTCCCGCGTCTCCCCTTCGCGAATGGCCAGGCGCGACGACGACAGCATCACGCCATCGACAAACCAGCGGGCAAACACCTCATCGGCAGTGTCCGGGTCTTCCACGCCGTCGATTTTCAGCGCCACAGCACAGTTGGACGGACGCACCACGCTTCGGTTGTCCGGAGAAATGCCCGTTTCGACGATGCGCACGGGCCGGTTCACGCTCTCCGAGGGCTCCGTTCCCGGCTGAGGGTCGAGCGCATCCGTCACCAGACAGGCGCCGCACACCAGCACCGTGCCGCAAAGGAGCGCCGCTCGGCACATTCTCCAGACTTCGCATTCACCGGACATCAGGCTTCCCCCGCAGGTGCTGCTTTGGATTCGTCCTTCACAGCGAGCGCCGGTGCATGGCTGAGCCGCGGAGCCTCCGCCCTGGGCCAGACCATCGTGAAGCGCGCACCTTTCAGCGGCTCAGGCGCCTCACCGGCCATGACCTTGGCATCGTGCAGCCCGATGATGCGCTGGACGATGGCGAGCCCCAGCCCCAGTCCGCCCGACTTCTTGTTCCGGCTCCCCTCCAATCGGGCGAAGGGCTCGAAAATGCGCTCCCTGCCCTCTTCCGGAATGCCGGCGCCGTCGTCGTCCACGTGAATCAGCACGCTGTCGCCCGCCGCCTCACAGCTGACAGAAACGTTCTTCCGGCAGTGGCGCACGGCGTTGGCAATCAGGTTGCGGAGCGCACGGGCAAACAGCCGCTTGTCCGCGCGGACCCACTGTCCCTGGCTGCCGTGGAGCGAAATCGTCTTCTCGCCGATGATGTGGCTCAGCGCGTTCCTCTCCGTCTCAAACACCGCCGAAACATCGACCGGAGCCAGGTCCAGGCTGTCGCCGTAGTCGAGCCGATTGTAGGCAACCAGCTCCTCGATGAAGGTGTCGATCTCGCTGACGTCCGCGTCCAGAGACTCCAGGCGGTCCTCGCGCTGCTGGTCCGTCTGGGCCATGGCCAGCATCTCCAGCTCAAAGCGCATGCGGGCCGTGGGCGTCCTCAGCTCGTGGGCCACGGCCTGAAGCAGGTGCTGCTGCTTTTCGAGAAGCTGCTGACTGTGGTCCGCCAGACGGTTCACGCAGAGGGCCATCCTTTTGATGTCCGGCGGCAGGAACCGGTAGCCGACCGTCTTCTCGCTGATGCGGGCGGACAGGTCTCCCGAGATGATTTTGTGGGACATCTTTTCGAGGGAACGCATCACGCCGAGGAGCGGGGCTGAGAGGAAAACGCCGGTGGCTGCCACAATCAGAAAAACGCTGATGAAGAACGCCGCCAGCTGCCCCCACGCGAGCAGCGGCCTCGGCGCGACAGGGCCGATGGCGATGGCCTGATCCGTTCCCTCGATGGGGAAATAAAAGGTCTTGGCCGGACCAATCAGCGGACGGCTGTCGATGCGGACGGCGGAATGTCCCTGGCGGAGCTGCGTCCTGTGAGACTCCATGATTCCCGGGTCATTGATGTTGAGAAGCGCCGTCGGCTGACCAAAGGCCCGCTCAAAGCTCTCCGCCAGAGCGGGCAGCGGCATCTTCCCGCTTTCGATGGCCTTGATGACACCGAACTCCAGCATGGCCGTGACCAGCTGGTCCGATGAGGTCACGCCGTTCCCCGGCGTTTCCACGTTGTAGCGCCAGTAGATGAAATTCATCCAAAGCACAGCGGCGAGCACAAAGGCGCAGGAGACGCCGACGATGAAGCGGATGACGATTCGATACATGGAGACCTCGCCCGAAATTCCGACAGGCCGCGATGGCCGGCCCAAAAAAGCGGCGGCCCTAGCTGATTTCCCGGAGGACGTCCTCCCTCTTCACGGCCCGTTCACAGACACGCCGCAGGGGAAAAGCATCCGCAAAAGTCACAGGACAAAACGAAAATTTTTCCCGCTATAGGGCCGCGCCCGTCGGAAGCGGGCACGGCCTGAAAGCGGGCCCAAGGAGTCCCCTTTGAAATACGAACTCATCCTCAAACTTCCCCAGGGCAAAAACGGGCCGGCCATCGGCAGCGACACCGCTTCTGAGGCCATCCGGCTTCTCGAAAGCGGCGCGGAACTCTCCGAAATCGGACGGCTTATCCGGCCGGCGGCACAGGCTGCGCCTCAGCAGACGGCAGCGGTTTCAGAGGCTGCTGAGACCTCCGGTGCTGCAATGGAGCCCGGGAACGCACTGGCTCAGACTCCGGCTGAGGCCCCGAAGGAGACAGAGACGGCCGCGAAGACAGCCAGTCATGCCTCTGAACTCAATCAGCTGAGCCTGGATGACAAGCCGCTCACGGCCAGGCTGGCAAAAGCGGACAGCGGCGAGGAATCCATCGAGCTGTCCATCAGCTTTGAGCTCAAGGAGGGCGCCTTTGACGCTGTCTTCTTCCGGGCGATGGGCTTTGCCGACCTTCTGGGAGCGTCCGTCACGGACCCGCAGCTGATGCTGGACATCACCGCCGCCAGTCAGAATCAGGTCAGCGCCAAGTGGTCCGAGATGCGGGAATACCTTCTTCGCGCCACCGGCAGATCGGCCCTGCTGATGTCCAACAATGTTCCCCTGACCATGCCCGCGCCGACCTTCTTCGAGCGCCACTGGAAGGGCATCTTCATCGGCATCGGCATCATTCTGCTGCTGATGCTCGTGCGCAGGTCCTGGGAAATCCTCTCCGCCGTCGGCGGCTGACGGCCTTTTTGGACAGCCGTCCTGAAAGACGGCGCAGCGCGGAATTTTCCAAAATTTCAGAGTTCCTCGGGCATCAAATCGCGAGGATGAACCCGAGCGCCGCCAGGAGAACGAAGATCGAAACGGCGATGAGGACGGTGACCATCAGCACAACCGCAGCAACTTTGAGGACGGAGACCGGATACTCCCCGCAGCTTACCGAGGCGTCCTGGCCGTTGATGACGACCCGGTAGAGCCTGTTCTTGTAGCGGTAGGCCAGAATGTAGGCGGGCAGGCTGACGTTCTCGGTCCTCAGGAACGACAAAAGGCCGGCTGTGCTGACCCTGCGCGACTGAACTTCCAGGAGCTCCGGGACCTCCGTCTTCACCAGCGCCAGGCCGTAGGAATTGATGCGTTCGAGAATGCACTGCCGCGCCTGCGATCTGGGGAGCTCAAAGCATTCGACCGTTGCCTGCTCCGGCCCTCTGGGCGCCGACTCGAAGCTGGTGAGGTCGTAGCCATCGATGATGGCGGAGGTCTCCCTCAGGGTCAGTCCGCGGGAAGCGCTGACGCAGAACTTGTCGAGCTTCTTATCGATGCGCCCGGCATGGGGCGCCCACTTGGAGCGGCCTGCCCCGACCGTGGTGTCCGCTGTCCAGAAGAAAGACGCGTCGGCGGAACACAGCCAGGCGGGCCACCACGTGGCGCGCAGCTCTGTCAGGGTCCCTTTGGCCGCCACATCCTTGTGGTGGTACCATTTGGCCCGCGACCAGAAGGTTTTCAGCCCTTCCTCAGCGGCCTCCCGGGTGACGGTGAAGGGGTAAAACTTCTCGGTCTCGTCGATGGGATTGCAGGGCGTCTCCACCTCGGCCACTTCCCCGCAGTAGGCGCAGCGGAGGTTCTGCGCCTCGGGGGAATAGGTCACGGCGGCGCGGCAGGACGTGCAGCGAATCACCCGGGCTCTTGCCTTCTGACTGCCGCCGTCATCCGCGCCGCAGTCATCCTGTTTCTCAGGCGGCGGGGTGAACCTGCCGCAGACGGGGCACCGAAGTTCCCCCTCTTTGAGCTCGCTGCCGCATCTCTCGCACAACACTTCGCCGCTCATGCCTTTAAGCCTTTCCCGGACCCGCTTCCTCGACCCCGGAGGGCCCGGCGGGCGGCGCTTCTGGCAAATCAGGAGGCGCAATGAAAGGCCCCGGCAGAGGCCTGAAAGCCCGCTGAATCAGAGCGTCGGCGGACGAATCTTTCGGCGCTTGCGCGAAGGCGGCCTTGGGCGTTGAAGGCGCGCTCCTTTTTCCAAGAGAGGCGCCGTTCCATGTACGACCGCAGCAGACTGCTCGACCTCACCAGCCGCACCTATGCCCTGACCATTCCTTTTCTGCCCGAGCCGTCCCGGCGCTACTTCTCCATCGCCTATCTCATCATGCGCACCTCGGACACGTTCGAGGACGCGGAGACCTGGAGCACGGACAAGCGCTGCGCGGCTCTCGACGAATTTGGCCGCCTGATTTGCTTTGCCGACAGGCCCGATCTGGAAGCCGTCTCGGACTTCGTGCGCCGCCTCGATGAAGACAGGCCGTCGTCCCACGCCGGCTATCAGGAGCTGATTGCCGAAATGGGCGGTCTGCTCACTGACCTCGCGGACCTGCCGCAGGCGCCCCGGAACCTGGTCGTTCACTATTCGTACGAGATGATTCTGGGGATGAAGAAGACGCTGCTGCGCTCCGTTGGCCGGAAGCACGCCATCACGCTCCTGGGCCTCGGGGAGCTTCGCGAATACTGCTATTACGTGGCCGGCCTCGTGGGGGAGATGCTGACGGAAATCCTCTATCTGGACGCGCCGCAGATGGAGAAAGAGCTGCCCTGGCTCCGGGCGCACTCCAAATACTTCGGAGAGGCCCTGCAGCTGACCAACGTGCTCAAGGACAGCTCGGCCGACGCCGTGGAGGACCGCTCCTTCATCTCCAGCGAGGAGGTCCGGGCGCAGGCTTTTCAGGTGGCCAAAGAGGACCTGCGCATCGCCGTCCGCTACATCGAGAAAATTCAGGACTGCGGCGTTCCTCCGGGCTTCGTCGGCTTCACCACCTTCCCCATCAAGCTGTCGCTCGCCACCCTGCGGCTCACTCTCGAAAAGGGCCCCGGTCACAAGCTGAGCCGCGCCGACGTTCTTGCGGCTGAAGCGTTCGTGAAGCAGGCGGCGCTGACGGGAGAGCGGACGATTCCCGAAATCGTGGACCTGACCTGAACGCATCCGCTGCGCTCCGCGCTGCCGGCTGCTTTCCTCAACGAAAGAATCAGCCGGAGAGTTCTGCCGTCAGCTTTTCCAGCGCTTCCTGCGCCTCGGCCCAGCCGCTCATGGCATCATCCAGCGCCGCCTTGCCCGCCTCGTATTTTTCAGTGAGCAAGCGCGCTTTCTCGAAGTCGCCGTAGAGCGCCCCGTCCGCCAGAAGCGGTTCCAGATCGGCCTGCTCCCTCTCCAGCGCGGCAATTTTTTCCTCAAAGGCCGCGCACTTCTCCCGCAGAGGCTTCAGCCGCGCGTTGAGAGCGTTTCTGGCCTCGGCTTCACGCCGCCGCCGCTCCTTCTCGCTCTCCTTCTGCGCCGGCGCCGCGGGCCTCACAGGGCTCCCCGTCCCCTGAGCTGTCTCTCCCGCGCCCTCAGCCGCCATCCGCTCGCGCTCCAGCGCCAGGTGACTCAGATAGTCCCCCAGGTTGCCCGGCCAGTCGGCCACATTGCCGTCCCGAATGTCCCAGACGCGCGTGGCCAGAGCGTCGATGAAGGCCCGGTTGTGGCTGACAAACAGCAGCGTCCCGCCGTAGCCCTTCAGCGCCTCGATGAGCCGGTCCGTGGAATCGATGTCCAGGTGGTTGGTGGGCTCGTCCATCAAAAGGAGATTGGAGGGCAGGACCAGAAGCCGGGCCAGTGCCACCCGCGCACGCTCGCCGCCGGAGAGGACGGCAATGCGCTTGTCCACCTCATCGCCGCTGAAAAGGAAGGCGCCCAGAACGCTGCGGACAAAGGTCTGAGGCTGGTCGGGAACGAGGCGCCAGATTTCCTCGAGAATCGTCCGCGACGGGTCGAGGAGCTCGGTGTGGTGCTGGGCGTAATAGGCCAGATGCACATTGGTGCCGAACGTCACGGTCCCCGCGTCCGCAGCCAGTTCACCGGCGATGATTTTCAGCAGCGTCGTCTTGCCCGCGCCGTTCTCACCCACGATGGCGATGCGCTCTCCCCGGCGGACCTGCTCCGACAGTCCCCGGTAAATCACGTGCGCGCCAAAGGCCTTGCTGATGCCGCTGAGCGACGCCACGTCCTGACCGGAGCGGGCGACCTCGGGAAAGGAGAAGGCGATGGCCCGGCGCTTTTCGAGAACGGACAGAACCTCTTCCTTTTCGAGCTGGCGGATGCGGCTCTGCACCTGCCTCGCCTTGGTGGCCTTGTAGCGAAAGCGCTCGATGAAGGCCTCCGTGGCGGCGCGCTGGGCCGTCTGACGCTTCACCCGCGCCTCCAGAAGCGCCTCCTCCTCGGTCCGCTGACGCCGGTAGTCGTCGTAATTGCCGCTGTAGCCGCGCAGTCCCTCCGGCTCGAAGGACAGAACGCGGTCAATCTGCCGGTTCAGAAAATCCCGGTCGTGGCAGACCAGCACCAGAGCGTGGCGGCTTTTGCGGAGAAACCCGTCCAGCCAGAGCAGACTCGGCAGGTCCAGGTGGTTGGTGGGCTCATCGAGAAGCAGCAGGTCGGGCCCGGCGAGAAGCAGACCGGCCAGCGCCGCGCGCATCTTCCAGCCGCCTGAAAGCTCGGACACGGGGCGCTCGAACTCGGAAGGTCTGAACCCCAGGCCGGTGAGAATCCGCTCTGCCTGATGGCGCCCGTATTTTTCCTCGAAGGCCAAAAGCTCTTCGTGGAGAGCGGCCAGCTGAGCGGACAGGTCGAGCTGCAGCTCCTCATCATCGCCGGATGCGGCATCGGTCAGCGCCGCTTCCAGAAACGTCAGGCGCTCTTCCAGCTGACGCTTGGCCGGAACGGCTGAGAGGACGGCCTCCACCAGAGAGCCCTGCGGCATCTCCAGAATGTCCTGCGGCAGGTAGCCCACCCGCGTGCCGCGCATGGACGTGATGCGTCCGGAATCGGGCTCCCGCGCGCCGGCCAGAATGCGCAGCAGCGTCGATTTGCCCGTACCGTTGGCCCCCACCAGCCCCACCCTGTCGCCGGCGTTCAGCGTGAAGGAGGCGTCGTCGAGAATCACTTTGGGGCCGAAGGACAGGCTGAGGTGCTGCGCGTTCACAAGGCTCATGGCAGGAATTTTCAGAGGAAGGCCGGCCGGTCGGCGGTCAGGCCGCTCCCGGCGAAAAAGGGGCGCCCGTTTCCAGAAAAAAAGCCTCTGCTGCAACGGCGAGTTCCTCCGGCAGCGGCCCGTGACCGAGGCTGAAAAAGGTCGTGCGCGCAGGCAGGCCTCTTCCTGTTTTTCCCCTTTGCTTTTCGAGGGCATTTCACAGAGAGGGCCGCCCGCCGTGAACAAGCCAACACTTCTCATTCCCCTCCTGATGGCGCTCGCTGCGCCCGCCGCATCCGCTCAGGCAGCAGAGCCTCTTCAGACAGCGCCCGCGCCCGCTTCCCCGACGCAGCAGGCAGCCGCCATTCAGGGATGCGCCGAGATTCACGCCGCCAATCCTTCGGATTTCACGGCAGAGCTGTGCGCGTCCATGTCCCTGGACGACAAAATCGCCCAGATGTTTATGAGCTATCCCCCTCTGGCGAAGGAGGGCCCCGTCACTGTAGGCGCCGTCATCATGCTGGGGCCGACGCTGAAAAACGCCAAAACGCTGTCGGCAAAGACGACGGACCTCCAGTCGCGGGCGGCCATTCCTCTGCTGGTGGCCATCGACATGGAGGGCGGGCAGCTGAACCGCCTCCAGTTCGTTCCCGAGCTCAAGGACGCGCCCTCCGGCCAGAAACTGGGCGAAATGACTGAGGCCGACGCGGAGGACTGGGGCAGGCGGCTGGGCATCCAGATGAAAAAGCTGGGGCTCAACTGCAATCTGGGGCCGGTGCTCGACCTGGCCGGCAAGGGCCACATGTTCGACCGCGAGAGGTCGATGGGAGAGGACCCGGACAAGGTTGCCCGCGCCGCCAAAGCCTACGTGCGGGGAATGAAGAGCCAGGGCGTGGTGGCCTTCGGCAAGCATTTTCCCGGCTACGGCGACACCGAGCAGAATTCGGATCAGGAGCTCGTCGTCAGCAAGAGGAGCCGCGAGGAGCTCAAACGGCAGGCCGGACCTTTTGCCGAAGTCGGGCGCGATATGGGCGGCGTCCTCCTGACCAACATCGCCTTCACGGAATACGGCTCCGAGCCCAGCATCCTTTCGTCCGGCATCGTCTCCATGGCCCACAGCATGGTGCCCGACTGGGTGACGATGACGGACGACATTGCTGTTCCGCCGCTGCTCGAGGCAACGGGCGGCGACGCGGCCGAAGTGGTCCGGCGCGCCTTCCGTGCGGGCAACGACATCATCCTCACCACCGCGCCCATCGACTGGGACAAGGCCGTGGATGTCCGCGGCGTCGTCAAAGCGGAAGTGGCCAGAGACCCGGCTGCACAGGAGAAGCGCGTCGATCAGAGCGTTCTGCGCATCCTGCGGCTGAAAGAGCGCATGGGGCTTCTGGATGAGCTGAAAAAGGCGAAGGCCGCCGCCCGGGCAGCCTCCGAAAAAAAGGCGCGCTGACAATCCCGACCCGGCGTTTCCGGAAGAAAGGGACGGGGCCGCGCCCGCGGAGAATCCGCCATGGAAGAATCGGCCATGGACGAAACAAACCTTGCGGAGGAGCGGCCCCTCGACGGCGTGACCATCCTCTGCCGGGGAGGCACCAGCGACCACAGCGAGATGTTCGGCGCACTGAATGCCCTGGGCGCCACCGTCCTCCAGCGGTCGGGCGACCAGGCGCTGATTCAGTGTCTCGACGCCTGCCAGCCGCCCTTTCTGTTCCTGGCGGACATGGTCTCGCCCGCCTTCCGCGACATGGAAGTGGTTCTTCGCCTGCGGGAGCTGCCCGGACACACGGTCATCGCCGCCTTCGGCAAGCCCGAAGACCACCGCATCGCCCTGGCCTTCGGCGCCGACGCCTTTCTGCCGCTGCCCATGGAGGTGCGCGAAATTCCTGAGCGCCTGCTGGCCGCGCTCGCCGGCGAGACCGAGGAAAACTGCCACTTTGATCCGGACACCTGCGCGCGCCTGCAAATTCAGGCGCTGCGCCTGCGGCTCTCTCAGGTTCAGGCGGAGGCAGACCTTCTGCGGCGCGAGAATCAGCGCATCCTCACCGTCAAGCACGATCTTCTGCAGGCGCTCTCCTACGAACTGTCCGCGCCCCTGACGCCCATCACCATCTATTTGCAGATGCACCAGAACGCCCGCCTTGAGCGGCTGGACAGCGCCCAGCGTCAGGAGTCGTTCAGCCACGCCATGCAGAGCGCCCTGCGTCTGAAGCAGGTCATCGAGTCCATCACCGAATTTGCCACGCTGGAAACGATGCAGGCCGTCCACCAGGAAAACGAGACCTTCCGCCTGATGGAGGTGCTGGAGACGCTGCTGGACGAGATTCGCTTCTCGCAGGCCAAGCCCAAGCACGTGACGCTCAAACTGCTGCCGGCAGACAACCTCCCGGAGGAGCTGACGTGCGACCGCAGAAGGTTCGTCCGAATTCTGCGGATTCTTCTCTCCCAGGCGGTGCGGAGGGCGCCCGACGGCACCGATGTCGCCGTGGAGCCGGAGGCCAGTCCCGAGGAGTTCTCCTTCTCTGTTTACGACGAGGGAAATCCGCCGGGGCAGGAGGCGCTGGCCGCCATGACCAACATCTACCATCTGCGCCAGGGCTCGGAGCGCATCTCCTTTGCCGACCTGCAGCTGCCCATCGCGCAGAGGCTCTGCGTTCTGCTCAACGGCAAAATCCTCTTTGAGCCCTCACCCGCGCACCACCCGCCCGGAACCGGCTCCGCCAGCTTTGGCCTGCGGCAGTGCTTTTTGATGCAGCTCCGGAATGCCGCCGCGGACAGCGCCCGGCCTGCGCCCGCGTCCTCAAAGCCAACGCCATCAGGGACAACGTCATCAGGGACAGAATCGCCATGACACGCCTTCGCTCTTTCCAAACGCTCTTTTCGTCGTCACCGGCTGCTCTCACGCGGCTTTTGCTCGGCCTGCTTCTCGTCCTGAGCAGTGCCGCTGCCTGCACCGGCCGCAGCGATGCGCCGCCGCGCCTCGCAGCAGGCGTCTTTGCCGCAGATGACAACATCGTCATCGAAAGCGAGCTCAACGAGGGCTTTCGGCGCACGGCCAGACCGGGGATGGGCCTCTATTCAGACCAGGTGCTGACGGTTCCCAATGGCGCCCGCATTGTCCTGGAGGACGCGGGCACCCGGTTCCATCTTCTGGGTCCCGGCCGCTATGTCCTGAGGAATCTCTCCCGTCTCTATTCGTCGTCCGGGAAAGAGCGGCAGGTGCGGCACATCGAAGAGAGCCTGCTCAAACCCGCCGTCTCCCAGCCCGCCATTCTTCAGGTTCGCTACGAGCCGCTGTGGAGCGCGCCGGCGCCGGGAAAGACGGTGCTCGACCGGGCCTTTGGCGACGACAGTGAAGCCAAGGATGCCGCCGCATTTTTCTTCCTGCCGCATTCCTCAAAATCGAGCGGCTTTGTTCCGCCTGCCGACACGACCGACCCGAAGAAGGCGCGCGAGCTCAGGGTGAAGCCGTTCAACCGTCCAACGCGGACGCCCGCCGGGAAGGACCTGCTGACCGGCATCGAGGGGCAGGCCGCTGTCGAGTTCACCGACCACGCCGTCACCTTTGGAAACCGCCTGAAATTCCCCGTCGATCTGGCCGAGGTGGAGCGCATCGTGGTTCTCGACGGCAAGGTCCGCCTCTCGCTGGACGGGCATGAGGAAGCCATCAAGTCGCCCGCGGAGCTCATCGTCATCCGCCCGGAAGCCAATTCTCAGGAGTGAGCGCAGGCCAGCCATCACGGCCAGCCGGCAGCCACGGACGCGGCCAGGTCCAGAACCATGTTCCGCAGAGAGTCAGGCGAGCGCACCACGGCGCGGCCGGCCAGTGAGACCACCAGGCCGGCCAACGGCGCTGCATCGTCCGCGCTGAGCTCCACTGAAACGCGCAGCCATCCCTGACGGCGCCGGGAGATCCGCGCGGACAGCACGGAAGCGGAAGAAGCCAGCGCCCGCGCGGCAAAGGCGTCCGCGCAGGCAATGACCGCCCGAAGCGGAGGCTGCGGAGACAGCGGCGCGAAATTTTCCTCTGCCGGCGTCAGCGAACGCACAAAGGTCAGATCCAGTGCCCGCATTTGCCCTGTCTGGTCACACCCTTTCAGAACCCAGGCACCGCCGCGCTCGCGCAGAAATTCGGGCCGCAGAAGAACGTTTTCCGTCTCAGTCTCATTGGCTGCCTGCGTCCGCCCGGGCCGAAGCATCTCCACTGCGGCAGGACGCTTCAGCTGAATGGCCCGGCGCGCCGCGCACAGATGGGCTTCACCGCCCGAGGGCCGCCTCACAAAAGCGCGGCCTGCCCGCCGCAGCATCGGACGAAACACCGCGGGTGAAAGCGCCGTCAGCTCCGCCGCGGCCGAAGTCAGCGCCTCATTGCCGTTCTCCGGCCCCTCGCCGGACAGATTCAGAGATGCACCGGCAATCAGCGCCAGTGTCTCCGGCAGCGTCAGCACATCCCTCCGAAGCAGGCGTTCCGCCCGATGGAGAAAAACGCGCCCGGCGGGCGTCACCTCGGCCTCCATCAGGTCGCCGGGGCCAAAAGGCGGCGTTCCCACAAGGGTGAGCAGTTCCAAATCGCGGCGCATCTGCCCCGTCGTTCCCGCGCCGCTCAGCTTCGCCAGCGTCTCAAGCCGAATTCCCGGCTTCCGGGAGGCGCACAGCACCGCGCACAGGCATCTCTCCACGTTTTCTTTCACCGACGACATTCCCGTCCTCCCTGTCCGACGTTCGGCTCGCTTCCGCCCGTGTCAGACAGCGCGCTGCTTCCGCTTCTGACGCCTGCGTCCAAAGTCGGCTGTCATCCGGCCCCGCGCGGCTGTCGTTGGATGCTTCTGCCGCGGCTGCGGCTTCATTTCGGCCTCACGCGCGCCGAATCCATGGGCGCGCAGGCAGGCCAGCGCCGCACCGCGCACCTCTGAAACCGCCTCTTCCGGGCCGGTCACACGCACCAGAGGAGACAGCCGCGCCGCCGAAGAGGCCCATTCCTCCAGAGCATCCGCAGGAACCCACATCTTCAGGACGCCATCGCCGTTCAGAGAAAACGCCGACGCCTCCGGAAAAAGTGCCTCTGCAGAGGGCATGTCCGGCCAGTGTTCCCGCCGGACTTTCAGACTGACCCACAGGCCATCGCGCGCGCCATTCCCAGATTCGGATTCAGCCGCCTGCGTGCCTTCATCAGCCTGAGGCCCTTTGGGCGCCGCACTTCCTTCCACAGAAACGCCTTCCGAACCGCGGCCGGACAGACGAACAGACGTCCGCTCTCCCGAAGGCAGCAGCCGGCCCTGCAGCAGAAAATCTCCCTGACGCAGGCAGACCTCATCGGGCAGGAGCAGCCGCTTTTCCGGGCCGTTTTTTCCGTCGTGACTGTGAATCCGCAGGCGCAGCGTCCTGTTTCCGGCCACAGCCTCCAGAACCCGCCCCAGCCGCTTTTCCGCACGCGCATCGGGCCAGACGTCCGCCCCCGCTGACACATCGCGTGCGCCATCCCCATCCCCGGCAAGTGAAGCCGCGAGCTTCACCAGAGCGGAACGCGCCGCCGCGCGGCTGACGCACACGTCCCGCTCCAAAGCCGCGAAGGCGGCATTCATCAGCGTCCTTCTCGTCGAAGCAGACAAAGAGGCCACAGGAACGGCGCTCTCATTCTTCAGGCGGTAGCCGTCCTCCCCATGACCCGCCGTCTCTTCTGCGTCCGGGCGGACGTATTCCAGAGGCGCTCCCAGCGACGAAAGAACCGCTTTGTCCCGCTCAAATGTCCGCCGGGCAGAGTCTTTGGACGATCGGCCGTAGTCCTCGGGAAACATGGTTTTCAGCTCGCCGAGCGAAACGGGCCGCGCGCGGGAAGTGAACAGGGCCAGCAAATCGAGAATGCGTTCGGTCTGGTTCATGGCGGCGGGGAACGGCGCACGCGTTTTTCTTCGGGACAACCCCGTCAGACGGGTGCCCCCAAATGAAATTTCAGCCCGCACAGCGCCGGGACGCGGCCATTGATTTTTCAGCCCGCCCGGTCTTCACGCCCCGCCCCTGCCAGCCCCGAAACCCAGAGAAAAACGACATGACCGACCTTTTCCAGCACGCGGCGGACAGGGACCTGTCCAACGCCCCTCTGGCGGAGCGACTCCGCCCCCGCACCCTGGCAGAGGTGACAGGTCAGGAGCACCTTCTCGGCGAGGGCAAACTCCTGAAGCGCGCCATTGAGCGGGACCAGATTCCCTCGTTCATCTTCTGGGGACCTCCGGGCACCGGCAAAACGACGCTGGCGCGGGTCATCGCCGAGACCACTGGCAGCGCCTTTGAATCGCTCTCGGCCGTGCTCGCGGGCGTGAAGGAAATCCGTGAGGTGGTGGCCAGGGCAAAGGAGCGCTGGACCGCCGGCCGCCGCCGGACGATTCTCTTCGTGGACGAGATTCACCGCTTCAACAAAGCCCAGCAGGACGCACTCCTGCCTCACGTCGAGCGGGGGACGGTGACGCTGATTGGCGCCACGACTGAGAATCCTTCCTTCGAGGTCAACGCCGCCCTGCTGTCGAGGTGCCGCGTGCTGACGCTCCGGCCGCTGGAGGAAGAGGACCTGAAAAAACTCGTCTTCCGCGCGCTGGAAAGTCCCCGGGGACTCAAGGGCGAATTCAGCATCGCGCCGGACGCGCTGGACCAGCTGGTGACAGGGGCCCGCGGCGATGCCCGGCGGCTTCTGTGCGCGCTGGAGTCGGCGGCGCTGGACACGGCCAAAGGCGAGGACATCAGCCGCGAGAGCATCCAGGAGGCGCTCCAGTCGAAGGCCCTCATCTACGACAAGGCCGGCGAGGAGCATTACAACGTCATCTCCGCCTTCATTAAGTCGATGCGGGGCAGCGATCCGGATGCCGCCGTCTATTACCTGGTCCGCATGCTGGAGGCCGGCGAGGACCCGCTGTTCATCATCCGCCGCATGGTGATTTTCGCCGCGGAGGACATCGGCAACGCCGACACCAACGCCCTGGCGGTGGCGGTCAACTGTCTCGAAGCAGTGCGCTTCGTCGGGCTGCCCGAGGCCGTCCTGCCAATGAGCATGGCGGTGAGCTACCTGGCACTCGCGCCCAAATCGAACGCGGCCATCATGGCCTACGCCGCGGCGCGGAAGGACGTGACGGAGAAGGGGGCCCTGCCCGTCCCGCTTCACATTCGGAATGCACCCACGGAGCTGATGAAGAAGCTGGGCTACGGCGCCGGCTACAAATATCCGCACAACTTCGAGGGCAATTACGTCCCCGACCAGTATCTGCCCGACGCGCTCCGGGGCCGCCGCTATTACCAGCCCACGGAGAACGGCGCGGAGAAGGCTCTCAGGGCACGCCTGGACGAGATCCTTCGGCTTCGGGACGAGGAAGCGAAGGAACAGCAGGCGGAATCGGACAGTGCGTCCGATGACGAGAGCCCCGCCTCCTCGGACAAGTCCGCGTCCTTCACCTTCGGCGACGCCCATCAGGCCGTCCGGCGCTGAATCTCCCGAAAAACTCAGCGCGCTTCATTCCACCGCCGGCGCTCATTTGCAGCGCGCCCGGCAGCTCAGGTCTCTTCCCATGCAGAAACTCTTCGATGCCCTTCGGCAGGAATGCAGCAAGTCCGTCTGGGAACAGGCCGTGAGTGCCGCCCGCATCGTGGGGACGGTGACGCTGGACAGGGAATCGCCCGAGTCCGTCGCGCTCAAGGTCAAGCTCCCCGACGAGACCATGGTGCGCACGGTTCAGCTCTTTCCCGAGGACGAGGACTGGCTGTGCGACTGCAAAGCAGAGGACGGCGTGTGCGTCCACGCGGCGGCGGCGGCCATCGCCTATCGGCTGTCGAAAAACAGGGGCCGGCCGCTGCCTTCGATGACTTCGCGGATGGCGCGGGTGGAGCACGCCTTCACGCGCCACAGCGGCGGGCTGTTTCTCGAACGGTTCCTCGTCCAGAACGACAAACGGCTCCCTCTGAAAACGACGCTCAGCGCCCTCACCTCCGGCCGCGTGGACGGTCCCCGGGTGGCGCCCGAGCCCGCTGACCTGGCCGTCGATGTGATTCTGGGGCTCGACAATCGGACCTATCCCCTGCCGGAGCGCATGGCCCGGCTGCTCCAGGCCATGGCCGGATGTCCCTGTGTCACGCTCGACGGCGCCCCCGTGAAGGCCAGCGCAGAGGAAGTCCCCTTTGAAATTCTTCGGCTGACGGAGCGGGGAAACGGTTTCCTCCTCCGTCTGGCCCGCGCCCCCGGGCTGGATGAGGTCTTTCAGAACGGCGCCGCCCTCAAAAACGGCGTTCTTCATCCCCTGCGGGAGACCTGCCTCAACATTCGCGAGCGGGCCGAATTTACGCAGGGTCGGGTCATCCCGCCGGCGCAGAAAATCGAACTGATGACGTCGATTCTGCCGGAGCTCCGCTCGCGCATTCACGTGGAGGCGGACACGGAGCACCTGCCCAAAGTCAGCGATGCCGGCGCCATGATTCACTTCGAGACTGCTCTCGACGGAAGCGACGGGCTCGCGGTGGTGCCGACGCTGGTTTACGGCAATCCGCCCATTGCCCGCGTCGTGGCCGGCAGGCTGGTGGCCCTGGCCAACGAGGTGCCCATTCGCGATGAACTTCTCGAAGAGCGGCTGGCCCGGCGTCTGGAGCGCGAAACCGGACTTCGACTCGGGGACAGGACCGTTGCCCGCGGCATGGACGCCATCCGGCTGTCGGAAAAAATCGAGGCCTGGAGCCGAATCAAAGGCGAAGGCGGTGCCACGGTGGGCGGTGAAAGCGCGCTGAACAGGTTCTGGCTGGCGCCGCCCCTCCGGCCCGACCTGAAAGTGCAGGGGGACGATTTTCAGGTCTCTTTTGATGCGCGGGACGGCCATGGCCGGCGCGCGGGCAGTGCTGACCCTCAGGCTGTGATGCGCGCCTTTCGGGCCGGCCAGTCACTTGTTCCGCTCATGGGCGGCGGCTTTGCCGAGCTGCCTCTTGCCTGGCTGATGCGCCACGGGGGGCGTCTGGCCGATCTGCTCGAAGCCAAATCCGGGCGCGGCGAGCTGCCCGCCTGTGCCATTCCCGACCTGGCCAGGCTCTGCCGCGACCTGGACATGCCCGAGCCGCCGCGCTTCCAGACGCTTCGCCCTCTCGTGGACGATTTTGCCGGCCTGCCGCCGCTGCCCAGTGACCTGGACCTCCGTGCGCAGCTGCGCGGCTATCAGGAGACGGGCATCCGCTGGCTGCTGTTCCTCAAGAAGGCGGGGCTGGGCGCCCTGCTGGCCGACGACATGGGTCTGGGAAAGACGCTGCAGACGCTGGCTGTCCTCGAAAAGCCTTCTCTCGTGGTCGCGCCCACCAGCGTGATTCACAACTGGGCCGCGGAGGCTGCGCGCTTTCGTCCTGGCCTCAAGGTGTCGCTCTTTCACGGCCCCGCGCGCCGCCTCGACCCGGATGCCGATGTGACGGTGACGAGCTACGCACTGCTTCGCAATGAGCTCGCCGCGCTGAAAGCTCAGCACTGGAAGGTGGTGCTCCTCGACGAGGCGCAGGCCATCAAGAACCCCTCCAGCCAGGCCGCGCAGGCCGCTTTTGCCCTCAAGGCCGACTTCCGCGTCGCTCTGACCGGAACGCCGGTGGAAAACCGGCTCGATGAGCTGTGGAGCGAGATGAATTTCGCGGCGCCGGGACTGCTCGCGGGCCGAAGTGATTTCGACGAGCGCTATGCCCAGCCCATTGCCTCAGGTCAGGCGGGGTGCGCGGCAGCTCTGCGTGAACGCCTTCGTCCATTCGTTCTGCGGCGCCTCAAGCGGGACGTGGCCGCTGAGCTGCCCCCCAGGACGGAGACGGTGCTCCGCTGCGAGCTCAGCGAGGACGAGATGAGCCTCTATCTCGCTCTCCGCGCCGCCACCCGCCGGGACGTGATGGAAAAGCTGGGACACGGGGGAAGCGTCATGGCCGCACTGGAAGCGCTGCTGCGGATGCGCCAGGCCTGCTGCCACCCCGCCCTGATTCCGGGCGGGCCTCAGGGCAGCGGCGCGCCTCAGACCTCTTCCAAGGTCAGCCTGCTCATCGACAAGCTGACGGAACTGAGCGCGGACGGCCACAGAGCGCTGGTCTTCTCTCAATGGACGCGCCTGCTCGACCTGATGGAGCCGGAACTGCAGCGGGCGGGGCTCGAATTTGTCCGTCTGGACGGCGGCACCCGCGACCGGGCGGAGGTCGTCCGGCGCTTTCAGTCTCAGGACGGCCCTCCCGTGATGCTGGTTTCTCTCAAGGCGGGCGGCACGGGGCTCAATCTGACAGCCGCCGATCACGTGTTTCTGGTGGACCCCTGGTGGAATCCGGCGGTGGAGGACCAGGCCGCGGACCGCGCGCACCGCATCGGCCAGACGCGCCCTGTCTTCATTCATCGGCTCGTCGCCCTGGGCACGGTCGAGGAAAAAATCCTCGCGCTGCAGCAGGAAAAGCGCGCTCTGGCCGAGGCCGCCCTGTCCGGCGCGTCCCAGGCGGGCGGCCTGACGCGGGAAGACCTGCTGCGGCTTCTGGACGACTGAGCCCTCAGGCGCCGGGCACAAAAAAACGGGCCCCCGGATTTGTTCCGGAAGGCCCGTTTGAAATTTCAGCGCTTTGAAGAGCTTCAGCTGCCCTTAATTTTCACGCTGGTCTCCATGCGCTTGCCCGAGGACAGGTCGAGGGCGCTCATGCTGAGGATGCCCTCGATGTTGATGTGGAAGGTCAGCTCCACCTGAGCCTTCCCGGCCGGCGCCGGTGAGATTCCCGAGAACAGGAACTCGCCCAAAAGCTCGTTCTCCTGCGCCGTGGGGGATTCGCCCTGATAAATGCGCATGCAGAGCGTCTCCTGATTGTTGCGGCTGGTGGTGGCGGTCATGGCCTTGGCGTTGGGCGTCGCCGAATTTCTGGGGAAGATGACCTGCATCCGGCCGTCAGCCCGCTCGATGCCGATGCCCATGGGAATCACGTCGAGCAGCTGGAGCTTCACCGGCGAATCCGACTCCAGCGTCTGGCCGTAGAGCGCGGCGCCGATGGCCACGGCCTCGTCGGGATTGATGCCCTTGGACGGCTGGCGGCCGAACATCTTCACGATGCGCTCCTGAATCAGCGGCATACGCGTCTGACCGCCGATGAGCAGCACTTCGTCAATCTCGTTCGGGCGAAGTCCGGAATCCGTCAGCACCCGCTCCACGATTTCCAGCGAGTGGTCGATGAGCGGCGAAACCAGTTCGTTCAGCCAGTCGCGGGTCAGATTGAGCTCGATGTTCAGCGGCATGCCGCTCGCGTCGAGAGCCACGAAGGGAATGTTGAACATGGCCGAATCGCGGCTGGAGAGGTCGATTTTCACGCGCTCCGCCATGTCGCGGATGCGCTGCATCGCCACAGGATCCTCGGCCAGGTCGATGGCGTGCTTTTCCACGAAGTCGCACAGCACCGAACGAATCAGCGCATTGTCGAAGTCGAGGCCGCCCAGGAAGATGTCGCCGCCGGTGGCCTTGACCTCGAAGACGTTGCCCTCGCGCACCTCGATGACCGAGACGTCGAAGGTGCCGCCGCCCATGTCGTAAACGAGCACGTTGCCGTTGAACGACTTGTTCAGGCCGTAGGCCAGAGCCGCGCTCGTGGGCTCGTTGATGATGCGCACGATGTCGAGGTCAATCTGCAGGCCCGCATCCTTCACCGTCTGGCGCTGCCGGTCGTTGAAGTAGGCGGGAACCGTGACCACGGCCCGGTGAATCGGCTTCTGCAGATAGTCCGAAGCCACCGTGCGGATTTTGTTGAGAATCTGCGCGGAGACATCGGCGGGGCGGCAGTAGCGGTCAGCGCACTCGATAATCACGTCGTCGTCGCCGTTATCGTCAGCCATCATCCGGTAGGCGACCGTGTCCTTCATGGCGGTCACCACCTCGTCGGTGGACGAGCGGCCGATGAGGCGCTTGGCGGCGTAAATGGTGTTGCGGGGATTCAGCTGCCACTGGCGCTTGGCTTCCTGGCCGATGAGCTCGATGCCCCTGTCATTGACTGCATAGACGGACGGAATGGTGAACGAGCCGTCTTTATAGGGAATCAGCTGAACCTTCCCTGCCTCGTCGATGATGGCGGCGCAGGAATTGGTCGTGCCCAGGTCAATGCCCAGAATGGGATCATCAGAATACGTACGAATAGCCATACAGACCTCAGGTGCAGATGGATTGCGGCGAAGCAGCGCTTCTTTCCCCCGGAAGAAATGCCGAGTGCGGCGTAAGTCTGCGCGCCGGAAGTAATGAGATGCCGTCCTGAAAAAAGCGGCGCCTCTTGGACGGACTGAGGAACAAACTCAAGTTTCAGTCTGAAAAAAAACGCCCGGACGGCTCAAAATTCGTAGATGGCCGCGCCCACATTGAGCCCCGCGCCGATGCCCACAAAGAGGGCCCGCTTCCCCTTCCCTGTCAGGCCCGCCTTCATGGCCTTGTCCAGCGCCAGAAGCGGCGCGGTGGAATGGGTGTCCGGAAAGTCGCCTGTCAGATCAATGACGCGGTCCTGCGGCACGCCGGTGTGCTTCCCCAATTCGGCAACAAAGGAACGCGACACCTGAGAAGGCAGCACGAGGTCAATGTCCCCAGGAGAAAGCCCCTCGTCGCGCAGAAATTCGGGGACCGTCTCGCCGATGGCCGCAAGCGCCGTCCCTTCAAAGTCCGGGGACCTGTCAATGTGCAGGCAGCCGCGCTTCACCGACAGGTCCACATAGGATTCATACAGCCCCGCGTGCTCGGGAAATGTGCGGAACCTGAACGACCGAAAGCCCACTGCCGCTTCGGGAGAGGCGTCGAGAATGATGGCCGCACCGCTGCGGGCCGTCCTGTATTCGGGCCGCGGATGCCTGTCCGTATTCACCTCGCTGGCCACCGCCATGCCCACTTCCACACGGCCCGTCCGAATGTGCGCATCCAGCGTGTCCAGCGCGTTGAGAACGCCCATGGCGCCGTCAATCAGGTCGTACGAGAACGTCTGGCGGCCCTGAAAATCGATGTTCAGCCCCAGCTCGCGCTGAATGAAGCAGGCGAAGGCGGGCTCCGCGTAGTGCTTGTCGCGATGGACGCCGGCATTGATGAGCAGTTCGATGTCGGCCGGCCAGTAGGTGGTGTGGGCCAGCGCGTCCCGGCCAGCCCTGACGGCGTGGTCCAGCGAGCTGTCGCGGAAGAGGCGCCGCCCGGGAAGGCTGACGCCAAGACTGACTATCCTGCTTCGGAGCATGTGTTCTCCCGTGTCTGCAAAATCGTTCCGAAAAGGCCCGGTAAAGCGCCCCCGTCACTTGGCCGCTGCGTCCGCCGGCTTCTCCCCGCTCTCCCCATCGTCCGGGGACGGCTTCTCCCCGGCGCCAAAAGCCTTCCGATAGCGGCTGGGAAAGTCGTCCAGTGTCAGCGTGGCATGCCCCACCACGATGCCGGAGGCGCCGATGATGAGCAGAATCCGCATGCCGTCGTTGATGCGGCCCGCGAGAATCTCCTCGTGGAAGCCCACTGCGTGCGTCGTGGTCGAGGTGTTTCCGTAGCGGTCGGCCACGCAGGCGTAGCGTTCATCGCCCACATTGCAGCCGAAAAACCTGTCCATGGCCTTTCGCGACTTGTGGATGCCGCGCACGGAAATCTGGTGAGGAATGCCCCGGTCCACGTCTTCCAGCGTCCAGCCTGTCTTGGCCAGAATGCGCTTGCTGTATCGGGGGAAGTTGTCGTTGCCGATGATTTGAAACTCGCGCGCCCGGGTCAGCAGGACGCCGCCGTGCGTGCGCCAGGAAGGCGTGGACCAGCACAAATCGCTGTGGCGGGCCCCGGTGACAAAGTCGAACTGGTGAAAGCCCACGTCCTTCGTGTCGCTGCCGTCGATGATGTAGGCCGCCCCGCAGTCGCCGATGGTCAGAGAGGCGAACTGGCCGTCGATGGGCAGGCGAATCTCCCTCTGGGCTGCCCGGAAAATGGGCGTGTTCAGCTCACCGCTCACCACCAGGGCGCATTTCGCCTTGCCGCTCCTGATGTAGGCATCGGCGGTGAAGATTCCCGTCATCATGCCCGCGCAGGCGTTGATGAGGTCGAAGTTGCGCGTCCCTTTGAGTCCCAGCTCCCGGCAAATCAGCGCGCTGGTGGCCGGCTCGTAAATGACCGCCTCGTGCCGATTGTATTTCGAGATGCTGGTGCAGATGACGCAGTCAATCTCGTCGGCGGAATGGCGGGACATGGACAGCGCGCGCCGCGCGGCTTTCAGGGCCAGGTCGATGGCGTATTCCCCCTCGTCCGCCACGTGCCGCTGATGAATGCCAGTGATGCGCTCCAGGTCCCACCTGGGCCGATGAGCACACCCTGCCATGACCTCTTCGGTGGTGAGCGTCTTTTCCGGAATGTACAGACCCAGACTTTCGATTTTCGTGGTGACGGGCAGGGACATGTCCCCTCCATATCGGTGGCTCCCGAGAAAGCGGGCGCCTCTACACAAACCCGGACAGCTGTGAAGCCGCTTTCGAGTGACGGACAGCCACTGCCGCAGCGCCGTCAGCCCGCATCAGGAACCGTCCAAATGGACGTCGCCGGAGAGCACCCGCATCACCTGCTTCAAATCATCCCAGGCCTGACGCTTCGCGTCGGTGTGCTGAAGCAGATAGGCAGGATGAAACGTGGGCATCACGGGAATGCCGGCACAGCGGCGCCAGGTGCCCCGGAGGCGCGTGATGGGCTCCGAAATGTTGAGCAGCGTCTGCGTCGCCGTCTTGCCCAGAGAAATGATGACCCTGGGCCGGACAAAGCGAATGGCCGCGAGGAGCAGCGGGCGGCAGGCGCGGGGGGCTTCAAAAGGCATGTTTCCGCCGCAGGCGCACTGGACGGCATCCACGCAGGCCACCTCCCGGAAATCGCGCCCCATCGCCCGGACCATCTTTTCCAAAAGCTCCGTCACGGGGGGCTCAAACAGGCCGGGCGTTCCGTCCGGCAGCATCACGGTCCGCTCACCCACAAACATCAGGTCGGCGCGGTTCACGCCATTGCCTGCGAGAAACCCCTGGCGCGTTCCCGAAAGAGGACATCTGGAGCACGCGCGCACCGCCTCGGTCAGAGCGGCAAAGTCCCCGGCGTCAATGAGGGATTCGTCCGGGTCCGGCTTATCGGCAGCGGGCAATTCAGCTTTCTTCAGCGGATGCGCCCTGCGAATCGGTTCGGCACGGACGTCCTGCGCCTGAGAGGCCGATGTCTGCGGAGACCTGCCGGCGGCGGAGCGCGGGAGACTGGCAGAAGCCGAACGCGCCGCCGCACTGCCTCCCGCGCCTGTCATCATCGGAAGCAGGGGAATTTCCCTCACCCCCAGCGATTCCAGCCACGCGAGCTGCGCCCTGAGATTCCAGGAAAGCTCCAGCAGAGCGGCCCCGGCGTCGTCCGCCGACGAATGCTGAGCGGCAGTGCCTTCGTCCGCGGCTGAATCAGTCAGTGAGTCGCTCATGGCCATGCGTCCTCGTTCTGGATGTTCATCGGGATGGCACGGGATGGCATCGCGGGATGCACAGGTGCCCGGGAAAACTGCGGAAAGGCCCATAAAAAAGCCCCGGCGGATTCATCTTCCGCCAGGGCGTTTCCTGCTGCCGCCAGCTTTCTGCGGCAGCGCGAACGGCGCCTGCGCCATTCACATTTTGAGGCTGCTCAGGAAGCTGCGGCGCCATTCCCCGCGGTCGAAAGCGCCTTGGGCGCGGGCTTCTTGCCCACATTCTCCAGAAGCAGCGACAGGGGAATCGCGATGAAGATGGACGAATAGGTGCCCACGAGAACGCCCAAAATCATGGCGATGGCGAAGTCCTTGAGCTGACCGATACCCAGCAGGATGAGCCCGATGACCGCCACAATCGTGGTCATGCTCGTGCGGATGGTCCGGGTCATCGTCTGGTTCAGCGAGAGGTTCATCACCGCGGCCAGATTCATGCCCCGGAGCTTGCCGGTGTTCTCGCGGATGCGGTCATAGACGACGATGGTGTCGTTCACCGAGTAGCCCACGATGGTCAGCAGAACGGCCACCGAGGTCAGATTAAATTCGTGGCGGGTAATCAGGTAGTAGCCAAGGACGACGATGACATCGTGCATGATGGCCACGACCGCACCCGGCGCGAACCGAATCTCAAAGCGGAAGGCGATGTACAGCAGGATGGCGATGGCGGCGTAAAACACGGCCAGGATGCCCTGATTGCGCAGCTGCTCGCCCACCTGGGGACCGACGAACTCAACCCGGTGAAGCTCGGAAGGCTTGAGCTTTCCCTGGGCGGCAGCCTCGTTCAGCTCCTTGGCGACCTTCTCGGAAATCCCGGCCGTCATCACGCTGAAGCCGTCTGCCACGTGGCGGATGTCCTGAACGTGGATGCCCAGGCCCTCAATGGCTTGTTTCAGCCCATCGCCCGCGCCCTCGCTCTTTCCCTTCTGGAAGCGAATCTCGAACTTGTCGCCGTAGTTGGGATTGAACGTGAACATCGCGATGTCATCGCCGAACTTCGCCCGAACCGCCTCTTCGGCCTTCCGCGCGTCCTCGTGCGACAGCGTGGAGATGCTGCCGATGCGAATCAGGAAGGTGTTGTCGGTCATGCCGCCCACTTCCTGAACCAGCGGGGCCTTAAATCCGGCGGCCTCCACGGCCTTGCGGACATTGGCCACATCGACCGCACCAGAGAACTGGACCTCGATTTCAGAGCCGCCGGCGAAATCGACGCCCCAGTTGAAGCCGAAGAGCGCGATGCCCAGGACAATCAGGGCGCACACAACGCCCGAAATCGTCATGGCCGTCTTCCGGTGCCCGATGAAATCAAAATTCATCTGCTCAAATTTTTTGAAGAACTCCATGTGGCTCAACTCCCTTGTGCCGGCGCACCGGCGTCCGCCCCTCTGGCAAATGCGCAGGCGGGCGGATCATTCCTCATCAATACTTTGGAAACCGGCGGTGCCCGTCAGATGGAAATCGTCATCTTCCGGCCAACGACGAGCCAATCCATCATCAGCCGCGTGACGACCAGGGCCGTAAACAGCGAGGCGGCGATGCCGATAATCAGCATCACGGCGAAGCCCCGCACCGGACCTGAGCCGTAATTCAGAAGAACGAAGCCGGCGATGAGCGTCGTCAGGTTGGAGTCCACGATGGTCCAGAAGGCCCGGTCGTAGCCGGACTCAATGGCTGCCCGAATGGTCTTGCCGGACTTCAGCTCTTCGCGGATGCGCTCGTTAATCAGCACGTTGGCGTCCACCGCCATGCCGATGGTCAGGACGAAGCCGGCGATGCCGGGAAGCGTCAGGGTGGCGTTAAAGGCCGCCATGGCCGCCAGCATGATGAGCGCGTTCAGCAGCAGCGCGATGTCAACGATGACGCCGGTCACACGGTAGTAAAAGACGACCAAAACCAGCACCAGGAAGACGCCAAGGATAATGGCCATGCTTCCGCGCTTGATCAGCTCGGGCCCCAGAGAAGCACCCACGGTGCGCTCCTCGCCGATGGTCACGGGGGCGGGAAGTGCGCCGGCCTTGAGGACGAGAGAGAGGTCGTTCGCCTCCTGAATCAGATCTTCATAGCTCTTGTTGCCGCCCAGCGTGATCTGCGCGTGCCCGCCGCCGATGCGCGCCTGAATGACAGGCGCTGAATTGACGGTCTCGTCCAGGACGATGGCCATGCGGTTGCCGACGTTGTCGCCGGTGATGCGCTCAAAATCGCGGGCGCCGTTGGCGTCAAAGTTGAGCGACACGTAGGGACGGCCGCCCGCGCCGGGGGACTGATCGAGAAGCGCCCGTGCGTCCACAATGGAATCACCGGTCAGCTCGGTCTTCTTGTGCAGCAGATAGGTCCTGTAGCCCTCGCAGCTGTTCTTCTTGTACTTCGAGGGAATGCACTCGATGCCCATCTCATGGTCCGCGGGCATGGCCACGCCGCCCTTTTTCACCAGCTCGCCCAGAGCGGCATCGCCCTGCTCGCCCATGGCGAGAAGATAGGGGCTGCTTCCCGCGCGGGTTTGATCAGCCGACAGAGAAATCTTCGAGGTTCTGAGCTTCAGATACTGAACCTGGCGGCCGTCCTTGAGCTCGCTCCCGACAGTCACGCCCTCGGGCTGCTTGGCCAGAACGGCCTGATAGAGGTCAGCGAAATAGCTGTTCTCGTCATCGACGATCTTGAATTCCAGTTGAGCGGTCTTGCCCAGAAGCTCCTTGGCCCGCGCAGGGTCCTTGAAGCCGGGCAGCTGCACCTGGATTTCATTGTCGCCGCGCTTGGTGATGACAGGCTCCGTCACGCCCCACTTGTCGATGCGGTTGGTGATGACTTTCAGCGCCTGATCGACGGCGTTGCGGCGGCGCTCATCCAGAGATGCTTCCTTGAAGGCCAGGCGGAACTCGCCGCTGCCCTCAGAGGCCACGTCCATGTCCCGATAAAAATCGAGGACCACATCCTTGGTCTTCGCGAAATCCCCGCCCGCACCGACCTTCACGATGACTTCGAGATTGTCGGAGGAGGTCGTGATGTCCTTGAGGCCCTTGTCTTCCGCGTAGCCCTTAATCTCGTCGGCACGGCGGGAAGCGCCGCTCTGAAGGGCGGACTCCACATCGACGCCCAGTCCCAGGCTGATGCCGCCCTGCAGATCGAGGCCCAGCGTCAGGCGCGTCTTGGCGTCGGGCGCCCAGCCGGGCAGGACAGATTCGAGCTTCTCCGGCTGATTCCGTTCGTCCGGCGGGAGCATGAAGTAGTGGCACGTCGGCACCAGCAGCCAGACGGCAAACAGCGTCACGGCAAGAACGCCGCAGGCTTTCACATAAAAAGTCTTATCCATTCGAGGTTTCCCTTCGGGGCTTCACTGACTTTGCTGCTTCTTCTTGATTCTGAATGTTCGGGGAACGCGCTCACCTGCATGCGGCACATGCGCGGCGGCGGCAAAAACCAGAAAGCGTCCGTCCGCCTTCCCCAAAAGCCGCCTTCCGTTCCGGCTACTTCTTGTCCTCAGGCTTAGCCGGGGACTTGTCCGAGGTTTTGCCCGCATCCGCTCCCGCGCCCTCACCCGTTTCCGGCTTGAGCACCCGTGAAATTGCGCCGGGGAGCACTCGAATGCGGACATCCCGCGCGACTTCAATGACCAGCGCCTTGTCCGTCACCTCATGGACGCGGCCAAAGATGCCGTTGAGCAGCAGAACCTCATCCCCCTTCTTCAGCGCAGCCACCATGCTGCGGTGGGCTTCCATCTGCTTGTTCTCCGGACGCCACACGAAGAAATACATGATGATGAGCATGGGCACGATGAGCAGGCCCATGGTCAGCACAGAGGAACCCGGTGAGCCGGCGGGGGGAGGTGCCTGCATCAGCGCCAGCTGGTTCAGCATGCCGCCGACAGCCTCTGCGCTCCCCCAGAGAACGGTAAATCCGGACAATTCACGACTCCTTCAAAACAAAAAGGCCACGGCATCGCGTGGCATTGGTCAATCCAAAGCTGAAACAGCCCGGACGCATCTGAGAAAACCGACATCCTGCGGCAGTTTTCTTGGAGCCCCCGGGCCTGCAAAAGGCGCGCGCCTCTAATCAAAATCGCCTGGGGGGTCAAACCGAAATTCCCCGGCCGGAAAACGCGCCCGACCCCCGCTTTTTGACCTCACAAAATCAAAAGAGGCGCCCCCGTTTGTGAGGCGCCTCTTCTCTTTCGGCTCTCTCAGCCGCCTGACGGCCTATTCGTAATGAACGGCGTAGGAGAAGCCCGTCATCAGATCGTTCAGATCATTGATGTTGGCATCGCTGTCAGTGAACAGGTCGTCCATGGAGAGGGAATCCTTCAGGGAAATCGCAATCATGGTGTGCGCGTCATCGCCGGCCTCAATCACGTCTTCCGCGCCTTCCGGCACCGCGGGGAGCGCCACCAGGTCGGAGCCGCTGTTGAAATAGACGACCCACTGTCGGTGATCGCCCTTGATTTCAGCCCGATACAGCGACGCGCCCCGGACGTCGGGCGTCTGGAAAAAGGTCCGAATATCCGAGCTGAAAGCGCTGTCCTCGGGCGATTCGAGGAAGGCGCCGCTCATGATGGTCGTTCCTGCCTCCGGAAGGCTGTCGTAGGTGCCGACCAGAGCGCTGAACACGGGCGTGATGCTCTTGTCGTGCACCGCTGAGGAAATGCTGCTGTCCAGGGCAATGGCCACCAGCTTGGTCTTCGCGTTCTGGAACGTGATGCCGCCGTCAGCGACGACCATGTCGAACGTCAGGCCGCTGCCCGTCTCTGTGGCGCCCAGACCAATGGGCAGAAGCCCCTGGCTGCCAAGATCGGCCAGAGCGATGACGCCCACGAGGTCGGCGTGTTCCTTGTCCATGAGGCGCGGCGGCAGGGGAATCGTCACGCTGCGCTCAAGGCTGAAAGAGCGCGCCAGGTCGAAGTTCCGCTCCAGCAGAGGCTGCTCTGCACCGCCAAATTCCAGGCTGATGTCGCGGGCGTAATCCACCTTCACGTGGGACAGCAGCTTGGGAAGCAGCGGCAGGGCCGTCGGCAGAAGCTCCTGCAGATTCAGCTTCGCGCCGTCGTCGATGGTAGCCACCACCTTGGCAATCAGCTCCTGCGCATCCTCTGTATAGAGCTCCTGGACGATGGGGTCCGTAAAGCTGGCGATGGAGGCATAGGCGCCGAAAGCCGCCTGACGCCCGCAGGAACCCTCCATTTCGGAGCTCGCGCTGCCGCAGGGACTGGGCAGGCCGAAGACGGAGAAGCTCGTCTTCTTTCCGAACATCACGCTGCCGGGAATTTTCACATCAAAGGACGTGGCGGAATCGGGCGAGAAGTTCTTCACCAGAGGCGCCATCCAGTAGGGAAAATCGAAGGTCGTCTGGACCTGATCGCCGCGGAACACATTCGGGTCGAAATCGAGAATGCTGCCCTGAAGCGCCAGGCTGGTGATGCCCACGGCCAGCGTCGAGTTGTCGGACGCATCCGGCCAGTTGGCCAGCGTCCCGGTGATGCCGCCGCGGCGCACAGCCGCCAGCCGCCTCACTGAGATGACCAGGTCACGCGCGGAAAGGCCGGCAACGGTGACGTAATTGTAGTCGCTGTGGAAAACGGAGACCGTCACCTTCTGGGAATCCGGAACCTTCTTCATCTCGTAGCGGCCGTTGTCCTTGAGGGTGAGCTTGGTGGTGCTGCTCTGCCCGTCGAGGCTGGCAACGACCACAGCATCCAGTACCGGGCGCCCCGTCACTTCGTCGATGACCGCCACGCGCAGCGTCTCGGCAGCCAGCGGTCCCGGGTCATCGATCGACGTCACCGATTCACCGCCGCCGCCCTCTCCGCCGCCGCAGGCAGGCGCCCCCAGGCAGAGAAACGCTGAAAGAACCAGCCATGGCATCCGTGTCTTCATTGGGCTTCCTCTTTTCTTGTCTTCGCTTCTTCGCTGTCCGGCCATTCGCGGGCACCGCCTGCTGGACGCTGTCCGCTCCGAAAAAGTCGGCGCCCTTAGCACGATTCGAGCGGCTGAAAAGACCCCTTCCAGCGCGCGTGGAACAGCGCCGCCGGAAAGGCTTTCACGGCAGAGGGCACAAAATTTTATGCAAATTCAAAACGCATATCTCCAGACATCTTCGATAGGTCTTCCTGATTTTATGCACGAACAAATTGCATTTTATCCATTGACAACACCGGGACTTTGTGAAGTGGCGCGCCGCCCCATTCCCCCTTCTTCCAGCCGGTCCGCCGTCTGGAATCACGAAAGGATTCTGCACATGAAACGACTTTTTTCTGCGGCACTCCTCGCCTCCGCCCTCGGCTTCGCCGCGGCAGCCTGCGGCGGTGACGACGAGAAAGATGACGGTAAGACGGATGCGGGCATCGTGGTGAGCGATGCCGGTCATTCGGCTGCCGACGCCTCTTCCGGTAACGACGCTTCCATCTCTGTCGGCGGCGGCGACGCTTCCATCGATGAAGATGCCTCATCTGGTGATGACGCTTCCATCGGCGACGCGGGCTCTGGGTGCTCCTCGGACACGGACTGCACCAATGCCTCGTGCCGGACGAGCACGGGCGAGTGCATTGAGGAAAACGCCCAGTGCGCCGCTCACAGCAACTGCGGAGACACGCAGTTCTGCGACCTGAGTGGTCTGACAGGAGAGAGCATCTTCGGCGTCTGCAAAACGGGTGAGCGCCCCGCCAACGGTCTGGCCTGCGGCGAGGAATCCGCCACCGAGGATGGTTCTGACTGCGAGATCGGTATGGCCATCGAGGGCGCCGACGCAAAATCCTACTGCACCTGTGAATGCGAAACTGCGGACACCTGCCCGGCTTCCCTGCCCACATGCAATGCGTGGCTGGGCATGTGCATTTACAAGCAGAACCAGTAACGCTGAGCGCCAGACCTGAGAGACTGAGCTGAGCAGAAACAAAAGCCGCTTTCCCCTCAGACGGGAAAGCGGCTTTTTCATTTGCTGCTTCCGAACAGGCCGAAGACAACAGCGAGGTCTTCGGGAATCGGCGCTTCGACAGAGAGCGTCCGGCCCGAAGCGGGATGCGGAAAGCGGATGGACGCGGCGTGAAGCGCGAGCCGGTGCAGGCCAAAGCGCTCGCGGAAGAAGCGGTTGATCTCGCCCTTCCCGTAGCGGACGTCGCCCACCAGAGGATGGTTCAGGTGCTTCAGATGGCGCCGAATCTGGTGGTAGCGCCCGGTGAAGGGCGTCGCCTCCACGAGGGAAAAGCTGCCGATTTCCAGATGAACGACACCGAGGCGCCGAACGTCTGTGACGGCATCGACGCGCTCGCCGTCCTCGCATCTGGGCACGGGATGGTCGATGTGCGCTTTCTCGGGGCAGATGCCGCGCACGAGCGCGAGATAGCGCTTGTTCACCTCGCCGGACTCGAAGCTCGACTGGAGCGTCCGGGCTGTCTCGGGGGACAGCGCGAAGAGAAGCGCCCCGCTCGTGCCGCGATCCAGACGATGCACGGGATAGACGTGCCGGCCGCCCAGCTGGTCGCGGAGCAGCGTCATCACCACCACTTTGTCCGTGCCCAGCCCGCGGTGGACGATGAGGCCGCTGGGCTTGTTCACCGCCGCGAGAACATCGTCCGTATAGAGAAGACTGAGGGGAGGCCTGTCCGGCCGCACGCGCATCCCCTTCTCTCTCGCTCCCTGAGCGTCATCCGCCATTCGTAACCGAGCCCTTCCCGCTGAAATTCCGCGCCTTCGGAAAGGCCGCCGCACGCCCCTTTTCAGGTCCTGAATCAACTCCTTTTCCAACTTGACAACGGACCTTTGCTCCCTAAAAGGGCGCCGCTTTTTTTTCGGAAGCCCGCCAATGCCGCATGCCCACAGGGTGTGCGGCATTGCCCTTTATGAATGGAAGACACGCATGCCTACTATACAGCAGCTTGTGCGCAAAGGCCGCACCGAGTTGAAGCAGAGAACGAAGAGCCCCGCTCTTCAGAACAGCCCCCAGAAGCGCGGCGTCTGCACCCGCGTTTACACCACCACCCCCAAGAAGCCGAACTCGGCCCTTCGGAAGGTCGCCCGTATCCGCCTGACCAACAAAATTGAGGTCACGAGCTACATCCCCGGCGTCGGCCACAACCTTCAGGAGCACTCCGTCGTGATGATCCGCGGCGGCCGTGTGAAGGACCTCCCCGGTGTCCGCTACCACATCATCCGCGGAACGCTGGACTCCGTGGGCGTGGCGAACCGGAAGCAGAGCCGCTCCAAGTACGGAGCAAAGAAGGCCAAGTAGTTTGAAACACGCCCGCGGAATCGCCGTCATTCGGCAGCCGCGGGCCCACAGCGGGCGTAGCAGCTTGCCCAGGAAGAGAAGAACCGATGCCTCGTCGTCGTGAAGTACAGAAGAGAAAGATTCTGCCGGATCCCAAGTATCAGGACCGGCTCGTCACCAAGTTCGTCAACAACCTGATGCGCCGCGGAAAGCGCTCGACCGCAGAGGCCATTTGCTATGGCGCTCTGGACCTCATCGGCGAGCGCACCAGCGAGGAGCCCTTGAAGGTCTTCAAAAAGGCCCTTGAGAACATCAAGCCCATCATCGAGGTCAAAAGCCGCCGCGTGGGCGGTGCGACCTACCAGGTGCCCGTGGAGGTCCGTCAGGACCGCCGCACCGCCCTGGGGATGCGCTGGCTGATTCGCTACTCGAAGGTGCGCGGCGAAAAGACCATGCGTGAAAAACTGGCCGGCGAAATCCTCGACGCCTCCAACAACCGCGGCAATGCGGTGAAGAAGCGCGAGGACACCCACAAGATGGCGGAGGCCAACAAGGCGTTCGCTCATTACCGCTGGTAAAACCGGCAACAGGGCCATCCGAAAAAAACAGAAAGAGCGGCGGAGCAATTCGCCGCTCTTTTTGTTTGTGGAGCATTCGTCAGATGCCGCCGACCCCGAAGCGGTCGGCACACACGTCAGGAGACGCCTCATGCGCTTTCACAAGCTCACCGACCTCGACGCTCTCATCATCGATTCACTCAAGCCCACCCGCTACGTGGGCGGCGAGGTGGGCAGCTTTCCCAAGCCTCTGGAAGACGCCCGCCTCACCTGGGCGCTCTGCTTCCCGGAGACCTACGAAATCGGCATGAGCAACGTGGGCTTTCGACTGCTCCACTTCGTCCTCAATCAGGATCCGGCCATCGCCTGCGAGCGCGTGTTCATGCCTTGGCCGGACATGATTGCCCGCATGAAGGCGCGCGGCGTCCCGCTCTGGAGCCTGGAATCGCGCGTCAGCGTCCGCGACTTCGACGTGATCGGCTTCTCGATGCAGTTCGAGGCCGGCTACACGAGCGTTCTCGAAATGCTCTCGCTTGCCGGCGTCCCGCTCCTCGCCAGTCAGCGCACCAAAGATGACCCCATCGTCATCGGCGGCGGGCCCTGCGCCTACAATCCGGAGCCCATCGCGCCCTTTTTCGACGCCTTTTCCATCGGCGAGGGCGAGGAGCAGCTCATCGCCGTCAGCCGCGCGATTGAGGAATTCCGGCGCGAATTTCCGAGGAGCTCTTCGGACAGCAGCAGGACGCACGGCGGGCATTCGGCGGACGAGACGGCGGCGGCTCTCCTGCGGGACATTTCCGAGCCGGCGCGCGGCATGGATCTGATCCGCGCCAGTCTCCACCGGCGGCTCGCGGAGATTCCCGGCGTCTATGTGCCCAGCCTCTTCCGCCCCGTTTTCCACGTTGGAGAACCTGCGCAGGTGAGCGTCGAGCCTCTGAAAGCGGGCTACGAAAAAATCACCCGCAGCGTCATGCGCGACCTGGACGACGTGCCGCAGCCCTCCCGCCCCATCGTGCCCTTCATGCAGACCGTCCACGACCGGCTGCCCATCGAGATTCAGCGCGGGTGCGTGCGCGGGTGCCGCTTCTGTCAGGCCGGGATGCTGACGCGTCCCTCGCGGCAGCGCTCGCCGGACAAGGTGCTGGAGATGGCCACGCGGGGCTTAAAGGCCACGGGCTACGAGGAAGTCGGCTTTCTCTCGCTGTCGGCCGGCGACTACGGCTGCATCAACGAACTCTTGTCCGCCTTCTTCGACCGCTTCGCTCCCGAGCGCGTCTCCATTTCGCTGCCGTCACTGCGCACCGAGACGATGAACGAGAAGCTCGCCGCGCAGATTGGCCGCGTGAAGAAGAGCGGCTTCACGATTGCCCCCGAGGCCGCCACTGACCGGCTGCGGCGCGTCATCAACAAGGGCAACAGCGAGGAAAACCTGCTCCACGCCGTCGAGAGCGTGTTTCAGAGCGGCTGGTCGCTCATCAAACTCTACTTCATGATCGGCCTGCCCACCGAGACGGACGAGGACGTGCTGGCCATCGCGCAGCTGGCGAAGAAGGCCTACTGGAAGGCAAAGGCGATTCGGCAGTGGGCGCAGATTCACGCCGCCGTCTCGACCTTTGTTCCCAAGCCGTTCACGCCGTTTCAGTGGGACGCGATGATTCCCGTGGAGGAGACGCTGCGGAAACACGCGCTTCTCCGTTCCGCCTTCCCCAAAAAGGGCGGGCTTCTGCTGCGCTATCACGAGGGGCACAGCTCGCTCATCGAGGGCGCGCTGGCGCGGGGCGACAGGCGCGTTTCGCTCGCCGTCTATGAGGCGTGGCGGGCCGGGCAGATTCTCGACGGCTGGACGGAGCACTTTTCGTTCGACCGCTGGATGGCTGCCTCCGATGCGCTGGAAAAGACCTTCGGCGTCTCGCTCACGACCATCGCCTGCCGCGAGAGAGCCCTGGACGAGTGCCTGCCCTGGCAGATGCTCAGCTGCGGCGTGAGTGATGAATTTCTCCGGAGGGAGCGCGGGAAGAGCCGCGCCGGGGAAGTCACGCCCACGTGCGCTTTTGGAAAGTGCAACGCCTGCGGCGCGTGCGACTTCAAAGAGTACAGGAACCGGCTGAAGGCCGACGAGGCGGCGAAGGCGGACTGGAAGGCGCCGGCTCTTGAACCGCAGCCCGCTGAATCCCCTGCGCCTTCCCTGCCCGCATGTCCGGAAGAAACGGAGAACGCCGGAGCGGCCGCAGAAGGTGAAAGCGGCAGCGGGGCACAGGAAGCGTCCGCCGGAAATGCGGCTGAAAAGCCCAAGGGCCCGGCCCGGCAGCCGCCGCAGATCTGGGTGCGCGTGCAATACGCCAAGACGGGCCGCGCCATCGCCGTCAGCCACCTGGAGACCATCATGCTCTTGGAGCGCGCTCTGCGCCGCGCGGGCTGGCCCGTGGCCTTCACGCAGGGCTTCAATCCCAAGCCGCGCCTCTCGTTCAGCCCCGCCTGTCCCGTGGGCATCGAGTCGAACGCCGAATTTCTGGACGTGCGTCTCACCCGCGAATGCGGGGAGGAGTGGCTGCGCGGGACGCTCGCGCCGGAACTGCCCGTGAACTTCCCGCTCATCAGCGTTCAGTGTCTGCCGGAAAAGCCCGAGGCCACCAACGAGGCCATGGCCGCCATTCGCTTCGAGGCAGCTTTTGACGAGAGCGCGCAGAGCCGGATGAAGGTCGGCATCGGGGAGGCCATCCGGCGCTTCTGTGAGAGCGAGTCGGTCATTATCCGCCGCGAGAAGACAAAGAGCCGCCCTGAAAAGACCATCGAGCTGAAGGACCTGGTATCAGAGCTGACCGCTATTGGAGACAATCGAATTACCTTCACCCTCCGTTCGGGCAATGAGGCCACAGCCAAGCCCGGTGAAGTGATTCAGGCGATTTTTGGAATTCCTGCGGCCGCCGGCGAGGGCGTGCAGCTGCTCAAGGCGGGAGTGAGGTGGAGGGAAAAAGAAAGTCCGGCAGAGCAGGAATGATTTGGATGCGCCGCATTCCCTCGGGATAATCCCATGAATTCATCAGAGACGGTAAAAGGCAAAGATGCCGCCCCGGAAGGAAATCCCCCTCCAGCGAAACAGACGCCGGAAAGGCTGCCGGACGACACGAGGCTCTGGAAGGAAATCAAGTGGGGAATTCTCTGCGCCTTCCTGGTTTGTGTGCTGGCAATCATTCTGGGCGCTCTCGCGGCCGTGTTGGAGTTGGGAGGGCCTTCCTCACCGCACAGCATGGGCGCGGAATTCATTGTGCCGGCCGCAATTGCCCTGGTGCTGTGTATGCCGCTCACTTCCGTGGGAGTCTATTATGGCGGCAGGCGTGCGGGTGGCCGGGGAACCTACGGCTCAACCCTGGGCTTCTCCATCCTGGCGTGCGTCATTCTCTGCGCACTGATACTTCTCTGCGTGTGGAGTTCTCTGACGCATATGGGCAATGACGACGGCCTCATCATTCACCTGATTCTCGCGTCTCCGGCTGTGATAATCGGCGGGGCCATCGCGGGATACGAGCGGGCCGATGAGCGGGCGGATGAGCGCGAAAGCAAAAAGGCAGGAAGCGGGCGGGAGGCGGATGCCGGGATGACGGAAAAGAAATAGAAATGAGGCTGAAATGAAATTCCCCGCGCACTTCACATCATTATTATCATTATTGTCATCATTATTATCGTCATCATTATTATTATTGACGCTCTGCATCTTATTTCCGGCGCTCTGGCCGCGCCCCGCCCATGCCAATCCCCCCACCGATTACTTTCCCATTTTGGGGCTGGATGTCGGCTGGGAAGATATGCTGATCGACGGCGCACGTTATGAGCAAAACAATTCCGGCCTCATGTTTACGCTCGCGCTGGGCCTGAATCTGACCAAAATCGGCGATATGTATTCCGGCTTTCAGCTCGAACAGGATCTGGGATTCATCGACCTGAGGCGGAAAGGCGACCCGCAGACAGGCACTTCGCCGTCGAGTGAAAAGCTCTTCAAGGGCGCCTCGCTCATCGGCGTCAATGGCATGATTGAGCTGCCCACGCCCGGCTTCTTTTCTCCCAGAAGCTCGATTATTTTTGTACCCAAACTGAGCGCCGGCGCCGTCTATATGAAGGCCCCGGAAGGTGCGAGAACATCCATTCAGCCCTGGCTCGCCGTTCGTCCATCTGTTTCACTCAACATCTGGCCAGATTCGCTGCCCATCTTTGGACTCGAATTGGATTATACATTGGGCGTTTCTACGCCGAATGTATTTGACCACCACCGCATCACCCATTTTGTCAGCGTAAAATTGAAAGTGTGGATTTAATTGAAATGGAACGCTGACAAATGGTCATTGTCCCGGTTGTCAAATACTTTCACCTCTGTTTTCCCCTCGAAAAAAATTCTCTCCGGAGCTTTCCCCATGCATTTCCCCCGCGCCTTTGCCTGCCTGTCCCTCATTCTCAGCCTTTTATTTCTCTCCGGCTGCGTCGTAGAACACTATGAACACGCCGACGATCACGAACTGAATGAGATTTATCTGGATGTTGAAGTCACCGATGAAATCCCGCTCAGCTATGTCAGAGCCAATCAGTTCCCGGAAGAAAACGTCAATGATCTCGGCAAGGGCATGGTGAAGGCCCGAATCGTCCTGTCTTTGATGGACGGCAATAAAAAGGTTCCCCTTTGGACCTCCCCTGACAACCTCCGTCTCCGCTATGGGGAAAAAGAAGGCGATGTGTTTGAGCATTATCACCACAGCCACACCGAACAGAGATTTATGGGCGATTATTACTGCTATATTCATCATAATGAAATCGCGGCGGGCGATGTCATCGAGGTCAGCTATCACCGGCCCGACGGCACCGTGGCCTCGGCTTCCATGCGCTGGCCCGGCCTGATTTCCGACATTCATGTTCAGGATCTCGCCGCCGAGAAAGTGCTGGAGGCGGAAGAGGCCGGCGGGCCAGAGACGCTCATGTGGTATTTTATGCTGACGAGGGATATGAACGTCTCCTGGACGCTGCCGGAGGACAGCCTGCCCGACGCCGTGCGGGTGATTTACAGCGGCATCGACGGCAATCGTTATTACACCGAAGATATTCCCTATGATTTTTATTTTGAAGAGACGCTGAGCGGCACCGCCGAGGGCATGACCATTCCCCGAAATACATTTAAAAAATATATATCAGAAGGAGCGCCGCAAAATGCGGCGACGACGCTCCAGGTGCTGTCCACGACGAATGGCACTGTCTCGCCCCTGCTGGCCGGCGGCTCTGCCGTGAGCGAGCGCAAAACATATCAGGATATTGTCGGGCTGCCCTGTGACGCGGACAAACTTCATACTGAGTGGCTGATGTGCAATGTTACTATTATAAATGGGAAATGAGGAAGAGAGATAATCGCTCCGCCATCTGATTCGCCGCTCAGCTGCCTGGGGTTTCACCCCAGGATGTAATACAGCGTCCTTTCAGGACACATAAGGAATAATATCATCTATAATACAAATCGTCCCGAAGGGACGAAGTATCACATCCCGGGATGAAATCCCGGGAAAAATTTGAGGGAGATATTCCCCGGAGGACACGGACACATGAAGAAAATCGTCATTATCGACGGCGGGCCGCGCAAAGGCATGAATACGGCGCAGATGATTGAGGCTTTTGCCAACGGCGCGAAATCCGTCGGCGGCGAAGAGATAGAAATAAAAACGATTCGCCTCTACGAATTGGAATACAAAGGCTGTGTTTCGTGCCTGGCCTGCAAGCTCAAGGGCAGCAAATTCACCGACGTGTGCGCACTCAAAGACGGCGCCGCGGAGGCATTGAGGGAAGCGGCTTATGCGGACGGACTGGTATTCGCCTCGCCGATCTATTTTTTCCAGATTTCCGCGCAGCTTCGCGCCTTTATCGAGCGGCTGTTTTTCCCCTGGCTGTCCTACGTGGATTATTCCAGCAACCCGCCCAAAGGGCCCGTTCCCACCGCCTGCATCTATACGATGAATGCCCCGGCGGAGTTTTCGTCCAAATTTCAGAATAATATGAATGAAAATGAATCGGTCATCGCCAAGGCGCTGCAAAAACCCGAACACATAGAGGCGAACTTCACCACGCAGGTGAAGAATTACGACCGCTATGCGTTTGCCGAGGGCACCGCCGAGGCAAAAAAGGCCTACAGAGACGCCCACTGGCAGGAGGATCTGCAGAAGGCCTTCGACGCCGGGAAGCGGATGGCGGAGAAGATACTGGGGTAATTTCCCAAATTATTCTGACATAGGGCTTGTGTTTCCTCTGTCAGATTTCATTCTCTAAATAAAAAAGGAGAGCGTTTCCCATGGATGAAACGAATAAAATCGTCATTTATCAAACCGAAAACGGCGAGACGCAGATAGATGTGCGCATGGAAAAGGATACGGTGTGGCTGTCGCAGGCGGCCTCCATCCGCAATTCAGTTCAGGAAAAAGTCCTCGCCCACGACTGGGCACTGCAGCTCCACGGCTTTTATGTCGATATTCCCAATAAATTCATGCGGTGTGATGTTGTGATGAGCTTCGACATGGATCACGCGGAAGGCATCGCGCAGCTCCAGAAGGAGCTCGCAGCTATGCTTCCCGGTTATACCATTCACATCACGCCGGATGTGGATGTGTCAGACTGAGAGGGGGCACATTATCATTCAACTCAGCCAGAGGACATGCTGAGGATTTATGGCCGGGGGCATACGTCATAAGAGTCATCTTCCATGGAACTGAAATCATATCAGAAGAGCGTTCTCGCGGATCTTTCGCGCTTTCTCGTGCTGCTGACCGGGACGGGCAGTGCCGCCGCTGCCTATCGACAGCTGTGGGAAGAGAAAAATGTCCCCGTGGGGCCGGGCGGAATGCAGTCGTATCGCCCGGGCCTCAAAAATGGTGCACCCAATGTGTGCTTCAAGGTGCCGACGGGCGGCGGCAAGACGCTGATTGCCGCGAGCGCCATTCAGACGATTTATCGAGCGATGCCCGTCCGGGAGGTTCAGGCCGTGGTGTGGCTCGTGCCCTCGGACGCGATTCTGGCCCAGACGTATGCGGCGCTGAGCAATCCCTCTCACCCCTACCGCCAGAAAATTGAGGCGGATTTCGGCGGGCGCGTGGAGGTCTATTCCAAGTCTGCGCTCCTGAACGGGCAGAATTTCAGCCCGGCGGCCGTCTCCGAGCAGCTTTCCATATTTGTTTTGAGCTACGATTCATTCCGCAGCAGCAAAAAAGAGGGGCGCAAGGCATTTCAGGAAAACGGCAGCCTCGCGGCGTTTCCCAAATTTATGCAGGACAGGGCCGCGCTTCTGCCCGACACGGACGAAACCGCGCTGATTCAGGTGATTCGCTCGTTCAATCCGCTGGTCATCGTGGATGAAAGCCACCACGCGGTGTCCAGGCTGAGCGTGGAAATGCTGGAAAATTTCAATCCGTGCTTTGTTTTGGATCTGACGGCGACGCCGCAGCAGAACAGCAATATCATTTCATTTGTCGATGCTGCGCAGCTCAAAAGGGCCAATATGGTGAAGCTGCCGGTGATTGTCTATAACCGCCGGACGCAGGAGGACGTCTTCGCCGACGCCATTCATATCCGGGACAAGCTGGAAGCGCGGGCAGAGGCGGACAGGCAGGCGTCCGGGCGCTATATCCGGCCCATCGCGCTCTTTCAGGCGCAGCCCAAAAACACTGCGGAAAGCAGTACGACGTATGAAAAAATCAAATCGGCGCTCGTGGCAGCGGGCATTCCCCAGCAGGAAATTGCCGTCAAAACGGCAGACCGGGATGAATTGAAAAATGTCGATTTGCTGTCCCCGCAGTGTCCGATTCGATACATCATTACGGTCAACGCGCTGAAAGAGGGCTGGGACTGTCCGTTTGCCTATGTGCTGGCGACCGTGGCCAACCGCAATTCGGCGGTGGACGTGGAGCAGATTCTGGGGCGCGTGCTGCGCCTGCCCTATACGCAGAAAAATAAAAGCGATGTATTGAATATATCGTATGTCATTACCTCGTCGGTGGACTTCGGGCGGACGCTGGACAAGGTCGTTCAGGGGCTGAATCAGGCCGGATTTTCCAGCCGGGACTGCCGCGCTGAGGACGCCGGCGCTGACGCTGATGCGCCGCAAAAACAATATGTTCAGATGACGCTCGCGCCGCAAAATACAGACAGCAGTGCCGATGCGGAGAATGCGGACGCGCCGGACATCCGGCCGGAGGTGCTCCGGGACAAAATGGAAGCGCGGCGGGCAGAGGACGGCGCTTTGGATTCGGATGAAGCTGAAAGAGATCCGCTTTTGTCTGTGGGGCTCGCCCAAAATGCAGAATACGAAAAAAATATCGAGAATGAACTGGCGGCAGACGGCGGCGCGGCCATCCCGGAGGAGGTGCGGGAAAAGATGACCAGATTCAGAATGAATGCTCAGTTTGCCGAAGAGGCCTCCCGCCTGCGGCTTCCCCAATTCAAAATGAGGACTGCGCCGAGTTTTTTCTCTGATAATGAATATGTCCGGCTGGAGGCGGAGCATCTGAGCGAGGGCTTTACACTGAAGGACAAGGACATTCGCATTGATTTTGAAACGCTGGATGCGGAAATGGCCCGCGTCGATACGGATGTTTCCTCGGGGGATATTCCCAAAGCGTGGAAAATGAAGGGAGCAGACTGCGCCTATTACAGGCAGTGGATGGATTCGCTGCCCTCAGCGCAGCAGCTGACCGTCTGTAAGAAGCAGATAAAGGCCAAAATTTCCAAAATTGACTGCGTCAATGACAGAGAGGTGGAGAATTATATCGGCAGAATTGTCGAAAATATGACAGCGGATCAGGTCAGCGACATGATTCACTCGCCCTGGCCGTATATTCATAAAATTGAAAATAAAATAAAGGAACTGCTGCTCGGGCATCGTGCCGACGTCTTCCGGAAATGGCTGGAGCAGGAAATAATTATCTGCGGGCCGAATTATCAGCTCAAATCCGAGATTGCGCCGCAGAGGCATTTCAGCAGGTATCCCAAGTCGCTCTATGCCGAGGAAGAATCGGTCAATAAATATGAGGAAAAGCTCATTTTTGAATTGTCTTCGATGGACAATATCAAATGGTGGCACCGCAATATCTCCCGACAGGGATTTTATATCAACGGCGCCATTTCGGCCTATCCCGATATTCTCGTCATGACAGAGAGCGGGCGGATTCTGGCGGTCGAGGCCAAGGGCGATTATCTGGATAATGATGAATCGAGGGCAAAGGCGGCGCTGGGGGCGGCCTGGGCCAGCTGTGCCGGCAAGGAATACCGCTATTTTATGGTATTTGAGAGCAAGTCCCCGGATTATCCCGGGGCGTATTCGTATGACCGGTTTATGGAGATTGTGAAGGCGCTGTGAGATTCGGGGAATCGCCTCACTCCAAAACCCTCTCCATTTTTCTGACCTCTCCCTAAATCCCTCTCCCTCTCGGAGAGGGACTTTATCAGGCCCCAACCTAAATCCCTCCCCGTCGGGGAGGGACTTTTATGGAAGAAATCATTCAAATGAAACCTCCCCCTCGCCTCGCCCGATTCTCACTGATATTTTTTTAACAATATCAAATAAAAACCTCTCCAAAGGAGAGGGGCTTACAATGAAGGAGAAATGTAATGAACGAGAATAAATCGCCGGAAACAGAAGCCCCAAAATCGGAAGTTCAAAATAAAATTCAGCTGTTCGAGAATACAAAAATCCGCTCCGTCTGGGACAGTGCGCATGAGAAATGGTATTTTGCCATTGTGGATGTGATTGGAATCCTTGTGGAAAGTGCGGATTTTTTAACGGCACGGAAGTATTGGAATAAGCTGAAGCAGCGCCTCAGAGATGAGGGAAATGAAACGGTGACAAGTTGTCACCAGTTGAAGCTGCCTGCGGCGGACGGCAAGATGCGCCTGACCGATGTGGCCGACACGGAACAGCTTCTGCGCCTCATTCAGTCCGTTCCGAGCCGGAAGGCTGAGCCCTTCAAGCTGTGGCTGGCAAAGGTCGGAAGCGAAATTCTGAACGAGAGCGCCGACCCGGAACTGTCCATTGACCGCGCCATTGAGAATTACCGCAGGCTCGGTTACAGCGAAAGCTGGATCAATCAGCGCATTAAATCCATTGAAGTGCGCAAGGCGCTGACCGATGAATGGGACAAATCCGGCGTCAAAAAGGGAAAGGAATACGCGCTCCTGACGGATTTGATGTATCGCACCTGGGCAGATATGTCCTCGAAAGAATATAAAGAATTCAAAGGACTGAAAAAGGAAAACCTGCGCGACAATATGACCAACATGGAGCTGATTCTGAATATGCTCGCAGAGGCTTCCGCCACAGAGCTTTCGCAGAATGAAAACCCGCAGGGCCTTTCGCAAAGTGCGAAAGTCGCCGTGTCCGGGGCGGAAGTTGCCCGCGATGCGCGGCTGTCATTGGAAAAACGCGGCGGAAAAGCCCTCAGCCGCAGGAATGCGAAAGAAATCGGAACGAGACAGCTGCCATTGGATGAGAAAAAATCTGAGGAGGAGTTTTAGCCGCAGGCCCCACCCCTAAATCCCTCGCCATTCTCCTGACCTCTCCCTAAATCCCTCTCCTCTCGGGAGAGGGACTTTATCAGGCCCCGCCCTAATTCCCTCCCCGTCGGGGAGGGACTTTTATGGAAGAAATCATTCAAATGAAACCTCCCCCTCGCCATTACCCGATATTATGATATAATATCATATAAAATTTCCCCCTCGCCCGTCAGGGAGAGGGGGCCAGGGGAAGAGGTCAAACTATCCCTGCCCCAACAGGGAAGGGGCGAAGAGCTCAAACCAAGGACACCCCACCATGCCAACGCTCGAATGGATTGGAAAAGACAAGGTCATCAATCACCACCGGCAGGTGCCGTTTCGCGTGCTGGAGGAGAAATATGCCTTCGGCGACGAAAAAAGCGGCAATATGATTATTCGCGGGGATAATCTGGAGGCGCTCAGGGCGCTGATGCCCAAATATGAGGGCCGGGTGAAGTGTATTTATATCGATCCGCCGTATAATACGGGCAATGAGGGGTGGATTTATAATGATAATGTCAATGACCCGAAGATGAAGAAATGGCTGGGCGAGGCCGTGGGCAAAGAGGGGGAGGATTTGACGCGCCATGATAAATGGCTGTGCATGATGTATCCGAGGCTCAGGCTTTTGCATAAGCTGCTGAGCGACGACGGGGCGATTTTTATTTCGATTGACGATAATGAACAGGCCAATCTGAAATTGATTTGCGATGAAATTTTCGGGGCGAACTGTTTTGTGTCGAACATCTCGTGGCAGCGCAATTATTCAACGCGCAACGATTCCAAGGGCATTCCCAGTGAGGTGGAGCACATCATCGTCTATTCCAAAACGCCCGGCTGGCAGCCGAATCCGCTTCCCAGAACGGCGGAAATGAATGCCAAATACAAAAATCCGGATAATGATGTATTGCCCTGGACAAGCGACAATCCCTGCGCTCCCGCAGCGGCAACTCATCAGGGAATGGTCTATGCGATTCAGCATCCCTTTACGGGAAAAATGCTCTATCCGAGCGATACGGCCTGCTGGCGCTATCAGCAGGACGCCATGCTCGAATACATGAGCGGGTGGTGCGAATACAAACTGGAAAACCTTCACGACGAGGCCGAACGGGCAAAAGTCTGCGGCATACCGGCGGACGAAGTGCGGAAGGATGTCAAAGGCATCGTCCTCGCGAAATCGCTGGAAGAATCGCGAAAGCAGGCGGAGGCGGTTTACAAACGAGGACAGTGGCCGCGCTTTTATTTTACCAACGGCGGCAAAGGCGGCATTCGTCGAAAAACATATTTGGATTCTGTCGGTGGAAGACTGCCCACAAACTTTTTCAACTACGAAGAATGCGGTCATACCGACGAAGCAAAAAAGGAAATCAAAACGATTTTCGGCGGCTCGGCGCCCTTCGACACGCCCAAGCCAAGTCGTTTAATTGAAAGAATACTTCACATTTCAACAGACCCGGATGCCGTCATCCTCGATTCCTTTGCCGGCTCGGGCACCACGGCCCACGCCGTGTTGAATATGAACAAACGGGACGGCGGCAGCCGCAAATTCATCCTCATTGAAATGATGGATTATGCCGAAAGCATTACCGCCGAACGCGTGAAGCGCGTCATCAACGGCTACGGCGAAGGCAAAAACAAAACTGAGGGCACGGGCGGCGGCTTTACATTTTACGATCTGGGCCCGGCGCTGCTCCTCCCCGACGGCAGTCTGAACGAGGAAATCGAGCCCGCCAAAATCCGCGAATACATCTGGTATATGGAAACGAGAACGCCGCTCCCGGTCCTTGTTCCGGACAGTCCCGGCGCGCAAAATCCCTACTTTCTGGGAGTGCGCAATAATACGGGCTATTATTTTTATTACGAAAAAGACAGTCTGACCACGCTCAGCCACGCATTCCTCGCCACGATCCGAGAGCGCACTGAGAGCTACGTGATTTACGCCGACCTCTGCACGATTCCCGAAGCGGAGCTGAATCAATACAACATCACGTTCAGAAAAATCCCGCGGGACATTCCGAGGGGGTGAGGCGACTGACAGGGAATTGCCTCACCCCCCCCTCGCCCAAAGGAGACTTTTTTCAGGTAAATTCCCTTGCTTTCAGATCGGGAGAGGGAGTTTTCCGCGTCCGAGACGAGACAGCGGTTGCTGCATCACATTCGCTGTGCCGCATCCTCCAGCGCGGAGAATATCGCCGCATATTCCCGGCGCCTGTCCGCCAGGCAGACGCAGTAAAACGTCACGTTTACCTCACTGTCCAGAATTGGAACGGCGACTTTATTCTGAGGCAGATCGGCGGGGTTGTCCGAGATATTGGTGACAAAGGACGGCAAATCCGACGAGTTGACGATTTCCCGCAGCGTGCTGAGCTCGCTCTGCTCCAAAAAAATCGCCTGGGGAATTTTTTTCTGACAGATGGAATACCAGAATCCGATTTTATTGTGAATTAGGAGCTTTTCTCCTGATAAATCAGCGAGATAGATAGATTTCCGTCCAGCCAGCCGGTGCGTGCGTGGCAGCAAAATGCTCAATTTCTCGCGCATAAACGGCCTGGAATAGCAGCCGCCGCCAGCCAGAGGGCGAAGCAAAACAATGAGATTATAATTTCCCTCATTGAGTCCCTCCACCAGCGACTCTTCCGTCTCCTGGAGGTCGGCGCTCACCGTCTGTCCGGGAAAGAGCTGCGAGAGGAGCGGCGTCAGCGTCCACATGGGCGCGGGAGCAATAGCACCATAGCTGAAAGTCCGGCGCCTTCTGTCTGCCTCTCGAACAGCGCGAATCATCTCGTTGTGTGCGGACAGGACAATCCGGGCATGTCTGGCCGCCAACTCGCCCAATTCATTAAATGCAATGCGGTTTTTGCCGCGCACGAAGAGGGAAACGCCCAGTTCATCTTCCGCTTTTTGCATACTCCGGCTGATGGCAGGCTGGGAGATGTGCAGCACCTCCGACACTTTGGAAAGCGTTCCATATTCTGCCAGCGCCGCCAGCTGTTCGATGATGTAGGTTTCCAGCATATCATGCTCCTGTTGAAGTCTCTGTCTCTCGCTGCCACGACGTAAAGATCGAGGAGCGCTATAACAAAACCGCATAGCACCTTGCAAAAGTTCTATTGGACAACACTTTTTTGAGGCCATATATTTTGCATGGCACTGAAGGAGATACCGCTCCCGGAAAGCGCGGCATATCCCGCCCGCCGCCTTCTTCATGGCCCCGTCAGCCTTTAATATATTCCCGAGCAGCAGCTTTGTGAACCCCCCTCCCCCATTTTACCCACAGAAACAGGAGGAAATCCCATGAACTGCATAACATTAAACAACGGCGTGAAGATGCCCATGGAAGGCTTCGGCGTATTTCAGGTGCCCGATGCGGCGGTATGTGCGCAGGCCGTCATGGATGCCATCGATGCGGGCTACCGGCTTATTGACACGGCGGCGGCCTATATGAATGAGGAGGCCGTGGGAAAAGCCGTCGCCCGAAAAATTGCCGACGGCACGGTGAAGCGCGGGGATTTATTTATTACAACCAAACTCTGGGTTCAGGATGCGGGATACGAAAACACTCACCGCGCTTTTGAATGCTCTCTGCGCAAGCTGGGGCTGGAGTTTCTCGATCTGTATTTAATCCACCAGCCCATGGGCGACTATTACGGCGCCTGGCGTGCCATGGAGGAATTGCATGCGGAGGGAAAAATCCGCGCCATTGGCGTCTGCAATATGTATCCTCACGTTTTAATGGATTTTTGCCTTCACAATAAAATTACTCCCGCCGTCAATCAGATTGAGCTGCATCCCTTTTTCCAGCAGGAAAGCGCACTGAGAGTGATGAAGGAATTGGGCATTGTTCCCGAGGCATGGGGGCCCTTTGCCGAGGGCCGAAACAACATTTTCAGCCACCCTGTTCTGGCAAAGATCGGCAGTAAATACGGCAAGTCAGCGGCGCAGACTGCACTGCGCTGGAATGTGCAGCGCGGCGTCGTGGTCATCCCCAAGAGCGTCCACAGAGAACGCATGGCGCAGAATATCGACATCTGGGACTTTTCACTTTCCGATGAAGACATGGCAGCCATCGCCCAGCTCGACCTTGGACACAGCGAAATCGTGAATCACTTTGACGCCGCTTTTGTCAAAATGATTGGAAGTTGGAATATCCACGGATAATTTCATCCTGTGAATTACCGCTGAAAAATAAGGCACTTGGACAGAGAGCTGGGGGATTTGGGAGATTAATCCGGCAGCATTTTCAGGGTGAACGAATCCGCTGTTTTTCCCTGTGAATAAACGAGAAAGCCCTTCACTTCTGATGAATGCTTTTCGCAGCTGTCCGATTGGAAAGTTAGAGAGTCGGATTCCTCTGAATATATTAGAAGATTATTAATCCGACAATATCCTTTGGGTAAGTTTATGTCTGGCTGTTCAGAGGAAAATACCCGAATTTATTTACTCAAAGGATGTTGTCGAAATAATAATACTTCTCTAAGAATTTCTGAATAATATTTTCTCGAACATTCATGGGAAAAATTATTCAGCATGCTTAATCAGAGGATGTTGCTCAAACAATATTTCCCCACCCCAGATATACATGCAGAATTTATCATTTACTTCTGAGGACAACATGGACAATAAAAATAGAGAAAACAAGAAGAATGTCTTTCAGATGCTGCACGACGGCGACCGCGTGGATTTGACGGCGGATTATTTCAAACCCGCTGTTGATGAAATGATGCGCACCCGCGTCCTCTGTCATCGGCTCAATCTGGATTTTCGTCCAGATGAGGATTATTCCGCCGTTCTGAATGAAATTTTTGGATGTGATATGTCCGGGACGCGCATTCTCCAGCCATTCACCATTGACTTTGGCAATCAGACCCACATTGCGCCGGGGGCATTCATCAACCATTCATTCGTGGGCAGCTGTGCCGCAGGCGTTACGATTGAGGAGGGTGTTCAGATCGCGCCGCAGGTGACGGTGCTCACGGTGAATCACGACCCCTACGAGCGCCACATCTGCATCTGCAGGCCCGTCCACATTAAGAAATTCGCCTGGATTGGTGCGCGGGCTATTATCATGCCGGGTGTGACCGTGGGCGAAAATGCCATTGTGGGGTCTGGGGCCATTGTGACGCACGACGTTCCCGATAATGCCATTGTCGTCGGCACGCCAGCCCGCGTCATCAAAATGCTCGACCCGGAAAAACAGAAATCAAAATGTAATGCGTCTTCTCGGAAGGAAGCCTCCAACACAATAAAATGTCAGGAAGAAGCTGCGGATTTGAAAAATTTGATGTTGGGAATGGAATGAATTTTTTTCATATTCATGAGGGTAATTTCATGAGAAAAATTATGTTTATTATAAAGGCGATGATGCTGACGGCTGTCTGTCTGCTCCTGATGGCTGCGGGCGGAAATTCACCCAATGAGAAAAATGAAACGAAAGGAAATAAAACAATGAAGAAATCCATCGTTGTCTTTTTCTCTCACGCAGGCGACAATTACAGCGTGGGCAATATCGAAGTCGGCAATACGAAAATTGTGGCGGATTACATCAGCGAAATTACCGGCGCGGCGCAGTTTGAAATTGTGACGCACAAATATGACGGCATGGAATACACGCCGCTCACGCAGCTGGCGAAAAAAGAGGCTCAAAACGGCGAGCTTCCACCGTATGAAGGCAAAATTCCCGACTTGAGCGGCTATGACACCGTATTCATCGGCGGCCCCGTGTGGTGGGGCAC
>DBXV01000005.1:38627-44464 GCA_002309695.1 Myxococcales bacterium UBA1203 | reverse complement strand
GGGTTCAGCATTTACGGCCACGAGGTGCGCAGCGGAAAAGACAAAGTGGAGAAATGGCTGAAGGGGCTGTGAACTGTCAGCTCACGCCAAAAAATCTCCAGAGTCTGACGACTCACCCCCACAAAAAAACGACTTACTATTCGCCTCCCGAATGGCGCGAATCATTTCGTTTCGTTGTATGCGGTCAGGACAATCCGGGCACGTCTTGCCAAATTCATTAATCACAGTGCAGTTTTGGCCGAACACAACAGGGAAATAGCAAAATGAATCGATTTTTTCGAATAGCTGTGTTTTTAATTTTGCTGAATTTGATCCTGAGTTCACACGCCATGGCACAGATCGACCTGCACAGCCACCTCATCACGCCCGATTATCTGGCGTTTTTGAAAAAACATAATGCGCTTCTGGACGAGGGATTTCCGATTCCTCCCTGGGACGAGAAAAAACACATTGATCTGATGAACCGTGCGGGCATACAGACCGCCGTGCTGACGATGCCCGCGCCGCAGCCTTATTTCGGTGATACACGGGAATCCGCCGCTGTCTGCCGCCGGTTCAATGAGGAAGCCGCCCGCATAACGAAACGAAATAAGGGCCGCTTTTTATTTTGTGCCGCGCTGCCCCTGCCCGATGTCAATGCAGCCATACAGGAAGCAAAATATGCCATCGATGTATTGGGTGCCGACGGCGTCAAGCTCGCCACCAACAGCTATGGCCAGTATCTGGGCGACCCCGCGCTGGATTCCCTGATGGCATTTCTCAATGAGCGCGGCGCGGTCGTTATTCTTCACCCGCATAAACCCTCGATGGTCAATGCCAGGCTGATTGCCGATGTACCGCTGGCTTCCTATGAATATCTCGCCGAAACGACGCGGACAATTTTGAATATGATTGCCCACAATGTCATGGTGCGCTTTCCAAAAGTAAAATTCGTCGTTCCGCACTGCGGTGCCCTGCTCCCGACGGCGCTCCCGCGTTTTCGCGCACTTCTGCCGGTCATGGCTTCCCAGGGCATCATGCAGCCCGTGGACATCGACGCCAATATGAAAAATCTCTATTTTGACCTCGCGGGCAATCCCACCGGCGACGTCATTGACATGCTGCTCACCATCACGACGCCCGACCATCTGCTCTACGGCTCTGATTATCCGTATGTCACTGAAATTGCTGTTGAAAACGGGAAAAAGGCACTCGCCGAACGGCTGCCGCTGCACGGCCTGAAGGCCGAAGATGTATTTTCCAACAATGCGCGGCGGCTTTTGGGCAGCGATATTCCAAAACAGGCGGCGGTGCCGGGCGGACGGATGACGCGCCTTGCCGAAATAGAGGTTTATCCTGAAAATTGCAGGAATATCTGAAGGCTGCCCGGGAGGTCGGCGAGGCGTCCATGGCCGCAGAGCCGGGCGTCCTCGCGCTCTTTTCAATGCAGGACAAATCCGCTCCGCATAAAATCTATATTCTGGAAGTTTATGCGGATCAAAATGCCTATCAGAGCCACCTTCAGACGGCGCATTTCAGGCGCTATAAAGAGGGAACAGGCAACATGGTGAAATCGCTCAGGCTCATGGACGCCAATCCCCTGCTCGAAGTGGAATTTTCCAAGGCGCATAGCCGGGCGTTTCAGGAACAAAATAAGTAATAGCCGAAGGGAATACAGCTGATTCATTTCAGGAGGAATGCTCTGGTGAACCGACGTGAATTCATCATTGGACTAGGAACATTGACCGCCGCAGCTGCAGCAGGGTGCAGTTCGGGCCATTCAGAGCCACTGGGCACCGTCAGCCTGCCGAATACCGGCAAAGAGCCGCAGACGGGCAATAAGGAAAAGAAAAATCCAATGAAGATTTTGGTTTTGACTGGAAGTCCCCGAATGAAGGGCAACTCCAATACCCTGGCGGATTATTTTATCAAAGGCGCTCAGGAGGCGGGACACAGCATTTACCGCTTCGATGCAGCCTTCAAAAAAGTGCATCCCTGCAGAGCGTGCAACCGCTGCGGCATGGACGGGCCGTGCATTTATTCAGACGACTTTGATTACGTCCGCGATCATCTGCCGTCGGCGGACTGCGTGGCGTTTGTCTCGCCGATGTATTATTTTGGATTTTCCGCACAGCTGAAAACGGTCATCGACCGCTTTTACGCGCTCAACGGGCAGATTCACGTGCCCAAAAAGGCGGTTTTGATGATGACGTATGCCAATACCGCCCCCGCTGAGGCGAAGCCCATTTTGTCGCATTACGAAACGCTCCTGAATTATCTGGGCTGGACGGACGCCGGGCGCATTGTGGCGCCGGGAGTCTGGCCCGTGGGCGCGATTCGGCGCACGAAATATCCGGATGAAGCCTATGCGCTGGGCAAAAATCTCTGAAAAGCCAGCGGGAGGGGGCCCTCTCCGACCGACCGCCTGGGGGTCACCCCAGCATGTGACACAGCGTCCATTTCAGGACGCATAAAGAATATCTATAATAAAATACAAATCGCCCCGAAGGGGCGAAATATCACCTCCCGGGATGCAATCCCGGGGACAGACTTGCTGCTCGCCTCACCCCCAACCCCTCTCTTCCCACACAACCCCCCACCCACACAGGAGAAAATACCATGCAGAACTTCGATTACATGACCCCCACGCGCCTGATTTTTGGGAAAGGCGTGATTTCGAACCTCCCCGCCGTCATGAAGCCCCTCGGGAAGAAAATCCTCCTGACCTATGGCGGCGGCTCCATCAAGAAAATCGGCCTGTATGACAAAGTGAAGGAACTCCTGGCCGGTTTTGAGATTTACGAGCTGCCGGGCATTCAGCCCAATCCCAAATATGACCCGTCGGTGCTGGCGGGCGTAAAAATCTGCAAGGAAAAGGGCATCGACGCTATTCTCGCGGTGGGCGGCGGCAGCGTTCTGGACTGCACCAAGGCCATTGCCGCAGGCGCGAAATACGACGGCGACCCGTGGGACATCATTACCGGCAAAGCGCCGACGCTCTCGGCGATTCCCATTGTGGACATCCTGACGCTCTCCGCCACGGGCAGTGAATACGACTGCGGCGGCGTGATTTCCCGCACCGAAACAAATGACAAAATCGGCTATGTCGACCCACACCTGTTCCCCGTCTGCTCCATTCTCGACCCGACCTATACGTTCAGCGTGTCTAAAAAGCAGACTGCGGCGGGCTGCGCAGATGCCATGAATCACATCATGGAGCAGTATTTTGTGGCGGACTCGACGCTGCTCAACGACGGCTTCTGCGAGGCGGGTCTGAAGAGCCTGATGGCAAATGCCAAAAAATGCCTGGAAAATCCGGAGGATTACACGGCCCGGGCGGAAATGATGTTTGCCTGCACCCTCGGCTGCAACGGCATTTACGCGCTGGGAAACAGCCATTCCGGCTGGCCCTGCCACGCCATCGAGCATGCGTTGAGTGCATACTATGACATTACCCATGGCGAGGGCCTGGCGATTATTACTCCGCGCTGGATGAAGCACATTCTGAATGACAAAACGGTGGATCGCTTTGTCAAATACGGCGTCAATGTCTTTGGCATTGACCCGAAGCAGGACAAATACGAGATCGCAAACCAGGCCATCGAGGCGACGTATAAATTCTTTGAGTCCATCGGCATCCCCATGCACCTCAAAGACGTGGGCATCGACGACAGCCGCATTGGGGAAATGGCCCACCACATCGCCGTGAACGAGGGGCTGGAAAACGCCTTTGTGCCCCTCCTCGAAGCGGATCTGGTGAAAATCCTGACCGAGTCGCTGTAAAAATTTGACCATAGCGATTGCTGTTTTGAAATCTGATGGCCGACCGGGACTTCGACTTCCACTCTGTGCAAGGAAGCTGGGAGCCCCGGCGGCCATTTCCACACTGGAGAAAACACATGTTCAAAGAATTCATCGCGGTCTCTGCCGCCCTGCTCATTTCAACAACGGCTTTTGCGCAAAACAATTCCAGAGCCCCCGGCAAGGCGGGCCGTTCACATCAGAAAGAGAGGCAGACAATGCCAGCGAAAAAAATTACACAGACCGCCGGGCGCGCGCAGCTCGGTGAATTTGCCCCGGCTTTTGCGCACCTCAACGACGATATTCTCTTCGGCGAGGTGTGGAATGAGCCCGCCATCGACCTGAAAACAAAGAGCATTATTACAGTGGTTTCACTCATGGCATCGGGCATTACGGATTCCTCGCTGAGCTATCACCTGAAAAACGCCAAAAGCAACGGCGTCAGCCGGGAGGAAATCGCGGCCATTATTACCCACGCGGCCATGTATGTTGGCTGGCCCAAGGCCTGGGCCGTCTTCCGCCAGGCCAAGGAAATCTGGAATGAAAAAACGGCGGCCGCGCCCCTCAGCGAAAAGGACAAGCATCAGAACAGCATTTTCTTTCCCATCGGTGCACCCAATACGGCGTATGCCAAATACTTTGTGGGACAGAGCTATCTTGCCCCGGTTTCCAAGTCACAAATTCCCATTTTTAATGTCACGTTCGAGCCGGGGTGCCGCAACAACTGGCATATTCACCATGCGTCGTCCGGCGGCGGGCAGATGCTCATCGGCGTGGGCGGACGCGGCTGGTATCAGGAATTTGGAAAGCCGCCGGTGGAGATACTCCCCGGAACGGTCATCAATATCCCCGCGGGCGTGAAGCACTGGCACGGCGCGGCCAAAGACAGCTGGTTCAGCCATCTGGCGGTGGAGGTGCCCGGCGAGAATGCGCGAAACGAATGGCTGGAGCCGGTGAGCGCAGAGGATTACGACAGGCTCTGAAAAGAAATGAAACGTCGGCGTTCTGCTGCGCCGGCTGTAAACAATTCAATGCGCAGCCCGGGAAAGGACTAGAACAAAAATGGAATGCCAGGAAGAAGTCGTCGATTTGCGGAATCTGACGCCGGAGATGGCGGCGGAGTACACCAGAGAATGGGATCTGCTCTTTAAGCTGAATCACACGCATCCCGGCACGCCGGAATATATGGAAACCCTAAAAGCACTGTTTCAGGACATGGGAGAGGGAAGCGTTCTTCGGCCGCCGGTAATTACCGTGGCACATGCCAGGGGCGTCCACATCGGCAAGAATGTCTTCATCAACGGCGGCGCCGTATTCATGGCCCGGGGCGGTATCACCATCGAGGACGGCGTCCAGATTGCCGCCAATGTGCAGCTCATCTCCAACAATCACGATCTGTATGAGCGCGCCGTCCTGCTCTGCCGGCCGGTTCTAATCAAAAAGGGCGCGTGGATCGGCGCCGGTGCGACGATTCTGCCGGGTGTTTCGGTCGGAAAACACGCCATCGTCGGCGCGGGCAGCGTGGTTACCAAAGATATTCCCGATTATGGCGTGGCAGTGGGCAATCCCGCACGGGTCATCAGGATGCTGGATGCCGACAAATTCAATGACTGAATGCGATTTCATCCACATTTTAACGGAGGCATGGCGTGAGACGAATGAAGTATGTTCTGGCGGCAATCATGATCATCGCCGCCGGCCTGCTCTTTCTGGCTGCAGGCTGTCATCCAGCGAATAATGAGCAAGATAAACCGAAAGGAAATAAAACAATGAAGAAAGCCATTGTTATCTTTTTCTCCCACGCGGGCGACAATTACAGGGTGGGCAATATCGAAGTCGGCAATACGAAAATTGTGGCGGATTACATCAGCGAAATTACCGGCGCGGCGCAGTTTGAGATTGTGACGCATAAATATGACGGCATGGCCTACACGCCCCTCATTGAACTCGCCAAAAGAGAGGCACAGAGCGGCGAGCTTCCGCCGTATGAAGGCAAAATTCCCGACTTGAGCGTCTATGACACCGTATTCGTCGGCGGCCCCGTGTGGTGGGGCACC
>DBXV01000005.1:0-38509 GCA_002309695.1 Myxococcales bacterium UBA1203 | reverse complement strand
GGGTTCAGCATTTACGGCCACGAGGTTCGCAGCGGCAGGGACAAAGTGGAAAAGTGGCTGAAGGGGCTGTGAGCAGCCAATTCAGATTCACTCAAAAAACTCTTCAAACCACCTCTAAAAATTCTTTTTTGGAGAAAAATCTCTGCCTCCCCGGGTGGAGATTCCTGATGGATTTGCTCATTTCCGGGAATTTTTAGAGATCCCCTTCAAAGTCCAAAGCTCAAAGTCTGGCGCCTCCCCCGCTTTCCCCGCCTCCCGGCGAGGGGAATTGAGAGGGGGAGGCGAAAATATTTGAGGTGAAAAGAATTTGCGTCCCGTGTAGTTAAACGCATAATTCATTCTTTTTGCAGTGATTTTTTGCCGGGAAGGACATTTCCAATGAAAAAAGTTCTGATTATCGCGGGCTCGCCCCGCAAAGGCGGCAACAGCGACCTCTTGGCCGCTCAGTTCGCAAAGGGTGCCTCTGACGCGGGCCACGAGGTGGAAACCGTTTATCTGCGGGACATGAAACTCAATTACTGCGCAGGCTGCCTGAGCTGCCTCAAGTCAGGCAAATGCTTTCAGAAAGACGGCGCCAACGACCTTTTGCCCAAGATGCTGGCGGCGGATGTCGTTTGTTTTGCCTGCCCGGTCTATTATTATTCCGTCAGCGGTCAGATGAAGGTCTTCCTCGACAGAATGAATCCGCTTTACGGCAAAATGCGCAATAAGGATTTTTATTATATGGTGACAGCCGCCGACGACAGCCGCGCACAGCTGGACCGCGCCATTGACGCGCTGGAAGGCTTTGCCGACTGCTTTGACGATATTCGCCGCTGCGGGCGCATTTACGGCGGCGGCGCGGCGGAAAAAGGCACTATCCGCAGCCTGCCGGCTTTCCAGGAAGCCTACGATATGGGAAAGGGCATCGCTGGATGATGTTTTTGCGGATTTATCCGGAAGAAATGACCGAATGAAAAAGAAAAAGATATTTACCGCCGCTGTGTGGATGATTCTGCAGATTCCAGCTGCGGCCGGTATTGCCTGCGCCGGTGAGACGGATGCGGGCACGGACGAAAAGCCTCTGCCGGATGCGGGGGATGTTTCTGTAATGAAAATTGCAGTTCAAATTACGAGCGGCAGTGAAACAAATACAATTCACGCCACTCTGGAGGATAATACGTCGGCCGCCGCGTTTTACGGACTTTTGCAAAAGGGCGAACTCACGATCGACATGCACGATTACGGAGATTTTGAAAAAGTCGGGACGCTGCCGGCATCGCTTCCGCGAAATGACACGCAAATTACAACGAGCCCCGGGGATATTATTCTGTATCAGGGCAATCAGATTACGATTTATTACGACGTCAACAGCTGGAAGTTCACCCGCCTGGGCAAAGTGGACGGTCTGACGCAGGGCGAACTCCGGAAAATCCTCGGCGAAGGAAATGTCACGGCGGTATTTTCTGTTATGGAACAGCAGATAGTGAAACAGCAGATTTGATGTAATTTTCAATTCACCTGACAGGGAAAATTCCGCCTTTTATCAAATTTAATTGGTTTCATCGGCTAGCCCGCCGTCGTTTATCTGATTGAAAATGGAACGACCCCCCAGGAGTTTGAACCGATGCATTTCCACCGCATTATCAGCTGCCTGACTCTCATTCTCTCTCTTTTACTGATCTCCGGCTGTGATACGGAGGAAAAGAACTGCATTGCCGAAGAAGCAGAGGATTATGAACTGAATGAAATTTTTTTTGATCTCTCTGTCGCTCGGCATGAGCATAACAGCCATCTGATCGAAGTGAAATTTGCGATGTATGCCCTCGATGATTGGGGAGATAAAATTCCCCTCCAGTCCAAAAAAAGGAGCAGAATCGACATTCGCGCAAATGGGAAGTCGTGTGATTCTATTCTGGATGAGTTCTGCTGGTCTGATGGCAGCCACAGGAATGCTTATACATGTGATTTTGACGTCGGCGGCAATCAAATCCCCGAAGACATGGTTATCACGGCGAGTTATCAGCGGGGCGACACCATTGCGGAGGCCTCCATCCGCGGGCCAGGTACCGTTTCAGACATACAGCTTCAGGAAAGCGTCAATCCGGGTGATGAAAAATGGGTTTTTTCGCTCAAAAACGACATGACCATTTCGTGGAAACTGCCGGAGGTGGGGCGGCCCGACGCCGTTCAGGTTCAGATCATCAGGAATAGAAAGGACGAAGAGCAGATTCTCTTTGAAGAGACGCTGAGAGGCGACGCTGTCGGCATCACTATTCCCAGGAATACATTTGAGCATTTCGCCAGCTCACCGCTCAAATTCTCGGTGACAACGATTACGAACGGAACCATCACCCCTCTGGTGGCGGGCGGCAGCGCGCAGGTCGAAAAAACAGTCGAGAAGGAATGCCTCGCGCTTGCCTGCGGCGTGGACGAAATTGAATTTGCTGCGTCCGAAATGGACTGGAACCCCGTGGATGCCGACTCGTACGGGGATCCCGTGAATGCCGAGGCGTGGCGCTGCAAACCAAGGGCAGCTGCAGATACAGATAGATGACACAGGGAATGAATAATAACCGGAAAAATAGCATACTTTTTTTCAGGAGATATCCTCTATGAATTTCCACCGCATCATCAGCTGCCTGACTCTCACCCTCTGCCTTTTATTGATCTCCGGCTGCACGAAGAAGGAATGCACTTATGAACTGGCAGAGGATTATGAGCTGAATGAGATTTATTTTGACCTTACATTAGACGACTTCAATTATAGTCGTGGAATTATTAGTATTGAACTTATGATGTACGCCCTCGATGAATATAGTGATAAGATCCCCCTCATGTCCAAACACCTCGAAAACATCCAGATCCGCTATGCGGGAAAGTCATGTGACAGAATCCATAACAATTTCAACCTTTCATGCGGCGAGGAGACGCTCAATCTTCCAGACAAACCCGCCCTTCAAAATAATACATACACCTGTTCTTTTGCCACCCAGGACTTGCCCGAAAATGCGGTCATTACGGCGAGCTATCAGCGCGGCGAAACCACAGTCTGGGCTTCCATGCGCTGGCCAGGTCTTGTTTCAGACATACAGATTCAGGGGGCCGCCAATCCGGACGCCTGGGATCCTGCCGTTTCGCTGACAGAGGACATGCACATCTCCTGGAATCTGCCCGGGGAAGGGCAGCCCGAGGCGCTTCGCGTGAATCTTGACAGGGAAGCAGGGACAAGCGAGCCTCCTGTGCCCTTTTTTGAAGAGACGCTGAGAGGCGACGCCGCCGGCATCATCATTCCAAAAAGTGTATTTGCGGATATATTGGCCTCCGGCAGCGCCGCTACTGTCCATTTATCTGTGAGTTCCATCGTCAGCGACGAGAGTTCACCCCTTTTGGCGGGGGCTGGTTCTCAGTTTGAGCGAACCATTTCGAAGGAAATTACAATGCTTCCCTGCGAAGCGGACAAAATTGACACGTATTTTGCCGAATCTGACCAGTACTTCTCCCAGAAATTTTACTGCAGATCGGATGAGAGCGTAAATCCAGACGACGGCGAAGAATCAGAAAATAAATAAAATACTGGTCTGCCAGTATGAAACACAGGAGAAGCCCCATGCAATCACGCCGCATATTCCCCCGCATTGTCACCTGCCTGTCCCTCTCCCTCCTCTGTCCCGCGCTCCTTTCCGGCTGTCTGGGCGGGGACGACGATGAAATCGCCGAGGATTATGAAATAAATGAGATTTATATGGAACTCAATGTCAATGGCATCAAAATGCCCTTCTACGAGGCCAGAACGCTCGGCACCCCGGACGAGAGCGAAAAGCGGGACAACAGCACTGTAGGATATGCAAAGCTGCGGCTGTATGCCCTCAATAAGAAAGGAGAAGAAATTATCCTCCGGGCAAAACACATGGACAGCGTCAATATCCGCTATGCGGGAAAAACGTGTGAAATCATCGAGATACGGACGAGCGGCAAGCTCAGTTCGAATGAATTCCTCTATTACGAATGCGAATTCCCCCGCGCCGATATTTCCGTGAACGCGCCCATTGAGGCGGAATATGTGCGGCCCGACGGCACGCAGCTGACGGCTTCCGTGCGCTGGCCCGGCTTTATTTCGGATGTGAATGTTCAGGAGATCATTGAGCCCATGACGTTCCTGCGCACCTCCGACATGCACGTCTCCTGGACGCTGCCCGCCGAGGGGCAGCCCGACGCCGTCGTGGTGGCACTCTACGACAAGAGCTGGAACTCCCTGTATACTTATTTTGAAGAGTCGGTGAGCGGCGCGTCCGAGAGCTTTACCGTTCCACTCAATACGCTTGAAGACAATCTGCCGTATGTTCATTCCATCCAAAGCAGGCTGGATATGTCTCTGGAGGTGACTTCCCGGGCGGAGGGAACCGTCTCGCCCCTTCTGGCCGGCGGAGCGGCCACTGCCGATCGGACGATTTACAGGGAAATCAGAACATACACCTGCGATGCGGATCATTTCGACGCAGAGCGGGAGGAATGCAGGCAGGAGCAGTAAATAAATCATCGTGGAATAAATAATTAGGCTCTTGACTAGTTAAGCCTCCTTCAAAGAGGAAAAACTAGGGACAAAACACCGCCCCCAACGCCCTGATTTTGAGGGCTGCGGTGCCCTTCCGAAGGGCTGTTTTGAGGCGTTGTCTAGTCAAGAGCCTTTCTTTTTCATTATTTCATCCTTATTCTCTGAATACCCTGAATTTATGACTTATTTATTATCTGAAATTTATTATCTGAAATGATTTCTTATTTCCATCCTCCCACCTCCAAAACAACCGGCGGCTGCACCTCCAGCCGCGTGCGGGGAGAATTTTTGAGCCCCTCTGCAAGGACGAGGTTGGCCGGCTCCCCGGGCTTTGGGTGGACGAACCGGAGCCTGTGCGGCCGGAGCTTACAGCGCTGGAAGGCGTCCAGAAGGTCGGTCAGGCGCACCGCCGGAAAAACGACACACAGTGCGCCGCCGTCCTTCAGGAGCCAGCGGGCGGCACAGGCCACATCCCCCACATTTCCCGCGACCTCGTGCCGCGCCGTCGCCCTCTCGCTGTCCGGGTTCACGCGGCCTTCGGACATCGGAAAAAACGGCGGATTGGACACAGCGCACTGAAAACTCCCCGGCATGAGATGCCCGCGAAGCTGCCGAAAGTCCGCCTCGACGACCTCCACGGCCTCCGACAGGCCATTTTGTGCCGCGTTCCTGCGGGCGAGCGCGGCGAGCGGACTCTGAATCTCGACGGCGACACCTTTCACCCCCGCAGCCTTGGAGATGAGAAGCGACACGACGCCGCAGCCCGTTCCCAGGTCGATGAACGGCCCCCTGCCGACGGACGCGCGCGCAAAGTCGGCGAGGAGCAGCGCGTCCACCGAAAACCGATAGCCGCGCCGATGCTGGAAAATTTGCAGGCCGTCCTCCCCGTCCCCGCCGACGGCATCGAGCGTCACATCCTCCGCATCGGCAGCCTCTCCGGCATCCTCGGCTTCCCCTGCATTCCGGCCCGCCGAGTTCAGGCTCACGCGCTCAGCGCCGCTGTCGTTCATCGCGCCACCGCCCGGCCCAGAACGGCCTCGATGCGGGAGGCTTCGATGGCGCCCGCGCGCAGAATCTGGGCGCTCCCGCCCGTCAGACGCACCAGCGTGGAAGGCAGTCCCCCCGGCGTCCTGCCCGCGTCGAGCACAAGAGCGCCCCTCGACAAGAGCAGCGGATCGAGTGCGGATGCCTCCGTGGCCTCGCCTCTGCCGGAAATGTTGGCCGACGTGGAGACGAGCGGCCCCGCGAGCGCCGCCAGACGCTGCGCCGCAGGATGGGGCGAGACGCGCACGCCAATCTCGCCAAAGGGGGCAGCGCAGTGCGGAACAATGGAAGAGGCGGGCAGGACAATCGTCAGCGGCCCCGGCCAGAAAGCGGCCATCAGCTTCTCCGCGTCCTCAGGAATCTCACGCCACAGGCGCCGGGCATCCGCCGCACAGGACACAATCGCGGGCAGCGGCTTCGCTTCGCTCCGGCCCTTGACGCGAAAGATGTTTTCCGCCGCGCCGGGCACGAGAAGGCAGGCGCCCAGTGCGTAAAAGGTCTCCGTGGGATAGGCCACGGCGCGTCCCTCAAGGAGCGCCTCTGCCGCCGCACCAATTTTTGACTGCATCTCATCTGCATCAGGCATCTGTTCACGTCCCGCAGCGCCGCACTTTTCCAAAGGTGTGCAGCCAAAGTCTTTCCCCGCCGCCAACAGCCATCCGTGCTTTGTCTTCCCCGACTGAAAGGCAATCCGTTTTTTCGCCGCCCGGACGCTTCGGCCGATGGGATAAGGCCCGCCTGAACGCCACGCTTCCTCCTTTCACCGGACCCGCCATGCCATCGCCGATACGCATCCCCGGATTTTCTCCCTGGCACGCCTTCTCGACGCGCTCAGGCGGCGTCAGCGCACCGCCCCGTGACTCGCTGGACTTGAGCCTCGCCGCCTCGGGAAACTCGGTGGCCGATGACATCGCCGAAAATGCCCAACGACTCGCCCGCGTGCTGGGAATCACGCCCTCGCAGATTGCCGCCGTGCGCCAGGTTCACGGCACGCGCATCGTCGAGGTGGCAGAGGGCGGCAGCAGCGGCATCGATATCGACACAATCTGTCTGCCGCCCGCCGCGGATGAGAGCCTTCTGCAGCCTCCCCTTGCCGAAGCGGACGGCCTCATGACCTGTCTGAGGGGCGTCGCTCTGGCCATCCGCACAGCCGACTGCGTTCCCATCCTCATCGCTGCCAAGCCTCATCGGAGCCATCTTCCCGTCATCGCCGCACTTCACGCCGGATGGAGGGGAACGCTCGGCTGCATCGCTGAAAAAGCCGTCCAGCTCATCCGGAGCCGCTTCGGAATCGCGCCGGACGCCTTGACCGCGGCCATCGGTCCCTCCATCGGACGCTGCTGCTACGAGGTCAGTCCCGCCCTCGCCGACGATTTCATCCGCCAATTCGGCAGCGGCTGCGCAGACCTTACCGACGCGGCGCATCCGCATCTGGACCTGACCGCCGCCAACAGAATGGCACTGATGCGCGCGGGCCTGAATCCAGACGACATCTTCGCGAGCGGACTCTGCACTTCCTGCCGCGCCGACCTGTTTTTCAGTCACAGACGCGACGCGGGCAGAACCGGACGTCAGATGTCCCTCATCATGCTTCCCCCTCAATGATTCCCCAGCACAGTCCGGAAAATTCTTCTTCGGAGCCGACATGAAAACGATGACCGCTGCGGTGTCTTCACTCGCCCTTTCTTTCCTGACCGCCTGCGGACCGGAGCCGGACGTGCTGTCGGAATTTTCAAATCCCCGGGAAGGACAGGAAGTGACGCCTGCCATCCGCACGCAAGGCATCATCAACGGGACCGCCGCTTCGGGCACCGACATGCAGGGCATCCCCCTCATCACCTCCAACGGCCACATCTGTTCCGGCGCGCTCATCGCCCCCAATGTCGTCCTCACCGCGGCCCACTGCTTTTACGTCAAAGGCTGCTCGGCCAACGGTTCCGCCGATTGTCAGCTGGAACCCGACGCGAACAAATTCACCGTTATCTTCCGCGACGCGGGCGGCAGCAGCGCGGCACTGATGCTGACAGGTCAGCGCATCGTCATTCACCCCAGCTACAGGCACAAAGCGCCCTTCCCCAACGACATCGCGCTCCTGGTCCTCAGCGGCCCAGCCACCGGCATCGCGTCCTTTCCCTGGCTCCCCTCCAATCTGCACTGGAGCGCCAGCGACATCGGCACCTCCGTGACCATCGTCGGCTACGGCGTGACCTCCCCTTCTTCCAGCTCCACGGGCAGCAGGATGCGCATGACGGCCCCCGTCAGCCATTTCTGCGACCCGTCCAGTGCGGGCAGCAAGCAGGGATGCTGGTGCAACTACGGCAGCGGTTTCTGCACCACCGCCACCGGGCCATGCACGGGCACAGAGCGCTTCTGCCTGGAGGATGTCAGCGGCCTGTCCAGCGCCATGCCTCTGGCCAAAGTCATCTGCCACGTGCCCAATTCCCAGGGGCAAATCATCTGCAGCGGCGACAGCGGAGGTCCCGCTTTGGTGACGAGACAGGGCGTCACCTACGTGGGCGGCGTCACCTCCTTCAGCGACAACGACTGCCGTCACTTGGGATGCAGCACAGATGTCTCCGCCTACGCCGACTGGATTGAAAGCACGCTGAACGACACTCTCGGACTGGCGCTGGCAAACGGCAGCATCTGCGAAGAGGACCTCGTCTGTTCCAGCGGCCACTGCGTGGACGGCGTCTGCTGCGACACTGACTGCCCGGAGTCCATTACCGGCTGTCAGGCCTGCACCGTGGCCAAGGGTGCCACGCGCAACGGCGTCTGCACAGTGCTCTCCGGACCCTGCTTCGACGGCGACGCCTGCACGCTGTCAGCGGTCTGCCAAAACGGCGTCTGCACCGCCAAGGAATCCGTCGTCTGCGACGCACCTCCCGAAGGCAGCGAGTGCGCGGCCGGAGAAGGGCACTGCAATCCATCGACGGGAAAATGCGACTACGGCACGCAGAACGACGGAAACACCTGCGGCGATAGCGGCATGGGGCGCTGCCTTCACGGGGACTGCCTCAGTCAGGATGAATATGAGGCGGCCGCAGATGCGGGCACCGAAAATTCGGACGCAGCAACGCCGCAGACGCCTCCGCCCCTGTCCACAGGCTGGGGATGCAGCACAGCGGCGGACAGTGCCACTGACCTGCCCCTTGGCCTGCTGCTGCGTCTCTCCTTCATCTGCTGCCTCATCAAGCTGAACGCTGCGCGGCGAACGCATCGCAGGCGCTCAGCCCGGTAACTTTTCCAGGACAACGCGACGACCGTCAGGGAAGCGGCCTCGTTCCAGCAGACGTCGAACTGGAACGCCCCGCGTCCATCGTCTCAGCCGCGCTCGACGCGCATCCCGCCCTGCAGACAGCAGAACGAGGCCAATTCCGCCTATCCCCCCAAAAAAAACGCCCGTTCCCGGGGCCGGCCGGGAATCGGGCGTTGGGAACCCACCCATTGGGCACCCGACATCTGAAGAATGACGGGTGCTGCGTAAGCATTTGCCAGGCCAAAAGATTTTTTACCTATGAAAAAATCTTTTTCTTCGGCCGCAGCGGCGTTCTCCAAGATGGGCGGGCCGCTGAAAAAAGCGACATTCGTGTCACAGATAATTTTTTTGACACGCTTCTGCCCGGCTGTGCCTGCGGCGGCTCATGGCGTCCGAGGTTTCTTGGGGCCTGTTCCAGGCAAAGGCGGACGCGGCTGCCGGGGCGGCAAGGACGACGACGAAGGCCGCGGAGGAAGCCTTGAGGACGCCGAAGAAGACGGTGTGTGCGAAGCTGCCGCAGAGGCAATGGCCCTGGCAGCCAATGGCAAGGTGGCCACGACGGTTCCGGCCGATGCGCTTCCCGCCGATTTCTTGACCATGGGGCGGACCACAGGGCGCCCTTCACTCCGGCTGCCGACCGCGCGTCCCGGAGACTTTGAAGGAAGCGGCGGAACAGAGCGCAGGGAAGGTTTCGATGCAGGCCGGGGAACCGCGTGCGAAGGCGACGATGAGCTGCTCTGAGCGCTTCGGACGGCCGCCTCCTTGGACGCGGACTGGGTGCCAGAAGAAGCCGCAGCCGGCCTGCTGCTTTCCGGGGAAGAGGCGCCGCCGGAACTAGGCGCGTCAGATGGATGCCCCTTGCGGGCGGGCGCTCCGGAGTTTGACGAGGAAGCTCTCCCCTTCAGTCCTCTGTCGCGGAGCTCCTCCACAACCTCGTAAATTTTCACCCGGCGCTTTCCGGCCGTGTCCCTGAACGGCTCCAGCGCCTCCACCTGAATTTTGCCGGAGCACGCCGACAGCGTGCTTTCCGTCACAATCAGCGCATCTGACAAATCCATCGTCTGGAGTCTGCGCGTCAGGTCCACCGCGTCTCCCAAAAGCGCGTATTCAAAATTTTCGGGAGTTCCGATGGGGCCGACAAAAATATCACCCGTATTCACGGTGACCTTGATGTCGCAGACCTTGTCCGGCGGCAGCATTTGATGAAGCAGCGCCGTGCAGTCCCTCTGGCAGCGCTGAGCGCAGATAATGGCTCGGTCCGCATCATTTTCCTTGGAAAACGGAATTCCAAAGGCAGCCAGCGCCACTGCCCCCTGAACGAAGCACAGCATCCCCTCGAAGCGAAAGACCGTCTTGCGGACCACGTCATAATAATCCGACAGAATCGCAGCGACCTTGTCCGGCTCCATCTCCGCACTGATTGCTGACAAATCTTCGAGATTGATCAGCACGAGAGTGACGCACTTCTTTTGCAGCTTGCCGAGCTGAAAGGTCTGCTCCGTGCGCATGCGCTCCAGCACGGGCGCCGGATGGAAGCAGGCAAGGCGCAGATGCTGGCTGGAAGCGACCTGCTCGTCTTCACGGCTGGACCATTTGTCGATGCCGCTGACCAGCATGTGGGCCAGAGCGTTGACGGTATCGACCAGCCGAGGGAGCGGCATGGACTTGCCGCCGGGCTTGGCGGGGCGGTTCAGGTAAATGACGCCCAGAAGCTCATCGCCCTTGAGCATCGGCGCGCAGATGACCTGCTCCAGCCCATACATAATGACGCTCTCCGAACTGGCAAAATTGGAGTCGTCCTGGGCATTGAGGACTGCCATGCCGGCTTTCTTTTTGGCGACCTCACCGACGATGGAGCGGGAGATGGGCATGTCCTCCGGAACCTTGCCGGTGCTGCTGCGCACGACGACCGGCGACAGCTTGCCCTTGTCGTCAAACATCAGTGCGACGCCCGTGCTGGCGTGTGCAATCTCGACAATCAGCCCCATGACCTCGTCCAGAAACTCATGCAGGCTGTGGGAGTTGTTCAGCTTCTCGCTCACCTGAGCAAAAAGAAGCAGCTCCTCGCGGGCAGGCACCTTGTCTTTCTTGGCAGCTTTGGCCGCCTTGACCTTGGCAGCCGCAGCAGCGGAAGCCTGAGCGTCGCCGGTGCTGGTGCTGGACCCGAAATTGTCCAGAAACGGCATCATCTCGAAGTCCTGGACGGAAAAGCGATCCAGCTGGCCGATATTCTCGATGAAGGGATTCTCATCGAGACTGCGGCTGACCAGAACCTCGCCAAAGGGCTTATCGCCGCCCGCATTGGCGGCATCAATCTCTGCCCGCCGCGGATCGTCTTCGGCCAGAAGCTCCGTCTTGGCCATTTCAAATTCGCTGGGCTGGCGCACCGCCAGGGAATTTTCGCCGATGGTGAAGACGTCTCCATCGGAGACTTCATGGGGCTCGACTAAAAAACTGCCGTTGACCCGCGTTCCATTGCGGCTCCCCAGATCCTCAAAGAACAGCTTTCCGTCCTCGCAAAAAAAGCGCGCATGGCGCCGGCTCACCTGGTCGCCCGACAGAATCACGTCATTCTCATCCGCACGGCCCAAAAGCGTCTCGCCCTCGGGAAGTTCGTAAGCAGTGTCAAAATAGCCGGGACCATTGATAATGAGTTGCCACATGAAACTTTAGACTCCTTACTGGCCGCACCTTCACGCGTGACATGGCGCGGCCGTTCTGCCGGTTGCCCAGTACAAAAAGCGAAATAGCGATGACCCGCTCGGGAATGAGGCATTCACTGCCGCGCGCGTCGGTTCATCAAACCCGCTTTACGCAAAACGCTCAAGCAACTCTATCGGACAATTAAACAGTCTCACCATTTTATTTATTGGTTTGATTGAGCCGATGGCGCGCCGTCCGTGCATCCAGCCGCAGTCAAGAAAAAATTTGGGTGTGCCCATACTGTGATTGTGTGAATCCCCTTACTTTTCAAAAAATAAAAATGTTCTCATTATATTATTAAAATTAAAAACTACTTTTATATTCCTCAAATTCCCCATCGGTCAGGTCACGAATAATTTATTGTTCACTCATAAAATTTCAAAAATCAGAAACATGAAGGGGCGAAGTGTCAGAAATAATTCTCCTTCACGCCGGACATTGACCGAACGCCGGCTTTGCCGCGCCGCCGTCAGAGGGAAGTTTTTTTGTTGCGCCCATTGCCGAACAATGTCCAGAGAACCGCACAATGCGCCGGGCAAAATGTCCCGCAGGAAATCGGGGGATTTTTTCTTCGTTCGTCTCTCCGGCAGGCGCCGCTTCCGGCCTGCTTCACCGCTTTTCCTATTTTTCATGCGCGCCATCGGTCAGCGTCCCCTTCCCTGACCGTGGCCTGACATCCCTGCCATGTCCCCTATCCACAGCAATCAGTACGAACTCCTCGACAAAATCGCCAAAGGCGGAATGGCCGAAGTCTATCGGGCGCGGAAGCTGGGTGTCCGCAATTACGATTCGCTGGTAGCGGTCAAGCGCATCCTTCCCGAGCGCGCGGAGGAGACCAGCTTCGTCGAGATGCTCATCGATGAGGCGCGCATCACTTCGCAGCTCAAGCATCCCAACATCGCACAGCTCTACGAGCTGGCCTGTGACGAAACGGGCTATTTCATCGTCATGGAGCTGCTTCTGGGGCCCAACTTCGCGGCGCTCATCGACAAGCTGAAAATTCAGGGCCGTCATCTGCCCCAGGCGTGTGCCGTCGAGGTCATTATCCAGCTGCTCAAGGCCCTCGATTACGCCCACAACAAATGCGACGCGTCCGGGCATCCGCTGCATCTGGTTCACAGGGACATCTCCCCCGACAACCTGCTTCTGGGGCCCAACGGGGACGTGAAGCTCATCGACTTTGGTGTGGCCAAAGCCAAGGATCGGCTGGCGGACAAGACGAAGGCCGGCATGATCAAGGGCAAGTTTTCCTATCTGGCCCCTGAACGGCTTCGCTCCAGCGTCAGCGACCCCAGATCCGACCTCTTTTCTGCCGCGCTGGTTCTGTGGGAGGCGCTGGCCGGCAGAATCCGCTTCGACGCCGAGGACGACAGGGACCTCATCGAGCAAATTGAGGCCAACAGCAGCCCCAGCTTCCGGGAGATGGGCATCGAAATCGCGCCGCAGCTGGAAAACATTCTCAACCGCGCACTCAAGACGCGGCCGGAGGAGCGCTATCAGACCGCGGGCGAATTTCTGGATGCGCTGGTGCGCTATCAGCGCAGGTTCAATCCCGGCGACAATCAGGAACTTCTGGGCAAGCTCGTCAGCAGCTCCTTCAAATCCGAGCTTCGATGGCTCGACGAGGCGATTCAGAAATTCAAAACGGGCCGTCTGCGTCCTCTGGGCGTCATCGGCGGCGGCATCGTCGAGGAGAGATTCCAGCTTTCCAAGCGCAGCACTTCGGCGCAGCGCGCCACGTCTTATCAGCTCAAGCGGCCTTCCTCGCGGCGCCCCAACACTTCGCCCTTTGAAGAGGTCCCCTATCTGGACAGTCCCGTCGAGCGCGTGGAAACCAGCGTGTTCCGGGACCACGGCATCGAGATTCTGGGCGAGGAAGATTTCGAGGAGGATACCGGCGGCAGCTGGAACGACGGCGCTCAGCCCGTCCGCGCCGCCGCGCTCGGGCCCTCCCGCGACGCGCCCAAGACAGAAATTTCGCTGCCTCCCGCTGCTTCAGGCGGCGGCCGCAGACAGGGGGCCGTGCAGATTTCTTCCGATGCCAGAAACCACGAGAAGACGCGTGACCGGGAATTTCTGCCTCTGGGTGCCAGCAAAAACGAACAGCGGACAAAGACGCGCGTCTTCAATTTTGGCGAGGGCGCCAGCTTCAGGCTGACTTTCGACCCCAAAAAAGCCGCGGTGGTGCTGGCTGCGCTCATCTTTGGCGTTCTCATTTTCGTCGGCGTCACCAGGTTCATCGGCAGCGGCGGCATTCCCGAGCCCCCGGCCATCGACACGTCGGTCAAGCCCCGCGTCATTCCGCCCTCCGGGCCCGTGGTCGTCGTTCCGCCCGCGCCTGCGCCCCAGACGGTCCCCGCCGCGCAGCCTCTGCCTCAGACGCCTCCTCCCGGGCCGACGCCGCTTGTTCCTTCTTCCGAGGCTTCACAGGCAGCGGCNNCCCGCCAGCGCCGCCCACAGCTGAGGCGAATACAGCCAATACCGCAACTCCGTCCGCGCCTGCGGCCAGCGCCCAGAAGCCGGCGTCCAAGAAGAAGAAAAAGAGAAAACCAGTCAAAAAGAGAAGGCGTCAGCCGCCCAAAAAGAAAAAACGGGCGCCCATCAAAAAAGCCGCTCCCGCCGAGGAGGATGACGATTCCTTCGATGAGGACGATGACGACAGCTTCTTCATATCGGATGACCTGACGGACACCGACGATGGCGACGATGAGGACGAGAGCGCCGATTCCGACGATTCCGAGGAAGAAGCCCCCGCTCCCCGAAGCAAGGGCAAAAACAAAGCACAATCGGCCCAATCCGCCGCTGATGAAGCCTTTGACGGCGACTGATGTCTGTCGTGAGCCTCCCGTCCCGACGAAAGGCAGGGGACTTTTTCAGGAAATCTATCTGGGAATCATTGCGGCCGCCTGACGCGCGGCTTTTCGGAGGTTTCTCATGCGGCTGGGCTGGACTGAAATTCTGGTGGTCCTGGGCGTCATCCTGATTTTCTTTGGCGGGAAGCGCCTGCCCGATTTGGGGCGGTCTCTGGGAAAGGCGCTCCGAGGCTTCAAGGATGGCGTCGATGGCAAAGATCCTGAGGGAACAGCCTCAGCATCAGCAGCGGCTTCCGCATCACCTGAGGATTCACTGACAGCCCCGGCGCTTTCTCATCAAAGCCAGGATGCCGCTCAGCAGCCGCCAACGCCCTCTCCTTCGTCCTCTTCGGCCGAACAGCAGCCTCCTCCAAACAGCTGAAACTGCGCAGACAGCATCTCTGATTGAGCATTCACCAATAAAAAAGCGGCCCGCCTCCTGTGAAAGGCGAGCCGCTTTATTTTTCTAAAGGTCCGCTTCACAGCAGAAGTGAAACGGAACCTCAGGCCTGCGCCGTCAGGGCATCAGTTGAAGCCTCCGAGGCAGACGCACGCGGACATGTTGCAGGTGCTTCCCTCCGCACATCCGCCGCAGTTTTCCTTGCAGGTGTAGCCGCAGAAGTCCGCATCGACCTGATATCCCTCGGGAATGTTGGCGGACAAAGCAGCTATGTCGCAGGCACATGAGCAGCTCTCGCTGTCGAACTTGTAGCCGACGTTGCAGGTCACATCTTCGACGCAGCTGCACGAGCACGATGTCGTATCGCACTGATAGTTGGCCGGGCATCCGCCGCAGTCCGCTGTGCAGGTCCACTGACACGTCTTGCTGTCGCAGTAATAGGCGTCACCGGTGACTGCTTTGCTGTGCGCCGCCTTGGGCCCCGTGATGTTGGGATTGTTGCCGCCGCAGTCATCGGGGCAGACGCACTTGTTCTGCTCGACGCTCCACTCCAAAGGCACTTCGCACTTCTCATCCACGCCCTCGGGATTGTGCGTGATGTCGTTCCAGTAGCGATAGCTGGCCGCGATGTCGTAGCCCTTTGTAATGGGACGGCAGTCACCGTAGAACAGCAGGGTCTTATGGTTGCCGTCGTAGGCGAACCCATGCGCTGTGCTTCGAGGAACGTCGCTTCTGACACACTGATCGCCATTATTAGACAGCGGCGTATTATTATCGAATGCCAGCTTAATGGTGGCAGCAATGGGCGACTGCGAAAGTTCATATTTATTCACAGCACCGACAATATCATCAATCATCTGGTCAAAGACGGTCGTCAGGTCGTTGGTATTGGCAATATCTCCATATTTTCCAAATTCCTGAATGACCGCTCTGAGCCGCGTGCTGTCACTGGGATTAACCAAGCCATACATCATTATTGGATACGAATAACTCCGGAAATAGCTGATAAACTGGGCAGGCGTCATTGATGAGTATTGGTCATCTTCGTCGCCGAGAATGATGAAGACAATGGTGGAGCCCTGCCGGAAGACGTTCGATTGATTCTGCAGAAGCATATAAGCGGAACCTATGGCTTTCTCCTGCCAGTTGCCGCTGGTGCCGAAATAGGTCGTATTGCCGGCGGTAAACCACTGCTTAATGGTCGCGGCATCCACGGAGAAGGGGTGCCAGCCACCATTCGATGTGTTGGGGTACAAATCGTACTCTGTCGTGATGGCCCCCATGCGCCAGTCAATGGAGGCCCCGTTCAGAAGGGTCACCAGATAATCGGCTGCCCGGGAGACAGCCGCCTGGTCGTCACCCATGGAGCCCGAGTTGTCCACGACCCACACAAAGTCCACCAAGGGCATGTCGTTGCTCTTGAATAGCTCGCACTTCACCGAGGTGGTGTCGCCAAACTGAGCGATGGCAGAGCCGCCGGCAATGTCGGACAAATCAAATAAATTCGCCTTATTGGTGTCGTAATTCGACTTCTGGGTCAGCGCCATCACAACGATGGAGCGGCTGGCAGAGCGGCGAATATAGGATGATTCAATCCAGAAAGGCCCGTTCACTCCCGCAGTCCCGGAAAGAAGTCCTGTGGCGCCGCTCACAAACTTGGAGACGATGGCGTTGGCGTGGTCCTTTAAGTCGGCGGATGTATTCTGTGAGAAGTTATTATCCGCGAAGGCATAGCCATCCCAGCTTTGCCCGTCAGAAGTTGGCGGCAGCACAGAATTGGTCGCGCCCAGAGAATTTAAGGAACTCCGAACGCTGGCCTCCTCCGCCACGGCCGTCGCCCCGGCAGGGCTCTTTTCAAAGGCCAGTCCGACCACCTGCGTCGTGGGATTATAAACCATAATACCCACCTCGCGGCCGGAGGCATTTTTGACCTTGGTCACCTCCGTAAAGTCAGTCGTCGCAGCAAGCTCGATGTCTCCAAAAGAAACTTTGGTGATGTTAATTTTTTTCAGCTTGTCGGCGGCGCAGGCATTGGCCGCGGCGGGATTGGTGGAGGCGAAATCCTGCTTTTGACAGGGATTGAAGGGGGCGTTGTATTTCAACGCACCATTAGTATCGATGTAGGCCTCCACACCATCCAGATAGCTGTCCCCGTCTGAATCGTTATTGTTGGGATCCATGCAGCCGGAGTCGATTTCAATTTTGTCGGGGATGCCGTCGTCGTCCGTGTCGGTCTTCAGCGGGTCCGTGTGACGCACATTGATTTCGTCGCCGTCACTCAGCCCGTCGCCATCAGTATCCGCTTTGAGCGGATCCGTTCCGTGCGTCCGGACCTCTTCGTAATCGGACAGCCCATCGCCATCCGAGTCAGGATTGTTGGGGTCCGTTCCCAGTCTCTGCTCTTCTTCATCCGCCAGACCGTCGCCATCACTGTCCGCCAGGCCGCTGCCGCAGTCGGTCGCATCCCGCGGGTCGCTCTCCCCTTCGTCCACCTGCCCGTTGCGGTTCTTGTCCTCGTCGCCGTCAAAGCAGCCGTCGCCGTCCGTATCGTTCTTCAGCGGATCCGTCCCGTTCTTCACTTCCAGACCATCCGGCAGACCGTCGCCGTCGGAATCCGCGCGCCAGGGGCTCGTCCCGTATTGGTTGATTTCGTCGTAGTCCAAGAGCCCGTCGCCATCCGTGTCCGCCGCGGCCGGATTCGTCTCGCCGCTGTCCAGACGGCCATTGTTGTTCAGGTCCTCATCGCCGTCGCTGATGCCGTCGCCGTCGGTGTCGGCCAGAACAGGGCTCGTCGGATTGGCCGGACTGGACACGCCGTAAAAATACTTGGCGCATTCGGGCTTCGTCCGCTTCTCAAAATCCTCCGGCGTGCAGCCGCAGTAAGGGTCCTCGGAGCCATTCACGCAGCCGCAGGCAGGATCCGGAGATGCCGTGCGCCCAAGCTCGATGCCGTCCAACAGGCCGTCGCCGTCCGAGTCACGCTTGTTGGGATCTGTGTGGATGGGCTGGCCGTTCGCGTCGAACCCGTAGATGCGAGAGAACTCTTCCTCGTCCGACAGGCCGTCACAGTCGGAATCGGTCACTGTGTTGTCATTCCCAAAGGTCGATGCTTCGGGCCGCTCAGGAATCCCCGCGTCGTACACAGGCTCAATGATGACGCCGGAATCCGGATCAAATATGCCGCCGTCCGGGAGAATGTAGCCGCCGTCGCCCTCGGTCCCCAAAATACATACTTTATCGGGGCCGCAGATCTGACCTGAGCTGCAGTCATCTTTCGTGTCGCAGGGGCGTCCTAAGGTGGACAGTTTCTCGCCAGTGCAGGCCGACATCGACAAAGCCAGCCCCAGGGCAATCGCTCCGCCCAACAGGTTCTGCCGCCGCCAAATTTTGTCTTTCATCGCCGTTCTCCTGTTTTAGTGGTGAAGTGTAGGCCCAAAATCATTTCACTTTATTCAGCAAAAGGGAGCTGCCCCACAGCTGGCCGGCATTCCTCAGTTAAAGCCTCCGAGGCAGACACACGCGGACATATTGCAGGTGCTTCCTTCCGCACATCCGCCACAGTTTTCCTTGCAGGTGTAGCCGCAGAAGTCCGCATCGACCTGATAGCCTTCGGGAATGTTGGCGGACAAAGCCTCCACGTCACAGGCGCAGGTGCAGCCCTCCTTGTCGAACTTGTAGCCGACGTTGCAGGTCACATCTTCGACGCAGCTGCACGAGCACGAAGTTGTATCGCACTGATAGTTGGCAGGGCATCCGCCGCAGTCCGCCGTGCAGGTCCACTGACACGTCTTGCTGTCGCAGTAATAGGCGTCCCCGGTGACAGCTTTGGTAAGCCCCGACGCCTTGGGCCCCGTGATGTTGGGATTGTTGCCGCCGCAGTCGTCGGGGCAGACGCACTTGTTCTGCTCGACGCTCCACTCCAAAGGCGCGGTGCAGTTTTCATCCACACCGTTGGGATCGGACGTGATGTCGTTCCAGTAGCGGTAGCTGATCGCAATCTGCTTACCCGCCACCTTGGGCCGACAGTCGCCGTAGAACTGAATCGTCTGGGTCGTTCCCTCAAAGTCAAAGCCGTTCGACTTGCTCCGGGGAACGTCGTTCAGGTTGCACGACGCGCCGTAAACAGACGTCGAGGGATCGATAGCCATCTTCATGGTCGCGGCGATGGGAGACTTTTCCGTCGTGTAGGTCGAGGTTCCTGCCGTGGCCGCGCTCATAATGTTGGTGATGATGGGCGTCAGCGCAGTGATTCCGTGCTGCTTCACCTCGTCGATGTTTCCCTTCACGCCGCCCAGGTGGTTGATGACCGAAATACTGCGGTGAGGTGAACGCTGCGTCTCGCCGCAGGCACTGGTCTTCCCAGTGACGCCGTCGGCATTGAGACCGGCCATGCAGACGATGCCGTGCATCTGCAGCTTCTTGGCGCCCGCTGTTCCCTGATAGTTGGCGAACCATGTCTTCAAATCGTCCAGGCTGATTGTCGAGTCCGCCTGATCGTCCGCGTCCGCCAACAGAAGGAAGACCAGCGTGGCGTCCTTGCGCAGCGTGTCGGCGCCGGTGAAAGACGCATTGTTGAAGCGCTTCTCAATCAGATACTTGGCGGCGAGAAGCGGATTTTCCATGCAGCCGTTGATATGAAAAGGTTGCGAGCCTTTGCCGTCGAACCACCCGTAAACGACATTGGGGTCTGTGGTGAAGGCGCGCCAGCCGTCGCGTTCGCATCTGCTATTGTTCGACCAAGCTTTGTCCACGTATTGCTCATTGGTGCAGATGCCCGCCATCCGCCAGTCAATGTTGGCGTTCTTCAGCTGGTCCATGAAGGTCTTGCCCGCGTTGGCCACGGAGTCCTGGTAGTCGTCCATGGAGCCCGTGCAGTCCACGACCCAGACGAAATCGATTTTGGGCGTCTCGTCGGTGAGGAACAGCTCGCACTTGGCGGAAGTGGTGTCGCCGAACTGCGCCAGCGCACTGCCGCCCGCCACGTCGGCCATCTCGAAGGTCTCGTTCTTGTCGTAGCTCGCCGCCGGCATGACAGCGATGACCACCACGCTCCTCGATGCAGAGCGGCGGACATAGCCCGCTTCAACTTTGAACGGTCCTGAGACGCCGGCCGTGGCGCTTCCCCAGCCGCCCGTCACGCCGGGGAGGAAGTTCTGAATCAGACTGTCAGCAGCAGCCTTCAGGTCGCCCGAGCCAGCCATGTCGTAATAGGCGTGAGAGGCGTTGAAACCGTCCCAGGTGGTGAAGGTCTGAGCTGTAGCCGCAGAGACAGAGCCCACTTTGCCGATGAGCGTCTTGCCTGCCGTCTCCTCCGCGGCGGCATCCGCACCGGCAGGCGCCTTGGACAGAGCGATGCCCACGACCTTGGCTGCAGGGTTGTAAATCATGACGCCCACTTCGCGCCCTGCCGCATTCTTGAGCTTGACGGATTCGCTGAATTCGTCGGTGGCGGCGATTTCAATGTCGCCGAAGGACAGCTTGTGGACAGTCACCTTCCGGAGCTTGTCGGCGGCGCAGGCATTGGCCGCGGCAGGATTGGTGGAAGCGAAATCCTGCTTCTGACAGGGATGGAAGGGGCTGTTGTATTCGAGGGCACCACTCGAATTCAGAAACGCCTCCACGCCGTCCAGATAGCCGTCGCCGTCCGTGTCCTCCTTCGTCGGGTCCATGCAGCCGGAGTCGATTTCAATTTTGTCGGGGATGCCGTCGTCGTCCGTGTCGGTCTTCAGCGGGTCCGTATGACGTACGTTGACCTCTTCGCCGTCACTCAGCCCGTCGCCATCAGTATCCGCTTTGAGCGGATCTGTTCCGTGCGTCCGGACCTCTTCGTAATCGGACAGTCCATCGCCATCCGAATCAGGATTGTTGGGGTCCGTCCCAAGAACGGCTTCCTCCTCATCGGCAATCCCGTCGCCGTCGGCGTCCGCCAGCCCGCTCCCGCAGTCCGTGCCGTCTCGCGGGTCGCTCTCCCCTTCATCCACCTGCCCGTTGCGGTTCTTGTCCTCGTCGCCGTCAAAGCAGCCGTCGCCGTCCGTATCGTTCTTCAGCGGATCAGTCCCGTTCTTCACTTCCAGACCATCCGGCAGACCGTCGCCGTCGGAATCCGCGCGCCAAGGGCTCGTTCCGTATTGGTTGATTTCGTCGTAGTCCAAGAGCCCGTCGCCGTCCGTGTCCGCCGCGGCCGGATTCGTCTCGCCGCTGTCCAGACGGCCATTGTTGTTCAGATCCTCATCGCCGTCGCTGATGCCGTCGCCGTCGGTGTCGGCCAGAACAGGGCTCGTCGGATTGGCAGGGCTGGACACGCCGTAAAAATACTTGGCGCATTCGGGCTTCGTCCGCTTCTCAAAATCCTCCGGCGTGCAGCCGCAGTAAGGGTCCTCGGAGCCATTCACGCAGCCGCAGGCAGGATCCGGAGATGCCGTGCGCCCAAGCTCGATGCCGTCCAACAAACCGTCGCCGTCCGAGTCACGCTTGTTGGGATCAGTGCGAATCGGGTTTCCGCTGCTGTCCAGTCCATAGATTCGGGAAAATTCCTCTTCGTCCGTCAGGCCGTCGCAGTCGGAATCCATCACCGCGTTGTCCGTTCCCATGGCCGTTGCCTCCGGCCTTTGAGGAATGCCCGCGTCGTAAATCGGCTCGATGATGACGCCTGAATCGGGGTCCACGACGCCGCCGTCCAGCGTTCCAGGATCATGTCCGCCGTCGTCGAGGATGCACACCTTATCGGGGCCGCAGATCTGACCTGAGCTGCAGTCATCTTTCGTGTCGCAGGGGCGCCCCAGTGTGGACAGTTTTTCCTCTGTGCAGGCTCCGGCCAGGAATGTCAGTCCTGCTATCAGAAGCGCGCTGCTCCATACCCTTCTCGTTCTCGCAAAGCTCTTCATCGAGGCCTCCTGTGGTGCTGGGCGTTTTTCCCTCCGCCGGGAAAAGTGCCACTGATCCCGGCATCATCCAATGCCCTCTTTCTATGCGTTCCACGTTCGCCTTTCCAGACGCCCGATGTGCCATCCCGAACTTGGCAGCAGGCCTCATTTCCAGCTTGAAGCCCCCCTGACCATTCCTAGACTGCGCGCCCCCTTGCGGCCGGCCGTCCTTTCAGGGCTGCGCAGGCATGTGCGCCGATGGACGTCCGAACATCCAAAACACGCCGTCTGACATCAGACACCGGACTCCCCCGCGGATTCATCAGCAGTTTCTCAACTCGACCAAAAACGCCTCGGGAAGAACGCCCAGGAGAATGCCCATGGCTCCCAAACTCGGAGAGATTCTCATCTGCGCAAAAATCATCGATCAGCATCAGCTGGATTCGGCGCTGTCGGCACAGCAGAAATGGGGCGGAAAGCTGGGCGAAATCCTGGTCAACAAGGGGCTGTGCAGCGAAGAGATGATGGTCAAGGCCCTGTCCCGTCAGCTGGACATCGTCCGCGCCGAACTGGACCGCATCGCCTCTGTTCCTCAGGAAGTCCTGGCAAAAATTCCTCTGGAACTCTCCCAGCGGCTGGACGCGCTTCCTCTGGAACTGAGGGACAACGGAACGCTTCTCGTGACTGCCATGAGCGACCCGCTCAACACGCAGTCGCTTGAGATTCTCCGCGAGCAGACTGGCTGCCGAATCCACGCGCTTCTCGCGGGACCTCACGCCATCGCCCGCAGCAGAAACCGCCTTTATCAGCTGGGCGATGACACTGAGATCAAAGGCCTGAGCCAGGGAAGTGTGCGCGGCAGGGCCGTCGTCCGAGGTGCCGGCGAGCAGGTCGGCAACAAGCTGTTCAACAGGGAAAACCTCGCCATCAGCATGCAGCCGGCGGCAGGCAAGTCCGCATCTCCGCTTCGCGAAGAGGGGAACGCGATCCCCGCGAATTTCATCCCGGCGGACGCCACCGGCCCCGAAATTCTGCGCGCGCTGATTGGCACGCTCATCGAGAAAAACGTCTTCACCCGGGACGAATTTCTCAAACACCTGAAAAAGAGCTGAGCGCATCAGAACCGGATGCGGGCGCGGCAGTCCGAGGCGGTCTGGCCCAGCGCTTCCGGTGAATTTTTCAGGCGGTTTCTCACGGCTTCTCAGGAATGAATGCTCCGGTGTTTGCGCCTTGCGTCGCCCAGCGAGTGAAGGCAAAGGCGCCGCGCCATGAAGCCGACAGAAACAGACCTCGCTCCAGGGCTCCTCATTGCTCTGCCGAAGATGCAGGACGACAACTTCGCTGAAAGTGTCGTTCTGCTCATCGAGCACGGCAGCGACGGTGCCATGGGGCTTATCATCAACCGCCCCGCGGACGGGCCTGAGCTGACGGATGTGGCGAGGTCACACCACCTGCTGCTGGACGAGTCCATCACCGACCTGAGCATTTACCAGGGCGGTTTCGTGGAAGCCGAGCGCGGTTTTCTGCTGCACAACAGCCGGGAAATTCCCGATTCCATTCCCGTCATGCCGGGCGTCTATCTCGCCTCCACCGTTGAGTCTCTCGACAGGATTCTGACCAAAACCAACGGCGCCAATTTCAAGCTGTGCCTTGGGTACGCGGGCTGGTCCACCGGGCAGCTGGAACGTGAAATCGGCGAAGGTCTGTGGCTGCCCGCGCCCGCTACCACCAAGTGTGTCTTCGACCGGGACATTGGGCATTCGTGGGAAAACGCCCTGCGAGCCGCCGGCATCGAGCCGGGTCTCCTGCTGAAATCCACCGGGCGTCAGTGAAAGAAGCCACTTGTTCTTCACGCGCCGCCGGACCTTCTGCCGACAGATGACCGATTCATCCGTGAACTCCGGAAACAAAGCCGGCCCGGAGGCCATTGTCCCAGATGGCGAAACAGCCGAGGCGCGCAGCCGCCCTTCAGAAGCAGTCCTCTCCCCTCAAGTTCTGACGGCCGCCGTGCTGATATGCGCCATGGCAGCCGCGCGCATCGTTCTGCCGCCCCTCATCTGGCCGTTCAGTCCGGGCTTCGGCAGGCTCGCCGTCACCGCCATCGTCTTCGCGGGAATTCCCTGGGCCATCTGCGGGAGCACATTTCTCAGGCGCTGCCTCTCGCCCGTTCCCTGGGTGCTGGTCCTGGCCGGAGCCGCCGCCGGGCTCGCCAACTATCTGCCCGTTCTGGCGATTTCCCGGGCGTCCGCTGAGCTGCTCGGCCTTGCGCCTCAAAATGCCGCCGCGCTGTTCACAGAAATTCCCCGCTTCGAGCTGGCGGCTCTGGTGCTGACCGTGGCCGCCGCCGCACCGCTCGCCGAAGAACTGGCGCTTCGCGGGACTGTTCAGCCGCTTCTCTGCGCCCGGTTTTGCAGGATTCCAGGGGTCGTTCTGACGGCGCTGATTTTTGCCCTTCTGCATTTCGAGCTCGCCTCGCTGGCAGCTCTCGCGGAGATGGGCATCGTCTTCGGCCTTCTGGCTGTGGGCTCAAAATCCATCTGGCCCGCCGCCGCCGCGCACGCCGCGCACAACCTCACGGCACTCGTCCTCCTGGCAACGGAGCAGGCCGGCGCGCCCTTGAGCTGGATGCGCTGGACTTCGGGCGCGGAAAACTGGCCGTCCATCGCTGCGGCACTGGCCTCCGCCTGCCTGACTGCCGTCTTCATCAGATGCGTCTGGCGCGGCAGACAAAGGCAGGACGAACCTCACGGCGGCGGCAGCTGACCTCTCGTCNNCCCCGCCGCGGGAATCGGCTGGCCTCACTTCGTATAGAGGAAGCCCTCGCCGATGCCCCTCAGGCACCAGACTTCACGGCCGCGGTGTTCGGTCGTGTAAACCTGATTGTCCTTCTTCATCTCCTCCAGAATCTCCAGCGTCTGCGCCTCGCTCAGCCGAAGCAGCTTTGCGAGCTCCGACAGCGACAGCCCAGTCACCTGCTTGCGCATGGCGATCATAATTTCGCCTTTGCACTCGGTGCGCTTGGCGCCCTGAACCGTCTTGTCGCTGACCGCGGAGTAAATGGAGAAAGCGATGATGAGCACGATGCCGACGATGAGGAGCGGCGCCACGACGCTGATGTTGTCAATAAGCTCGTCCGAGGACGTCGGCCCGTCGGTCACCGCAGCAGCCATCGAATGAAGCTGGCGGGAAAAATCCGAACCGGGAACTGCCATGCCTGCAACTGCCATGAGGGAAATGAGCGTTTTCATGGCGCCTCCCCTGCCAACGTTCCTCGGGCCAGCGCAAGGCGCAAAACACGTTTCCTCACCCAGTGTGTCCCAAACAGTTCCGGCGGCTCTGAACCGGAATCGGTGCCTTCCCCGCTGTCCGCAGCCATGGCAAAGCGGCGCGCCTTTTTCTCCCCGCCAACAACAGCGCGCTCCGACTCAGACGCCATGCAGACGACCATCAAGCCAGTCCCTCTCCACAAGCGCGTGAAGCGCTTCCTTCGTTACTGCCTCCTGCGCGTCCTCTACGGCGCCGCCAGCATGCTCCCCCTCTCTGTGGCCATGGCGCTGGGACGCGGCCTGTGCGGCATCGGCTGTCTGATTCCCCCGCTCCGAAAAAAGGCGCTCGCCCATCTCGCCATCGCCTTTCCCGAGCTGACGGAGGCCGAACGGCTCCGCATCGTCCAGGACATGTTCCGCCACTTCGGAAACTTCATCGGAGAGGTCTGCTGCATCGACAAGATCACGCCCCGCATCAACGATTACGTGGAGCTCCCCGAAAAGGACCGGCAGATTTACGAGGGCTCCATTCAGGAGGGACGCGGCGTCCTTCTCGCCACCGGACACGTGGGCAATTTTGAGCTGATGGCACGCCGGCTCGGTCTCATCGGCTATCCGTCCAGCGTCGTGGCAAAAGTTTCCAGCGACCCGCACATGACGGCCTTCATCGACCGGCTTCGGCGCAACGGCGGCTACAAGATGATCTGGCGCGGCCAGGGGCCCAAGGGCGCCGCCTTTCAGGCCATCAAAGACGCCATCCATCGGGGTGAGCCGATTGGGATGCTCATCGATCAGGACACCAAAGGGCACGGCCGGTTTGTGAACTTCTTCGGCAGGCAGGCCTTCACGCCCAGCGGCATCGCCGACCTCGCTCTGGAAACCGGGTGCGCCGTCATCACGGCGTTCATTCATCGAAAGCCCGGGGGCGGACACATCATCACTGTGGAGCGCATTGAGGTGCCCGGCACGGGCGATCGCGAGGCGGATGCCCAGGTGCTGCTCCAGCGGCTCACCGACAGCGTCGAAGCGACCATCCGCACGGAGCCCTGCGCCTGGCCCTGGTTTCACGACCGCTGGAAGCACCGTCCGCCGGAAGAACAGGCGTCTCAGGCCGAATCTCCCTCAGGCGCGTCAGCGCTCCCGCCCGAATCTTCGCCATCGGCTTCCTCCGCCGATGTTCCCGCTTCTGACAAGGAAGGCGCCAGATGAAGCTCTCTTCCGCGCTCGTCATCCTCCGCAAGGAACTCATTGGCCACCTGCGCGACATTCGTTCCATGGCAGCCGCTCTGGTGCTGCCGGTCAGCGGCCCGCTCTTCTTCGCCGTGCTCATGTTCGTCATGGCCAGCTGGATTCAGGAAAAGCCGCTGAAAATTCCGGTTCAGGGCGCCCAAAACGCGCCGTCGCTGATGACCTATCTCGCGGGCGAGGGCATCACCGTGATGCCCGTCACGGAAAGTCCGGAAGCGGCTGTCAAAAGCGGCAAGGCAAAAGTGGGGCTCATCGTCGATGACAGCTTCGGCGAGAAGCTCAGGCAGGGCAGGCCGGCGGACCTGACGGTCGTCATGGACAGGTCGGTCAACTCGGCGGCCAAAGACGTTCAGCGCGTGCAGAGGACGCTCGCCGCCTGGTCTGGGCGCATCGGCACGCTCCGCCTGCTGGCCCGCGGCGTCGATCCCTCGCTGGCGCAGCCCGTACGCATGGACGTTCTCGACGTGGCCACGCCCGCTCAGAGGGCTGCGCAGATGCTGACCATGATTCCCCTGTTTCTGATGATGGCGGCTTTCATCGGCGGCATGAACCTGGTCATCGACATGACCGCGGGCGAGCGGGAGCGGGGTTCTCTCGAACCGCTTCTTCTGACCTCCGTTCCCCGGGCGGCCATCACCTTCGGCAAATGGGGGGCCGCAGTCATCGCGTCGCTGGCCGTCACGGTCCTCTGCCTGGCGCTCTTCGCTGTGGCGCTGAGGGTGTCGCCTCTGGAGGAACTGGGCATCCCGTTCACGCTCAACGTTCCCAGAACCCTGCAGCTGCTGGCCGTGCTGACGCCGCTGACATTCGTCGGTGCAGCGCTGGAACTGGTGGTGGCCACCTTCGCCAGGTCGTTCAAGGAGGCCCAGACCTGGCTCAGCTTCTTCAGCCTCATCCCCACCGTCCCCGCCATGATCGTCGTCTTCAGCCCCTTCGACTCGGCCGTCTGGATGAGCGCCGTGCCCGTTCTGGGACATCAGTCGCTGGTGCTGGACGTCCTCAAGCTCAATCCCGTTTCAGGCGCGTCCATCGCCATCCTCTGGGCCACGAGCATCGCCTACACGGCACTGGCGCTGGCCAAATCCGTCAGCCTCTTCCGGCAGGAATCGGTCATCTACGGACGTTAGCGGGACGCCGGCTCAGCTCAGTCCAGTCCTTCCATCTCGAAGCGGTCCGACTCCTCAAGAAATCGGGCGTCGTAGCGCAGATGCGCCAGGCAGGCCGCAGCCTCATCCAGGGCTTCATCCGATGGCTGCGACTCCAGCCGGGCAAAAGCTGATTCGAGCTGACGTCGGCTGTCCTCCATCCGGGCGCGAATTTTTCCGGCCAGCGCCTCAGCCGCCTCGTGGTCGTCCTCAGCCTGCGCCTCAAACAGCGCCTCACGCTCCTCGAGCGCGCCCTCCAGAAACTCAGGGGACAGGCGCCGCATGGCCGCCTCGCCGGACTCCGCGGCCAAATCCACGCCGTGCCGCCTGAGGAGAAAGTCAGCCCGCTCTTCGGGCGACATGAGGACGCGGAAGGCGTCGTTGAGCGCCGTAGTCCATTCCAGCGCGCGGCGCTTTTCGGCGGGCGAAGCACGGACAAAGCGGTCGGGATGCAGAGCTCGGCTCAGGTCCCGGCGCCGCGTCTCCAGCGCCTCCTGATTCACGCTGAACTTCTCGGGCAGGCCGAAGACAGCAAAGGGAGAAATTCCGGCAGGCAGAGGCAGAAGCGCCCCGCAGCCGCCGCAAAAAGGACCGGAGGCCGAAGCGCACTGGTCACACGCCATGACGATGTCCTTTTCAGAAAAAATCCCCTCCGCCCTTTTTCAGAAGGGACGAAGGGGAATGAGGAGCCGGTGAAGCGCACCGGCGGGAGGTGTCTTTGAAGCCCTCTTGTGGGGCAGTCCCGCCAGGCAGACGTCAGACGGAAAAACTTTCGCCGCAGCCGCAGGTGGCCCGTGCACGGGGATTCGTAATTTTGAAGCCCGACTGAAGAAGCTCCTCCTCGTAATCAATCATGGAGCCGACGAGGAACAGGTAGCTCTTCGGGTCCACGAAGACGCGGACCTCGCCACGGGCAAAAATCCGGTCCTTGTCGCGCGGCGCCGCATCCCACGTCAGCTTGTAGGCCATGCCGGCGCAGCCGCCGCCCTGAACGGCGACCCGAAGTCCCTCTTCCCTAGACGGACGCGAATCCAGCAGGCGCCTGAGGCGCTCATAGGCCGCATCGGAAATCGTGATGCCGCTGACGCCGGCCTCGCAGGGCTTTCCCGCGCTGGGGCCGGTGGTGCTGACCGTCTCCGCGGCCGTCGCCGCCCAGTGAATTTCCCTGGGCTGCGGAATCACGGGCTGAGGATTCTTGGGGTTCTGACAGACCATCTGAAAAACCTTCCGGCTGAAACAATGCCGATGACCAGGACCGAAAGCGTCCCGCTACTTGTCGCCCTGCCGCTCCGCCGCGGTCTCTTCCTTTGCCTTTTCCTTCGCCCGACGCGCCGCCTGCTTCTTCCGGAAGTCCTCGACTGCGGCCTTGATGGCGTCCTCGGCCAGAACCGAGCAGTGGAGCTTCACAGGCGGCAGCGCGAGCTCCTCGGCGATGGCCTTGTTGGAGATTTTCAGGGCGTCATCGACGCTCTTGCCCTTCACCCACTCGGTGACGAGCGAGCTGGAGGCGATGGCGGAGCCGCAGCCGAACGTCTTGAAGCGCGCGTCCTCGATGACGCCGTCGTCGCTGATTTTGAGCTGCAGGCGCATCACGTCGCCGCAGGCCGGCGCGCCGACGAGCCCCGTGCCCACGCTGGGGTCGTTCTTGTCCAGAGTCCCCACGTTTCGGGGGTTCTCTGTGTGGTCAATGACCTTGTCACTGTAAGCAGGCATCTCGTTCTCCTCAGTCCCGTCCGTTTCCTCGGCGCCGGTCCTAGTCGTCCACCGGGTTCCACTGAATTTTGGAAAGGTCGATGCCCTCCTTGGCCATCTCATAGAGAGGGCTCAGCTCCCGGAGGGCGGCGATCTTTTCGACCGCCAGCTTCGCCACGTATTCCGCTTCTTCCATGGTGTTGAAGCGGCCCAGGCCGAAGCGAATCGACGTGTGCGCCAGCTCGTCGGGCAGCCCCATCGCCTTGAGTACATAGGAAGGCTGGAGCGAAGCGGAGGTGCAGGCGCTGCCGGAGCTGACCGCCACGTCCTTCATGGAAATCATGATCGATTCTCCCTCCACATACGGGAAGGAGATGTTCAGGTTGCCGGGGAGCCGATGCGCACGGCAGCCGTTGACGTGGGCGAATTCGATTTCCTTCAAAAATACCGACTCCATGTAGTCGCGCATGGCGGCCAGCCGGACAGCCTCGCCGGCCATTTCGGCCCGGCACAGCTCACAGGCCTTCCCGAAGCCGACGATGCCGGGAACATTCAGCGTCCCGGAGCGCATCTTCTGCTCGTGCCCGCCGCCGTCCATCTGGGCCGTCAGGACAACCCGGGGCTTATCCCGGCGCACGTAGAGGGCACCCACGCCCTTGGGCCCGTAAATTTTGTGGGCAGAGAGCGAAGCCAGATCGACGCAGGCCTCGTTCACGTCGAAGGGAATTTTGCCCGCGCCCTGAACCGCGTCGCAGTGGAACAGAACGCCCCGCTCCCGGCAGATGTGCCCAATTTCCGAGACGGGCTGAATCGTCCCCACCTCGTTGTTGGCCAGCATGACGGAGACGAGCAGCGTCCTGTCCGTGATGGCCGCCTTCACATCGTCGGGGTTCACCCTGCCCTCGCCGTCCACGGGCAGAACCGTGACTTTGAACCCCTGCTTTTCCAGATGCCTGCAGGTGTCCAGCGTGGCCTTGTGCTCGGTCGCCTGGGTGATGATGTGGTCGCCCTTCGCCCGATAGCTCTCCGCCGCGCCCTTTATGGCCAGGTTCGTCGCCTCGGTGGCGCCGCTCGTCCAGACGATGTTCTTCGCCTCCGCGCCGATGAGGGCCGCCACCTTTTCCCTGGACTGCTCCACCGCGTCCTTTGCCTCCCAGCCGAACGAGTGGGAGTTGCTGGCGGCGTTGCCGAACTTCTCCGTGAAGTAGGGCAGCATCTCCTCAAGGACCCGGGGGTCCATGGGCGTCGTCGCGTGATTGTCGAAGTAGATGGGCAATTTGAGGGTCATCCTGGCTGTATCCTCCGAAATGCGGCGCGAGCCCCTTGCCTGCGTGGGCTGGCTGATGAGCGCGGCAGCATTCCCTTCCGGACACAAGCGCCGGAAGGCGGGAGCGCGTCCATCGAAGGGGCACTGAGCAACAGTCCGATTTGGGCGCCGCGCCGCCTTGTTAGGCACGTCAAAAGAGGGCGGCGCCCCTAGTCGAAAAAAGCTGCCGCGTAAATAGCCAAGACAGAGGGATTTCTGCGGCCGGAACAGGCCTGCGGATTCAGTCCCGGACCAACAAAAAGCCCCCTCGGCCGAAGCGGCGGAGGGGGCAGGCCCGCAGCCGCCTCTCAAGGGGAAGGAGGGGCTGCGGTCTCAGTGAAATGAAGACGTTTCAGCGGTGGACGATGGGCGTGGGATCTGCCGGGGCAGCGTAGGGCCCGCTCTTAATGGCGCTCCAGTTGTCGTCCGAGAAGTAATTGCTGGCGAAGATGGCGGTGCCGGCCAGGTCGGCGTCGCGGGCATACTGGATGCGCTTCGTGATTTTGCTCACGTCCACCGCGCTCGAATCCTGAGCGTGCATGCCCATGATGACCTGCCGCCCATAGGAGTTCGCCTTGAAGAAGTCGGCGTGCTTTCCCCAGTCAGCACAGCCGCTGTAAGCGCCGAAATTCCAGTAGGTCATGGGCGAGATGGCGTCGGCGATGCCCATCCTCATCCAGGCCACCGTGTCCTGATTGTAATCGACGCCCTGGCTGGTGGAGCAGCCGCTGAGCTTCTTGTAGATGCCCCACACGGCAAAGGAGACGAGGGCGGACGGCTTGTTCGTCACCACTGTCTCGTAGATGGCCTGAGCGAGCTTGGTCACGCGGCCCGTGTAAAACTCCTGCCAGTTGGACACCGTCCCCGCCGCCTTTTCCTGCTCGTAAAGGGCGTCCAGCTTCGCCGTGTGGCAGGAATTTTTGTTGGGCGAGCGGATGCGGTCCACGTGGATGCCGTCCACGTCGTAGTTGTCCAGAATCTCCTTCACGACCTTCTTGTAGTAGTCGATGTAGCCGTCCTCAGCCGCCACCCACGTGTAGCCGTCGTCTGAAATGACGTTCCCGCTGGCATCGAGGCAGACGTATTCGGGGTGAGAGACGAGGATGTGCTTGCCCGAGGTGGGGACGGTCTTGGGCGCCACGAGCGCGTTGATGTAGGCGTGCAGCTGAATCCCCTGCTTGTGGGCCTCATCGACGGCGACGCCCAGGCTGTCGAGGGAGCTGCTCTTCACGGGAATGATGTTCGACGCGTAGTAGGCAGTGCCGTCGCCCATGACCTGGAAATAGACGGCGTTGAAGCCGCTCCGGGCGAACTTCTGGATGTTGCTGCGAATCGCCGACTCGCTGCTGCCGAGGTTCCAGCGCGAGACCCAGATGGTGCGCGTCTCGGTGGTGCGGGGCGAGACAGTCATCGTTCGGCTGCCGGAAGCGCTCTCTTTCCCGTCCGACCAGGTGGCCGTGATTTCCGTCGTCCCATTGGCCACGGCCTCCACGTAAACCGTGGCCGGGTCCACCGCCAGGACGGCATTGACCACTTTGCCGGCGGCCGGATTCGACGACGCGAGCGAGGCCTCTTTCGTCACATCCCGCGTCGTTCCGTCGCTCCACGAGGCCACCACGGTGATGGGCATCCGGTCCACGGGGCTCAGCGAGAGGTCTTCCGGATAGATGGTCAGAGACTTGAGCGTCACCGTCTGCGGATCCGGATCGGGGTCAGGACCAGGGCCAGGGTCGGGAGGCGTCACAGGCGTTTCGGGATCAGTTTCACCGCCGCCGGGCGTTTGGCCCTCTGGAACGACGCGCACTGCCACCTCGGGAGCCCGCATTCCTTCACCGCCCGACTTGACGCTGGCAACGACGGTGGTGGTCCCTTCGGACAGGCCCGTCACCTGGCGGCCGCCGACAGCTGTCGTCATGGCGTCAATTCGGGCGACGGATTCATCGGCAACGGTCAGATAGATTCGGGACGTGGCATCAAAGGCACAACCGGACTCCCAGACGGCAAACACGCGGATGCGCTCAGAGGCGCCCTTTGCCACCTGAATCATGGACGGCATCGCGTACAGGCTGCTGATGGGCGTGTTCTCACCGGAGCACTCCTTCACGGTGACGGCCATCGGGCTGGAGACAACTCCCGCGGCATTTTTCTGCGTGCTGGCCACCAGTGACGCAGTGCCGGTGCTGATGCCTTCCAGCCAGCGCGCCGCCGAGCCGTCGAAGTGCATGTCCCGTCCGATTCTGGCCACGCTCGCTGTATCCACGCTCAGGTAAACGGCGTTGGTCACGTCGGTCACACATCCGTCGGTGTAAACGGCATTCACTCGAATCGGGACCCTGGCACCGGGAGCCATGGACACGGACGCCTCCGTGAAGGCCAGAGAGGCCAGCTGACTGCCGCTGGAAGGTGTGCATCCGCTGCCGCCTCCGCCGCCACCGCCGCCGGGAAGAGATTCGCCGCACCCTGCGGCCGCAAGCGCTGCTGCCATCAAGCCCGTCAAAAGATGCCGCCTCATTTTGGGCCTCCGTTCGATGTCGATGTGAGTGAGGAACCAGCTGCTGCCGCCTCAAAAATGCCATTCGAAGACAGGCAGACTTCACGGCCGCTCAGAATCGTTCTCTTCTTCCGCTGGACAGCTCTCTGCGGACGCGCCGATGACCTCGCCTTTGCTCCGGACATAAAAACGGACGGCGTTCCGGTCGGCTTTCAGAACCTTTTCCGCTGTCTGCCGAGGGACCACCGCCCAGGGGAAATCAGGTTTGTCCGGGTATTCGACAACGGCCAAATCGCCCTTTTCAAGCCCGGCCCGAATCTCGTCCTCGATGCACAGACGCCGCATCTTTCGAGAGCGCGTGGTGAAAAAAAAGGTGTGCTCGCCCAGCTTCGTCTCCAGCGCCGCCGGCTGCACCAGGGCTTTCACCTTCAGCCGCTTTTCCTGGAGCTCCTTCGACAGACGCCGCGAGCGCTGTTCATTCGTCTCTCCGGGAATGTGGTCCTTCTTCACGAGCCCTGCCGCCACCAGCTTGTCTTTCAAATTCAGCATCTGCCCCGCCGTCCTCCCGTGAGCGCCTTCATCAAGAATCGCCCGCTGCCGCTCAGGGAAATTTGGAAAAATTTTCTCTGAAAAACGAATTTCAGAGGTGGCTATCAAAAAAAGGCCGCCGGGGAGGCTCTCCCTGCGGCGGCCAGTTTTTCAACATGCCTGTCGGCGTCACTTCATCGTGAGGACGCTCCGGTCGTAATCGGCGGGAGCTTCAAAGCCCAGGAGGTTCATGACGGTGGCAGCGATGGAGCTGATGCCCAGTCCCTCGTTGAGAGCGCTCTCGTATTCGCCGTGCCCCTCGGGGTCATAGACGATGCAGGGAACGGGATTCAGCGAGTGCGAGGTCTTCACCTTCTTCACGCCGTCGACGACCGTGACCTTCCCGTCCTTCTTGTTGTGCTCATACATGTCGTCGGCGTTCCCGTGATCGGCGGTGACGATGAGCACGCCGCCCGCCTTGTCCACGGCGGTTTTGATGCGGGCGAGGCAGAGATCCACAGCTTCAACGGCCATGCGGGCGGCCACGAAAGAGCCGGTGTGGCCCACCATGTCGCCGTTGGGGAAGTTGCAGCGGATGAAATCGAACTTGCCGCTCTCGATGCCGCCGATGACGCAATCGGCGATTTCCGCACCCTTCATCCAGGGCCGCTGCTCGAAGGGCACCACGTCAGAGGGAATCTCCACGTAGTCCTCGAGTGCGTCGTCAATCTTCCCGGACTTGTTGCCGTTGAAGAAGTAGGTCACGTGGCCGAACTTCTGCGTCTCGGAGACGGCGAGCGTGCGGATGCCGGAGGCGCAGAGGTATTCGCCCAGCGTTCGGTCAATCGCGGGGGGATTGACCAGGAAGCGCTTCGGCACGTGCAGGTCGCCGTCGTATTCCATCATGCCGGCGTAGGTGACGCGGGGGACTCTCACGCGGTCGAACTTGTCGAAGTCCGCCCCGCCCTCAAAGGCGGCGGTGATTTCCAGAGAGCGGTCGCCCCGGAAGTTGAAATAGACCACGCTGTCGCCGTCCTCGATGGTGCCCACGGGCCTGCCGTTTTCGGCGATGACGAAGGCGCCCAGATCCTGGTCAATCGCGTGCGTCTCGGCCCGCAGGGTCTCAATGGCCTCCTGAGCGCTCTTAAACTGGCGCCCCTCGCCCAGGACGTGGGTCTTCCAGCCGCGCTCCACCATGGCCCAATTGGCATTGTAGCGATCCATGGTGATGAACATGCGGCCGCCGCCCGAGGCGATTCTGGCGTCGCAGCCTTTCGAACGGATGTCCGCGAGAAATGCCTCGAAGGGAATCACGTAATCGAGAGCGCTGGTCTCGCCCACGTCGCGGCCGTCCAGCAGCGTGTGGACGCGAATCTTCTTCACGCCGTCATCTGCTGCACGCTGAATCATGGCTTTGAGGTGGTCGATGTGGCTGTGGACGTTGCCGTCGGAGAACAGCCCCAGGAAGTGAAGCGCGCCGCCGCTCTTGAGAACATTTCCCTCGATTTCCTTCCACGCCTTTCCTTCGAACATGGCGCCCGAGGAGATGGACTTGCTCACGAGCGATGCGCCCTGATCGAAGACGCGGCCCGCGCCCATGGCGTTGTGGCCGACTTCGGAGTTGCCCATGTCGGCGTCGCTGGGCAGGCCCACCGCCTTGCCGTGGGCCTTGAGGCGGCAGTTGGGGGCAGAGGCGAGAAGCGCGTCCAGCGTGGGCTTGACGGCGGCCTTCACGGCGTCGCCATCCTCGTATTTGCCGAAGCCGACGCCGTCCATGATGACGAGGACGACGGGGCCTCTGCGGCGGGTGAAGTTCTTGAGGGAATTAAGTTTTTCCATGGCTGCACCTGACAAAAAGGAGACGTTCCTGCCCGTTCACAGGGCCTTGCGGGAACGCTTCCTTCCGAATGAAAGCGGCGGCTTGGGGAGAACAAAGCTCCGGGCCGCCGCCGATTGAAAATCCGCACAAAATCAGCCGTCTCCGGGGCGAAACCGCCAATGCCGGGACAGAAACGGGCGGGCCTCATAGGGATTTCCGCCAAAGGTTCAAGCGAGGGGCCCCCGGGCAGATTCGCCTCACTCCGCTTCCCAGACGCGCCGTCCGCCAATGTCTTCGGGAACCGCGTTTGCGTGAACCGCGCGCACGTCTTTCAAAATGGTGCGGCAGAGATTCATGGCGTTTCCCGCCGACCGACGGAACCAGAGGCAGTCCAGCGCGTTTCCAGCAGAGCTCACCACGGTTTCGGCTTTCTCCAAAACGTCCATGGCCTCGGCCGCCAGCCGGGCAGCAGCCTGCGCGGTCTCAAAGTCCAGAGGTTCCTCCTTCAGTTCATCGTCCGCTCTGAAAGAGAACCGGGGCCAGGCAGCACGCTCGCGCTCAGTCAGCGCCATGATTTCACGGTGCGACTCCGCATCGTCCAGAAGCCCCCAGCGCTCCATCAGCCGCGTCAGCACAAGGCGCGTCAGCTTGCTGGACAAAAGCTCCATGCACGTTCCCACGTGCCCAAGCTTCCGCTCCTTCAAAGGCTCCGCCCAGGAGAGGAGACGTCCAAGAAAGGACGCCATTTCGGCAGCGATCCTGCGCGCCTCGGGCGGCGGGCAGGCCCCGGGCGAAGAACTCTGGCGTAACGCTGCTGGGAAAGCCTCTTCCCAATCCGATTTTCCGGCTTCTTCCCAAAAGCGGTCATCCAGATTGTCGCTCAGCCAGCCGGGCTTCAGCTCACCCAGAGAAGCCTCTGATTCTGAAATCACACCCCAGAGGTAGAAGCTCACATCACCGCCGGCGTCGCATATCCACGGCGTATCCAGCCCGCGGACGCCGTCTTCGGCAGCGACGGCACCGCTGATGAGACCAGCCACAATCGGATGGGCCTCAAAAGCAAGAAGCGCCGCCTCGCGCGCCGTCGCCTCGTCCATGACTTCGGCACCGCGGGGAAATTCAGCCTCACTCTCCTCCTCATGGGCGCGGAGAGACGCCGCTTCTTCGACCCGAATTCTCTGCCGCAGCTCGAAAAATCTTCGGCGCGTCTCCGCATCGTCCAGAAGCCCGCGCCGCTCCAAGAGCCGCATCCAGACATCGTGCAGCACGGCGTCCGCCAGGAGGTTCGCGGCCCTTTGATGGCGATGGCTCGTTCGTCCGCGGGCGGCGTCTTCCCAGTCGAGAAAGCGCTCCAGCCAGCCGCCCCACGCGCGGATGGCTTCATCCCAGCTCAGCCGCAGATGCCGCCGCCGCTTTTTCCCGGTCTCGGCCTTTTGGCCGTTCGGCGAATCATGGCGCGTCATGGATTCTCCCTTCGCTCGTCCAGAAGGCGCTGAATTTTTTCCAGTGTCAGCTCCGGATGACCACTTTGGATCTCGTTCAGAACGTCGCAGCAATCTCCCATGACGTTCCCCGCCGCATGGCGAAACCAGATGAAGTCCAGCTCGTTTCCGGCACCCTGAACCAGTGCCGCGGATCGATCCAGAAGCCCCAGAAGCTCTGCCGCCAAAAGCGCTGCCGCCTTCGCCGTTTCACCGTCCATGGAACTTCTGAAATTTTCCCGCGCTGCCGCGCTCTGGACGGCCTCCGACCGGCGCCAGAGGCAGACGCGCTGATGAAGCCCGAGAATTTCACAGCGGTTTTTCTCGACAGCCAAAAGCCCGCGCCGCTCCAAGAGGCGCATCAGAACGTCCATGAGGAGGGCCGTGGCCAGACAACTCGCCATCAGCCGATGCCGCCCGGACGTCCGCCCCTCATTGGCTTCCTCCCAGTCGAGAAAGCGCACCAGCCACTGCTTCAAAACCTCAGGAATCTCCTCGAACTTCTCCGGCGCCATGAATCTCTCCCCTGCTCTTTGCCGTTCGGGCGGCTGATTCATTCAGTTCCGTTCGCGCTCCCACTCTGAGGCGCGGCGTCCGGCCTCAAACTCGGCGTTCTCTCTGTCAAAAACGTCCCTGCCGTCCCGATCAAAATCGACGCGATATTCCGGCAGCAGCGCGCTGTTCTCCGGAAGCGCCGCCTGATCTTCGGGCTCTTTCTCCTTCTTCTTCGCGGAACCCAGCAGCCGGCGGCAGAGCCAGATGAGTCCGAGAACAATCCCCTTGAGCAGGAAGTAGATCCCGAAGACGCCCGCGATGCCGATGCTGATGAAGAAAAATATCCGCATCATGTTGAGGGCACGGTTGAGGCCGCTTTTCAGACCCAAAATCACAACGAGCACAATTGCAGGAGTGGCGAACTGGCCAATCACCCACAGCCAGTCCCCGCGGGTCATGGGTCCCTTGTGATACCTCAACCGGAAAATGTTGCTCTCAGGCTCCTTGGATTCCTTCTGTCCGCCCTCCGGCTGCGGCGCGTCTTTGTCCTTCCCGCCGTCATTCTCGAAATCACTGAAATCACTCATCTCAAAATCTCCCAAATGCCCAGCCGGAAGGGTGCGCGCTAGCGGGCAATGTCCATGTCCTCGCAGGTCAGCCCCTCTTCGGGAGCGCAGTTTTTGCCGATGAGACAGCCGCCCTTGTTTCCGAAGTCCACGCAGCGAATCTTGGGGCAGTTATCCAGTGCCGGATCGCAGGGCTGGCGGGTGGTGGTGCAGGTCCGCGTCACGGGGTCGCAGGAGTCCTGGGCGCAGTCGTCATCCTCAACGCAGGCGCAGAAACTCTGACTGCTTCCCTCGTGGCGAATGCAGGCGCCGTAGCAGAAGCCGCTCGCGGTATCGCACCGGGCGCTGTTGGGGCAGTCGGTGTCCGAAGCGCAGGGAACAGAGCTGATGTTTTCCGGCTTTCGGCAGTCGGAGGCGTCTGAACAGAGCGTGCGCATCCAGACGACAATCACGTCATTGCAGGCAAAGCCGTTGGGGCAGGCCTGGCCGCCGCTGCAGTCCGCGCCGCAGAACTGGGTGCCGGTATAGGTGCTGTACAGGCAGAAATTCGGTCCCCGGCCGCAGGTCTGGCCGCCCGCGACGCCCGAGGTGCAGGCATCGCAGTAGGGACGGGACGACACGTCGTAGTCGCTCTCGCACGAAGTTCCGCTTCCGCCGGCCTCTGAGCCGCCAGTGCAGACTTCGCCGAAGGCGCAGTAGTCGCTGGAGACGCATCGGCTGCTGTCGCAGGTGCCAATCGCGCAGGCCATGCGCGCCTTCTCGTCCAGCGCATCGCAGGAACAGTCGGTGCCGCCGCAGCGGCAGGCCGCGCCAAAGG
>DBXV01000002.1:19356-30392 GCA_002309695.1 Myxococcales bacterium UBA1203 | reverse complement strand
CCCCAATGCCGCCCGCTGACGCCGCGCCCGGCCCATTTGGAATTGGAAGTTTTCCTCAATGAAAAATTCAGAGGTGGCCGAGATGGACTCACCGACACTTGAGAAAAAAGCTCTTCCCGCCGTCTGTGCTGCCCCGACCGTTTTCCACAAGGTCATCTCACTGGGCGGCAGCTGTCAGGTGGCCAACCAGCTCAACCGGCTGCACCTGAGGCAGGATTCCTTTCCCTACGACTGGCTGTTCTCCTGCTACGACGACGCGAAGTTCATCGAGTCGTTTGAGAACGACCTCGCCGACTGGATGCTCTGGGAAAACCTCAAGGAAGACCCGCACACCGTGACAGCCCACCGAAAAGTCACCGACACGCGCTACGGCATGGTTCACCAGCACATCTTCCCGCTCGATGTGCCGCTCGCTGACTCGTACGGCGCCGTCCTGGAGACCGTCCGCCGCAGAATCCGCAGGCTCCTCGGCCTTCAGGGCAAAAATCTGCCCCTCCTCTTCGTCCGCACCAACCTGTCCGTGCCCGATGCGGAGCGCCTCGCGGCCGTCATCGCGAGGAAATACGGCCCAAAGGCACATCTTCTCGCGGTCACTCACTCGAAGCTCTTCGAGATGCAGGAGATTCCGCTCCGCGCCCCCAACGCGCGGATGTTTCGCATCTACGATTCGAACGACGGCGGCCCGAATGACGTCTGGCAGGGGTTCGACCCGCACTGGGACAGGCTGCTCGCGAACGTCCGCATCGAAGACGAGACGGCAGACCTCGCGGACGGTGTGCTGTTTCGGGGTTTCCATCCCTGCGAGAAGTCCGAGGGCCGCGCCTTTCGCTGGGGCGCAGAAGGTTCATCGCTCTTTCTGGAGCGATTCGGCGGCTGCCGCTGCGACGTGAAGCTCCATCTGCCCGTCCCCATGGCGGTGACTGCCCTCGACGTCCGGGGACGGACGCTGTGGACTTCCGGCGAGAGGGCTGCGGGCGATGCGTCCTTTTCCTTTGTCGTCACCCACGACTCCCGAACAGTGACGCTGGCTTCCTCCCGCATCTGGCGGCCCATCGACCTGTACAGCGATGCGCTGAAAACCGCCTGCCGACACCTGAGGCCGGGGACTTTTTTCAAAAGCCTCGAAGACGTTTCCCATGCACTGAACGGCATCCGCGTGCGCGACGACCGTCCTCTCAGCTTCCGTCTGGACGGCCTCAGCTTCCACAGAGGGACTTGACGGCGGCGTTTGCCCTACCCATGCGGCCGCGCCCCATTTGCCTGTACGGCCGGAGCCTGTTCCGACGGCAGCAAGGGCCATCCGGAAAAAACTTATGCCCTCACCCAACGACTGCGCCGCCGGCCGCCTGACGCACTGCCTTGCCCCCCTCTCCGTGCTCCTCGTCCTTGCGGCGGAGGCTTTTTACTTCCGCAACATCCTGGGCAATTCGCTGCTCCTGGGCGACACCGGCGACGGGCACTTCTGCCTCCTCGTGGCGGAGCACTGGTACCGCTGGCTTCTGGGCAAAGAGGGCTTCTTCTCTCTCCCCATTTTCTGGCCGGAGACGAGCGCGCTGGCCTGGTCAGACCTGCTTCTGGGCTTCGGACTGCCCCACGCCCTGTTCCGCCTCATGGGGATGGACCCTTACACGGCCTACAAGAGCACGCTGATTGGCCTCCACGCCGCGGGCGCACTGGGGACGTTCTTCCTGCTGCGGAAGGGCTTTGAGCTGAGATGCGCCGCGGCCTTCATAGGTGCCGTACTCGCGGGCTCCTCCCAGATGATTGTCCCCTCGTGCCACACCCAGCTCTACGCCTGCGCCTTCCTGCCCTTCATCGCCATGGCGCTCCTCGCCTTCTTTCGAAACATGGATGACGCGAAGCGAGGATGCCGTGTGTCCGCCGGATGCGCCGCCGTCGGCCTGATGGCCCTGCTTGTGTACACGTCCTTTTACATCGCCTGCTTCGCGGCCCTCTTTCTGGCACTCCTCGCTGCTCTCGACCTGACCGTCTGCGCCTCACTGCGCCGATGCCGTTCACGAGGAGGGCGTGCGCTCCTCTTTCTGCATCCCAAAAAGCGCCTGCTGGAAACGCTGGCCTTTGCCGCGCTGTCCGCCCTGCTGCTGGCGCCTTTTGTGGCGCTGGAACTTCCTGCCCGGAGCAGCTTTGGCGGGCGTTCGTGGGCCCTTGTGACTTTCCACACGCCGACCGTGCCGCAGCTCTTCAACGTCGGAGGCGCCAACCTCATGTTCGGCTGGATTCGCAGCGCGGCGAATCTGGGCGGGCATCACGAGCTGCAGATTGGCTGGCTGCCCACCACGGCCGCGCTGTTTCTGGCCTCGCTGGTTCTTCTTTCGAGACGGCGCATCTCCGCGCTCCTGCATCCGTCCGAAGCCGACGCGGGCGCGGAGGCCGGGCGTCAGGCGGGCCGCGAAGCGCTGTTTCTCCAGATTGCGCTCGCCACGCTCATCGCCACCTTCATCGGCTGCAAAACCTCCGGCGGACGCTCCCCGTGGCATTTCATCTACGCCTTCATCCCCGGCATGGACGCTTTGCGAACCATCGCCCGCATTCACGTCTTTCTGGTGTTTCCTGCGGCCCTGACCTGTGCGTTCGGCGCCGGCCAGTTTCTCAGGCTGATTCCGCGCCCGCTGATTCAGAACCTCGCCGCGCTGGTCCTCTGCGCCGCGGCGGTCCTCGCCTGCACGTGGAAGGGCGGCGTCTATGCCAGGTGGTCTGCAGACTGGGCGCGGGAAGTTCTCCAGTCAGTGACGGCGCCGCCTGAAGGATGCGCCGTCTTTGCCGTAGAGGACTCGGGCAACAGGCGAAAATTCCGACATGATTTTGAATACCAGCTGGCCGGCTGGGAAATCGCCAACCGCTGGGACAGGCCCACCCTCAATGGCTATTCCGGCCAATATCCCAACGGCTGGACGCTGGGCAGCGCGGTCGGAAAGGCGCTGCGTCCCAGAACCGAGCTGTGGATTAAGCGCCACAGGCTGACGGACGTCTGCATTTACGACTGGGGCACAAAAACCTGGCGCGTGACCTCAGGCCGCAGGTGAAGCGGCGAATTCATTCAGCAAATCAGCAGTCACAAGGAGCCACACATGCACTTTCAGTTCAGAACGCAGGGCGTCTGCGCGCGGCAGATTGATTTCGACCTCGATGACGACGGCCGCGTGCGCAACATCGCCTTTTTCGGAGGCTGCAACGGAAACCTGAAGGCCATTTCCAAACTGGTGGACGGCTGGCTGCCCAATGAAATCAGCGGCAAGCTGGCCGGGAACACCTGCGGCAATAAGCCCACCTCGTGTGCCGACCAGCTGGCCATCGCCGTCATGCAGGCTCAGGCGCAGCGTCAGGCGGGCCGCTGAGACGCCTTCCGCGCCGTTCTTTCCCCTTTTTCCGAGAGCGACTTGTCCAACATTTTCCAAAGGCACTGCGACACGCTGGAAAACGGGCTCCGCGTCGTCACCATCGAAGCGCCCCACCTGCACAGCGCTCTGGCGGCCGTTCACGTGCGGGCTGGTTCCCGCCACGAGACGCCCGCCACCAACGGCGTGACCCATTTCCTGGAGCACGTGCTGTTTCGGGGCAGCGAAAACTTCCCGGATTCCCTCGCCGCCAACGCGCTGGTCGAGGACGCGGGCGGCAGCCTCAACGGCATGACCCTGCGGGATCAGTGCGCCTTTGACACGCCCATTCATCCGACGCGGCTGGAGCTGGCACTGCGCGTCCTGGGCGACATGGTGACGCGGCCGCTGTTTGCCGGCGTCGATCTCGAACGCGAAATCATCCTCGAAGAGATGATGGACGAGGTGGATTCCGACGGCCGCGACATCGACGCGGGCAACCTGATGATGAAGCTCGTCTATGGCGGCCATCCGCTGGGGCTGAAAGTGGCGGGGACCACGGACACGGTGAAAGCGCTGACCGGGGGCGACCTGAGGGCCCACCACGCGAAGCATTTCAATGGTGCCTCGGCCGTGGTCAGCGTCGCCGGGCCCGTGCGCCGGGACGAAGTTCTGGACCTCACGCGCGCCTGTTTTTCCGGCCTGCCGAAGGGATGCCTGCCCGACGAGGAAGCGCCGGTGCTGCTGCCCACCGGGCCGCACCTGGAGCTGGTGGACCTCGACGAGAGCCAGACGGACCTGTGCATCAGCTTTCCCTGCCCGCCCGAGACGCATCCCGACCATCCTGCCCTAGCCATGATTCGCGCCGTTCTCGACGACAGCATCACGTCGCGCCTGCAGCGTGAAATCGTTGAGACCCGCGGGCTGGCCTACTCGATCCGCGCCGGCATGGAGCTGTTCTGCGACGCCGGGACCTTCGACATCGACGCCTCCTGCACGCCGGCCAAGGTGCTGTCCGTGGTGGATGCCGTGCTCGCGCTCCTTCGGGAGCTGACGCAGCGCCCCGTCCCTCAGGACGAGCTGAACCGGGTTCTGGCGCGGCGCCGCATCGCTCTCGACTTCCACGCCGACGACCTGAACACGCTGGTGAACTGCCTGGGCGCCATGGAGCTGTTCCGGCCGCCGGAGACTTTTGAGGAAAACCTGGCGGCGCTGGAGCGCGTCACGCCGGCGCACCTTCTCGACGTGGCCCGCCGCACCTTCACGCAGGACGCGCTTCACCTGTGCGCCGTTGGGCCCAGGGTTGGCCGCCTCAAAAAACAGCTCTTCGGCTGCGCCAAAAAGCATCTGCCCGCCCATCGGCCCTGAAAGCCCGATGCCGCGCGCCGGCCGAAACCTCTGGAGAACACGATGGCAATTTCCACGACTCAAAGTCCCGAACATCCCCGGCTTCACGGCGCCGTCTCTGACAGGGACGGCGTTTCATTTTGCGTCTGGGCGCCTCTGGTGAAGTCGCTCGCTCTGGAGCTGGATGACAGGCCGCCTCTGCCCATGGAGCGCGATGCCGACGGCTGGTTTTCACTCCGGCTGCCCGCGTCCGAGGCCCCTGAGGGGACGCTCTACGGGTTCAGGCTGCCAGACGGGCGACTGCTGCCCGACCCCGCCTCCCGCTTTCAGCCCGGCACGGTCCACGAGCGCTCTCAGCTGGTCCGCACCGACTTCGCCTTTGCCCACGACAGCTTTCCGGGCACTTCGCTCGAAGACATGGTCATTCAGGAGATTCACGTCGGCACGTTCACGCCGAAGGGAACGCTGGATGCCGCTTCTGAGGAGCTTCCGCGTCTCGCCGAGCTGGGCATCAATGCCGTGGAGCTGATGCCGCTCGCCGCTTTCGATGGGGAACGGGGCTGGGGCTACGACGGCGTCCAGCCATTTGCCGTTCACAGGACCTACGGCGGGCCCGCGGCGCTGGCGCGCTTTACCGATGCGGCGCACGCCCTGGGCATCAGCGTGCTGCTCGACGTGGTGTACAATCACTTCGGACCTTCCGGCTGCTACGAGGCCTGCTTCGGGCCCTGGTTCAGCGCGAATCAGAAGACGCCCTGGGGAAAAGCCATCGACTACCGGCAGCGGCCGGTGCGGGATTTCATCATCCAGAACGCCCTCTTCTGGCTGCGGACGTTCCACCTAGACGGACTGCGGCTGGATGCGGTGCATGCCGTCTGCGACGACTCGCCGGTTCATATTCTCTCTGAGCTGTCCGAGGCCGTGCGCCGGTCGGGGCCCACGCGGCCCGGCGCCCTCCCGCCCGTGCTCATTGGCGAAAGCCATCTCAACGACCGCAAATTTGTGCTGCCAGTCCAGGAGGGCGGCCATGGGCTCGATTCGCAGTGGAGCGACGACTTTCACCACGCCGTCCACGCGCTGATGACCGGGGAAAAGGCGGGCTATTACGCGGACTACGGCACGCTGAACCACGTGCTCCGGACGCTCCGCGACGGTCAGACCTATACGGGCCAGCACTCCGACCTCTGGAACGGCCCGCACGGAACGCCCACGGACGGCCTGTCCGGGCGCCATTTCGTGGCTTTCCTCCAGAACCACGACCAGACGGGCAACCGGCCGCTGGGCGAAAGGCTCTCTTCGCTGGTGCCGCCGCCCCGACTCAAACTGGCCGCAGCGGCGCTCATCCTCTCCCCCTTCGTCCCTCTTCTGTTCATGGGCGAGGAATGGGCTGAGAGCGCGCCGTTTCTCTATTTCACGGACTTTCCCGACGAAGCGCTGGGACGGGCTGTCACCGACGGGCGCAGGCGCGAATTTCGGCAGGCGGGCTGGACCGGCCGCATGCACGGCCCGCAGGAGAAAGCCTCATTTTTCAGCTCCAAAATTCATCCCGAGCGCCGTCACGAATGGCCGGGGCGGGAAATCTGGGACTGGTACCGGTCGCTGATTGCCGTCCGCAGGTCGTTCCGCCATTTCGCCGCCGGTCAGGTGGGCGCTCCGCCCATGGGAGACATCACGGTCCGCGATGAGGACGGCATTCTGACCGTGGAGCGCGCCATCGACGGCAGACGAACGGTCCTGCTCCTCAACTTCTCCCGGAGCGGCGGGACGGCCTTTGTCAATGAAGGGAACTGGGACGTTCTGGCGGACAGCCACTTCCCGCGCGCCGCAAAAGAGAAAAACACGCACACTGACTCTGCACACCCCCTCTGCACGCTGAATGTGGATTTTCCGGGGTCAGAGATTCAGCTTGAACCCTTTCAGGCGCTCTTCATCGTCGAAAATGCGATAAAATCTACCTGAACTCGCTGTCAGCCACTGACCCGAAATAAATCAGCCCTCCCCAAATACATTTGCTTTGCGTATCGAAGGAGGGCTGATTTTTTATATAATTAAATCAATTCTGATTTATTTTTATTTCGCGCAGCGGAACCCGATAAGCGGGATAATTCCCATAAAAAAAATCCCCTCTCCCAAATAAATGGGGAGGGGATTTTTTGGCCGAACGGAAAAAAGTTATTTCCGAATCATCAGCACGTGGCAGCCGGTGCTGCCCTTGGGGTCCAGCCGCACATAATTCGACGGCCCGGTCCAGCTGTAGGTCTGATTGGAGAGCAGGTCCGTGACCAGATAGCTGTCACCCTCGGATTTTCCATAAAGGGAAACGGGCAGCGTGATGGTGGACTCCTGCGCCGCGGCGGGGTCGAGATTGATGATGACCACGATGGCGCCCTCGGACGCGCTGGGCGGCGTCTTGGCGTAGGCCAGCACGTTGGAATTGGTCGATTCGAGCAGCACCAGATTTCCAGTGCGCCACAGCGAGCGGTGAGCATGGCGAATCTCGTTCACCCGGGTGATGAAGTCGTTGAGGTTGTCCGGCGCGTCGTAATTCCGCTTGCGGATCTGGTACTTTTCCGAATCGAGATACTCCTCGCTCCCGGGCCTCAGCGGCACGTTCTCGCAAATCTCGAAGCCGCTGTAGATGCCGTAGCTCGACCCCAGCGTGGCGGCCAGCAAGAAGCGGTTGAGGAACGCAGGACGCCCTCCCTTCTGCAGGTATTCGTGGAGGATGTCGGGCGTGTTGGCGAAGAAATTGGGCCGGAGGAACAGCGCGCTGGGCGAGAGGAACAGCTCCCGCGCGTAGTCCTCAATCTCGCGCCGCGCGTTGCGCCAGGTGAAGTAGCTGTACGACTGGGTGAAGCCGCTCTTGGCCAGAAGTGCCATGCGCTTGGGCCGCGTGAACGCCTCTGCCAGGAAGATGACGTCGGGATGGATCCGCTGGACCTCGGCAATCACCCACTCCCAGAAGCCGATGGCCTTGGTGTGCGGGTTGTCCACGCGGAAAATTTTCACCCCGTGCCCAATCCAGAACAGGAGCACGTTCTTCAGCTCGTTGTAGAGCCCGTCCCTGTCCGCCGTGTCGAAGTTGATGGGATAGATGTCCTGATACTTCTTGGGCGGGTTCTCGGCGTATTTGATGGAGCCGTCCGGGCGCTGGTTGAACCACTCGGGATGCTGCTTCACCCAGGGATGGTCGGGGGAACACTGAATCGCGAAGTCCAGCGCAATCTCCAGCCCGTTGTCCCTGGCCGTCCGCACGAGTTCATCAAAGTCATAGAGGGTCCCCAGATCGGGATGGACGCTCATGTGGCCGCCCGCTTTGGCGCCGATGGCCCACGGACTTCCCACGTCGCCCTTGGCCGCGTGCTCCGTGTTGTTCCTCCCCTTGCGCGCCGTCACGCCGATAGGGTGGATGGGCGGCAGATAGATGACGTCGAAGCCCATGGCCGCCAGGCGGGGAAGCCGCTGCGCCACGTCGCGGAAGGTGCCCGGCTTGTTCGGGTTGGTGCCCTGCGACCTGGGGAAGAGCTCGTACCAGGCGCCGAAAACGGCCCGCTCGCGATCGGACCAGACGGGCAGCGCCCTGGGATAGAAGCGGGCGTCAGCTCTCAGGTCGTTGCGCTCCATCAAAATTCTCAGGTCGTCGCTCTCGATGACCTTGAGCCGGTCCTCAGGCGTCTTCACCGCCCCGAGCCGGACAGCCAGCGCCTGAAGCGCGTCCTTGTCGTCCGTCCTGCACGCGGCCGCGGTGCGCTCGATGAGGGCCTGCCCCTCCAGAATCTCGCTCTTCACATCCTGACCGGCCGCTATCTTCTTGGTGATTTCCGACTTCCACGACCCGAAGACATCGGTCCACGCCAGGAACGTGAAGGCATAGGGGCCGACGCCGCTCGCCGTGAAGCTGCCCTTCCAGCGGTCATTCCAGTCGGGATTCGTCACCAGCGGCGCCTCCTGCCAGCCCTGGTCCATGGCAGGTGCGGGCAGGCCTTCCGCCAGCGTCCACTCCTCCGGCTTCAGCTTGCGGAAGAGGACCGACGCCTTGAGCAGATCGTGGCCGTCCTTCCAAATATCGACGGCCACCTGAATCACGTCGCCTGCCACCGTCTTGACCGCGTGACGGCCGCCATCGACCGCGGGCTCCACCCCCTCGATGGCAATGCGCACCTGTGCCCACGCGGGAAGCGTACTGGGCCCATGAATGCGCTTGTTTTTATTGGTGGACCCTTTGGGACGGCCGCGCCCGCGCTTTTCAGGCATCCCGCCGGCAGCAGCAGACGCTTCTTTATTTCCTTTATTTGTTTTCGGCTCAGCCATGCGTTCCTCGCTTGTGGAAAAAGTGGGCAAAGGTGAATCAGGGTGTCCCCTTTTTTTAGAAACAAACTGACAAAAACGGCCGGGACACTGAACGCTTCCGCCCATTTTGTCCAGACGGCATCCGCATTTATGGGGGTATTTTTTAACTGAACAAAAGATGCGCCCGGGGTGGTTCTGCTTTTCCCCGGGACGCACTTTCAGTGTAAAAACAGAAAAATATATATATTTATTATATTTACATGATGCTTTTTCATCCCGGCCGTTCAGGGGACAAGCGCAAATATAATTCAAATAGTTATAATATATTCATTCACCCCCGCCCGCGAATCCGCCGAATCAATACAAACATTCCGGAAACAAGCATTGCCAGAAGTGCGGCGGCGCAGGCCAGCGCGGTCTGCGAGGCGCCCACGGGCAGGTTGAAGCGAAAGGCGGCGAGGTAGCCGGCGGCGCCGTCGAAGGCACCGATGAGGGCGGCGGCAAAGAGGACGCCTCTGAGCGGCAGGCGGCACTTCAAGGCCGTGACAGCGGGCAGCGTGGAAAAGGCGAAAATCGGCAGCGCGCCCAGTGCGCGGGCCGTGACGCCGATGGAGATGCCGATGGCCATGAGCAGCGCGCCCTTGAGCACGCGGACGGGCAGCTTCTGGGCGCGGGAAGCGCCCTCGTCGAAGATGGCGAAGGTGAGTCCCCGGTAGCACCAGACGCCGGGCAGGAGGACGGCGAGCGCGGCAATGGCCACGAGCGTCACGTCCTGTTCGCTGACCAGCACGGCGGAGCCGAAGAGGATGGACTGAATGTCGTGGGCCTCCTGCGCGAGCTTTTCGCCGATGAGAACGGCAAGGCTGCCCGAGAGGGCATAGACGAGCCCCAGGAGCACCTCGCGCGAGACGCCGATGCGCCTGGGATTCATGGCGCAGAGCATCGTCGCGGCCACGGCCATCAGCGTGGCGGAGAGCACGGGCGAGACGTGGAGATCGAAATAGAGGTGGCAGAAGAAGGCGAAGGCCACCCCCAACCCCGCGCACTGACTGACGGCGGCGCTGATGAAGACCATGCGCTTCAGCACGATGAAGACGCTGAGGAAGCCCAGGAGCGCCCCTGCCATGGCGGCGCAGGCGATAGGCGCGGCAAAGAGGTCGCGTGCGGCCCAGAGGTCGGCGAGGCTCATTTCATCCATGGCTCACCTCCTGAGTTTGGGGCGCATTCGCCGAGTTGGGCACCGCGTCCGGGAGGGCTTTTCCCGTGCCGGTGACGCCGTGAAAGCGGGCGCGGAAGGCGTCGCTCCGGAAGACTTCGTCCCGGCTCCCGGAGAGGACGGTCTTCGACTCGTCGTCGAGGAAGATGACGGCATCAGCGAGAGACCCCACCAGTTCCAGCGCGTGGGTGATGATGACCACGGCGAGACGGCGCTCGCGGGCGGTGCGGCTCAGAATCTCCACCACCTCGCGCTGAAAGACGGCGTCCATGGCCGCAGTTGGCTCGTCGAGAAGCGCGGCGTCGGCGTCGGTCGCGAGGATGCGGGCAAAGAGAACGCGCTGCTGCTGGCCCTCGGAGAGCTCGTTCAGAAAGCGGTCGCCGATGGCGGTGAGTCCCAGTTCGGCGAGCGCTTCCTCGACCCGCGCCTTTTCCTGCCGCGTCGTCCAGGGCCGCCGGAGAAAATTGAGGCCGCTCAGCGCGCCCCACGAGACGAACTCGCGCACGGTGACGGGCAGCTGAAAGTCCAGGTCGCGCGTCTGCGGCATCAGCGCCGCTTTCATCGCCGGAACGCGGCGGCGGACGGTGCCCGAGACGGGCTTCAGCTCACCCAGCAGCGTCTTCATCAGCGTGCTCTTGCCCGAGCCGTTGCGGCCTAAAATCGCGGTCACGCTTCCCCGGCAGAAGTCGAAAGAGAGCGGCGGCAGAAGCGCACGGCCCGCGTAGCCGACGCTCAGATTGTCCGCCGAAAACAAAACCTCCCCCCGGCTATTTTCCGAGGGGAGGGAAGCAAAGGAGACCTCAGACATCATCGTCGCCTTCATGCTCATGCTCGTGGTCATGATCATG
>DBXV01000002.1:8382-19344 GCA_002309695.1 Myxococcales bacterium UBA1203 | reverse complement strand
TGTTCGTGGTCGTGATGGTGCTCGTGGCCTTCCTCTTCCTCAGGCTCTTCATCGCCGAGGAGGAACGCCGACTCGCTGAACTCGTGTTTGAACGACGCGAGATCGGGAGCGGCACTCTCCCAGTCGATTTCACCCAGGGCGTCGCAGGAGATTTCGAGGGCGAGCGCCATGCGGAACGTCTTTTTGCCCGTCCGGCTGGCCGTGAAGTCGAGCGCGTGGACAAAGAGACCTTCGCTGTCCGGGTTCAGTTCCACGTCGAGTGAGACGGGCTTTGGCTCTGCATTTTCGTCGGCGCGGAACTCTCCGCTGATGGAAAGGCGCGCGGCGGCAAGCTCGACCCGCTGGAGTTTCACTTCATCGAGAGCGCACGCGCCGCGCCCGTCGTCCGGGCAGNNTCACGGCCTCTTCATCGAGGAGATTCAGCGGCGTTCCCGAAGTCAGCGTCAGTGCGGTGGAGAGCGCGGAGGCATCGCCGCCCAGAAGCTCGGCCTCGATTTCCGCGTAGGATTTCAGCGTGCCGTCGTCCGCGTGGCAGTGGCCGCCGTGGCAGAGCGAATAGCCCTCGGGCGGATGGGCCGGGTCAAAGGCCGTGACGGAGCTTTTGGCCGAGGTGGCGAGGACGCGAACTTCGCCGACGGTAAGGGACGCCTGCTCGACTTTGAGAAGGCCGCCGTCTTCGAGCTGAAGCCAGCCGTCGGGCGTCATGTCCTCGTCGTGAAAGTGAATTTCGGCGGAGAGCGTCGGCTCGACAGCGGCAAACGGATCGCCGCCGCCGATGGCGCAGCCGGAGGAAGTGACGCTGAGGAGCGCGAAAAGCGCGGATGCGAACAGAGAGAAACGGGAGGAAATTTTCATTTCGCCGCCCCCTGTTCCGCCCCTTCGGAAAGGGCTGCCTGCACGGCGCTGATGAGCGCCTCGATGGAGTCGCCGTAGCTCTGACCGCCCCGGAAATCGGGCCCGCCGGAGAGCTTCACCAGCTTCGCGGGAATTTTCTCCGCGATGAGGCGGGACGTGCTGTCCGCGTAGAAGGTCTCCTGGAGAATCGCGCCGACCTTTTCGCGGCGGCCTGCGGCCAGAACCTTCGTCACGTGCGCGGGCGTTGGTGCGATGCCGGGCTTGGGCTCGATGAACGCCACCTCGCGGAGGCCGAGCCAGTCGGCCAGATAGAGCCAGCTCGAATGGTAGCTGATGATGGCCCGCCCTCTGAACGGCGCCATCCGCTTCTCCCAGCCCTCGATGCGGGAGGTGAGCGCGGCGCTGAATTTCTTCGCGCCGTCGTCGTAAGCGGCGGCGCCCTCGGGGTCGATTTGCGAGAGCCGGTCTGCGACGGCCCTGGCCACGGGAAGCGCGTTCTTCGGGGCGAACAGGTAGTGCGGATTGCCGCCCGCGTGGACGTCGCCCATGCGCCTGTCCACCGGCCCCTGCGGAACGCCGAGAAGATGGACAAAGGCAGAGCAGTCGAGATGGCCCGGCGCACCCGGCTGAATTTTGGGATTGCGCGCGCCGGTGAGCAGCGTGGGCAGCCACCCCTGTTCCAGTTCGAGGCCGACCGAGAGGAGCAGGTCAGCGCGGTTCAGCGCGAGTGCGAGGCTGGGCCGGGCATCGACGAAGTGCGGATCCTGACTGGGGAGCGAGAGGGAGGTGACGGAGACGCGCGCGCCGCCCACTTCGCGGGCAATCGCGGCAAGCGCCGGGACAGTGGCCACCACTTCGACCTCAGCCGCAAAAGCGGCGGGAACTGTCAGGAGCGAGAAGAGCGCGATGAGAGCGGTCAGAAGCGCGCGGATGGCGCCTGTCTTCGATTCAAACTGTTTTGTGCGTTTCATAGATGTGTTCCTCCCTCTCAAAAGGCGTGCGCCCCGTGGGCGCCCACGCTGAATTCAGCGGCCAGAAAGACAGACCAGACGGGGTCTTTGGCGAGGTTCGGCGCGTCGTCGCGCGCGGCCTGGAGCCGGACGCGCGAAAACTCGCTGGGATGGAAGGTGACGGCGGCGCTCGCCCTGTGGCGGTGGCGCGTCCACGCGGGGTCGATCGGGTCTCTCAGCGAGGTTTTTCCGTCGCTGTCCCACGAGGGGCTTCCCCACTCGTAACGAAGGGCCGCGCTCCACCGGTCGGCGAACCGCCACACGCCCTGGAGATAGGCGTTCACGTCCTGAAGGAGGTCGCCGGGAATCTGCCGCCGCCGCCAGAACACCTCGCCCTGAATGGCCACCCACCTCAGCGTCTCGCCGGAGACGGGCCGCCAGCGCAGATAGAGATCCAGGCCGTAGATGTCGGTGCGGTTGCCGTTGCCCGAGGCGTTGGGTCCCGTGATGGCGGTGAGGCCCACGTTCAGCGAAAGCGCGTCTGTGAGCGGGAAGAACTGCTTGAGGGCCGCCGTCAGCTGGAAATCCAGGGGCGAATCGAGGTCGTAGTCGCCGCCGCCCAGAAACGAGCGCGCGGTCGAGGCACCGGCGGCGTCCGTGGCCGAGAGGACAATCTCCGCGTACCAGGGAAGCGGCGTGAGCCACGAGAGCTCCAGCCCAAGGCCGCGATTGCCCTCGCCGCCGAAAATGCGCGTCAGGGCGAAGTTCTGGTCGATGAACTCCCAGGTGTGCGGATGCGTGGGGTTCAGGCGGCCGGCGCGGGTCAGAAACTGGCCCACGCGCAGCTGCAGGCTGGCGGGCAGCCCCAGAGTGGTGGCGTAGGCCTCCTCCACCTCCACGCCGAACTGGCTGAAGACGATGTTGGCGTCGAAGCGGAAGTAGGGATCGACCGCCTTGCCCAGCGAAAGTTCCAGCTGCTGGAGCGTGAAGCCGGTCTTCTGCGGATCGTGCCCACCTGCGGTGACGGCCTTGCCGTCTCCCGAATACCAGCCGCCCGCCACGTCGAGGATCACGGCGATGTCGGGATTGAAGTTGGCGAGGGCCGCCGCGATGCCGCTTTTCTTTTCTCCATCCGACGCGGAGGAGGCCGGAGCTGCTGCGGCGTCTTTGGCGAGTGCCGCCTCAAGTTCGGCCAGCTCCTCAGGCGAGAGTTCTGCGTCAGAGGAGGTCTCCGGGCTGCTTTTTGCCGGGGCAGCTGGATTTTCAGATGCGGATTCAGATGCGGATGGAGCGGAAGCCTCCTGCGCAAAGGCAGCGCAGGGCGCGAACAGCAAAGGGAATGCGGCCAGAAGGGCCGCTCTGGCTGCACCGGGGAACGCCGACGAGGAGCGTTCCTGCCGGATGCGGCCGGACAGATGCGTTGTGGACATGAGTTCTCCTGAAAAAGGGCATGGAGAGCCCCTGCCGACACCCGGCATGCAGGCGCCGAACGGCCAAGCTCTCCCCGGCGGCCCGCACGCGCCCCTTTCCGGAGAACTCCGCTCAGGGAATTCTCTTCTCCATACAGAGCAGGAAAAGGGCGGCACCGGACACGCCGGCCAGTTCATTCCGGCCGGACGGGGAAGAAATGCCGCCGCGCACACTCACGGATTATCCGCATGGCATGCGTCCGAAAAATCCGCTGAGCGCGCGCATCGGCCTTGGGCTTCCTCATCATCGGCCAAAAATCGGCCAAAGACTGGCCATGACTGGGTGCGGCGCCTGCCGGTTTTCAGGAGTGCGCACGTCCTGTTTCCGGCAGGCAGCTCAGATTCAGGGCGTACACATGGATCCATCCAATGACCCAAGTGGCCTGAAACCCTGAAACAATCAGGAGCCGCCGCGCGGAAAGAGAGCCGGACGCTCTGTCCCGAAGACAAAAAGGAAAGCGCCGCTTTCAGGACGAAAGCGGCGGCGAATTTTTGGGGGCCAGGAAGAGAAGGTCGATGCCGGATTGGGAAAACTCCGCGGGAAAGGAATCCGGCGCTGCCGATTGGACCGGCGGCACAGACGACGACAGCGGTGGGTCGAGGTATTCACCGACGCGCAGAAAAACCGTCTTGTCGCAGTGGCTGTGGCGAAGACGTTCGGCCAGAAAAGAAAGCGCACGGAGCACCCCGGATGGTGACGCCGTTTCTCCGGGTTCCGAAGAATCCGAAGCGGCCGCGATCCCCTTCCTCAGCGGCTCAGGTTCGTCGGCATCGACGAGATGTCCGTGCGCAAAACAGAAAAAGTGCCGGCTGGTCACCTGATGCGCCATCGACAGAAATTCTGCGCCCAGCATGCTCAGCACGAGCAGCAGGGCGATCAGGAGGTTTTTCTGAGGGCGGCATGGACGCATCAGTGAGCCATTCCGTAAAAATCTTTCCAAAAAGTGGGCGGGCCTTTTACTCGCCTTCCAAAAAATTGCAATAGGGAATTTGGGGGGTTCGTCGGGAAATTCAGGACGCTGCCGGGCGATAGATGCTTGGAAGGGAAATGTCGTTTGGATGAAAGCAGGGACGGCCCTGTGTGGTCGCCTCAGACCCCATGTGGTTGCCCAAAATGTGATTTTATATTTCTTTTCTTTTTTTATTTTCCTCTTTCTCCACGCTCTCCTCGTTCTGTGCTTTATAATAAATGCTTTTATTATATTACCTCTTTCTTTGTACCCCCCACTACCCCACCTCCTCGACCTCTTTGTAAAAACGATTTTAACGATTTTATTCTCTCATTCTTTGTTTTTTTCTCTCTCCACGCCCCCCACTAGCCCCCTCGACCACTCCATAAAATAATTTTAATTATCTTCTTCCTTTGTTTTTCCTTCCTCTCTCCCCAACCCCCTCGACCTCTTTGCAAAAATAATTTTAATTATTTTATTTTCTTCCTTTTTTTCTTTCCTCTCTCCCCCATTCACCCCTCGACCTGTGCTTCATAATAAATGTTTTTATTATATTAATTCTTCCTTTTTCCTTCCTCTCTCCCCCTAACCCCCTCTCCCTGTGGAAGAGGGGGGATTTTCCTCTCCCCCCAACCCCCCTCTCCATAAATGGCGAGGGGGAAACTCCCTCCCCCGTCCCCTCCCTCGTATTGAGGGAGGGGCGTATTTCGCCCAGCTAAATTCAAACGACTATATTTTATTTGTGTACATCATGCACTCTTACTCGCCGCATAAGGGGGAGGTGGTTCGCAATATACTTTTCGGGATAATGGATTCCGGACAATCTGAAAAAATTTCATTCGTTCCCCCTTGTCTGGAACTTTCTTTTTTGAAAAAGACTTCAACGCTCTGCACATCCCAAGGAGAGACGGCCCCTTGTCCGCATACATTCGCACCAACAAAATTATTTTATTGTTTGCCGCATTCCTGCTTTCAGTCGTTCTGCCGACGGCGTCCTGGGCCGGAAGCTGGCCCGAATTTCAATTTTCTTCCCCGGAGAATGTGCGCACGGCGTCCCCGGACGCGGCGCTCGTCGTCGGCATCGAGGATTACATTTTTGCCCCCGATATTCCCGGCGCAAAGCAAAATGCCGGCGACTGGTGGCGCTATTTCCGCTCGCAGAACATTCCCTTTGAAAACACACAGCTTCTCACCAGCCACGAGGGCACAAAGGAAAGCATTCTCAGGGCGGCGCAAAAGGCGGCCGAAAAGGTTCAGGCGGGCGGCACGCTCTGGTTTGTCTTCATCGGTCATGGTGCAGCCTCGATGGACGGCGAGACGGGCCTCCTCGTCGGCAGCGACGCGCAGCAAAATCCCCAGAGTCTTGAGAGCCGCAGCGTCCGGCAGAATGATCTGGATGATATTTTCAGCCGTTCCAATGCCGCGCGCATTGTCATCATTCTCGACGCCTGTTTCAGCGGGCGCACGCCCGGGGGCAGCATGCTTATTCCCGGGCTCCAGCCGCTCGTCCGGCCCGCGCAGATAGCTCAGGGCGGGCGCATTGTCCGCCTGACCGCCGCTGCCGCCGACGAATACGCGGGTCCCCTGCCCTTTGGAAATCGTCCCGCGTTCAGCTATTTATTGCTGGGCGCCCTGCACGGCTGGGCGGACGCCAATCGCGACGGGAATGTCGATGCCGCCGAGGCCATTTCTTATGCGCGCGATGTATTGAATGTATTGGAAAAGGGCCGCACGCAGACGCCGGAACTTCTGACCGCCATGGACAATGACAATTTAATTCTGTCCAGCGGCGTCAATGAAGCGGGGCCCAACCTCGACGCGATTTTGCTGAGCAATACAAATACAAATGACAATACTCTAAATACTTCTCCGGCGGCCGCCTCTGCGGGCCAGGACGCGGACACCCAAAGCGCAGACAAAAATGGGAAAAAGATATATTTGGGCGCCGCCAGCGTCGCGGCCGGCGGCGTGGCCCTCGCCTTTGGCACCTATTGGATTGTGCAATATGCAAAGGAGCCCCAGGTTTATGATTCCCGCACGCAGCAATACGTCGGAAACGCCCATGACAGACAAAAATGGAAACTGGGCGCGGGCATTCCCCTGGACATCATCGGCGCGGGCCTCGTCATTTCGGGCATCGTGACGCTCACCTCGGCGCTCTCGCCCTCTGCCGCGCCCACGGCTTCCGCTCAAAATAAAACTATTTCCGACGTTTCCTGGGCCGTGATGCCGACCGCCGACGGCCTGAACGCCTCGGTGGGTTTTAAGTTTTAAGAGGCTGCCTGGGATTTCTCCCCGGGCAAAAAATGTATTGCCGGAGTAATAAAATCCCCTCTCCGCCATGAAAATGGAGAGGGGATTTATTTATTTGCTCTGAACAATTTCATTTCACGCAGCGAAACCCGAGGCCTCTGTGCTTGAACGAGGGGTAACATCCGACGCCGTGATGATCCGTGATCTTCAGACTGTCCTCGCAGCTCTCATCGCAGTAATCTTCATAGGTGGCACTCGCGTCGCCGCCCTTGTCCATGCGTTCTGGGAAACCAAGCTGATACAGCGTATCCGTCCACTCACTGACATTGCCGCTCATGTCCACAAGCCCAAGGGGACTGTCGCCGGCGGGCGAATACGTTCCGACTTCGGTTGTCACACATTTATTAAAATTCGCCCTTGTTGCGTCAGGCTTGCTGTCGCCCCAGGGATATTTCGTATCCAGATGCCTCGTTCCATTATGCGTCGCGGCGTATTCCCATTCATCTTCCGTGGGCAGCCGGCCGCCGATCCATTTGCAGTACTCGTTGGCGCCCTCCAAGTCCACGCAGTTCATCGGGTGGTCTTTGATGTTGCCCTCGCCGCAGTCGCCGGTGCAGTCGTAATTGCATAATGCCCTATCCAGGGATTGCGGATCATACGTTGTGTAATGTGACGACGTGCAGGCGCCCGCGGCCACGCACTGTTCAAACTGGCCGACGGTGACAGGGGTTTTCTGCAATGAAAACGCACGCAGTGTCACTGTAGTGCCCGCCGGAAATACCAGTTCGCTATCCCTCACCAGTTCATGGGACAAAACATAGGAACCGGCGGGAATAGAAATAAATTCCAGCTTTACAGTTCCACCGCCCCCGCCGCCCGCGTCTTCTCCCCCTCCGGGCCCCGCGTCATTTCCGCCATGTCCCGCATCATGTCCGGAGTGACCCGCGTCGCTGACAGCAGGCCCCGCATCCACATCCTCCGGACCGTCATCTTTTTCCGAACCGCCGCAGGCAAAAAATGCCAGTGAAACAATTAAAGCAGGCAAAACACCTAAACAAATTTTACCCCCCCCCGCATACATTGTGAGCTAACTTCATTACACAACTCCCTATAAAAAAGCCAGATTTCACTGGCCGGTGAAATTCTGCCAGTCACTTTGGCTGACAGAAAGGATAGACACTGTATCACAGACAGACACACTGTGCAACAATTTTTTGGGCGAATAAAAATTCACAAACCGGCTGTCTGGGTTTTCTCCCCGGAATGGAATCCCGGGCAAAAAATGTATTGCCGGAGTAATAAAATCCCCTCTCCGCCATGAAAATGGAGAGGGGATTTTATTTATTTTGATGCTCTGAACAAATCAGCTTTTTTTATTTCGCGCAGCGGAATCCGAAAGAACGCTCCATCCTCGAAGGATCATTGTAATTAGTGCTGTGATTCGTGATGTCCAGGTCTTTCGCGCAGTGCTCACCACAGCCATCTTCACCAAAATAATTGCTCCACGCGCTGCCGCCCTTCAGACGGGGTATTTTTTCGGTATAGGGGATTTTTTCGAAATGAGTCCACTCCTGGACATTGCCGCTCATGTCCACAAGGCCCAAGGGGCTGTCGCCGGCGGGCGAATACTTCCCGACTGCGGTCGTTTCACGAAGATCAAAATTCGCCTTTGCTGTGTCAGGGTTACTGTCGCCCCAGGGATATTTCGTGTTCAGAGGCTGCGTTCCATTATGCGTCGCCGCATATTCCCATTCGTATTCCTCAGGCAGCCGCCCGCCGATCCATTCACAGTATTCGTTGGCGCCATACCAGTCCACGCAGTTCATCGGGTGATTTTTATTTTTGCACTTTGCGCAGTCGTAATTGCAGCTCTCATAAAGATCCTCTGACCTCGTCTTATAATGTGACCGCGTGCAGGCGCGTGCGGCCACGCATTTTTCAAACTGAGCGACGGTGACGGGGGTTTTCTGCAATAAAAACGCTTGCACTGACACTGTGTCGCCCGCATGAAATACCTGACTGGTGGCATTCACGTCATGGGACAGGACATAGGAACCGGCGGGAATAGAAATAAATTCCCCGCCGCCGGCGTCGTCCTCGGAAACGCCTGCATCGGCGGCTGAATGTCCTGCATCCTGCTGAACGACAAGTCCGCCGCCGCCCTCATCCTCTTCAGACTCACTGCCCCCGCAGGCAATAAACAACAGAGAACCAATACTAATTGACAAAACACCTAAACAGATTTTACCCCCCCCCAATGCATACATTGTGAACCAGCTTCATTGCATAACTCCCTATAAAAAAAACAGATTTCTCTGGCCGGTGAAATTCTGCCAGTCACTTTGACTGACAAAAAAGGCGGATACTGTATCACAGGCAGACACACTGTGCAACAATTTTTTGGGAGGATAAAAATTTACAAATGAACAGCTCGTCCATGCCCTTGACAATGCACGGCATTTCTGTCCAGCTGATGCGGCTTCGGGAGTATTATTCCTGACCGGTGAATATCGACGCGGAAAGAATAAAAAATATAAATGCATGAGGAGAAATGCGGATGAACAATAAATTTATCGCTTACTGCGGGCTGGATTGTGAAAAGTGCGAGGCGCGGCTGGCGACGGTCAATAATGACGAGGCGCTGAGGCAGAAAGTCGCGGTGCATTGGTCGGAATTGAATGGCGTGGAGATTACGCCTGAAATGATTCACTGCACCGGATGCCGTCTGGAGGGCGCGAAAACGCCGTTTTGCGAATCCATGTGCCCCATCCGGCAGTGCGCGCGCGAAAAACAATACGAGACGTGCGCGGATTGTGATGAAATGGAACGCTGTCCGAAGCTCAATACGATTCACCAAAACAATGCGGAAGCGCGGCGGAATTTAGCGAATGGCTGAATACATTCTCCCGATGAATTGTGTGAACTGGTATGGCGCCAAGGAGTATTGCAAATGTATTAGGGGAGGGCTGGTTTGTTTTCTCGGTCGGCGCCGGAGTTGAGGAGCCGTCAAGCCGGCCGAAAACCTCCCAAAAGGTGCAATTAAGACGTCCAGAAAGCTCCAAAAAGGTGCAATTAAGTGCTTGAAAAGAGTCCTGAAAGGTGCAATCAAGCCTGAATCATGGAACGACTGGAACTCCGAAAACTCGAACAGTGGCTGAATGATCCCCTCCGGAAACCGCTGATTGTCTGAGGCGCCCGGCAGACGGGCAAGACCTATCTGATCCGCGAGCTGTTCGCGAAGCGTTTTTTCCGCGCGACGCCGTCTATATCGACTTTCGGCTTGAGCAGGAAATCGCGGATTATTGCTCCGGGCATCTGAATCCGCAGGAAATCCTCGCATTTATTTCGCTCGCCAAACGGCGGACGATTACCGAAAAGACGCTTCTGATATTTGATGAAATACAGGAATGTCCGGCGGTTATCACTTCGCTGAAATACTTCTGTCAGGATTACAGGAATTATCCGATTATCGCGACCGGTTCCATGGTGCGGATCAGGATTCAGCGCGTTTCGCGCAAACGGGGGAGCGAAAATCAGCCTTTCCTGTTTCCTGTGGGCAAAATCAATCAGATGACGCTGTATCCCATGACTTTCGATGAATTTCTGCTGAACAGCAATCAGCCGCTCTTCGACGCGGTCCGGCAGGCATATGAGACGGGAACGCCGCTGCAGACTGCCGTCCATGAAATGGCGATGAATGCGTTGTATCAATATCTTCTGATTGGCGGGATGCCCGAAGCCGTCGATACATTTATCAAAACGCAGGATTACCTTGCGGCTCAGCGCATTCTGAAAGACCTTTACGACAATTATCTGGCGGATATGGAGCTTTATCAGGCCAGCCCGGAGTCCGTTCTCCGTTCGCAAAAGGTATTTTCATCAATTTATCGGGAATTGAACCGGGATTCGAGAAATTTCAGTCCCGGCCTGATTGAAACGGGGAAAAAGAACCGCGATTTTCAGTCTCCCATCGACTGGCTGACGATGGCGCATGTCGTCCATCAGTCATTTCAGCTGAAAGAACGCGCGGCGCTTCCGCTGATGCAGGACAATGCGGCGCTTTTTCGGCTGTATTTGAGCGATATTGGAATGTTTTCCTGGCAGAGCGGCATCAGCGCTGCTGATTTTCTGTCAAAAAACGGACAGAAAAATCTGACGGGGATTTTCTTTGAGAATTATACCGCGTTGGAGCTGGCGGCCAGAGATATAAAGCTGTTTTACTGGAAGGGCAAAAATGACGCGGAAATGGAATTTGTCGTCGAGTCCAGCGGCAGGGCTGTCCCGCTGGATGTCAAAAAAGGGCGCGGGTCGCTCAATTCGCTGGAAAAATTCCGGAATCACAACGGGAATGGCCTGGCCGTTAAAATTTCCGCAAACAATGCGGGATATGATGAAAACAGCAATATCCTGACGGTTCCGCTGTATGAAATGCCCTTTCTTGCGGAAGACCTCGCGGCGGGGCGGGAGCCGCAAAAAGGGTTGAGC
>DBXV01000002.1:0-8294 GCA_002309695.1 Myxococcales bacterium UBA1203 | reverse complement strand
CCGGATATGAAAAAGAAATCTATGTGAAGCCGACCCTCAAAAATCCCAATATCATTGTGGGCGATTTCACCTATATTGCCGATTCCGACTTTGAAAGCCACGTGACGCACCATTATCCGTGGATCGGCGACAGGCTGATCATCGGCAAATTCTGCCAGATTGCCTCGGGCGTCGAATTTATGATGAACGGCGCCAACCATCAGATGAATGCCGTCACGACATTTCCGTTTTATACATTGCAGGGCTGGCAGATGAAGCCGCCCGCGATGTCCGATTTGCCCCTCAAAGGCGATACGGTGATTGGCAATGATGTGTGGATTGGCCAGAACGCGGTGATTCTGCCCGGCGCGCACATCGGCGACGGCGCGATTATCGGCGCGAACAGCGTGGTCGGCGGCAGTATCGAGCCCTATACAATTGTTGCCGGCAATCCTGCGCGGCTACTCCGAAAGCGCTTTGATGACGCGCTGATTGAATTGCTGCTCCAATTCAAATGGTGGGACAGAAGTATTGAAGAAATTAATGCGCTGATTCCCATTCTGACGTGCGGGGATTTGGAGCGGGTGAGGGCAAAATTAGAAGCGCATGGGAATGAATAATTATGAATGGATAATCCCAAGCGCGGTTCAATTAACTTGTTGGAAAAACTCCATAAAGTTCAATCAATCTGAACTATGGAACGACTCGCATTCGGAAAAAATCGAACACCAGAATGGATGGTAAGATGCACAACTTGCGAACATACTATTCATCCCCCATATCGTATTTTCTCCGTCAGCCGACGGCAGAAATTTTGGGAGTGATCCACTCTAACGATAATTCGGCCGAGACGACGATTCAGCAGAATAACGCTTGGGAAACAGAGGTGAAAATTCTGAAAGATCAGCTGTGCGACTTTGACGAAGGGCAGCTGATCTTTGAATATACAATTCCCAGGATGGGAAAGCGCATAGACGTTGTATTTCTATATCGGAATATCGTTTTTCTATTGGAATTCAAATGCGGCGACACTGAGTACCGAGCCAGCACATTTGACCAGGTCTATGATTATGCGCTTGACCTGCGCAACTTCCAGAAGGAGAGCCATAGCAAGCTGCTTGTACCAATTATGGTATCCACCCGCGCTCCAGATAAAACAAATGTAATCAAGGAAAAAGAACGTATCATCGAGCCGCTATCCTGCAATTCAGGGAATATCGGGCATGTCATCCGAATGGTGTGTAGTCAATATAACAAAGAACCGATATTTAACTATGTCGCATGGGAGAATTCCGAATATCTGCCTACTCCGACGATTGTCGAGGCGGCCCAGGCGCTGTATCGCGGTCACAATGTACATGATATTACTCGTAGCGATGCCGGCGCGGAAAATCTGACTGTTACAACCGACGAAATCAACCGAATCATCGAATATAGTAAAATAAATCATCGCAAGTCGATTTGCTTTGTCACAGGTGTGCCCGGTGCTGGCAAAACCTTGATTGGTTTAAATTTGGCCATTCAACGCTCTGACGCCCAACGCGGCGAGCACGCCGTATTTCTCTCAGGTAACTTCCCTTTGGTGACAGTTCTACAGGAAGCCCTTGCCCGTGATAAAGTGGAGCAGGAGAAGCAGCGGGGCAATCGTGTTTCCAAGGCCGACGCCCAGCGAAGCACCGCTGCTTTCATTCAAATCATACATAAATATCGTGATTCTTTCGTTGGTAATGACCACATTCCACCGGAACGTATCGCGATCTTCGATGAGGCCCAGCGCGCTTGGACGCATCGCATGATCGCCCAATTCATGCAGACGAAAAAGGGTTTTGTTGGCTTCAAATATAGCGAGCCAGAATTCTTGATCAGCACAATGGATCGACATCAGGACTGGGCGGTTATCGTCTGCCTGGTTGGTGGCGGCCAAGAGATCAATACCGGAGAGGCAGGTCTGCCGGAGTGGTTCGATTCCCTGCGCCGCTCCTTCCGTGATTGGGATGTTTACGTCACGCCACAGCTAAACGATGCAGAGTATCGCCGTGAGTGCGAATGGATCGATATGATTTCCGATCTCAATATATTTGAGATTGAAAAGTTGCATTTGGCGACGTCGGTACGCTCCTTCCGAACACCAGACCTAGCGGCCTTCATCAAGGCAATTCTGGACGTGGACACCGAGCGAGCTAAAGAGCTTTATCAGCGAATCAAAAACAAATACCCCATTCGGTTGACGCGGGATCTGAATACAGCCAAGCAGTGGGTACGAGAACAATGTCAAGGCACCACTCGCTACGGGATGGTAGCCAGCAGCGGAGCGTTACGGTTAAAGCCAGAAGGGATTTTCGTAAAAAACGAGGTCTCTGTTGCGAACTGGTTCTTGAATGGCAAAGACGACGTCCGCTCTAGCTATTATTTGGAAGACGTGGTTTCAGAATTTGATATTCAAGGCCTCGAGCTTGATTATTCCATCGTCGCATGGGACGCGGATTTTCGCTTTGATGGCACTGAATGGACCTATTACAACTTCGTAGGTAACCGCTGGCAAAATGTCTCGTCAGAAGAACGGCGTTTGTATCTAAAAAACGCTTATCGAGTTTTGCTTACACGTGCACGCCAGGGAATGGTCATCTTTATTCCTCATGGTAGCAATACAGACAAAAGCCGCCAATGCAGTTGGTATGACACGACGTTTAACTATCTGAAAAAAATTGGCTTAAATGAAATAGTCAATCCAATAAAAATCTCTTGATTTTCTCCTCGAAGTGCACAAAAACTGCACTTGGAGGCAACTTTAATGATTTTGACGACGCAGATGCTCCTGGAGCAATATCGAAATTACGTCAATCCAAAGGCGAAGATCCGGCGGCTGGTCGATAAGGGCGAATTGTATCCCATTACGCGCGGTCTCTACGAAACCGACGGCAACGCGCCCGGGCATTGCCTTGCGGGGGCGATTCTGGGTCCGTCGTATTTGTCGTTTGATTATGCACTGTCATTTTATGGACTGATACCGGAAGCAGTTTATACATTTACATCCGCGACATTTGATAAAAAAAAGACAAAGGACTACGAAAACCATTTTGGACGCTTTTCCTACCGCGATGTTCCTCAGGATGCCTACCCTTTCGGAATTATTGTCAGAGACGAGAATGGCTATATCTATCAAATGGCCAGTCCCGAAAAGGCGCTGTGCGACAAGCTCTGCACGATGCCGCCCGTGACGAGTCAGAGGGAAATCGCCCGAATGCTTTTTGATGACCTCCGTCTCGACAGCGCGGAGTTTGAAAAGCTGAATGCAGCGGATATTCTGCAAATCGGTGACAAATATCACAGCAATAATTTGAAGTATCTGATGAAATATCTGGGGAGGATTGGAAAATGAACAATGTGCTCCATGGAATGCTGGACAAATACCATGCGGATGGGCTCACAGACAGGAAAAACGCCATCAAAGAAATCTTGCAGGAAATTGTCCTGTGCGGGCTGGCCCGAGCGGGATTTTTTCAAAAAGCGGCATTTTATGGCGGAACCGCGCTGCGCATTTTTTATGGATTGGACCGCTTTTCGGAGGATTTGGACTTTTCGCTGATGGCGCCGGACGGCACTTTTGTATTGTCCGATTATTTCCCGACGCTCAAACGGGAAATCGCTTCGTACGGGCTGAAAGTGGAAATTTCCGAAAAAGAAAAAACAAAGGAATCCGCCATTCGCTCGGCATTTCTCAAAGGAAACACCAAAGAGCATTTGCTTTTGTTTTATCCTTCTGACTCAGCGGCTGCGAAAAGAATTGCCGGAAATGAACAAATCAAAATCAAGTTTGAGGTTGATACCAATCCACCGGCGGGGGCGGTCTTTGAGCATAAATACCGATTAATCCCCGCGCCGTATGAGGTGAATCTTTATGATATGCCGTCATTGTTTGCGGGCAAAGCGCACGCGGTCATCTGCCGCGCATGGAAAAACCGCATCAAGGGCCGCGATTTATATGATTATATATTTTATCTTTCCCGAAGAACTGCAATCAATATGGAACATTTGAAGGCGCGTCTGGTTCAGTCGGACGTCTGGAAGGCTGAAGACACCTTTTCCGTCGGGGATGCGAGAAAATTGCTCTGCGCGCGCTTTGACACGATTGATTACGCGCAGGCGAAAGAGGACGTCCGGCCATTCATCAAAGATACAGCATCGCTCGGCCTGTGGAGCGCGGATTTTTTCAGGCAGATTACAGAAGAATTGCTTCAATAAATAATCAATCGCATCATTCAAACGATGCTGACGCACGAAAGGTCACTTCCCATGCCCTCCACCAAGGATTATCTTGATTACATTCTGGAACAGCTTTCCGGGCTGGAGAATATCTCCTGCCGGGCAATGATGGGCGAATATATCATTTATTACCGCGACAAAATCATCGGCGGGATTTATGACGACCGCTTTCTGGTCAAGCCGACAAAATCGGCGGTGCAGATGATGCCCAATGCGCCGCATGAATTGCCCTACGAGGGCGCAAAGGAAATGCTGCTCGTGGAAGATATTGAAGACAGAGATTTTCTGCGCGATCTGCTGAATGCGATGTGGGCTGAGCTGCCCGCACCGAAGAAAAAAAAGAAGTGACCCCAGAAAATTTCATCAAATGAACAGGTGAATGAATATGAGTTTCATTTTTGTCGCATTGGGCGGCGCACTGGGCTCCATGGCGCGCTACGCCGTGAGCCTCATCCCGGTCAAAACGGCTTTTCCCGTTCTGACGCTTTTGACCAATATCGCCGGCGCGGTGCTGATTGGGTTTATTGTCGGCGTCACGGGCGTGCGCGGGGGCGTATCGAACAATACAATTCTGTTCTGGAAAACCGGCGTCTGCGGCGGTTTCACGACGTTTTCCACGTTTTCATTGGAAGCGTTTCATTTAATCGACAACAAACAATACGCGGCGGGCGGAATTTATGTCGTTCTGAGCTGCGCCTGCTGCATTGCCGGAATACTGTGCGGAAAGAAATTGTCGGCATTGGTGAAAATCTGAATTTTAATTCGCAGAAAACGGATTGAGTCATGGAAAAGTTCACGATCCCCGAAGGAATCCTCCAAAAATGAATTCACCCAAAAAATATCAGAAATATATTCTTTCCATTCTCCCCCTGACCGCGCTTGCCGCGCTCACATTTGGCGGGTGCAAATACGAGATTTCCTGGAAGGAGGTGCCGTCGCGCCACGCTGAAAACGCCTCGAATCACCGCTTCTGGGTGTCCAATATCATACAAAAGGAGCATCTTGAAGCCTGCCGCAATAATCAGGCGTGCGCCGACGGCAGCGATATATCGGATGAGCGCCTGCTGGCACAATTCTGCCGATGGATTGACAGCGAGCCCATTCAGCCCGCGCAGGTGTCGGCAATGAATGCGGACAATTCCTTCCGCTGCGCTTTTGAATGCCGGACAAATCAGGACTGCGAATTTTTCAATGCAGGGGCAACATGCCGGAATCACGTCTGCGATTCGCAGTGCGAGACCAAAGGCGCCAATTTTATCGACCGGGGCGACGGCTGCTGCGTCAGTCAGACAGCGGAAACCGATGAAAATTGTCCGGAGAATAACAATGGCAATAACGGCAGCAATAATACACCGGAGACGCCGGCCGGGCCGCTGCCCAATGAAGACAAATTTGTTGATATTCCCGGCGGCATACTGACTTTTCAATATCCAATTAAGCTGAACTCCACGCCCTATACGAATTACAATGCCGGGGATACGGTGCGCATTTCTGCGTTTCATCTGTGGAAGACGCCCGTGACCGTGGCCGAATATAAACAATGCGCGGCGGCGGGCGCCTGTTCGGCTGTGGCTTACAATACAAACGGCGCGCTCTGCAATTATGACGCGGACGACCGGCAGAATCATCCGATGAATTGCGTGAGTCCGCTGGACGCAAAGAATTTCTGCCAGTGGACAAAGGCGCGGCTGCCGACGATGGAGGAATGGGTTTACGCGGCGACGCACGACGGCACGCAGCCCAAAAATACGGAATATCCCTGGGGAAATTCATTTCCGACGCATTGTCAGACGGCCAATTTTTACGCCGTTCAGCCGCTGGCAGAGGGCACGCAGAATTTTTATTGTTTTGAACACACCGAGGTTGCCTCTCCCGTCGGAACGTCCCCCGTGGGAACCTATTCGCCGGACGGCGACAGCCCGCTGGGGCTGGTCGATATGCTGGGCAGCGTCTGGGAAATCGTGAATCTTTCCAATACGAATTATATTATCGGCGCGGGCTTTGACACGCCCATGCTGGAAAATGAAAACGCGCATTACCTGACCAATTTGTCCTATTACGGAATATATTCCTACAAAAACAACGCTGGGTTCAGGTGCGCGCGGTAAAATATACGCATCAATAAAACAGCCCTCCCCCAAATTGAATTGGGAGAGGGCTGCTGTATTATTGCCGCTTATGTCAGATGATTATTTCGTCACAGCCGCATCCTTGAGGCATCTGGCGGATAACTCGCTATTGCGAGAATCGCTGTCCCACTCCACTTCATTGCTGCTGAGATTCAAATGGGCGGCCTGCCAATCTTCTTCTGGTGTTCCTGGAGATTCACCCAAGGTAGCTGTCCAGAAGGCGGCTGTCTTGCCGAATAAATAATCATTTGCATAGCCAGCAGGCAGGGCGCTGAAGCCAAAATCATCGCCGCCCTGTCCCTGGAAATCAACCCAGTCAGTCGTCCCGGGAATCAGAGCCAAAAAGACGGATGAGCTCGTTTTATGGGCATCGACATACGTCAAAAGGGCATCAAATTCATCATAGGTCGGCAAATGCCAGCCGGCGGGGCACGCCTTCATGGCATCGTACCAGTTATAAAGACAGCCATAATGTTCCACAAAATTGCTGCTGCTATTGGCATAACAGGTCAGTGAGCTGCCGTCGGCGCCAATGGTCACATCCATGTTTTTCACCATCCAGATCTGGCCATTGATATTGGTGACGGCGATATCGCAGTCCTCGCCGTCAAAGCCGCTTTCGCAGCTGCCCGCTTGGCAATGGCCCGTCGCGGAATCGAGTGTTCCATGCGCGCATTTGCTTTCGATGTTGCAGTCTTTGCCGATATAGCCCGCTTCACATGTATTGCTCTGACAATGCCCGGTCGTGGTGTCTGGCGTGCCGTGCTGACACTGCATTTCCGTCTTGAGGCAGCGCACCGAAAACCCATTTTCCTTGGCAGAGCTTCCCATCTTTCCTCCAAAATTAGGCCCGAGACCAAAGAAATAGGCAAAGTTGTTGTTCTCCAGTTCCGTGACAGACCAGAAACTCGCCTTTTTTGTAGTCTCAGACGCGGAAAATTCAGTGTAACTGCCATTGATATAGGCGCCGGCAATCAGCGCACTGAAACCAAATTCATCATGACCAAGGCTTAGATTATTTTCATTATCAGTATATAAAAGCGACCAAACAGCAGCCGAAGATGTTTTATGCGCATCCACATAGGCTACAAGCGCCTCGAATTCGTCTTTATCCGGCAGATGCCAGCCGTCGGGGCAGACCTTATTCGCGTCTCCCCACGTATAGAGGCATCCGTAATTCTTGATGAAATCGGGATCGCCGTTGGGCGCTTCCTGCGTATTGGCATAGCAGGTCACGCTTTCATCCTGCCAGGCCATATTCTTCGCCATCCAGGTCTGGTCGCCGATTTTAGTCGTTTTATAAACATTGCCCGCTTTATCGAGCATATAGCCGTCCGCCAATTCGGCGCAGTTTTTCTCGAGATCCCAGCCCTCTTCGCATTCGGTGCAAAGGCCGGTGCCGTCGAGGCCGAGCGAAGGCGTGCCGTGCTCCGAGCAGGTCGGCACCTGATTGCAGCTCGGGCCCCAGTAATTGCCCTCGCACACGTCGCAGTTTTCGCCGCTCCAGCCGGTGTTGGCATGGCAGGAAATACATGTGCCGTCGCCGGTCACGCCAAGGCTGGGCGTGCCCGCGATGCAGGTGACGGTTTTGCTCGCGCAGTTCTCGCCCCAATAGCCCTCGTCGCACGCGGAGCACTTGCCGTCGCCGTCTTTGCCGTCGTTGCAGGTGCCGTGCTCGCAGGTGCAGGGATCACAATTTGCCCCAAAATGCCCGGCTTCGCACTGGTCAACACCAGCGTCCTCAATAATACCGGCGTCTGTATCGCTCGGCTTGTCCTTTTTATCCGACCCGCCGCAGGCCGCCCCCGCAACCGCAAATGCAAATACTGAAATTAAAATTGAAATGGACTTGAAGAATTTGTGATGAATCTTTTGGGAGGTATCTATGCTACATATGCCCCCCCCCGCACACTTTTTCAGCCA
>DBXV01000001.1 GCA_002309695.1 Myxococcales bacterium UBA1203 | reverse complement strand
CGCTCCTCAAACCAATGGGCGACGGCCTCGTTGGCCGAAAGCATGAAGGCCTCAATCATCCGATGGGAAAACAGGCGCTGCCTGACCTCGATCCGCTCCGGCCGCCCCGCCGCGTCGAGAACAGCCGCTGTCTCGGGAATCGAGAGCTCCACGCTCCCCCGGCTGAGACGCGAGCGAATCAGCGCATCGGCCAGGGCCTTCATCGCCTCCAGCGAGCCGCGGACAGGCTCCGGAAACGTGCTCTCGCCGCTGGTCACGAAGCGCTCCACCTCATCGTAGGTGCAGCGTGCCGCGCTGCGGATGACGGCCTCGCGGATGCGGACAAAAGTCCCGCGCACGCCGCCGTCAGGAGTCGGGGCAAAGCCCATCTCCACGGCCATGGACAGCCGCTCCTCGCCCGGATTGAGCGAGCACAGCCCATTGGAAAGGCGGACAGGCAGCATGGGCAGCACGAGGGCAGGGAAATACACGGAGGTTCCCCGCCGCAGGGCTTCGGCATCGATGGCGCTCCCCCGGGGAACGAAGTGCGCCACATCGGCGATGGCCACCACCAGGCGGAAGGTCCCGTCGGGCAGCTTTTCGGCAAACACGGCGTCGTCGAAATCGCGCGCGTCCGCCCCGTCGATGGTCACGAGCGGCACATCCGTCATGTCCGCGCGCCTGGCCCGCTCCTCCTCGGAAATACCGTCGGGAAATGCCTGCGCCTCCTTCAGCGCAGCGTTTGAAAAAACGTCGCTGAATCCCTGCGCGTAGGCCGCCTCCAGCTCGACGGCGCGCGAGGTGTCCTCCAGAACTTCGACGACATTTCCCCTGCCCCGCTCATGCCCCAGGGCCACCTTGAGCAGCGCACCCTGACGGCATCTGGACGCGCCGCGGACAATCACCGGCTCGTGCAGCCTGCGGTCTCTGGGAAGGACCACGCACTGGCCGCCGCGCCTGTCGAGAACGCCGACAATCAGCTGCCGGCGCCGCTCCATCACCTCGACAATCCGCGCCGCGTCGCGCCCGCGGAACGCATCTGCCCCCGACGGAGGGCCGCTCCGATGATGCCTTCCCGAAGCGGGAATGACCTCGACGCGCACCAGGTCGCCGTCCAGCGCCTTGCAGGCCTCGTCGCGCGAAACAAACAGGTCCGGCGGCCCGGCAAGAGGGCGAACCAGGCCGTTCCCGTCCCGCCGGACGCGCAGAGTTCCAATCTGAAAGCGGCCCTGACGCCCCTCATGGGAGCCAATCAGCAGCGGCATGTTCTTTCTGCTCATGGGACCTCTTTCTTAAGAAATGACATCCGCCATGAATGCCACGGCGCCCGGCGCCTGAAGCTCAAAGAGAAGACGAGAGAGCGCCGCTTCGGAACCCAGCGCATAGGCCACATCCCCGCCGCCCGCGCCGCTGGGCTTGGCTGCCGCGCCGGCGCGCTTTGCCGCCTCCCGAAAGCGCCGATGGTTCGCCGGCGTGATGTCGATGCCCGTCAGCGGGGTGAATTTATCGAGCGCCTCAAAGGAGCGCTCCACTGCCTGAAGCACACCGGCAGCATCCCCGGACGTGAGCGCGCAGGCCNNAAGCCTCCGTCGCCGCCGCGCTTTCATCGACAAAGGCGCGCCACGCCTCAGGATGGCGGCGGGCAGCCTCGCGGACAGAGGCCACATGAACCGTCGTGGAAGCGCTCCTGCCGCCGAACAGAAGGAGGAGCTGACCCGGCGCGGGCAGATGCCGGAAGGGATGGGGCGGCTGCTCATCCACCGAACGGGAAAAACCGGCGGCACCCAGGCCAACAGCTTCACAGAGGCGCGCGGCATCAAACTTCTCCGTCAGGATGACGCCGCGAAACACGCTCGCCGCCACATCGACACAGCTGCCCGTCTTTCCCTGCGCGATGACGTGAGCGCAGGCGGCCAGCCTGAAAATCAGCTGCCGCAGAGCCGCTTCATCCATGTTCAGAGAAGCACTGCCGCGCGCACCCGCCAGACCGAGAACAGCGGACACCACAGCGGCACAGACGCAGGCGCTGCCGCCAAGTCCCAGCTTCTGACCGTCGGGCGCCCGCAAATCGTCGGTCAGGAGAAGCCGCGCCGCGGGAAGTTTCGCGCCGATGCCTTCGAGATAGAGGCGCGCCAGGCGCAGGGCTTCACAGGCGAAATTCAGCCCGGGGACGGGAGTGCCGCCCTCCTGCCAGGTGAGGCCCGCGCCGCTGATTTCCCATTTGTCCGACGGCAGAGCGCGGCATTCGACAAAGCGGCTGACCGCGGCCGCGATGGCAGGCGCGCCGTCCAAAACTGCGTACTCGCCTGTGAGGAGCACCTTCCCGGGCACGCGTATCGTCAACAGAGGCTGCATTTTTTCGTCACTCTCCAGCTCCAGGCTGTCTGCGCTGCCGGCGCGGAATGGAAAAGGCGTCCGCCGGAGGACCGGGGCGGCGGGCATTCGGGACTTTCATCCGGGGCGTCAACTCATTTTGAGCGCTCTGACGGAGAGGGTGCAGGTGTGAGGTGAAGTGTATGAAACTGAATAATTCCTTTTGGGTGTTATTCCTTCACCAGCTTTTCAAACCCGCACGAATGTTTCTTTGCCGTCGAGTCGTCATTGTCCGCCGCACATAAAATCTCCCCACGATAATTCTCCAACAGCTTGAAATACTTTTTGTTTTTGAATTGATTCAGCGTCGAGTCCGAAGAGGAATCTTTTTGACGGCGGGGCAAAATTCTTCAACGGCCGGGGCCATACTCAAGTGGAAAGGAAAACGGTGGATTTACTCCACCACCCACTCTTTCAAGGTGCGCTGATTGTCGCCAAACGCCGCCCCGATTTTAATCACTTTCTTATTCCC
>DBXV01000003.1:21741-29752 GCA_002309695.1 Myxococcales bacterium UBA1203 | reverse complement strand
CTGCGCGCCGTTGCAGATATATTGCGTCTGATTGGTCTGCACCTCGCCGTTGAGCAAAACATCCACTCTGATGCCGCCGTTGGCGCAATTGTCTCCGGCAGGCTCAACACTCGTCTGAATCGCCGCGTTCGTGCCGCTGGCGCCCGTCTCGCCCTGAATGCCCTGCGCGCCGTTGCAGATGTATTTTGTATTGGCGGCAATAATCTCTTCGGGCTCCAGTATATTATTGTCGTTGGCGTCCAGCCCGCTCTCGATTTTAATACCGCCGACAGCGGAACAATTCTCTCCCTCGGTGCCGGCCGCAAATTCGGCCGTATTGACCAGAACATTATGCCCGGCCGCGCCCGTCTCGCCCTGAATACCCTGCTCACCGTTGCAGATATATTGCGACGCGGTGATTTCCGCATCGTCGAGAATGCCGTCGGCATTTGTGTCCAGGCCGCTCTCCACCCTCGTTCCGCCATTCGCGCAGTGCTCGCCCGCCATTTCTTCCACGATGTTGACGAGCGCCGTCTGGCCATTCTCGCCGTCGCGCCCGCCATTCAGGCCGTCACAAATATACCGGCTCAGCTCGTCCTGAGTGACGCCGTCCAGCAAAACGTCGATTTTAATGCCCCCATTCGGACAATTCTCACCGGCAGGCTCCGGCGTCGTCTGAAAGGACGCATTTGTTCCATTGATGCCGCTCGCGCCGCTTTCGCCATTATTTCCATTGCAGATGTATTGCGTCTGGCCTTCCTGAATGGCGCCGTCCAGCAAAACGTCGATTTTAATGCCACCGTTGGGACAATTCTCTCCGGCGGGTTCCAGAGATGTCTGCATCGTCGAATTTGTGCCGTCCCGGCCATTTGTTCCGTTGATGCCGTTCATGCCGTCCGAGGGGTGGCAGCCAAATCCCGCCAGGGCGCAGGACAATAGAATTGTTTCCCCCAAAACATGACGAAAAACATACGTATAAGACATATGAACCTCCTCAAAAGCCGCCTGCGCGGGATGTGCCCTGCTATCCAAATTATTTTTTTCGGATATTTCAGGGCAGCAATTCCAAATCCACGAGTCGGGCTCTACATAAGCGCTCCCGGGAAATCAAAAATTCAGGACAAAAAAGCCCCCCAACGCCGATAAAGGCATTGGAGGGCTTTTGGATGCAGCTGCGGCTATTCTGTTTCAGCTGATTTCAGGAGCCGGAGGACGCCAGCGCCGGGCAGGTGCCCGCGGTATTGGTGCTATTCCTCGGGCAGGCGGGGTTCTTCGTCTCAAAGTCCTCGCTGTTGTCATCCGTGTCCTGACCGTTGTTCTTGCGGATGATGGACTGACCGGGCTCGTCCGGATTCACAGCATGAGCTGTCTCGCTGACCTCAGACTTTTTGCTGCCGTCCTCATTCTTCATTCCAACGATGTCCACGATGTTGGCAGCAGAAACGTCGGCCGGCGGCGCCTTCGTATTGGTGAGCCAGAGGGCGGACTTGTCGTTGAGGCCGCCGCAGATGCCGCTGCCATTGGGATCAGTGATGTCCGCCGTGACGCCGGTAAAGGCGCTGAGGCCGTTTGCCGTGGCGATGAGGTAGTAGCCGCCGGAAGGAATCGTCCCTGTCAGTTCCAGCTTAAGCGTCGTGTTCGCATCAAAGCCGGTGGCCGACGTGCTGCGCCAGAGGACGTAGGTGGAGAGGTCGATGGCCGACCCCGTCGGGTTGAAGAGCTCAACAAACTCATTGCCGGGCTGACCGTACTCGCCGCCAAGGCCGCGCGACATGATCTGATTGATGACCACGTGCGTGCCGACAGGCGCGTCGATCACCGTCACCTTGTGCTTGCCGATGGTGAAGCCCGCCACGTCGGTCATGGGAGAAGCGGTAAAGCTGATTTCGGTCCCCACCGCGCACCCTGTGGCGTCGAACGTGGCCTTCATCGTCAGCTCCTCAGCGGGGAAGGTAATCTCCGTGGCGGACAGCGTTCCGCACGTCTGATCCTTGTCCAGCGTCACCACGAACTCGCCCGCGCTGGGGTTGTTCAGCGTCAGCGTGAGCTCAATGCTGCCGTTCTCCGGGACGTTCGCTGCGCCGCTCATGGCGATGGCATCAGGCTTCACGTCCTTGCCCACGATGCTGAGCTGAGCGGTGAGATAGCCCGTCTCGGGAACCTCATTGGCGTCGCCAGTCCAGACTGTGACGCTGGGGCTCTTGGCGCCGATGTCCTTGGCGCTGATGTCAAACTCGGCGGAAGTCTCACCCGCGGCAACGCTGACGCTTCTGGCCAGGATGCCGATGCCGCCCTCTCCGCGAGCCTGAATCTGTGTGGCGGTCTCCATGGCTTTGGCCAGCGTGACGGTGCAGGTGCCGGCGGCAGCCCCGTCTTCGGCGCTCTCCCGAACCTTCTCCGGGCACTTGAGAGAAGCCAGCTTGGGCTTGACGGTGCCCGCGGTCAGGTCCCCTGCGCTGCGCGGCGCAACCTTGGAGGCGCTGAAGTCGTAAACGACGATGCCGGTGATGGCGCTGTAAACGTCGCCCACCGCGGGATTGCCCTTGTAGCCAATGAAGTCGTCGATGCCGACCTCGGCCTCGCCGTCGCTCACCGTCCAGATGTTGTTCGTGTCGGCGGCTGCGGTCACTTCCACGTCGGTCAGCTTGACCAGCACGCTGTTGAACTTGCTGCCCTTCGCGTTCACGTCGGACGCGGCGACAGCCACAGGCTCAATCGCGGCCGCGTTGTGGCTGATGAGTTCCCACGTCGGCTTATCGAGAAGTTCGACCTGGTCGTAGTGAGCGCCGATGAAGCCCTGAACCTTCACGGAGTCGTTGAGCTGGGGCTTGGAGGACGCGCCATAGACGTAGAGGCCCGCGTATTCGCCGTTCGTGATGCTGGGGTCCTGAATGAAGAAGCCGTTGGGCGCCACGGCCGAGACGGTGCCTCTGACCAGAACTTCGACGCCCGTGCTGCACCCGGACTTGTTGGAGCACTTCTCGGCGACGTTCACCACTTCGCCCTTCATAATGGAGGCAATCGACGTCTCCGTCTCGATGGGGCAGCGCGCGTCGCCGGGGTTCGCGATGGTGGGGCAGTCGTCGCAGACGTCGCCCTTGCCGTCTTCGTCCTCATCCGCCTGATCGGGGTTCTTGTCGGCCGGGCAGTTGTCCTCGCTGTCAATCTTGCCGTCGCCGTCGCTGTCTTTCTGGCTGGGATCGACCGTGGCGGGGCAGCTCGCATTGTTGTCACTGCACGTCGGATACGGGTCACACGGGTCGCCCAAGCCGTCGCCGTCAAAGTCGTCCTGGCCCTGAGCGCTGTTCTTGGCGTCGTTGGGCCGCACGGGGTTGAACACGTCGGGGCAGTTGTCTTCGCCGTCGGGAATGCCGTCGCCGTCCCGGTCGCCATCTGCCGCCACGCCCGTGTAGTTGGTCGTCTTCTGCTTGGTGGTGTCCTCCGGCCGCGTTCTCTGAGGAACGCAGGTCGGCTCGTCGTCGGGCACGCCGCAGAAGAAGAGCTCGTAGCTCGTGTCCAGATCGGGCTGGGACGAGGCGTTCTTCTTGTTGTGAACCATCTCCAGCGCCTTGGCGTAGCTGCTCACACTCGAATCACCCAGGCAGATGCGCTTCGCCGTGCCGCAGACCGTGTCGTAGCTGTTGCCCTTGAGGTCCTTGCCCTTCACGTCGCTGCACGAGGAATCCGTCACGATGTTGGCGTCGCCGTAGAGAATCTTCCCGGCGCGCGTGACGAGGAGCACGTCCTGGGCACCGGCGTCGATGACGGCGCGGTAGTTCTGGCGGTCGGGATAGGTCTTGAAGACGCTGATGTCGCCCCAGAGGCCCACCTGGATGTCGCCCAGCTCACTGGCCACGCCCAGGGCCACCGCGTTGTTCTTGGTGGCCATCTTCCAGATCTTCCGGTCGGAGAAGTAGCCGCCGAAGTTGTTCTTGTTCAGCGAGTCCACGCACTGCAGCTCGCGCAGGACGTTCATCGAACCGGAATAAATCCAGTCCGTGCCGAGGCCGATGGTGACGCCCAGGCGGTCGTAAGCGGTGGCCAGCGCGGTGTCGCCGTAGAGGCTGATGTTCGAGCGGGGCGACCAGATGAGCTTCACGCCGGAATCAGCCATCATGGCGATGTAATCAGGCGTGGCGCCGACGCCGTGAATAAAGGCCGACTTCTCGCGGAAGAGGTCTATTCCGTCCTTGTCCTGGCCGCTGACGCAGTAGAGCTCGTTCAAAGCGTAGCTGTTGATGCCTTCAGCCACGTGGGGGCCGTAGGGGCAGCCGTAGGGATCGATGTTATTTTTCGGCTCACCAGCGATGTAATTCTTCGCCTTTTTGCTCGCCTTGTATTTGCTGCAGCCATCGCCCAGAGCGACCTGAGTGCCGCCGCTGTCGCCCAGAGGGAAGGTGTCATAGGCGTAATCAGCGACCTTGGAGGAAAGTCCCAGCGTCGCGTCTTTCTTGTCGAGGTTGCGCATGAGGCCCGCCAGCGAGCCCGAGCCAAAGATGGAGACGGCGCCGCCCATAATCATGCGGATTTCACCGACCTCGTTGTTCGATGTTCCGGGACCGTTGTGATTGGAGTGGCCGTTCTTGCTCTTCCGCCAGTCGTTGCGGTGGTCGAAGCGCTCCTTGCCCCACTTGTCGGGACGCGCCGCCGCATAGGTGATGTGCTCGTGGGCGTTGATGAAGGCCGCGCTCACCACCGAATCGGGGCACGTGATGACCGTGGCGCCGTCGGAGGAGCATTGGGCGCCGACGCACTCAATCTTGCCGCTGGAGCCGACGAGGACGCTGCCGCCCTTGATGATTTTGTCGCCGGTGAGGATGTCGCCCTGAATGAGGAGCTTGGAACCTGAACCGGAGATGCAGCAGTTGTTCGAGGTGTCAGAGCAGCTGAGTTCATTGCCCTCTTCGATGTCGGGCAAGAGCTTGCAGTCCTCGTCGCACTTGTCGGTGCTGTCGCACTCCTCGCCGGGGTCCAGCTGTCCGTTGCCGCACTCTGGGGGAAGCCACTGACCACCGTCGCCTCCGGGGCCGCCGTCAGGCAAAATGATGTGTCCGCCGTCCGTTTCTGTCTGACCTCCGTCGGGGTCCGTGGAGGGCTTCTCGCTGCCGCCGCAGGCTGACAGTCCGCCCGTGAGCAGCGCTGCCGATGCCAGGATCGTGACCCAGAAATTCGTTTTCATGGGAAATGCTCCTTGAGGGTTGGTGGGAAATGAATAGGCCGTGGATACGACCGTAAAAAAAAGGCACGCCGTCGAAGTAGGACAGAGTGCCTTGTGCTCGCTGAAAGCCGGCGAAGCATGAAGGCGCCGGAACCGAAGTCAACAATCGAAACATTCCCGTTTTCGAGGCGATGCGCGGGCCGTCACACCTCGGGAATGCCCATGGAGAAGATGCGCGCGGACCTGGGCGGCAGCACGTCGTCGGGCGTGCGGGGAAGGACGTTCACGTCGAGGAGCGGCAGTGCGCCGTCCGGCAGAATTTCATGGGGAATCCGCATGGAGGCGCGCCCCGCGTTGAAAAAGGCGCGGATCACCTGCCCCTCCGCGCGCCGCTCAATGGCCAGTGCGCGCTCGGCAAATGCTCCCATGAACCACGTGCCCTCAGAGAGCGGCTTCAGGGTCCGGCGCAGGCCGCTCAGGCGGGAGAGCAGCCGCATGGTGATGCCCGGCTGGGTCGGCAGAGAGACCACCGGCGGCCGCTCGCGCCAGGCGTTGCGGGTGACGAGCGCGGAATCGAGAAACTCGGCGCCCAGCTCTGTGCCGTAGGTGATGCAGACGGGACCGGGCCTGAGAAAGAGCCAGGCCAGAGACAGGCGGAGGCGGTCCTGGAGAAGAGCGCTGCTGAGAAATCGGGGCGAATCCAGCGTGTCCAGCGCCTGAATGAAAAACGTCTCGGGCAGAGGCCCCAGCTTGGCGTCGTCGTAGCCGACGCGCTGGCAGAAGGTCAGGGCGTCGATGGTCTCCGCGCCGAAGAAGGCATTGAGATTTTCGCGGTGGCGCGGGTCGAAAATCGCGTCGGCGCAGGCGCTTCCCGAAAAGGCGGCCACGTTGTCGCCGGTGGCCCGTCCAGCCACGAGAAGGTCCGGATTCTGACGCCTCAGGCGCGCCCGAAGCAGCCGCCACAGGTCAAACGGCGCGTCGTTGAGCCCGTGGAGCAGCACGCCGTCCACGCCCGTCTTCAGCAGGCCGTCAAAGGAGCGGATCGCGTAGCGGCGGGGGCCCTCGCTCTTCAAATCGGGAACGGGGCACTCCGGATGGTCCTTGACGTGCTCAAAGCTGTCCGGATCGGCGGGGTCCATGGGGAATTTGCGGATGTGAAACCAGTCCGCGTAGTCGGACAGCTCCTGATCGCGGACGACGCGCTGGAAGAGCGGATGGCGGCAGCTGAGGTAGGTGACGTTGGCTTCGACGACGATTTTCATCCGCCGCGCATGGACGGCCTGCACCAGAGCCTGCAGACCTTCTTCGCCGCCCAGCTCTGGGTCCACCGAGAGCAGGTCGGAAGCGGCGCGGCGCAGCGGCGAGGGAGACGGGCGCACCGACGACAGAAGCACCGTGTTGGCGCCCACGGCCTCGATGTGGTCCAGGTGCTCGCGGATGCCGGCAAAGTCGCCGCCGTAAAACGTCCACGGTCCCGAGGGAGACAGGCGCGACTTGGCATTGGACGCGGGCGGCGAATCACTGCCTCGCAGCCAGCGGTCCGTAAAAATCGAGTAGATGACCGCGTGGGCCAGCCAGGGGGGCGCTTCGTCCAGAAGGAGCGGCCGCGCGGGCGCGAACAGCTGCATCGTCAGGCCAGAACCTTCGATCGGAGGCTGCGGCGCCGCGTCAGGCTTGGGACGGGGCCGCGTCACCGGAACGTTGAAATGCTGGCGCGCATTCGTCTCGCGCGTGCCGTCCGCGGAGGAAGACAGCGGCCTGGGCAGGACGGGCAGCGGGAACACCTCGCTGGGCGCCCACGAAAAACGGAAATTGGCCCGCGACTCGGGAGAGGCGAACACGGGCCGGGTAATCTCCGCCCGCAGAAGGCTCGCACCGCGCTGCCGTGCCACTTCCTCGAAGCGCACGCTGTCCCAGTGCAGGCCGGGCACGTTGACCAGAAGCTCCAGAGGCATCCCTTCGGGCACGCCGTGCAGCGCCTCAATCTGAACCGCGAGGCGGCCGCGCTCACTCAGGGTCAGATGGCGCCGGTCGGGCGCGAAGAGAAAGGGCTCGCTGAGTCCGCCAATCACCAGAATCGCGTTGCGGAAGGGATTGGACGTGTCGATGAGCGACGCCCTCGGGTCCGGGAACCACAGCCTTCGATTGAGCCGAAATTTGTAGCGGTAGATGCCGGGCAGGAGCGCCACGCTGCACTGGTAGTCGCCGGCAGCGACCTCGGCCATCGGGATGGGATGCTCCCAGTCGGGAAAGTCGCCCACGAGTTCAACGAACTGTCCCGGCGGCGCGAGGCAGCTCATGGAGACGGTATATTTGCTGGGAGCGAGGGGCATGGAAGTGGTTCCGGGTCTCTGTGCTGTTCGGGAAATGAAATTTGTCGCGGGGCTGGCTCCGGCAGTGGAAATCCAGAACTCCCTGAGGGCCGGGAACACGTCCGGCGGGCGGCGCTCACAGGCTCCAATCCCTGTCACGGAGTGTTTCCCTGACCTGGAGGCGGCCTCACAGGTCGGGACGCATCCCCCCTCTGGCGCAAATGAAGCGCGGGACTCTGCAACAACCGGCGTCAGGGAAGCGACAAAATTTTTGGCGTTTTCAGCGCACGAGGAATCGGCACGTCCCTGAAGGCCTCCGGCGCCTCCCGCCCGCCCTTCTCCGCCTTGAAGCGCCAGAGGTCCGCGGCTAAGGCGCGCCGCTTTTTTGCCCGACCCTTCCAGAGGCCGTCCCCCTGTTTTCACCGAGGTCCATTCCTGATGTCTCAATCGTCTGACGAAACGCCCGCCGCCGCACCTGCCTCCCCTGCCCCGTCCAATGCCATCGCAGCGGTCCCCTCGTCTCCGGCGGCCGATGCCGTCAGCGCGGATGCGGCTGCCTCAT
>DBXV01000003.1:21558-21721 GCA_002309695.1 Myxococcales bacterium UBA1203 | reverse complement strand
TCCTCGCCGCGGCCGCGCTCTTCGTCTTCGCGCTGGTAAAAAAGCGCCGCCAGAATCAGGGGGGCGGGCCAGCGCTTCCCAAGACGGCAGGAACCGCAGCGGGGCTGCCCGCGCCCGCACCGGACACTACCGCCAACGTCAAAACGCCCCTGACCGAGGCCGA
>DBXV01000003.1:21080-21542 GCA_002309695.1 Myxococcales bacterium UBA1203 | reverse complement strand
CGAAGAAGCAGGCGGCAGAGGCAAAGCGTGAGGCTGAGAAGCGGGCTGAGGAAGAGGCGCGGCAGAAGGCCGAAGCTGAGGCTGCAGCCAAGAAGGAAGAAGCGGCAAAGCTGGCGCAGGCACAGGCGGGCAAGACGCTCGCCGAGGGCCTTTCCAAAACGCGCGGCGGCTTCATCGCCTCGCTCACGTCCTTCTTCAAAAAGGGCAAGACCATCGACGCGAATGTCCTCTCCGAGCTGGAGGACGTGCTCTTCAGCGCGGACATCGGCGTTCACACGGCGATGAAGCTCATGGACTTNNCAGCAGAGTTTGAAGTCGAAGGAACTCTCCGATCCCGAGAAGCTGAAAGCCGCGCTCAAAGAGGAGATGTGCCGCATCGTGACGCTGGACGCACCGCCCCTCGATTTCACCTCGGCCAAGCCCTTCGTGCTGATGGTCGCGGGCGTGAACGGCGCGGGAAAG
>DBXV01000003.1:0-21042 GCA_002309695.1 Myxococcales bacterium UBA1203 | reverse complement strand
GCTGCCGGGGACACGTTCCGCGCGGCCGCCGCCGATCAGCTCGAAGTCTGGGGCCAGAGGAGCGGTGCCGCTGTCGTTCGCGGCAAGGAGGGGGCTGACCCCGGCGCGGTGGTCTTTGACGCCATCAAAAAAGGCGTGTCCGAGGGCGCGGACGTGGTGATTGCCGACACCGCCGGCCGCCTGCATACCAAGGCGCCGCTGATGGAGGAAATCGCCCGCGTCCACCGCGTCATGGGCAAGGCGCTCCCCGGCGCCCCCCATCAGGTGCTGCTCGTGCTGGATGCCACCAACGGCCAGAACGCGATTGCCCAGGCCCGCGAGTTCAATGCCGCGCTGAAACTCGACGGCATCGTCCTCACCAAGCTCGACGNNCCAAGGGCGGCGTGGTGATCGGCATCTCGGACGAGCTGAAAATTCCCATTCGCTACATCGGCATCGGCGAGGCCGTGGAAGATCTCCGGGAATTCGACGGCAAATCGTTCGTGGATGCGCTGTTTGAATGAGGTGAATTGGGGTTATTCACCTCATATCAGAACTACCTCACCCCCGGAAATCCTCCTCCAGCCCAGTTGAAGCCACCTTCCCCCAAGAGGGAGTCAGGGTTTCTTTTGTAATGCCGAAGTATTCAAAACAAATCCTGACTCCGCCAATTTCAATTGTTATAATAATATCGCAATAAAAACCTCGCTCCCACTTTAGGGGAGCTGTCAGCGCCAAAGGCGATGACCGAGAAGGGGCCCTGTCCGGGGTGAGCGGGTCTCCCCATTTTTCCCATTGACTGCCCTTTTTCACCTACCTAGACGTCACTACTTTTTATCGATGGGGGACGTTCAATCAGCCGGAATTTCTCCGGCTTTTTTCTTGAGGAGGCAGCGCCGTGCAAAAGAAAAAAGCTGTCAGTGTATTCAGAGGCGGGGCGGGCGGCTCCAAATTCTTCAATTCATTCTTTATTCTCATTTCTGCATTTTCATTAACGGTCAGCGGCTTTGCCTGCAGCAGCGACAAAAAGGACAAACCTGTGGACCTCACAGAAGACTCCGGAATCATTGAGCCCGATGCCGGTCCCGCGGGGGAATGCAATGGTCAGTCGATGCCCGAATGGGCCGTCGCCTGTGACTGCGCGGAAGAGGGCTGGCTCAACTGCCGGGCAAATTCGGACTGCTCCGCCGAGGGCATTGCCGCCTGCGAAGCCCAGGGACTCCAGTGCCGGACGGACGGCGACTGCTACGACGCGCGCTGCGAGGGCGTGGAGTGCGATCCGGGCAAGACCTGCAAGGCGGGCGACTGTGTGTTCGACGCCTGTCTGAACAAGACCTGCCCCGAGCCGAAAGTCTGCAACGAGCAGGGCAACTGCATCTCCGAAACGGGCGCCAATATTCTCTACGAGCTGGAGGGCGGGAACGACATCGTTGACGACAACGGCGAGACGAAGGCCACGGTCAACATTCGCCTCGACAGCGCGCCCACCGCCGATGTCCGGGTGCTCGCCTCGCTCACGGGCGCGGGCCGCGATGACGTGTCGGTGGAGGGCGGCGAGATGTCGCTGACCTTCACGCCCGAGAACTGGGAGACGCCGCAGCCGCTGGTGATTGTCGGAAAGGGCGACGGCGTTGTGGACGGCGACAAGAAATTCAATCTCGCCCTCACCAGCATGTCGGACGACGGGGATTTCAATAATCTTTCCCAGAGCGTTTCCCTCGTGAACCGCGACACCGAGACCGCCAGCGTCATCCTCAGTCTGCCCGACCTGCTGGAGACCAGCGAAGACGGAGGGGCAGTTGAGATTGGCGTGAAGCTCGGCGGCAGGCCCTCTGCGGCGGTGACGATTCCCCTCTCGGTTTCCAACGACGCGTACGCGAGCGTCACGCCTCCCACGGGTATCACGATTCAGCCCGCCGACTGGAACAAGGAGAAGACCATCACTGTGACGGGCAAAGAGGACAGCGGCGCGGTGAACACGACGCCCCACACCTATCAGCTCATCTTCGGCGAGCCCGTGACAGAAGACGCGCTCTTTGCAGCCATGGAGATGCCCACGATTGACCTCGTGAACATCGACAACGACGCACCGCAGATTCTGGTGAATAAAAATCCCTTCACCGTCAGTGAGAGCGGCGGCACCGATCGCGTCGGCGTCTCGCTCGCCACTGAGCCCACTGTCGAAACCACCATCACGGCCCAGGTTACGCCCGCGGAGCGCTGCAGAATTACCGAAGGGGCTACGCTCACCTTTACTGCGGACGACTACGGCGAGCCGAAGAACATCACCATTGAGGGCATCGACGACGACGGCACTGCGGACGGCGACCATGACTGCACGCTGGTGCTGAGCGGGAGTTCCGCCGACACCAATCCTCAGACGACCTACAACGGCATCACGCCCAAGACGGTTTCCGGTACCGTCAAGGACAACGACACGGTGGGAATCAGTCAGCGCATCACTTCCGGGGACGCCTATCTCTCTGAAAATGGCTACGATGAGTCGTATCCGGCTTCGCGAAAGATCTGCTACGCGCTGATGAGCCGCCCCTCACAGAAGGTCACGCTGAATATCACATCCAGCAATACCACCACCGGCGCCGTCGTCTCTCCCGCCAAGCTGGAGTTCGATCCCGGGAACTACAGCGCGGAGAAGTGCGCCATGGTAACAGCTGTGGATGACGGCTCGGTGGACGGCACCCAGCAAGTCGATATCCGAGCTGTCGCCTCCGGCGGAAGCGATTACAATTCGCGCTCCATCAATAAACAATTCACCATTTATGACCGAAATAAATACGGTTTTGAAAAAGACAAGCTGGGTATCACCTCGATTCGGGAAGGGCAGTCAGCTTCCTTCAAATTTAAATTGGGGAGCAGACCTACAGCCAACGTCACGATTACACTGACGTCCAGGAACACAACGGAGCTCATCGTTACGAGTGCTGCGAGCCTGAGCATTTCTCCCGAAAACTGGGATAAGTGGCAGACGGTAACATTTAAGGGCGTCACGGATAATTCGTATGACGGCAGCAAGCTCACCAGTATTCAGATAAAAGCCACTTCTCAGGACACCAACTGGAACAGGACGAGCGCGCTCTACTACGTCATCGAGGACGCTGACTCGCCGGGCATATCGCTGAACTGCGAAAACCCCAACCGGACAGAGTTCGCGACATGTGACGGCACGGATTTAATCGGCGGCAATATTTACTACAGCTCCGATGCCGTGGCCGCCAGACAGGGACGACTGACCTGCACGGTTTCTCTGACAAAGCAGCCCCCCGGAAATGTCACCGTCACCCTCGTGCCCACGCAGAGAAACGGCGGCCATTACGGCTTCAGCAATGCTGCAGGCACAACGTCCTATTCCAACTGGCAGTCTGCGGACGTCTCATTTACATCGAGCGATTATACGGGAAAGACGGTTACATTTTATTATACAGGTATTCCGGCCGGGGTCACGTACGGCAGTCAGGAATATAAGGCGTACGACTGGTTTACGATTACAGCCTCGACGAACAGCACGACCTATCCAGCGGAAAGTGTGTCGTCTGAAAAATTCTATAAATATAATACCTGCCGATATTACTACTTTAAGAGCTGGAACGAGGCACGCTCTATCAGGCTTCACCCCGGAACCTACTGGCTCAGGGCTTGGGGCGCCAGTGGCGGCGGGGCATCGCAGACGTCGATGGCAGTCAACAGCATCGGCAGCGGCTGGAATTGCCGGAATCACGGCGGCGCCGGAGCCTATATGTATGGCACGCTGACGCTGGATACGGAGCAGACTCTTTATGTCCGGACGGGAAAGGCGGGCGGAGGAACCAAGGCATATAATGGCGGCAGCACCGGGAGCAGCGGTGGAGTCGGAGGCGGCGGGGGCACGGACTTCTGCCTCAGCCCCGGCAGTTCTCACTGCTCTTCGGATTCCACCCACTGGCCCTACCGCATTCTCGTGGCGGGCGGCGGCGGCGGCGGCCCGGATCCCACCTACTGCTACCCAAGCGACTTGAGCTGCGGCGCCGACGCCAAGGCGGAGATACTTGCGGCCAATTCAACCGCGTCCGACGGCGGCAAAAATAAGGGTTCGGCCACCTATAACGGCGGCAGCTATTACGCGCAGAGCGGCGCCACCGGCGGTTTATACAATGGCAGAGGGGATCTCGTCAGCGACTTCTTTGGCAGCGGCATGAGCATCTCCCAGTGCAGTCCAAACTCAGCTGCCGCCAGCCGGGCAGGCGGCGGAGGCGGCTGGTATGGCGGCCTCGCCCATTGCGGAAACACCGCAGAGGTCGGCGGCGGCGCGGGAAGCTCCTATGCCTTTACGGGAACGCGCCATGGCCAGGGTCAGCAGTCGTATTCCTATCCGCTGAAAAATGTGGGCGGAAAATCCGGCGGCGGCATTATCGACTACGAAGAACTCACAAAGGAAAGCCGCGGCAGTGCCACGTCTCAATGGGGTGACCGCTTTGGCAATATCGGCGACGGCTACGCCATCATCGAGGTTCAGCCGGTAAAATAAGAAACAGTTCTTTCGATTCAATTCAGCAATCCCCTCTTCCGGACGTTTCGGAGGAGGGGATTTTTTATTTTGGGAGACTGACTTTCGGCTCTCCTGCCCTGCCAGACGCCGGCAGACAGAGGAATTGTCGGCTTTTGAGCAAAAAAACGCACTGTATCCCCCAAATGAGCCTGCGACAGGCCATCAAAAGCGCGCCACAGCGAAAGCGATTGGGATGATTTTATCGCGGGCGCGTCAAAGAAAACGAAAAGGAGGCAAAGCCGGCGCACTGAGCGGACACGGAGGCACACACTGAATTTCAATACCCTGACAGGGGAGCATGCCCCCCTGTCTCGCCTCACACTCTCTTTTTATCCCTCACATCATCCCCTGCTCAATTTTATCTGCTACTTTAATCAGTTGATTTAAGAATATAAATTACCAAAAAAATTTTTCCACACCCAAATTAGTCAACGCTTTTTCATTTGGAATCGTGTATAGACGGAAACAAAATCAATACAGCGCTGCATCGTCTGCCGGCATGCGCGCCGATTTTTCCCGCGAGGAGCCCATGAAAACAACGCACACAAATTTCCGTGACGGTTCGTTTTTCCCCCTGACCAGCATCCGCAGAATCTGCATGGCAGCCTGCCTGGCTGTGTCGATGGCAGCCTGCGGCGAGAGTGAAATCGAGCTTTTTGACTGGTCCGGCGTTTCACAGAACACTCCAGCCGCGGATGCGGGGACGCCGGGCGGACTGGAGGACGCTGCCGTCGGCGCGAGCTGCACCGCGGGACTGTGCGGCGCGCACGGCACCTGTGACGACTCCAGCGGCCAGGCCATCTGTATATGCGATCAGGGGTATCGCGGCACAAAATGTAATTTCTGCACCACCGGCTATACTCTGGATGACGACGGCGTGAGCTGCATCCCTGCCGACATTTGGCCCGATGGCGGTACAACGCCTGTCATATCGTCGGATGCGGGGGTTCCGGCCCAGGACGCGGGCCCCACTGTCAGCACCTGCGCTTCGACCAGCCTGAACTGCGGCAGCCATGGTTCATGCGTCGATAGTGACAAAGGTCCCTATTGTTCCTGTGAGGCGGGCTACTCCGGCGCCAACTGCCAGCGGTGCGCGATAGGCTATCACAGCTCCAGTTCCGGCGATTTGTGCCTCGCGACCTGCGCCACGGCGGGACTCAACTGCGGCTCTCACGGCACGTGCAACGATACCAACGGCACGGCCGCCTGCGTCTGCGAAACCGGTTATGCCGGCACCGACTGCTCCTCCTGCGCCTCGGGGTATCAGGACAACGACCACAACGGCAGCTGCAACAAGGGATGCTCGCTCTCCGGCCTCAGCTGCGGCCACGGCAGCTGCACGGACGCCAGCGGAACGCCCAAATGCAGCTGCGAGACGGGCTATACCGGCACCAGCTGCGGCGCCTGCGCTTCCGGCTATCAGGACAACGACCACAACGGCACCTGCGCAAAAACGTGCGCCACAGCGGGGCTCTCCTGCTCCACGGGCCAGACCTGCGACGACTCGTCCGGCACGCCCACGTGCGTCACCGTCTCCAATTTGGATGAATGGACGTTCATGGTTTTCCTGGACGGCGACAATAACCTGAACCTCGGCGCCAACACCGACCTGGGTGAAATGAAAGATGGGCTCAAGGCTGCCGGCACGAGCAAAAAGGTGAATGTGATTGTGCTGCACGACGGCAGCGGCAGCAGCGACACGAAGCTGTACAAAGTCACAGAGTCCGGCCTCACCACGCTCAATTCCGGAACGGCCATTTTCTCCGGCACCGAAGCGGATATGAGCAGCGCGGACACCCTGAAAAAATTCGGCGTCTGGGCCGTGAAGAATTACCCGGCCAAAAAATACGCCCTCATTTTGTGGGACCACGGCGGCGGCTGGCGGAACGGCGAAGATGAGGACAGCTGTTCGCGTCACTGCGGCGGCCGCATCGGTTTCATGGATAAAGTTCAGGAGACCGAAACTGTCACGAGAGGCTTCTCGCAGGATGAAACAACGAATAACGACGGCAAGATGATTACACTGGCCGACGGCGCCTATGGAAACGCGCTGAATGCCATCAAAACCCAGGCGGGACAGAAGCTCTCCATCATCGGTTTCGATGCCTGTCTGATGGGCATGTATGAAGTCGGCGCCGCCTCCGCCGCTTATGGCGATTATCTGGTGGCGTCCGCGGAATCGGAGCCGGGGTCGGGCTGGGATTACAATGCCATTCTGAAAGCGCTGGCGGGAACGCCGACGATGGATGCGCTGACGCTCTCCAAGAAAATTGTCGATGCCTACTATAATCACTCGAGCAAAAGCGCCACCCAGGCCGTGTTTGACCTCTCCAAAGTCAGCGGCCTGACCACATCGCTGGGGAACTTTGGTTCAGCTCTGAAGTCGGCCATCACCACGTCGTCCTATAAGAGCACCATTAAAACCATTCGGGACAACACTCAGGAATACGGCTATCAGGAGCACATGGACCTGAAACATTTTGCCACGCAGGTGAGCAATTCCAGTTCGCTGCCGGCCACACTCAAGACCTCGGCCTCCAGCGTCCTGACCAGCATCAGCTCATATATGGTATATGCCAAGGTCAAGACCAATAAGAGCTACTGGGGCTACAGCCACGACAATGCGTCCGGCATCGCGGTATTCTTCCCCGAGGCTTTTGACTGCAAATACTACGGCGAGGGCTATGTTCCCTACTCTGCCGATCCGTGCTGTATGGGCAAAAACAACCCTAACTCGAGTTGTAGTGAAAAAAATGACCGGACGGGCTGGTATTTGAAGACGACGGTCACGTCCACCAGCGGCGATTACCGAAAAGCCGGGTGGTGCAGCAACTGGGGCGCATTCCTGGGGGCTTACTACTAATCTCAAGCAGCCTTTTTATAGATAAACACGGCGCCTCTTCGGGATATTATTCCGAAGAGGCGTTTTTATTTAGAAAATCGGAATTCCTCTACATCTCCCCATAATCGTCCAAGATGACACATCCATCGCTCACCACAGACGATATGGATGCGGCATCATCAGAGGAGATGTGCCGAAAAATATGTGAAATTCCCCCAAAATTTTCGTCCTTCAAAAATGTTGTCTCCCGAACAGCGGGATGCTTGAGTCCGCCGCTTTTTTTGCCCCTTCCCCTCTTCCTGTTCCTTTCGCCGAGACGACCATGACACAGCTTTTTCCGCGCATCCGCTTCGGCAAGGAGGCCGCGATGCAGACCATGCCCAAGGCTTTTCTCGAAAAAACTCCCTTCTTCGGCGCACTCCCCGACGAGACGTTCACCCGGCTGGAAGGGATGCTGAAACAGCGGGACTTCAAGCAGGGGCAGACGATCTTCTTTGAGGGCGACAAGGGCGCCTCGATGTTCGTCATCATTTCCGGCGAAGTTCTCATGGTCCGCCGCTCCGACACGGCAGGGTCCCGCGTCCGCCTCGTCCGCCTCCACCCCGGCGACTTTTTCGGTGAAACGACGCTGATTGAAATGCAGCCGCGCCAGTCCACCGCACAGGCGGAGACCGATGTCCAGCTTCTGGAGCTGACCAGCATGGACCTCTACAAGCTCTACAAGACGGATGTGAAGGGCTACGTCCTCATTCTCCAGAATATCAACCGCGAGCTCTGCCGGCGCCTGCGCGCGGCCAACAGCCGCGTGACCGACCTGGCGGCCGTGGCCGATGACACCGAAAAAACGCAGATTGCCTATGTCAAACCCATTGTTTCAAAATAAAATTCAATTCAAATTCAGACAATCAAACAATTATACTGATGATTTATTCTGACGATCTGGCTGATAACGTTGCTGCTGCAGATAATATATTCCTTTCCGGCGCGGGGGGAAAATTCATGTTCAGTGAATGAGTGAATGACTTTTTACTGAACATTTCTCCAAGCTGAACGCTCATCAAGGCTATCCGGAATTTTTTCAAAAATATCAGGCCTGACGCATGACCGACTGATTGTAAGGATGACACACATGCTCCCCAACGCCCCTGAAAACGGCCGACGAACTATTTATACGGACTCCATGGAAATTTTTCACCGGGCGGCCGACCTCATCAACCTCGACCACCGGACCAGGCTCGAACTGGAGGAGCCCGACTACGAGCATATTTTTTATGTCACGCTGAAACTAAAAGATCGTCTGGTGCCTCTGCCGGAAAATGAGCGCGCCGATTTTCGCGATCTGCCCATTTCCATCTTTCGCAACGCGGACGCTCTGGAGCGGCTGGCGGACGGCTCGCTCATTCTCCGGGACCGGGCGCTTCTCAGCAGCAATGTCACCATTCGTCAGGGAAAAATCCGGCTGACAGACGGGACGCTCTATCGGTTCGTTCCGGGAATGGCCAAGCGCTTCAAGGCCTACCGTGTTCAGCACAATCAGGCCCGCGGGCCCTATAAAGGCGGCGTCCGCTATCACAAAGGCGTCTCTCTTGACCTGTTCAAATGTCTCGCTGCACAGATGACTTGGCAAACGGCGGTGGTAGATGTGCCCCTGGGGGGCGCGAAGGGCGGCATCAAAATCGACCCCAAGGCCTATGGCGAGGAGGAGCTCACCGAGCTGACGCAGCGCTATATGTACCGTCTGAAAAACCTGATTGGACCCAATTTTGACATTCTCGCGCCGGATGTCGGGACCGACGGGCGGACGATGGCGATTCTTCTGCGGAATTACTGCTGGGGTGAGCGGGAGCACCATAAGATGCGGGGCGCGGTCACCGGCAAAAACCTGCGCATCGGCGGCGCGGAGCTGTCGGAGCAGGCCGGCGGCATGGGGCTGTGCTGGTGCATCGACGAGTGGCTGCGCGAGCGCGGCGAATCTCTCCGGGGCAAAAAATTCGCACTTCAGGGATTTGGCGCCCTGGGTTCGACCGCCGCCATCCTTCTGGCCCAGCAGGGCTGCATCCCCGTGGCCATCGCCGACGAAAACGGGGCGATTTTCAATCCCAACGGCATCGATCTGGACGCGCTGATGCGCCACGTTTACGAGAATCCGGCGAATCTCCTCAAAACGGTCCGGGGGTTCACCGAGGCGGAGGCTGTTTCCGCCAAAGATTTCTTTGATATTCCCTCGGATATTTTTATTCCGGCCGCCATTGAAAATCAGGTCACGCAGGAGGTGGCCGGGCGGCTGAAGACGCGCCTGGTAGCGGAGGGGGCTACCTCTGCCACCACGCCCGAAGCGGATGAAATTCTGCGGGCGCGCAAAATCGAGCTCATTCCCGACCTCATCGGCAATGCCGGGGCGGTCACGGTCCGCTATTTTGAATGGCTGCAAAATGAGCGCATGGAGCATTGGTCCGCGCAGGAGGTCCAGCGCCGGCTGGAAAAAACAATTCGCTCCAGCTACCGGATTATTCGGGATATTGCCATGAACCGCCCCACCCGCTCGGATTTCCATGATTCGCGGCCTTATTGCCGCGGGGGTCAAAAGCTGGATATGCGGCTGGCGGCGATGGTTCTGGCACTCCAGCGCATTCGTTCGCATTATATGCTGGATGATTTTGCGATCTGATTATAATAATTTTTATGGAGAGATGTCTGTGTTGGCGGCACACACCTGAACGCTAAAAAATCCCAAAAATACCTGAACTGAAAATCACTGAAATGTGCTTCCCGCAAAAAATGAAAAACTGGCCAAAAATGCCATTGACGCCGGGGCGGAACATCTATAGAGGCGCGGCTTTTTTTGCGGTCCCCCCTTCTCTTCTCCACCCTTAACAGAGGCTTTCTATGGCACTTCAAATTATCTCCTGTGGTCTGTCTGATGTCGGTCGCAAACGAACGGGCAACGAGGACTCTTTCCTCGTCGATCCGGAGAACGGTTTTTACATCGTCGCCGACGGCATGGGCGGCCACAATGCGGGCGAAGTCGCCAGCGCCAAGGCCATCGAGGTCGCGAGCGCCTATATTCGCGAGCACAAAAGCGCTCTCGACGACCTGAAGACGAACCCCACGCCGGCCAACGGCGAGGCGGCGCAGAAGCTCATCGAGACGGCGATCCAGACGGCCAGCCAGACCGTCTATGAGATGTCTCAGGAGGACATCGCCAAGCGCGGCATGGGCACCACGTTCGTCAGCATCTTCGTCGCGGGCAGCAAGGCGATTCTGGGGCACGTGGGCGACAGCCGGGCCTATCTGTTCCGCCAGGGCGAAGCTCACTGCCTCACCGAGGATCACACGCTCATCGCCGCCCAGCTGAAGGCGGGCACCATCACCAAGGAAGAGGCCGCCAAGAGCCCCTACAAAAACGTTATTACCCGGGCCGTTGGTATCCACCCATCCGTTCAGGTTGACACGCTGCTCATCGACCTCCTTCCCGGCGACCTTTTTATGCTCTGCTCGGACGGTCTGCACGGTTATCTGCGCGACGAAGAGCCCACGCTGCTGCTGGGCGCCGCCCCCGCCAAGGAGCTGCCGCAAAAGCTCATTGATCTGGCCAATGCCCGCGGCGGTAAGGACAATATCACCTGTGTCTGTGTGGGTGTGGAAGGAACCACCAACGCTTCCTCCAAGGAAATCGCCACGGAAGCCGCTGCCAAAATGGAAGCGCTCCGCAAAATCTCCCTCTTCCGCCATCTTTCCTACAAAGAGCAATCGACGGTGCTGTCTATCGCCTCGACGCGCACCTATCCCGCCGGCCGCGAAATTGTCATTGAGGGCCAGCAGGGCAATGAATTGTTTGTTATTCTGCGCGGACGCATCACGATTGAAAAGGACGGCGTGGCAGTCACGGAGCTGCGCGCGGGGCATCACTTCGGCGAAATGGGCCTCATCGACAGCGCACCCCGGTCGGCCACCATCCGCGCCAAAGATCCTACCCGCGTGATGATTATCGACCGCAGCGATTTGATGGCGCTGATGCGCAAGGACCCCGTGCTGGCCGTCAAGCTGCTGTGGAGCTTTGTCCAGGTTATCTCCGACCGCCTGCGCGTGACCACCCATGAACTGACCACCACGCGTCAGGCGCTGGCCATGCTCCAGGAAGACGCCGACGACGATGATGAGAATGAAGAGGAAACGACGGATGAGCTGAGCTGAAATAGAATAGCTCAGCTTTGTTTTGTGCAGATAAGTATTCAGTTATATCTATCATCCATCTCATCCAGTGTTGTTGCTCATAAATAAACAAGAAAGCGCTGCGGATAAAATCCACGGCGCTTTTTTAATTTGTCTGGCGAAATAATAATTCCTTTTACATATTATCTATTCGTTCCCTCCCCCGTTTTTGTTTTTATTTCTGCCTTTGTTTTCTCCCCCGAGGCTCTCCCGCCATGTTCAGCTTCCTTTGCGCCCTCACCCTGCTCCTTTTGGGCTATCTCTTTTACGGCAAATTCGTCGAGCGCAGCTTTGGCCCCGACCCGAGTAGAGAGACGCCCGCGCTCACCGTCAATGACGGCGTGGACTTTGTGCCGATGAGCGGCTGGAAGGTCTATCTCATTCAGGTGCTGAACATTGCGGGGACGGGCCCCATCTTCGGTGCGCTCAACGGTGCCCTCTTCGGCCCTGTGGTTTATCTGTGGATTGTCTTCGGCTGCATCTTTTTTGGGGCGACCCACGATTATATGTGCGGAATGCTCTCTGTGCGGCATCGGGGTGCCAGCATCTCCGAGCTCACCGGCCTCTATCTGGGGAACGCCATGCTGCGGGTGATGCGCGTGTTTTCGGTGATTCTCCTCGTGATGTGCGGCGTCGTCTTCACCGCCGGCCCCGCCGGGCTCCTCGCCCTCCTCACCCCCGAAAAACTCGACGCGGGCTTCTGGTTCTGGGTGGTCATTGCCTATTACTTCGTCGCCACTTTCGTCCCCATCGACAAGGTCATCGGCCGCGTTTACCCCCTGTTTGGTGTGTGCCTCATCGTCATGGCCGTCGGTGTCGGCGTATCTCTCCTCCTCGGGACAGGCGGCGTTCAGATGCCCGAACTGTGGAACAATTTTGAAAACCACCACGCCCAGAACATCCCCATCTGGCCCTTTATGTTTATCACCGTGGCCTGCGGCGCCATCTCCGGATTTCACGCCACGCAGTCGCCGCTCATGGCCCGCTGCATCAAGTCAGAGGCATCCGGCCGCAAAATTTTCTACGGCGCCATGATTACCGAGGGCGTCATTGCGCTTGTGTGGGCCGCCGCCGGAGTGAGCTGCTACGAGGACAGCCAGGCACTCCTCGCCGCGGGCGGCGGCATCAGCTCGGTCGTCTATGCCATCTGCCAGACGACCATGGGCAAAGTCGGCGGCATCCTCGCCCTCATCGGCGTCATCGTCTGCCCCATCTCCTCGGGCGACACCGCCTACCGCAGCGCGCGCCTCACCCTCGCCGACTGGTTCAAAATCGACCAGGCCGACTGGAAAAAGCGCCTCCTCGTCACCGTCCCCCTTTTGGGTGCCGGGCTCCTCATCAGCCGCCTCGATTACAGCGTGGTCTGGCGTTATTTCTCGTGGTCGAACCAGACGCTCGCCATGATCGCCCTCTGGGCCATTTCCATGTACCTCTTTAAGAGCGGCAAAAACTGGCGACTGACCTCCATCCCCGCCTTTGTCATGTCCGCCGTCACCACCACCTATTTTGTGTCCGCCCCCGAATGTCTGGGCCACATCTGGGGCGCATTCGGTATTCAGCAGTCAACCTATTATCCCATTGCATGTGCCGTCGGCGCCGCAGCGGCAGTTCTCTTCTGGATTATTTTCCGGCGCGGCGCACTGAAAGCTGAGAAAATTTCATCAGGCGAAACACCGCCGCATCCCTGAGCTCTCCCCTGCTGTATAAATATCATATAGAACTTTCCTCAAACCATGTGGAGCCTCCCAGATCATGAAAATGAAAAAAGACAGCACACAAAAGCAGCAGTCCAAGACTGAAATAGCATCCAGTATATCATTGAATATGCACACGCTCAAAAGCCGCCTGTCCGCCCTCATCAGCGCGCTCTCCGCCCAGCTGGTCGAGCGGGATATTCCCGTGAGGCTGGCGCTGCTGGCGGCGCTGTCCGGCGAGCATTTGCTGCTGATTGGCCCGCCGGGAACCTCCAAAAGCCTCATTGCCCGGCGCCTGCGCCTGGCTTTCCGCGAGGCCACTTATTTTGAACATCTGCTGACTCGATTTTCAGTTCCGGAAGAACTTTTTGGTCCCCTTTCTGTCAAGGGTCTGGAGGAGGACCGCTACGAGCGCCTCACGGATTCCTACCTGCCCACAGCTTCAGTGGCTTTTTTGGATGAAATTTTTAAGGCCAACAGCGCCATTCTCAATTCGCTGCTGACACTCCTGAACGAACGTGAGTTTGACAATGGGGCCCGGCGGACCAGGACGCCGCTCATTGCCGCCGTGGGCGCTAGCAACGAATTGCCGGATTCCGAAGAGCTGAACGCGCTTTTCGACAGATTTCTGCTGCGGGTGCATGTTGGTCCTGTGACGCAGGCGGGTTTCAGGACTCTGCTCCAGCTGCGAGGTGACCTGAACATTATTATTCCTGATGAACTTCAATTATCCGCATCTGACCTGAACGAAATCCGACAGGCCGCCCAGGAGACGTCTGTTCCGCCGGAAGTAGAAAATCTGCTCTCCGATTTACGGGACTGGTGTGCAGCGGAATCTATCCCCGTGTCGGACCGCCGCTGGCGCAAGGCGGTGAAGCTGCTTCAGACCTCCGCCATGACCAATGGCCGCGCCTCCGTTACGGTGTGGGATTGCTGGCTCCTGCAATTTTGTTTGTGGAACAAGCCGGAGGAACAGGCAAAAATTGCCGACTGGTATGGCCGCCGCGTAGGGACCAGTGCTGTTGTTTCTCCCGATGGGCTGGCCAAAATCATTGGAGAATATGAAACACGCCTGAAAAAAGACACAGCCAATTTAGTTCAGGCAAAAGATGCCAGCGGCCAGCCGCTTTACCTCGATGAGCAGGGCAATGAGACCACGCGCCCCCGTCCCGAGCCAATGCAGCCTGACGGCGCGGCGCCGACCTCCGGCACTGGCGGTTCACCTTCTCTGTATTCTCTGGCTGAGGAATTTCTCCGAGGTCTCCCGGCGGCACTCAAGGGCAAAAACGGCGCGGGGCTCACCAAGGAGCAGCTGGACAAAGCCGCCCAGTTTTTCAAAATCGCTGCAGTGCTGAACGGAAAGAGTGTGAACGATTGGGATGATTTTCTGGCCAAACTTAAACAGGGAATGTCTCAGCCATCCCCCGCTTCTCCTGCTCCCGCGTCAGCGCCGCCGGCCGATTATCCGCCCAAAATGGTGCCCGCACCCCAGCCTTATGAATATGTTCAGTCGATTTTAACGCAGATTCAATCGTTTCAGGAGACCGTGCAGCAATATCGGGAACAGCTGAACGCCCATGCGGCTGGCCTGGAAGAGGCAGTTCACTCCCACCTGTGGGTGACCAGCGATTTTGAGGAGCCCGCACGCCGCAGTCTTGAAGGCACTCGCCGGACGGTGGATGAGCTGGAAGAGCGGCTGAAACAACTTTACGACGGATTTTCCGCCATTCCAACTGAACAAAAATGAGTTCTTCCGACGCCTCTTCTGGCGATTCAGACGTTCAGACTGATGCAGCTCTTCATCGTGAATCGCTCCCGCCTCTTTCTGACGCCGCTGTCTCCGATAACGAAATGTCTGTTCAGGCTTCTTTGGCCAATTCTTCGGCAGGATTTGATGCGGCGCGTCTGGAATCCAGCTTCGCCTATGTGAACGAGTGTCCAGATCGTTTTCTTCCCAGACTGGTGGCAGGAGTGGGCGGCACGCTGGAGGAGCGCGTTCAGTGTCTCGTCGAGTGGCGCAATGCACTGCTGAACGGACGGATGCCGCCTGAAACTAGCTGGCCGCCTCCCGGAACATCTGTTCCTGCACGCAAGGCTTTGGAATCACTGGAGATTTTAGGTTTTTGCAAAAACAATCCGGAAATTGTCGATGATCTTCTGGATGATGTTCTGGATTCTCTGGAAACCGCCGAAACCAGTTATCTGGACAGGCTCCGCACACTTGTAGAGCAGCTGCTGAATCTGGAAGAGCGGCATATTGCTGAACAGAAAAATGGTCAAAACTCGCAAAAATCCTCGTGCGGCACAGCAGGACAATGCGGCCAATGCGCGTCTGTCTCCGCAGAGACTGTTCAACAACTGACAGAGAAAGCACGAAAGCGCATTTCCCGCGCCTTTGCCGCACGCAAAGCAGACAGAACGCTTGTTCACAAATGGAAGGAGCGCGTCCGCATCTGGCACAACCTTCAGGAAGTCTTTGGCGAGCTGGGGGACCTGACGGGACTCGGGTGGGATCTGACCCGCGGCGTCCTGCATCACGTGGGCTGGAAAAATCTTTTTCGCCTGAACGAATTGATACGCATGCTGCCGCAGGTCAAAGAAATTATCCGCGCTCTGGGACGCATGCAGGAAAACGCCCGTGAAGACTGCGGCGCCGCATCTGTGGTGGAGCATCTGCGCCGCCTGGAGGAATATCGGGAGGATGCCTGGCACAAGGATCTGCCCGGGGAGATGCGGGGCGTGGAGCACTCCGGCGACATCGGCCGTATGCTTCCCAGCGAGGCGTCGCTTCTGGGGCATCCGAGGCTCAAGTATCTGTGGCATGCCAGGCGAGCAGAACAGGCGTTGCTGTGTTATCATGTAGAAGGTATCCTGACGGAAATGCACTGGCGGGAGACAAATAATCTGCGCACCATACCGAAACAAAAGCTCAAGATGGAACGTGGGCCCATTGTCATTGTATTGGATACCTCCGGCTCTATGTCTGGCCTTCCGGAAACAATTGCCAAGGCCCTGACGCTGGAAGCGCTGCGCACGGCTCACGCTGAAAAACGCCGCTGCTATCTGTTCACTTTTGCAGGTCCAGGAGAGGTGAACGAAGCAGAGCTGGACTTAAGTCCAGATGGTGTCGGACGCCTGCTGGATTTTCTGAGCATGTCGTTTGGCAGCGGCACAGATCTGGGGGTCCTGCGCCAGGTCACTGAAAAATTGGAGCGTGAAGATTGGAAAAAAGCTGACGTGCTTCTGGTCAGCGACGGCGTCTGGCACCTGGATGAGAAGCTGCTGCGCCGGGCTGAACAAATAAAGACCAAAAATGGCGTTCGTTTCCACGGCGTCCAAATTGGGAACAGCCGTTCAGACTCTATGCGGCGCCTCTGCGATCCGCTGCATCATTTTGATCGCTGGCTGACATTGTTGGGCATGGCCCAGATGTGAGGGGCAGACAAATAAATGCAGCGCGGACGATTCCATTCCAGGCGAAGAATTGGAATATATTTTTGCGCGCATCCACGAAGCGGCGGAGCGCCGGTTTGAATTTTACGATAGTTTTCCCCAATACGCGCCGAAGCCCCGCCTGCCCGTGCCCGAGGCACTGCCATCCGGAGAATCCAGCGTCCGCCGCCTGCGCACGCAATGGGACAACTCGGAAGCATCCCCAGAATTTTGTCCGTGAGCGCCCACTTTCACGGCATTTCCGCAGCGGCGGACGGCATTCCTCTGATTGCGGTCGGCGCAGATGACTGGCGTCGTTTCTGGAGTTGTTTGAGTTTACAGAACTCAATGAGGAATTTCCGTCGCTGTTCTCCGCAGAAACCTCCGTTCTCTGGCGCCAAACGACTTCCGCGGTCCTCACGCGTCAAGTCATCCACACCATCCCCCCCGCTCATCCGGATCAGTCTCGGGCTGGCCCACTTTCCGTCGCGCGCCGTCAGCCCCCGTCCGCCCAGCATCCAGACGCCAGATCGCCTCAGCACCTCAGAACAACATGCAAGGCAGCAGAGCGGTCTCGCGCAGAGCGGCAAGTGAAGACTGGCCCCCTCGGAACACGGGGACAGTCGGCGCGCAGAGGGAGTTCGGAGAGGGCGAAAAAAAATCGCACTTGGACGAAAAAAAGTGTTGACAGCCGCCAGAAGTTCGAGTAGAGGCCCGCGCGTTTTCAAGGTTTTCCTTGAAAATGTGCCGACGTAGCTCAGCTGGTAGAGCAGCTGATTCGTAATCAGCAGGTCATGGGTCCGATTCCCGTCGTCGGCTAAACCAAGCCCCCGCACTCCACAGCAGAGTGCGGGGGCTTTTTTTTGTTTCCCCTTCACGCTGTTCACAGGGAGAACAGCGAGCGCTCAGAGAAGCCCTGTGAAAGTATTTCTATCGCAGTTCATCATACCGAGGAATTCTTTGATGCTGACGCCAACTGGACTTTTTCCCCTCAAAAAAACAACGCTCTCGCTTACTACTGAAAATAACTTATCAATGTTGATTTCTAATGTCTGATCTATCTTACCTAAAGCAGGACTGTCTATTTTGACCTCTCGGCTTTTTTTGCTCAAAACGGGCTCACCCCCCGCAAAAAATCAAAGATGTTCAAAATCAGGATTCCGTCGTCATTTTTGTACGTCGCCTGACTGCCGCCGACGATGACCACCTTCAGAAAATTATCTTTGATTTTGGTAAGCGGCCGAAGTTCCTGCGCCCGCTTGTCGGCATCAGACAGCGCCAGAGCAGACTGAATATAGATGCGCTCATAGCCTTTATTGCAGACAAAATCGACTTCCAGCTGTTTGCGCACACTGTGGCCTTGAGGAGAAACTTCGCTGACCGTTACTTCGCCCACATCAACGGACATGCCGCACATCCTGAGCTCATTGTAAATCAAATTTTCCATCAAATGGGGCTCTTCCATTTGCCGAAAATTGAGAAGCGCATTTCTCAATCCAAGGTCTTCAAAATAGTATTTCGCAGGCGTGTCGATATACCGCTTTCCCCTGATGTCATATCGAACGGCCCGCTCGATAAGAAATGCGTCCTGCAAAAACTCCAGATATTTTTTTATCGTCGCCTGACTGATGCTGCTCTTTTTCACGCTTTGAAATGTATTCATCAGTTTTCGCGGATTGATGAGCCCGCCAATGGACGACGCGACGATGCAAATCAGTTCTTCTAAGTCATCGTCCAATTTGATGTCGTGGCGATCTTTAATGTCGCGGATATATGTATGTGTAAAAAGATTGGAAAGATAATTCTCCCTCTCCTCATTTGTCTTCATGCAGGCAGTCTGCGGCAGCCCGCCATAAATCATATATTCGCGCAAAATGTTTTCAGGCGAAATACCTTCCCGGACGCCTGCGAGCTCCCGGAATGACAGCGGACACAGGCGTATTTCCTCGCCGCGCCCGCGAAATTCGGTAATCACGTCCTTGGAAAGAAATTTAGCATTGGAGCCTGTCACATACACGTCGGCATTTGGCACATGAAGATAGCTGTTGAGCACGTCTTCAAATTCATCCACCAGCTGAATTTCATCCAGGAGAATGTAATGCATCCGCTCATCGCGCAGCTGACTGTCGATGTATTTCAGCAGCTCGTCCGGGTTGCGCAGTCTCTTATTGCGGCGGTCTTCCAGATTGATTTTGACGATGTGTTTTTCATCAACGCCCTCAGATCTGAGCGCATCGGCAAACAGCTGAAACAACAGAAAAGACTTGCCGCACCGCCGCATGCCCGTGATGACTTTAATCATCTGATTGTGTCGGCAGCTCAGGAGCCGCTGCAGGTGTCCATCGCGCTGAATTTTCATACTCACCTCTCAGGCTAATTTACATTTTTGCAGATTTCTGCAAGAGTGTAAACTTGGGGCTCTCGAAAGTCAAGTTTCAGCGACATCTGCCTTCCCGTCCACTTCAGCCTCTTTGGCCGCGTCGATTGCCGCCTTCTGCTCCCGCGTGTCCGGATTCCCCGCGTCCGCCCATGACTCGAGCGCGAACGATATTTCTCCCGATAATTTTTTGAATTTCGGACATTTCAGCCACCAGCCTGCCTCTTATTCCCCAAAGAGCTAGAGGAAACATCAATTATTGGATGCCGTCATCTGTTTATCGAATATCCGTTCAAATAAATCCTTATCCTCATGCCCGCGTCACCCTCTCATCATATCAAGAAATTCATTTGTGCTAATATCAAGATAACCAGCTGCTTTTGAAGAAGTTATCAGTTCATCCTCCCAGGCTCTTTTTGCATTCCTCTCTATGAAATCAACCTCTCCTATGGGGAAATTACTTTCCAGACATTTTGAAGCAAAGCCAGCGCTGAATTTATTGCAGGTGGACTCACTAAGTTCTTCATCAGAACAAAATTCTTTCTGTTTTATCAAAAGGGCATGACATAATTCATATCCAATCGTTTTGTAAATTTCGGCCTTATCTGTTTCTAATTTCGAAAAAACAATAACGGGGACATCCCTTGTATATACGAAAAGTCCCTTAAAAAAAGACGTGTCTGATTCAATTTTTATAGTGTAAATTCCATGATTTTCGAGAAAATGAACGATTGAATTTCCGCTCTGTTTTATCTGTTCGGCAATCATTTTTCCAACATTGTCGGCAGATTCTTCGCTGATTTCCAATTTATAAAGGGACAAATCAGCTGAATCTTGTAATTTTTGAATAATGGCAAGAGTGGCAACATCATTTGATTTGTATTTCGCACGCTCAATGATTGCTTTTTTCTCTCGAATCGGGATTCTGCTGTTTCTCATTAACACAACAGGACAATTATCATTTTCAAACAAATAATCAACATTAACGCTAAGCGCTTTTGAAAAAACAAAAAGCATCTTAATGTTTAAATAATGCTTCCCGTTTTCGATTTTTTTAGTAAATGCTCGGAAATACCTGTCCTAGAAGCCAACTCCTTCATTGACATTTTTTGCATGATTCGAAGATTTTTTATATTTTTCCCCGTCAATGCTTGGAGAAATTCTTTCGGTAGATCTTCCATTTCCGCCACCTCATTGCCTTTTATAGTAGCTCATCATTTCCAGAAAATCAAACGGAAAAAATCAATTATTGGGTGCCGTCATCTGCTCAAGCCAGACAATTTTCTGCGCATGTGTCATGGTTTTGCTGATGATTTTCCATTTGGTGTACTCACCCGAATAATCCCCCCAAATAAACAAAAAATCCCCGCTTCCAGTATATATTACAATATATTCGGAAGCGGGGATTTTTGCTGTAAAGCTAAGGCAGTGATAATAATTATGTACGGGAAAGAATTTTTCAGTCGGCGAACAGCGGCGTGGACAGATAGCGGTCGCCGGTGTCTGGCAGAAGAACCACAATGGTCTTGCCCTTGTTCTCGGGGCGCTTCGCCAGCTGGATGGCCGCCCAGGCCGCCGCGCCGGAGGAAATGCCCACCAGAACGCCCTCGGACTTGCCGATCGCTTTGCCGGTCGCGAAGGCGTCCTCATTGGTTACGGTGATGATTTCATCGTAAATTTTCGTATTCAGAACGTCGGGCACAAAGCCGGCGCCGATGCCCTGAATCTTGTGGGAGCCGGCCGTTCCCTGACTCAGCACGGGGGAGCTGGCGGGCTCTACAGCTACCACTTTGACCCCGGGCTTCTGGCTCTTCAGATATTCGCCCACACCCGTGACAGTGCCGCCTGTGCCGACGCCCGCCACAAAAATGTCGACAGTCCCATCGGTGTCGGCCCAGATTTCCGGCCCGGTGGTCACGCGGTGAATCGCGGGATTGGCAGGGTTGACGAACTGGCCGGGGAT
>DBXV01000022.1 GCA_002309695.1 Myxococcales bacterium UBA1203 | reverse complement strand
CAACACGTCTGACTTTGTCATTGTTCAGACCTCACGAAAAAAGCCGAAAAAAATTTCCGGCGGTTGAAAGAAACACAGATGAAACATTTATAATACAAAATTTCAGGAATCCGCAAGCGAATTTTTGGCCTCACACCCTCTCAGTCATCGCCTTCGGCGCNNAGCTCCCCCAAAGGGGGAGCCAAGTATTTTTATTGCGATATTATTAAACAATATCATGGCGGGGGGGGAGCCAAGTATATTTCGATATTATTATAACAATATCGATGTGAATGGGGAGCCAAGAAATAATTAAATAAAGTCAGTACATAATAAGCTTGCCTCTCCCTTTGGGAGAGGTGGCCCTTTAGGGCCGGAGAGGGTTTAGGGCGGACACACAGGGAAATAACGTCATAAAATAAATAAAAATTAAGAATAGAATTCAGAAAAAATAAAAACATCCAAAACAAAAAAGCCCCCCGTCCGCACGATGGCAGGAGGGGGGACTTTCCGGACGGGCTGGATTGGTGAGGTGCAATACAGTCCGTCTCAATTGGAGCTGAATGAATTTCAGCGCTTTTGACTGGAACCAAGCGCTTCTGACCGCGCCTTTATTTGCGAATCAGGTGCATCAGATGGGGCGAGGGGGGCAGGCCGCTGTCCAGCGTCTCGGCCCGGCTGGGCACCCAGGCACCCCGGCTGAGGTGGGCATAGAGCGCATGAAGCAGGGAAACGACGCTCTTCTTCGCGGCCTCAGCGTCCTGCTGCCTGTCGGCGGCGACCTTTTCTGCGGCCTTTTCCAGCACCGCCGCATCCATCTCGTCCTCGGACTTCGCCGCAGCGATGACCTTGGCGTCGATGCCCGTGATGTCGCTCACGCTCTTCACCCACATCTCCACATCGGCAGGCGTCAGTCGGAGATAGCCGTCGCGGAAATTTCTGCCCGTTTCCAGAAGGCGCTCGATGTCGATGCCCGTCTTCACGCCCATGGACTCACACATGACGACGAAGTCCTCGGTGCCCACCAGTCCGCAGAGGCTGTGCGCCTTGTGGTAGTAGGCGCCGGTGCCGTTGACGGGCCGCCCGTCGAGGATGTTGGCCGGCTGGCCGCCGATGCCGCTCAAGGACGTCTCAAAGCGCCGGATGCCCGCCTGCATGGCTGCGAGGTAGTTGGCCATGCCCATACCGCGCGTCGTGTGGAAGTGCGCCAGGTGGTATTTCGGGTCGGCGTATTTCCCCATGCGCGCGGGGTCGAGGATCATGCGGAAATACTCGTACACGCGGGCGGGGTCGGCGCTGCCGTCGTGGTCGGCCTGCTCAATGTAGGCGGCGCCCAGGTCGAGATAGCGTTTGGAAAACTCGACCGCCGTTTCGAGGTCGGTGTGCCGCTCGGCGAGGGGCGAGCCCCAGATGGTGCTGACCGTGCCGCACATGTCCATGCCGGCGGACTTCGCCTTCTGAATGCAGCGCTCGGTGATGACCCAGTATTCCTCCAGCGTCCGGCCGGAGTTGACCTTGTGGTGGGCGGGGTCGGTCGAGACCATCTGCAGCAGGCAGTCGGGGCCGCGTCCCTTCTTCGCCTTGTAGTCGAGCGCCCGGTCCACGGCCTTCTCGTTGATGGTCACGGTGGTGACGGTCACATCGCCGCCGTTCTGTTTGAGCAGATGCCCGACTTTTTCGCTGTCAAAGAGCCGGTCGAGGACGGCCTCAATGTCGGCGAACTGGGGCAGGTATTTGGGGTGCCCGAAGTTGGAGACCTCCACGTGCTTAAAGCCGCAGAGAATCAGCTCTTCGAGGAGGGAGACCTTCTGCTCAGTGGTGAAGAGGTGCTCCAGCGCCTGCAGGCCGTCGCGGACGGTGATGTCGCCCAGGTCCACAGACTCGGGAAGTTTCATCAGTCTGTCTGTCATTCTGTCTGTGCCTTCGTCTGAAACATTTTCGGCAGACTCCTGGATGCCGCCGCCGAAAGAAAAGCGGCGGCTTTTGGGAGGGTGCGGCGCGGTTGTCCAGCGCAAAAGCGCTTCCCGGCCGCGCCTTGCGGAATGCCTGTGACAGAGAGGTGAAGGAGTGAGTGCCTGTTGTCAGCGTCCGGTGGAACCAAAGCCTCCGCTGCCGCGCTCAGTTTCGGGCAGGACCTGAGTTTCCGCCCACTGGACCTGCGCCGCGGGCGCCACCACCAGCTGCGCGATGCGCTCGCCACGGCTCGCCCGAAAGGTCTCGCTGCCCAGGTTGATGAGCGCCACCTGAATTTCGCCCCGATAGTCGCTGTCGATGGTCCCGGGCGCGTTGAGCACCGTGACGCCGTGACGGACGGCCAGTCCGCTTCTGGGACGAACCTGCCCTTCAAAGCCGGGAGGTATGGCGGCGCTGATGCCCGTGGGCACGAGCCGGCGCTCCATGGGTCTGAGCGTGAAATCCTCGTCGGCGAAGAGGTCGCTGCCGGCGGCACCGGCGGTCATGGGGCGGGGCAGGGGAAGCGGCGCGCCGCGCTCAATGGAGGCCGGGACGCGGAGAATCTGAATCGTGAGCTGCATCGGGTGGTTCATGGTTTGGGTGACTCCTGAATGTGAGTGGGATGCGGAAAGAGAAGGAAGCGTGCGCGTCAGGGCTTTTCGGCCAAAAGGCGCTCCACCAGAGCCTCCAGGCGCGCCGGCTCCGCGGGACCCTCCCAGACTTCGGCCAGCCGTCCGTCGCGCGCGAAGAGAAAGGTGGTGGGCAGCGCCTGAATCAGCCCGAAGGGACTTCTGCCCTCGCGGAGGTCATCACTGGGAATGAGCACGGGAAAAGTGAGGCCGTTCATCTCGACGAAAGGCGCCAGCACCGTTTCGCCCTCCAGGTCCATGCCGATGGCCACCACGTCGAGCCCCTGACCGCTCAGCTTCTGCGAAAGGACGTTGAGCGAGGGCGTTTCAGCCAGGCAGGGGAAGCACCAGGTGGCGAAGAAGTGGACCAGCCTCACTCTGCCCGTGCCGTTTTCGTGCGCGGCCTGTCCAAGAAGCGCGGGCTGCGCGTCCAAATCGGTCAGCCGGAGAAATGCCACGTCTGAAACCGTGATGTTCGGCCGGACGGGCCCCGAGGCGCAGGCAGAAAAGAGGGCCGCCGCTGCCAAGAGGGCGAGTGGGGCGAGTCTGTGAAACGGGCGGAAAGCCATTTTGGAAAGCATCGTTAGTGGATGAAGCCTGCCGCCCCCTCACCAACGAGGACGAAGGACCGGTTTTCGGCACCGGAAGGACGGGTCCGGGCGGCGGGACAAGGGCCACAGACGGCGTCTTTTGGAAAGGGCGAAACCGTGCCCGCGGCGAGGGGCAGTCTGATCCTCAAAAAAATGCGGAAACTGACTGAACCATTTGAAATCACAGCGGAATTTCAGAGCACTTGGCCCGTTTTTCCGGCGCCTTGACAGTCAAATTCCCCTGGGGCCAAAGGCCCGCCGCCCATGCGCCCGTCCTTCTATCGTCTCAACCCGTTTCAACGCGTCGTGCTGTTCTGGCGCAGCCTGTCTCTGCCGGGCCTGTTCGTCGCCAGCTTCGCGTTTCTCATCGCTCTGGGAACGGCGGGGCTCTGCGTGCTGCCGGGCATCTACGTGGGCGAGCGCGTCTCCTTCTGGGATGCCCTGTTCACGATGACCCACGCGGTCTGCCTCACGGGGCTGACGGTCTTTGACGTCTCGAAGAAATTCACGTTCTTCGGCCAGCTGTGGCTGCTGCTGTTCATCCAGATGGGCGGGCTGGGCCTGTTCACGTTCTCGTCACTCATCATCGGCTCCCTCGGGCGGCGCATGTCGATTCGCAGCGAGCTTTTGACCAGCACCTCTCTGGAGGGGCGCTCGCGGAGCAAAGACGTGGGCGATCTGGCCCGGCAGGTCGCGCGCTTTGCCCTTCTGCTCGAAGGCGTCGGCGCGCTGATTCTCTGGCCGCAGCTGGTTCGCGAGTTCAGCCTCCGCGGCATTCTGGACGGCCTGTGGAACGCGGTGTTCCTGGCGATTACGGCCTTCTGCAACGCGGGGCTCGCGCTCTACCCGGATTCACTGGCCTCCTTCGCGCGTCGGCCCTTCGTGCTTCTGCCCATCAGCATCCTCGTCATTCTCGGCGGCCTGGGATTTCTCGTCTTTGAGGAGACGATTCGCTGGTGGAAGAGCCGCGGCGCCAAATGCCGCCAGCGCTTCTCCACGCACTCGCTGTGCGTCTTTGCCGTGACGGGCGCGCTGCTCCTCTCCGGATTTCTCTCGTTTCTGATTCTGGAGTGGTCGGGCGTGCTCGCCGACTTCGGCATCGTGGACAAGATCGTCAACGCGTTCGTCATGTCCGTGATGTCGCGGACGGCGGGCTTCACCTCGGTGGACTACTCGCTGGTGAGCAACGAGACGGCCTACATGACGATTCTGCTCATGTTCATCGGCGGCAGCCCAGGTTCCACGGCGAGCGGCCTCAAGACGACGACGGCCGCGTTGATTCTGGCTCAGGCCGTGGCCCGCATCCGGGGGCGCCGCTATGTCAGCATGTTCCACCGGACGATTTCGCCCTCTACGGTCCGCCGCGCCACGTCCAGCGCCCTGATGACGCTGATGATTCTTCTGTTCGTCCTCTTCCTGCTCAGCTTCACCGAGCGGGGCCTCTGCGGCGGCGACGTGGCCATGGCGAGGAAGGACTTCCTGCCCCTGATTTTTGAGACGGTCAGCGCCTTGAGCACGGTGGGCCTGTCCCTGGGCTTCGACTGCCCCCTGAGCCATGCGGGGCACGTGGTCCTCATCATCCTCATGTTCATCGGCCGCGTGGGACTTGTGGCTTTCTCCGCGGCCATTTCCCTGCGCGAAAAGGATTCGCTCAGCGGTTTCAGGCCCGCCCAGGAAAATGTCTTCATCGGATAACAGCACAGGCGAAACGCCTCAGGCGCCCGCTGAGGGAGCGGCTGGCACTTCGGAGACAGGCGCGGCTTTGCCTTCTTCTGAGGTGAATCCGGCCGCGTCTTCCGCTGACAGCGCGCCCAGGGCTTCGCGTTCCGGCCCGGTGTTCGACCTGCCCGCGTCCGAGTCTCCGCGCATCCAGGCGCTCATCGACAGGGAAGTGTCCTTTCCGGAGATTTCCCGGCGGATGACTTCCGAGGAGCGGTGGCGCCTGTGGCGGCAGAAGCGCTTCGAGCTGAAAAAACGCGTGACCCTCTGGTCCATCATCACGCTCGTGCCCCGCCGGCTGTGGGGACTGTGGACGGGGCTGACGCAGCCGGGGCTGTTCGTGGTCTCGTTTGTCGCCATGGTGGCGCTGGGAACCGCCGGCCTGTACTCGCTGCCGTTCCTCGTGAAGGGCGAGCAGCTCTCGCTCCTCGATTCGATTTTTATGATGACCTCGGCGGTCAGCCTGACGGGCCTCTCGCCCATGGACATCTCCAGCCGCCTGACCTTCTTCGGCCAGCTGTGGCTGCTGCTGTTCATCCAGATTGGCGGACTGGGCGTCCTGACCTTTTCCACGCAGCTCATCTGCGCCATCGGCCAGAAGCTCTCCGCGCGCGGCGGCGAAGTGCTGGCCACGTCGCTCTTCGCCTCCAGCGCGGGCCAGGACATCCGGCAGACGATTCGGCGGGTCCTGCGCTTTTCACTGGTGGTCGAGGGCGCCGCGGCGGTGCTTCTGTGGCCGTTTCTGGTGGACAAATTTTCGTTCCGCGAAATCGCCGCCGGCCTCTGGAAGGCGGTCTTCCTGGCCGTCGTCTCCTTCTGCAATTCCAGCTACACGCTGTTCCCCGATTCCCTCGACAGCCTCTCCGAAAATCCCTTCGTCCTTCTCGTCGTGACCACGCTGGTGGTCCTGGGCGGCGCCGGATTTCTGGTCATGGAGGAGGTCCGCCGCTGGAGGCAGGACCGGAAGCGGCAGAGAGGCAGTCAGTCACGGCTGTCGCTGAATGCCCTCATCGTGCTCATGGCCTCGCCGCTCCTCTTTGCGGGCGGAACGGTCCTCTTCCTCATTTTCGAGTGGTCGGGCGCCATGGCGCAGATGGGACCGGTGGACAGCGTGATGAACGCCTGGACGCTCTCGGTGATGGCCCGCTCGGCAGGCATGAGCGCCATCGACCCCTGGGAACTCTCCAATTCCAGCCTTTTCCTCTCAGTGGTCCTCATGTTCATCGGCGGCGCGTCCGGTTCCATGGCCGGCGGCATCAAGCTGACCACCTTCGCCGTCCTCGTCGGCCAGATGCTCTCCGGCATCCGCGGCCAGCGCTACGTCAGCCTCTTCGGACGGGCGATTCCCGACCAAGTGCTGGAGCGCGCGGGCACCATCGCGCTCATCGCCTTCGCCCTCATCAGCTCCTCGGTGTTCCTGTTGGGATTCAGCCAGTCCGGCACTGTGACGCTGGACACCGGCCGCCAGGACTTTCTGCCGGTGCTCTTCGAATCGGTCAGCGCCCTCAGCAACACGGGGCTTTCGCTGAACTACACGCCCTCGCTCACGTCGTTCAGCAAGGTGGTCATCATCACGCTGATGTTCATCGGCCGGGTGGGAATGCTGGCCTTCTTCTCGGCCATCTCCCTGCGTGAACAGTCCGGCGACGGCAGCTTCCGGCCGGCCGAAGAAAACGTCTTTCTGGGCTGAGCGAGGAAGGCCCGTCACCGTTCCCGAGAAGACGGCTGAGTCTTGCTCGGCAGCGCCGCGAGAAGCGCGTCCGAGACTTCCAGCGCGCGGGTCACGATGTCGTTCATGTCGTAGTAGCGGTATTCGCCCAGGCGCCCCAGCAGATGGAGGTTGGGAATCCGCGCGGCCTCTTCCTGATAGCGCTTCAGAAGCGCGGCGCTCTCCTCACAAAGGATGGGGTAGCAGGGCTCCGTCCCGCCGCTGCCGGCGGTTTCAGGACGAAATTCCAGCGGATATTCCCGCGCGATGGCCGTCCGCCCTTCCAGCACCTGCCCGGTCATGTGCTTGAACTCGGTGATGCGGGTGAAGGCGTGTTCATTCGGGTAATTGACCACGGCCGCAGGCTGGAACTGCGTCACGGGCAGGCTTTCGTGCTCGAAGCGGAGCGCGCGCCAGGGAAGGGCGCCGAAGCGGCAGCCGAAGAGCGCATCGACGGCGCCGCTGTAAATGACAGGCCCGTGGAAGGGCTGGCCGTCCGCGAGGATGAGGCCTCTGTCCGCGTCGGGCTTGAGATGCTCCAGCGCATCGACTCCGGTCCTCACGGTGATGCCGGGCGCGGCGAGCATCTTCTGAAAGAGCGCCGTGTAGCCGTCCTGCGGAAGACCCTGAAAGCGGTGCTGGAAATAGCGGTCGTCCTCGTTGAGGCGCACGGGAACGCGGCGCGTCGTGGCCTCGAAGTCCAGCTTTTCGGGCGGCAGCCCCCACTGCTTGAGGGTGTAGTTCCGATAGATTTTGTCGAAGACGAACTGGCCCAGGCGCGCGAGGGCCTCATCCGGATGCCGCCGAAGCTCGGAAACAGGCACGCCGATGCGGTCGGGAAAGGCCTCAGCGATGCGTCGCCGCAGGTCGAGGGCCGTTTCCCGGGGAAAGAGCCGGTCGAGCGATGTGAGGTTGAAGGGAACGGGAACCAGAACGCCGTCCACGCTGGCCAGAACGCGGTGCTGATAGGGGTGCCATTCCGTGAAGCGCGACAGGTAGGCGATGACCCGCTCCGAATCGCTGCGGAAAATGTGCGGGCCGTAGCGGTGGACGAGAACGCCGTTCTCATCTGGAGCGTCGAACATGTTCCCCGCCACGTGGTTCCTGCGCTCCAGCACCAGCACTCTGAGAGAGGCCTGTGACGCCAGCCGCTCGGCCAGAATGGCCCCGGCAAAACCGCTGCCCACGACGATGGCATCGAAAGCTGTATTCATCCGGCACCCGCCCTCTGTCTGCCGCACCCGCGGCTCAAAAAAGGCGGCCCCTTTCTTTCAGTGAAAGTCGCCGCGCAACCGCCTTCCGCGCGGGCCGCGGTGCCGGACGAAGACGCGGATCCGCCGCCGAAAATGCCCCTTCCACTTGGGAACGTCCTGCGCCATGGGGCCCGCCCCATGAGTCTTTCTTTCTGGAAGAGGGTGCGTGCTTTCGCTCTGTCCGCGCTGCTGCTGCCGCTGGCCGTCTCCGTCAGTTCCTGCGGTCCGTCCGGCGATGAAAAGGGCAGTGAACAGCCGGAAAACTCTTCGGAAGCGCCGGCGGCTGTCTTCGGGATTTCTGATGATTCATCCGGCGCCGACACATCGGATGTGCCTGCTGACGGGAGCGGCGATGAGAACCGGTGTCTTCTGCAGACGCTGGACGGCCGCTTTGTCATTCGCGTGCTGGCCGAGCGCTGCCCGGATTTTGGCGTCAGCCTGCGCGAAAATGTGGCCCTGGCCATTCTCGAAGAGTCCGCCGCCGCCGGTTTCGACCCCATGCTGGTCCTGGGACTGATTCAGGTGGAGTCGCGCTTTGACCCGCTGGCCAGGTCGAGCGCCGGTGCGCGCGGGCTCGTTCAGCTGCAGGCCATCACCACCCGACATCAGGCGTCAGAAGAGGGCATCGCGCTGACGGAAGAGGACGTGACGATGGACCCCGAATGGCAGGTGCGGCTGGGCATCCGCTATCTGGCGGGGCTGAAAAAGCGCTTCCGTCAGACGGAGCTGGCGCTGATTGCCTACAACGCGGGCCCCACGAAGCTGCAGCGCCTCCTGAACAGCAGCGGCCGCAAAAAGCCCGCTCTCTCGCCATACCAGGGCTACCCCAGGGCCGTGTTTCGTCAGCAGGCCATCTTTGAGGCTGAGCGGACGTCCTATTTGGAGCGCATGGGAAGCGCGGCCTTTCAGAAGGACTGCGAAGCGGGCGGCTGAGGCGCGTTTTTCCTCATGGCGCGGCGTGTCATGCCGCACGGATGGCGCGGCGTTTCTCTGAGGGGAAGCGTTGACCCGGTGCGTCTTGACCATGCCCGGAACGTGCGGACAAAGCGCGCGCCCCTTCGGCCCCGAAGGGCCTGTGTCCCCGCCGCCTCGAGAGGTTTTCCCCTGCCTGACGGAGGATTTTCCCGCCCGCTCCAACTTTCCCGGAAGCCATGTCCCTGAAAACCATTCAGCGTAAGGACCACCATCTGGATTTGTGCGCCCGGGAGGACGTGGAGGCCCGCCAGCCGGGCGCGCTGTTCGATGACGTCTCCCTGATTCACGAGGCGCTTCCCGATTTTTCAGCGGCGGATGTGTCGGCGGACTGCTGCTTTCTGGGCAGGCGCCTGAGAGCGCCATTGATGTTCACGGCCATCACCGGCGGCACCGAGCGGGGCGGGGAATTCAACCGCGCCCTGGCGCGCACGGCCGAGCGGCATGGACTGGCCATTGGTCTGGGAAGTCAGCGGGCCATGGCGGAGCATCCCGAGGCGGCCGCGTCGTTCAGCCTGCGCCAGGACGCGCCCCATGCGGTCATCGTGGGGAACATCGGTCTGTGGCAGGCGCGGACCATGGGGCCGGACGGCGTGAAGCGCCTGATGGAGGCCATCGGCGCTGATGCTCTGGCCATTCATCTGAACGTGGCTCAGGAGCTGATTCAGCCCGAGGGCGACCGGGATTTTTCCGGCGGCCTGAAGGTGATTGAGGCGCTCGTTCGGGCGCTGGGAGAGGAAAAAATCCTCGTCAAGGAGACGGGGTGCGGGATTTCCCCGGCGACGGCCCGCAGGCTCGCGTCGGCGGGCGTCCGCGCCATCGATATTTCCGGCACCGGCGGGACCAGCTGGGTGAAGGTGGAAGGGCATCGCTCCGAAGCCTCCGGGACAAAGCGCATGGCGTCGCTTTTCGGCGGCTGGGGCATTCCCACTGCGCCGGCGGCTGCTGCTCTTCGCGAGGCGCTGGGAAGTCAGATGACGCTCGTGGCCTCGGGCGGCATCCGCAGCGGGCTGGATCTGGCCAAGGCGATTGCACTGGGTGCCGATCTGGGCGGCACGGCGCTTCCCTGTCTTCGCGCCTGGGAGAGCGGCGGTGAGGAGGCACTGGAGTCCCTCACGTCGTCGCTTCTCGAAGGCCTTCGCCTGGCGATGCTGCTGACGGGGTGCCGGAATCTCTCTGAGCTTCGCCGCGCGCCGCTCGTGGAGGGCGAGGCCTTCGGCCGCTGGAAGACCGCCCTTCTGAAGCAGGCGGCCGGATGAGCGGCGCTGCCGAAGTGCACCCGTGTCAGGCGATGAAAAGGGCTGCCCGTGAGCCGTCGCCGCGCGTGTCGGGATGGTCGAATGGGGCGGCCCGTTGGCTTCCGGCGTTTTTTGAGCGCGCGCTCAAAAGCGCCGGCGGCAGGAAGGAATCGAAAAAATGGAAAACAACAGAGCTTTTTCGTCGAGGCTGCCGGGCTTCTACAAACTGAGCGTCCCCGAGAGACTGAAGCGCGTCGCGTCGCTGTGCGGCCTGACCGAAGAAGAGACTGCCTCGCTGGAAAACACCTCGGGGCTGCCCGTGGCGCTGGCCGACAAGCTGGTGGAAAACGCCATCGGCACGCTCGGGCTTCCCATGGGGCTGGGGCTCAACTTCCTCATCAACGGCCGGGACTATCTGATTCCCATGGTGGTGGAGGAGCCCTCGGTGATTGCGGCGGTTTCCTTCGCGGCGAAGCTGGCCCGGGACGGCGGCGGCTTTGTGGCGGACGCCGATGAATCTCTGATGGTGGCTCAGGTGCAGGTGGCTTCCATCCCCGACATCGAGAAGGCACGGGAGGCGGTTCTCTCGCACAGGGATGAGCTTCTGGCGCTGGCCGATTCGTTCCATCCCGCCATGGTGGCCCGCGGCGGCGGTGCCCGCGAAGTCGAGGTGCGCGTCCTGGAGCCCGCGCCGGACACAGGCGATGAGCCCGTCTTCGTGGTGCAGATTGTCATGGACGTGCAGGACGCCATGGGCGCCAACCTCATCAACACGGTGGCCGAGGGCGTCGCGCCGCGGATTGAGTCGCTGACGGGCGGCAAGGTGTGGCTACGCATCCTTTCCAACCTGGCCGACCGCCGGAAGGCGCGCGCGCGCTGCTCCATTCCCTTTGCCAGCCTGGCCACCAAAGATTTTACGGGGCGTCAGGTGGCGGAGGGCGTCGTTCAGGCCGACCGCTTTGCCGCCGCCGACCCCTACCGCGCCGCGACGCACAACAAGGGCGTGATGAACGGCATCGACGCGGTGGCGCTGGCGACCGGCAACGACTGGCGCGCCATTGAGGCGGCCGCCCATGCCTACTGCTGCCGCAGCGGGCGCTACGAGCCGCTGACCCGCTGGCGCATCGAGGGCGATTCTCTGACCGGCACCATCGAGCTGCCCATGGCCGTGGCCACAGTGGGCGGTCCGACCAAGGTCCATCCGCACATCCGCACCGCGTTCAAAATTCTCGGCGTCACCCATGCGCGGGAGCTGGCGGGCATCATGGCGGCCGTGGGTCTGGCGCAGAATTTCTCGGCCATTCGCGCTCTGGGCACTGTGGGCATTCAGCAGGGGCACATGGCGCTGCACGCGCGCTGCGTGGCCGTCGAGGCGGGCGCCCGCGGCGAGATGATTGAGAAAATCACCGAGCTCCTGGTGGCGAGCGGCGAAATCAAAGTGGAGAACGCGCGCCATCTGCTGGCGGCGCAGAAGCACTTGTCGTGAGAAGCCGCGCCTCCTGAAAGTGCGGAAGCAGAAACCGGGCGGCGTCCTTTCCGGGCGCCCGCCCGTCTTTTTTTGAAGAGCAGCAGGCGCGGGAAGGACGGCGGGAACGTCGATGCGGATATCGGAAGCGGATTCATCGGGCGTGGAGCTGAACAAGGGCCCGGTCAGGGCGAAGGCGTTCGCTTCGGGAAAGGTCATCCTCTTCGGTGAGCACGCGGTGGTGCATGGCTGTCCGGCGATTGCGGCCCCTCTGGAGAAAGGCGTTCAGGCCGAGGTGATTCCCAACAGCTCGTCTGCCGTCTCGGTTCATGCCGAGGGCGAGGTGAGCCCGATTCTCCCGGAGGCAGCCGAGAGCTGCGTCCGCGGCTTCGGCATTCAGGGCGCGGATGTTGTCTTCGGCGGGGACCTGCCCCGTTCCGTGGGTCTGGGAAGCAGCGCCGCGCTCTCTGTCGCTCTGGTCCGCGCCTGCGCTCAGGCTGTCGGACGCACGCTGAGCGAAGCAGAGGCGCTCTCGCGGGCCATGGAGGTGGAGAAGGCCTTTCACGGCAATCCCTCCGGCCTCGACCACACCGTCTCGTTCACGGGCCGGATGCTGCTGTTTTCGCGGAACGCCCCTTACCGGGCGCTCAGCCTGCCCGGGCGGCTCGAAGCCGTGATCTGGGTGGTCTCGCCCCGGGGTTCGGCCAAAGAGCGCATCGCCCGCATCGGCGAGATGGCGCGCGCTGATCCCGGCCGCGTGGAGAACATCTTCCGCACGATTCGCGGCCTCACCGAAGGCGCTGCCCGCGATTTGGAAAAGGGCGATTTCGCTGCTGTCGGCGAGGCCATGAATCGGAACCATGACTGCCTGGCCGCGCTCGATCTCTCCACGCCCGCGCTGGATGAGGCCTGCCGCAGGCTGCGCTCTCTGGGCGCCTTTGGCGCAAAACTGACCGGGGCGGGCGGCGGCGGCGCTGTGGTGGCGCTGTGCGAAGACGCTTCCCGCGTCGCGTCAAAGCTGTGTGTTCCGGAGAACATCGCGTTTCCCGTTCACTGGAATCCGGCTCCGGCCGCAAACAACTGACAGTCCGCCGTCTCTCAGGAGAACAAGACGATGAAAGCCACCGCTCACGCTCATCCCAACATCGCCCTCATCAAATACTGGGGGAAGCGCGATCAGAAGCTGTTCCTGCCCCACACGCCCAGCCTGTCCATGACGCTCAGCAGTCTCACGGCTGTGACCACGGCCGAATTCAGTGCCTCGCTGGCGGCGGATACCGTGATGCTGGACGGCAGGCCCGTGGAGGGCGCAGCGCTCGAACGCTTTTCGGCGCATCTGGACCGAATCCGCGCTCTGGCCGGCATTTCCCTTCGCGCCCGCGTGGTGTCTGCCAACGATTTTCCCACCGCGGCGGGACTGGCCTCCAGTGCCGCGGGCGGTGCCGCGCTGACGGCCGCTCTCTGCCGGGCCGCGGGCCTCGACCTTTCTCCCCATGAGATGTCCGCTCTGGCGCGCCGCTTTTCCGGCTCCGCCTGCCGCTCCGTCGAGGGCGGCTTCTGCCAGTGGAACAGAGGCGAGCGGACAGATGGAAGCGACAGTTTTGCCGTGCAGGTTTTTCCCGCCGGCCACTGGCCTGAGCTGCGGATGGTGGTGACGGTGGTCAGCGCCGCGCAGAAGGAAGTCTCCTCGCGCGCCGGGATGCAGCACAGCGTGGAGACCTCGCCCTTTTTTGAGGCCTGGGTCCGTCAGGTGGACGCGGACCTGGCCGAGGCTCTGAGCGCTCTGGAACGCCGTGATTTGCGGGCTCTGGGGAGCATCGCCGAGACCAATGCCTGCCGGATGCACGCCGTGGCGCTGGGCGCTCATCCGCCCGTCCTCTACATGAAGCCCGTGACGCTCGATGTCATCAGCCGCGTTCACGCGCTGCGCGCTCAGGGCATCGAAGCCTGGTTCACGCTCGACGCCGGTCCCAATCCCGTCGTCCTCTGCCTCGCCGCCGATGCCCCGCGCGTCGCCGCCGCGCTGGAAGAGATTCCGGGGGTTCAGAAGACGGTGACTGCCGGGCCGGGCGAGGGCGTGACTCAAAGTGAGAAGCACCTCTTCTGAGGCGCCTGGTGTGAAAGGGAAGAGTCAGACTGGCATGCGCGTCTATCTGGGGCTGGGCACCAATCTGGGCGACCGGCGGGCAAATATCGAAGCGGCGGTGGAAGCGATTGCCGCCATGGACGGCGTGACGCTGACGGGCAGAGCGCATCTCTACGAGAGCGACCCTGTGGGCCCGGCGCAGCCGCTCTTTCTCAATACGGCCGTCTCCGTGGAGACTTCGCTCGATTTCGAGGCGCTGCTGGACAGGTGCAAGGCGGCTGAACAGCGCATCGGCCGCCGCCCCACGTTTCACTGGGGCCCCCGGGTCATCGACATCGACCTTCTGGCGGCCGACGGCGCTTCCTTCGACTCGGAGCGCCTCCATGTGCCCCACGCGGAACTGAAAAACCGGCGCTTTGCCCTGGAGCCTCTGTGCGAGCTCGCGCCGGATTTGGTTCATCCCGGTGAGAAGCAGACCATGCGCTTTCTGCTCGGCGCTCTTGGAAATCAGGGTGTCCGGCGTCTGAGCGACTGACCTCAGGCGGGCGCGCTTCACTCAGGCCCGATTTCTTCCCTGGCGGAGCCGGCTTTGCCAAAGCAGCCATCCCGCGGACGCGAGGAGGCTGAACAGGGCAGGGAAGCTGTTTTCATCCGCGCCTGTGTCCGCCGCGCCGCAGCCGGAAGACCCTTTGCGGACGCATTCTCCCGACTTGCAGACCGAGGTTTTGCCGTCGGCGTCCGTGCACGCGAGCCCGTCTTCGCGGTTGTTGTAGCGGCACTCGCCTGTGGCAGGCATGCAGCCGTTTCCGAGGGGGCTTTTGCACTCGTATGCCGCGCACTGGATGGTGCCGCTGGCGACGCAGGTGCCGAAGAGACAGTAGTCGTCCAGCGTGCAGGCGTTTGAGTCGTCGCAGGGCGTTCCCATGGGCAGCGGTTCCCTGTCGCCGCAGATGCCGGTCGCGCTGTCGCAGACGCTCGCCGCGCTGCACTGATCCGCCGCCGGGCATTCTTTGGGCTCTCCCGGCTGGCATTGTCCCGCCGCGCAATGGTCATTCAGGGTGCAGGCGTTTGAGTCGTCACAGGCCGCAGAGGTGTCTCCGCAGGTGCCGTGAGCGCTTTCGGGGCGTCCTCGGGCCGCGCTGCAGGCGGTGCAGGGGCTGTCGGTGCATTCCCGGTCGCAGCACACGCCCAGCGAGCAGACGCCGCTCCGGCACTGGCTGCTGCGGATGCAGGCGCTGCCGTTGGCCAGTTCGTCGCCGCCCAGTGTCTCGGCAATCCACCCGGCATAGACCGACACGGCCGTGCTGCATCCGTACGAAGCGCACTGTTCATCGCCGTAGGACGTGACAGCGCCCACGTAGGTGACGCCGTTTCGCTCAATGAGCAGCGGGCCGCCGCTGTCCCCGTTGCACGTGAGGCTCCCGTTGCTCTGCTCGCAGACCGTCCCCGGATTGGCGAAGGGCGCGCAGGCTTGGCCGTCTCTCAGACAGACCTCGTCCACCTGATTGCTGGTCGTCAGGCGCGTGCCACTCATCCCGTTTTCATTGAGTCCAAAGCCCACGTAGGTGGCCCCAATGCCGACGTCCGCCGCGGTCCATGCAAGTCCGGGCTCGTCCGAGAGCGCGGGAATGGGCGTGAGATTGTCGAAGGGCGATTCGAGCCGGAGCAGCGCGAGGTCCCCGATGAGTCCGTAGTCGTCGTAGCCGGGATAGGGGTGGACTTCGGAGGCTTTCCTGACCTGGAGGGCGCGTCGGCTCGTTTCGCGGACGCTGATGGTGAAGGCCTCCGGCCTGTCCAGAAGCTCGCATCCCATCCGCTGGCCGTTTTCGAGATAGACGCAGTTTTTGACAAAGACGCAGTGAGCCGCCGTCAGCACCCATTCGTCGGCGATGACCGTCCCGCTGCAGAGGCCGGAGCTGCTGATGTCGATGCGCACCACGGGGTCGAAGGCGCGTCCGATGGCAGGGGTGCCGTTGATGATGCGGTGGGGCGGAGAGGAGAGGGGCGTGACGCTGCCGCTCTCGTCCGATGAAATTTTGTCGCCGCTGCATCCCGAAGAGGCGGCCAGACAGAGAAGGCACAGAGCCGAAGCAGAAGCTGCGCGGGCGAAGCGTTCAGAGGGATGTTTCATGGCTGTGCCTTTCTGTGGCTGGGGCAGCTGCCGGGGGGGGCGTCAGGGAAGAAGTCCGCGCCTCATTTTGTGTTTTCAGATTCGGGCAGGGTGACGGCGGCCCCTGCCTCCACCGCCTCTGCCAGTTCCAGAAGAAAAGAGGCCAGAGACGGACTGCGGACGGAAAAGGTGCATCGGCCCTCGGTGCGGGGCGCGAACCACACGGGGCCGTCCTCTTCGTCAAGTCTCAGCGCCAATGGCTCGCCCTCATCCTCGGCAAAGACGACGAAGCGGCCGTCCCAGTCCGGCAGCAGGCGGCCGGTAAAGCCGTGCCAGCGGTAGCCCACCTGAAGCTCGATGAGTTCTTTGGGAGGCCAGAGTGCAATTCGGCCGGCCGGCAGCTCGATGCGAAGGAGCTCTTTGGGCGCGCCCGCGAAAGCGATGAGCCGGAACAGCGGCAGGGGCAGGGGAAGAACGGCGTCTTCCAGGCGCTTCACCTGACCGCGGCAGTCCCGCACCTCGAACCTTCCCCGGAGAAGGGCGCCCTCGGGCAGAACGCGGGAAACAAAAAGCGCCCGCCCGGTGGAACGGACGAGCGCTTCCTGCAAACGGTCAGCGGCCCGGCGGAGACTGCTCGTGTCATCGCCGGGCGGCATGGGCGCGGTCACTTATTTGCCCAGCCAGGCGAGGATGCTGCGGGTGATGCCCTCGCCGTCGAGCCCGAAGTGCCGATAGAGCTCCGCGGGCGTGCCGGATTCGCCGAAGGTGTTGAGGCCGATGCGGTGGAGCAGTGCCCCGTGTCCCGACTCGGCGATGGCCTCTGCCGCGGCGCTCCCCAGTCCGCCGATGATTTGATGGTCCTCGGCGGTGACGATGTGGCCCCGGCACTCGATGACAGCTTTGACCACGGCCTCGCTGTCGAAGGGCTTGAGGGAAGCCACATTCACCACGCGCGCGCTGATGCCCCGAGCCTTGAGCGCGTCGTGGGCCTCAATCGCGCCCTGGACAGTGCCGCCCGTGGCGAAGATGGCCAGGTCATGGCCGTCGCGCAGCATGTCGGACTTGCCCGGGACGAACTGGAAGCCGGGCGCGTGAACATCCATCAGCTTCTGCCGCGTGGTGCGGATGAAGGAGGGCCCCTTGTGGTGCTTCACCAGATATTCGAGGGCAGAGGCGCATTCGGCCTCGTCCGCGGGCTGAATCACCATCATGTTGGGCAGGCTCCGCATGACAGCGATGTCTTCCAGCCCCTGCTGGCTGTAGCCGTCCTCGCCGATGCCCACGCCCGCGTGGCTGCCGACGATGCAGACATTGGCATTGCTGTAGGCCAGAGAGAGGCGAATCTGGTCAAAGCGGCCGGTCACGAAGCAGGAGAAGGAGCAGATGAACGGCTTCTTGCCCATGTTCGCCATGCCGGCGGCCACGCCGATCATGTTGGCCTCCTGAATGCCCATCTCGAAGAAGCGGTCGGGGTGCGCCTTGGCGAAGGTGCAGCTCATGGTCGATTTGGCCAGGTCGGCATCCAGAACGACGATGTCGGGATCGGTCTCTCCCAGTTTGGCGATGGTCTCGCCGAAAACGCTGCGGGTTGCTTTGCTCATGTCACGTCCTTGTTTGTTTTCGTTGAAGGAAAGGAATGGAGCCAAATTCATGATTCATTGGTTGATTGAGATGAATGGCTCCGATGGACAAAAACTAAAAAACAATGTGCCGGGATTGATTATGCTTTGATTGATCAATGAATTCTCACGGCACGTCGGCAGAATAAAAAACAGACGAATAAGCTAATGATGAATAGATGAAATCACGAATAGTTCTGAGAGCGATAACAGTGAATCCCGTGTTATTCTTTTGAATGAAATAAAAATCAGAAAAACAAAAGGATGAGGCGCCTCAAATAAATTGGGCGCCTCATTTGTTTTGAATCAATCGCTACCGAAGTTCGGCGATGGCTTTTTCAGCTTCTTCCTTGCTGGGGGCCTTTCCGTGCCAGCCCACCTGATTCTCCATGAAGGAGACGCCTTTGCCTTTGACGGTGTTGGCCAGAATGAAGGTGGGTTTGCCCTTGCAGCTGCGGGCCTGGTCGAAGGCATCCAGAATCTGTCCCATGTCGTTGCCGTCGATCTGAATGACGTTCCAGTTAAAGGCGGCCCACTTTTCCGCGATGGGCAAGAGCGGCATCACGTCCTCGCAGTAGCCGTCAATCTGCGCCTTGTTCCAGTCGAGAATGCACACCAGGTTGTCCAGCTTGTATTTGGCGCACGAGAGAGCCGCCTCCCAGATCTGGCCTTCCTCCATCTCGCCGTCGCCGATGATGCAGTAGACGCGGATGTCCCTGTTGTCCGCCTTGGCCGCCATCGCCATGCCCTGCGCGATGGAGAGTCCCTGTCCGAGAGAGCCGGTGCAGGCCTCGATGCCGGGCGTGGCCGTGCAGACGGGGTGTCCCTGGAGGCCGCCCAGACGGCGCAGGGTGGAGAGCTCAGCCTTGTCGAAGTAGCCCGCGCCCGCCAGCGCCGCGTATTGGGCGGGAACGGCGTGGCCCTTGGAGAGAACGAAGCGGTCCCGCGCAGGGTTCTGGGGATTCTTCGGGTCGATGCGCATCTCCTGGAAGTAGAGCGCCGTGATGAGGTCGATGGCCGAGAGGCTGCCCCCGGGGTGTCCGCTCCCCGCCTTTTCAAGCATGTCGATGATGTCGATGCGGAATCCCTGGGCCAGATGCTTCAGCTCTTCGATGCGTTGCGAACGATTTTCAGCCATGTGTCTCGTCACTCCTGAAAGGTGGCGGCGCGGAAGGCGCCGGCTCGTGGAAAAAGCGGGGATTCTAAACCGGCACCTGTGCCGGAACAAGGTCGGAAACCGCCGGGGCAGGGGCGTCTTTCTGCATCGGCCAGCGGCCCAAAAGCCGCGGACGCCGGGCGCTCTCTCAGCGGGTGGTCACGGGACGAAAGCCCAGGTCTGTGGACATCTTGGGCAGGGCGTTCAGGGCATCGGCCGAAACGACGGCAATCTGCACAGTCCCGTCGCCGTCAACGGCCCGAATCCAGATGCTGCCAGCGCCCGCGTCCATCCCCTGAAACAGCGAGGCCATGGCGCCGCCGGTGCTTCCGCGCAGGACCCAGGAGCGCTTCGGCTTGTCGAGCCCGAAATCCTTGAGATTCGGCATCGTCTGATTCGTGAACGACTGCGCCCTGAGGGACGCCAGCGCATCCAGGAAACCGTGAATGGCGGCCTTGTCCGCGCTCTGTCCGGGAAGGCCCTTCGCCAGCCAGCTGTCGCCCGGCGCTTCCTTGCGGTCGGGCGTTTTGATGACGCCTTTCAGCAGGCCGGGATCGAGGGCGGGGGATGCGTCCTCTCCTGCGAGACGCCTCAGTTCGAGCATTCCATCGTCCAGGCCGAGCTCCATGGCGGCCACATTGCCCGCCTTAAAGCGAAGGAGCGTCCTGTCGCGGAATTCGTCCGGCGATTTCAGAAAAGGTTTCAGGAGGTCGGCGGGCAGTTCCACCACGCGGATCTGGTCGAGCCGGCGGGCATAGAGCATGTGCGTGCCGTCGGCGGCGTCCGGCGCCTCGGTGAACACGAGCTCGGTGTGCCGAAAGCCCTTGAGGGAGAGTTTCAGGCGCAGCAGCGGGTCGGCGAACAGCTCGCGGAAGCGCTCCGGTGAGATGCGCTCAAAGGCGACGCGGGTGAATTTGGCGCTGTCCAGCATCTCCAGAAGTTCGCGCACGGCCTCGATATTGGCGTGCGCCACGGCGGGCTTGCCCATGTTCCAGGTCTTGTCCGGCGTCTTCCGCAGATGAATCTGGAGCCCTTTGCGGCCGAACATGTGGATGACTTCCACAGTGTCCGCGGCAAAGGAGATGAGCAGGCGGCTCCTCAAGTCGGCCAGTCCCTTTTCGAGGGCGAATCGCAGCGGCGTCTCCGTCTTGAAAACAGCCTTCTGGCCGTCGGTCATCACGTAGTCCGTGCCGTCGAGGGCGGGCAGAGAGCCGATTTTGATGGTGTGCTCCTCGCCGCTCTCCAGCCGGAGGACGAGGGTGACGGCAGGCTTGTCCAGACCAAACTTCCGCAGGTCGGACGCATCGCTGCCCGTGAATTTTTCCTGCCAGCGGACTTTTTCCAGCGCGTCGGCCAGGAGCGCGACCACGGCGGGGTCGCAGTAGTCCTCCACGGGAGAAACGATTTTCCAGACGCTCATCGTCTGCTCGGCCGTCAGCTGGGCAATCACCCTGCCGGATTTGGTGTCGAGCATGAAGCTGCGGACGTCCTGCCTCGAAAAGTGAAAGACCTCGTGCCCCGCCTCCTGAATCGCCTCCTCAACAGTGTCTCTGAAGAAGATGCCGTGAATGGCCACCAGGGCGAGAATGAGAAGCGCCGCGCTGGTGAAGACGAGTGTCAGGAGGTGCCGTGTTTGCTGGTCCATGGTCTTTGAAGAGGGGAGACAAGTCCGAAGTTCCCGCGCTCCTGGCTCACTTGCTGCGCCGAATCATCCAGAGCACGAGTCCGAACGCCAGAATCGTCAGAGGCAGAAGGTCGATGAGCAGGAAGGTCAGCCGGGCCTGCTGCGCGGGCGTCATGTAGAGGCGGGACGCGGCTCTGGTCCTGGGGCGGATGGTGATGCGCTCGGGCTGTCCGGCCAGCCAGTTCACGATGTTGAGGAAGAAGTCCTCGTTGCCCAGAAGGGACGAGTAGCCGTTGGTGGCAAAGTCCCTGTCGCCGACGGCCACGATTTTGAACTCCCGGTCAGGACCGCCCTCCTGGAGAGGCGGCAGCCGCCCTGACACCTGGGCCGCCACGGGAAATGGCCCCTTTGTTTTGGCAGGGGCGCTGCCGGCATCGCCCGCTTCACCTGCGCCGCTGTCCGCCTTCGCCGGAGGGGCTGTCTGCGCCGCCTGCTCTGACGGCGCCTGCGATTCATCCTGAGCACTGCCGCCGTCAGCATCGTCCTGCGCGGAATCATTATTCGACGGATTCTCCGGTGCGTCCTGTGATGCAGGGGAAGCCGGAGGCGCGGAAATCAGTGAAGGCGCGGCAGACGCCTCAGCATTCGCTTCCGTATGGGCGAGGAGCACCAGTTCGAGGCCGTCCGTCACGTCTTCCGGTTTCTTGGGAATCATCTGCACCGGCGAGAGGCCGGGGAAGACGGTGACAGCGGCGAACCTCTTCGTCACCGGGTTGTTCGGATTGTAGTTCTGAATCAGGGGCGAATCCTCGGAGTCGCCCTTGAGGTGATGCTCCGCGTCGCTGATGCGCTCAGGCGAGACCTTCAGGTCGAACTCGGAGAGAATGCCGGCGAGCGGTTCGGTGTAGCCGGGGTCGGCGAGGAAGAGGACGCTGCCCGCCCGCAGGATGAAGGAGCGCAGCGCCCGAATTTCGGAGACGTCCAGCATCATCCGCGGCCCGGGAACGACGGCCACGCTCACGTCGTCGGGAATTGGACCTTTGTCCAAAAACAGCTCCACGGCGTCCAGGCCCTCGCTCTTCATGCGCGTGGCCACAGCGCTCAATCCCTGGGGACCGATGTCGCCGACCCTGGCTTCGCCGTGCCCTGAGATGAAGGCGACCTTTTTGCGCTCCCGCCGCGTGACCTGAATGAGGGCGTTGGTCAGCGCTTCCTCGGTCGGCTCCGAAAATCTGCTTTCGCGGTCGCCGCTCCTGAGAACGACGCGCGGGCCGTCGAGCCGGATATTCATTTCCTGAGCGCGGAGAGGATTTTTGACTGGATCGACAAACGTGAAGCGGAACAGCGCATTGGCGTCCGCGTATTTTTCAAAGAGGCCTTTCAGAGGGGCGTAGGCCGCGTCATCGGGCCGAAAAAAAGCCGTCGCCTCCACCTCGCCCGGCAGGGCGCCCAGCGTCGCCTCCGTGTCTCCCGAGAGCCGGTGGATTTTTTCAGACGTCAGGTCCCAGGAATGAGGCCGCTTGGCCGCCATATAGTTGAGCACCACGAGGAGTCCGATGAGGACCGCGGTGGAAACGGATGTGACGCCCAGAAAGAACGAGCTTTTTCCCGCCGAGGTCGTGCCCAGGTGATGGCGGTTGGTGATGAAGAAGACGGCGAAAAAGATGACGGCCAGCACCAGCTTGACGGTCACATACGACTTCGCGCCGATGAACCAGGTCAGGCAGCTGCTGGCCAAAAGGAGGCCGCCCAGAACGGCCAGGATTCTGCCCAGATTTTTGAGCTCCATGGGGTTCTCCTTGAAGGCGGCAGGTCAGACCCAGCGCTGTCCCTCGACTGCCCGGTGCGAGAGGAACAGGCCCAGGACAACGAGAGACGAGAAATAGACGACGTCCTGGAGGCGGACGATTCCCTTCATGAAGCCCTCCAGATGTTCCGGAACGCTCAGGTAGCCCAGCACGGTGCCCACGATTCCCTCGGAGCCCTGACCGACCCAGCCGCAGACCCAGAGAAGGATGAAGACGAGGAGCGAGATGATGGCGGCTACTGCCTGACTGTCGGTCAGCGCGCTGATGAAGAGCCCCAGGGCCATGGCGGCGGCCGTCCACAGAAGAAGTCCGGCAAAAGCCACGCGCACGGTGCTCCAGTCCACGCCGCTCCCCTGAACGCCCAGTGAAAACCGGTCGAGCAGAATGGGCGCGATGAAGGTGGCCGCCACGGTGAGGGCCAGAATCAGGCAGCCGCTCACGTATTTGCCGATGACCAGCTCGACCGAGCGAACGGGGGCGGTCATCAGAAGCTCGAAGGTGCGCTGCCGCTTTTCCTCGGCGATGAGGCGCATGGACAGAAACGGCGCCGCAATCGCTGCGAGCAGCCCCGACTGCTGAATGCAGGGAAGAATCACGAAGTCCGTCAGGTTGAGGAAGGACGCATCGATGTATTGGCCCAGCTGTCCGGCGAGCTGGCAGAGGCGCTGGAACTTCTGAATGAGCCCCACCAGAAAAAATCCGGTGAAGACGGTCGCGACGGCAAACAGCGCGTAGGGCAGCGGCGTCGTGAAATAGACGCTGAGCTCCTTGCGGGCGATGGACAGTGTGTTGCGCATCTTGGGGGTCCGTTGGGTGTCGTGAGTCAGAAAGGAAAGTGTGGGGGATGGAAGCCGCGCCGAAGCGTTTTGAAGGACAGCTCCGGCCAGAGGCTCCTGATGAGGGCAAAAGTTCCGTCAGGGGCCAAAACGGCGGCGCGCTCCGGCTTTGAGGCCGAACAGACGTTGCCGCGCGGCGGGCCTCACGGCGAAGCGGAGGGCTCAGACGGGCTGTCCACGCCGGCGTTTTTCTCCGCGCCTTCGGGGGAGGCCTCGGGAGGCACCTGGGGGGAAGCCTCTGCCGCTGTCTTCTCGCCGCTCAATGGGTCGATGCCCGGCGCCTCGATGAGCCGCAGGTAAATTTCTTCGAGACTCGCCTGGCGGCCGTCCACCAGGCGCCGTCGGAAGCCTTCCAGCGTGTCGAAGCCGACCATTCGCCCGCCCTTGATGACCAGCGCCTTCTGACAGAGCTCGGTGACCTCGTGGAGAATGTGCGTCGAGAGAATGATGGTGTGTTCGCCGCTCTTCGCGAGGGACTGCACCAGCTCGCGGACCTCGATGATCTGCACCGGGTCCAAGCCGACGGTCGGCTCGTCGAGAATGAGGACGGGCGGGGAGCCGAGAATCGCCTGCGCCAGGCCGACCCGCTGCCGGTAGCCCTTGGAGAGATTGCCGATGAGGCGCTCCTCGACATCCGCTGTGCGCGTGGCTTCCTCGGCGCGGTCAACCTCGGACTTCACGGCCTTGCGCCGGAGCCCTTTGAGCCGGGCGCAGAACTCGAGATAGCCCCGGACAGTCATGTCCAGATAGACGGGCGGCAGCTCGGGCAGGTAGCCGATGCGCCGCTTTACCTCGAGCGGCTCCTCGAAGACGTCGAACCCGGCGACACGGATGGTTCCGTCGGTGGGCGGCATGTAGCCGGTCAGCATCCGCATGGTCGTGGTCTTGCCGGCGCCGTTGGGCCCCAGAAAGCCAAGGATTTCTCCTGCCTCCAGGGAAAACGTGAGGTCGCTGACGGCGACGTGCTCACGGAAGTGCTTGGACAGGTTCTGCACCTCAATCATTTTGGGCATCAAAAGGCTCCTCGAAGAGGGACGCGGCCTCTTAGACGGAGACTTTGGGGTGTCAAGGTCGCCGGCCGGCCCGCGTCAGAGGGACGCCGCTTGCCTGCCGCGGGGCTTTCTGGCAGGCGCCGCCGCCTTTTTTTGCCGCTCCTTCCGGCGCCCGAATCGTTCCTCTCAGGAAGCCCCAATTCACGTGAGCCGTCTGCCGTTTCGCCATAGCCCTCCGGTCCTGCCGGGCCGCTTTGCTTTGTGGGCGATTTCTCTCGTTCTGGCCTGTGCCGCGCCCCCGGCTGCCGCAGAGCCGGAGGAGAACACGCGGACGGACTGCCGCGCGCCGATTCTCGATGAGGCGCTTCTGGCCCACGAGCGCCTCTGCCAGTCGGGAACGTGCGACGCGCGCGATTTGAAAATCCTCGATGACGCCGCTGCGTTTCTTTCGGCCTGCGCTGACGGAGAGGGAGAGAAAAAGGCCCCGGAGCAGGCGCCCGAAGCTGCGGCGAAGACAGGCAGGCAGGGCAGGGCTGGAAAGGGGAAAAAGATCCGTCCGGCGAAGAAGCGTTCGCAGAAGGCCGTCCGCTGGATTTTCCCGGTGGCGGGGATGCAGCCTCAGCTCTCCATGGGCGGTCCCGAGGGCAGGGGCTATCTGAAAAACCGCCGTGTCACCTGCTACGCCACCGACCGCGCCGGGCATCCGGCTCACGACCTGTTCATCCACGATGTCGGCCAGAGCGGTCTGGGCGCGGACGGACTTCCTTTTGAGGCGTTGAGCGTGGAGCCGGGCATCGTGATGGCGGTCCGCACGGGCTGGACGCAGGACAATCCGGGGCGGGGCGGCAATTACGTTCTGCTCTATCTGCCCCGGCGGCGCTGGGTCGCCTACTACGCGCATCTGGAGCAGGTGACGGTCATGCCGGGCGATGTTCTCGAGGCGGGTTCACCCGTGGGCACGGTGGGGCGGACGGGGGTCAACGCCTGGCAGGAGCGCTCGCCGACGCATCTGCACTTTGCTGTCTGGGATACCGCGCATGGCTGGAAGCCGGTGGACCCCTATGAGCTGCTGCGCGGGGCCCGCGTCGTCCGGCGCCCGAAGAAAAATCCGGACGCGCCGGCTTCCGAATCTGTCAGCGCAGCGCCGCCTTCTTCCGCTTCTCGTCCAGCTTCTTCTGGAACTCCGGCGGCAGAAAGAACGCCTGAGGCGTCGGCGGCGGCATCTCAATGCCGTGACGGCGGGCAAAATCCTCAGCGTGAGCGGCGCGCTCCACCACCGGCGGATGGCTCTTCCACTGAAACTGCATCCACAGAGGCGGATGCAGGTCCGAGGCGTTGACGAGGGCCAGCCGGACCATCAGCGAGCGGAAGGCCTCTGGCTTGTGGAGGAGGTTCAGGGCGTAGTCGTCCGCCCGGTGCTCGTAGGTCTGGGAAATGATGTTGGCGGCGGGCGCCTGCACGGTGTCGAGAACGAACAGCAGGGCAAAAATCGCGGGCAGACAGCGGACATCGCGGTCGTCGGTGAAGCCAAACCGCCCGCTTCTGCCCAGCCTCCGGAGCAGAACGGCAAACAGCCACAGGAGCGGCGTCAGAAGGAGCGAGCCCACGATTTTGCGAATCCAGGAGCGGTCTTTCAGATGCCCCAGCTCGTGGGCCACCGCGTTGGCAATCTCGTCCGGACTGAAGACCTCCAGCATGTTGTCATAGAGGACGATGCGGCGGCTGGGCCCCTCGCCGGCGATGAAGGCGTTCACACGGGTGGAGACCTTGCGCATTTTGATGAGCATCACGTCTTCGTATTCGACCTCTGCTTTGCGCAGCGTTTCCGTGATGGCCTGCCGGACCTCGCCGTCGGGCAGCCGCTCGTAATCGCGGTAAATCTGCGTCCGGTAGGGGTCGAGAATGCCTGCCCCCAGCATGAGCACCGAGCAGGGAATGCCCAGCCAGAGCCACCAGTTCCGGCGCCTCCGCGCCAGGCCGAAGAGGCCGAAGACGAGGGCACTCTTGCTCAAAAGGCTGACGAACAGCCCCTTGGTCCAGTCCCAGAGGTAGCTCCACAGCGGCTGCACCGAGTAGCCAAAGTCATGTTCCCGGACCCAGCTGAAATAGAAGGTCCCCGGGAAGAACAGGATTCGCTCGATGAGCAGGTAGGCGATGACGAAGAGCACGGCCGCGGCCCAGCCGTCGTCTCCCCACATTTTGCTCAGGACGGCACCCGTCTTCGTCAGAGCGGGACTTTTCACGCGGGCGCCGATGCGTCCGGCCAGGGCGGTGCAGTGCTCCATGAGCTTCGTGTTGAGGGCGAAGCAGAGCAGAACGACCCAATAGACGACCTCCACGACATCCTGAGCGACAGCCATGACGTAGCCCGGCCAGATGTAGGCATCGAAGGCGGCGACGGTCTCCGGCTCAAAGTAGGGCGCGAGGCGCTCGGGCGTGATTTTCGAAAAGGCGTGGGAAGCGGCGGGGAAGGCCAGGAGCGAGAAAGCGGCGGCGCAGACTGCGGAGAGTCTGGCGCCCCATCGGGAGAGGCTCAGGCGGACGCGGCTCTGTGAGGTGATTGTCGGCATGAAGAATTTTTCTTTCCCTCGAGCCCCTTTGTCTGAAGGGCCAGAGGGGGAGTCCCGGCACAAAAATCCCCGCCTTCCTCTTCAGGAGGGCGGGGATTTTCATTTCATCGGGTACAGACGGGGTACGGACGGGGCACAGGCGGAAAAATGCTCGTCTGCCTTAAGGCGCTTGGGGGGCTGTTTCTGCGGCCGCGCCCGCTGACGGAGCCTGAGATGTGCCGGAGGCCATGAACGCGTCCAGTGCTTCCTGCGTGGCGGGCACCTGAATGGCGCCGCTGACGATCTGCTTTTCCAGTTCCTTCACCTTGTTCAGCAGCGCATCCCGCTTGTCGGCCGGAATTCTGGCGATGCGGATGGGCGCGAAGGCGAGCCCGTTCTCCGCGAGGCCCATCTCCACATTGCCGGACTTGAAGACGCCTTCCTTGGCCCTGGCGGCAGCCTGATAGACGGCCAGATCGACGCGCTTGAGCAGAGAGGTGAGCACAGTGTCCGGCGCCACGTCGTATTGGTCGCTGTCGCAGCCGATAGCCATGCGTCCGGCCTCTTTGGCGGCGGCAATGACGCCCAGACCGTCGCCTCCGGCCGCGTGAAAGACGATGTCCACGCCCTTGGCGAACATGTCCTGCGCCACCTGCTTGCCGGCATCCACGCGGTTGAAGCTGCCCGTGTAGGCCACGCGCATATTCTTCGCCGCCTCAGGCGCCACGGCATGGACACCGGCGCGGAAGCCCACCTCGAAGCGCTTGATGAGGGGCAGCTGCATGCCGCCCACGAAGCCGATTTTTCCAGTCTCGGAGACAAGTCCGGCGATAGCACCCACGAGGAAGGCACCCTCCTGCTCGCGGAACGTCACCGTGGCCACGTTGGGCAGCTCGTAGGTTTCACCGCTGGCGTTGAGAATCGGGCTGTCCACGAGGACGAAATGCGCGCCGGGATTCTTTTTCGCGGCTGACTCGACGGAGTTTTCCAGCATGAAGCCCACGCCGATGGACAGAGAGGCGCCGTTGTCCACCAGAAGCTGCAGATTCGACTCGTAGTCCTCCTGCTGCTTGGCGTGCAGCACCATGGGCTCGACGCCCAGCGGGACGATTTTCTGATCCGCCAGCTCACCGGGGATGGAGGCCGCGCGCTTGCCCGCGTCGAGAGGCTTGTAGCCGCCGGAGACGTACTCTTTGTCTGCCGCCCAGTTCTCCAGACCTCTGAGCGCGCTGTCGTTGAACGACTTGTCGCCCCGCCCGCCCACGTCGGTGACGAGGCCGACCTTCATGCTGCTTCCCCCGCCGCTCTGGCCGCCGCTGTCCTTGGTGCATCCCGCGAAAAGCGAAAGAGCCGCGGCGGCGGCTCCCAGGGCGATGGTCCATTTCTTCGGTGATTTCATGTCGTGTCTCCCATGGCGGTGCGGCCATGCTGTGGTTGTCGCTGAATTTCGGCCGGCGCCTAAAGCCCTCGCCGCTGAAGTCCGAGGAAGTGCCGCAAAAAAAGCCCCGGAAAATTTCCGGGGCTCTGCTTCCGATTGCACTGACTCTGTCTGGCGTCAGCCCGCTGAATGAATGCTTCCGAGCGCGTAGCGGGCGGCGTCCAGATAGGCGAGGAGAGCCGCGCGCAGCTGCTCGTGAGCCGAGAGAGGGGGCTTTTCCGGCGCGGCCGCAATGGGAGGCGCCTCCTGAGCCGCTGGCGTTTCGTTTGCGGCGGAAAGCTGCGCGCCGGCGTCTGTCTGAGGCTCTGCCCGAACCTCTTTCCCGGGGATCTCCTTTGCCGGAGCTGAGGGCGCTTCCTTCGCTGCCGCCGCCTCAGTGCCCTCAGCACTGTCCGCCCGCTGAATGGGCTGCTGATAGGGCGTGAGCATCTCGACCTTGGGCGCGTGGAGCTGGACGGACTTGGAGGCCTGCTCGTCGAACTTCCCGTCCAGCAGGTTGCGGATCATTTCCTTGTGCTGCTCGTCCATCAGCGCCCGCACCTTTTCCGCCAGGTCCGGCGCCCCCAGAATGTCCGCGTAGGACGACTTGGTGGTGGCGATGATGTTCCCGCCCAGAAACAGGTGCGTCATGATGTGCGGGTTGTTGATGCCGGAGTCCTCTGTCTGGACGTGGTAGCTTTTGCCCCGCCTGGGAATGTTGATGTTGAACCCGGTGACTGCGTTCTGGAAGACGGCCATGGCTTCACCCCTTCTGCGCGTCCTCACTCAGGCGAGGAGGACGCAGACGCCCCGCTGAAACGAAGCGCGCCTTTTAGGGAGGGCCTGCGGGCACGGCAATGCGCTTTTCAGAAAAAGCAGGGATTTTTCAGAGTGAAATGAGTGCGCTCCGTCTGATTTTCCCCTCTGAACGCCGCCCCGGCCTTCCTTGACTTCACAAGGCCCGTTGCTAAACGCGCCCGCTTTTTTTCCGGGGGCGGATGCGCCTTCAAAAGTCCATGCAGATGCCCAATTCAGCCGTCCAGCAGGGCGGGGCCAATGCCCCCCTTCTCGAAGTTTACGCGGAAGCGCCGCTCCCCACGCGCTTTGGCCTGATGCGGGCCCTGGTGCTTCGGGAACGCCAGACGGGGCTGGAGCATGTGGCCATGGTGGCGGGCACGGTCTCCGGCGGCGAGGGCGTTCTGGTGCGCGTCCACAGCGAGTGCATGACCAGCGAGGTCTTCGGCAGCCTGAAATGTGACTGCAAGGCGCAGCTGGATTCCGCTCTCGAAGCCATCTGCCGGAAGGGCACCGGCGCCGTGATTTATCTGCGCCAGGAGGGGCGGGGCATCGGCCTGGGCAACAAGGTGCGGGCCTACGCGCTCCAGGCTCAGGGAATGGACACCTTTGAGGCCAACCGGCGCCTGGGATTTGCCGAGGATTTGCGCAGCTATGAGGTGGCGGCTGAGGCGCTGCGCCTTCTGGACATCCGCTCCATCGACCTGCTGACGAACAATCCGCTGAAAATTTCCGCGCTCTCCGACGCGGGCATTGCCATCCGCCGACGGATTCCCTCGCTGGCCCCCGTCACCCGCTTCAACCGGGCGTATCTGGCGGCCAAGGCGGCGCAGAGCGGTCACTTCATCGTTCTTCCCGACGAAGACGGCCAGCTGGACCGCTCCAGCGACGGCGCGCCCGGCATCGGGCTTTAGAGAAATGTCCCGCGGTGTTCCCATGACAGCCGCTGCGGACACAGGCGCCTTTCCCATCGGCGGCCTCGAAAAGTGCAGCTTCGTGGATTTCCCGGGAACTCTGGCGGCGGTGGTCTTTACCCGAGGCTGCAATCTCCGCTGCCGCTACTGCCACAATCCCCAGCTGCTCTCCGCCGCGCGTTCCGCTTCCGACATCGCGCTCTCCGAGGTGCTGACTTTCCTTCAGTCGCGCGTCGGCCTGCTTCAGGGCGTTGCCGTCACGGGCGGGGAGCCGCTGCTTCACGCGGGGCTTTCGGACTTTCTGAGCGAGGCTCGGCGGCTGGGCATGAGGCTCAAGCTGGACACCAACGGAATGTTCCCAGACCGCCTCGAACAGCTTCTCTCGTCAAAGGCGCGGCCCGATTACGTGGCGCTCGATTTCAAGGACGTTCCCGAGGGCTACGCTTTTTTGTGCGGCGCGGAGTCGGGCGCCCCTGCCCTTGAATCGCTGCGCGTCCTCAGAAAATCGGGCGTTCCCTTTGAGGTGCGGACCACCGTCTGCGCCCCGCTGCACAGCGCCGACCGGCTTTCGCGCATGGCTGAGTTTCTGGCGCCCGGAGAGAAGTGGTTTCTGCAGCGCTTCCGCGACGGAGAAATTCTCTGCCGGGACGCCGGATTTCAGCCGCCCGACGCCGGATGGCTGAAAGAGCTCGCGGACAGTTTCCGTGCAGAAAGACAGCTGGACTGCCGCGTTCGCTAGCTGTCCCGTCACGGCGATGCCGGCGTCTGTGCCTCAGGAACGGGTGGTCTCGAGGGCGCACCGTCCAGCCCCAGGAGCTGGCGCGCCACTTCCTCTGTCTGCCTGTGAAAACGGTCCAGCTCCGCCTCGGGCAGCGGCTTCGCCCGGGGAAAATTCTGCGACATGGGGTCCACGAACACGCCGCCGCGCTTCATGCCGTAGTGCAGGTGCGGCCCAGTGGAGCGCCCCGTGTTTCCCGAATAGGCGATGACCTGCTTCTGCTGAACGCGCAGTCCCGGCCGCAGGCCGTCGGCAAATTTGGACAGGTGCAGGTAGTAGGTCTCCATGCCGTTGGCGTGGCGGAGGACCACGTAGTTGCCGGCGGCCCTGTCGTTTTTGACCGCTTTGACCACGGTGCCGTCGGCCACGCTCCACACGGGCGTCCCTTCTGCCGCGCGCAGGTCCACGCCCTGATGCTGCTTGTGGAAGCCCAGCACCGGATGCTGCCGTCCGCCGTAGGTCGAGGTGATGAAGGTGTACTTGAGGGGACTCTTGAGAAAGGCCTTCTTGGCGCTCTGTCCGTCCGCTGCGAAGTAGCCCTCACCGCCCTCCGCCAGCTTGTAGCGCAGGTAGGTTTTGTCGCCGACGAGGCCGCCGATGTAGCGGACGCCGATGATGTCGCCGTAGCGGAGCAGCTGGCCCTGAACGCGCTCCTTTTCGACGATGAGGCGCAGGCGGTCGCCGCGGCGCAGGTCCCGGTAGAAGTCGATGTCCCAGGCAAAGACATCGGCCACGTCGATGGACAGCGACGGGTCTTCTCCCGCGGCACGCATGGCTTCGTAGAGAGAACTCTCGATGGTGATGTCCACCTGGGCCACTTCCGTCGAGGCTTCGATGGTGCGCGCCTCGCCGTGAAGCCTTCCGTCAGCACCGCGGGTGACGAGCCACTCGCGCGTCATCGAGGCCCTGTATTCGATGACATTGGGACTCTCGCCCTGAAACGTGATGCGCAGCTGGTCGCCGGGCCGGGAGCGCCGAAAGTCAAAGATGCCGTCCAGCGCGCGGATGACCTCGGAGGACTGGCCGCTGCTGAGGCCGAGGCGGACGAGGGCTGCGGCCAGAGGTTCGCCGTTTTTGATGCGCCCGGAGCGGATGGTCAGGGGCTCAGGCGGCAGAAGGCCGTCCTCGGACAGGGATTCGCAGACGGGAGAGGGGAGAGACGCGCCGTCCTCGGCCCGGGGGCAGGGCGTCTCGCCGCCCGCTTTGTCGTCCGGGGATGAAGGGCACGCGGTGAGAAAGCACGCGGTGAGCAGCGCGGCGAATGGCAGGGGCAGAAGGTTGTGGAGGCGTTTGGAAAACATCGTCTCTGTCGTGAAGATTTCAGGGGGATGGCAGGAGGCAGGGGCGTCGGCGGGCCGGGAAGTCAGAAAAAGCCCTCAGCGGACAAAGCGCCTGAGGGCAATCACGGAGAGGACTGCCAGAAGGATGTTGGGCGTCCATGCGGAGGCGCCGGGCGAGAGATAGCCGGCGAAGGCCGCGGCCTTGAAAATCACCAGAAGCCCCCACTGCAGAACGATGATGAAGAAGCCCTCAGCGAGGGTGGAGGACATGCGGCCGCGCCGTCCGGCACGGGTTGAAAGCGCGAAAATCAAAAGCAGGCCGGGAAAGCCGCTGAATGGCGAGGCCAGCTTGTTGTGAAGCGCCAGTTCATAGCGCTCCGTGACCAGTCCCACCGTCTGCCGCCGGGCGATTTGCTCCCTCAGCTCTCCGAAGCGCATCTGTTCCGGGTAGCCCTTGCGGATGCGGAACGATTCGGCCGATTCCTCCAGCGTCACGTCCATCTCGGCGAAGGGCCGGTAGGAGAGCTCGCCGTTCTCCGAGTATTCGCGGACCGCGCCGTCCGTGAGCTTCCAGGTGTGGCCGCCGGTGCTGCGCATGAGGTTCGCGTCGATGCGCTGAAGCAGCCTGAAGCCGCTGCCCACACTGTAGAGCGTCACGTTTTGGAAGCCGTCGTCGGGATTGCCGCTGCGCAGATGGTAAAAATTCCGCTTGCCCCTCAGCCAGGTCTTGTCCCCGAAGAACAGGCGCCAGGAACCCGCCCTTCGGAAGTGAGCCGCGTTGATTTCGTCCACGCGCATGTCCGCGGGGCCGACCACGTATTCGCCCGCCAGAATGAGCCCCACACAGACGAAGAGGCCGCTGAGGGCGAGCGGCATGAGCACCCGCCAGGGACCGATGGCCAGGGCACGGATGGCCGTGTATTCGCCGCGCCGCCTGAGGGAGGCGACCGTGATGCCGCAGGCGAGCAGCATGGCCGCCGGCGCCAGCATGTAGCCAACGGAGAGCGCCTTATTCGCGTAGAGGAGCGCCGCCCAGTACTGCCAGTTGTCTCCGGTGTAGTCCCGGGAGCGGTCCACGAACTCCACGACCAGAAAAATCAGGGTGAGGACGCCCAGCGTGCCGGCGAAGGCCTTGAGATAGCTGGCGGTGATGTGTCTCGACAGAATGCGCATGGGACGTGGGTGAGGGGGAAAACTCCGCGAATGACGTTTGAGAGAGCAGCGGGCGGCGCGCGGCTACATGACCTTAAGCGACCTCCGGACCAGCCACAGCCCAATCACGCAGAAGGCGATGTTTGGAATCTGGGCTGCCAGCATGGCGGGCAGCGTTCCTGACTCGCCCATGCCCTCGCCGATGCGCTCCAGCGTGTAGTAGCCGATGTAGCAGGCCATGGAGGCGAGGATGCCGAGCCCCTGCCCCCGCTGCCGCCGCCCGATGGCCAGAGGAACGGCGCACATGGCGAAGACGATGGCCGCCAGAGGCGCTGCCAGCCGCCGCGCCCGCGCCACATCGATTTTTCGGGCTTCCTTTTCCTTTTTTTCGGCCCGCCTGAGCTGATCGCCCTGCCGGGCCTGCTGCGCATTGAGGAGCGCCCTGCTTCGCTCGTCGAGCGTGCCCTGCGGCCTGGATTTGTCGGGAAGTTCGGACACATTGCCGGCATCCGCTGCGCTGGCGGCAGGCACACTCTCATTCGGCGTTTCGGCATTTTCGCCCTGCGCCGCCTCCGCCCGCAGCCGGAGGGCCTCTGCTCTCAGCTCTTCGGCCACCATTTTCAGCTGACCGGGCAGCATGGCTTCCCGCCGCGTGGCCCCGAAGCGGTTCTTCTTCAGAAGCTCATTGGCCTGAATGTTCAGCGTGCACTGGCCAAAACCGGCAATCACCGATGACGCCTGCTCCGCTGTTTCGCCCTCAGACGCCTGATGAATTTCGCCGTCGCTGAGCTGGAGCAGGAGAGAAGCGTCGCTGCCGTGGGGATCCACGTAGCCGTGGCGCGCGAGCCACAGCGTGGAGTCGGTCTCCGAGCGCTCGTCCACCAGAAGGACGTTGGTGAAGCGGCGGCTCTTGGAGTCCACCTCCTGCGCGTAGAGGGTGATGCCCCGAATGGCGTCGTAGAACACGCCGGGCTTCACATCCCCGGCCATGTTCTTCTTGATGAGCTCGTTGATGTGGCGGTCGACCTCGGCGAGTCCGATGGGCTCCGGGCCGTAGCCAAAGCCGATGCCCACTGCCGCCAGAATGGCCGCCAGCGCGAGCGGAGCGGCCCACAGCCTTGATGTGCCGACGCCCGAGGCCTTGAGCGCCATGATTTCGCGGTCTTCCGACAGCCTCCCCAGGCCGATGACCACGGCGAAGAGGAAGGAGATGGGGACCGCCATGACGACGAAGTGAGGAACGAGGCAGGCCGCGACGTAGAACAGGTCGAAGGCGGACACGCTGGCCCCCAGCATGATTTCGATTCCCCTCAGCATCTGCATGGCGAACAGCAGCGTGAAGAGGAAGGCGAGCGCGGAGACGAAGGGAATGAAAATTTCCCCAAAGATGTAGCGGTCAATCCTGTGCATTTTTGGGGGGCTGTTCCGGCTCGTCCGGCAGAGGAATGTCGATGGTCATGCCGTCGCGCGCGGCCTCGACTCCGGGAAAAATCGGCCGCGCCTGGCGCAGCAGGATTCCGGGGGCGTTGGCGTAGCGGTTGGAGAAATGCGTCAGCACCAGCCGCCTAGCCTGTGCCCTGCGCGCAATCTCTGCCGCCTGGGCCGCTGTCGAATGAAATGTCTGTCTGGCCCGGACCACGTCGTCGTCGCCGAAGGTGGCTTCGTGAATCAGAAGGTCCGCGCTGCGCGAAGCCTCGGCCGTGGCCTCGCAGGGAATGGTGTCCCCGGAAATGACGATTCGGCGCCCGCGGCGGGGTGGCCCGACGACCTCGGACGGCAAAATCGTGCGGCCGTCCTCCAGCGTGACGGCGCTGCCTTTTTGCAGCTGTCCGAAGAGCGGCCCCGAAGGAATCCCCAGCTTTGCGGCGCGCTCCACGTCGAATTTGCCGGGCCGGGACGGCTCCACCAGCGCGTAGCCCAGCGCAGGCCGCTTGTGCTGAACCTCGAAGGCCCGCACCTCGTAGCCGTCGCGGGCCACGGCACTGCCGGGCGCAAGCTCGTGAATCTCAATGGGAAAGATGCGGTCGTCGAGAATGCCGAGGCGGATGGCCTGTTCCAGAATGCGCGCCGTTCCCTTCGGGCAATACAGGTTCATCGGCTGGGCGCGCTCGGCCATGGCCAGCGTCCGCACGAAGCCGATGATTCCCAGGAAGTGGTCCGCGTGCAGATGCGTGAAGAAGACATCGCTGACATCGAAGCCGGTGCCGTACCTCATCATCTGCCGCTGAGTGCCCTCCCCGCAGTCGAACAGCGTCAGCACGCCCTCGCGCTTGAGGGCGATGGCCGGGAGACTGCGGGTGACTGTCGGAGCGGCCGCGGAGGTGCCGAGAAATGTGATGCGGATCATGGAGGCTCGCTGGCTAAGCGGTTTTCAGCTGTCTTTCAGCTTTCGGGGCGGATGACCTTGCCCTCGTTGTTCACCGACCAGCCGGCGGGCAGCAGCTTTTCAATCTGCTCACGGTAGCCCTGGACGCCGAACCCGGTGACAGCCAGGGCATTGGCGATGGCGGCGATGACCCGGTTGCGGTCCGCGGAATCGACCATCGCTTTGAGCAGAGGCTCGCGGGAGACCGCCTCATCCGCGTGTCTGGAGAGGGCAAAAGCCGCCTCGATGCGCACGTCGTCGGCAGGGTCCTCGAGGAAAGGAACGATGGCCGCCGGGATGCCGCTGCCGGTCTTTCGCGCCAGGGTCTGCAGGATGACCAGCTTCTTCTCCGGGTCGCGGGTGTAGTCGGGACCGACCCTGTTCAGAACCTCGATGCAGATGTTGACCAGCTCCTCTTCGGAAACGAGCTCGGTCAGAAGGCGCACAGCCCAGTTGGCGGCGTCGTCGCTGTTTTTGAAAAACTCATGGACCGGATCCGCCACCTTGCCCGCGCCCATCTGCACCAGCGACTTGAAGAGATATTCCTTCTCCTCTGCGTCGGTGATGGACGGCTCCACGTTGACCTTGAAGCGGGAGAGAAGCGCCGTGACAGCTTCGGGCGTTCCCATGTCGAGGAGCTTGTCCATGGCCATCTGCCGCGTTTCGGGCTGGCCGTAGCGCTCAAGGAGCTTCTTCTTGAGAGAGAGGATTTTCTTCTCGGGGCTGTTTGAAAAGATATCGAGGATGCTCATGGTCAGTGACTGCTCCTGGTCGTGAAGACCTAGTTTGGAATGCGGAAGGCCGGGCTCGCGGCGCCGGCCCCGCGGATAAAGCCGCGGCCCTGAAATGCCGGCGGATTCAAAAGGAAGCCGCGGCGCTTAAGGGCCGGACGCGGAAATCATGGGGAAGACTGGTTTGGGTTCAGAGGACGACGCTGGACCGCACGTCGGCAGTCCCGATGGCGCGCGAGAGGGTCTCGCAGGCTTCGAGCAGCTCGGGCGCGTCGCGCTCCGGCAGGACGACCTGCAGAACAACGTAGAAATCGCCCCGGGCGCCGCCCTTGAGGTCTGGCACGCCGAGCCCCTTGAGGCGGAGCTTCCGGCCGCTCTGCGAGTGCTGGGGAATGGTCAGGGTGAAGTTGCCGTCGAAGGTCGGGCAGCGGACCTCGCCGCCGCGAAACGCCTCCAGAGGCGTCACCGGCAGGTCGAGATAGAGGTCCTTGCCTTCGCGCCGCACGCGGGGATGAGGCTCGACGTGAAGCAGCAGATACAGGTCGCCGGGCTTGCCGCCGTTCATTCCCGGCATTCCCTGCCCGGCGAGGCGGATTTTTGTGCCCTCTGCCGCGCCCGCCGGGATCCGAACTTCCAGAGACTGCGTGGTTTCAGGCTTTGATCCGCTGCCGCCGCACGCGCGGCAGGTCCCGCGTCCCGACGGCGCGCTTCCCGAGCCCCCGCACAGGCCGCACCTCTCGCTCCGCGTGAAGCGCACCGTGTGATTTCCCCCGCGGACCGCCAGATGAAACGGAATGGAAATCTGCAGTTCCTGGTCCTCGCCGTCGATGACGAGCTGGCGCCTTGAACCGCGCGGCGACTGGCCGTCCTTGCTCTTTCGCCCCCCGCCGAAGCCGCCGAACAGCGTCTCAAAAATCGACCTGAAATCGCTGCCCTGACCCGCGCCGAAATCGAAATTGAATTCGCTCGAAAAGCCGCTGGTGCGCGCGCCCCGCCCCGAAGAAGCCTTTTTCCACTGGCGGTAGCTCTCAGCCTGAGCCTCATCGAAGCCAATTTTGATAGCATCCGGACCCAGCTCGTCATACATCGCCCGCTTCTTGGGGTCATGAAGCACTTCGTAGGCGGCGTTGACCTCCTTGAATTTCTCCTCGGCCTGGCGGTCGTTGGGGTTCCTGTCCGGATGATATTTTTGGGCGAGGCGCCGAAACGACGACTTGATGTCATCCGGGGTCGCCGTTTTGGGGACTTCAAGGATTTCGTAAAGGGTTCGTTCAGCCAAGGCTCGACCTCATTCAGGCACGGCACGGGGCGGGCTTGGCTTCGGGGCGTCCTCATTGACTGAACCAAACTCCGCGTCCCAGGCCCACGGCGATGCCTCTTTTGAAAAGGGCGCGCCCTTTAGTCACCCGACCTGGGGACGGCAAGGGGGGTTCAGGGGAAGGTGCGCAGCATGACAAAGGCGTCTTCCCCGTCCTCGTAATAGGCCCTGCGGACGGCACTCACGGCAAACCCGAAGGATTCGTAGAGGCAGCGGGCCGGAGTGTTGGAGCGCCGCACTTCCAGCGTGGCGAGGACCGCGCCGCCTTCTGCCGCCAGCCGCAGCACTTCCTGCATCATGGAGCGGCCGATGCCGCGCCGCCGGACGCCGGGGAGCACGGCGACGTTGTTGATGTGGAGTTCGTCCGCCAGAAGCCAGATGACCATGAAGCCGACCGGAAGCAGGCGGTCGTCCGCGCCGGGCACCTCGGCCATCAGAACCCGGCTCCAGCGGTTCGTAAATTCACTGCGGAACATGCCTTCGCTCCAGGGGGCGCTGAAGCAGGCGCGCTCAATCTGCAGAATGGCGGGCAGGTCGGCCTCTGCCGCCCGGCGGATATGAACCTCGGGCCGCGCGCCGTCGGGAAAAAGCTTTGAAACATCTGCGTTATTCATAGAGGACAATGCAGGACGATGTAGATTTAACGGGCCGATGTCGGCTCACGAGGCATTCAGGCGCTTTTCTGCTTCTGCCGCCGAAAAACCGCGGCGGCGAGTCACCCGCCTTCCCCCTTGTCAAGTCCTTTGGAATTTTTCTAAACGGCCGTTCAGATTTTTACGGACTTAACCTGTCTGCGAGCGGACATATCCGCCGCGGCCAAACACCAGGAGGTTGTTTCTATGGAAGGACTGACAGCGAGACAGCGGGACATCCTGCAATTCATCGTCGAGAGCAGCGAGCAGAAGCATTACCCGCCCAGCATTCGGGAAATCGGCGTCAAGTTTGGCATCAGGAGCACCAACGGTGTGAACGATCACCTCCGCGCTCTGGAGCGTAAGGGGTATCTGACCCGGACCGATCAGACGAGCCGTTCCCTTGTCGTCACAGCCAAGGGGCGCGGCTGTCTGGGCATCAGCGACGCGGCCAGTGAGACGAGAACTGTTCTCAGACTGCCCGTGGTCAGCGGCATCACGCGGGGGAGCGATCTCCTGGATCCGGCGAATGTCAGCGAGACGATTGCCGTGGATGCCTCGCTTCTGCCCGGCTCTCTGACGGAACGCTTCGCCGTGCGGATGTGCGGCGACGGCATGATTGGCGCGGGCATCTTCAGCGGCGACCTGCTGTTCGCGCGCCGGCAGGATACGGCGCGGCCCGGGGATGTGGTTGTTGCCTGCCTCAGCGGCGATTTGTGCGTCCGGCGCTATTTCCCCGAGGGGGACCGCATACGCCTGGAGCCCGCCAATGACTCTCTGAGGCCGGTCTATGTCGAAGCGGCCCGCGCCGGCGATTTTGTCATGCTGGGCGTCGCCATCGGACTGAACCGAAAATTCTCGTAAGCGCCTCAGCGGCTGCCCGGATGCAATCGGCTNNCCGCTGCCATTGACAGGCAAAGGGCCTGCACCTAGTGAGCCCCGCCCGAGCCCCGGTCGGCATCCGCTGCCGTCCGGGGTTTGTGCGTCTATATGTCAGAAATTTTGGCTTTGAATCAGTGCCCGCCAAGAGCCGTTCGGCTCATTTCGCTGTGAAAAGCGCGCTGCGGCGGTCCCTGCTCCGTGGAGCAGAAATTCATCAGCGGCGCGGATTTCCCTCAGGAGAAACACTTCGATGTCCAGCACGGAAAAATCTTCGTCAGACGTTTCCAGCAGCAAGCTCGGGATGCCGGGGGTCCCCGTTTTCATTCCGAACCTCAGGGCGCGCTTTCCTGTCGCCCCCAGGGCAGCTCTTTGGAAGGACGTTTCCGACGCCGAGTGGACCAAGTGGCAGTGGCAGCAGCGCAACAGAGTGACGACCATCGATGTTCTGGAAAAAATCATTCCCGTTTCCCCCGAGGAGCGCGCCGTTTTCGAGGAGGTCACCTGCCATTTCCACATGGGCATTACGCCCTATTACGCCTCCCTGATTGACCCGGAGAATCCGCACTGCCCCATCCGGCAGGAGAGCGTTCCCAGCGCCGCAGAGCTGCACGTTCTGCCCACGGACATGACGGACCCCCTGGCCGAAGAGCGGGACATGCCCGTGCCCGGACTGACGCACCGCTATCCCGACCGCGTCCTGTTCTATGTGACGCACAACTGCCCCGTGTATTGCCGCCACTGCACGCGCAAGCGAAAGGTCGCCGATCCGTCCCATTCGGCCATGAAGAAGCAGCTGGATGACGGGATTGCCTACATCGCAGCGCACAAAGAGGTCCGGGATGTCGTGGTCTCTGGCGGCGACCCGCTGTCGCTCAGTGACGACAGGCTGGATGAGATTCTGGGGCGCCTGCGTGCCATTCCCCATGTGGAAATCATTCGTCTGGGCACCCGGAATCCGGTGACGCTCCCGCAGCGCATCACCGAAGACTTCGTGAAGATGCTGTCCAAACATCATCCCGTCTTCGTCAACACGCACTTCAACCACCCGCGGGAATGCACAGCGGAGGCTTTCGAGGCCGCCCGGCGGCTGGCGGACGCCGGATGCCCCATCGGCAATCAGATGGTCCTGCTCCGCGGCGTGAACGATGACCCCGCCATCGTCAAAGAGCTGAATCAGAAGCTGCTGATGATGAGGATTCGTCCCTACTACATTTACCAGTGCGACCTGGCCAAAGGCATCGGACATTTCCGCACGAAGGTCTCCAAAGGCATCGAGATTTTGCAGGCGCTTCGCGGCTACACCAGCGGGCTGGCCAATCCCTACTTCGTCATCGATGCCCCCGACGGCGGCGGCAAAATCCCCATCATCCACAATTATGTGGTGTCGCACGAGGGCAACCGCCTGACGCTCAAGAATTACTGCGGAAAGACGTATTATTACGAGGAGCCGCAGGACGAGGGCGAAGGGGAGCCTTCGGCCAAAGAGTGAAGGCCTTCGAGGCGCGCCGCTGAATGCCGACAGCCAAAAAATTGCCAGCCGGTGAAGGACGCATAGAATCGGCTGGTTTTCGGGGGGCCGCGTTAGAAAAGCCAGTGCGCCGCATGACGGCAGAGAGTTGTTCATGGACCAGAAAAAGAATCTCCGCGAACTCACCTTGACCCGCGACGAAATACAGTCGCTCCTTTCTTCAGATGGCGGGCGGCTGACGGCCGAAGAGGAAAAGGCAATTCGGATGCGCCATGGATGCTCTCTGGATGAGCGCGCCGACATTCACTGGATGGGAGAGGGGAATGCCGGGCTGGAAGAAGAGCTTCGCTGTATGGAGGCCAGCGTTATCCGCAGGGCGCAGCTCGCCGCTGAAGAGACGGTGATTCCTCAGGACTCCCGTGAAAAAGATGCGATTATTCAGGCGCTGAAATCCGGAAAGAAAAATCGCTGAAAATACAAACAGATGAATTGAATGCCCCCGCTTTTTCGGGAGAGGTTTAATTTAATAGAACAAAAAAGCCGCCTTCGCCGAGGCGGCTTTTTTATTGGGAATTATATTTTGAACAGGAATTCTATATTGCTGATGTTTTATTGGCTGAATTATTAAAATTGAACCGTGCTTAATAAGAATAAAAAAAAAAAGCACCGGAGAAATTCCGGTGCTTTTTGAATGTGCAGCTGACTGATGGATGAAGGGGAGAGAACTGAGGTTGGTCTGCCCTTATTGTTTTACATATCAGTCGTAGCCATTGGCGCCGCTGTTATTCGCGTCGCGCTTCCGAACAAAACTCTCATGAATCAGGTCGGAATGGCGCAGCTGAACCAGAATGTCCGCCGTCGTTTTCAGCTGAGACGAGAACGGGCTGGCCGCCTGCCTGTCGTCGCGGAATTCCACAGCGATGACCTGTTTCCCGTGGCGCTTGGCGTAGCGAATGGACGGAATGCTGTCTGCGTCGCCGGAAACCACAATGGCCACATCGTAGGTGTCAATCAGGTCGAGCATGTCCACGGCCAGCTGGGTATCCAGCCCCTTCTCGATGACGCGCCGGCTCAGGAAATCGATCTTCCAGCGGCCGCACTCGATGATGTCCAGAAGGTCGGTCCTGTTGCGGACGGCACAGTAGAAACTGCGCATCCTGCGAAGACGCTCGTTCTGGCGCGAATACCAGCCGTCGAAGTCGGAAACGCACAGATTGAAGGCCTTCTGCTGCGCCTGCTGGGCGGAAAGGTCCGGAGCGCCCGCGGAAGCCCTGGCCAGGTAGCCGCTCCTCAGGTCGCTGGCGTCACGGCTGTCAAAAAGGGCCTTGAGGCTCGACTCCGTGCGGGGATTTTTGATGTCCCACTCGTCAATGGCGCCAATCACATACCAATAGACGCGAGTCAGCTGGCAGGTCGGTTCCTGACCGAGAATCGTGCTGGTCTTCCAGGCGTTGGCGCTGTCCGAAAAAATCCGGCGGAACAGGCGCTCATAGTCGGTGACCTCCACGCCAAGCGTTCGGCTGAGTGAACCATAGAGGTTGGAACCATCGGCAAAGATTGCAAAACGTGTATTCATGTGAAGTCTGTCTTTTCTCTTGTGTAGTGGTTGATGGGAAGGCCGGCTGCCCACAGGACAGGGGCCGAAAAAAGCGGCGGGCCTCTAGCACCACGCGCTCAGGATTTTCAATGGCATCGATGCAGTTCTCCGACGCTTTCTAAAAGGGCCTGGCGAAGAGGCTGACCGGAAGGAATTTTGAGCCGCATTTGGCTCGTCAGTGCCTTGGAGGAAGCTGTTTTCCGAGGTGTCAGAGCAGCCTGCCGAGCATTTCGAAAAAGTCGGGGAACGACTTGCGGACGGCGGCGTCTGCGCCGTCGATGTGAAGGGGATGGCCCGCGGCCGCCGACGCGATGGCCAGCGCCATGGCGATTCGATGATCATCATGGGAGGAGACAGCGCCTTCGCGGAGTGCTGCGCCGCCTTCACTGCCGTGAATCACCAGGTCGTTCCCTTCGATTTCCAGCTTTCCTCCCAGGCTGGAAAATTCGGACACGAGCGCGTCTGGCCTGTCGCATTCCTTCTGCCGCGTCCGGCCAATGTCTCTGAGCCGGGAGCGCCCCGGGCAAAACAGCGCGAGCACCGTCAGCGGCGGCAGCAGGTCGGGCGCGTCCTTCAGGGAAACGTCCAGCGCGGTCAGCCCCCCGCGCCGCACGGCAATTCCATTCGGCAGCCGATGAACGTGGGCGCCCGCCTGTTCCAGAATGTCCGCGATGCGCCTGTCGCCCTGGGGGGAATTCCAGTTCAGGCCTCTGATGACCACGGGCGGGCCCGAGTGACGGACTGCCCCCAGTACCAGAGGAAACGCGGCGGCGGACCAGTCAGCCTCGATGTCCGCGGCAGTTCCATGGAAGCGCTGAGAACCGGGAATCGTAAAAATTTCAGGCTCACTCTCGATGACTGTGATGCCGAACCGGCGAAGAACAGCCAGCGTCATGTCGATGTAGGGGCGGCTGGCCGCGTGTTCCAAAATCAGGCGCGAGTCTCCCTGACAGAGCGGCAGCGACATGAGCAGCCCGCTGGCGACCTGCGAGGTGGCGGAGGCGTCCAGCCGATAGATGCCGGAAGTCATGCCGCCCAGCGTCCTGATGGGAAAGAGCGCGTCCGGCGGGCCGTGGACGAAGCGCGCGCCGGTGCTTTCAAGCTGCGTCAGGGAAGGGAGGATGGGGCGGCGCAGAAGCGTGCCTTTTCCGCAGATTTCCCATTCGCGTCCGAGGGCGGAGGCAGCGGCCAGCAGCAGCCGGCAGAGCAGGGCCGATTCGCCGCAGGAAATCGCTGTCCGCGCGGGAAGTTCGGCGTTTCGGCAAGGCGCGGGAACGATGGTCAGCTCCGAAGAAACGCTCTCATGGCGAACAAGCGCGCCCATGGTCTGGACCGCATGGAGGGCGTCATCGACATCTTGGGGGAAATCCTGAGGCGGCTTCGTGTCTGGCCGCGGCAGACGAAGGCGGCTCGGACTGTCGGCCAATGCGGCGGCCAGAAGACAGCGAATCAGCTGGCTCTTGGAGGGCGGAAGCAGCACCTCGATTTCAGTTTCGCCGCTGAACAGAGGCGCGGTGCGGCGAATGTCATCGGCGCCTTTCGCCGCGTCGTCCCGCATCGGCAGGGAATGCCACAGACGCGCGATGGCGGAAGCAACCTCAGGAAGCGGCCGGGAAGCATCCAGAACGACATCCGCGGCAAGCGCACAGCCCTCACGCCGCGCGGACATGAGTTCGGAAGTCTGGCGAAAAAGAGCCTCAGTGCCTGTTGCAGACAGGAGCGGCCGCGTCCCCGGAGGAATCCGCAGCAGAGCACGCTCGGGAGAAATGGCCAGCCAGACAGTCAGGCGATCATGGGTGAGAAGCTCGCGATTCTGCGGGTTCAGGCAGGTGCCGCCGCCGGCCGCCAGAACCGAGGGGATTTCCGCCAGGCGCCGGAGGGCAGCAGTCTCTTTTTCGCGAAATTCAGCTTCGCCGGACGCCTGAAAAATCTCGGAAACAGAGCGGCCAGAGGCCTGAACGACGGCTTCGTCCACATCGGCGGCTTGAAGACCGCACAATCTGGCCGCGGGCGGTGCAGCGGCGCTTTTGCCCGCGCCGGAGCAGCCAATGAGCGAAATGCCTCTGGAAAAGCGTGCGGGAGGCGAGGCGAGAGCCTTTGAAAGCGCACGGCGCATGAGGTCCGTTGAGGGCGTTCTGCCCGTCCAGACGGCGAATGACGCGGCCCCCTGATGGAGAAGCCAGGCGGTGCCGTCGGCGCAGGAAAGCCCCCGCGAGGACGCGTCCAGAAACAGCGCGGAGGGAACGCCGTACAGGGCATCCAGAAGCAGGGCATGCGGCGAAAGCCACTCCGGCGGGACAATCCGCTCCCGGGTGTCTGCCGTGCCGATGACGACGTCCGCGCCGAGGAGGGTTTGGCGGGCCTTATGACTCTGGAGCGGAAAAGCTGCCTGCGCGCCCAGACTTTCGGCCAGCTCTTCCGCGCGCTCCGGCCGCCGCCCCAAAACCGTCACCTCAGCGCCGCCCCGTCGAAGCGCATAGACCGCCGCGCGCGCCGCGCCTCCCGTGCCGATGACGGCCGCATGCAGTCCGTTCAGCTGAACAGCGCCCAGGTCAGTCAGTGCCCCCGCGATGCCGTCTGGGTCTGTGTTGCGGCCCTCGACGCGCCCATCTTCGAGAAAAGACAGCGTGTTGACCGCGCCGATGGCAGCGGCAGCGGCGTCCGGCTCGACCAGACGAAAGACGCTTTCCTTGAGCGGCGCCGTCACGTTGGCGCCGGACAGGCCGATGACTTTTGCCGTCTCCAGCGCCCGCCGGGCGTCCGTCTCCGCGAGGCGAAGATAGCGGGCGTGAATCCCTGCAGCCGCGAAGGCCGCTTCCTGCATTGGAGGGCTGGCGCTGAGGAGCGGCGCATGCCCCAGGATGGCGTAGAGCTTCAGTCCGCCAGCGCGAGTGTCGGCTTTGAAATCGCTGCGCGTGCCCATGGAAGCGGTGCTGCGGGGACAGGGAATCGGAATCGCCGCCGTCCGTCAGTTGGTGGGAATCCGCTTGAGATAGCGCCCGCGTCCAGGCGTTCCCACGAACGTCTCCCCGTCCACCACCAGCTCGCCCCGCGAGAAGACTTTTGCCGGAGCGCCTTTGACGCGCATGCCTTCGTAGGGGCTGTAGTCCACGTTCATGTGCAGAACGTCCGCGTCCAGCGTGAGCTCGCGCTCGGGGTCCCAGAGAAGAATGTCCGCGTCGGCGTCGGGCGCCAGAATGCCCTTGCGCGGCAGAAGGCCGTTGATGCGTGCCGGGGCGGTGGAGACCAGTTCGACGAACCGGTTCTGGGTGATGCGCCCGTTTCGGACGCCCTGCCAGAGGAGCATCAGCCGCGTCTCGATGCCCGGAAGGCCGCCGGGGATTTTGCGGAAGTCGGAGAGTCCCAGCTCTTTCTGGCCGTGGAAATTGAAGGGGCAGTGGTCGGTGGAAACCGTGTCCAGGTCGCCGGCCGCCAGGGCGTGCCACAGCGCTTTCTGGTCATCGCGCGTGCGGAGCGGCGGGCTGCAGATGAACTTCGCGCCCTCAAATCCAGGCGCCTTGAGGGATTCCTCGGTCAGGTAAAGGTAGTGAGGACAGGTCTCCGCAAAGACATCCAGCCCTCTCTGGCGGGCGCTGCGGACGGCATTCAGGGCCTCGCGGCAGGTGACGTGGACGATGCCGATGGGCGCGTCCACTGCTTCGGCCAGAGCAATCAGCCGGTTGGTCGCCTCGCCCTCCAGAACGGCAGGCCGGGCGTCCAGATGAAAGCGCGGCGCGGTCTTTCCCTGAGCGGCGATGGAGCGGGTCAGTTCGTCGATGGCGCCGCCGTTTTCCGCGTGAGCCACCACGAGCGCGCCCCGCTTTGAGGCCCAGCTGAGAAGCCGGAGGATGGCCCCGTCGGAAATCATCAGCGTGGCAGGGTACGCCGTGTAAATTTTGATGGTGGGCATGCCCGCGTCGATGACGTCGTCCAGCTCGTCGAAGACTTCAGGGCGCTCATCCACGACGCTCATATGCAGACCGTAGTCGATGCAGGCTTTGCCCTCGGCCTTGCCGCGCCAGACGCGGTAGCTGTCCATGAGGCCGTCGCCGCGGGCAGGCGAAACGAAATCAATCACCGTGGTCGTTCCGCCGAAGGCTGCAGCCCGCGTCCCCGTCTCAAAATCGTCGCTGGCGTGAGTGCCCGCGACAGGGAGGTCCAGATGGGTGTGCGCGTCGATGCCGCCGGGCATGACTAGGAGGCCGGAAGCGTCAATGACCTCGTCGCCGGGCGCCGGGGCGATGCCCTTGCCGATGTGGCTGATGCGCTCCCCGTCGATGCGGACATCGGCGCGATAGGTTTCAGAGGCAGTGACGATGGTGCCGTTGGCGATGATTTTGGACATGAAAGGCCTCCGCGGGGTTCTGGATGAAAAAAGAAGGAGCGCGCCAGCCGGCTGCCGGACAGCGCGCCCATGAGTCCAAACCAAAAGGAAAAACGAAAAAGCGCCGCGTCAGGAAAGGCGGCGCCGAAAGCCGATGAGGCAGCGCGTCACTTTGGGGGCGGCGACCTGTCGGGCAGGACATCTCCATCCGCCGTCGCAAAGCGTCGCTTCGAGGCAGCCTCCGCGTAGAGCTGAACGCTCTCCGGCGCTTTGGGGTCGAACTTTTCCCGGAGGCAGTAGCGGAGGAAATCGAGAATCTGGTCTGTGACCCGCTCGAGGCGCGCCTGAACGTCCGGCCCCATCGCGCTGAAAGTGACCGCACCGCTGAAAATCGCGTCCGCGCTGAGGATGCCCCGAAGGCCCTCGGTCAGCGCCCTGCGCCGCACGTCGTTGGAACGCCTGAAAAGCCGCAGGGGCTTTTGCTGCGTCGCCAGAAGCAGCTTTCCAATGGCCACAATCCCGGAAATGGCCTCGGGCTGGTCCGGCAGGCTGCCCGAATCTTTCAAAAATTCCTGAAAGCGCTGGGCGTCCTTCCGCCGGTCGAGACGAGTCACCCGGTCGGCCAGGCCATGAGGGCGGGCGGCGCTGATGCCGAAAAACTCGTCAAATTCCTTCCGGAAGACGGCACAGGCGGCGATTTGCAGCGGCGAGAGCTCGGGGCGCGGGGGTTCAAAAGACGGCGGATTTCTCAGAGTGACTTCGGGCGAATTCGTCAGAGGCGAAGACGGACTGACGAGCGGCGGGGGAGAAGCCAGGCGGCGCAGCGGCGGCACTTTGTCGGGCTTCGTCTTTTCGGACGGCCGGACGGATGGATGCTCCGGCGCCGCGACGGGCACCACATCGAGAGGAATCGGCGGCGGCGTGAGAATTTCCGGCAGCGTCGGCGAGCGATATTCGCCCGAGCCCTCAGCCTCAGCTTTCAGCTGGTCCAGCGCGACGGCAAAGGCTTCCTCGAAAGGCGTGGGCACGGAGGGCGATGTCGCGGACCGGGGAACCCCCGAATCACTGGTGCGGACGGAAGCGGCAAAGGCCCTCTCAAAAGGCGTCCCCACAGAGGGAACATCCGGCAGCGACGGAGGTTCCATGATGGGCACCGGAGGCGGCTGCTGTGCAGATTGCTGCTCCAGAAGGTGCATCAGCTGGTCTTCCGTCAGGGGGTCAGGCACCGCGCCGCGGGAATCCCCAGCTGGCGGCTTCCCCGAGGGCATTTCATTGGATGACAAGGGCGTTCTCGAAAGCGTTTGTTGGAAGGGGCGAATTTGCAAAAGCCGCGGACTGTCGCGCGCTTTTTTCGTTCACTCAAGCGTCAATCAGAGCAAGGCCACTGCGTCATGGACTTCGGCATCTACATTCACTTTCCCTATTGCAGGTCGAAGTGCCGCTACTGCGACTTCTTCTCCATGACCTCCCCGATTCCTCACGAGGCGTACGCGGAGGCACTGATTCGCGAGCTTGAGGCGCGCCGTCCGGCGCTGACGGGCAGGAAGGCCGTTTCGCTCTATATCGGCGGCGGAACGCCCACGCTGTGGAGGCCTGAGGCTGCGGAGAAGGTGCTGAAGGCGCTCGCGCGCAGCGTCCCTGCGGAAGAGGCCGCGGAGCAGACCATCGAGGCGAATCCGGGGACAGTGGATCTCGGCAGTCTGCGGGCTTTTTGCAGCGCCGGGCTGAACCGCATCTCCATCGGCGCTCAGAGTTTTCGGGACGACGTTCTTCGGGCCATTGGCCGGGCGCACAGCCGGAACGACATTGTCCGTGCCGCGGAGCTGGCCCGTGAAGCTGGCTTCGGCAATCTGAGCCTCGACCTCATCTACGGCCTGCCGGGGCAGACGGCCAAAGACGCCCTGTCTGACGCGGAAGAAGCGCTTTCTCTCCGTCCTGAGCACCTCTCCGTTTACGAGCTGATGGTCGAGAACCTGGAGTTCAGGACGCCGCTCGCGCGGGATGTTCAGGCGGGGAAGGTGCGTCTGCCGGATGAGGAGGAGACGTTCCTCGCGGGCGAGGCGCTTCTCGACCTGCTGGAGGCTTCCGGAATGGAGCGCTACGAGATTTCCAGCTTCGCCCGGGCCGGCCGGCGGTCGCGTCACAATCAGCTCTACTGGACGGGCGGCGAATATCTGGGACTGGGCATCGGCGCGTCAGGCTTTCTGCTGAATGACCCGGAACATCCCGAAAAGGGCGGCAGGCGCTGGCGGAACCACCGGCATCCCCGCCGCTATTTCGCCGACGTGGCCGCGGGGCGCCTTCCCGAGGAGATTTCTGAGCCGCTCGACGCGCGGACGCTCTTTGAGGAGCGCGTTCAGCTGGGACTGAGGCAGGCGGGGGGGCTTTCTCTGGCGCAGGCGGGGACAGCGCTGGGCATCGCGGACCGCGTCATCGACAGCATCTGGCAGAGGGCAGAGCCGCTGATTCAGCAGGGCTGGATGTGCCGCGAGGGAGGGACGCTGCGTCTGACGAGGAAGGGGCTGAATTTTCACACAGACCTGATTCTGCGTCTTTTGGGGGAGTGACAAGCGGGAAGCCCGATGCAAGAAGCCGCGCCCCATGAAACCTCTCCCAGACATCCTTACAGAAGCGGAACGGCGTCCCAAAGTCCTCGACGGCTGCGTCCAGGTCCTCGATGCCGAAGTGGAATCCAAGCGCGGGCTCAGCGGCCTCGCCATCAAGAGCGGCTATGCGGTCGTCAAGTCGGTCAAGCCCGGGTTCGTGCGGCAGGCCTTTGACGACATGCTGGTGGACTTCTCATCGCGGCTGGACCCGTTCTTTCAGGCGGCCCATGAGGCGGGTGAGCCCTTCTCCGGCTACCTGACGGCGCGCGCCGGCGAGGCAGCGGAGGCTCTTTTGGGCATCACCGATGACCGGGCGGTCCACGCCAAGAACGCGCTCCTCAAAAAGACCTACGAGAAGCTGCGGCCGACGGCGAAGAAGCATGTGGAGGCCGCCATTCCGAGGGTCAGCCAGATGATTGAGAAGAACACGGCGGACGTCTGAACTTTCGCCGGGACATTTCAGAAGCAGCACAAACAGCTCACAGACAGGCCCGTCCGAATGAATCGGCGGGCCTTTTTTTATGCCTGCGGCGCGTCCGATGTCTCCGACGCGCCGTCATCCGCATCTGCCTGCGGGACCGCGTCACTCTCCGGCGACTCACTCATCTCGGTCAGCTCAGCTGTCGTCTTGCCCTCGCGCCAGAGAATGCGCTCGCAGGCCTCCAGAAGTTCCGGAAAACCGGTGCCGTTCAGCGCGGAGATGAGAATGCCGCCCGCAGGCAGAGGCGTCCCGGGCGGCAGCCTGTCGCACTTGTTGTAGGCCACGAGCCGCGGCGTCTTCAGAAGGTCCAGATCTCCCAGAATTTTTTCCACCGCGGCAGCCTGCGCCTCGTGCCTCGGGTCGCTCACGTCCACCACGTGCAGAAGAAGGTCTGCGTCCTGAAGTTCTTCCAGCGTGGCGCGAAAGGCGTTCACCAGGTCGGGCGGCAGGTCACGGATAAAGCCCACCGTGTCGGTGATGATGACCTCGCGCTCGCGGGGAAAGCGAAGGCGGCGGCTCACCGGGTCCAGCGTGGCGAACAGCTTGGACTCCGCCAGCACCGAGCTGTCCGTCAGTGCGTTGAGCAGGGTGGATTTGCCCGCGTTCGTGTAGCCAACGATGGAGATGACGGGCAGGTCGCGCCGTCCCCGCTTCTGACGGCGGACATTCCGGGCACCGGCCAGAGAGCGGATGCGCTTCTCCAGCGCCGTGATGCGCTCCCTGGCACGCCGCCGGTCAATCTCCAGCTTGGTTTCACCGGGACCGCGCCCGCCAACGCCGCCGCCCATGAGCCGGGAGAGGGACGTGTCGCGGCCCACCAGCCGGGGCATGAGATATTTCAGCTGCGCCAGCTCCACCTGCAGCTTGCCGTCCGCGCTCGTGGCCCGTGACGCAAAGATGTCCAGAATCAGCTGCGTACGGTCGAGAATTTTCAGGCTTGTCTCGTCGGCGATGTGGCGCGCCTGGGACGGCATCAGGTCCGCGTCGAAAACAATCATGGTGGCCATTTTCTGCATGGAGCGGAGCACCAGGTCCTGCAGCTTGCCCCGGCCGATAAAGTAGTGGGGATCCACGTCGCGGCGCGCCTGGACGATGCAGTCCAGAACCTCCACGCCGGCGGAGGAAGCCAGCTCTTTCAGCTCGGCCATCGACTCTTCCGCGGCCTCTTTTCCGCGGGTGGAAAGCCCCACCAGAATCGCCCGCTCTCTGCCGCCGCTGCTGATGGCTTTCTCCGCCCGGCCCAGCTCGTTTTCCAGACCCGCAAGGAGCGACGAAAGCCCCACGTCCGCCGCGTTCACATGGGGCAGATGATGGAGCTTCCAGAATTCACCCTGGGGATTTTCGGGCAGCAGATGGGCCCACTCCACGGCGCCGGGAAGCCCATCGGGCCGGACAGTGATGGCAGCCACCAGATCGAAGCGCAGGAGCGCCAGATCCGTCAGGTCATCGCGCGTCAGCGGCTCGCCCTTGAGGTGAGTGTGGATGAAGCGAAGCCCACGCAGGCGAAGATGGCCCGCGCGTGCGCGGCCGATGTCCGGAAGGGTGACGGTGCCGGCGTCGCCGACGATGACGTGCGTGATGACGCCCCGGCGGTCGATCAGAAGGCCGATCTGGCGGTTCAGCTCGCGGGAAATCTCCGAGATGTGACGCGCGAGTTCGGCGGAGATGATTTCGTTGGCGTCCACGCGTCGGCGGAAGGTGTGGCGCAGCCGCTCCAGCTGGGCAGGTTTCAGCCCCAGAACGTTTCCCTGAATCTCGTTTTGCATGCGCACCCGTCCCCTCGGGGCTCAGCCGCCTGTTTTTTTCAGCTGGCTGAGGAAATTCTTGGCGTCCAGCGCGGCTCTGCAGCCTGAGGCCGCGGCGGCGATGGCCTGCCGATAGGTGGGATCGCACACGTCTCCGGCGGCAAACAGGCCGGGCACTGAGGCTGCGGAAGTTCCCGGTGCCACGACGACGTATCCCTGGCTGTCAACGTCGGCCTGACCGCGCACGAGCTCACTTCCGGGAATCCTGCCCGCCGCGACGAAGAGACCGTCGAAGGGCAGTTCGCTCAGTTCGCCAGTACGCGTGTCCCTGAGAACGACAGCGTTCATGCGCCTGCCGTCGCCCTTCACCTCCTGCACCGCGGCATTGAGGACGAGGGAAATGGCCGGATTGGCGCGAATTTTTTCCTCCATGGCGCGCGAGGCGCGGAAGGTGTCCCGGCGATGGATGAGCGTCACGGAGGCGGCCAGGCGGGACAGATAATCCGCTTCTTCCATGGCCGTATCCCCGCCGCCCACGACGGCGACGCGCTTCTTTCTGAAGAGAAATCCGTCGCAGGCGGCGCAGAAGGAGACGCCCCTGCCCGCGTATTTTTCCTCTCCGGGCACTTCCAGACGGCGCGGACTCGCGCCGGTGGCCAGAATCAGCGCGTCGGTGAGCACGGAGCTTCCTCCGTCGAGCGTGACGCGGAAGGGACGTTCGGAGAGCGCGATGGAAACGGCGCTGTCGTCCTCAATGCGCGCGCCCAGCCGCAGAGCCTGCCTGCGCATGTTGTCCATGAGCTCTGCCCCGGGAATGCCGTCGGGAAATCCGGGAAAATTTTCGATGACGCCTGCGGCGGTGAGCTGTCCGCCGGGAACGTGAGGAAAGGCGCCGCCGATGACCAGCGGTTCGAGGCCTGCCCGCTGGGCGTAGATGGCGGCGGTGAGCCCCGCCGGGCCGGAGCCGATGATGACGATTCTTTCGCGCCGTTCTGTCCCTTCGCCGTGGGTCTGCTGCGGATGTGTCATGGGTGTTTCTCGCTTCTCCAGGAGGGTGTGTTCATCCGAGGCGCGCGCGCTTTTCCAGAAGCTCCCACTCTGCGTAGAGGGCCTCCACCTCGGCCGTTCGGGCGTCCAGCGCCTGCTGGAGCGCGGGAATTTCCTGAGGACGTTCCCGATAGAGCGCGGGGTCTGACAGAGCCGCCTCCGCCTCGGCTTTTCGGCTTTCCGCTTCCTCGATGAGCCCTTCCATCGACTCCAGACGCCGCCACTCCGGCAGGGTCAGACGGCGTTCCTCGGGCGGAAGTTCGGAGCGCTTTTTGGCGGCGGGCGCCTCGGGCGCTTTTTTGACGGCAGAGGTCTGCGGGGCCTGCGCGGCAGCTGCTTCTGACGCGGCCTTCTGCGCGCTGAGCGTCAGGTACATCTCGTAATTTCCCCGATACAGCTCCGCGTTCCCCTTGCCGTCGAGGGCGACGATGGAAGTCGCCACCTTGTCCAGAAAGTACCGGTCGTGCGTCACCAGAAGGAGGGCAGCGCCGCTTGTGAGGAGCTTTTCTTCGAGGATTTCCAGCGTCGTCAGGTCCAGATCGTTGGTGGGCTCGTCCAGCACCAGAAGATTGGCGCCGCTTAAAAACAGCTTCGCCAGTCTGAGCCGGTTCTGCTCGCCGCCGGAAAGAGCGCCCACCTTCATTTTCTGCATGGGCACGGGAAAGAGCAGGTCTTCGAGATAGCTCTTCAGTTCCATGCGCCTGCCGCCGATCTCAAAGCTCTCGGCAGGCCCCATGGATTCGTAAACCGTCTCCTCCGGGTTCAGCGTCTGCCTGAGCTGGTCGAAGTAGGCCGTCTTCAGGTGCTTGCCGAAAGTGACGGTGCCCGATTTGGGAGGAAGTTCCCCCAGGAGCGTGCGCAGCAGGGTGGTCTTGCCCGCGCCGTTCATGCCGATGATTCCGACGCGCTCGCCCTTTTCGAGAAGCATGGAAAAATCGCTGATGACCATCTTCTCGCCATAGCCCTGCGACACGTGACTGGCTTCCAGCAGCCGATGGCCGCTCGCCGCGGGAGCTTCCATCTTGATGGATGCGGCCCTGTCCACCGCCGGCGGCTTCTGAGCGATGAGCGCGCGCGCCGCATCGACGCGAGATTTTCGCTTCGTCCGCCTCGCTTTGGGCCCGGTGCGCAGCCAGGCCAGTTCCTGAACGATGAGCCGCTGCCGCTTGTGCTCCCGGCGGGCCTCCTCTTCCTGGCGCGCGAGCTTCTGCTCCAGATACGCGCTGAAATTGCCGGGATAGGCGGTCAGGTGCCCCTGTGAGAGCTCCACGATGCGCTCCGAGAGCCGGTCCAGAAAATAGCGGTCGTGGGTGACCAGAAGAATCGCGCCCTCGAAATCGTCCAGCTCCTTTTCCAGCCACTCCACCGCGCCCGTGTCCAGATGGTTGGTGGGCTCGTCGAGAATCAGCAGGTCGGGCTTCTGAAGCAGAACCTGCACGATGGCCGCGCGCTTGCGCTGCCCCCCGGAGAGCGCCGTCAGAGGGCGCGTCCACTCACTCTCGGGAACGCCAAGACGCTGGAGCATGGCCTTGGCGTGGTGGGCCGTCTCCCAGCCGCCCAGGCGCTCCACCTGATCGGCCAGCGCAGAGAGCCTCTCCAGAAGCGCGGGCTGCTCCTCGACAGGCGCGCTCGCCAGAAGACTCGCCGCCTCCGCGTGACCGTCCATGGCCCGCCTGAGCTCGCCGGAAGGATGAAAGAGCAGGGATTCAATGGTGGCACCGGCCTCAAAGTCGGGCGACTGGGGCAGATAGGCAAAGCGCGTCCCGCGCATTCGCTCCACCAGCCCGCTGTCCGGCTGGATGAGGCCCGCGGCGATTTTGAGCAGAGTGGATTTGCCGGAGCCGTTGACGCCCAGCATGCCGACGCACTCCCCGGGCTCCACGGTCAGGCTCAGACTGTCGAACAGCGTCCTGGACCCAAGGGAGAGGCTGATTTGATGGGCGCGAAAGAGACTCATGGGGGAGGGCGGGGCGCGTGGGGAGAAGCGGGGATTTCTCAAGACGAAAACGGAGAAATTCCCGCGGAGCCTCAACGAAAAAGGCCTCTCCGCCTCGGGGAGGACGGGAAGGCCTTTGGAAAAATCTCTGCGGATGTGAAGCGGCTACTTTTTGACGGGGTCGGCGCAGCAGCGGAAGCCGACCATGGTGTCCGTCTCCGGCTTGTTGATGGGACCGTTTCTGCGCGCCGAACACCGAGACGCGTGGTCGGGACGATTGGCCGCGCCGCCCTTGATGACCTTGCCGGTCCCGCGGGCGTTGTAGGGAGAAGATGTCCACTCGGCCAGGTTGCCGGACAGATCGAGGACGCCGTAGCCGGAGATGCAGCCATTGCTCTCGCCGGACGCCCGGATGGAGCGGTTTGTTCCGCCGATGTCCTGAGTGTTGCAGATGGAGGCGTCAAAGGCGTTGCCGTAGGGGAAGCGGTAATTGCGGGGGCCCTTGCAGGCGCGCTCCCATTCGTTCTCAGTGCACAGGCGCTTGCCCTCTTTTTCGCAGGCCGCCTCAGCCAGCTGATACGAAATCTTCCCCTTGGGCAGGAGGCCCTTGCGGTTGGAGAATTCGTAGATGTCGATGCAGTAGGCGGGCACCTGAATCTTCTCGATGGGCCGCTCGCCGAAGCCGCGCATCGGGTCGCTCTCGCTGGTCCCTGCCTCAAAAGTTCCCGCGGGAATGAATTTCATCCGCGGCGCCGGGCAGCTGGACGATGTTTTGGCCGGGGACTTGGCCGGCGTCGTTCTGGAAGACGTCGTTTTGGCCGGCGGCGGGGTGGGGGCGCCGCTCTTGAGGTCGGAAAGGTCATCCGGAGAAGAAGCTGTGGAAGGCGTTTTGGCAGCCGTCTGCGGATTTGTTTCAGACGCGGTACCAGCCAGCTTGCCGCCGTCTTTGCCCGCGGAAGCGTCTTTGGGAGGCGCGGGCTCTGCTGGAGCGGCCGGAGGCGCCTTGGCATCATTGGCGGCAGAGGCCGAAACCTCGGGCGCCTTCGCTGTGGCCGTCTGAGGCTCCTGCGTCTGCGCTTTGGGGCTGGCAGAAGAGGCGGAATTCTGAGGCTTCCCTTTGGCATCTCTCTGGGCCTGCGGCGCGGAAGGAGCGGCTGTGGCGGCCGTCTGAACTGTTCCCTGAGGAGCAGGCTCGGCCGGCGTTGTTTTGTCGGGCTCACTTGGCTTTTCGGCAGGCGTCTGCGCTGCTGCAGGCGGCCTCGTGGCAGGCGCCTGATGGTGCATATAGGCCCGCACGCCAAAGAGACCGCCCGCCGTGGCCACGACGATGAGCAGTCCCAGAAGCCAGACAGGCGTTTTTTGGGACGCCTGACGAGGGGGCTGACTCAGCTTGACCTTCGACATATCGGGCGCCGACCTGCTGCTCTCGTGTCTGGGAATCGGCGGCGGGGCAGACTCCGCGGGAATCGGCGGTGGCACTGCCGTGGGAATGGTGCTGTCAGGCTGACCGGCCATGGGCACGGGCGGCGGCGCGGCCTCGTCGTCTTCCTCAGGAAATTCCGCGGCGATGGCCGACAGCTCTTGGGCAAATTCAGAGGGCTTGGCGGGCCTGCACAGTGGATTTTCGTTCAGCGCTCTCATGTAGAGCGCCGTGATTTCGGCAGGCAGATGCGGCGCCTTCGTCCTGGGGTCGGGAATCTGGCCGCCGTCGGGAAGGACGCCCGCCAGCATTTCGCCCAGAATCACGCCCATGGAATAGACGTCGATGCGGCCGTCCACGTCCTCGCTTCCTGAGGCAAATTCAGGGGCGAGATAGACGTGCGCGCCGGTGCTGCGCTCCGCCGCCACAAAGGGAATCCGCGGCAGGGCCAGTCCGAGGCCGAAATCGGTCAGTTTCAGCAGGTCCGGCAGGACGATGATGTTCTCAGGTTTGACGCCTCCGTGCGGACCGACCTCGTGGGCAGCCTCCAGCGCGGCTGCAATCTGGGTGAAGATGGGTTCCACGTCTTTGAGCTTGAAGCGCTCATTCTTCTCCCGGCGCAGATCGATGATTTTCCTGAGCGTCAGCCCCTCGAGGAGCTGCATGGTGAAGAAGGCCCAGTTGTTCTCTGTTCCATCGGAGTGGACGTGAACCAGATTGGGATGGGACAGCTTCCGGGCCAGTCGGATTTCCCTCGAAAAAGCCTTTCGCTCCTCGGGCGTCTGCATGAGGCGGGGCGAGATGGCCTTGAGGGCCACGGCCACATCCAGCTCCTGATCAAATGCCTTGTAGAGCTGCCCGACGGGACCGACGCCGATGAGCCCCTGAATTTTGTAGCGGGACTCGACGAGGCTGCCCTCTTTGAAGGCCGTGCTTTCCGGAGGCAGGGAGAGCGAACTGCGCGGCGCCATGGAGGCCGCGGCACTGGAATGCGCCTGAACCACGGCGGCAGTGAACTTCTGTCCACAGGTCGCGCAGCTTTCGCTTCCGTCAGGCACGTGGCTTCCGCATCGATAGCAAAGCAAGGGGATTCGTCTCCGTCGAAGGGCCGCCTGAGGGGACGGCCAGAATCAAAGGGCATGCAAAAAAGCCGCGCCGGTTAGCAGACGCCAGATGGAAGGGCAAGGGCAGCAGGGACGGGCGGCTAGCGACGGTAAATCCGATAGTCCACGTCCGGGAAAATGTTGTCGCGCTGCTCTGTCCTCGTCAGCCAGCCCTCGTCGATGGCGTTCGCCTGCACCTGCTCATAGAGACGGTTGAAGCGCAGAAGATGCTCTTTGGTCCGCCGCGCGGCGTATTGCGTCATCGTCCCCGACTTCATGATGAACGCCCAGTCAGATGCCTGAGCCAGGAGAAGCTCCCGCGCGGCCTGATTCAGCGCCCGCTTCACCACGCCCTCGGCAGCCGGAAAAAGGCCCGCAAGGCGAATCATGCGTTCAGTTGCTTTGTAAAGATGCCGGTAAATCCAGTCATTGGATTCATCCAGCCACACATCCACGTAGCCGCCCGCTCCCCAGGAACACATGGGCGGCACTGCAATCTGATTTTCCGGATTTTCGCGGAGGTAATCGGAAGGCGCGGCCAGTCGGAAGACATCCTGAGCGGCCGTGCGGCGAATGACCTCTTCGATAAATTCGGGCCCCTCGAACCACCAGTGGCCAAACAGCTCGGCGTCATAGGGCGCCACGACGATGGGCGGCCGGCCGGGCATGACGCTGGAGAGGTAGCGAATCTGCCTTCCCCGATTGGTGACGAAGTCGGCGGCGTGCGTGCGGACGCGCTCCAGTGCCTTTTCCCGGTCGTAGAGTGCCTTGGGACCGCCCCGGTGGTCCGTGATGCGGTAGTACTTGATGCCCGTGTTTTTCCGATCGCCCGTGGGCTGGATGTAGGGACGGATGTAATCCAGGTCCAGGTCGTAGCCGATGTCGCGGTAGAACTCGCGGTACCAGGGATCGCCGGGATAGCCGCAGTCCGCGCTCCACACCTGCTGGCTCGATTCCGGGTCGCGCCCAAAGGCGGCGGCGCCGCTCTCCGTAAAAATGGGGGCATAGACGCCGTATCGGGGGCGGGGAGAGGCGTCGAGGATGCCGTGGGTATCGACGAAGAAGTAGCGAATGCCCTCGTCCGCCAGAAACCGGTCCAGCCCCGGGTAATAGCCGCATTCAGGCAGCCAGATGCCCTGCGGGGAGCGCCCGAAGGTCTGTCTGTAATGCCGGACGGCGATGGAAATCTGCGCCCGGACGGCCTCCGGATAGCGCTGGAACATGGGGAGCAGCGCGTGCGTCGCGCCGCTGGTGATGATTTCGAGGAATCCCTGCTCCTGAAACTCCCCGAACTTGCCCACGAGGTCGCCATTGCACCCGATGTGGAAGTGCTCCCTCAGCGTGTGAAAGCGCTCCAGATAGAAGGCGGCGAGCGCGCGATTGGCGTCATCTCCTTCGAGCCGCCGGACCTCTTTTTCGGCCAGCTGACAGAGGCGGTCGATGCGGCGGGCGTAGCGCCTCATCAGCAGGCCATCCCGCAGCATGGAAATGAGCGGCGGGGAGAGGGTCATCGTCAGACGAAAGGGGACAGCGTCCTTCCGAAGCCGGTCAAAGGCGAAGAGGAGCGGCAGGTAGGTCTCGGTGATTGCCTCGTAAATCCAATCCTCTTCCAGAAACTCCTCGTATTCGGGGTGCCTCACGAAGGGGAGATGGGCGTGGAGGACAAGGGAGAGATAGCCTTGCATGCGTCAAAAGCTCCGTTGACTGCACCGGATGTCCCGGATGGATGCCATCCGGGTGAGGCGCCCGCCGCGCCGTCCAGCCTGAGAGCTGAGAGGGAGGGGACTTGCCGGAACCGGTCGGCGGACAGGGAACATCGGCTTCCTGCTTCAGGCGCCCTCCGGGGAGCACACAGAGCGAGGCCTTCATCAGGAAAGTGCCCGAAAAATGTCCGCGAAAAACGGGATGAAGAAAACGGGCGGGGGACTCGCGGCGGAGATGCCGCAGTTCAAAGCCCGCCGTCAGGATCCGTCTTTTTTCGGGTCAGGCAATGGTGGGTCTGAAAACGGGTTTTTCAGGAAGCTGGAGCTCTGAGCGGATTCAGACGCCTCGCCGTTCTCCGAAAAAGATGAAGGCAGCGGCCACTGCTCCGAAGAGCCCGATGGACTGGGCATCCTGCCGCCGGACGCCTGAAAAATGAGGCTCCTGAGCGTCATGGAAAACTGACTTTGCTCCCGGGAAGCGGTGCTTCTGGTCTCCTGCGTGGAGAGCGCCTCGGCGATGCTCATGGAGGATGCGTCGAAGGGCAGGCGCACGAACCTGTCATCAATGAGCGGGGAGGGGGTTCCCGGCGGAAGCGTGACCGTATTGGAGGACGGCCCGATGCGCTCTGAATGGCCATTGCGGTCCACGGCGACCAGTTCCACGCGGTAGCGCAGGCCGGGCTGCAGGCCGTGAAAGTACCAGGACCTGTCGTGGAGCGTGCATTCCAGCTCGCGAATCATCTGCTCTCCGGCGAACAGCCTCAGGCAGGTGACGGCGCCGTCCATGGCAGCAAGGCGCTCCAGCGTCGCGCCGGAGAAATCCCAATAGAGGTAGAGCGCGTACGGGCCCTTGGAAATCAGCACCAGGCTCTCTTCGCCGTAGCTTTCGGGGAGCTCCCCCAGCGCCTCATCCTCGGGAAGGATGCCCTCCATGGCGTCGTTGAGGAAAAAGGGATCGGAACACTGAGAACGGGCCTTGCCGTAGGCCTGAATCAGGTCGCGCCCGGCATCAGAAAGAATGCCGCCCGAGGTTTTCGCCTGAGGCGCTTTTTGAGGCGCAGGTGACGAGACGGGCGATGCGAACGCGCTGGCAGGTGACGCAGCTTTGGATGCCGGCGAGGCCTGAGATGCTGTCGGAGCGGGGGAGGGGGACGCGTGAATCAGATTCTGCTTTTCAGCCGCCTTTTTTGACGTCCGGGGAACAGCCGCTTCGGCGGCGACGACGTCAGTTTTCTTTGTCTGATGCGTCTGAGAAGTCTTCGCGGGCTTCATGGCAGCAGGAACTGCCTCAGGAACCGCGGCGGCGCGCCTGGATGCGCCGCGGCCGCGGGCGGAGGCGGCCGACTTTGGCATGTCAGTGGGAACGGCTGCCTTTTTCGGAGAGCGGACTTCAGACGCGCCGGCGCTTTTGGCAGCAGTCTGTTGGGCAGCCGAGGAAGAAGACGCCGCGGAGAGTTTTTCGAGCGCCTCAACCAGCGCCGCCTTGGTCCGGAGCTTTGAGTAGCCGGCGCCGATGCGCACCTTGGCCAGTGCCTTCAAGTCCTTGACGGTCATGTTCCGAAAATTTTCCGACATGATGATTCCTTATGGGACAGCCGCTCTTGACGACGGCGAAATGGGCGCATCGCCCCCTCCTGAACGCTTCCTGCGTTTGGGCGCAGGGAACTTTCCGGAGGCAGGGAAACAGGTGTGGGACGATGGCGTCCCCCCCCCCTGCCAAAACGACGGCGCCCCTAGTCATCTCATTTCAAAAGTCAATGAAAAATCTGGGAAAATAAAGGTTGCACAGATATTCAGCAAAAAACCTATTTTTTTCATCGCGTTCACTCGCTGATGCGGCCTTTTTTGGACAGTTCCGGGCGGTTGACATCCGGATGTTCCACGGCATTGAGCCCGCCCGGCACGCCGTCGCCTGTCCCATGCCGGGCCATTGCCGTGAAGGTCCCGCGCGCGGCTTTTTTGGGGATGATGCGCTGCCGCGTTTTGAGGCAGGTAACGGCGGAAGTTTGAATTTGTCTTACCTCTACAATTTATCAGGAGTGATGATGGAAAACGTATATATATTCCAGGAGACACCTTCGGCAGAGAACGGCACGGATGAGCAGGAATCGGCTCCGGCTGCCATGGATCTGGCGGAGGACGACCTCGACATCGAAGAAATTGAGGAAATTGACGACGTCCAGGCGCTGGAGGCGGCTCCGATGCCTGCTGCGCCGCCCGCCGTGCAGCCCGTCCCTCAGATGGATGCGCTGCCTGACGGGGCGAATGCCGCCGAAGCCGGAAATGAAGCCGAGGACGACGGGGACGAGGTGATGGAACTGGATGCCGATGACATCGACATCGAGATGGAGGACGCGCCGCCTGAATCGCCTGCTGAAATGAAGAGCGCTTCGCCGGAGAGCGGCGGGGCGGGAAATGCGATGGCCGCCGCGCCCGCTCAGCCCCCCGCTTCCGCTGTCATGTCCAGTCTGGATGACATGCTGAACGAGGCGATTGATGCCGCCGAAAGCGCGTCTGACGCCGGTGCGTCCGATGAGGCGCCGATCGTGATTTCTGAGGCGCTCGCCAAGGACATCGATGCCTGTGCCCGTGGCCTTCGGACGCTCACTCCCGCCAGCGGCGCGAAGGTCCATGAAGAGTGGCTGGGGCACGTTCTCATGGGCTATGCCCCGTTCTGCGTCTCCATCAGAGACCGGGGGGCCGCCGGAGACGTGGACTTCTCGCCTCTCAGGAGCATGACCAAGTCGCCGTGATTTTCTGGCGGTCCGCCCTGTGAGATTTTTGCGCCGCATAGCAGCCAAAAAGTAAGTCTAAGGGCTTCATTTGAGTGCATTTCATTGCGTTTTACGTCATTCAAAATTGCCAAATGACCTGAACGAATGAAGGGGGAGTGTCAGCGTCAACAGGCTTCGAAGGGCGAGGCAGGGCTTTTCCCCCGCTTTGTTTGTTTCAGAAAACTTCCTGCACTAGAAAGCGCCGCTTTTCGCGGCGGGGGCTGCCCCCGGCGCAACCTCACACCAGACACATACGGGTAAGAGAACAATGGATCAGCGACGAATCCTGATTGTGGACCACGATGAGAAATCTGCTCTGGCGATGGCGACGGCACTCCACGACGCGGGCTATCAGACGGCGCTCGCTCACAATGTGAATGAGGCCCAGCTGGAGATTGAGACCCGCCCGCCGCTCCTGGCGGTCCTCAGGGCCGAGCTTCCTCAGCAATCGGGATTCGCCATTACGGGCGTCTGGAAGAAAAAATATCCGACCCTGCCCATTTTGCTGGTTTCCGAGGCGGACAAGGGTGCTCTTGAAGCCCACAGAAAGAGCCCAAATGCGGCGCACGGCTACATAACCCTGCCGCTTCAGCCCAGAGAGTTCGTGCAGATTGTCAAGGACATGCTGGACGCTCTGGAACAAATGAGGCGCCAGTCGCGGCCGCCGGTGCCCGCCTCCATTGATGTGGATGTGACGGTCGATGACGCGGCGGACGGAAGTCAGTCTTCATCCCACTCTCAGATACTTCCGCCGCCTCTGTCGTCTCCGCCGCGGCCGCCGCCCATGCCGAAGCGCGAGCGCAAGAGCGTCATCACTGATGACGACCGGAATTTCCTTTCGATGACGTTCGCTTCGATTGCCGAGCGCAAGGCGGAGCTTTTGAGCGAGGCATCCAAGGCCAAGCGGCCCAAGCTGTCGCGTCAGGCCATGGCGACTCCCGAGGGCAAACTCACCGTCCTCAGAGATGAGCTTCGCCAGCGCGAGAGTCAGATTGCCCGCATCAGTGAGATCTGGGCGGCCAGGGACCGGGAGCAGCTGGAGCAGGATGACCGGCTCCATGAGCGGGAAGTCGAGATTGAGAGCTGCAGGCAGCAGATTGCCGATTTGAAGACGAAGATTGCCAGCGCTCAGAAGACCATCCGCCAGAACGAGCAGACGCACGGCGCGGCCATCGACGAGCTGCTGCTCAAGCAGCGCATGGACGAGAAGGAGCTGATCGAGGTCGTTTCCGGCAAGGAGAAGGAGCTCTATCTCATCAAGAAGGAGCTGCAGAGCCGGGAGGATGACCTAGATGCCCGCGACGCCGATCTGGAGAAGGCGGCACAGGACGCAGAGGCACTGAAAAAGGCCGCTGCTGCCGCCGCTGCCGAGGCGAACAGGCGCGAAGAGGCGCTGAAGCATCTGGTCGCCGTCCGCGAATTTGAGATCGACGGGCACCTGCAGGAACTGGCGGAGGCCTGCGCCTGCATCGAAGAGCTGGTGAACGAGCGCGCGCAGCGGCTGGCCATGGCCCGGAGCGAGCGGGAGGCAGTCGAAAAGGAATTCGAGAGGACGCTGTCCGAGCGCGAGTACGCCATTCGGAATCTCAACGGGCAGGTCGCTGAGCGGGACGTGTCCATCGGCTTCCTTGAGGCACAGCTGAAAAACCTCGCCGCCGAAGAAGCGGAGAAGCGGCGCGAGCTCATGGACGCGCTGGAGCATGCCGAGCAGGAGCTGGGGACGCTGGATGAGGAATGTCACGCGCTGCGGATTCAGCGCGACGGGCAGAAGCAGTCCATGACCCTGCGGCTCGAGGACCGCGACGGCCAGATTTCCGCGCTCAAGGGCGACCTGGCGGCAACCATCGAGGCCAAGGACAGCCTTGAGACAGAACTTCGCGGCAACATCTCCGACCGCGACAACCAGATCTCGGAGCTCAAGGGCGACCTCGAGGCCACCATCGAGGCCAAGGACAACCTTGAGACAGAACTTCGCGGCAACATTGCCGACCGCGACAACCAGATTTCCGAGCTCAAGGGCGACTTGGAAGCGACGATTGAGGCGAAGGACAGCCTCGAAGCAGAGCTGAAAGGCGAGATCGAGGACCGGGACGGTCAGATTTCCAACCTCGAAGAAAATCTGACGTCGCTGGGCAAGGCGAAGGACGACCTGGAGGCAGAGCTTCGCGGCGAAATCAGCGACCGCGAAGGGAAGATTGCCGATCGGGACAACCAAATCTCTGAGCTCAAGGGCGACCTGGAAGCGACGATCGAGGCGAAGGACAGCCTTGAGGCGGAGCTTCGCGGGGAGATTTCGGACCGCGAAGGGAAGATTGCGGATCGGGACAACCAAATCTCCGAGCT
>DBXV01000009.1:52712-89472 GCA_002309695.1 Myxococcales bacterium UBA1203 | reverse complement strand
TGGCTGAAAAAGTGTGCGGGGGGGGGTATATGTAGTATAGATGCCTCCCAAAAGATTCATCACAAATTCTTCAAGTCCATTTCAATTTTAATTTCAGTATTTGCATTTGCGGTTGCGGGGGCCGCCTGCGGCGGGTCGGATAAAAAGGACAAGCCGAGCGATACAGACGCCGGTATTATTGAGGACGCTGGTGTTGACCAGTGCGAAGCCGGACATTTTGGGGCAAATTGTGACCCCTGCACGTGTGAGCACGGCACCTGCAACGACGGCAAAGACGGCGACGGCAAATGCTCCGCGTGCGACGAAGGCTATTGGGGCGAGAACTGCGCGAGCAAAACCGTCACCTGCATCGCGGGCACGCCCAGCCTTGGCGTGACCGGCGACGGCACATGTATTTCCTGCCATGCCAACACCGGCTGGAGCGGCGAAAACTGCGACGTCTGCGAGGGCAATTACTGGGGCCCGAGCTGCAATCAGGTGCCGACCTGCACCGAGCACGGCACGCCTTCGCTCGGCATCGAGGGCACCGGCCTTTGCACGGAGTGCGAAGAAGGCTATTGGGGCGAAAACTGCGCAAGCAATGAAATTGACTGCGAAAACGGCACGCCAAGCATTGGCATTAACGGCAATGGCAAATGCGCTGTCTGCAAAAAAGGCTGGGATATAGCCGAAAACTGTGCTGAGCCTCTGCCGGAATATGCCGATGTCCCGACCATGACTGATGCGGACGGCAATTTATATAAAACAACGAGCATTGGCGGGCTGGTGTGGATGGCCGAGAATATGGCCTGGCAGGATGAAAGCGTTGTCTGCAATGTGAATGCGGATGCCGATTCTGATTTTATGGAGCATTACGGCTGTCTCTATACGTGGGCCGATGCGCAGACTGTCTGCCCGACCGGATGGCATCTGCCGACCAAAGCGGAATTCCAGGATTTACTGACCTATGCAAACGGTAACAAGACGAGCGGCACCGTCTTTTTGGCCCTGATTGCCAAAAGCGAAGCCTGGAGGAATTATCCCAATCAGGGCGGAGATGATTTTGGCTTTGGCGCCCTGCCCGCAGCCGGATTCGGCGGCACGCTGTCCCACTCCGTCGGACTCAATGCTTTCTTCTGGTCGGCCAATTCGAGCAGCCAAGAGGAGAAGGCCGTGACTCTGTGGATCTATGGAGGACAACCAAGCAGCGCGGCAGTTACTGATCAGGAAAAAGAGATTGCGTATTCCGTGCGCTGCGTGAAGCCCGCAGATGTGTGCGAGCATGGCACCGTCAATCCCGAAACCGGCCACTGCCAGGAAGGCAGCTGCGAGGAGGGATTTACCGGCGAGGACTGCGACAAGGAAATCAAATGCGTCAACGGAACGCTTAATCCTCATACAGGGCACTGCCGCACATGCGACACTGGATTTATCGGCGAGGACTGCGACATGGCCGTCGCCAATATCAACGGCCAGATTTGGATGACCAAAAACATGGATGTCACGGTGGGGACAGACGGCAGTGAGCTGACCTGCTATGCCAATATCACGGACGATCCTGATTTCGTCGAGCACTACGGCTGCCTCTATACCTGGGAAGATGCAATGAAGGTGTGTCCCGATGGCTGGCATCTGCCGACACAAGGCGAATTTGAAGCCCTTTTGAATTATGTCAGCACAGAACGCACGACCAGCGATTCAGACTTTCTGGCCCTCGCCGCTCCAGTTTCGTGGAGGCTTTCGGATGCGACTGTTTTTGGCAACGATGAATTTGGCTTTTCTGCGTTGCCCTCCGGCTACCGGAACCTCCAGAGCTACTTTGTCAAATTTCAGGCGGAGGCTGCATTCTGGACGAAAACGTCTTTTGTTCAGACTGTTGGCAGCATGACAATTACAAGCTACTGGATTCTGAGGCTCTCTGACGGCGTGGCGAAAATGGGGAACCAAGGAAAAACAAACGCATTTTCTGTTCGGTGTCTGAAAGGTGCGGCGCCTGCAGCGGAATAAGAATCATCAAACATTAAATTAGTAGAGTAAAACAGCCCTCCTCCGATACGTAAAACCAATGTATTGGGGGAGGGCTGGTTTGTTTTTGGGGGAAGGATTCTTCTATCCCTCCACCACCCACTCCTTCAGCGTCCTCAATTCATCGTCAAAGGCGGCGCCGATTTTGATAATTCGCTTCTTTCCTGCCTCGTAGGGAATCATATATCCCTTGGAATTGATTTGCTCCAATGCGTCCCTGGCCGTCCCGTGCAGCTTAAATTCAAATAAATAAACTGTATCCTGCGTTTCCAGAACGGCATCCGTGCGGCCGTTGGCCGTCCGTTCCTCGGTGCGCACGTAAAACCCCGTGGCCAGCCGGAAAATCAGATAAAACATCGTCTTATAATGATTTTCGTCCTGCTTTTCCGTGTCGTAGGGCATGGAACTGAAAAAAGAGCGCAATTCCGTCATAGCCGAATCAACATCGCGCCTGCGCAATGCCCCCACGAGGCGCCGGAGCATCGAATTGTTATCATAATGCACTTTTCGTCAAGAGGACAAAACGGGGGGATGAGGATGCAATTTTCTCCTTGACTTCCCCATTTTTCATCCTGTATCTGCCATCGCTTTTTGCGCAGTTCAGTCGTGTTGTTCGAGTTGTTTCAGCTGTATTTCACCCAGCAGCCGGAAATTTCTCCGGCTTTTTTAGTGAGGAAGGGACAATGACAAAGTCAGACGTGTTGGCAGAAAAAGTGTGCGGGGGGGGGTATATGTAGTATAAATGTTTCCCAGTCGATTCATCACAAATTCTTCAAGTCCATTTCTATTTTAATTTCAGTATTTGCATTTGCGGTTGCGGGGGCGGCCTGCGGCGGGTCGGATAAAAAAGACGAGCCGACGGATACGGACGCGGGCGTCGAAGAATGTGAAGCGGGGCATTTCGGCGAGAATTGCGATCCCTGCAACTGTCAGCATGGCGTCTGCGATGACGGCAAGAATGGCAATGGACAGTGCAAGTCGTGCGACGAAGGCTATGATATTGCCAAAAACTGCGCTGAAATCGTGGATGGCTATATGCTCGATAAGGCGGGCAAGCTCTATAAAACCGTCACTATCGATAAGCGCGTCTGGATGGCCGAGAATATGGCCTGGCAGGATGACAGTGTTACCTGCAATGCGAAGTCTGCCGATTCCGATTTCGCGAAAAATTACGGCTGCCTTTATACTTTTGAAGATGCGCAGAAAGTCTGCCCCTCCGGCTGGTATTTGCCGGGCAAACAGGAATTTGATGCGCTTTTAGCGTATGCTTCTGCAAACAAAACAAGCGCGTCTGTTTTCGAGGCTCTGGCCGCGAAAGTGTCCTGGAAACATAACGACGCCGAGACAATTACCGGCGGCGATGATTTTGGTTTTGCGGCCCTGCCCGCTGGCTGGTTCGGCGGCGGCAATTACAGTGATTTCGGCGAGCAGGCTATTTTCTGGTCTTCGGAGCAGTTTGATAACGATAATACGAAGGCCTATACGCTGCAGCTGAACAGCACCAGGGTCTCCGCCGGGACCAGGGGCTACGCCGGGGTGGGTTACGGTGGGCAGGTTATGGGCTATTCCGTCCGCTGCATTAAAATTCCCGAATGCGGGGAACACAGCAAATGGGACAGCGACAAGCACAAATGCGTCTGCGAAGGCCGTTTTACCGGCGAGAATTGCGATGAATGCCTGGACGGCTGGGATATTACGCAGAATTGCGAAAAAACGTCGCCCATGACGGACGCCGCGGGCAAGAGCTATCTGACAGTTGGCATCGGAAGCCAAATCTGGATGGCGCAGAATATGGCATATCAGGGCGATGAGGTGACGTGTTATGCCAATACAAAATCTTATGGCGACCCTGATTTTATCAAGAATTACGGCTGCCTCTATACGTGGGAGGACGCCGAGAAAGTGTGCCCCGCCGGCTGGCACCTGCCGTCCAATGCTGAATTCAGCAGCCTGAGGGATTATGTGCACGCGCACCGCACCAGCACGTCCGATTTTCTGGCGCTCATTGCCAATAGTGATGCGTGGAAGGATTATCCAAATCAGGGCGGGGATGATTTTGGCTTCGGCGCGCTGCCCGCGGGCTATCGCATTGAAGAGGTCGTTGATTTCAGTGCATTCGGCGAGGGCGCCTATTTCTGGTCCAGCACGGAGAATGAAAGCAGCAATTCGATGTCATACGCGCTCGGCATCGAGAATAGTTCTGCCGGCGCCCCCAGATTCGTCAAAGAAAAAGGGCTGTCGGTGCGCTGCCTGAAATCGCCCAAGTGCGGCGAAAATGAAGTGTGGGACAGCAATCAGCAAAAATGCGTCTGCGCAGGCCATTTTGACGGCGAGAATTGTCAGGAATGCGCGGAGGGCTGGGACATTGCCACAAATTGCACGACGACGCTGGATATGACCGACGCCGCCGGCAACAGCTATAAAACGACCGAAATTAACGGCCAGATCTGGATGGCGCAGAATATGGCCAGCAATAAGGCCGCAGATGGCAGCACTGTTTCCTGTCATGCCAATACTCAGGCCGCGCCGAATGGCGATCCTGAATTTGTTGCGCATTATGGCTGCCTCTATAACTGGGATGATGCCAATAAGGTATGCCCCGCCGGCTGGCACCTGCCGTCCAATGCTGAATTTGAAAGCCTGCTGGATTATGTCGGCAATGATGTCAGACAGCGCTCCGATAATCTCCGGGATGAAAACTGGAACAGCGGCAGAGACCTTTATGGCTTTGCCGCTTTGCCCGCCAGCGGAGGAGAGAATCAGGGTGGCGGTGATGAATTCTGGGATTTTGGCGCGGAAGCCTTTTTCTGGTCGGCTACGGCCATAGATACTTATGATGCTTATATCATGCGCATAGAGTCGATGACGACCACTACGGGGGCCTATACGGAGGACGCAGGGAAGGCGGCATGGATGTCTGTCCGCTGCCTCAAAGGCGCGGCTGTGACGGAATAATAAATAAGCAATAATTCAGAAGCAGAGAATAGAACAGCCCTCCTTCAATACGTCAATGTATTGGGGGAGGGCTGGTTTGTATGTGGAGGGTAAAGTCAGAAAAAATCTTCGTTTGCATTTCAGCGCGCGGCCTTTTCTTCCAGCGCCTTCACCATCGCACGATATTCCTTCCACTGATATTTGGGGATGCTCAGAACATCCATCGCCTGCTCAATGGTCATCTCCATCTTTTTCATCAGATTGAACAAATCCTCGGCCTTTCCCTCCTTCCGGCCTTCGCGTCGGCCCTCTCTCTTTCCGAGCGTTTGCCCCTCTTGTCTGCCCTGATTCAAAAGGTATTCACCATAACCGCCCATATGAACCTCCTTTTCGCGAAAACGGGCGGGCATATCCACGCCCAATCCAGATTTCAGCGCCTCTGCCTTGTCTTCAATGGTCGAATTTTGATCGAAGAAAACACTCAGCACCTTGATGATTCCTTTATAGCGCAGTTTTTTAGATTTTCCAAGTAAAATCATCACGACCGTCATCAGGTCGTAATTTTCACGCTTGTCATGGGCACAGCCCAGAAGTGATTTTTCAGTAATTTGATAAGCCGTGATTGTATTCTGCTTATAAGCGGGCGGATCAAAACAAATCCATATTGAATACACCTTTTTGATGTTTTCGTAATGCGCGTGGTCAAATTCGGAGCCATACTGCGACGAAATCTGACGCGCGGCATAATAAATGGCGCGCTTGAGGAGCGGGTAGCCGGGATAGAATTCATTCTGCGCTTCCACATTGACAATGATTTTTACTGGGTCATTGTCCGGCGTCATGGCATAAAAACGGACGTCATAAGTAATCCTGCCCTCCGTCTCGGTCACGCTCTCGGTATTTATTCCATGAATTTGTCCGGTATTGATGAGAGCCTGATTTACATTCGTCGTGTCGGGATGCACGCCGACGACGCTGATTTCCGGCTCGCCTTCAATATATTTGTTTTCAATGTCAGTTACCGAACAATTCTCAAATTCCGGGACACATTCCTTCAAAATACCGCCGAGCATGAGCTTGTCGCCGATGATGTGTTTGCAGGCGGCGTCGCTGAGCAGAATGTATTTTTTGACCTGAGAAGCCATCAGACATTCCTTTCGCGCTGGGGAGTGCGTCAGATTTCCCCTTTGCTGAGGCATGCTTGAGATGGCCTGTCGCAGGTTCATTTGGGGGATAAAGTTCGTTTTTTTGATTAAAAACGAACATTTCTCTTTTTCAGGAAGTTGGATTGCGACGAAAATAAAAAAAAGCGCTGTCTCCATCGTCGGAGACAACGCTTTTTTATTTCTGAATGCTGAATTGGGCTGGTTGCTCAGTCGATCGCCGGGGCATTGGTCGGGATGGACGCAAAGCCCTTGGCCAGAACGTCGTCGGTGATGCTGTAGTTCTGCAGATTTCCGGCGAGGTAGGACTGATAGGCCGTCATGTCGAAGTAGCCCGTACCGCTCAACGAGAAGAGAATGACCTTTTCCTCGCCCGTCTCGCGGCAGATCTTCGCCTGGCGGATGGCTTCGAGAATCGCGTGGGCCGACTCGGCGGCGGGCAGGATGATTTCATTCTGGGCAAAGAGAATCGCCGCGTCGAAGACGTCCCTCTGTGCCGCCGTAGCGCACTCGACGATGCCGTGCCTGCACAGGTGCGTGAGCAGCGGCGCGACGCCGTGGAAGCGCAGGCCGCCGGCGTGGATGCCGGGGGGCTCAAAGCCGTTGCCCAGCGTGTACATGGGCAGAAGCGGCGTGTAATGGCTCAGGTCGGCGAAGTCGTAGGCGTATTTGCCCCGCGTGATGGACGGGCAGGCCGCAGGCTCCACGGTGATGGCGCGGAGCTTTTTGCCGTCGCGCAGCTTGTCCATGAGGAACGGATTCGCGATGCCGGAGAAGTTCGACCCGCCGCCGCAGCAGCCGATGACGATGTCGGGATACTCGTCGATCTTCTCCATCTGCTTCTTGGCTTCCTGGCCGATGATGGTCTGGTGCAGCAGCACGTGGTTCAGAACGCTTCCCAGTGCGTAGCGTGTGGTGTCCTTATGGGCGAGGGCGTCGTCCATGGCCTCGCTGATGGCGCATCCGAGGCTGCCCAGGCAGTCGGGGTTCTGCGCGAGGGCGCGGCGGCCAGATTCCGTCGTCGTGCTGGGGCTCGCGATGACGTTGGAGCCGTAGGTCTCCATGAGAATGCGGCGGAAGGGCTTCTGCTCGTAGCTGACCTTCACCATGTAAACGGTGCAGTCCATGCCGGCCATCTTGCAGGCAATCGCCAGGGCGCTGCCCCACTGGCCGCCGCCCGTCTCGGTGGTCAGGCGCTTCACGCCGGCGGCGCGGTTCAGCTCCACTTGGGCGATGGCGGAATTCAGCTTGTGGCTGCCCGAGGGGTTGTTGCCCTCGAACTTGTAATAGATGCGCGCGGGGGTCTTGAGCGCCTTCTCCAGATTGTAGGCGCGGCAGAGGGGCGAGGGGCGGAACGAGCGGTAGAGCTCGCGCACGCGCTCGGGAATCTCGATGAAGCGCTCCTTGGAGAGCTCCATCTCGGCGATGGGCCGGGCGAAGATGTTCGCCAGATCATCGACGGTGATGGGCTGGAGGGTTCCGGGGTGCAGCGCCGGCGGCATGGGCGTGGGGAGGTCTGCCGCGATGTTGTACCAATCCTTCGGAAGCTCGGATTCCTCGAGGTAAACGTGATGGGGGACGTGATTCTTGGCGTTCTGGGTCATGTTTGAAGTCCTTGGGCGAATCCGTGCCCTGAGGTGACTGACGCGGTCCTGAGGCCTCCGAGAAGTGGGTGGGACTCCGATGGGGAGACTTTTCGGGGGACAAAGTGCGCGCTGTCGAAGGCAGGGCGGTTCGCCGGTTCCGGCCGGGACATTTCCAATCCCGGACAGGCGTGAGGTGGGGGGATGAATCGGTGAATTTCCGGGAGGGTTTCTTCAGAAATCGTTCAGCGGTTCATCCGTCCGGCGGGCCCTGGGCCCTCAGCTCGAACATGCCGCGGCGCGGAAGCTTCGGAAGCAGCGGGCATTCGGCACGCCTCTTTCCTGAAACCGCACTTCTTTGGCGGCAGAAAGTCTCAGAAGTTCCGGCTGCGCCAAAGCCAGCTCCGCTCACTCTCGTTCAGGAGGGAAACGGCGGTGCAGCTCTTGACGTTGTCGGAAGCATTCTGGTCCATAGGTGACTTTCGGGTGCTGGCCGGCGGAATGCCGGTCAAAAGCGGGCGGGCGCCTTAGCCGCGGCGCAAAAGATGTCAAGCAGGAAAGTTGGGGGGCGGGCGTCAGCGGACGGGCGGCAGGAGAAGGTAGGTCCCGTCTTTCTGCGGCCGGTAAACGTAGTGCGAGCGGAAGGGGTAGCTCATGTCCCGGGGGGTCAGCAGGCCCGCATCCACCAGCGTCTCAAGCGACTCGGGAAGCGTGCCGTGCCCCTGACGGTAGGCCTCGATGGCGATGGACAGGCGCTTGTGCTGGGCCTGTTCCAGAATCTCCCGCTGTGCCGTGCTGCGCTCCGCGAGCCCGGTGTCGGCTTCGGCCGCCCGCCACTGGAAGAGGAAAACGGAGGCCGCGGCCATGGCCATCGCCAGAATCACCAGCGCGGCGTTTTTGGCCTGTCCCTGCAGCCTGCTCCACAGGCTCCTGCCGTCGCCGACCTCGTCGCCGGCCGTGACGATAACTTTGAGGAAGCCGCCGTCATAGAGGTGGCTGGCAGAGGAGAGGGTCTCAAATTCGCCGATGCGCGAGAGGGCAATGATGGAAGACAGGGGAACGCCCGGCTCGGCCAGGGCATAGACGCGGCGCTCCTTTGCGCCCAGAACCAGCCCCTTCTTCTGCGCCTTGACCAGCGACGGACTCCCGGGAACCGGCAGCGGCTTGACGCGCTTGAAGGCCACCGTGTGTGAAGGAAAGCGCCGCCGCAGGGCAGGCCAGGCCGCCTGACGCCGCAGTCCCTCCTTGACCACCGTTTCGCAGTCGAGGGGCGGCATGCTCTCGAAGTCGTCGCCCTGCTCCACCTCAGTGAATTTCCAGGCGCCGTCGCTCCACTCGAAGGGCTGATAGAGCGTCTCCTGCGACTGGAGATTGATGAAGGTCCGCAGCTCCTCGCGGCTGAGCGCGCCCTGATCCACGAGAATTTCACCCAGCTGTTTCAGCGTCCGGCGTTGCTCATCCACGGCGCGGCTCCGCTGGGCGTCGGTGATGAGGTTCGCTTCGACCAGAAGGTTGCCGAAGAGCTCACGTGCCTTGGGGCGAGCCTTTTTGGCCTTGATGATGAGCCCCTTGCGGAAGGTCACGTCGATGGCCTGCTCGTCGTTGGCCGAGAGGTGCAGGACGCCCGTCCGCTTCTGCTGCGACACCAGTCCCAGAAGGTCGCTGAGGGGAAAATTGCGGAACGTTCCCTGGAGAGCCTCGGCCTGAGGCGTGGATTCGGCGGCGTTCATCTCAGGAACCTCCCTGCGGAAGCTGCTGCCCGGCGCTCTTCGCGAAGTGTCCGCACCGTCCGAATCAGCGAGGTCAGCCAGAGAACGACGGCGACGGCCAGCGCGGGGAATTGTTTGAAGTGCGCGGGCACGGGGTCGAAGGGCGAGGGGACGAGGCCGTCGGGAATGAGAAACAAGGACGCCATGAGGATGCACAGCGTCAGGCCGATGGCCCCGCGGACGGCGCGCCCGAGCCACAGGTCGCCGGTGCAGGGGATAAAGACGGAGGAGAAGAGGATGCCGAAGCGGCGGAAGCGCTGGGCTCTCTGAATCTGCATGTCCCGCCTGGTGCTGGCGATGGCGTCGATGCGGCCGGTGCTTCCGTAGGCCTTGAAGCATTCGGGGCACAGCCCGGGGCTGGGACAGCGGAGTTCGCTGCATCGCTCGCAGGTGGGCGCGCCGCAGCGGAAGCAGATGGAGGCGACGGGAACGAGTCTGCGGGCGACGGCATAGAGGAACCAGATGGCCAGCAGCGTCAGCACCGCTTTGGCGCACCAGTCGGCTGGTCGGCCTCCGAAGACGAATCGTGTGAGGCGGTCGCTGAGGTGATGCGCCAGCGATTCCTGCCGCGAATTGAGCGTCAGCGCCTCGATGGGCAGGTGCGGCGTGAGCACGAAATGGTTGGCCCTCAGGTCGAGCGGCAGCTTTTTGAGTTCGGGATTCAGTGAGCCCGCCTCGTCCAGCATGGATTTGGAGAGCCCAAGCATCTGCTTGTTTTCCGCCTCGCCTGTCTCGGCCTTCGCCCGCCGCAGGTAGTAGCCCGAGAGATTGAAGGCTGCTTCCGGACTGTCCGGAGCGTGCTGCCGGGCGCGCGTGTAATTTTCGAGGGCCGCCTGAAGGTCCCCCGTGACGAGGGCAATGTTCCCCAGAGCAATCCACGGCTCCGGATGGTTCTGCCCGAGGCGCGCCGCCTGTTTCAGCAGAGGAACCGCTTCCTCGTAGCTGCCCATCCGCAGCGCCTTGCGCCCCAGGACATAGCTGACGGCGTAGGACGCGGCCGCTTTTTCCTGGAGACGCTCTTCCTGCGCGTGAAGCCAGGGGTCGGACAGACCGCCGCGGTCGATGACGTAAAGCAGCTGAGCGTCCGGCGTGATGAAGGCGTTGCGCGAGGCGAGGGCGGAGTTCAGCAGCGGGAAAGCGCCCAGAAGCAGCGTGCAGACGGCCAGAACGGCCCGCTCACTCGCGGCCATATAGGGAATGAGCAGGAATCCCAGGAGCGCCAGAGGGGCAAAGGCGCCGAATCCCAGAAAGCTGCTCAGGGCCACGACCGAGAAAAGCGCCAGAAATCTGGGAACAGCGTGCGTCCCGCCTTTGGTCAGGTGGGAGAGGTCGTGGAGGAGCCTTCGCGAATGCCGGCAGAAGGAGACCAGCACGAAGGCGATCAGGGCGAACAGAATCGAGGCGGGGATGGCCGTCATCCAGTCGAGCTGCCTCAGACCGCTGTCCAGCGGGTCCGAGAAGGAGCGCTTCAGCGCGTCGGCCAGCGCACCGAAGAAAGTTTTCCCGGGAAGCGACTTTGACTGCCGCAGAGACTGGAACTCGGCTTCCACAGCCAGCCAGCGGGGCGCGGCCAGAGAAGGCGCCAGCTCCGCGGCGAACATCGCCCTCGCGCGTGCCTTGTCGGGCTGATTCGGCAGCAGGGACCTGGCTTCGGCCTGAACGGCCTTGGAAAAGACGAACAGATTGTCGAAGGCGAGCGTGTCGCGCAGGACCAGAATTTCCTTTTCGCGCTCCAGTGCCGCGTCATCGTCGCCGGCTTCGAGCGCCTGAGCGCGCTCGGCAAAGGCCCGTTTCAAAGCCTCAGAGCCATCGGCGGGCGGCAGGAGGATTTTGTCCGGGTCATCGTCCGCGCGGGCCGGCTCCGGCGCCGTCTGCGCCTTGGGCTTTTTCTTCGTCTCAGAATTTTTTCCCGCTTTGCCGGCGGGCGCCGCGGCGGCTTTTGGGGAAGCAGCTTTGGCCGAGCTCTGGACGGCAGGAGCAGCCGCTTCCTTTGGTTCGGCGGGCGCCGTCTGCGCCGGAGTCACAGAGGCAGGGGCGGGGGCAGTCGGGGCAGCGGATGCCTGTGGCGCGGCCTGAACCGCGGACGCGCCCTCCGAAGCCGGTTCATCGGCGAGGGCGCGTGCGGGGGATACGGCGAAGACAGTCAGGACTGCGGCACAGAACAAAGCCCGCACAAGGGCGGGCAAACGGTCAGCGAAGCATCTCATCATCACAACACACGGTGCCTTTTCAGCTGTCCTTCTTGAGGAGTCCCCGGGACAGCTGGGGGCCGAGGCTCGCCGTCATCATCGCCTCCACCCGGTTTTCAAAATTCTGCCGGAGCTGGTCGTCCTCCCAGATGAAGCAGATGCCCATTCCGGAGTTGTCGCCGTCGGACTTGGACCAGGTCACTTCGCCCAGAAGCTCAAATTTTTCTTCGGGGTTCGGCAGCGTCAGCAGGAAGCGGAAGCGCGTGCCGATGGGCAGGGGAGACTTGGTGGCGATGAACGTCCCGCCCCGGGAGATGTTCCTCGTGTAGTCGGCGAAGAAGCTGTTGACCCGCCTGTATTCGACCTTGAGTTCAAGCGGGGCGCGGGGGTGGGCCCGGTTCTCATGGAAGGGTGGTGGTGGAGTGTTCACGCTCAGCTCCGGCAGGGAAGCGGGAGTGCCCGCCGACGGACGGGCGCGGAGAGGAATGGCAGAGCCGGGGTCCGGTTCAGATGCCGTAGAGAATCTTCCAGAGGTTGTCGTCGCCCTCCCGCTGGAAGCCCATTTCCTTGGTGTCCGATTCCGTCTGCCAGATCAGCTTGTCGCTGCCGTTCCCCTCCGGAATCTGGAAGCTGATGTCGTAGAAGTAAGCCACCCGCGCGCGAATGATTTTCCCCTCTGCGTCGGTGTCGTACGAGATTTTGCGAATCTCGATGCGGGTGCGGATGGCCTTGAAGTGGTCGAACCACGTCTTGAGGTGCGCCTCCAGACCGCTTCGGTCGAAGTCGTCGTTGCCCTCGATGGTTCCGCACGTCTCGAAGAAGTCCTTGCTGGCCATGGCCAGAATTTTCTCGATGTCCCGCGCTTCGAGCGCCGCCGTGTAGGCGCGCATGACGTCAATGAGCTCCCTCGCTTCGCTGGTGTCCTCGATGTTCGTTCCGGGAATCATTTTGGCCGAGCAGGCCGAGAGCAGCAGTGAGGTGAACAGACAGAAGACGAGGCGTTTCATGGGGGCTCCAGAGAAGGTCCGGGCATCCGGGCATCCAAAAAGGGCGGCCCTTTCGCGTCTAAAACCGCTCTGTTGTCAAACTTTGGGGAGGGCCTGCCGCGCAGGGTGAACAGCGAAGGGAACAGCAGTCCGTCAGCCGCGCCGCGGAATTCTTGCATCCGGTGGCGTTCCGTCCTTTTACGCGCGCCCCCTCACCCCCTCCGGCGCACTCAGGCAGGGCAGCATTTCCCGCGGGATTTTTGTTCGCTGCCGCCCTCTGACCCGTTCGGAACGCCATGGAGCCCAAGCCTTGGACCAGCCCGACACACCCCAACTCCCGATGCCGGAAAGCAGAAAAACGGCGCTGTCGAGGAGCGCCCACGCGCTTCTGGCCGCCGCCATGGTTCTGGGCATTCTGGGCGGTCCCTGCGCCATGCAGGACGTGATGGGGGAAAGCGCCGAGCTGCCGTCGAAGGAAGAATACGTCCAGCGCCTCAGCGCGCTGAAAGTCACCGGCATCGACAGCGCCTCCAAAGAGCAGTCGGACGCCATCGCCGACGCGTCCCTCAGCTACCTCAGGGCCCGGCAGGCGGTGAGCCGTCACTTCGCCACGCCGTCCGCCCTCTTCGGCGGCCTCCTCGTCTTTTTCTATATGGCGATGCTCATTCTGGCGGTTCGGACCTGGCGCTACGGCAATGACAACGCCGTGCTTCTGTCCAAGGCCGCCATGGGGGCTCTGCCCGTTCGAGTGGCTGTGGCGGCGGTGGAATACACCTCGGCTCTGCGCCTGCGCCCGGCGGTGGAGAGCCTGTTCATGGCCCTGATGAAGGTGAACGGCGCGGGCGGCGAAACTGCCGCTCCGGAAGTGCTGTCCACCGTGGGGCACGACGTAGGCGGCGCCTATATGGCCTTTTTCTGGCTGCGGACGGCCGCCGCCGTCTTTCTGATTTACGCGATTCACCTGACCTTCGGGCGCGCTGACGTGCAGGCGCTGTTTCTGCGCGAGCCGCCGCCCGGCGCGGGTGAGCCGGGCTCCGGAAACGGCCGGGACCGGGACGATGATGACGATGACGGCGGCTTTTTCTGAACCGCGCTTCCGGTCCCGCATCTTCGGTCCGCTCTGCCGCGGCCCTTCTGCCTTTTGACCTCTGAGGTGTTCCTCATGCTCAAGAAGATTCTCGCCGCATTTGCCGTCGCTGCTCTCGTTGCCCTCGCCGCCGCGGCCATCGCCTGGAATCGCTGGAAGGCGTCTGTCGAAACCTACGCCTCCGCTCCTTTCGGCACGGATTCGTCCGCTGAAAAGGTGGTGGAGATTCCGAAGGGCGCCGGGCTGAAACAGGTCTTCGCCAGGCTGGCGGCGGCAGAAGTCGTCCGCCATGGCGACCTGGACGAGCGGCGCTTCCTTCAGGTGGCCAAGGACCGTGGCTTCGACCGCAAAATTCAGGCGGGCGAGTACGCCTTCGCGGGCGCCGTGACGCCGGTGCAGGTGCTGGAGACCATCGCCAAAGGGAAGGTGAAGCTCTACCAGTGCACCGTGGCCGAGGGCCTGAGGACCGACGAGCTCATCCCCGTGCTGGAAAAGTGCGGCTATGGGACGGCGGAGGAGATTGGCCGGGCGCTCAAGGACCCGGCGCTCATCGCCAGGGCGGGACTTAAAGAGCAGGGGAGCTTCGAGGGCTATCTGTGGCCTGACACCTATTCGTTCCCCAAAGGCGCCTCTGTTCAGGCCGTGCTGCTCAAGATGGTGAGCCGCTTCAACGAGGAGTGGGCCAGGGCGGACAAGCAGCGGAAGGCCGGGGTTACGCTGAACAAGCATGAGGCGGCGACTCTGGCGTCCATCGTGGAGAAGGAGACCGGCGCGGCAGAGGAGCGGCCGCGGATTTCCTGCGTTTTCCACAACCGCCTGAAGAAGAACATGAAGCTGCAGACGGACCCCACGGTCATCTACGCGAAGATTCTCCGCTACGGCTCCTTCGACGGGGACATCCGGCGCAGCGACCTCGAATACAAGCACCCCTACAACACCTATACGGTGAAGGGCCTGCCTCCCGGTCCCATTGCCAGCGCGGGAAAGGCGGCTCTCGACGCGGCGCTCAATCCGCTCGACTGCGACGACCTGTTTTTCGTGGCCTGCGGCGGCGGGACGCACAAGTTCTGCCCCGATTACGCCTGCCACAAGCGGTGGGTTGACGAGTGTCAGCTGGGGAAGAAGCCGGCCGCCGGGAAGTGATTTTCGGGGCGGGCGGCGCGCCGCTCTGAGGCGGTCAAGCGTTTTTTGGGGGGCATGCAAAGGGAGCGGAGACCGTCATGCCCATCATCCAGCGTCTGTCGGACACCCTCATCAATCAGATTGCCGCCGGTGAGGTGGTGGAGCGGCCCGCCTCTGTGGCCAAGGAGCTGTGCGAGAACTCTCTCGATGCCGGCGCTTCCGAAATCACCGTGGAAATCACCGAGGGCGGCATCCGGCGCATCGTCGTCACGGACAACGGCTGCGGCATGCGGCCGGACGACGCGCGCGCCTGTCTTGAGCGCCACGCCACGAGCAAGCTGAGGGCTGAATCCGGACTCAAGAGCATCGGCACGCTGGGCTTTCGGGGAGAGGCCATTCCCGCCATCGCTTCCGTTTCCCGCTTCACGCTGGTGACGCGGCCCAACCCGAGGGCGCGTCGCGTTCCGGCGTCGTGGGAGGAAGCGGCGCCCGCTCACGAGGAGAATGCCGGCGCAGATGAGCTGAACGGGGCGGATGAAGCGTCGGAAGGCACCCGCGTCTTTTGTGAAGGCGGAGAGCTCGTGGAGGCCGAGACGGCGGGCGCGCGGCCGGGGACGCGCATCGAGGTCTGCGACCTGTTCTTCAACACGCCCGCACGGCGGAAGTTTTTGAAGCGGCCATCCACCGAGGCCACCAACCTGATTGAAGCGGTGAGCCGTCTCGCCGCGGCGCGCCCCGAAGTGGCCTTTCGTCTGGTGAGCAACGGGCGCGAGGTTTTTGCCTCTCCCGCCGTCAAAGACCCGCGCGAGCGTATGGCCGTGGTTCTGGGGCCCGAGGCGGCCAAACATCTGGTTCCCGCCGATTTTTCTCGGGGCGGCATCCGCGTTCACGGGTTCATCACCGACCCCGATTGCACGCTCTCGAACGCCCGGGGCATCTACACGTTCGTCAACGGGCGTTTCGTGCAGGACAGGAGCCTCACGGCCGTCATTCAGCGCGCTTATCGGGACGTGACCATGCCCGACCGCAATCCGGCGTGCGTGCTCTTCATTGAGCTGCCGCTGTCCGAGGTGGACGTGAACGTGCATCCCCGGAAGCTGGAGGTGCGCTTCGCCGACGCTCAGGCTGTGACGGGATGCGTCTGGCACGCGGTTCAGGAATCGATGCGCGATTCGCCCTGGCTCAGGCAGCAGCAAGCCTGCGGAACTGGGCTTCCGGACGCGGGCGGCACGGCAGAACCTTCCGCGGCCTATGATGCTCTCGGCGGAGGCGGCCTGTCTCCCGCGCTCATCTGGAAGGACAGCTCGGCTTCCCGCGAGGAATTTCCCCGGCACAGCTACGCGGACGTGCCTCTGGCCTTTCGCCCCGGTCCCGGAACTGTTCTGCGCCCGGAGGCCGCTCCTTTCGGCGCGTCGGTCGGTGACGGAATGGAGCCCGCGGCGCCGGGCACTTCGGAGACACAGGGCGCGCCCACGGGATTTTTCCGTTCCCTGCGCGTCATCGGCCAGTTCGCCGCCACTTACGTGGTCTGTGAGGCGCCCGGTCCCAGACTGGTGGTGATTGACCAGCACGCAGCACACGAGCGGGTGCGCTTCCATGCGCTGCGCGAGGCCTTTCGGAAGAAGAAGCCCGAATCGCAGCCGTTTCTCATGCCGATGACGCTCGAATTCAGCCCGGCGGAGGCGGCGGCGCTGGCGGAAAACCGTCTGACGCTGGCGGAGATTGGCTTCGACGTGGAGCCCTTTGGCGGCGCGACTCTGGCCCTCAAGGCTGTCCCCCGGATTCTCGTGGGCTGCGACCATCGACAGATGCTGGCGTCACTGGCCGGTGAATTTCTCCAGGCGGGCCGGACCAGGGCTTACGACGAGGCCGTGGAGCACGCGCTGGCGACCATGGCCTGCCATTCGGCGATTCGCGCGCACGAGATTCGTTCGCCGGAGGAGCTGCGGGCGCTTCTCGACGCGCTGGACGACGTGGACTTCAACACCCGCTGTCCTCACGGACGGCCCGTGGCTGCGCAGATCACGGTTCCCGACCTCGAAAAGGAGGTCGCCCGGCGCTGACCTCTGCGCTGACGGGAAAAGGCGCTTCAAAAAGCATCTGTCCGCCGCTATGCGCCCGCGCCCGCCGCCCGGTCAGCCAAAGGAGCCCTGGCATGAGAGTCCGACATTTCCATCCCGTGCTGTTCTTCACTGTTCTGTGGACGTCGGTGCTCGCGGCGGCGCTGTCCGGCGGCGAGTGTCTGGCCGATGACACGCCCTCGGAAGAAAAGACCTCAGGCGGGGGACAGGGCGAGCCAAAGACGGAAGTGGTTTACGAGCAGAAGACGGTTCTGGATTTCAGCGACGTGACGCTTGAGGGCGAGCTGGTGCGCCCCGAGGGCAGCTATCTCCTGAACCGAAAGAAGGCGCGCTTCGGCAGCCTGGTGGAACTGCGCGGCGACTTCGTCCCCGAGCTCACGAGGTCACTGGACAATTTCTGACAGGGAATGCGCGCGCCGCCTCATCGTCCGCCGGACGCGGATGAAGGCCGGAAGCATGGGCAGAGGGCGCTGGATGCCGGGGGGATGGGAACGACATGGCGGACGGGAACGAAACGGAGCCTCAGGAGACGGGCAGCGGCGGCGCTCAGAGCGCGGGGGATTCTCTGCCCGCCGAGGCGCGCACGCTGTCCGCTGCTGACAAAGCTCCTGCGGGCAAGGTTCTGCGCCTGCGCTTTCCCGGCGGCACCGCCCGCCTGACGCTCGAAGTGTCGTCCCCGGGCCGCACTGCCCGGGAATTTGTGTTCGAGAACATGGACAGCCTGCTGGTGGGCTCCGGGCGCCAGGCTGCTCTCAGAATCCATGACTCGGACGTGTCGCGCCTGCACTGCCTCCTGCGGATTGACGGCGACGAGCTGCGCGTCATCGACCTCGGCAGCGGCCAGACGACGATGGTCAACGGCGTGGCGGTCCGCGGGCCCACACCTGTGGACGAGGGCGGCAGAATCACCGTCGGCAAGACGTGCATCCGCGTCGCCTCGCTGAAAGAGAGCAGCGCGCCGGAGACTTCCATTTCGGGTGAAGCCTTCACGGTGGCGGAGGCCCGGCTGTTCTGGCGCGGCGACCTTCTGGAGAGTGCCGGCGCGGCGCGCGGCGTCATCCTCGCGGGTGAGGGCGCGCCCGCTGACCTTCGTCTCCCCGGTGTTTCAGGGATTTTTCCGCTCGTCGCGGTCCGTGCCGAAAAGGCGGAAGTGCGCCTGCCGCCGGGCTCGGCCTATGTCGGGAAGAAGGGCGAGGTGCAGACAGCCGCTGAGGGCAGCTTTGTTCTCGTGCCCGGCAGCGCCCTGAGCGCCTCGATGGGGAAAGATTTTTCGCTGGAAGTCTGCCTGAGACGGCTGGACAGGCCCCGAAAGGCGGCCCCGCAGCCGATGGACCCGTTCTGGCTCATTCTGCTGCTGCTCATCCTCGGCACGGCCGCGGGCGTCTGGAAGGCGGAGACCTACGTGGTGCAGGAGGCCAGGTGGGAGGACGAGTTTCTGGCCCACCGGCAGAAAATTGAGCGCTGGATTGGCGTGACGCTTCCGCCTCCGCCCGTGCCCGCTCCCGCCGAAGTTCAGAAGAACGACGCCGATGACAGTGTGCCGGAAGCGGACGACTCGAATCCGGGGGAAACGCCGTCTGATTCCGAGCCAAAGCCCGGAAAGCCGGGGAAGCCGGGCAAGCCCGGTCCCGTCTCGAAAAGGAAGGTTCTGCGCAGCGGACTTCTGGGCGCGCTGGGCGGCATGGGCGGCGGCAGCGCCGGAAATGTGCTGGGCGGCAGCGGCAGTTTCAGCGCGGGCATCGACGCGGCTCTGGGCGGCATTCAGGGCGGCACGCAGGGCACTGTTCCCGGAACGGGCCAGGACGCGGAGGGCTTTGGACTTCGCGGACTTCCTCCCGGCAGCGGCGGCCTGGGCATCGGCTCTCTGGGCGCGGGCTACGGCGGCGGCGGAGACGGCGGTGAAGGCGGCGAGGGGGGCAGCGGAGGCGGCGGCGGACGCAGGCGCGGCCAGAAGCGCACAGCCAAAAGAAGCGTCGTTCCGGGCAAGAGCGTCGTGGCCGGTTCGTGCGAGCGCTCGGTGGTGGGCAGCGTCATCAGCAAGAACGCCCGTCAGATACTGGCCTGCTACGAGGCTGAGCTGACGCGCTCGCCGGCGCTCGCAGGGAAGCTGACGGTCCGCTTCACCATCGGCTCAGACGGCAAAGTCAGCGACCTGGAAATCACGTCCTCCACTCTCGAAAACGCCGCCGTGGAATCGTGTGTTTCGCGCCGCATCCGCAGATGGCGCTTTCCCGAGCCCAAGGGCGGGGGCGTCTGCGTCGTGAATTATCCGTGGGTGTTTCAGCAGGCAGGCGAGGGCGGCTGAGCGCGATGAGGCCGAACGGCGTGATGAGGGAAGCGGTGAAACAGGCGAAACAGATGAAGAGAGCCCTGTCCGGGACCTGCCTGCCGATGCTGCTGGGATTTCTGGGCTGCCTTGCGGTCAGTCTGGACGCGGCCGCGGCTGTTCCGCCTCTGGGCGAGCCCCTTCCCGTGCGCCGGGGCATCTTTCTCGACGCGGACATCGGCGCGGCGATGACTTTCGGCGGCAAAAGGCTGACCGACGGCGCCGAGCAGCCGTCTTCACCCAGCATCTTTCTCAAGCTGGGGGCGGGCTACGACGTGCTGGACCGCCTCTCCGTGGGCGCCGCTTTTTCGTTAAGCGCCGTGGGCGGCCGCTGTCTGGGGCAGGTCACAGATACGGGCGGGTGCATCGAGAGCGCGTCTGACTGGCGCGGGAACGCGCACGACTTCACGCTGGCCTTTGTGGGCGCCGAAGTCGTCTGGCATCAGCCTGTCGCGGACCGGCTCTTCATCACCGCGGGCGCGGAAATCGGCTGGACCTTCACGTCGCCTTCGCCGCGCGCCGGCATGACGGGCGCCTTCTCCTTCGGCCTGGCGGCGGGCATCGAATGGATGACGCCGCTGGACCATTTTTCGATTGGCGCGGACCTGGGCTGGAACTTCCTCCCGGGCGCCGGACTGCACGTTCTGAGGCTGGCGCCCCGCATCCGCTACACGTTCTGACTTTCGGAGGGGCACTGATGAAAACGCTGTGCGCGGCAGCATTGGCGGCCGCCTGTCTGGCCTCCGGACAGGACGCGGCACCGCCGGAACCGCCCGAATCACCTGTGAAGGCGCGCGCGGTTCTCTCTTCCGCGGCGCTTCCTGTTCCCGCTGCTTCTTCCGTCCAGACACCTCAGCCCCGCCGGGATTTTCTGGCCGAAGCGCAGGCAGCGGCGCGCGCGCGCGATTTTCAGACGGCGGCGCCGCTGTTTTTTGAGGCTCAGTCCTCCGAGGACGCCGATGACCGCCTGCGGGCGGAGGCAGAGCTGGCTCACGCTCTGGCCGCGCTGGGGTTCTTCGACGCGGCCATGCACCAGTACGACTACGTGCTGCGGGCCGGGCCGAATCATCCGGCCTATGCGGAGGCGGCCGAGGGACTGACCATGGCGGGGAGTCTGGCCGGCGATGACGTTCTGTCCGCGGCCATCCTCGACCGCGAATACGGCGACGGCTTTGCCCGTCTGCCGCCGCACATCCTCGACCGCATCAACGAAATCATCGGCACCATGAGCCTGCGCGCGGGGCGTCTCGACGAGGCGGGGCGCTTTCTGGAGCCCATTCCCGACGCATCGCCCGACGCGGCGCGCGCTGACTGGATGAAGGGGCTGATTGCCGCCAGACAGGGCCGGCATGAGGCGGCGCTGGAGCTGTTCCGCCGCGCGGAAAAGGGCGCGGCCCGCATGAGCGCGCGGACGGCGGAGGCGGAGCAGGCGCCTGTGCCGACGGTGCTTTCGACGCAGAGCGCTCTTCTGGCCATGGACGAGGCAAAGAAGCGTGGTCAGTCACAGATTTTCGGGGCGCGGCTGTCGTCCGAGGAGCTGGGGCAGCTGGCCGTCCTTGCTGAGGCGCGGACGCTCTATGCCCTCGGGCGCTTCGGCGAGGCGGTGATGGCCTACGAGCGGCTGCCGCGTTTTTCCCGATTCTGGGAGGACGCGCTTTTCGAGAACGGCTGGGCCCGCATGCAGAACGAGGATGACGGCGGCGCGCTGGGCACGCTCGAAGCGCTTCACGCACCGCAGCTCTCCAGCAGCTTTCAGCCCGAGTCGCGCATTCTGGCTGCCACCATCTATTTCACCCGCTGCCTGTTCCCCGAGGCGCGGCGCTCTCTGAAAAATTTCGAGGCCGTCTATCTGCCCCAGCGCGATGCCCTGCGCGCTTTCCTCAATGCCAGGCGGACGCCCGATGAGTGGAGGAAGGCCGCTGCCGCGCCGGGCGCCATTCCCGAGCCCGTTCGTCTCGAGCTGATCCGCAGTCAGCGCTACGCCGCGCTGCTGTCGTCTCTGGAGCGCGTCGAGCGCGAGGGTGAGGCGATTGCGTCCGCTTCCGGGAAGGGCTGGACCGAGGGGAAATTCCGCGGGGTTCTCCTCGAAAGGAACGCCAGAAGCCGGGAGATTCTGAGTCAGGTGCTGGCCGACTTCATCGAGAAGCGCCTCCGCGATGCCGAGAAGCGCATCACCGCCTTTGACGCCAAAAAGGAAATCATCGGCCTGGAGATTGAGCGCGTCGAAGGCGAGCAGCTGGAGGCGCGCTTTGACCGGCGCAGACAGCTGGCGGGGCAGAAGCTGGGGCGGCCGGCCATGAAGGACAGTCAGCACGTTTACTGGCCCTTCGACGGCGAGTTCTGGCTCGATGAAGTCGGCCGCTACCAGATGACGCTGAAAGACGGGTGCATGCCCGCGCGTGACGAAGAAAAGGAGACCGGCGGCAGGTAATCCGCTGCTGCCTCTGCAGGCGCGGCGGGCCGCGAAAAAGATGGTGTCCGCGGCCGTGCCCCGCCTTGCATCGGCAAGTGTTTGCGCCCAAAAGCCCGCGCTTTTTTGCCGACGCCCCGCACACAGCTCCCCAACGAGAGGAAGGCCCGCGCCATGAACCAGACCGACATGCTCTATCCGCTTCGTCCGACCAACGCCGTTCGCTGTCTGGGGGCGAATCCGGCCTGTCTTCTCAGCGGACGGATGGTTCAGGACGCACTGGCAAAGGCGAACAGCCGTCTCGTGGTCTTTGAGCCCGCCAGCGCGCCGCTCCTTGCCCGGGGCATCCTCAGGGCCGCGCAGAACATGGACGTGATGATTGGCCTCGCCTTTCGGCCGCGCCCCGATTTCCGGGCGGTCCATTTCCGGGGCTTTGTGCGCGATGTCCTGGCCGCTGCTGACGAGATTGGCTTCCGTCATCCGCTGGTGCTCTCAGCCGGTCCCTTCTACCTGACCAAGACGGACAAAAATTCCGTGGAGCTCCTCCGGCGCCAGCTGTCCGAGGCGGTGGATGCCGGATTCACCGATGCCGCCGTGGCTCTCGCGGGCACTCCCAGTGCTGCCGCGGCCAGGGCGGCTGCTCCCGCGCTCCGCATTCTCACCGAGCGGGACCTCATGCTGGAACTCGTGCTGCCGCCCAAGGTGCAGGCGAAGAACTGGCAGGCTTTTCTGGCCGACGAGGGCATCGAGGTCGGCCTCTGTTCGTCTTCCGAAGCCGCGGGTGAGCTCTCGCGTCCGACGCCTCCCGCTTCGTGGGGCCTGCGTCCGAAAGACGCTCAGCTGCCGGAAGCCTTCGATCTGCGGGTGAGCCGCCTGACCCTCGACCCCTTCTCCGACCTCCTCATGCAGGTGATTTCTGAAGAGTCGCTGGCCGAGGTCGAAAAGTTCTGCGCCAAGGGGTTACGCACCACCGACGTTCTGGGCATCAAGCCGCGCTACCTCGCGGGCATTGACGACGAGGCGAAGCAGTGGGTCGAAACCAACGCCTATTCGGACGCTCTGGATTTGTTTGACGCGCTGGCGCTTTCAGGCAGCGCGGCGGCCGTGCGCCAGATGGCGGAAGGCGGCGCGGGCGCGTCTGAAACTGCCGGGAATCTCTGATGCGCATCATCGCCGGCAGCGCCCGGGGCAGGCAGCTCAGGGGGCCCAAAGGTCCGGGCGTCCGCCCCACCTCCGACAAGGTCCGGGAGTCCCTGTTCAGCATCCTCGCGCCCATTCTGCCCGGCGCCCGCTTCCTCGACCTGTTCACCGGCACCGGCGCCATGGGCCTCGAAGCTCTCTCCCGGGGCGCGTCCTTTGCCCTTCTGGTTGACTCGAGCCGCGCGTCGCTGGCCACAGCCCGCGAGAACACGGCGCTCACTGGGCTGGGCGATGCCGCTCACCTGCTGAATCTGCGCATCGGCGCGCATGCCGTTCCCCGGCTTCTGCCGTTCGCGCCCTTCGACATCGCCTTTGCCGATCCGCCTTACGCTGAGGTTTCACCCGACGAAGTTCTCGAATGGCTGGGCACCTCTCTCCTCACGGAAGACGGCCTGTTCATCGTGGAACACGACCGGCGGCATCCCTCGCCCGAGGCCGCCAATGGGCTGGAAAGGACGGATCAGCGCCGGTTCGGGGACACGCTGGTGTCGTTCTACCGCAGGAGTGCCGGCGGCTCCGGGCAGTGACGCCTTCCGGGCATGGCCGGGGCGATTCCTCACAGAGCAAACGCAGCACAAAAAAACGCCGCACCTCACAGATGAGGGCGGCGTCTTTGCTGCTGGTCAGTCCGGGCTTCGGACAACCCGACGATGGACCAATTCAGTGGAGCGCTGCGGCGGCCGCGGTGGCGAGCCGGGAGATGCGGCGGCTGGCGTTGCGGGGATGGATGACCCCCTTGGCAGCGGCCTTGCGGAGGAGCTTTTCAGCTTCACGCAGCGACTTGGTGATTTTCTCAGGGTCCTTCTCGGCGATGGCAGCGCGGGCCTTCTTCACGGCGCCTTTGCTGGCGGAGTTCCAGAAGATGTTGCGCTCACGGCGCTTGAGGCTCTGGCGATAGCGTTTCAGGGCAGACTTCGTATTGGCCATGGTGTTGGGCTCCAGTCGGGGTGTCCGAAGACAGAGATGACAAAAGGCAAAAAAAAAACGCTCGTTGACCTGAGCGATAAGGGCGGCGCCCTCTAGTCCGGTGAGAGGCACTTGTCAAGCAAAGCCTCGGGGGCGCGTCACCTCTGAAACACCCAGGAAAAATTGGGGGGTGAGGCCGAAGCAGACGGGCATGTCTCGCTGTCAGAGTCTCGGGAAGGGCAAAGGCAAAGCGCCCCGCGGTTCAGCCTCTTTCAGCCAGCGCGCGCTTGGCCTGCTGCCAGAGAGCTTCCAGCTCCTCCATGTCGGCGCCGGACGGCTCCCTTCCCTGTGCCCGCAGGCTGCTTTCGACCTGCCGAAACCTCTCGGAAAAGCGCCGGATTGCCCCGCGCAGGGCGTCCTCAGGATGGACATCGGCAAAGCGGGCCAGGTTGACCACCGTCAGCAGCACGTCCCCCAGCTCGCTTTCGACGGCGCCGCGCTCACCCTGTGCCAGCGCCTCGTCCAGCTCAGAGAGCTCTTCATCCAGCTTGGCGCGCACCTGCGAGATGTCCGTCCAGTCGAAGCCCACGCGCGCCGCTTTTTCCGTCATGCGCTCGGCCCGCGTCAGCGCCGGCGCGGAAGCAGGGATGCCGTCCAGAGCCGAGGCCGGCCGCCCAGTCTTTGCCTGTCGCTCCTGCGCCTTGATGTGCGCCCACTGGCGGGCCAGCTCTTCCGCATCCCTGCACGGCGGCGCGCCGCCAAAGAGCTGCGGGTGCCGCCGCTCAATTTTGTCCGAGATGGCCTTCGCCACGTCGGCAAAGTCAAAGGCGCCCTGCTCGCTGGCAATCTGCGCGTGAAAGACGATTTGAAACAGCAGGTCGCCCAGCTCCTCGCACAGCGCCGTATTCTCAAAGCGGGCGCCGTCGGCGACGCGGTCCAGCTCGCCCAGCACCTCAAAGGCCTCCTCGATGAGATAAGGCCTGAGCGACGCGGGCGTCTGACTGCTGTCCCAGGGGCAGCCCTCCCCGCCGGCTTTGCCGCGCAGCCGCCGCATGATGCTGAGAATGCGCTCCAGCTGCCGGGAAGCCTCGCTCTCTGCCTCTGTGCTGCCGCTCATCTCGTCTGACATCTGCTGCTGTGCCTCCATCTGGGCCTTTCTCCAACCCCCAGACGCAAAAAGCCTCCCTCCGGGCACGCTGCTGCGATGCGGGAGGGAGGCGTCTGTGAATTTCGTTCGGGTGAAGTCCGGTCTGCCGGCCGGTCTGCGGACGTTTTCCGTCAGTATTTGTCATCCACGGCGAGGACGACGCTGAGCACGTCGTTCAGTTCCTTGCCGCTCAGGTCCGTCACCATGGCCACGTACCAGTTGCCGTGCGTCCAGAGGACGACGTTGTAGCCGTCGGTGGTGGAGGAATACATCGAGCGCCCGAGGGCCTTCATGGTGCCCATGCTGCTGGGCGCGAAGTCCGATTTGACCGGCAGCATGAAGATGCTGAACCGGCGGCTGCCCGTGCTGTCCAGCTGATAGTGGGCGAGCGAAACGAACCAGCGCTCCACCTGAATCATCGCCGCGCTGGCCAGATTCGCCCGGGGCTTGAGGTTGAGCATGGGCCGCTGATTGGGGAAGCCGGCATTGGTGAATACCTCGACCATCTCCGCGGGCGGCTGGAGCTGGATGGTGCCTTCCATCGCCTGGCGGTGCAGCGGCGCAATCTGCGAGGGAATGTCGATGAGCCGCCGCGTCTCGTTGGCTTTGGCAAGCTGATGCTTTTGCAGAAGCAGAATGCCCGTGTAGGTGAGCGCCCCCAGAATGGCGACGAGCAATACGGTGGAAAAAATTTTTTGCATGGCAATCTCCCAAAAACAGCCCCCCTCATTTGGCGGCGGGCCAGAAACAGATTTTAAAGGTTTCGGCAATGGAATTTTATTACTCCGGCAGCTCATTCCTGCCTTTCACGGCCTCAGCCAATTACGAATAATATTATTATAAAAATATCATGTGTAAAAAGCCCCTCTCCTTAGCGCAATATACGTATAATACATATAAAAGGGTTTATGTATTTGAGTGTACAAAAGGCTGTAAAACAAATCCCCCTCCTCCAATATATTCGGAAGAGGGGGATTTTTATGTCTTCTTCGTGGAAGATACGATTATTCCAGCACTTTGACCGGCAATACCTCAATCACCGCGAAGCCATTGCCGATGTTGCCCCTCTTTTGGCTGACGGTGAATTTCGGAATAATACTCCCGGCAGAATCCAGCGAATAAATAGGCATCTCGCTGTCGCCGCCAATGCTGTTGGTATTGGTCAGGCTGTATTTCGATTCCTGGGCGCCTGCACCGTGGTGCGTTCCGGTAAAGGCATACGAACCGCCGCCGCCGCCGCCCACATTGGAAGTGCTGCCGCAGTAAGCCAGACCGCCATACCAGCCGCCGCCGCCGCCGCCCCGCCGGCAGCCCATTCCATGAATAATCAATGAACTGTCATCGCACTCATCGACATGCATGCCGTAGCCAAAATAGGAGGTGACGGGCGGCTGGAAAGGCCGCTCCACATAGACGCCCTCCTGTCCCCCATTTTCTGCATAGGGAATATAATTTCCCGACAAAGGATTTTTATATATTTGGTTGCCGTTATGGCGGGCGNNCCCGCCATAAATATAACTTGTGTGCAGCGCTGACTGTGTGCCGTTAAAATTGGCGCCGGAACCGCCGCGTCCTGTCGAATCTCCATTTAACACACATCTGTTCGGAGAAGAGCCGCCGCCGCCGCCGCCGGCTGACAGAAGGCGATAAGGTCTGAATTCATATTCCGACGCGCACGGATTGGATTCCAGACTGCTGACGCAGAAATCACTTCCGCCGCCTCCGCCGCTGCTGAACTCGTCACAGTTTGCAAATCTTGGCATTCCGAAGCCGCCGCCATTGTAGGCATATTCTCGCCGCTCGGCAAAACTAACGAAGTCATTAACGGCCAGGCCTACGCCGCCGGTGCGCACATAAACCGGCGTAGTTTCAGTCAGCTGCAATTCGCCGGAGACCATTGCGCCCCTGCCGCCGCTGTTCTCACAAACAAAAGATCCGTTTTCATCGATCTGCATATTTTGGGCTTCGGGCCGTCCGCCGCTGGCACCCCAGGCGCTCAGTTTATATTTGCCCGGCGGGAGATTCAGGCTCCGGGGGGCATCCTTAAATTTGAAATAATAAAGTCCGCAGGTGTAATACCGTTCAAATGTGCCCGAATCCACGGCTTCGGCATTGTAGGCCGTGGCCGAATCCGAGCTCACCGACGCCCGGACAAAGAACGTGCGGTAGGCCTGCGGCGCATTCTCCTGCGGCATATAATACATCGTCACCGCCTGATCTTTATTATAATTCGAGGGCGTAAAGTCGCGGGTGAAGATCTGCGCCGTTCCCGTGGAGCCCGTCTTATCGGATGAAAACGCCTTCTGCCCCGTCGCCAGGCGCACTCTGACATTCCCGCTGGGCTTGGTCGCCAGGCGCACATTGCAGGTCACGCTGCCTCCATCCACCGGGCCCTTGTCCGAGGTATAGGAAGCAACGGCGTTCTCCGTATCATAGCTCCCGCAATAGGCGTGTTTCTCGTTCGTGGCCGTGCAGCTCAGCACGATCTGCGGCTTGTCCGCATCCATCACGGTGAACATCACGCTGGTCGCATGGCCATTCCAGGCATCGTCCTCCGACGTGGATCTCAGTGTGAACATGACGTTTTTGTTGCCGTCCACCTGGTTGTCCACAATCGCCTCAAACCGGGCCGTCTTAAATTCATCCCACTCATCCGGATGGATGGTCACCGAGGGGTTCGTCCGCAGGATGAGCTGCGCGTCGTTATTCCCCTCGAGGGTGACGGTGACGTCCTTCGCCGGCTTTGACCCCAGCTTGAAGCCGAGGGTCGGCGTATCGCCCTCGAGAACCCGTTTGAAATTATATTCCCGGACGATGTTGTCCAAATTGCGGTCGCGCACGGTGTATTTCTGCGTGAGCGTCTTTCCCTCGTAATCGGAGTCGAGGGACAAGGCGCGCGCCGTCACCGTGACCTCCTGAGGGAAATCCCGCACGGCGTCGTCCACGGCCTTCACCACGGCGCACTTCGCCTCGGTGTGGCTCAGACTCAGGATGACGGGCGAGACTGTGGCCCCGGTGGTCGTGTTGCTGCTGGTCAGCTTCAGCCTGACGGCCTGCTTCGGACGGCTCCCCAGCCGGAAGCAGAGTTTCGACGACTCGGGATAGCCCTTGTCGCTCTCCGCTCCTGCCTCGCTCAAAACGGCCTCGTCGTTCGTCATGGCGATGCCGACCTCATCCATATCGAAGTTCTTGCCCTCGACGGTGAGCGTCACGCCGTTGAAGGACGTCTTCTCGTCGGGATCCGTCGAACTCGCCGTGAAGGTCAGCGTACAGGGATGGTGGCCGTCCGGCTTGCCGTCGTCCTCCACGCCGCTCAGCGCCACATACTGCGACGTGTCCCAGTTGTCCGGCTGGAAAACGAGCTGAACGCTGTCCACCGGGTCATCGCTGTGCGTGTCCGGGTTCCACTTCATAATCCGGCACCACTCGCTGATGGCCGCCGTGACCGTCGTCTCCACTTTGGGCTGCGACGAGAGCTTCACATAGACGGCATCCGAGCAGCCCTCCTCACAGACGGCAAAGCTGCTGCGGTTGGCCACCAGGCGCGGCACGTCGTTGTCCGCGTTCAGGAGATCCACGGCGACGGGCTCTATCGCCGCGAAGTTCGCATCCTCCGACGTGAGCGGTCCGAAAATCACCTGATAGGTGTGGGGCGTGTTGTTGACCTCATCAGTCTCGTCCTCACGCCCCGTGATCGTTACAACCTGCTCCACATTCCAGTTTTCGGCATCAAAGGTGAGGCTCTGCGGCGATTTCGCCGCATAAAAAGGATTGGAGACGGAGACGGGAACGGTCACGGGGGCACTGGGCCGCGCCCCAAGCCTCACGCCGATCTGCACGCTGTCGCCGTCCTCGCTGGTCTCCAGAAGCTCGGGCAGCGTCAGCTTCAGCGAATAGCTCTCGGTGTCCGTGTTCACGAGGGGAACGGACGCCGAAATCCCATTGAAATCGCTGTCCGCGGAACTGGCGGTCAGCTCCAGCGCAAAATCCTTGTCGCCGTCCACCACGCTGTCGGCCGTACCCGTGAGGGTGACATTCTGGGCGGTGTTCCAGCTGTCGGGCGTAAAGGTCAGGGAGGTCTGCTCGCCGGCGATCTGCACGTCGTCCTTGCCCGCGCCGCTGAGCGAGAGGGAAATGGTCACATCCTGAAGCGGCGCCGCGCTGAGGCGAATGGCCGCCGTGGCGCTCACGGAGCCGTCGTCGCTGACCTCACTGCCGTTCAGCGTGTAGAGGATCTGCGCGGGGCCGGTGAGGACGCACGCCCCCGCACGGCAGACGCGGTTCTGCGCTTCACAGGCAGCATCCTGCTCCGCGCTGCATTCCTCCTCCGCGGGGCCCGCGTCGATTTCCGAGGCGTCGGTCTCGATGATGGGCCCGGCGTCGGTCTCAATCAGGCCAGCGTCCTCGGTGGGGTCGGCGGCCTTCTTGTCGCCGCCGCCGCAGGCAAAACCGGAAAAAGCCAATGTAAATGCTGAAATAAAAACAAAGAATGAATTGAAGAAGCCGGAGGAATTGAAGGGAGGTATTTTTATGCTACACACGTTCCTCCCGCATACACTCATGGCCTTTTTATTTTGCATGGCTCTGACTCCATAAAAAAAGCCGGTAAAAATCCGGCTGTCTGAATACTCCCGTCAGCAAAAAAACGGCGGCGTCTAGGAATGCATACGAGCGAAGTCAATGAGAAAAATGGGGGAAGTGCCCGCCGCTGAATCTCCCCCATTTGGGGGATTTATTTTTTGCGAAAAAAGCGCTATGAGAGGGGCGAATTTCAGCCGCACAGGAGAGAAAGGACGCGCCGCCATGGGAATTTTTCTGAATCCGGGAACCGGGAACCTCGTAGAAAATCTGAACAGCCGCTTTTATGTGGACAAGTCCATGCTGCTCGCCAAGCTGAACAGCCTCGTTTCAACGCAGGACAAGTTCATCTGCACCTCCCGCGCACGGCGTTTTGGCAAGACCATGGCCGGCAATATGATTGCGGCGTATTATTCAAAAAACTGCGATTCCCGTGAGATATTCTCGAGACTCAAAATCGCCAAAGATCCGTCGTTTGAAAAATATCTCAATAAATTCAATGTCATTCAGCTGGACATCAATGGACTGCTCAACACGAGCACCACGGGGAGCGTGGTGAAGGATGCGGATAAATATGTCCGCGAAGAATTTATTGAACAATTTCCCGATATTTCATTTGATGGCTGTGACAGTATTCCGCAATGTATGAACAAAGTATTCAAAACGACGGGCGAGAAATTCGTCATCATTATGGACGAATATGATGTGATGGTGCGCGACCCCGACGTTAAGGAGGAACAATTCAGGGAATATCTGCTGTTCCTCAACGGCATGTTTAAGAATACATCGCTCTCGCAGTGTATTGCCCTTGCGTATTTAACCGGCATTCTCCCCATTATCCGCGACCGCGTTCAGTCCAAATTGAATGTATTTCGCGAGTATTCGATGGTGGACGCGGGACAGTTCAGCGAATTTGTCGGTTTTACAAAAGATGAAGTCAAAGAGCTGTGCGATGCGAACAATATGAATTTTGAAGAGGTGACGAATTATTACGACGGCTATCTGATGATTGATGGGACGCATATTTATAATCCAAAATCGGTCGTTGAGGCCATGACCCGGCGCCGGATTGACGGCTATTGGACACAGACGGGGCATTTTGGCGTATTGGCCGATTACGTCCGCATGGATTTTCAGGGATTACATGAAGACGTGAACCGCATGATGGCGGGCGAAAAAATACCCGTCAATGTTTCGACGTATTTGAATACAATGCGCGATTTTTCACGTCGCGATGACGTATTGGCCTGCCTTATTCACCTGGGCTATCTGACATATCAGCATTTGCAATTTGGCAGCGGCCTCTGCTGGATTCCCAATCGGGAAATCATGCAGCAGTGGGCCGTTGCGTTGGAAGTCACGCCCGGATTTGAAAATGTGATGAAGATCGTCAATGCCTCGAAGCAATTGGTCGAGGACACGCTGGCCATGAATGCCGGGGCGGTGGCCAGGGGGCTCGATGCGGCGCACCAATTCGTTGCGAACAATTACAATTATAATAATGAAATGGCTCTCCAGAGTGCCGTGATGCTGGCTTATTTCCACGCCATTGACCGTTTTTTTGTATTCAAGGAGCCGGAGCTGGGCAATGGCCGGGCGGATGTGCTGCTGGTTCCGTCGTTAACGTATGGAAGAGGTCTGCCCGCTGTTATTATTGAATTGAAAAAAGACGGTTCGGCCGGTTCAGCGCTGGATCAGATTAAAAACAAAGAGTATTTCAAAGAATTGGAGAATTACTCGGGCGATATTCTCTTCGTTGGAATCAATTACGATTCCGAGACGAAAAAACATTCCTGCGGGTTTGAGAAATTGGTGAAATAGAGCACTCTCCGGCGCCGGAGAGGGTTTACACAGAGCCGCCCCTGCTGACGAAACAGCAGGCCTTCAAGAGAGCCACAAAATATAACAAAAATCAAAAAACCTCCGGACGCGCGGCGGCATCCGGAGGGCTTTTAGTTGATATACATATAAATAAAAAGAAGACCCCAAAAATCAGGAATCGTCCTCGTCCGCGTCGCTTTCTTCCTCGGATTCCTCGTCATCCTCATCGCGGTCCTGGCTGGCCGCCTCGGCAGCCGCTGCGGATTTCCCGCGCACAAAAATTTTCTTCAGTTCCGCATTGATTTCTTCTTCGGTGCATTTTTTTGCCAGGCTCAGCTCTGTGACCAGCAAATCGCTGACAGTGTCCAGCATTTTACGCTCGCCGAAGGAGAGGTCCTTGTCGATTTTCAGCCGGGACAGATCGCGCATGACCGCGGCGAGTTTGAGAATATCGCCGCTCTTAATTTTTTCCATGTATTCACGGAAACGCCTGTTCCAGGTCGTGGCATCGACGCACATCCCTTTTTCTTTCAGGACCGCATAAACGGCCTTGACTGTTTGCGCGTCAACGATTTCCCGCAGGTTGGCAGTTCGGAGCTTGGTCAGCGGAATCATAATTTTGGTTCCGCTCTTCATAATTTTAAGGATGTAAAAGGATTGCCTCTGCCCGGCAACTTCCTGATGCTCAATGCCGGTGATTTCTCCCACACCCTGCCCCGGATAAACAACCTTATCACCAATGGAAAACTTTTTGACAGTAGGCTCCAACGCTCCTGGCTCCTTCCGAAAATATAAAAACGAATATCATGAATCCAGCGAAGTGAATTCATCGACAATAAAACTGACCCCATGAAAACCATGAAGCGGCGCGGCCCATATCATTTTCTGACGAAAGTTTCAAACGTTATTTTTAAGTATTTTTCGTTTTTTTTGACAGTTTCCATCCCTTCCGCCTCACACCTCTGGCCCGCTGTGAAAATGCGCGGGGGCAGGGCGGGAAAAATGGGGCGATACAAAAATCTGCGTCGGGTTCAAGATTCCCCCGTGCTTTTTGCGCGGATTTGTGTCATGTGGCGCGCAAATGGCCGCCGGGAGACGGCTGATTCTGACGGAAGGAAGGACAGACATGGCTTATTCATCCGGGGGGCAGACGGGACCTGTGGGCGGCGCCCTTCTTCTTATCGTCGTGACGGCTGTTGTTTTTCTGCTGCGGGGCGGCAGGCCGACCTTTGGTTATCGCAGGCGCGCCTATGACGAGGAGTGGACGCTGGGGCCTCAGGGCAAATGCGGGCTGGATGGGAATAATCAGCGCGTGGTCAGCCCTGCTGAGCGCTTGTTTATTGATGCCCTTGTGGACAGTTCAAAAGTGAATCCCGACGCGCCGCCCACGGGGCAAATTAAATGTAAGGACCCCCGGATGGCGCTGGAAATGTGTTTCGATAAATACAGATCATTTTTGTGCGGCTATTTTCCCGGCACCCTGACCCGCAGCATGAAATCACAGAATGCCGACATTGGACTGGCTGCCTTTACAGTGGTGACAATGTTCAGTGTTACTGTGGCTGACGTAGATAAAATGCGCATCAAAATTCGTCTGGTTCCCAACAAGTGGGAAGAGACCATGGCGATGGAGGATGACGCCGATTTCCTTTCGGCCCTGGACTGGGACATGGAGGAAATGGAGCTCTACAATACGTTCAGGAAAAAGAAGGAAAACGTTGCCAGACTGAGAAAACTTTTTGCCATGGGGCCTGGAGAAATCAGCTGTGAGGGCGAGGATTTTTTTGTGTCCAACTGGGGGAAAATAAGCCGGGCCGAGGAGCTGGAGGCTTTCTGGCAGGCGTCGAGGGATATTTTCTGGGCTTATGCGCAGATTGTTCAATTCAATCTGCCCAGCTGGCGCCTTCCCGAAAACAATTATGACTGGTGGAAAGAAGGGGAGAGCTGAGCCTCCTGTCCGGAGTTTTTTCATGTTTTCTTGTGAACGAATTGACAACGATACAATCAGCCGTCAGCTCCATTTTGACAGTGAACATCTGTGGCACCCTTATGCCGCGCTGAAAAATACGCCGGCGCGTTTTCTGGCGGTTTCTGCCCGGGGGACGACGATTCGCACCGCGGAGGGGCTGGAACTCATAGACGCGGTGTCCAGCTGGTGGTGCGCGGCCCATGGTCACAATGCGCCGGAAATTGTCGAGGCCATTCGCCGGCAGAGCGACAGAATGTGCCACGTCATGTTTGGCGGCTTTACGCACGAACCGGCGATTGAGCTGGGGCAGCGGCTGGTAGAATTTCTGCCTGAAGGTCTGAACAAAATTTTCTTCGCGGACTCCGGCTCGATTGCTGTTGAATGTGCAGTCAAAATGGCTGTTCAGTATCAATATGCGCTGGGGCGTCCGGAGCGCTGTAAACTTGTTGCCCTCAGGGGCGGCTACCACGGCGACACGGCGGGTGCCATGGCGCTGAGCGACCCGGATGGGATGCACGTTTTGTTCAGGGGAATTATGCCGCAGCATTATTTTGCCGGGCGGCCGAATTGTCGTTTTGACGACACATGGGATGACGCGGATTTTCATTCCATGGAGCAGGTCATTGAAGAACACCTGAATGAAATTGCGGCGGTTATCTGCGAGCCGGTTTTTCAGGGCGGCAACGGCATGTGGCTGTATCATCCGAATTATCTGAAATCACTGCGCGAAATTTGTGACCGCCATGGAATCCTTTTGATTTTAGATGAGATTGCTTCCGGATTTTACCGCACGGGGCCGCGCTTTGCCATGGAGCACGCCGGCATTCTTCCCGACATTATGTGCATCGGCAAGGCGCTCACCGGCGGGAGCATCACGCTCGCGGCGGCGGCGGCTTCGGAGCGTGTGGCGAGGACAATCACTGAAAGTAAAATTCCTGCTTTTATGCACGGCCCCACTTACATGGCCAATCCACTGGCCTGCGCCGCGGGCGTGGCATCGCTGAATTTATTCAGCACCCGGGATTACCTGACAAATGTTCGGCGGATTGAGGCGCGCCTGCGGCAAAATCTGGCGCCGCTTCGTTCACTGGAAAACACAGCCGACGTGCGCGTCCTGGGGGCCATCGGCGTTCTGGAGCTGAAATCAAAGCCCGCGGCCGATGATATTTTGAGGATTATCCGCGAAACAGGCGTCTGGCTTCGGCCATTCTGCAATTATGTTTACACCATGCCGCCATTGATTACCGCCGATGCTGAAATTGACCGCATTTGTGAGGCCATCCGGCTGATTGCTCAGTGTGAGCCGATGCCTGTTCAGGAGAAAGATGATTTCCACGAATGATTTTCAGGGGAAGCTGAAACAATGAACAGAGGATATTTTATCACCGCTACCGGAACAGATGTCGGCAAAACATTTGTCACGGCGCTGCTGGTCAGAAAATGGCGGGAGTGCGGCATCGACGCGGGCTATTACAAGGCGGCGCTGAGCGGCGCGGAATATCGGGAGGGCCAATGGATTGCGGGAGACGCGGATTATGTGAAAAATGCCGCGGGCCTGACAGAATCGCAGGAACAGCTGGTCAGTTATATTTACAAAGAGGCCGTTTCGCCGCATCTGGCCGCCCGCAAAGAGGGCAGTCCTGTGGAATTGGCAAAAATTCGCCGCGATTTTGCCGATGCCTGTGCCCGCCATGAATTTATTTTTGCCGAAGGTTCCGGCGGAATTATTTGTCCAATTCGATATGACCGGCCGGACAGTGAAATTATCGGCAGTGCTCCCCCTCAGAAAATTTTTCTTGAAGACATTATTCGCGAACTGGGGCTGCCTCTGCTGATTGTGACCACAGCGGCGCTCGGTTCCATCAATGCCTGCGTTTTGACAGTGGAATATGCCCGGCAAAAGGGACTCCCGATTCGTGGAATAATTGTCAATCGCTGCGGCGTCAGCGACAATTTGGAAATGGAGCAGGATAATATAAAAATGATGGAAGAAATGACGGGGCTGCCCATATTGGCCAAAATTCCCGAGGGGGCGCGTGAATTGAGTGCGAATGATATGAGCCGCGGCCTGGCGGAGGAGATAAATTCAAGGGGACCCGGGAAATGAAAGAAACTTTGGCTGGGGCACTCATCACAGGATTATTGACATATATAGTTGCGCGCATCTTCGGCAAAATCATCGACTGGATTGACGCCAAGAAGGCGGGGCATATTCAGAAGAAGCTTGCTCAGCATAATTCAAATGTTTCAAATGTCCGGCAGATTGATGCGAGCACCATGACACTGGAGATTCGCGGGCATATTGTCATCGTTCACTGGCATTCTTTTATGTCGGATAAGCCGGGTTTCACTGATTTTAAGGTGCTTCCCGCCGCGGGGGATTCGGCGTTTCCTTTTCAGGCGAATTTCAGTGCGGAACTTTACAAATACTTCTGCCCGCGCTGGCGGCCAAATCCTACTCCGGAGGATTTCCGTCGGAAAAAAATGCTGACAATACATCATGCCAGCCATCCCGTGCTGCGGGACCGCCTGCGGGACAACGATGCGCTTTTGGAGACAATGGGAAATATGGGTCTGGCGGCGGTGGGCAGAATCCCCATTCCGGACGATGAACCCGCCGGAATCATGGACAAACTGACGCGCTATCAATCTGTCTCGCTGACGTATTTATTTCGAGTCAAGATGTCGTTGGATAACGAGGGATTAGGCATACAGGTTTGTGAACACATTGAGGAGCCGAAGCGGGTCGAAATGATGGCGGGTTTGTGCGTGACCGCCTTGGAGCAGACAATGAAAATGCTGAAATCCATCAATGAAATGGGTTTGTTGGCGGAGAATACAGACGATTAGAATACACTCTCCGGTCCTGAGGGCCACTTTTGGGGGAGCTGTCAGCACCGAAGGCGATGACTGAGAGAAAAAAATCCCCCCGCCATTGATGATGGCGAGGGGATTGGAAAACGCCTTAGTTGCCGAGGCAGGCCTTCGTGAGGGCATTCTGCACGTCCGGAAAATCGGGCGCTTTGATGAACACGTCGAGATTTTCGCGGTCGGCAATTTTCGGGCAGAGATACGCGCCGACTTCCTTCTGATAATTCGGGAAATCGATTTTTTTCAGAATAGCGGCAGCGTCGCTGGCATAAATATATGAATTGCCAATATAGAGCCGCACCTGCTCCATGATTTTACCCGGGAAGGTATAATCTATTTTTTGGTGGACATTATGTACGACCTGAACGCGCGGCTGCGGCGGGGGCGGAGGCGGCGGGGGCATATACGGCGGGGGCGGAGGAGGCGGCCGAAGCGGCTGCGGACGGCCTGCATTGTTCTGAAGGGCCGCTTTGGTAATTGCCTCGCGCGTATTCTGGAATTTCACTTCATTGAGCATCAAATTGATGTTTTCCGGGTCCGCAAGGTGTCCCGACAGATAAATGCCGATTTCTTCCTGATAATTCGCGAAAGCAATTTTCTTCATAATGGCGGGG
>DBXV01000009.1:7305-52698 GCA_002309695.1 Myxococcales bacterium UBA1203 | reverse complement strand
GGCATCGCGGGAATAAATATAGGCGCTGCCGATATAGAGCTGCAGCTGCTCCATAATTTTGCCGGCGAAAGTATAATCTATTTTGCTGCTGACATTATGCACAATCTGAATGCGCGGCGGGGGAGGCGGAGGCGGCGGATAATGCCCCGGATGATGATGGACCTGCGGCGGAGGCGGAGGCGGCGGGGGAGGGGGCGGCTGAGCGGCGAGAGCTGCCTGGGAAATTTTGTCGCGGACGTGCTGCATCTTCACGGCCTTGAGCAGGTAATTGACATTCTCCGGGTCGGAGAGCTTTCCCGCCAGATAAACGCCGATTTTTTCCTGTTCACTGGCAAACTTAACATGTTTCAGAATGCAGGCGGCGTCCCGCGCATAAATATAAGAATTTGCGGTGTGCAGAACCACCTGATCATAAACTTTTGCCGCAAACTTATAATCGATTTTGCGGCAGACATCGGCCTGCGCGAGGCCCGGCAGGGCAAGGCAGGCCGCGAGAGAGGCTGCGGAGGCCATTTGAAGCAGATGCTTTTTCATATTTATATCTCCTCCAGCAAAAGAAGAATAATGAACGTCCGCTGGAATGGACGATTCCGGGATGTAGTATCACGGGGCAGCCCAAAAGTCAAGGAGGAAATTTCCTACAAATTTACTGCGGGTGCGCGAAGAGTATCCTTTTCCGTCCCTTCGGGACACATTCCCCAGAGTCGAAGGATTTTTTAGAGAAATCAGGAGAATGTTAATAATGTATAAAATCACATTTTGGACGGTCATTTTTTTCTCTGATTTTGTTCAGCCGCTGAACCGATATTTTTATCTGGAAAACGGCCGGATAACAAGTTGATTTTGGGCTACAATCTGATAAAGAGCGGCGCCGCAGATGGATGGTTTCGCAGAGCACTTGAGAGGAGGCTCACTATGAAAACAGCCGTACAAACAAGTAAATTTTTGACAGCGCTGCTGCTGGGACAGCTTCTGGGCGCGGGCGCTGTCTGGGCGGCAGAAGGCAAATTTTTGAGCAGTGGCGGAACGGCGGTTTTCAACGGAAGAAACGAAACCGCCGTTCAGGTTATTGAGGCGTCTCAGATTCGCGGGAGAATTGCCGCCGAGCGGCCGACGCTGCAAAAGCCCATGCGTTTGGGCGTGCAAAAAGAGATTTCGCTCCTGGCCGCGCCCGTTTTTACCCAAAAAGGTCTTTTGCCCAATGTCCCCAAAACATTTCGCGGCCTCGGGCGCCACGCGGGCGACGTGGTCAAATCTGTGGTCTATGACCCGTCGTCGGATGCCTGGTTTGCCTGGTCGAACGGCATGATTGTCGAGGTAAAGGAGGACGGAACCCTGCCGGTGGTGGTTCAGGAACCGCCGGGGCACGATTTCGACATTCGCGCCGCACAGGGCTGGGCCGTTTTCCGCGACCCGGACAAAAATGAAATCGTCCTCCTGAGTCTGAGGGCGAACGACGACGGCAGTGTGCCGCGCCGCGTGCTGCATTCGGGCATTGAGTATTTTAATCCGCGCTTTTCGCCGGACGCCTCTAAAATCGTCGTGGGAATGGAATCCAGCGGGCGCGAGGGGCGGCTGATTGTCACCGACCTGAAATCCGGGAAGTCGTCGGACATCGGCATCGGCTGTCAGCCCGTGTGGAGCCCGGACGGCAATACATTGTATTTCATGGATTTTGAAAACGACTCATACAACATCACGGCGTCCAAGCTCTACGCGCGCGATTTGAAGCGCGGGGCGACGGCCCGGCTGTTCGAGAGCCGCGAGGTGCTGATGACTTCGCCCAGCGTTTCTCCCGACGGGAAGTCCGTCGTCTTTGTGGACGAGAAAAACTGGGATGTGTCGGTGGCTGAATTGCCCGTGACAGAAACCAATGCCGTCGGCGCTTCCGGGGAGGTGAAGTGAGATGAGCGCGAAATTGAATTCACATTCATATTCATTCAGCCGCCTGAAAAAACGCGTTTTCCTGACCGCTGCCTCCGTGGCCGCGGGCGTGATGGCCGCTTCTCCCGCGTGGGCGGCGAAGGTCTGCCTCAACTGGAGCGACCAGGTGAACAACAGCGTTTCCGGCACCAGCCACACCGAGGATTATTACGCGGGCCTCATTAAGACCAAGGTCAAGGCCAACCTCGAAGCCGCCGGCTATACGGTCAAGGAGGACGGCAGCTTCAATAACTGCAACGCCACCTGCAACAGCTGGGGCGCGGAGTCGTTCCTCTCGATTCACTCCAACGCGGGCGGCGGCCACGGCACCGAAATCTGGTATGGCGTTTACAGCGGCAGCCAGAATTGGGGCACCAAGGTTTTGGGCGGCGTCACCTCGAACAGCAGCTTTCCCTATTACAATCGCGGCGTGAAGAGCTCCGCCGACGGCCGCTACCGCGTGACGCGCCTCGCCCAGCAGCCCGCCGCACTCATCGAGACGGTTTTCCACGATTGTCTGACCACGAGCGGCACTTCCGGCGCGCTCATCGGCCATTCATCCGCGGGCGCGGAAGCAGCCTTTTTGGACAGCGAAAACGGCCGCACCATCATTGCTCGCGGCATTGCCGACGGCATCTGCACCTATTTCACCGGCTCGAAGTGCAGCAATTCCGGCGGCGGCGGTGGAGGCGGTGGCGGGGGAGGCGGCGGAGGAGGAGGTGGCGGCGGCGGCACCACGTCGGGCACCATCAAGGGCGTGCTCTATGTGGGCAGCGACACCAACAACCGCATCTCGGGCGCCACGGTCAAAGCGAACGGCGCCACGGTGACGACCTCCTCGACCGGCCTCTGGTCGTTCAGTGTTCCGGCGGGCACCTATACCGTGACGGCCTCGGCCTCCGGCTACAATTCGGGCTCCAAGCAGTGCACGCTGGCCTCCGGCTCGTCGGAGCAGTGGTGCTCCTTTGGACTCACAGCGGCCACGCCGCCCGCGCCCACCACCGGCACCTTGAGCGGCACATTGACTGACGCGGCTTCGGGCAGCGCCATTTCCGGGGCCACGATTTCCACGAACGGCGGCAGCACCACCACGTCGAGCGCAGGCGCGTTTTCATTCACGCTGGCGGGCGGCACCTACACGCTCACCGGGTCGGCCTCGGGCTACAATACGGGCACAAAATCCTGCTCCGTCACCAATGGCAGCAATTCAACCTGCAATTTCAGCCTGACCAAAGCGGTCACCACCGGCACGCTCCAGGGCGTCGTTTATCAGAATGGCAATACCGCTGACACGGTCTTCCCCGCTGACGTTTCGGTGCTCGGCGTCGGTTCGACCGTCTATCAGGGCAGCGCGCCGTGGTCGTTTACTGTCCCGGCGGGCACCTACACGGTGACGGCCACTGCGGCGGGCTATCAGGCCGGTTCGTCGAGCTGTTCGGTGGCGGTGGGCGAAACAAAGATGTGCCATATTCAGGTCACTGCCGAAACAATTCCTGAAACCGACGCGGGGATGACTCCTGTTGTTCCTGTGGTTGAGGATGCGGGCAGCGGCGGCATCGTGGACGCGGGCAGCACGACGCCTGACCCCGAGGCGCCCTTTGTTCAGGATGGCGGCAGCGGCCAGGGGCAGACGGAGCCCAATCTCAATGGCCAGATGCTGGTTTTGGAAAGCGGCTGTTCCGGCGCCGGAATCATGGGATTGCTTCCGGGTTATTTCTGCATTGCTTTCCTGCCCGCACTCCGCCGCCGGCGGCGAGAATGAGCGAATAAACGGAATGAACGGCTGATATGCTGATATAAAAAAGTCCCCTTTCCAGAAGAGAGGGGACTTTTTTTATTAAAGTTCTTCGTTCAAGTCAGAGGCTGAATAATGAATAATATATGCTGACGAAGATAATGCTTGAAAATAAGATAAATAAACTTGCTTGACAATGCCGATACAGTTGCCAGCCTGGCCCGCGCAGGGGAAAGAAGGGAGCGGTTCCGGTTGGTCGGGGTGTGCCGGTTCCGGGACTGTGGGTTTCAGATAAGATAAAGGAGAGAAAAAAATGAAAGGATGAGAGGAAAACTCAGCAGAAATTGTGCTGAGGGACGGCAGAATCAGAATCAAAGAAATAAAGTCATATTGTTGAATAATTTATCGCGGGAGGAAAGATGAATGACGCAGACGGCACGGCCATTCGTTGTTTTTGGGAGGGAAAAATCTGTTATACGGCGCGTGAGGCGGGGTTTATTCTCAATGCAGTGCGGCACCGCTGTAATTTTAACGGCCGGCGCATTTGCCGCGGAAAAAACATGCCGCGCCGGAAATACTATTGCGAGCGGTGCCAGTTTTATCATCTGACGCATTACCCTTTTCGTTACAGAGACACGGACGACAGAATCGACAGGAAAAAGAGAGCATTCCGGAAAATTCGTAATGATATTCGGGACATATATTGCGGTGAGGATGATTGCCGTGGAAGAAAAGGGAGACGCTGTGCTGTGGGGAGGGGGAGATAGGGGGAGCCTTTCTCCATTGTTATGTTGCTGCTTCACGGGGGGGCCTCTCCCTCACCTCGTGCAGCTGTTCCGCCAGGCGCCGGGGCGCCGTTGGATCGTTCATGTCATATGTCCAGTTATGATTGAAGCATTGAATTGTATTCTGATTGCCGCTGCTGCCGATGACGAGGCTGTAAAAACAGGTATTTTTTGCTTTTTCCGCCTCGATGGCCTGCACCAGATCCCCCGCCAAGCTGCCCATCACAAAATCGGACACCATCAATACATCGGCGCTTTTATAATTCTCCTCCCTCAGCATTTTCAGAGAATGCGCCAGCGCGGGCCCGGCGTCCGTGCCGCCATGGAATGACATGCGCAGAAACTGAACCAGCCGGTTCAGCGCGCTGCCGCCCTGAAAATCGCTCAAATCCAGCGTCTCAATGCCCGTCGAAAATGAAATGAGATAACATTTGCGCTTTTCCTCCATGGCGATTTTGGCCAACGCAAATGTAATCGTCTTGGCGATGTTTTCCGGCGTCCCATGCATCGATCCGCTGGTGTCCGCGCAGATAATCACCGGCCCCTTCGGCTCCTTCTTTTCGACGGAAACCTCCTCCTGAATTGTTTCCTCCGTATTTTCCGCCGCGTCATTTTGATAATCAAACGACAAGAGCTGCTTCTGAGCGAACTTGAGCTGAAACAGCTTTTTCGCCGCCGGATTCCGGAGCAGCGCCAGTTCACTCGGCACAACCGAGGCAATATCATTGGAATAGCGGATGCCGTTGATTTCGCCGCGCCAGGCTGGCTTCGGGTGCCACTCCGTTTTAATCACAATTTTATCGCGCAGTTCTTTTTCAAACAGCGCCTGGGCCCGGCTCTGCCTGCCCAGCATCTTCGCCAGTTCCTGAAGCGACTCGTCATTTTCCAGCAATTTGGCATACGTTTCCAGGAGCTCAAAGCCGCTGTCCTCAAACGGGCGGTTGGACAAATCCCACAGCCGCCCCAAATCCCCGATGAAGGGCAGGAGGAGTTTTTCCAGCCGTTTGAAATTCTCGATTTTCTGATATAATTCCTCCAGGAATTTCCTGCGACGCTCGTCAATGCGCTTTATTTCCCAGGCATTTTGCCGCTCGATGAGGGACTTCTCCAGATCGGCAATGAAATTCCTGCGCAGAATTTCGATATGTTCGGCGTATTTCTCCGAATATTTGTTTTGCTTAGGCTTATCGCCATTTTTGGACGCTCTCTGAAATTTCTGCCGCTCTTCCTCGAATTGTCTTTGATAAAAATCAAAATCCACATTGCTTTCCGCGATGTCACCGCGCCGTGCGGCCTCCACCGAGGGCAAATTGCAATATTTCCCGCGAATCAGCGAATCTTTTCGGGCAATATCTTCGGCAATTTGCTGCGCGGTCAGCTTTTTCTGCTGCTCGATAAAAATTGCCTCCTCCCAGAAGGGATTTTCCTTTTCCAATTCATCATTTGTCTTTTGCAGCCATTCCAGAATGTCCGTCTGAATGTTTTCCGCCAGTCCGGGATGGCTTTCCGCATAATTCCCCCGCAGCGCATCCCGGGCGAGGAGCTCCTCCATGGTCTTTTTCGCCGCCTGCGCGAAATTATTCTGCGGAAATTCAATGGGTTCCTCTTTCGGCTCCACCGGAAGAATCATATCGTCCAGCGCATCCACCAGCTGTTTGCGGTCGGATTCCGATCCAAGGGCGGAAGGGGCAAACTTCTCGAAACGGCGCCTGCTGTTTTGAACGTTCATTGAATTATTTTTCCCTGTTTCTATAATTTATAGCGCTTTCTCTGTTTATCCAGCGCCACTTGAGTATCTTCAAGCTCGCGCTTGGACTGTTCGACGGAAGATAAAATGACGGAACACATGGACTCCCTGGCAAAAATGTTGGTCTGAAAATTATCTTTCTTCGCCTTTATGAATTCATTGATCCGGTCGAGTTCCTTCTTAATTATGCCTAAAATAGGGTTATAGTAATCCTTGTCTGCTTTATCCTGCCTCAATGTCAGAAAGTCGGAATGCCCAAAAACATTTTGATCTGGCACCAAACCGCCCTTAGTCATTTGAATTTCTGCCTCATATTCCCTGCCGTTTGCATCTGACCATGTTATTTTTTCTCCCTGAATTGAAATTGTTCGGGCATCAAAATGATATACGTTCATATCAAGTCTTTGTTTCTTGGAATCATAATAACGGCCTCCGTTTGATGCCATTCTAGCATTGCGCGTCATTATTTCTCCGCATAAAAAACTAACTTCTGTTGAATTTCCATAATAGCCATGTCCCCTAATGATGCAGGGCGTCTTAAATGCGTAAGCCTTCCAACCATCCGACATCTGATATACTAACGGCTCAGAATTTCCAACTACATAAAAAGATCTGCTCACATAATCCTCATACTTTTTGATGTATTCATTAATTTCATCAATTTGCGTATGAATACCGAGCCCGTTCTGCTGTATGCACTTTTCCACAATAACGTTTACCTTTTTCTGCTGCGCCTCCGTATTCCAGATGCAGTATTCAATGAGCTGGCAGTCCATCAAATCAATTTCCGTCCGCCCGTTCAGGAATGCCGACGCCTTGAGAATATGCACAATTTTCTTCCAGCGGCGGTCGCCCACCTCAAACAGCTCGCCGTTTTTCCTGCCATCTTCGCCGAGCTTCGCGTTTTCAGCTGTCAATTCCCTGCGAATGGCCGAAATCACATTCCTGGCCTCGGCGGAGAGGCGCACCTTGTCAATCTCCGGCTTCCAACTCTCCAATTCTTCATTGGAAATCTGCAATGCCCTGACGCCATCGGCCAGCTCAAATTCCTTCGACGACGGCGCCGAAATCATATCGAAAAAACTGCCCTCATTTTTAATGAATTGAACCGGCAGGCGCAAAATAAAGCGGTCATACAGCGCTTCCAGCCCCCGGCCCCTGGCAGGAAGCTCATTCGACGCGGCAAGCAGGGCCTTGAGCGGCACGCTGATGACTTCATTGCCATTGTGAAACTTCTTTTCATTGATAATCGTCAGCAGCGTATTCTGAATCGCCGGACTCGCCTTCCAGATCTCGTCCAGAAAGGCAATGTCCGCCTCCGGAAGCATTTTCTCAGTAATGCGCTTGTATTCCTCCTTGCCGCTTTTCCCCTCGCCGTTCAGCGCCTTGAGCGAAATCGGCCCAAAAATATCCTCCGGCGTCGAGAACTGATTCATCAGGTATTCAAAGCATTGGACGTTTTGGATGTTGTTGTTCGCGCCGCCGTCCGCACCATCCGTTTTGAATGCATTCACAATGCGCCGGGCAATCATGCTCTTGGCGCATCCGGGGGCACCCAAAAAGAAAATGCTCTCGCCCGCGATGGCCGTCAAAAGCGCCAGGCGGACGGCTTCTTCCTTCTCGTAAAGCCCCTCGGTCAGCGCGTCTCTAAGTGCCTTGATGCGGTCGTGAAGGTTTAATGTCTCTGCCACTTTCATGTCTGTTGCCTCCATTTTATCTGTTGTCTGAATCTTCCGAATAACTTTAGTGCCTCGGATTGCGAGGGCGGGATAAAAGTTGCGGCCAGTTGCCCTCTATTAAGCGGCGGCTTGACGGCGAGTCGACAGAAAATTTTGCGGAAAGAGCGAAATTTTTCTAATCACTTGAAATTCAAATGCTTCCCGCAATGGCCAATGACAATTTTCCGGCTGATCGGATCGTAACAGAAATGGCAGCGCCAGCCCTTTTCCGCCCCCTCATTGTTGCCGATTTTCAGATGCTCGCGCATGACCCGATCGCTGAAAGTGCGCAGCAAATCAGGAACCTTGTCGTGCTCATCCGAGGCAAATTCCTTATCGAAAAAGCACTCTGTTTTGGCGAATCCCATTCCTTTTCCATCGCGCATAATATCCAGGAATTTAGTGATAAGACGCTCCATCATAAAGAAAGCCTTTGTCGGATCTCTGAAATTGGATTCCCCGGCAGATTCCCATGCCTCAGAAACAATTTCCACTCTATCTGAATACAGAATTCGCAAAATGTTTAACGCCTGCGTCAGGCTGGTGAGCAGCAGACCCTTCTTTCCACCGGAAAAATAATTTCTCAAAATGACCATATCATCTTCCGACAGCGAATTTCGAGGAATTGGTGGCTTGCTTTTATATTTTTCCTTCGTCAATTCCTGAATGCGCGCCTCTTTTTTTGCGATTTCCTGGCTATGCAATTCTTCGACTTCATTGTATGTCTTTTCCATCCCCACCTTTTCTTTTTCTAACTCTTTAATTCGTGCCTCTTTTTGCTCAATGTCCTTATTGTGTTCTTCCTTCGCCTTTTCCAAGGCCTCTTCCAATTCCCTGATTCGTTTCTGCTCAGCATTCTGTAATTCAGGAGCATCTGGCCCCTTAAGCGGCAGCGCCTCAACAGCCTTTCTCAATTCATCGACGTCATCCTGATTTCCTGCTTTCGCGAGATTTTCTGACAACTGCGCCCACTCGGCCGCCGTCGTCGGCTGGTTCAAATAAAGCGTCTCCAATGCGCTCTTTTGATCAGATATATTTTTCAGGAGTGTTTCTATTTTTTCAATTATATCCGAATCAATTCTCTGCCCGTCCAGCTTGGAAATCTCGGGTATTTCAACACCCGACCAAACAAATGCGGGCTGATACGTCTCAATAATATTCCTAAATGTAATAATCCAGTTGCGCTCAGAGAGCTTTCCTTTGCGAATTTCTGCGATGTGCCAGCATATATTTGAAGGCAGATGCTCGTCATCCCAAATCGGATTCTGGCAGTCGATGCCTATAAATGGCGTCAGCAGTCGAATCAGTTCTTCATTTTTATCTTTTGGGGCATCTTCTTTTTGAATTTCTTCTGTCAGATTTTGCGACATTGAGGACGTTTCCTCTGATTTGATTTCAGTCATCTCTTTTGTCTCCTCACTTTTCCTAATTGCATCTGAATTAGCAGAAGCAGCATCTTCATCTGGTGAATCATTTGAAATAGTCGCTAACGTCGTTTCGGCATTAAAGAATTGAGGAATGGACTTCTTATCAGTCTTTTTTCGATACGGCTGCTGCACATGCCTCGCAATTCCCGCCATCGCGACAGTACACGCATCCTCAGGATTTCCCGTGGCCATTATCTTACGTCGCTGCTGCCTATTTAAGTGAAAAATATTTCCCATCGTTCCATTCCTCCAACCGTAAAAGTGATCAAAAAAATCGACGTGAAATCAGGCAATTTTTTCCACAAGATCTGCCTCAATGGATGTCTCTCTCGGTGTAAACGAGATGGATTTCAGGTATTTATATTCATCATCCGTCATCAGTGCGCGATAGGCTGCCTCCGCGCAGGCTTTCAATGAGGAAATGTCGCGGCTCGTGTCGGGCGTGGTGTAACCCCGCTCATTCAATTCTATTCTATTTACTTTACAGCCAGAGTCACGTTCCACCTGCATGGAAAAATCTTCTGTCCCCTCGCCATTCAGGTAAATGGTCAGTGGATTTGCGGACACACCGCCAAAGCCATTACCGTATTGTGCCTTCATACGCCGCAGCCACGCCATCGTTTCGCCCCAGGTGCGCTGCGTTTCTCCCGCGAAAAGCAGTATATTCAATTTACATTTGACGTCAACCTCCGACGCTGCACTGAGGATGGCCTCGGCTTTTTTCAGATAATCTTCCGGGTTCGACGTCTTGTTCATGCGCCGCAACATCGTCGGAGATGCGGATTCCAGCCCAAAATCAATGACTTTCAGCCCGGCGCCAGCGAGGATTTTCACCGATTCCGGATTGAGGCAGTCCACCCGCGACTCAAAGCGCAGGCCGCAGCGTAGTTGTCTTTCATCATACAGTTTCTTAAATGCCTTCGCCCATTCGACATCCGGATTGACCATGGCGCCCTGTAAATAGAAATTCAGATCATCGGATTTATATTGCTCACAAATGCTTTCGATTTCATCAATAATCGCTTCCGTCGATTTCAATTTGAAGTATGTATAATTCGATTCCTGACAGAATTTACACTTGCCGGGACATCCGCGGGAAGCCTCGATGACAGGCTGGTATTTTTTGAAATCGTGCAGAAGCTTATAATCGACATGCGGAAACGGTTTGGAGTATTGGTATTCCTGGCTCACAAACGGAGATTCTCTGTTTCTATCCGGAGCCATCAGGGCAGCCAAAACCTCCGACAGACGGTCATCCGGGCAGCCACGGCAGATCATGTGAATCAGCCCGGCGAATTTCCTCTGAATAAAGCCCAGATTGCGATCCACCGTCCAGCGCCCGCCCAGCATGACCCGGATTTTCGGGTATTTCTCACGGACAAAACGCAAAATATCCTGGGCCATTGGAATTTCAAAAAACGACGGGAGTGACACCATGAGAATGTCGGCGCGTTCGAGGTAGTATTCCAGCGTCGGGCGATAGACATCGAGGCTCATCCCATCGGACTGCATCATTTTCACCTGATGGCCCATTTCAGAAAGCAATGTGGCGAGCCCCAATAGGCCGTAATTCAGATAGAGCTTGTCCGTGTTGAATGCCTTTTCCTGCTGTCGGCCATTCACAGAAGGAGACAAACAAAAAATTTTATAACGAAAATCAAAACTCATGATGTAACTCCAATTTAATAATTAACGCTTCAATTGTTTGATATGATACGTTCCATCAATCCTTCTGCCCGCTATAAAGGACAGGAACCGGAAGAGTTGACAGATAAACCACTCTTTTCTTCGCCTCATACATTTTACATCAACTCAAACAGCTTCTCTGTCGCACTGCCTGCGCGCCCAATGGCGATTCGACACCATTTCTTTGTCCAAATGGGACGCGGGGCTGTGGACTTGAGCACTTCAGCCAATGCGCCAAATTGCTCTCGCGGTGCCACGCAGAACCATTCCTGAAGTCCCTCGTCGCGAAACGTCGGCTCTGAAATCCACTTTTTAATTTCCTCCATGGCCCAATCGGCATCTTCCAGCCAAATCTGACGGGCAATCGGCCCGATGACAATGCGCGGCATTCTGCGCAGCAATTCCGAGATATTATCTGCCTGACCGCTCGTTTCTTTTATTGCCCTCCAGAGCTTTTTCGTCAAAAGCGGTGCAAAGGCATAGGCGTCAAACGCGGTTTCATCCGCATTGGCATCAGCCCGTTCCAACCATTCCGTCAAAACGGCTATTTTCTGGGATTCGCTCAAATTATTTAATAAATTTGAATTATCAGAAGAACCTCTTCGCAGACCACCTGGGCGCCCTACTGTCTGTCGGAGCTCTCCTTCGGAAACATTTCGACAAACGACATCAGCCAAAGCAGGGTAATCGCGCACGAGACATTCAATTTTAGCTAACACACTATCTTTTCGAATACTTCGCCAAATCAGGTCACAGCACTGTTGATAAATAACTTTGTCGATTTCATCTCCATTTAACTGCTTTCCAAGCCATTCAGCTGCGCTGCTCTCATTTTGAATTTTAGACATAATATACTGAGCAAAAGGAACATTTTTTCCACCAAATAAAGATTTCAGATACTTTTGAGACAGCAGAAAGGCAGGTAAAAATATCGCCGGGATATTTTCGGCGTTCATCTCCCGTGGGAGCGTCACTTTATCTTTATCGATGAGCTCTCTGGCCCATTGGAAAAATTCATCGGATGTCGGCCAATAAGACGATTCAAAAGGAATGTTTTCCAATCCAAGCGTTTGCTCCTTCATCCAGAATGGAAAAATCCACGAATAGGCTTCGGGCAAGGCTGCTTTCGCATTTTCGCAGTCACTGTATTCATGACTCAATCCCCAGCCTGCCTGCATAAATTCCCGAATCATTTCGGACGCATTGAATGTCATCGAGTCTGAAAGCTCGCCGACAGCCGGGTTCCGCTGTTCCCATGTCAGCGGGAAATGAAACTTTTCTCCCGGTATATCCCTTCGCGGATGGCCGAATGCGTCTAAATTCCTGAAAAATTCCTCCCATGGAATTGAATTGCAAAATTTTTTATTGATGCTCTGCGGGTCATCGGCAGCGAAGCGCACAATGGCTTCGATTGCCGCCAGCCGTTCAAATCCTTCAACCCCTTTCAATGATTCAGTGATATTGAGCTTTAACACGCTTGAGCGGCAATTCCGCAGAAGTGACAGCAGGAGATTCTTTCTTGAATTGTCCGCCCCAGTCCACGCCCACTGGCGGATATTATTCGGCTCAAAAAAATACTCTTTTTGTCCTTCCTCGGCGGGAGGCATCAGCGTCCCGGCAGCGACCCAATTTGGATAGGGTATAATCCCCGCCACCCCAAATTTGAAAAGAGCCGGCGAGGCTATGTCTTTCTTTCCACCCCCTAATTTTACAAGCATTTCATGAAATACTTTGTTATCACTAAAAGCTGTTTCCCAATCCGTTTGACCAGCTTTCAGCCACTCGACATCCCGATTCATAAAGACTGAATAAACAGCCTGATTGTATTTCTTTTTTTGCGCAGATTTCTCCTGAGATGAAGCAAAACCCACTTGTTCCAGCCACTTGGACGACAGATCAGACAGATCTATGTCATCAATATCATTCAGCTGACCATCACGGCACTGACGGCACAGCGCCAGAACATCGCCGGGAGATTGAATGAAATCTTTCAGCGGCGAATTGCACAATTGAATCATCAGCTCCGTCAGTTCTCCGGGCCATTTATTTTGTTTGTATAGTTTTACATATCGCTGCGCCGCCCAAACAACCACTCTGCTGCGCCAATCAGATGCGAGGACGGGATGTTTTTCTCCCAGCTTTTTTTCTCCCAGCTTTGGACGTGTTGATGCGCCAGATATTTTTCGAGGAATGTCAAAAGGCGCCAGAACGACTGCCGATGTTTTGCGGCGCAGAAGAGCTTCTATTTGTCCCTGAAATTTAGAAAGATCTTGTTCCAGACGATGCACGACGAGAAAAGCCAGTTTGTCTGCATCAGGAAGAGATATGTCGGACAAATATCCATGTTCTGCTTCAGCAATATATACTTTGTCGGAATGCAAAATTTCCATTGCCCGCAAGGTCGTTGCTTTGCCGCAGCCCGGAAGAACGACAATCCAGAGCAGCCCCGATGTCTCTTCGGACAAATGCTTTACAACAATATCAAGCAGCGAACTCGGCGGGCGCGGCTGAAAGTTCTGACTCGTCTCATACCAGATTGGACAGAGTGCGTCGCCATCCTGAGGCCGCCAGGTGGCCAGTTCGGGGAATTCGGGAAAGCTAATCTGATTTTCAGTGGGCGAGAGAAGCGCCTCAGCGCTCAGTCCTGTCAGCTCGGAGAGGAGTTCCAGATACTTGCCGTCCTCCACATTGCGCCACCAGCCGATGCGCGATTCATCTTTGCAGTTGACCAGCTCGCCAATCTTCGTCGCGAGATTTCTCTCCTGAGTCTGATCGTCTTCGGCAGATTTAGCAGGAAATCTCTTCTTAATTTCTTTCCATAATCTTCTAGCCAACGCACTGTTCTTCCCCCTGTATCTCTCATCGATAACTTTCTTTAATAATGCGTTCTTCATTTCGTTCTCCTCATCTTTTCATCTTTGACCGCCAGCTATCGCTCCTGCCAGACCGCCTATATAAAGCGGCTCCCGCAAGACGTCAAACAAGAAAAATACGTTGCTTACAACTTTTTGCAACTCGTTGACTCGTAAGAGCATTTTCTGCCGGTCCCTTGACGACGTATTTACGAGTAGCTATGATTAACGTCGGCAAAGGTATGGTGCCTCTGCCCGGATGTAAAATCTCAACGATTTCCAATGAACAGGAGCAACAACATGAGCAGTGTTTCCGATAAAACTCATAACCAGCAGCAGCGCGATCATTACGCAAACCAGAATAACCCCAACAATGGGGCCCATCAGGCGCGCAATGATAATCACGCCAATCAATGCAATCCCAACAATCCCCGCTGTCAGGGCAATTCCGGCGGGAAAAAATAAGACTGTTGCATTGTTCAATAACGGGTAAAGGGTATTCGTCTGACCCTTTCCCACTACCATCCAAAACAGCCCTGCCCTGGGTCATTCCGAGGCAGGGCTGTTTACTGTGTAACTCCCCCCAAATGCTCCTTCTTGCCTCTACATCTCCTTTTCGTGCGGCGCTTCTGACGAGCGCGGGTATTCCTTTTGAGGCCCATGCGCCGGGTGTGGATGAAATTGCCGCCCCGGGGCTCTCTCCGGCCGATCTGGCGCTGTCATTTGCCCGGCAGAAGGCTGAGGCGCTTCGCGGCCGCTTTCCGGACCGCCTCGTTCTGGGCTGCGATCAGACGGTGGAGATTGACGGCCGCCTTCTGCGCAAGCCCGCGAACCGGGACGAGGCACGCGCGGAGCTTCTTGCGCTTTCGGGGCGCACCCATCAGCTGCATTCGGCGCTGTGGCTCTGCCGGGAGGCGCCTTCCTTTCAGGCGCAGGCCATTTCCACTGTGCGCCTGACCATGTTTCAGCTGACGCCCGCGGAAATCGAAGCGTACCTCGACACGGGCGAGTGGCAGGGCTGCGCGGGCGCCTTCCGCATCGAGGCCCAAGGGCTCCAGCTCTTTGAGTCCATCGACGGGGACTATCACGCGATCATCGGCCTCCCCATGACGGCGCTTTTGAAGCTGCTGCGGCAGGCGGGCGANNGCGGGGGGAGCCGATGCACTTCTGACGGCGGGCGGCGCGGTCTGCACGCTTTTCTGAACAGGCGTCTAATCAACGGCCGTCTGAACTGGACGGGTGTCTCATTTGCCGGGCGCACTTCCGGGCGCACGTCCCTTCTCCTGGCCGATTCCGCCTTGCACCCGGCCGCCGGACGTTGGATGGCGCCGCGCCCGTCCCGGCCGTCAGTCCGGCCAAAGGCAAAGGCATCAGCTTCATGGACAGACATTTCATTCCCCGCATCGGCATCACGCTGGGCGACCCCTCGGGCATCGGGCCGGAAATCACGGCCATGGCCCTGAAAGCGCTGCTGAGCGGTCCGGCCGCCGGCGGCACTCCTGACTTCATTCCCATCGTCTTCGGCGACATCGGCCTCTGGCAGCGCGCCTGCGGCATCACCGGCACAGAGGACCGCCTCGCGCGCTTTTGCGCCGATGTTCCCGTGGCCTCCATCGACCGTCCCGCCCTCGTTCAGTCCACGCGGCCGCTCGATCTGGCCCGCATCGCTTTTGGCCGGCCCACCTCCGAAGGAGGGAAAGCGCAGCTCGATTTTCTGGAGGCGGCGGCCGGCGCGCTCAAATCCGGGGCCATCGACGGCCTCTGCACGGCGCCCGTCTCCAAGGAGGCCATTCACCTGCACCGCGCCGACTTTCAGGGGCACACCGAGTTTCTGCAGGCCGCCTTCGGGCTCCCGCGCGTGCTGATGCTGCTGGCCGGGCCCGTGCTGCGCGTGGCCATTCACACGCGGCACCTGGCCATTGCCGACGTTCCCCAAAGCCTCTCGCGCGAGGGCATTCTGCGCGATCTGACCCTGCTGGACGGTGAGGTGCGTTCTCTTCTGCGGCGGCAGCCGCGCATCGCGGTCCTTGCGCTCAATCCGCACGCCGGTGAGGGCGGCCTGTTTGGCGATGAGGAATCTCGAATCATCGCGCCGGCCGTCGAGGCGGCCCGCGGTGAGGGCATCGACGCTTCCGGACCCTTTGCCGCCGACGGTTTTTTTGCCCGCGAGGTGCGTTCGCCGCAGTTCGACGCCGTTCTGGCCATGTTCCACGACCAGGGGCTCATCGCGCTCAAGATGACTCACTTCGACGACGGCGTGAACGTGACCGTCGGCCTGCCGCGCCCGCGCACGAGTCCCGATCACGGCGTCGCCTACGACCTGGCCGGAACGGGCCGTGCCTCGCCCAAAAGCATGGAGGCCGCGCTTGCCTGGCTGCTCAGGCGCCTTCGCTGAATCGGCCTGAATCCGCCGCACGGACTTTTTCTTCCCATGACAGACCAGAACGACAGCCAGACTTCTTTCGCTTCCGCGCCGCCTGCGGTTCCCGCGTCTCCCGCCGACGCGTTCAGGTGCGTCCTGCCCAATTTTGAGGGCCCGCTGGACCTGCTTCTGCACCTCATCGGCGAGCACAAGGTGGACATCCTCGACATCCCCATCGCCCTCATCACCGAGAAGTATCTGGAGACGCTGCGGGTGATGAAGGAGCTGGACCTCGATGTGGCCGGGGAATTTCTGCTGATGGCGGCCACGCTGGCGCACATCAAATCGCGCATGCTGCTGCCCGGTGAGACGGAGCCGGATGCCGACGAGGACGAACCTCAGGAGGACCCGCGCGAGGAGCTGGTGCGGCGCCTTCTCGAGTACCAGAAGTACAAGGCCGCCGGAGAGATGCTGGGCAGCCGGGCGCTTCTGGGGCGGCAGGTCTTCACGCGAAAGGCGCCCGGCGCAGCTGAGCGGCCCGCAGCGGACGGCAGCGGCCTCGTCGAGGTTCCCGTTTTCCGGCTGGTGGAGATTCTGGCGAAGGTTCTCAAGGACAAGGGCCCTGATCCCTTCCACGAGGTTCACCTCGAAAACTTCAACCTCACGGAGACCATGAGCCGGATTGTGGCGATGCTGCAGAAGACGCCCCGAACGTCGTTCACGGCGCTGCTCGAAGAGGGGAGAAGCCGGACCGCCATCCTGATGACGTTCCTGTCCATTCTGGAGATGTGCAAAATGCGCCTGCTGCGGATTTCTCAGGAAGCGGACGGGGGCGAGATTTACGTCGCAGCGCGGGACCCGGGGGCGCTGGATAAGGCGCTGCTGCTGTTCAGGGACGACTATCAGTGACGGCGCCGGCGCCGGTGTCAGCGGCAGAGGGGGCGGACGGGCGGGCCCGTCGGGCGGTTCACTGCTGAATTTTGAGAGAGGAAGCGTGCGCGCATGGCTGAACAGAAAAAGAAAAGCGGGACGGGCGTTCCGGACAACGTGCTGCCCCTCCCGGGCATTATTTCCGACGAGGACGCGGCCCTGATTTCCGGGCAGGCCGAGAGCGGGGAGGCGGATGAGGCGGCCGATGAAGAAGCCGAAGTGACGCCCGCCGACATCGACGTTCCGGATGAACCCGCGGCAAAGGCCGAGGACGAGTCGTTTGAGAAGCTGGCGGAGGCGGCCATGCGCTGGCCGACGGAGCGGATTCACCGCACGCTGGAATCGCTGCTCTTCGTGGCCGACAAGCCGCTGACCGAAGACGTGATCCGGCGGCACACGGGCCTCGACGTGCGGACCATTTGCGACGCCATGCACGCACTTCAGGCGTTCTACGACGACTCCTGCCGGGGCATCGTTCTCTCCGAGGTGGCGGGCGGCTGGCAGCTGAGGACCAATCCCGAGAGCGCGGAGGTCATTCGCCGCTTTCTGAGGGTGAAGCCTCAGCGCCTGACCCGCGCGGCGCTGGAGACGCTGGCCATCGTCGCCTACCGGCAGCCGGTGACGCGGGCCGAGATTGAGGACATCCGGGCGGTGGACTGCGGCGCGGTGCTCAAGGCGCTTCTGGAGCGGCGGCTCATCCGCATCGTCGGCAAGCGCGAGGAGGCGGGCCGGCCGCTCATCTACGGAACGTCCAGGGAGTTTCTGGAGTTCTTCAACCTGCGCGACCTGGGCGCGCTGCCCACGCTGCGCGAGTTCCAGGAGCTGAGCAAAGAGAGCGAAGAGGTCGTGGAAAAGGAGCTGGGGACCGAGGCCAAAAAGGGCGTCGCTTCCATCGTTCAGGACCTGCGGGACAGGAGCTTCGAGAACAAACTTCGGGAGAGCACTGCCGAGGCCGACGCCGCGCTGGCCGATCTGGAGGACGCGCTGGCGACTTCCGAGGCCGCGTCCATGGAGACGAAGCGGCTTCTGGCCGACCCGAAAGAGGACGGCGCTTCCGGCGAGGTGAAAGGAGAGGAGAACGGACATGCCGAAGGAAGCTAAAACCAACGCCATGCGCTTTCTGGAGACGCATCACATTCCCTACGAGGCGCACAGTTACGAATGCGAGGAGTTCATCAGCGGCGTCGTCATGGCCCAGACGGCCGGCACGCCCGTGGAGCAGACCTTCAAGACGCTGGTGGCCAGGAGCCGCCCGCACGTCCTCTACGTCTTCGCCATTCCGGTGGCCGAGGAGCTGGACATGAAGAAGGCCGCGCGCGCGGTGGGCGAGAAGTCCATTGAGCTCCTGCCGGTGAAGGAGCTTTTGGCCAACACCGGCTACATCCGGGGCTGCTGCACGGTGGTTGGCATGAAGAAGCAGTTCCCCACGGTGATTCACGAGAGCGCGCTCACGCATCCGAAGATTTTTCTCAGCGGCGGCCGCAAGGGACTGCTGATTCAGGTCGCGCCGAAGGACATCGCTCAGGCCTGCGGCGCCTCCTTTCAGGACATCATCATGCCGCGGAAGCCCTGACCTCCGCGCCCTGGGGAAAATGCCTCCATGAACACGTTCGGCCGACTCTTCCGCGTTTCTGTCTGGGGCGAATCTCACGGCCCGGCCATCGGCGCCCTCATCGACGGCTGCCCTGCCGGACTGCCGCTTTCGCTCAGCGATTTTGAGGAAGACCTGAGGCGGCGCCGTCCGGGTGAAGCGGGCACTACCGCCCGCCGGGAAAATGACGCGCTCACCATCGATTCGGGGCTCTTCGAGGGCAGAACCACGGGCGCGCCGATGCTGATCCGCATCGCCAACAGCGACGTCCGGAGCGGCGATTACAGCGCCATTGCCCGCGTTCCACGGCCCGGCCACGCGGATCTGCCCGCCTTTCACCGCTTCGGCGGCTGTGAGGATTTCCGGGGCGGCGGCCATTTTTCCGGGCGCCTGACTGCCGCGCTGACCGCTGCCGGCACTGTGGCCAGAAAAGTTCTGCTGACGCTGCCCGTGCCCGTCCGCTGTGCTGCCCGGCTCGTCAGCGCGGGCGGCGAAAGTGACCCCGCGCGCTTTGAGGCGCGCATTCAGCGTGCTGCTGACGAGGGAAACCCTGTGGGCGGCGTGCTGGAAGGGACCATCTCCGGACTTGAGGCCGGCCTGGGCGAGCCGTTCTTCGACGCGCTCGACGGGCTGCTGGCGCACGCGCTCTTTTCCATTCCCGGCGTCAAGGGCGTGGAGTTCGGTCTGGGCTTTGACTTTGCGCGGCTGAGCGGGCGCGAGGTGAAGGACGAGCTTGTGTCGGCGGACGGAACGCTGCGGCACAATTTTTCCGGCGGCATCGACGGCGGGCTCTCCAGCGGCAATGACGTGATTTTTCGGGCGGCTGTGAAGCCGGCGGTCAGCTTCGGCACTTTGAAGAGCGTCGATCTGACCACGGGCAAACCCGCGGAAATCACGCCCGGCGGGCGCCATGACGCCTGCTTTGCGCGGCGCCTGCCCCCGGTGATTGAGGCGGTGTCAGCGATGGTGGTTCTGGATCAGCTGCGCCTGGCGGGCCGCGTGGGGCCGGTGCTGCGTCCTCAGACGGACAGGCCCGGTCTGCCCTGAGCGCTTGCCCTCTCCCGTCAGCGGACTAGAAGCCCGCGCGCCGCCCGGACCGCTCATGGCCGGGACGGTGTGAACACCAACATCCAACCAACGCTCCGCACGGATCCAACGGGATGGGTCGGCGCAGAAGTCCAGAGGAGGACTTTTGGCCGGCCGAGAGTTGGACCGGGACGGTCCCACGCTACGCTTCCCTCGCCATCGGGAGCGCGCCGGGCATCGCTCTCCACGACGCTCCAGTCGTGCGGAACCCCAACCGCTTCCCCAGGAGGGAAATAATGCAAATCAGGAAACCGCTGACCGCCAACGCGCTCCGGAAGATGAAAGCCGACGGCGAGAAAATCGCCATGATGACCGCCTATGACGCCGCCTTTGCCCGGGTCATGGACGATGCCGGCATCGACGCCCTGCTCATCGGCGATTCCGTGGGCATGGCCGTCCGGGGCGAAAAGAGCACTCTGGGCGTCACCGTCGATGAGATGGCCTACCACTGCCGCATGGTGACGCGCGCCGTGCAGCGGGCCCACGTGGTCTGCGACATGCCCTTTATGAGCTACCAGGCCAGCGTGGAGGACGCTGTGAGGAATGCCGGCATTCTGGCTGCCCGGGGCGGTGCGCACTCGGTCAAGCTGGAGGGCGGCGAGGAATACGCCGAGGAAATCCGCCGCATCGTGCGGGCCGGCATCCCCGTCATGGGCCACATCGGGCTGACCCCTCAGTCGGTCAATCTGCTCGGCGGCTTCGGCGTTCAGGGGCGCGGCGAGGAGAACGCCAAAAAGCTCCTGCGCGACGCCAAGGCGCTGGAAGAGGCGGGCTGCTACGCCGTCGTTCTGGAGATGGTTCCCCGCGAGCTCGCCGCCAAAATCACCGCTTCGCTTACCATTCCCACCATCGGCATCGGCGCGGGCAACGGCTGCGACGGCCAGGTGCTGGTCTGCTACGACGCGCTCGGCATGAATCCCGACTTCACGCCCAAATTCCTCAAGCGCTACGCGAACCTGTATGAGGTCATCGGCGACGCAGTGAGGAATTATGCGGCTGAGGTGAAGAGCGGTGCGTTCCCCGATGAGGAGCATTCATTTGGGGATAAGCCCGCGCAAAAGAAATAAATGGCGGGACACACACCGTCCCCCTGAGATGAGGCCTGATCCCCTCTTCAATTAAGGAGAGGGGATTTTTTTATAAAAACAGCATCGTCGTTTCGTTTTTTCTTCAGGCTGCGCTATGTCCCCCTCAGCTTCGCTTTCAATTTCAAATTCAAATGAAATCGTGACGCGCAAAAAGAAATCCAGAAATTCAAAGGCATTCCGGCTGTATTTTTTCGTCACGAGGGGAATGCCGCAGCCAGTCTGCTCCATTCAATAATGATGATTATTCTGGCCTGAGTGTCTTTCACCGAACATCACCGAACTTTGCCGAACTTTCACCGAACTTTCACCGAACTTCAGCTCATGTTCTGGGATGGTCATCGCTTTGGCTGCAATCTGTAAGATCTGTTTTTATTTGCACCTTTGATTGTTATTTTCCCTTTGGCAACGAGGCTGGAAACTATGGCGCGGGTTCTTGGTTTGCTTAGTTTTACAATCTCCGCCAGTTCGGAAATCGTATGTTCCTGATTGTCTTCAAAAACGGCGAGAAGTTTCTTTTCAACGGCATGTTGTTTTTGATTTATTTTATCGCTTGAAAATCCTCGTTATTGCTCAAAAGAACTGTTGCTGAGCATTGGAGCGGTTCTTTATTCTAAATACAGCATCAATTATTTTCCTCAAAATTTTCCACCTGCTCCATGACTTTTCGAAAGACCTCCGGGCTATATTGCGGCGGGTATCCATTTTTTATCAGGCAGACTTTTATATCAAATTTCAGCTGATCCCGAACGATCTGATTATTCAGCCAGTCTGCGAAAGAAGACTTTGTATCAATAATTTCTTTAATCTTTTTCGCCAGTGCTTTGCATTTACTGTTGACAGTAACATTTCCGACAATTTCATCCTTACCATACTCAAAGTTATATTGATCTCGAAGCGACATCAAAATGTCGTAAAATGCTTTTTCTTCAAAGGTGAGTCCAATTTTACGAAAGCTCTCCCTGTCGGCATTCATTTCTTTAAGGATTGTGAGAGCCTGTTCTGTTGCATTTCTGATAATTTCTTCTGAGGTTTGTTCCTGGGCTTCCCCCGCTTCCTCAGCCGTCAGATGTGACCTGCGTTCATGGTATTGTTTGATAGTCTCTTCCAGCAGCTCCTGAAATCGCTTCGCCGCCAGCTGATTTGTTTTCCTGTATTCGCTAATTTGCTTTCGCAGCATCTTAATCAGCATTTCCAGCTTAGTTGCGGGCATTTTCACATCAGCCAGCCTGTCAAAATATTCCGGACTAAATATATCCTCTTGCTCACCGTCATCCAGAACATTCTCGACCTTATTGTATTTCAATGCCTCTTCCACCATTTTGGCCACATGGCGATTCATGGTGTCGGCGTCAACCTCGCTGGTTCCGCTCATTTTTCGGACAAATCCTGCAATGGCCATAAAACACTGGGCAAGCGCCGATTCCTCTTCGCCCAGCTCTCCGGACGGCTGACAAATATCATATGCTGCCCGCATTCGTTTGACGGTTTTCAAAAAATATGTTTTGAAAGATACTTTTTTGATGCTTTTTCCGCCATTGCTCTCCGATTTTAATACCTGAGCAGAAATAAAAACATATTCAGCTGCTTTGGCCAAAAGTACGTAACGTTCGGTTGGGTCTTCTGTGGGATTCAGGAATGGACGCAGGTCATATCCGGCGAAGAGGTGTTTGAGAACCGTCAGCTCTTCTCGAAAAACAGCGGTCGCCTGTTCCACATCATCCACGGTCGGAGCGATAGAAATATCACCGCCATATATTTTCATGGCCTCGCGCATATTATCTCGAATACCGATATAATCGACGATCAGGCCATAGTCCTTTCCTGCATATCTTCTGTTGACGCGGCTGATTGTCTGAATCAGCATATGTTTTTTCAGCGGCTTATCGTTATACATATATGTGAGCGAAGGAACGTCAAAGCCCGTGATCCACATATCCACGACGAGAACAATGTGAAAATTTGATTTATCCTGCTTAAAGGCCGCATCGAGTTCATCCGAACGCCTGTCATTTTTCACGCCGCCAAGATAATTATACATATCAGCGGGATCGTTGCTGCCGACACTGGCCACCATAGCCATAAAAGGCATGGGTTTCAGTTTGCGCAATTCTTCTTCGCTGGCAGAAACGTCATCGGCAATTTTCTTTTCAATAAACCATTCAGGATATTTGTCTTCGAAAATCTTCAACAGTGTATAGGCAATTTTTCTGCTGGAGCAGACAATCATCGCCTTCTGAACTCTGTCGGGATCATTGGCACAGGAGGAAACATAATGGTCGTGAATATCTACTGCGAGTCGTTCAAGGCGTGAAGGCTCGCCCAGAATGACCTCCATCGAGCTCATGGCCTTCTTGCTGGCTTCTATATTTTCTGCCGTTGCGCCGTCCTCAGCACACTGTTTATAATATGCCTCGATTTGATGTACTTTTTCCTGATCCAGAAGTACTTTTGCAATGCGTGGATGGTATTTAATAGATACAGTCAGACCATCAGCAACGGCCTGATCCATCGAATACCTGTCTATTTCATCGCCAAATGTCTGATAGGTTTCATCAATGGGAGTTCCGGTAAATCCGACAAAGGTTGCATTGGGAAATGCCTCTCGCAGAACCTTGGCATAAGGCTTTGAGAGCATTGCTCTCATATTTTCATCTTTATCTTTGCTGAACTGAATCCTCCTCGAATGATCCAGCTGCGTCCGGTGGGCCTCATCAGAAAAGCAAATGATATTGGCACGGCTGTTAATCAGTCCGATTTTGTCATCTTCACGGTCACAGAACTTTTGAATGGTACAGATATAGAAGCCGCCGCTCTCACGGGCTCTGAGTTCTTCTCGAAGTTTGTTTCTGTTCGGAACGACGCTGACCTCTCCGAGGTTCAAAAATTCCTTGCTCTTCGTAAAGAGTTTTGCGCCTTGTTTTTGTAAATCCTCGCGGTCAACAATCATCACAATTGTCGGCGAGCCTATCTCAGGCACATCCGTGCAGCGCAGTGCAAGCTGACGGGCAAGAAATGCCATCGTATAAGTTTTGCCGCAGCCAGTCGCACCAAAATAAGTTCCCCCTTTTCCGCTTTTTTGAATAACGGATTTGATGATGCTCTGCTTCAGCAGGCGTGCAGCAAAAAACTGCGGGTATCGGCAGACAATTTCAACTTCATCACTGTCGTACTCACTGTCCTGAAAATAGATATAATCGCGAAAAATCTCCAGGAATCGCGGCGGGCTGTAAACGCCCCGAATCATTGTCTGCATCTCTTCAAAAGGAAGCGTCGAGACTTTGTCGCCGTCGTTGACTCGGCGCCAGGCATAAAAATGTTCATAGGGCGTTCGGACGGTGCCCAGGCGCGTTTTGACTCCGTCGGAAATGCATGCCAGTGGGCAATAATGTAAAAGATGGGGAATGTCGCGCCAATAGCGAATGTTGATTTGTTCCCAGGCGTCAAATATCGTCGCATGAGCATCTGCCGGATTCTTTAATTCAATCACACAGAGCGGCAGGCCATTGACAAACAGCAGAATGTCGGGACGGCGGTTTTCGACTTGTCCATTGTTTGTATATTCAACAGTGAATTGATTGACCGCACGGAAGATATTATTCTCAGGTGTCTCAAAGTCGATCAGCGCTATCATGCGCGTCCGCCCGTTTTGCGGCGTGAACTGAATGCCGTTGACCATCCAGCCATAAACTTTATGCAGAGTGGCAAAATCGCTCTCCGCACCGGCGAGCCGCACAATATCCATAACCTGCCGAATTTCGTCAGCAATTAAATCTGAATTTGTTTTGCGTAAGAATTGTTCCAGATCATCGGTATAAATCACCTCGCGCCGGGAAGTGCGAGAGATGCTGTTTCCGGAAAGATACGCCCACCCCTCATGCTGCAAAAAGGAGATGAATGCACTTTCGTATTCTGATTCACAATAGTGACCGTTAAAATTCCGGAGTTTGGACATTGCTTAAGGCTCCAATGAATACAGAGTATTCTTTCCCGCACCTAGTTTATGTATTTTAGATTCTGAAAGCAGCTTGGTCAGATGGCGCTGCACGGATGTACGACTCTTAAATCCGAACTCCCGCTGAATTTGAACAGCAGAAACGGCACCATTGTTTTTTATAAATAAGAGAATTTTTGATTCAGTCGTATCTGAAATGTCGATTGTCTCGTTTTCAGAGCCATGAGAAACAAGCGGAATTGTCGTCTTGAATACATCACCTTCTTCCAGGACAGGTACTGAGCCGGAATAGATTTTTGTAAATTTATACAGATTACGAACTCCAGAACCCAATGTGTCCGCTCTGCCAAGCTGCATGAAGAATTTGGCAATGAGCGGATTTTTGGGATACGGAGTAAAGTTTTCGGGAGTAAGCCTGCCGAATGTGGTGGCCCTGTTCCAGTTTTCTGCATAAAGCGTTTCTTTTGTTATAATTAGTTTTGCGGGAAATGCGCTTGCATATTCGCGGTGCACGAGTGTATTCGTAACGACTTCGCGGGCAATAATATCCCGGATGCTGGTGGAAACATTATCCAAAAGAAAAAATCTGTCGTTTGTGTGTTTTTGGACAAACTGGACAAGTTGGTCATACGCTTCAATAAGATTTGTCTCGACGACAATTCTATCGTCATACCTGTCTGGATTTATATCCTGAAAGACCGCATCCGTCCGATAGGCGGGAAGACAAGCCTGTATCGTCGTGTCCTTGCCAAATAAGAGTACAGCGGCAAGATTAAAACCTTTCTGGCCTGTCAGAAGATTTTCTTCATATAATCCAGCACTCTTGAAGAGTTCCTGCGGCTCCATATCTTTCCACGGATGCTGTTCGTTTTTCAGAAGCACAAGTTTTTTTACGATAGGTACCAGATCAAGACGCAAATGCTCGGGTGTCACATACGGGAAAATCTGGCGTTCATAAAAGGTATGGGATTTTCTGGTGAAAAGATTGGCAACAAGATCTGTGGATTTTGTAATGTCCTGATCGGCATCTCCGTTACGGTCATAAATCTTGTTGTCGCAATAGTGCACCTCGGAACTGACAGGCACATATGTCCACAAAATCAGCTTGCCATCATATTCAGTTTCTTCCAAATTCAAAAACAATGAAGGGCGGATTTTTGTTGGATTATTGAGCGTGTTGATAAAATCTTTTTTGATTTTTGAGACAGCTTCTTTTTGCACCCCGAGTACCGTTCCATCATCATCCACGCCGAGCAGAATAAAACCGCCGTATCGGTTGGAAAATGAGCAGACGGTTTCAAACACTGAGTTGCTTAACGCCGTGCTGCATTTTTTGTATTCAACGGTAAAATTTTCACCAGATAAAAGCTGTTTCACTTCCATAGATGACTCTTCCTAACACAGATTCCAACACATTCTAACACAGATTCCAACACACGTAAATTATATTTTTCCTTCCTCCAACGATCCTTTAATCAGTATCGGGCAAATATCTTTGATCTGGGCTTTCAGTTGTTCGTTGATCTTTTTTCGCCTTGTGTAAACAGAATAAACCTCTGCTATGGCTTTTTGAACTTTGATATCCGGAATCGGGATTTGAACTTCGCTCATATCGTCAAATGAGAACATTTCTCTTGCAGATCCCCATGAATGATATCGCGCATACCGATCAAATTCAGAACGCTTAAACCATAACATTAAGTATTCTGGAACAAGAGCTGTATTGTCCACATCAAACACCGTATAAATTGGAGAAACAAGACAGTCGGATGAATCATTTAATGCTATGGAGATTTTGTCACCATTTCGTGTTGTAACTGTGTTGTACGCAAATTGTCTTTCTCGAACAATTAAATAGTTTCGAATATCCACACCATTCAAATTTGCATGTGTATCAACCAGTGTTTTTTCGATTGAAGCAGCTTTGTTTTTGGTTATTGTGTAAGATGCGTTTTTATCTTTCTTTTCGATTAAATACGCCCCAATCTTCTCGCACGGCATTTTGCGGCGGAGGTCTTCGATATATCCGTCGCAGACGAGTTTCAAATCTTCCAGCCCGCGTTCGTAACTCTGCTGATTGGCGACCATGGCTTTGTAGATGTCAACATATTTCTGCTGCGTAGGCAAGTCGGGGAGATCGAGTTCCATTTCGCAAAGAGCTTCCCATGTGAACACTTCCGTTGAACTGCCCCAAGAACGATAGCAAGCTTCTCTATCCCATTCACTTCTGTTAAAATGAAGGAACAAATACTCTGGCAGAACAACACTCTTTTTTTCTTTTTTCACTCGAAAACCAATATTGTTCCAACTTATAATAAAACTATCATTTGAATCGTTATATCCAAAACCGATATGCTTTCCATGTGTACGAGGATTAAAGATAAAATCCTTGGGATGGATAATTAAAAATTTACTTAAATCGGTGGTGGATACATCTGCCTTAGTGGGAATGATTTGTTTTGTTATTGTCATTCCCCGGACATCCTCGGGGCCAAACTCATTTCCAGAATTGGTCTCGAGAGTAAGTTCTATTAGTTGTCCTATGGAATATTTACTCAATCCCATACCCGATCCCCCTGAACGCTTCTTCCAGCATTTTTTGAGATTCTTTTTCCTGCGCCAGCACGTCCCGCATTTCCTGTTGGATCCGCCTCATCTCCGCCGGGAAGTCGATATCCAGATCGTGGTCGATGAACTCAATATACTTGCTGGGAACGAGAGACCAGCCGTTCTTTTCGATTTCCGCGATGCCAACGCTGCGGTAAAGCTCCGGCACGGCGTAGTTTGCGCCGTCGACGCCCTCTTCCTGCCAGGTGTGATAGATCTTCGCCGCGCGCTCGATCTGTTCCGTGATCAGGCGGACTTTCTTTTTGCTCTCGTTTTTGACCGGATTTTCCGTCCAGGTGCGCAGATCCATAAACAGGATCTCGTGTTCGCGGCTGCGCAACTTTCTGCCGTGGTAGTCGCCGCCCTTTTTGTTTTGGTTGAGGATCCAGAGCGTCACGCTGATGTCTGTGGTGATAAACAGTTCGCGGGGCAAAATGACAATGGCTTCCACTTTGTCGTTCTTTATCAGCTTTTTGCGGATTTCCACCGTATCGCTGTCGCCCAGCGCGCCGTTGGCGAGCAGGAATCCAGCAACGCCGTCCAGCGGCTTCAGGTGAGAGAGCATATGCAGGATCCACGCATAGTTGGCGTTGCTCTCCGGCGGCGTGACGTAGTCCGCCCAGCGGGCGTCGCTTTTCAGGTTCTCGTCGTACCAGCCCTTCAGATTGAAAGGCGGATTCGCCATGATGTAGTTGAAATACAATCCCTTATGCAGATCGTGCGTGAAGGAAGAATCCGCTTCGTTTCCGAGATTATGGCTGATCCCGCGCAGGGCAAGATTCATCTTCGCCAGGCGATAGGTCGCCGGCTCTTTTTCCTGCCCGTAAACGTTGATCCGGCTGATGTCGCCGCGCTTTGCTTTCACCAGCTCCGCGCTTTGGATGAACATACCACCGGAACCGCAGCAGGGATCGTACAGCGTGCCGTCAAACGGTTCGATCATAGTTGCAATCAGCTGTACAACGTCGTGAGGTGTATAATACTCGCCCTCTTCTTTTGTCGCGTTGACGGCAAATTCTTTGAGGAAGTATTCATACACACGCCCGATCAGGTCTTTTTCCTCGCCGAACGCCTTATGGCTGATCTTATTGACCTCGTCCACGATCTTTTTGATGTCGTTGGGCGCTAGATTGCGCGTGGTAAAGGTGCCTTCCACAAAGCAGCCTTTCAGCGCGCTGCTGCTTGCGGCAATGCTGTGCAGAGCGGTGTCCAAGGCAACGTTCAGCCCGGGAGCCGGCGTGTTGATAATCGTTGACCAGCGGGCTTCCACAGGCAAATTGTAAGTGCCATCGGTAAAAGTGGCGTCGTCGAAAAACGCCTTGAATACTTCCTTATCGTCTGGATTGAGGCCCTGTGTAATCAACTGCTGCCGCAGATTCTCAATGCCATCTTCAAATTTTTCGCCGATAAAACGCAGAAATATCAGTGTGAGCATCATATCGCGCTTTTCAAAAAATGACCCTGAGTTGCGCGCCTGACGCAGAATATCCCGGCATTTGAATAAAATTGAGTCGATATTTAATTTTTGCTCTACGATTTTCTTTTTACCCCTGGGCATCCGACGTTCCTCTCATTATCACTCACTGGGAAAATTTTTCTCCACGACTGAAGATAATAGACTGATCTGCCACTCCCGAACTACTGTTTCGGCAGATTTCGAAGTTGTTCTAACCGCTTTTATCTCAAAAATCAACCCTCAAACCGCTCACTTCTGAACACTGCAAATCATCCCCTCCACCCCCTCAAAGGCAGCTTTCATGGCCGCCTCCCGTGTATCAAACAATTCATCACAGAATTTATTGTCGAGCGCGTATTTCCATTTCTTTCTTTTTTCGAGTTTATACAAAACAATCAGGTGTTCCCGGATTTTCAGATAGAAATTTCCATTGCGCGAGCGCTTCCATTCCCGGCTGAGAAAGTTTTTCCGGCGAGACTGTTTGTTTTTGAAATCCTGCTCGCGCTTTCTGGCCGCCGCGATATTGCCCTCCATTTTGCCCGCGCAGATGCAGCCGACGCCCAGCGGACGATAGAATGGATGTGTCATGTGGTGGACATATCGAATAATTTGTTTGCCGCACATTTCACAGACGGCGGCAGGTTCGCGCAGGTCGGTGATGCCCGTGCACGTCCAGCCCGTCTTCGGAACCAGCGGATTTTCCCAGAGATTTTCACTTTCGCGGAGCTTTCGCTTCAATTCCTCTGAAATACCGTCCGGCGGCGGCGCATGATTGTCGCTTTCATTGCCTGCCGCCTCTTCCGCAAAGACGCTGATTTCATCCGCTTCGCCGTCGTCCTCCTTTTCATCATCATTATCATTAAAGTCATTTTCATAATCGTTTTCATCATCATTGACATCGTCGATTTTATCCGGAAGCGCCGCCAGCGGCCGGATTGTTTCCGCCTTCCCGGGCTCAATGCGCCGCTCATTGCTTTTGAGCGGCGTAAATTCCGCGTCAATAATGACCGGCTCCGTCTGGGGCCGGGGCGCCCTGGGCGCAGGCGGCAGGGAATGCGGTTTATTAAAATAATCCCGCGATATATTGCGCGTCTGCGATAGCCGGTCGAATTGAATAATATAGCTGCCGCGCTTTTCGTCGATGCCGACAATGGTGCCGCGCCCGAAAATATGATGCTCAATTTCCGAACCCGGGGCGACTGCATTTTCTCCCTCTGAAACGGGCGTCGTCCGGCGAATATATCCCTGCGCCTCGCGCATCAAATCTTCGGATATTTTGCCGATGCGCACATAATTGCGCGTGCCGATTTCATGGAGAAAGCGCGACGGCAGCTTTTTAATGCCCTTTTCAGAGGTGCCCTCGGAATCCATGAGAAATAAATGCTCTTTGGCGCGCGTAATAGCCACATAGCAGAGCCGCCGCTCCTCTTCGAGGCCGAGAATTTTCCGCTCCTCTATTGTTTTGGACGAAGGAAAAATGCCCTCCGTCAGCCCGACAATAAAAACGACGGGAAATTCCAGCCCCTTAGCGGCGTGAATCGTCATCAATTTGACGGCGTCGCGCGGTTTGTCCTCGTCCTCGCCCGACTGCAGAGCAATCTGCTGTAAGAATTGCGCTAATGTCAGATTTTCGCCAAAGCCGTTTTCAAATTCATTGGCAATGCGCTTGAATTCCGAGAGGTTTTCCAGGCGCTCCTCGTCGCCCAGCTCGCGAATATATTGCTCATACCCGGATTCCACGGTGACGCGGTTGACAATTTCAGAAATGCGCAGCTTTCCCTTTGCCCGGCGCATGGATTCAATGAATTGAATGAAATCCGCCGCGCCGCTCTGCCGGAAAACGGGCAGGCCGAGATTGTTTTTCAATACATGAAACAGCGTTTTTTCGGCATCCCGGTCAAAGAGCGGCTGCTGGCGCTCGCGCAGCGTTTCCAGTTCTGCCAGCCGGGTGCGGCCAAACTGCCTGCGCGGCGTATTGATAATGCGCTTCAGCGAGGCGTCGTCATCATATTCAATGAGTTTCAGATAGGCGATAATGTCGAGGATTTCCATGCGGCGGTAAAACTTCACGCCGCCGTAAATTTCATAGGGGATATTGCTCTCGGTGAATTTCTTTTCGATGACGCGCGAGAGAAATCCCGAGCGATAGAGGACGGCAAAATCCGAAAAAGTATATTCGCCCGTGCGAATCAGCCGGCGGATATTGCCGACAATGGCCTTATTCTCCGCGTCGTCGTCCTCCGAATGATAATGCGTGACCTCGGCCCCGGCGGGCGAAACGGTGAACAAATCCTTTTTGACCCGCAGTTCATTCTTTTCGATGAGCACATTGGCGCATTTCAGAATCTGCGGCGTCGAGCGGTAATTCTGATTCAGAAAAACCGTCTGCGTGGGAATATGTGTTTTATCAAAATCGACGAGCAGCTTCACGTCCGAGCCGCGCCATTCATAGATATTCTGATCCGGATCGCCGACAATCATCAGATTATTGTATTTGCCGGAGAGAATATCGACGAGCGCGAGTTCCCGCCTGGAGCTGTCCTGAAATTCATCGACCTGAATATAATTGAGCCTGCTCTGCCATTTGTCGCGGATTTCAGAATCCGTTTCGAGGAGGTAAAGCGCAAAGCTGATTAAATCATCGAAATCCAGCGCATACATGGCCTTCTGGCGCTGGAGGAATTCCTCAATAATTTTTTCCTCGAGGCTCTCGACTTGGGGCAGAATCTGGCAGCTCCCGGGACTGCAGAAGAGCGGAACATAATTCGAGTGCGTTTTGAAATAACTGATTTTCTTCAAAATACTTTCAAAACTGGCGTAATCGAGCTTGAGCTCGTATTTCTGATAGATTTCCGCCAGAACCGCCTTCTGCTGGGCGATGTCGATGATTTGAAAACCTTTGGCGAAAAACAGCTTTTCGGGATTTTCGCGGAGCAGCCGGGCGCAGAAACCGTGATAGGTGCAGATCAGCGCCGTGTCATAGCCGTCGCCGATGAGGGCGCGGATGCGCTTTTTCATTTCACCCGCCGCTTTATTGGTGAACGTCACGCAGAGGATATTGGCGGAATCAATTCCGTAATCGCGCACGAGATAGGCGTAGCGGCTGACGAGCAGTTTTGTTTTGCCGCTGCCCGCTCCGGCAATCACGCGGACAAATCCCTCGGTGGTCCGCACTGCCTCGCATTGTTTGTCATTGAGCCGTTCAAATAAATCCAATGTTTCAGAAGATTCAAATGTGTCAGACATTGAATATATCTCTCCTTAGTCCTGCAAGTATGCCCAAATAAAGGCAATACTCTCCCGATGCTTCGTCTCTCTTTTCTGCCCCTCTGTCGAAGCGGCTGCGCCCGACGCGGAACGGGCCTTATGGCCACTCTCACTGAAAAGTCAAGCGAAAATTTGTCGGACAGTGGACAGTTGAGGATAGGACGGCGAGGTGAAACTTTGAAAAGTTGGTCTTTTAGCTTTTTATATTAACCATTATTACACTGTATATTTATTATAATGTAATATTTTTTCAGCGATGACGAGAGCAGAGTATGGCGGCAGGTTCGCCTCAGATTTCATTACTGGCCCAAAACTACAAATTGATATTTTCCCTTGCCCGCGCCTGTAATTTTTTCTGTCAGGTGTAATTCAAACATTTTTTTGAGCAGCGCCGACGCGGGACTTTCCGTAATTTTGAGGGCGTCCATGACGTCCTTCCGGCCAAATATCCTTTCATCGCCAAATTGTTCACAAAGCGTAATGATATTTTTTCTCGCCCGAACGGAGACTTTTTCAGCGTCCAGGACGGCCAGCAGACCGCTGCTCTGCCCAATGTTCTGCCCAATGTGCTGTTCAATGTGCTGTTTCGCGCCCGAATGTGCTGTTTCAGGCCAGGCGATGTGCAAATATCTGTTCCGCAATTCATTGTTTTCACCCATCAGGAGATTGCGGAGAAATAATTCCAGATAAGATAAGTCCTCGTGGATGCCTCTGGACATATCCGTATAATTTGCCCGGACGAGAGAATTCCGAAAATACCAGGCATTCCGGGCAAAAACATCATTTGTCGCGTTGAATCCAAGTGAGCGCAGATATTTGATGAAAAAGACGGCAGTCGTTCTTGTATTGCCTTCACCAAAAATATGAATTTGCCACAGCCGCGATACAAAATACGCCAGATGGCGAATGATTTCGCTCATCGTCAGATTCACGTAGCTGAATTCCCGCTCGGTTTGAAAATCATAATCTAATGTGGCCCGAAGTTCAGAAGCCCCGCCATACATCACCGACGCACCAGCCAATACCCATTCTTTTTTTGAAATGTTGTAATCGCGAATTTTGCCGGCGTGGGCGTAGATGTCCTGAAACAATCGCGCATGGATTGAAATATATTGTGTCGGCGCAAAGACAAATGATTGTTCTGAAAGGATTTCCGCAATGCGGACAGAAACCTTGTCCGCCTCCTCCGTTCGTTCGGGGGCGTGATGCGCGCTTTCCTCGTAATAACTTTCAATGCGCCGCCGGGCCTCAGCTATACTGATATTGCCCTCGATATTATCTTTCGCTGTTTTCAGCAAATACTCGGAGGGACGCAGCCTGTCTACGTCCTGCAGCCCCACAGCCGTCTGCCAGGCATAGGCCTTGTCCGACTTGTCCGGTTCTCCCTGAATAAAGTATTCCTCAAAAGGGTCTTTTGTTATGTCGTCAATTTGTTTTTGCCTGTCATCTGCCATGGGTATGAACCTCTCCTTAATTTCGTTCGGCGGAGTTTTTACGTCCTTTCCTCTTTTCGGTCAACCCCCATTTTCCCCAAAAACCTCGCCGCCCGCTTCCGTCCCTTGTCGACGGCGGCCGCGTCTTTCCTTTCCACGGCCGCGTCGCTCAGGCCCAGGCGCTTTTCGTATATTTCTTCAATGGATTTGACGGCGCAGCCCGCGACATAAAGCGCCGTTTCATTTTCGAGACAGGCCAAAAGGGCAGGGGAGGCCCGCTTTTGCAATATATTTTTGGATATATGAAATGACATCTGCAAAAAGGCCGTGGCGGACCACGCGCGGCACAATTCGTCCGCGTCGGTTTTCAAATGCGAAATGAATAAATCGATGTCGCTTTCGTCTGCCAGCCAGGCGAGGGCGATAATGGCCCGGCGGCGGCATTCGGGCAGCGGGGAACTGGTGAGGCGGCGCAGCGCATTCAATACATCGGGCAGAAATGTATTGTCCGCGTCAACTTGAAGGCGCCGGGTTTCAATATGAAGCGATTCCGCCATGAGATAAGCGGCGTCCGTGGCCAGCCCGTCGTCCGCGCTGCCGAGAAACTGCGAGAGATAGAGCATTCCCGGCCGCCCATGTTTGTCAAAATGAGCGCTCAAATGAAAGCGCTTTTCCCGGGGCTTTTGATTGTCCGCGCGAATCAGTTCAAAATGCAGCGCAATCTCATCGCTCGCGGCGATTTTATAACAGAATTCAATCGCCTCGACGCTCATGCCTCGGTCTTGAAGCGCTTCGTATTCCTCAAGCAGCTTTTGAAATGTTTCCTCAGCCATATAAATATAAAAAGAGCCTTCGTGTATTTCGGAATGCCATCATATTCCCAGCGCCGATTTCCAGTCCGCCTCTTTGAAACCCGGGAAAACCGCCTTATCCGTCACCAGCAGCGGCCGCTTCACCAGCATGCCGTCCGTGGCGAGCAGGGCAATCATTTCGTCCTCGCTCATGCCGGGGAGCTTTTGCGCCAAGTTCATTTCCCGGTAAAGCATGCCGCTGGTATTGAAAAAGCGCCGAAGCGGCAGGCCGCTCTTCTGCCGCATGGCCCGCAGCGCCTCCGCGTCGGGATGCTGCGCTTTAATATCGATTTTTGTATAGCTCACGCCATGGGCATCCAGCCACTGAAGCGCTTTCTTGCAGGTGGTGCAGCGGTCGTAGCAATAAACCTGAATATTCATTGTTTTTTCTCCGGGAAATGCGTGGAATAAAGGACGCGGCTGCTGATTTATTGGCAGTGCGCCGTGATAATGGTCAGGCTTCGGGCATTGATGGTAATGACGCAGCCCGCGCGGCGCACATACCAGTTTTTGCCTTCGCGGGTAATACTGTCCGCCCCGGCCATTTCAATTTGCCGCAGGCACCACGCGACAGGGTCATCGGCATCATTCAAATGCAGATTGCGCCGGATGCGCTCTTTCCCCAGAGGTGTGGTGTGAATTTGTGCCAGACTGTTCAAAAGCGGATGATTCGGGGCGGTGTTCATGCTCGGAAGCGCATAACGTCAGAGGAGAGGAGGAATGCTGGGGGGGACTTTTGGGGGAGCTCATAAAATAAATCCGCCCTCCCCCAAATATATTGGAAGAGGGCGTATTTTATTTATGTCGCTTTCTATTTCTCTAATCCCCTCATTTATCCTTTGCGCACCTGAAACCATTGGCGCCAGACGTCCCCCAGCCATGAACAAACGAAGGATCCTGCCAGTCTGTCACTTCCATCGCTTCGGCATAATTGGAAATGCTGCCCCCTTTGACCATTGGCGCGGTAAAATCTATTCCATGAAAGACGACGGCAGTCCATTCGCGGACATTTCCGCCCATGTCCACCAGCCCCAATGGGCTGTCCCCGGCGGGCGAATAGGTGCCCACGGGCGCGGTACTGGCGTTGTTTGAGCTTTCATTTTTGCCGTCGCAAAACGGATAATCGGTGTCATACCGGTCAATGTAATAATTTGCCGTCTTGCAGTGGACAGGCTCTGAATTGCCCCAGGGATATTTTGTCTGCAATGCTTTGGTGCCGTTGTGCGTGGCCGCGTATTCCCATTCTTCTTCTGTCGGCAGCCGCCCGCCGGCCCAGATGCAGTAATCCAGCGCGCCGTACCACTTGATGCAGTTCATCGGGTGATTTTTCCAGGCATTTCCCCGATTATAATTGCATTCTCTGTCATCCTCATCGCCGGCATTATAAACCGCGTAGGTTCCGTAGCAGGCCCCCGCCTTCACGCATTTCTCAAACTGTTCCACGGTCACTTCCGTCTTGCCCATCTGAAAGGCCTCGATGGGAATCGTGCTGCCGGAGACAAAACGGTAAGTATTATGAGTCAAGTTGAGGGAGCCCGCAGGAATGGAAATCCAGGTAATCCCTGAATCGACAGTCGTATTGTTGTTATTGTTCTGATTATTGTTATTATTGTTGTTGTTCTCGTTATTATTGTTGTTATTGTTATTATTATTGTTGTTGTTCGAATTGGAGGGGATGCAGGACAAAGAGCCGTCATTCGCACGGGAGCAGGTCGTCCCCTCGTCACAGTGCGCGACGCTCCAGCTGCCATTCTGGCAGAGATAGCCATTGACGCCGTCCGTGCTGCAAAACTGGTCGGCCTGGGTGCAGTTGGAGGGAAGAATGAGGCCGCCCTCATCATCGGACCCGTCATTGTCACTGCCGCCGCAGGCAATGCCCGAAACCGACAATGCAAAGGCTGAAATGAAAATAGAAATTGGTCTGAAGAATTTGGATGGGGTTTGCCGTCTTGTGCAGGAGTTATAGCCGTCCCCGCTGCACATAGTTTCTGCACTTTTTTTCGTTTTCATTGGTTTTGCTCCTCTGGAAAACAGCCGCTCGGCCCGGCTGAGTGAAAAAAACGGTGCCTCCTAATCGCACAGCGATTTGGTCAGTGCCTCGGCGATGTCCTGCGCCATGGCCTCGTTGGCCGCGCGGTCAGTGCCCTCGATGAGAATGCGCGCCTTGAGCTCGGTCCCGGAGAAGCGCACCAGCACGCGGCCCGCGCGCCCCAGCTTCTTTTCCGCGGCCTTGATCGCCTTCGTGACGTGGGGCAGCTCGGACAGCTCGCGCCGCCGCTGAATGGCCACGTTCACCAGCGTCTGCGGATAGGGCTCAAACAGTTTTTTGAGCTCGGAGAGCGGCTTGCCGCTTCGGAGCATCACCGTCAGCAGCTCCAGCGCGGCAATCACGCCGTCGCCGGTCGTGGTGTGGTCGAGGAAAATCAGGTGGCCGCTCTGCTCACCGCCGAAGTTGAAGCCGTTTTTGCGCATGTGCTCCACGACGTAGCGGTCGCCCACCTGCGTGCGCTCCACGGTGACGCCCAGCCGGTTCATGGCCGCTTCCAGCCCCATGTTGCTCATCACCGTGGCCACCAGCGTGTTGTGCGCGAGCTTCTTCTGAAGCGACAGGTGCTGCGCGCAGATGGCCATGATGGCGTCGCCGTCCACCGTCTCGCCCTTTTCATCCACGACGATGACCCGGTCCGCGTCGCCGTCGAGCGCGATGCCGATGCGCGCGCCGTGCTCCAGAACCGCCCGCGCCATGCCCTCGGGATGCAGCGCGCCGCAGCCGTCATTGATGTTGGTGCCGTTGGGCGAAACGTTGAGCCGAATCACCTGCGCGCCCAGCTCCTCAAAGACGAGCGGCGCGACCTTGTAGGCAGCCCCGTTGGCGCAGTCGACGACCACTTTCATGCCTTCGAGGCTCAGCTCGCGCGGGAAGGTGTTCTTGGCGAAGACGATGTAGCGCCCCTGCGCGTCGTCGATGCGGGCGGCGCGGCCCACGTTCACGGAGCTGGCGCGGAGGCTGTCCAGGCCCCTGCCGAAAATCAGCTCCTCAATCTGCAGCTCCACGGCGTCGGGCAGTTTGAAGCCGTCGCGGGCGAAGAACTTGATGCCGTTGTCCTGAAACGGGTTGTGAGAGGCGCTGATGACGGCCCCGGCGTCGGCCCGCATGGACTGCGTGACGAAGGCGATGCCCGGCGTGGAAAGCGGCCCCACGAGGAGCACATCCACGCCCATCGAACAGATGCCGGCGGCGAGGGCGNNTTTCGAGCATGTAGCCGGACAGGCGCGTGTCCTTGCCGACGACGATTTTGTGGCGGTGACTGCCGCTCCTGATGATGTGCGCCACGGCTTTGCCCACCTGGAGCGCCAGCTCCGCCGTCATGGGTTCGGTGTTGGCGACGCCGCGGATGCCGTCGGTGCCAAAGAGCCTGCGCTGTCCCGCCGTTTCGTTTTTCTTCATCAAAATCCCGTCCTTCCGGTTTCTGTCTGATGTGTGCCCGGGAGTGCGTCCAGGAGGGACGCCGGTGTTCCTCCGGGGCCAAAAAAACGCGGCCCGTTAGCGCCTCTGCCCAGTGAAGAAAAGCGCCGGAATGAGGGACATCGGGGGGGGGGGGTGAAGCAGCGCAGGCCCAAAAAAAAGCGGCGCCCGGAAAATCTCCCGGCGCCGCCCTGTGATGCTCCTTCGATTTCAGAAGAGTTCGGACTTTCGGCGTCTCACCACATGCCGAAGTAGTGCCCGTCCTCCAGATCAAGACCCACGTGCTGCATCATCGCCTCGATGCGGGAGCGCGCCTTCCGATACTGCTCCTCCGCATCGTCCCAGATGGCGCCCTGGAAGCGGGCCTCCTTCTCGTCGCCGTTCTCAAAGGCGTCGTTGTAGGAGAGCGAGGCGTCTTCAATGGCCCGCAGTGCCTTCTTCAGCCGACGGGACGCCTGGGCGAACTCCTCGGTGGCCTTGATTTCATTGGCCTTCTTCACGCCCTCCTTGCGGCGCGTCGCCACATCGTCGGGCAGCATGTTGGGCTCCTTCTCAATCTGGTCGATGCACCTCTCCAGCTTGCGGAGGGCGAGCCCGGTGCGCATCTGCTCGGGGCAGCGGTTTTTGAAGGTGGCCCAGGAGCTTCTGGCGCGGCTCAGATGGTCAAAAGGAAGCGTCGGCGGCGGGTCGTCGCACAGCTTGTAGCGCACGTCCTCAATCTGCTTGGCGCAGGTGAAGTCCGCCATTTCCTCTTCGGGAACCTCTACCGTCTGAACTTCTTCCTTCGCGGACGAGGAGCCGCCGCCGGTGGTGACGCAGCCCGACAGGCCGGCGGTGAAAAGGGCCGCGATTCCAAAAAGCGCGAAAAATTGCCTCATGCTGATGTCCTTTCCGTTGGTTCCCGAAAGCGGGAGCGAGAGAGCGGGCGGCCGCGGAATGGCGGCCCCGGCCCTTGGAGCGCGCCGCCCCTTAGCCGACCTCCCGGCGGAATGCCCCACAAAAAACTCCGCGCGTCTGCCTTCAACGGCGCTCTGACGCGTGGCAGAAGGCGCCGCTTTTCTGGCCTCAGGCCGCCCCTCAGGCAGCCGAGGGAAAGGATTTTTGTCCCCATGTCCAATGCCGCCAACGTCAGGCTCACCCTGGCCAGGGACCTCGCCCGCCCCATTCGCGCCGGGCACCCGTGGATTTATCGGAACGCTCTTGCTTCTCACGCGGATCTGCCCGCGGGCGCCGTCGTCGATGTCACCGACGGCCGGGGGCGCTTTGTCGCGCGCGGCTACTATGACCCCAAGGCCGCTGTGGCCGTCCGCGTGCTGACGCTGGATGCCGACGAGCGCATCGACAGCGCCTTTCTGCGCAGGCGCCTTCATTCATGTCTCGAACTGCGCCGCGCCCTCGTTGCCGGCGACGAAACGAACGCCTTCCGCCTGGTCCACGGCGAGGGAGACGGGCTTCCGGGCGTCATCATCGACCTCTACGCGGGCTATGCCGTGCTCAAGCTCTATTCGGCCGGACTTCTGCCCCATCGGGACAGTCTGGTGCGCGCGCTCCGAGATGCTGTTCCGGGCCTCAAGGGCATCATCGCGCGCGACGACCTCAAGGCCGAGAAGGGCGAGCTTCTCGTTGGCGACACGCCGCCCGACCCGCTCGTGATTCTCGAAAACGGAGCGAAGTTCGCGGTCGATCTCTTCGGCGGTCAGAAGACGGGATTTTTCCTCGATCAGCGGGAGAGCCGCTTCCTCGTCCGCCGGCTGGCCAGCGGAAAGAGCGTCCTCAACTGCTTCGGCTACACGGGCGGCTTTTCCATCAATGCCGCTCTGGGCGGTGCCGGGCGCGTGGTCACTGTTGACCTCGATGCGGACGCCGTGGCGCTCGCCCGCCGCAACTTCACGCTCAATGGCCTCGACCCCGCGCCGCACGATTTCTGGGCCGCGGACGTGGGCAGCACGGTGAAGCGCCTGACCGAGCAAGGCGAAAAGTTCGGCATGGTGATTCTCGACCCGCCCGCCTACGCCAAGAGCCAGAAAGCGGTGGACGCCGCGGTCGCCGGCTACACGGCGCTGAACCGCACGGCTCTGGCGCTCGTCGAAAAAGACGGCCTGTTCTGCACTGCCAGCTGCACCGCGCGCGTTTCCGCCGAGGATTTTTTCAGCGCCGTCAAGAGTGCAGCCTCTGCCGCGGGCGTCCGTCTCCAGCTGCTGTTTCAGAGGTTTCAGCCGCCCGACCATCCCATCGCGCTGCAGTTTCCCGAGGGCCGCTATCTGAAATTTTTCGTCTTCCGCCGCGTCGATTAGCTAAAGGCTCCGGCCGCCTCCGGGCCAGGCGCGGCTGGAACGGATGGATGGCTGAAAGACGAATGAGACAAATGAAAAGGGCGCTGTTCCTTTTGCGGAACGGCGCCCTTTTTTTGTGTGCGGCGTGAATGTGCGGCGGTTCTGCCTTTACTCGCCCGCCTTCTTCTTCACGCGGTGGACTGACTCGATGGGACGCTTGCCCGGAGGCAGAGGCGAGTCGGACTTGAGGACATAGAAGACGCGCTTGCGCTTCTTGGCGGCCGCGCTGTCCATCACGTCGAGGTTGTTTTCCTCGCTCTCGGCCTCCTTGGCCTTGGCCAGCGCCTTGGCCTCCTCTTCCTTCTTCTTGGCCTCTTCCTCAGCCTTCTTCTTGGCTTCCTCTTCGGCCTTCTTCTTGGCTTCCTCTTCGGCCTTCTTCTTGGCCTCGGCCTTCTTCTTTTCGACCTGCGACTCGTTGTCGGCAAAGACAAAGCCCTGCGAGATGTCGCCGCGCGCGATGCGCTCCTTCTGCTCTTTCTCAAACTTCTCCGCGTAGTCGGCGGCGTGCTCCATCTGCTCCACGATCTCTTCGGGGTCGGGCAGGCCCTTCTCGCGGTATTTGAGCGACGGCGCCCAGTGGGTGACGTTCTTGGAGGACATGAAGGCGGGCGGCGGCGGCATTCCGTAGTTCTTGGGATCGAAGAACTCCTCGGTGATGTCCGAGAAGCCGTGCGACTGGAGCATCGGCAGGAACGACGGCAGCATGCCCGTGGGCGAGTGATAGCCGTGCAGCTTGCCTTCCTTGTCCTTGTGGGTGGGCGTGAAGACGAAGATGTTGCGCGCCTGATATTCGCCCTTTTCGCTCAGAGGCAGCACCTCGGCGATGGCCGTGGTCTTTCGGGAGCCGTCCTGGAAGCGCTCGCACGTGATGATCGCGTTGATGGCGCTCGCGACCTGGGCGCGGATGGCGATCATCGGCATGTCGATGGACGACATGAGGCAGAGCGATTCGAGGCGGCGCAGCGTGTCCGTCGGGGTGTTGGCGTGGGTCGTGGCCATGGAGCCGCCGTGGCCGGTGTTCATGGCCTGCATCAGGTCGAAGGCCTCGCCGCCGCGCACCTCGCCGACGACGATGCGGTCAGGACGCAGACGCAGTGAGGAGTGGAGCAGGTGCCCCATGTTGACCTCGCCCTTGCCGAACTTGTCCGCGGGCCGAGACTCGAAAGGAACGATGTGGTCCTGCTGCATCTGAAGTTCTGCCGAGTCTTCGATGGTGATGATGCGTTCCGAGTTGGGAATCAGCGTGGAGACGATGTTGAGCAGCGTCGTCTTTCCGGAGCCGGTACCGCCCGCCACGATGATGTTCAGCTTGGAGTGCACCATGGCCTTAATCAGGTAGGCCATCTGCGGCGTCATCGAGCCCCAGGAAATCAGCGATTCGATGCCGGGGCGGCCCGACATGAACTTACGAATGGAAATCGTCGTTCCCTTGCGGGCGATGGGCGGGATGACGATGTGAATACGCGAGCCGTCGGGGAGTCGGGCGTCGAGGCGGGGGCGCTCGTCGTTCAGAATACGTCCGACGAACTGGGCCATGTTGCGGGCCGCGCCCATGAGGCCTTCCGGAGTGAACTTCGCGTCCGTCAGCACCAGCTTGCCCTTGGTCTCAATCCAGATTTCCTCGGGGCCGTTGATCATGATTTCGGAGACCGCCGGGTCATCCAGAAATTGATTCACGGGCTTCAAAAAGGCGCGGAGCGCTTCCTGAAACATATCGTTGACGGCCATGCTTTTCTCCATCTGCTCCAGGGAACAGCCATTCCGTTGCAGGACACGGACGCTGTCTCCCCCGGGCGAAAAACGGTTGGACACTGCCGCGCCGCGTCCGGCGGCGGGGCTTGGGCTTTGCGGGCGCGGCGCATCTAACTTTAGCGCCCGTTTGGCAATGCCTTTTCCGCGGAGCTTCGAGGCAGGTCAGAAAGCCCCGCTCCTCTGGCGTGGGACCTGGAAAATGCGCCTGCGCACGAGAGAGGCGCCGCTTCGTCAGGGTTTGAGGAAGAGCTCCACCAGATAGACGTTGTTGGCGGTACCCGGCGCGGGGATGGCGGCGATGCCCACCTGCGTCAGGTCGCCGATGAGGATGTTCCGGCGATGTCCGGGAGAGCGTTCCAGGAGCCGCTGCGCGTCGAGCGCCGTCCTCGACTCGGCCAGATTTTCGGCAGCCATGTGGTAGGCGATGCCCGCCGCTTTCAGACGGTCAAAGGCGTTTCCCTCCACCGGCGACTTGTGGCCGAAGAATCCCAGCCGAATCATTTCTTCCGCGTGGTGCCGCGCCAGAGCGTCCAGCCGGGCATTGCGCGCCAGCGGCGCCAGTCCGTAGGCGTGCCGCAGGGCGTTGATGGACCCCAGCACCTGCTTCTCGGCCTTCCCGAGGTCCTTCGCCTCCGGCACCACCGAATCATAGGGATTCTCCTTCGGCTTCTCCTCATCGGCCTGCCCCGCGCCGCCGGTGGGCGAGGAAACCTTCACGGGATAAATCGCCACGACCACCGTCCCCAGCTTCCCCTCGGCCAGCAGCTCCAGCATGTTCACGCCCGGCCGGTGGAAGATGATTTTCTCGTCAAAGCTGCCCGCGCCGGTGGAGGGAATTTTGAGTTCATGGACCTGCCCCGAGGGGTCCGTAATCGCCGCTTTCAGCGATTTCAGCGGCGCCGTGAAGTGCCCCGCGATGCGCTGAGGGTCGTTCGTCAGCGCCCGCACAGGAAAGGCACTCAGCTCCAGCTGGCGCTCGGTCAGGAGAAGCACGCCCGCCGCGCGCCTGCCGTCGGTCACAATGGCGACGCCGAAATGCGTCACGCGGCCGTCGGTCAGAGCGGAGTGACCGGCCATGGACTGCGCCAGTGAATCGGGCGAACTGCTGCGCAGAATGACGGCCCGGGGTGCCGGATCGACGCAGCCTTCATCGGCCAGGGCCGTCTGCAGGTCGGCGGATGACAGCGAGCGGAACGGCTCATTGGGGCCCTGCTCAAAAATTTTTCGGGCCAGCGTGCGGGCCGCCGCATCGAGGCGTGCGTCAAACCGGGGAACGGATGGCTGGCCTTCATACAGACGTCCCAGAGCCTGCTCTACAAGGTGCTGTCCCTGGGGATAGGTAGTAAGAGCGCTCCTTTCAGGGGCAGAAGGAGGTTCAGCGGCGGCAAGAGAAGGAGAAAAGCCCAGAACGCAGGCGATGGCTGCGGCACTGACGGCCCGGGCGGCGCGGCGGAAGCGCGGGTGAATCGATGGACGAAGCTGATGAAATTGAAATGCGGAACGGGAGGAACGCTCGGATGGCATGGCGGGAAAGCAGGCCCTTTCAGGAATGAACGGATGAAGTTGAGGCTGGCGACGAACAAACGGCGCCGGCCGCGCGCTCTTGAGGTTTTTGCGGGGAAAGTCCAGAGGAAGAATTGAGATATTTGATTTTGGATATTTTGGGCATCAGGCGGGGAAGGGGGATGGGGAATCAAGGTTTCCTTTGATGGACTAATGATTGAAAACAAAAGAAGGCCGCGTGTGCGGCGGAATAAGCAGTAATTTAGAAGCATACAAAAAAGCGTCCTCCGCCAATTCATTTGGGGAGGACGTTTTTATTGGAACAGTGAATTTTGGAAGTAAGGTCACAGACATATTGCCATATACAGCGGCAGGTGCCAGATGCCGTCCTTTTCCATGACATCCTTTGGATAGAGAATATACGGCGTGCCGATTTTCTGCGCGAATTTCTTTTTGAATTTGTCCAGCGACGAATGAAATCGGTAATTGGCAGATTTCACTTCAATGGGAGAAATTTTCTGGTCGTGCGCAATCAGAAAATCAATTTCCATGTGGTTTTCCCGGTGCTCAACGTCCGAACGCGAATAGAAATATAGCCGATGACCGTTCCGGCGGAGCATCTGCGCGGCGATATTCTCCATGAGCATGCCCTCATTGATGTCGAGCCGGTCAAACAAAACAGCCTTGTAAAATTCATTATTGGCAAACGGCCGATTCATAAAAGTATGCGTCACCAATAAACCCGTGTCGGCCATATAACACTTTTGAGTGGCGTGGTCGGCACTGTGGGCGAGCCCCGCGCCCGGATCGGCCGCATTGAAGCAGGCATTCACCACCATCGCCTCATTCAGCCAGATGAATGAATCCTCATAGGCACGAAAGCGGGCGTTTTTATTGATGGACGCGAGCTTGTATTTCTTTTCCTGTTTAGAGAGCTGCCCCGGAATGCCGTCGAATATGGCATATACCTTTTCTTCATAGCCGGCGGCGAATTTGGAAACATCGTCTCGATACAATCGAAGAATCCGACGCTTTGCCGCGTCCGACGCCTTAAAGTTGTTGCCGTCGATATAGGCGAGAATCGACTGAGGCATGCCGCCGACAAGGACATACTGCCTGAAATCGTTCATTATTTTACGATGCAGCGCCTGCCCCAGCGGCTTTTTCAATTCAAAACATTGTCGAATGAGCGGCACTGTCGCCTCGTCGCCCATAGCCCAGAGAAATTCCTCAAAATCCATCGGGAACATTTCAAGATGTTCCTCCTCCGATGGAAGAATGATATTCTCCGTATTCTTTTTCAAGCGAATCAGCGAGCCGGTTTCGAGGTAATCGTAGCGGCCGTCGGCAACGAGATATTTGATGAGCTGCCGCGCNNCTGCACTTCGTCAAATACAATCAGCGATTCGCGCTCATGCAGTGCCGTCGAATAAAGCGCGCTGAGCTTCGCAAAAAACAAATTGAGATTGGCGCTCTCATGGACAAAGAGGTCCAGAACCTCCGGAGACACATTTCCGAAATCAATGATGATGTGACTTTTGTATTCCTGACGCGCAAACAGCTCTGCAATGTAGCTCTTGCCCACCCGGCGTGCGCCGTCGATGAGCAAAGCGCTTTTTCCCTGACTCGTGCGCTTCCACGCGCAGAGCTGGTCATAAAGTTTCCGTTTCAGCATCGCTCAAACGCCTCCTGACCCGATTTTTAAGATTTTCAGAGGCGAGCATGAAAGAGAAATCACGAAACTGCAAGTTCAAAAGGCCACTTTTATCACGAAATTACATATTCAGAATGTCCGATTTTGCACGAAATAATATAATCCGGGAGCGGTCAGCAGGATGTTTTT
>DBXV01000009.1:0-7294 GCA_002309695.1 Myxococcales bacterium UBA1203 | reverse complement strand
CCCCCCCTTACTTGCACTCAATCTCCCCATACGTCAGCGACTGGTCCTTGAGTTCGCCAAATGTCAGGGTGCTCAGGTGTTTTGTCCCCAGAATATGGTGAATCTCTTCCACCGCGCCGCCGATATGGCTCGCCTCGCCCGGGCCCGTCTCATAGCCTGCCGCCGCAACCACGGCCTTTCCCGTGGCCGGATTGACTACCAGATATTTTGTTCCGGCCTTGGGGCGATGAACTCCCTTCCAGTACATGCACACGTACCAGGCCTCGGCAATATCGGGAACCGCGGCGCCCGTGCTGCCCTGACCATATTCACAGCCGCCTTCACCCGCCGGTGCCCACGTTTCAGTCCGATTATAAGTAATGCCCGTCAGGCTCTGCGTCCGCGCCTTGTGATTGCTCAGATATTCAGTGGAAGAGGACGGCCACCAGTTCTTCCCGCCGTTTTCCGACTGGTCAGTGGTCGTCACGAGGTGTGCCTCTTTGACCACTTTTCCGGTGGCGGGCATGGGCAGGGGCTCTGAGGAATTGACCCGATCCAGGTCAAAAACGTTCAGTGCGCACGTGCTGTTGTCCGACAGGAAAACAACGTTCAGGTGGTAGGCGCCCGCATTATTGGCGGATGAATAGGTATCCAGCGCGAGATAATAAATGCCGGGCTCCAGATGTTCACTGATGCCCTTGTCGCTGCGGGCCAGACAGCTGCCGGAATCCAGAGCGGAAAGCAGGTGAATGTCCACGTCTCCCTTGGATGGCTCCGTGAGGCCGGCGATCAGAATGCCCGGCTGGGTGACGTGAAAAACATAATACTCCTCGGGGCCTGCCTCGGAGACACCGGCGGCACAGCTGTATTTGTCGAAGCGCGTGCCGCCGTTCACCGTGCTGCCGTCGTTGGCATAGGGGAACTTCTCGATGACGATGGGGCAGGGCGTCGTCGTGCATGCGGGCACCCACGCCAGAGGGTCCGTGCCCCCTGCGTCCTCCTCTTGTGTCCCGGAATCGGTCTCTGCCGCGCCCGCGTCGTCCGGCCCCTGAGCGGCATCTTCTTCCTCTCCGCCCGACGCATCTTCGCCGCCAATCACAGTCCAGCCGGCATCGTCTTCCTCCGGACTTTCCGCGTCGGGCCAGCCCAAAATGTTGCCGCCGTCCTCGATGGCCGCGTCCGCGTTTTGTTCATAGCCGCCGTCAGGCAGCAGAACGTTCATGGGCGGGGCGCTCAGGTCTTCACCGCATCCCAGTCCGGCGGCGCAGGTGAGGGCGAGGGCAGCGCAGACGTTTTTCCAGAGCGGACGATTCATGGGGGGGCTCCTGATGTGTGCGGTGAGCGGAAAAATTCGGGTGTGGAAATACTGTGGAGGAATTTCGGGTGTGGAAAACATCCGGCGCGGGCGCGTTCAGAGGGCGGGCAGCCTCTCGAAAATAATTTTGGGTGTGGAGAGCTGGAGCTTTCCCTCTTCGCTGACGGTGATGAGGTTGGTGGTGCCCCGAAATGCCCGCTTGTTCTGCGTGATGTTGAAAATCTCGTAGGCAATGCCGATGCGGTGTTCCGTCTCCGTAAACCAGGACGTGATGCGGAAGCGGTCGCCGTAGGTGAGGGCATTGGAGTAGCGGCACGTCAGGTCGCCCACCATGAACTTGAAGCCCAGATTGATCATGTCCGCAGCGTCGAGTCCAAATTTGCGGAGCAGGGCACAGCGGGAAATCTCCATGTATTTCAGATAGTGGCCGTGCCAGACGACCCGCAGCGCGTCGATGTCATGAAAAGGAACTTCCATCTCCATGCTGTGGGCGTGTTCCGGGATGTGGGCGTTCCAGACGGAATGTGAAGCAGTCATTTTTGGGGGACTCCATTTTTGGGGGTTACGCGGGCTGTATTCTTTTCATCCTTATCAGGGGGGACATTTCGGGCGGCCATACAGGCGGGAGGGAGGAGAAAATAAACAAAAAAATAAATGAAATGACCTCATCCACTTTTAGCCCTCCGGCTGCGCACCCTCTCAGTCAGCTTCGCTGACAGCTCCCCCAAAGGGGGAGCCAAGTATTTTTTTAATTCGATATTGTTGTAACAATATCAAGGTGGGAGGGGGGGGGCCAAGTGCTCTTAATTTGATATTCTTTATAACAATATCATGGCGAGTAGGACGCCAAACATATTTGGGATATTGTTATATCAATATCATGGGAGGATAGGTGGCCTTTTAATGCTGTTCTATGTAATACCCTGCCTTTCAAATGCCCCGTGCCTCCCCCTTTGGGGGAGGTGGCGCCGCCCACGGCGGCGACGGAGAGGGATTGATTTCGTCCGTCCCCCCAGGGCTGCCCCTTCGGGTGAATGTCATAAAACAAATAACCTTACATTCATGTTCGCCGGGCAGGTCCGTTGTTCAGTCTCCATTGTAAACGATGGAATACTCCGGAGTTTCCCACAGGCGAATCTCACACAGGCCGGGAAGGACATCTTTCAGGCGCCCCCAAAAAAGCACGACCATGTGTTCCGCCGTGGGGTTTTCCAGCCCCGGAATGTCGTTGAGATAACGGTGATCAACCAGGGACAGGACGCGGTCCGTGACCACCTGCCGGACCTCCTCGAAGTCGATAATCATCCCCGTATGGGGGTCGGGCGTGCCGGCGACGGAAATCATCATTCGGTAGTGATGGCCGTGGAGGCGGCTGCAAATGCCGTCGTAGTTGGGCAGCAGGTGGGCACAGCAGAAGTTGAATTCGACATCCATGCGCATGGCGGGGGCTCCTTCACAAAGCCTGAAAAAAAGCGGCGCCTCCTAGTCGGGCACCTGGGACGAATCAACCGACGAACCAGCACAGAATGCGTTGACAGATGTACAGGAAACGGCATGGGCGCCTGCCCCGCGCATCACTCTGTGGAGCGTTAAAGGTGCCGATGTGCTGAATTTTCGTTCCCTCCTGCATCTATAGGGCATTCCTGCCTGGAAGGCGTGCCCCGCAAGGGGCGAAAGATGGCCCGATTCAGAAGATTTTACGTCCGACAATGGGGCATGCCCCACTGACCCAACCGACAAGGAACACAACCATGACGAAGAAGACGGCCAACAAGACGAAGATGATTCTCTCATCCCTCCTCGCCGGTGGACTTTTGATCGGCAGCGCAGGGTGTCCCGGAAAGGCGCCGGAAAAGGCGCCTGCGGCTGACGGCGCGGGTGAAGTTCAGAAGGCTGCCTCAAGTCCGGAGTCAAAGGCCGGGGTGAATCCGGCGGGCGAAGAGGAGCTGACGCCGCTGATGCGCGCGGTGCTGAAGAATGACGTTCAGGCCGTGACCGAGCTCATCCAGCAGGGCGCGGATGTGAACGCGGCGCGAAGTGACGACGGCATGACGGCGCTTTTGATCGCCGTCCAGAAGGGCAGCGTCGAGGTGGTGAAGGCGCTCATCGCCGGCGGGGCCGATGTGAATCTGAGCGAAAAGAGCGGGGGATCGCCGCTGCTCATGGCGATGCTGAGCAGTGAGGGCGACATCAAGGGAACGCGGCGGGCGCTCGTCGAGGCGCTGCTCAAGGCCGGGGCCGACGTGAACCATCAGTCCAAAGACGGTGATTACGCGCTCCTGTTCGCGGCCAGAGATGAGGACACGGAGCTGGAGAAGCTGCTCCTCAAGGCCGGGGCCAATCCCAGGCTGGAGGACAAGGAAGGCGAGTCGGCGGAAGGCCTCTGGCGGGAAAAGACCAAGGATATTCTGGACGCCCTGACCGGAGGAGAGGCAAACCGGGCAGCGGCGGATGGCAATCCGGCATCGCAGGACGCGCCCATGGCGATACCGCCGGTGAAGCCTGCCTGGGCCATGCCGGATGACCCGGCGGCGGAAGCGCTGCTCAAGGCGGCATTTGACGGCAGTCTGGACGACCTCAAGGTCGCTCTGGCCAAGGGAACGCCCGTGGAGGCGAAGTCGGAGAGAGGCTTTACGGCGCTGAACCTGGCGGCGGTCGGGAATCACCCGGAGGCGGTGAAGATTTTGATTGCCGCGAAGGCCAACGTGAACGCGAAGGACAACAATGGCCATACGCCGCTCCAGGGGTGCAGCCGGAGCGATACCCACGCGGAGGTGGTGAAGCTGTTGATTGACGCCGGGGCGGATGTGAACGCCCGCGACGACACCGGCACGACGGCCCTTGAGGTGGCCTGCATGTCGGAGGGAGCGTTGAAGGCGGTGAATATGCTCATCGCCGCCGGTGCCGATGTGAACGCGCAGGATGACGCGATTGGCTGGACGCCCCTGCATTACGCCGTGATGTACGGCCACACCGAGATTGTGAAGGCGCTGATCGCGGCCGGTGCCGACGTGAACAAGGTGATTCCGGCTGAGACCAAACTGCGCAAAAAGGCCGGTCACTCAGGCGGGACGACGCCCCTCATTCATGCCGCAGCCTCGAACCGCACCACGGAAATCGCCGGGCTGCTCATCGCCGCCGGTGCCGATGTGAACCGCGCCGATGACAATGGCTGGACGCCGCTTCTGGTGGCCCTCGATAAGAAGAAAGCGGATCACGCCATGATGTTCATCAAAGCCGGGGCCGATGTGAACCACGCCAACAAGGACGGCTTTGTGGCGCTGGGGCCTGCCGCCCAGATGAAAGACGCCGGGGCGCTGGTGAAAATGCTCCTCGATGCGGGCGCGGACGTGAATCATGCAAGCCCCACGGGCGCGACGCCGCTTCTGGGCGCTGCCGACGCCGGGATGATTGAGAATGTGAAGCTGCTGCTTGCCGCGAAGGCCGACGTGAACGCCCGCTACAAAGACGGGCGGACGGCCCTCAATTTCGTGGCCGGGCAGGAGAATCCGGAGCTCATCAGCGTGCTCCTCCAGGCCGGGGCGGATGCCAAAACGGCGGACGACGACGGCGTGACGCCGCTGATGCGGGCGGCCGACAAAGGCCGGATTGAAAACGTGAAGCTGCTTTTGGCCGCCAAAGCTGACGTGAACGCAGTGCGGGTGAGCGACGGATGGACGGCCATCTTCTGGGCCCTCGAAAGTCAGCATTGGAAAATTGCCGACGCCCTCCTCGACGCAGGGGCGGATGTGAAAATTGCCAATAAGAACGGCTTCACCCCGCTGATTTTTGCCATTCCCACCTTTGTGACGGGCGGCAGCGATCCCAATGAGCCGCTCAAGGTGATTCAGAAGATTATCCAGGCCGGGGCCGACGTGAACGCGCAGAACAAGCGCAACGGCGCCTCGGCGCTGCATATCGCCGCCGACACCGGGAATCATGCCGTTGTGAAGATGCTCATCGAGGCCAAAGCCGACGTGAACGTAAAGGACAATGAGGGACGGACGCCGCTTTCGGTGACCCGGAGCGACAAGGTGAAAGCGCTGCTGGAGAAGGCGGGGGCGAAGTAGGGGTAATTCCGGGGGCGACGCCTTACCCTCTCAGTCATCGCCTCCGGCGCTGACAGCTCCCCCACAGGAGGAGCCAGGTTTTGGAAGTAATGCACTTCTATTCAAACATGCCCTTGCCTCCCCCATTGAAAGAGTTGGCCCGTCAGAGCCGGAGAGGGCCCAACACAGGAGATTCACCCATGAATACGACGAAAATAATCCTGACCGCCTGTCTCGCCGGAGGACTTTTGTTGGGAAGTGCCGGATGCGCTCACAGCCAGAGCGGCGCTGTTCAGCCTGCCGGCGACAGCGAGGCAGCCGCGAAGTCACAGACCGCAGCAGACGGAACGGCGGCCGAGAGCGCTGATGAGGCAAAGGGCAAGGACGGAGACGAGAATGGCACGACGCCGCTGATGGAGGCGGCAGGGGCCGGAAACCTCGACATGGTGCGCCAGCTCATCGCCGCCGGGGCGGACGTGAATGCACGGGACAAGGACGGAAGCTCGGCCATGCTGCTTGCCGCCACGAACAACCATCCTGACGTGGTGCGCGAGCTCATCGCCGCCAAAGCCGACGTCGTCGCGCAGGACAATTACGGGAACACGGCGCTGCTCACGATGAATGCGGAGATTCTGAAGCAGCTCCTCGATGCGGGTGCCGACCTGAATCTTCCAAGCAACAGCAATACAAGCAGCAGCGGAAAAGGTTCCGTGGGCGGCGATGCGCTGATGGTTGCGGTCTTTTTTGATGATCTGGAAACGGTTCGGCTGCTGACGGCCGCCGGCGCGGATGTGAAGATGGTGTCGCGGAAAGGCACGGCTCTGACGATCGCTGCCGCCCGGGGCAATGCGGGAATCGCGAAACTGCTCATCGATGCCGGCGCCGACGTCAATGCGCAGGACGAAAACGGCATGACCATTCTGATGATGGCCGCACAGAAGGGCGCCCGTGAATTGGTGGAGATGCTCCTCAAGAGCGGTGCAGATGTGAATGCACGCAGCAAAGACGAATCCTCGGCGCTGATGGAGGCGTCGGCATGGGGCCGCGTGGAGGTGGTGAAGCAGCTCATCGCCGCCGGGGCGGACGTCAATGCAAAGGACGAGGATGGGGCGACGCCGCTCATGATGTCAGCTGAAAGAGGCAAGATCGACGCTGTGAAAGCGCTCATCGCGGCCAAAGCTGACGTGAATGCGAAGTACAAGGATGGAAAGACGGCGCTGATGGTGGCCAGCCTCGGCGGTATGGCCGACGTGGTTCGTGCGCTCATCGAGGCCAAAGCCGACGTGAATGCCAAAGACAATGATGGGAAGACGGCGCTGGACATGGCCAAAACAGATGAAATCAAAGGATTATTGAAGGCGGCGGGGGCAAAGTAGGGACGGCCCTGTGTGCTGTAGTCGTCCAAGGGGAGATTGCCGGGTAGGCGTGGCCCTGTGTGGCCGCCCATCTCGGTGTGGTTCCCCCAAAGAGGGAGCCAGGAAATAATTAAAGAAAGTCAGTGAATAATAATCATGCCTCGCCCGTTAGGAGAGGCGGCCCGTCAGAGCCGGAGAGGGCCCAACACTGGAGATTCATCCATGAACAAAACGAAAATGATTCTGATTCCCCTCGTCGCGGGAGGGCTTATGCAGGGAACTTTACTGACGGGCAGCGCTGCGGCGGATGACGCCTCGTCGGCGCAGAAGAAACCAATCGTAGCGAAGAAGAGGCCGCCGCTGCAGCCGCCGGTCTGGTTCTCGAACGATAAAGCGGCGGAAGCGCTGCTCAAGGCGGCTTATGACGGCGATCTGGAGAAGCTGCGCGCCGCTTTGCAACAGGGAACGCCCGTGAATGTGAAGTCTGAGAGAGACTTTACGCCGCTGGATCTGGCCGCGATGAAGAATAACCTTGAGGCCTTGAAGATTTTGATTGCCGCCGGGGCCAAAGTGGACACGGACCATTGGGACGGCAC
>DBXV01000021.1 GCA_002309695.1 Myxococcales bacterium UBA1203 | reverse complement strand
GCTGCGGAAGAAGCAGAGCGGCGGCGAATTGAAGAAGAGAGACGCCGTGCTGCTGAGGAGGCGGAGCGTCAGCGCATCGCGGAAGAACAGAGGCGCGCTGCGGAAGAAGCAGAGCGGCGGCGAATTGAAGAAGAAAGGCGCCGTGCTGCTGAGGAGGCGGAGCGTCAGCGCATCGCGGAAGAACAGAGGCGCGCAGCGGAAGAGGCAGAGCGTCGGCGAATAGAAGAAGAGAGACGTCGTGCTGCTGAGGAGGCGGAACGTCAGCGCATCGCGGAAGAGCAGAGGCGAGCTGCGGAAGAAGCAGAGCGCCGCCGGATTGAAGAAGAGAGACGCCGTGCAGCTGAGGAGGCGCGTCGAAGAGCGGCGGCTCAGCGCGCAGCTGAAGAGCAAAAACGTTTGGAGCAGAAGAAGGCTTCTGAGCGCGCGGCGGCCGAGGCGCGGCGTCGGGAGGAGGAAGAGAGACGCCGTGAACGCGACGCATCCCGCATGGCTGCGGTGCTGAACAGCCATGCTGCAAAGGGAGCGATGACGAATCCGACGCCGGTCAAAGCCTCTGTGGAGCGGATTGGGTTCAAGCTGCTCCCCGACAAGGCGCGGGTCTTTGTCCGACTCAGTCAGCAGGTCGTCTATTCGGCGGGGGAGCCGGAGGAAGGTCTTGTCACTGTTGTTCTCAAGCAGACGCGTCTCGGCGGGGCGAACAACAGACTGCCTCTTGAAACGAGTTACTTTGGAACTGCGCTTCAACGCGTCACACCCGAAGAAAAAAATGGTGACGTCGTCCTGAATCTGCGCATGCGGGGGACGGCCAGCTACAGAATCCGTCAGCAGGCTCTTGAACTACAGATTGACATCGAGCGCTGATCGGCAGAGCCGCGTCTTGTGCTTCGGATGCCCCCCTCCCCTTACTCGCTGCTGATGCGTTGGAATCGCCTGCAGTTCTCAATGCTTAAAAATGTGTCGGGAAATGAATCGACACATAAAAATATAGAGGAAAAAGCTCCGGTTGACAGACGACGAAATCCCTGTTTATATACGGAAATTCCTGTGCCCTTGCTTCCCCAGAGGAACTCATGTCAGAACAGCACCTCAGCCTTGCGTTGTATATCGTTGTCGCCATTGCGCTGGCGGTGTCTTTCGTGACGGACCTGCACTCTAGGACCATCAAAAATTTCGTGACGTTTCCCGCCATCGCACTGTGCTTAGGTCTCCGGGGAATTTTTGGCGGTTTGGGGGCTGTTTCCAACGGAACGGGGTTGATTTGCGGCCTGTTTGGCCTTTTGACGGGTGGGGGGATTTTTTATTTTATCGCCAGAAAATACAACGCTATGGGCTATGGAGATGTTAAGCTGATGGCTGTGGTCGGCGCTGGAGTTGGGCTGCCGGCTGTATTTTTTTGTATGGCGGGCATAGCTTTCTTCGGCGGGGTTCATGCGATCATTAGTTTGATTTGGAAAGGTGAGCTTATTTATACATTAAAAAGGATGGGAAGAAGATTTGCCCGGAATAGGGATGCTGGTGATAATCGGCCAGGTCAAACAATCCCCTATGCTTTGGCAATTACAGTTGGCAGTGTTTGGGGAGTGATGTGGCAGATTCATTTGAAATCGATGGATGTTGCCGCTGGATCTTTTGGCTGAGTAAGACTTTGGGATGGAAGAGTTTTTGTTGAGAAGCAGATGATTTAAGTCGTTTGACCCGAGAAAATCCAAGAGCTGAAAAGGAAAAAACGATGGCAAATAAAGTTCGTGTCGCAATGGTCTTTGCGTTTATTTTTATGCTGTTAGGGACAGCATACGCTCAGGAAGAACAGGCTGTTGCGATTGGCGTTGGTACTCAAAAGGTTTTGAATATCCCGGGAATTGCACGAATCGCAATCGGTGATACTTCCATTGCGGACGTGAAAGTTCTGGGGACAAGCCAAGTTTTAATTGTTGGAAAGACTGAGGGCCGAACGACGCTCCTTCTGTGGAAATCAAACGGTTCCCGGCTTAACTTTATGATTAATGTCCGCCACAAAGATCCTAATGAAATTATTGAAGAAATTAAGCGTCTTTTAGGGGATCGCGAGGGTATCTCGGTTCGCATGGTTGGCGATAGAATCTATTTAGATGGTTACGCCTATACGACCGATGATAAAGAACGTGTCGACGAAATTTGTCAAATTTATCATGGAACTGTGCAGAGCTTTGTGAAGTATGCCCCTAACGCCAAGAAATTAGTGGCTAACAATTTGAACGCTGCGTTGCAAAGGGCTGGACTAAAAAATGTCCAAGCGACTGTGGTTGGAACGCAGATTTTCCTCGAAGGTTCTGCTGAATCAGAGGAGGATGTGCAAAAGGCATTGAAGATTACTAATGCTATTGGTGAGAAAGACGTTGAAAATTTAGTGGTAGTTGGTATCGCCCGAATGATTCTCACAGAGGTCCAATTTGTTGAAATCCGTCGCTCCAATAGTGACGTTATAGGGATTAACTGGCCATTAGATATTACAGGAAATGTCAGCGCAAGTTTAAATTTAGATAAACAATTCAAGCCGTCTTTGCCAGCGCAAGGAACTATAAGTTTAACCAGTTCTGCCGAAAGTAATTATTCATTTCAATTTAAGTTTAGCGATGGTTATGGGCGTATGCTTGCGCAGCCTAAGCTTGTTTGTGCCTCGGGTAAGACGGCTAAGTTTCATTCCGGCGGCGAATTCCCTGTTCAGATTGTGACCCCAAATTCATCGTCGGTTGAGTTTAAACCGTATGGAATTAAACTCGATGTGACACCAACTGCAGATCGCCATGGTAATATTCGCATGGATATCAAGGCAGAAGCTTCTGAAATGGACTTGTCCGTGGCGGTCAATGGCATGCCTGGAACTATTATGCGTGAGGTATCGACGACTGTGACGGTGCGTCATGGTGAAACCATAGTGCTCGGCGGTATTTTCCATCACAACGAGCAGAAGACCGTAACCAAGACGCCCGCGTTGGGGCATATTCCCATTTTAGGTGAGCTGTTTAAGAGTCGTTCCAGCGAGGGAAGTAAGAAAGAGCTTCTCATTTTCGTGACGCCGCGTATTGTTAATCCAGAGACGGAGAGAATTCGTCGTCTATTGGATGATATGAAACAGCGTTACAAACAGGCCCGCGATGAGGTTGCCTACAGCATCTTCGACTGATTAGTGTGTTGTAGCAAGCAGAATCAGTGTATTTCCAAGGAGTCCGGAGTATCATCTAAGCATGGTATTCCGGATCCTTTATTTTTTTTGTGTTGTTTTGCCCTAAAGGAATAGCGAATGATTTCTGTTGCCATTACGGAAAAAGGCGGCTCGAGCAATACGCAGGATTTTGATAAGGATGAAGTAAATATCGGGCGTATTCAGGGGAACGATATCGTTTTAGCCAAGGGGAATGTCAGCAAAAATCATTGCAAAATTGTTAATAAGAACGGACGTATTGTTGTCATCGACATGCGTTCAACGAATGGAACCTTCGTCAATGGGCAGCGTATTTCTGCGCCGCAAATTGTGCGTCCCACCGATAAAATTGTTATTGGTGATTATACACTGAATGCCGAATTTGTCGATGAAGAAGCAGATCAGGATGAAGAATATGATGACGATGGGTATGATGATGAGGAATATGATGATGAGGAAGGGGGGGATTACGACGACGAAGAAGAATACGATGACGAAGAAGATGATTATGATGATGAGTATGACGATGAAGAAGATGAGCCTCGCCGCGCTCCTTTAGCCAAGCGGCCTCAGGCGATGAGCGACGGTGACGACCGTTCGCAAAATGAGCGTCGTCCGAAGCGTCAAATTATGCAGGCCCGCGATTCCGGGGCGAAGGTTGATCCTGCGGTCGCAAAATATAATAAGCTGGCGAAAGATATTCATGACCGTCTGATTGATTACTTAGACCTGCGGCGCATGGATATTGATAAGCTCGGCGACGAGGAATTGTGGGGGAAGACAGAAAAAGCTATTACTGATATTATCGACCAAATGGAGGTCGATGGCGAGCTTGATGATGATATTGACCGTGATCAGCTGGTTACGGATGTTTTGAACGAGGCGCTGGGACTGGGGCCGCTTGAGGTTCTGCTGGCCGACGATGACATTTCGGAAATCATGGTCAATCACGCCACGCAGATTTATGTGGAACGCAAAGGAAAACTGACCTTATCGGACAAAACATTTTCATCAAATCAGGCGGTTTTGGGAGTGATAGAGCGCATTGTGGCCCCCATTGGCCGGCGCATCGATGAGTCTTCGCCATTGGTGGACGCGCGCTTGAAGGATGGCAGCCGTGTGAACGCCATTATTCCGCCTCTGGCCTTGAAGGGCCCCAGCATCACCATCCGAAAGTTTAAGAAAGAAAAATTGAAAATTCAGGATTTGATTAAGTTTAAGACGGTTACGCCGCAGATGGCCGAATTTATGGAGATGTGCGTGCTTTCGCGGCGCAATATCGTTATTGCGGGAGGCACGGGTTCCGGCAAAACAACGACGCTGAACATTGTCTCGAACTTTATTCCCGAGACGGAGCGCATTGTGACGGTCGAAGACGCCGCTGAGCTTCAGCTGTGTCAGGATCACTGGGTTCAGCTGGAATCGCGTCCGCCCAACCTTGAAGGCAAAGGTCAGATTACGATTCGTGATTTGGTCAAGAACTGCCTGCGTATGCGTCCGGATAGGATTGTCGTTGGAGAATGCCGCGGCGGTGAAACCTTGGACATGCTCCAGGCGATGAATACCGGTCACGATGGTTCTTTGACGACCCTGCATGCCAATACGCCGCGCGATGCCTGCGCCCGAATGGAGACCATGTGTATGATGGCGGGCATGGACCTCCCTCTGAAGGCGATTCGTGAGCAGATTGCATCGGCTGTCCACATGCTTTTCCAGCAGACGCGCTTCAGTGACGGAAGCCGCCGCATCACCTATCTGTCAGAGCTGACTGGCATGGAGGTGGATGTGGTTACCATGCAGGAAATTTTTATGTTTAAACAGGAAGGCTTTGACGAGAATAATAAGGTGCGAGGCCGTTTTGTCGCGACGGGCTTTATTCCGAAATTCTATGACGATTTGCAGCGAAAAGGCGTTCCTGTGAACATGGGCATCTTCCGTGAGGAGTAAGTTGTTTTTTTGGGGGGGATTTCTTTGCGGAGATACGTGCCTCGCGCGCGGCCGGCGACGGAATAAACGGCTGCTTTTTTTGAACAATCCTCACGACAAAAGAGTGCAGAGCAATGGCCTATACCCTGACATTTTTTGGTGAGCAGGATTCTCGCACGGTTGAGCTGAGTTCTGAATTGTCTGTCGGTCGGACGAGCAACAATGATGTTGTTTTGAGCGATCAGGGCGTGTCGCGGAAGCATTGCCGCTTTTTTATTGGTGATGACGGCCAAGCGTATGTCGAGGATTTGGGCAGTGCCAATGGTGTTCAGGTCAATGGAAAGAACATTGATAAGCCGACGGCGGTCACGCCCGAGAGCGAAATTAACATTGGCAAAACGCGCATTCAGCTTGAGGACCCGTCTGCCCCCAAGGGAGGACGCGCTGAAGCAGAACAGGCTTTAGCTGTTCGTGATCAGCCGCAAGAACAGGCGATTTCTCGAAGGAGTTCTCGCAGCCGCAGCAGGGACAGGGACGATGGAGATGGAGAAGAATTGGCTGCACCATCTTCCCGACGCAGCCCTTCTCGGAATTCTTCCCGGGCGGTCGTTGCACGTCCTTCTAGGACAGTCAAGGCAAGTTCGCGCGGCAAGCTGAAATGTCTCTCCGGCCCGGCGGAGGGAGAGACATTTGATTTGACCGCTAAGGCGCGCCTAGTCGTTGGGCGCTGCGCGCCCGCCGACATTATTCTGAACGATAAGTCCATCGCGAAGAAGCATGCAGAGATTTATAAGGTCGGTTCTTCTTACAGTATTTTTGATTTAGGCAGTTCCGGAGGGACCAAGGTCAATGGTGAGGCGATTACTGAAATGCAGCTTTGCCCGGGTGATGAAATTACCATGGGAGATTATGTATTTCAGTACACCGGGCCTGGAGCTCTTCGGGAAGCGGCAGGGGGCGGAACCAGCAAGATAAAAATTGTGCTCGGCGCTGTTGTTGGCCTCGTCCTTGTGGGCGTCGTTGGCTCGGCAGTTTTCTCCGAGGAAGAGGAATATGTAGAGCCGGATCCGGTGATGAAGCCGAAAACAATGTCGGGCGCCGATCGAAATGATGACAATGTGGACCCGCTTCGGCTTCTGGGGCGATGTAAGGCCTTGTCGGATATTGAAGGCGAACAGCTGAATTTCAAAGAGGCTGTTGCCGTTTGCGGAAGGGTGCTGGAACTGGATCCCTCTCTGACAGAAGCGCGGGCTTTGAAGCGGATGGCAGAAAAGGAAGTTCGCTTTGCTGAAATTATCGATCAGGCAAAGCTGAAGGCCTCTACCTCGCAGGATGAAGCTGCCATCGATTTATTGCTGCAAATTGAGCCTGATTCGGCGGCCTTCACCTCCGCGCGTTTGATTTTTAAGGAGACCTCAGAGCGTTTGGCCAAGCGAATGCGGACGCAATGCCTGACGGAATTTAAGTCGCGCTATTATCAGCAGGCCTATGACGCCTGTAAGCGTTACCGCGAATTAATCTGCAATACCGAGCCGGACAACGACAAGACAATTTTGAAGAATTTTGCCGAGTCCGCCAAGAAGACGAAAGCGGATGCCACCTTTGTCTGTCCGGACAAGTACAGCATCTTTGGAACGCGCGTGGTCTATGATGCGTCCAACATCGAAGACACCATTCGGAAGCATTATTCCAATAAAGTAGTGGCCGAGCTGATTGTTGATTATTACAAGCAGGGGCGTCCCAAAAAAACGGCGGATGACCTGAAGCGCGCCAAAGCAAAAAATCCGAGAGCTTTTGATGCGAAGGTGGATGATTTAATTCTGAAGCTGGAGGTCATCGACGGCCGTTATACGAGCGGTCAGGAGGGTATTCTCCGGAGCGATCCTGGCCGTGCTGAATCTTTCTGGAATGATGCCTTTGAAGCTGAACAGCAGATTTTGCCCAAGGGCATTGAGAGTTCTCTGGTTCGCGAAATGAAATCGCAGCTCGCCAAAATTTATTTCGATCAGGGCGAGGATAAATTTAATAAAGAGCATTATGCAGAGGCGTTTAAGTTATATTATAAAGGCTACCGCTATGACGCCAAAAACAGGGATTTGCTGGAAAAAATCGCCAAGTTGGAGACGATTGCCAACAAATTGCTGCGCGATCCGGGATGTGACAATGCGCAGCTGGCGGTGGACATCACTATTCCCAAGAGCGGCGTCAATAAGCGGGCGATGGATATGCTGGATGAATATAACTGCCGGTAAAATCGCCGTAGCTTAATTGATTAATTTGTTTGTTTTAATGAGCCCGCGGAAGCCAATGTTCCGCGGGCTTTTTTATATATGGGGAACAGACAAATGAATGCGCCGCGCGGCCTTAATTTGATGCCTGCGGGCCGGACTGCCGGATGTCTTCAACCTGTTCAAACTGGCGAAGGGGAACTCGATGACGGACGCGGGAAAGAGTGCTGCTGTGCGCAAAAAAATTGTTCTCATTGACGGAAGCGCCTGTGTCTTTCGGGCCTATTACGCACTGCCGCCTTTGACCACGAAGGCGGGACTGCCCGTCGGCGCGGCCTATGGTTTCACACTCATGCTGCTCAAGACGCTGCGGGCGTATCCCGAGAGCATGATTGCTGTGGCCATGGACAAGGATTCCCGCGAGTTCAGGCAGGCCATCGACGCGCAGTACAAGGCGAATCGGCCGCCTGCTCCCGAGGACCTCAAAGCGCAGTTCTCCATCGTGCGGGAGATTGTGGAGGCCTTTGACATCCCCGTGGCGGAGTTTGCCGGTTATGAGGCGGACGATGTCATCGCCACGCTGGTGCGGCAGGCCGTATCTCAAGGGGTCGAAGCGACCATCATCACCGGCGACAAGGACCTGATGCAGCTGGTGGGTGACGCCGTGCAGATTTACGACCCCATGAAGGAGCGGCGCTACAGAGCTCCAGAGGTCGAAGAGAAGCTGGGCGTTCCTCCCTGTCATGTGACGGATTACCTCGCTCTGGTGGGTGACGCGTCAGACAATGTTCCGGGGGTTCCCAAGATTGGGCCCAAGACGGCGGCTCAGCTCATCGGCAGATACGGCGGCATCGACGGCATTTATGACCATCTGGCCGAGATCCCCGGCTCGGGCATTCGCTCGGCCAAAAGCATCGCCGCGGAACTTGAGTCGCATCGGGAGCAGGTTTCCCGTGCGCTGCGGCTGGTGACGCTGCAGTCGGAGCTGCCCATTACCTTTGACGAGGAGCGCTTCGCTCGGCGCCGGCCCTGCGCGAAAAAGCTGCGCGCCAAGCTGAAGGCACTCGAATTTTACAAGCTGGTTGCGGACCTCTCGCTGGATGCGGGCGAAGGCGATGACAGTGACGCATCCGATGATTCCGTGCCCTGCGGTTCTGCTGCTGAAGCCTTTGTGCCCGCGGAGATTTTGCTGTCGAGGAGCGCGCTGGAAGCCGCAGCTGCGGAGGTGCAGGCCTCCGGCGGCATGACAGTTCTTCCCGTTTTTGATGGTGCGGATGCCCGCCGTTCCCGTCTTCTGGGCGTCGCTTTTTCGCCCGCCGCTTCTGCCGGTTCGCCGCCCAGGCGCTGCTATGTGCCCACTGGCCACGGCTATCTGGGGGCGCCGCGTCAGCTGACGGAGCGGGACGTTCTGGAAGTGATGCGGCCTCTGTTTCAGTCGGCATCGGTCCGCAAAACGCTGCACGGCCTGAAGAGGATGCACCTGTGGCTGGGTCGGTCCGGCCTTTCGCTGGAAGGCCCCGTGGAGGATGCGGAGCTGCTGAGCTACCTGGCTTCCGCGGACCGTAAATCTCATTCGCTGGAGGCGCTGTCCGCGGTGGCGGCGGGCAGGGCAGTGGCTGATACGCCGCAGCCGGCTGCGTCTGGGAATCGGCGGGNNGCGGGGGCTGCGCGAGCCACTGCTGGTGGAACAGGCGGCAGCGTGGGCAGGCGCAGCACTGTCGGCGCTGGATGCAGCCGTTCGTCTGGAGAGCGCGTCTTTGTCGCCCCAGATGCAGGAGCTGTATCGGGAGCTGGAGGTGCCGACCGCCGAGGTACTGGCCGCCATGGAGCAGGCGGGCATCCTCGTGGACGGGGCCGTCCTGAGGCGGCTGAGCGGGGAACTTCAGGGGCGGATTGGGACGCTGGAGGCGCAGGCTTTTCAGGCGGCCGGCGAGACGTTCAATCTCAATTCTCCTCAGCAGCTGGCGCAGGTGCTGTTCGACAAGCTCGGCCTGCCGGTCCGCAGGAAGGGCGCGCGTGGTCCGTCGGTGGATCAGGAGGTTTTGGAATCGCTGACAGAGGAGCATCCGCTGCCGGGCCTGATTCTGGAGCGCCGGACGCTCATCAAGCTGCAGAACACGTATCTCGACGTGCTTCCGACGCTGGTTGAGGCGGACGGGCGCATCCACACGACGTTCCATCAGACGGTGACGGCCACGGGGCGCCTGTCTTCCTCTGATCCCAACCTGCAGAACATTCCTGTGAGGACGGAGCTGGGCCGCGAAGTTCGGGGAGCTTTTGTGGCGCCGCCCGGCAGCCTGCTGCTGTCGGCCGATTACAGCCAGATTGAGCTGCGCGTGCTGGCGCATCTGACGGAGGACGAGGCGCTGGTGGCCTCCTTCAATTCAGGCGAGGACATTCATCAGCGCACGGCCTGCGAGATTTTTGGCGTGCCGCCCGAGGCTGTGACCGCCCAGATGCGGCGCAGTGCCAAGACCATCAATTTCGGCATCATCTATGGCCTGTCCGCCTTTGGTCTGGCGCAGCGGCTGGGCATCTCTCCCAAGGAAAGTCAGGCCATGATTGACCGCTATTTTCAGCGCTACGCGGGCATTCGCCGCTGGCTGGATGAGACGGTTCGTCAGGCGAAGGAGAGCGGCGAGACGAGGACGCTGTGGGGGCGCGTCCGCAGGATTCCCGAGCTGTCCAGCCGCAATCACGCCATTCGCCAGAGCGGGGAGCGGATGGCTGTCAACGCGCCTGTGCAGGGAACGGCCGCCGATTTGATGAAGCGGGCCATGGTGAATGTTCATCGTTCTCTGGCTGCCGCGGGACTGAAGTCGCGCCTGCTGCTTCAGGTTCACGACGAGCTCATTCTGGAAGTTCCCGAGGCGGAACTGGACGAGGTGCGCGGGCTGGTCGTTCGGGCCATGGAGGGCGCGGCGTCGCTCCGCGTGCCGCTCGTGGTCGGCGTGGGGCAGGGGACTTCCTGGGCCGAAGCTCACTGACGCGCGTTCATCGAGGGACGGAAATCACCGTGAATCTTTCCAAAATCACCATCGTCCTGGACCAGGTGCGCCACCCGGACAATCTGGGGAGCGCGCTCAGGGCCATGAAGAACACGGGGCTCTCCCGCATCACGCTGTCGGCGCCGCTGACGCGGGAATTTGACCGGGCGCGGCACCTGGCGACGGACGCCATCGACCTGCTGCCCGAGATGAAGGTCTGCGGAAGTCTGTCGGAAGCCGTGGCGCACGGAACGCTGGTGGCGGGAACGACTTCCCGGCGTCCGGACAGCCGCCGCTGCATCTGGCTGGATGAGCTGGTCGAACTGGCTGACCGCGAGACGGACGCGGGCGGCGAAGCTGTCATCGTTTTCGGCAACGAGCGGCGCGGGCTTTCCAACGCCGAACTCGACTGGTGCCAGTACGTCGTGAACATCCCGACGGCTCCGGCCAAGAGCTCCATCAATCTGGCTCAGTCGGTGATGCTGGTGGCGCACGCGCTCTTCACGAAGGCTCATCGGCAGGCGCTTCAGAGGCGTCAGGAAGCGGGGCTCTTTACGTCGCCTCAGCCCGAGAAGCGTGAGGAACCGGCCGCTGCGGGGATGCTTCACGCGCTCTATGGCATGGCCAGGCCGCTGCTGACGGAGGCGGGTTTTCTCAACGCTCAGAATCCGGATCACATCTTGTCGGAGCTGGAGCGGCTGCTGGAGCGCGCGCGTCCGACGAAGCGCGAGGCGGAGCTCCTGCTGGCTGCGGTGCGGCAGCTGACCCGCGTGCAGAAGGCGCGGAGAGATGACGGCGATGGCGGCAGCAGGTCTGACTGAGCGTCAAAACACGCCGACATTCAGCTCGCGAAGCAGCTGCTGAAATTCCTGAATCGACAGCTGCTGGGACGCATCGCTCAGCGCAGCTTCCGGACAGGGATGCACCTCCAGCATCAGTCCGGACGCGCCCGCCGCCAGCGCGGCTTTGGCCAGAGGCGCGATGAGGTCCCGTCTCCCGGCCGCGTGCGAGACATCGGCGATGACGGGCAGTGCCGTTTTCTGCCGCAGGATGGGGATGGCCGACACGTCGAGCGTGAAGCGCGTCTCCCGCTCAAAGGTGCGAATGCCCCGCTCGCACAGAATGATGCCGCCGTCGCTGCTGCCGTATTTGGCCAGGTATTCCGCCGCGAGAAGGAATTCGTCGATGGTGGCGGCGAAGGCGCGCTTCAGAAGCACCGGTTTTCCAGTGCGGCCCGCCTCCTGGAGCAGCGCGTAGTTGGCCATGTTGCGGGCGCCGATTTGCAGGATGTCCGTCAGTGGCGCCACGTCCTCCAGCTGCCTCGGATCAGTGACTTCCGTGACAGCGGCCAGCCCATGCCTGTCCGCCGCGGCCCTGAGCATTTTGACGCCGTCGATGCCCAACCCCTGAAAGGCATCCGGACTGGTCCTGGGCTTGAAGGCGCCGCCGCGCAGAAACCTGATTCCCATCCCGGCCAGGGCGGCGGCGGTGCGCTCCAGCTGCTCCTCGCTTTCGACGGCACAGGGACCGGCGATGACGGCGGGACTTCCGGGAACCCCGATGGTGCCGCCTTTGATGTTCAGGACGCGGTCGCTCTCGCCCGGACGGCGCCCGATGCGCAGATCTCCGCTGGCCCGTCCCTCCATATGCGCCAGAGAAATCTCAAAAATGGGCCGGAAGACGCTGCGAATTTCCGCTTCGCCCAGAATGCCCTGCCCCTGTTCCACAAGCGCCTCGAACATCCTCGACTCGCGAACAGGGTCATACATGGGCAGCCCGTTGGCCAGCTTGAGGGCGCGCATCTCGTCAACCAGAGCGATTCGCCTCCCCACCAGGTCGAGAATTTCCCGGTTCAGGTCGGAGAGCGCCTGCCTCAGTTCCTGCATCCTGTTCGGGACATCGCTCATTGCGGGACCTTTGTTCTGGCGTTGGATGGAAAAATTCAGGGGTCAGGTGCGGTCAGTGTGCCTGAGGGCCAGCTGACCGCAGGCGGCCGAGATTTCCTGCCCTCGTGGAACGCGCGTCAGACAGCGGATGCCGGATGCGAGCACGATGTCTTTGAAGTGCCTGAGCCGCGCTTCCGGCGTCGGGCGGAACGGACTTCCGTCAAAGGCGTTGTGGGCAATCAGGTTCACGCGTGCATTGACGCCGTCGAGCGCGCTGATCAGCCGCCGGGCGTCCTCATCGCTGTCGTTGATGCCGTCGAAGAGCACCATCTCGATAAACACGTCCCGCCCGGGGTTGAGGACGGCATCCCTGCGGAGGGCATCCAGCAGACGCTCCATTGGCCAGATCTCACTCTGCGGCATCAGACGCCGCCGCGTCTCCTGGTCGGCCGCGTTCAGCGAGAGAGCCAGATTGGCTTTGCTCTCGGCCAGAAAGCGCTCGATGCCCGGAAGAACTCCCGACGTGGAAACAGTGATGTTTCCGGCCGAAAGCTGCGGCTCCGGCTGCTGGGTGAGGATGTGAACGGCCTTCAGCACCTGCTCCAGATTGTCCATGGGTTCGCCCATGCCCATGAAGACGATGTTTCTGAGCGGCGCGTCCTTCGGCGCATCCCGGCGCGCCAGCCAGAACTGGGCAACGATTTCATCGGCCCGCAGATTTCGCCGAAAACCGAGCCTGGCCGTCGCGCAGAACGCGCAGTGCCGCGTGCAGCCCACCTGACTGGAGACGCAGAGGGTGCTGCGCCCGCTGGCCGGAATCAGCACGGACTCGATGGCGGCGTCCTCGCCGACGGCAAAGGCATATTTCACAGTGCCGTCATTTGAGAGCTGGCGCGCCCGGCAGGTGGGGAGGCTGAACGACAGGCCGGGACGAAGCGGGTCGAGCGCCCTGTGGCTGACCCCGGGAATGGCGTCTGGCAGCGGAATCATCCGCGGACCGGCGTCCTCGACCTGATGCGCGCCATGGCTGTCCGCGAGCAGGCACGCGTCATCCGAAAACAGCCAGCGGGCGAAAGCTCTGGCGCGCTTCGCGCTGCCCAGCCGCTCTGTCCACTCCTCCTGGGTCATGCCCAGAACTTCGTCGCGTTTGTCTGCGTTCATGGCGGGCGTGAAAGCCATTCGTTGAAAAACAAAAACCCCATCAGCGAGCGGCTGATGGGGTTTTTGAAGTGGCGCGCCCAGAAGGATTCGAACCTTCGGCCCTTGGATTCGTAGTCCAATACTCTATCCAGCTGAGCTATGGGCGCATGGAAGTTGTCTTAAGTCTGCGGAGAGGAGGGGATTTGAACCCCTGATACAGATTGCTCCGTATGCTGGTTTAGCAAACCAGTGCCTTCAGCCTCTCGGCCACCTCTCCCTGAGGGAGACCCCCTCAAAAAGCGGGGCGCCTTCTAGTCTGTCGGGTGGCTGTTGTCAAGGTTTTTTAAGGGTGTCCGCGAATTTTGCTGCCGCGGAAAACCGCCTTGAGGCTGGCTGCTGTCCCATTCTGGGAAAGCAAAAGCCCCGGTCCGCTTTGGACGGCGGAAACCGGGGCTTGTGAGCGCAGAAGGAATCGAACCTTCAACCTATGGATTAAGAGTCCATTGCTCTGCCAATTGAGCTATGCGCCCAACCTTCTTTCGCTTCCGGAAACGTTCAACCTCGCTCCCGAAAACGGCGGCGCTTCTAGTGAAACACCCTTCGCTTGTCAATGTTTTTTTTGGGGGGGAAATGCTGATTTTTCGGGGGTCAGGGAAGGTTTGAAACCCGCCGGCGCCTTCCGCGCGGGACCAGGCACTGGCTATTTGGACGCCGGAGCATCCACCTGCTCGATGCCTTTTTTGCCGATGGTCAGCAGGAAGAGGGGGCGGTTCACCTCGCCGGAATCATCAAAGGCGGTGGAACCGCAGGCGCCGGGGAAGCCTTTGACCTGGAGAAGCGCGTCTTTCATCTCGGCGCGGCTCTGCGGCGCGGTCTGCTCGATGATGTCTCGGAGGATGCCGGCGGTGTCGTAGCTGACGGCGCCCAGCAGAAGCGGCGGCATCTTTCCCTGAGTCGCCCGCGTCCAGCCTTTGACGAAGGCGCGCGTCTCAGCGAGCGGCGCATTCGCGTAGAAGGCATCCACGAAGACGGCGCACTGGACGAACTTGCCGCCTCGATCCACCAGTTCCTGGAAGTTCCAGGCATCGGACCCCAGAAGCAGAACGGTCTTGAGCTCCTTCGTTTTTTTGCCCGTGGTTTCGGCGATGCGCTCGATGTCCTTTCTGTCGCAGGCGTTGGTGATGATGTCCTCCACCGCCAGCGCGGGGGCGACGAGGCTGACGCGCTGATAGCTGTCGGGGATGAACAGGGCATCGAAGTCGATGATGGGCGGCAGTTTTTTCAGCAGGTCTTCCTTGAGTTTGCGCTTGTGGAAATCGCTCTTCTTCATCGCGTCGATTTCCTTGCGGCCTTTGACGAACTCCTCGCGCTCCTCGAGGTAATAGCGGCCGACGAGCTTGCGCGCCTGATCCCGGAAGGTGGTCTGGTCGATGGCGTAGCTCTCTGCGGCCCGCATCTGCCCGCCCCGGCTGTCCACTTCGTCCCAGAAGGCGTGGGCGAGGTCGGAGCCGTAGGCGAACTCGGGGAAGAGCACGGCGAAGTTTTTGTAGCCCAGCCGCCCCATTGCGTAGTCGGCCAGCGCTTTGGCCTGGGCGCTGCGCGTCAGCATCGTCCGGAAGATGTAGCTGCCGAACTGAGGCAGGCCCTCGTTGGAGGTCAGGCTGATGAGCGGCGTCCCCAGCTGCTCCGCCTCCAGGACGGCAAAAGGCGCTTCCGTGGACAGCACGGGCCCGATGAGGACGATGGCACCTTCTTTCTGCACCAGCTCCCGGACGGCCTGCCGGACAGCCAGCGGATTGCCCGCCGTGTCGCGCGTGACCAGCCGGATGCCGCTGTCTTTGAGGGCCATGTCGAGGGCGATTTTGACGGTCTTGCCGAAGGCGCCGAACTTCCCGCTGAGCGGCAGGATGGCGCCGATGGTCCTGGGCTGAACCTTTCCCGCCGGGCGTGCGGCGAGCTTTGCGGGCGATTTCTCGTCGGCGGGCTTGGCTGCCTTGGACTTCAGCTGGACCTGCCTGAACAGGAAGATCGGCCAGACGGTGTTTTCCGGGGGAATCGTCTGCGCCAGAAAGTTCACTTCATCGTCGGTGAGCTCCGACTGAATCAGCTGGTTCAGTCGGTCGAGGTAGGCCTGCTTCTGGGCGGCGTCCTGCTCGGTGTCCGCCAGCTGCGCTGTGAACAGGGCTTCCGACTGAAACTGCAGGGAAGCTGCGGCCAGCGCGGCAAAGGTCGGGGCGATGCGCTGCCGCAGGGCTTTCGTCATTTTGAAGAAGTCCACGGCGGCATGGCGGAGGCCCGAAGCGTTGCGGCCGGTTTCCACCAGCGCCAGGGACAGATAGCCGTGGGCATCAGGGGCGGAGGGAGAGGCCGGAAACTCGGTGAGAAGAGCGTCAAAAGCCTCGGCAGCTCCCTGAAAGTCGCGCTCCTTGAACTGGGTGAGTGCCTCGTCGAAGCGCGCGGCCGCCTTGGCTGCGGCCTGCTTTTCTTCGTCCTCTTGGGAGACCTCGTCCGGCTGTTCCCCTGCATCCTCTGAAGCGCCGTCTGCCTGGTCCGCTTTGGCTTCCTGTGCAGAGGCGTCTGCCGCTTCCGCCGCCGGCGTTCCCGCATCACTTTCCTGCGCCGATGCCGCCGGCGAAGCTGCCTGGGCGATGCTGTCCGCCAGCCGTTCGCGCCGCGCGCTGTCAGCGTTCCCTGAACCGCCCGCAGGCATGGGCAGCGCTGCGGTGTTCTCTTCGGCAGACGCCGTTTCCTGTGACGCGGCATTCAGCGGGGCAAGGGCGGTCAGGCCGACGGCCGCAGCAAGACAAACGGCAGAAAGACGGGATTTCCGGCTCAATTTCGGACACCTCCGGCCGCGCCCCGTCGCGGGGCTCGCCGGCCGCAAAAGCTGTTGAAACAGAACAAGGCCCGGATGCGGACAGCGCATCCAGGCCTTGGGAAAAAAAGGGCGCCCCAAAAACATATTCACCGAGGGGTGTCCATCGGAGGGGAGGGGGAGTCTGGTGACGGGGAGAAAAGCTGCCGGCGCCGCGTTTCAGACGCCGGGCAGCTGGCGGTCGGGGGGCGTGAAGTCCACCAGGTCGAAGGTGCTGTCGGAGATTTTCCAGCGCACGCTCTCCCGATAGCCGCCGGCGTCTCCGCCGATCTGGAAGGGCACCTTTTCGTTCAGCGAGCGAATCTCCACATCGGTGCAGAGAAATTCGGGAACGAGCGGCGAGCGGTAGGTCCCCTTCCAGACGCCGGGCAGATTGAGCACCACCGTCCCCGGCGCGAGGGCGACGATGCGCAGGTGCATCAGCCCCGGAGCCTTGTTCCAGAGCGGGAACATCTTGAACTTGTAGCCGTAGAAGGGGGTCGTTCCCGCCGATGCGAGGAGAACCGGCCCGCGGAAGAGCGTGGTTCCGGCCGGCGCGGGCTCGGTCTCCAGAACGTCTCCCGGGCCGCAGCGCCAGGCGGGCGCGCGGGCGATGACCTCGATGTCCGTGGTGTGCCCGCGGAACAGATATTTGGGGACGGCCTTGAAGACCACGGCGCTGAAGTAGCCGAAGGCGCCCTCAAACAGAGGCCCATAGAAGTGCTCCGCCGCGGCTTTTTTCTTCTCCACATAGAAATTGAGGATGCCCGCATCGAGGCCGACGCCCACGAACGGCGCCAAAATGCCGTCGTCGGTTTCCACTAGGCGAATCGTCCGCGTCAGGGGGCAGCCGCCGCTGCCGGCCCTGCGAATGTCCTGAAAGACGCCGGAGCCGCCCGATGCGCCGCACAGTGCAGCCAGGGCGTTGCCCGTCCCCAGCTTGAGAATGCCGATGCGGGGAAGCTCTGCCGGAAGCCCTGCCTGCCGCCGCTCGCGGATGACCTTCATCATCTCGTGCAGCGTGCCCATGAACGTGCCGTCGCCGCCGCCGGTGAAGACCATGGAAAAGCCCTGAGCGATGATGCGCTCGGCGGCCTGGCGCGCCTCCTCGAAGGTGTGCGTGCAGAAGAGTTCATCTTCGGGGACCAGCGCCGCGGCCTTTGCCATGAGTTTCGGCGTGACGCGCTTGGCGTTGGCGTTGAGCAGGACGGCGGCCCGGCCGCGCTTGGGGGCCTGGGCGTCAGTGCCCGGCGAAATTTCCGCGTTTGACGTGTCTGAGCTCTGCTTCGCTTCGCCGGTGACAGTGGAATCCGTCATTTTTCCTCCTGAGAACTGCCAGTTCCCGCACCGGGGCCTGAGATGAATGCCTGTTTCGGGGGGCGGGGCGGGCGGCCCGCTAAAATATCTTTCCCGGGTTGAGAAGCCCCTGAGGGTCGAGGGCCGCTTTCAGCTGCCGATGCAGCGCGATTCCCCGCGCGTCGATTTCCAGAGGCAGAAACGCGCGCTTGGTCAGGCCGACGCCGTGTTCGCCGGTGATGGTCCCGCCCAGCGACAGCGTCCTTCGCATCAGCGCGTCAATGGCGCGTTCCGCGGCGGGCGTGAGCCGGCTGTCGCCGTAGAGAAAATTCACGTGCAGGTTGCCGTCCCCGGCGTGGCCATAGACGGCAGAAGTGAGTCCGTTCTCTCTGCCGATGGCTTTGATGCAGCGAATCGCCTCGGGAATCCGCGACCTGGGAACGGCGATGTCCTCGCTGACCTTGAAGCGGGCCTGAGATTTGAGCGCCCGGGAGACACTGCGGCGCGCCTGCCAGAGCCTTTCGCGGGCGGCGTCATCGCGGGCGATTTCAAGAGACGCGGGCGCGCAGTTCATGGCCGGCAGGCGGCAGGAGAGCTCGTCCAGCTGTTTTGCCAGCTCCGCTTCATCGTTTCCGTCGAGCTCCACCAGAAGGGCCGCGGCCGCGTTCGGTGGAAATTCGGCATCCTGTCCATTCACGGCGCGGATGGCCTCGTCGTCCATCAGCTCCAGCGTCCGGGGCAGCATTCCTCCCAGCAGGATGGCGGTGACTGCGTCCGCGGCATCGTCGAGTGAGCGGAACGTCAGAAGCGCCGCAGCCGCAGCGCGGGGCAGCGGCAGAAGCTGCAGCGTGGCCTGCGTCACCACGCCCAGCGTCCCTTCCGAGCCCACAAACAGCCCCGTCAGGTCGTAGCCGGCCACGCCCTTGATGGACCGGTGTCCGGTGACGAGGACGCTGCCGTCCATGAGCACAGCGCGGAGTCCCAGCACGTAATCGCGCGTCACGCCGTATTTGAAGGCGCGCGGGCCGCCGGCGTTCTCCGCGATGTTGCCGCCGATGGTGCACTCCCGAAGGCTGGCGGGATCTGGCGGATAGAACAGACCCTGCTTTTCGGCCTCCTCCATCAGCTTCCCGGTGATGACGCCCGGCTCGACCACGGCCGTCATGTCTCCGGGGCTGATTTCGAGAATGCGGTTCATTCGCTCCATCCCCAGGGACAGGCCGCCCGCCGCCGGGACGCAGCCGCCGCTCTTGCCGGTGCGTGCGCCCGCGGGCGTGACAGGGATTTTCAGCCGGCTGCACAGGGTCAGCGCGCATTGGACCTGTTCCTCACTGGCCGGGCGAAACACCAGCTGCGGAGACACGGGGCTCGCGTGCGATTCGTCGGCGGCAAATTCGGCCAGCACGTCGGGCGCGCGGGACAGACCATCGGCTCCGAATTTTTCGGCCAGCTCTGATTCGAGCTGCCCAAGGGCATCAGGGAAAATCATCGGTCCAGCGCCTTGCAGAGGAGGCGTTCAAAGCCGCGCGGGTCTTCGGCGAGTTCCGAGATGAAGAACGCCTCGGAGGCCGTTACGGCGCCGCGCTGACATTCGCCGCGCAGGGTCAGGCAGGGCTGAGAGGCCTCCAGGCGGACCAGCACGCCGAAAGGAACAAGAACGTCCTGGAGCACGCCGGCGATGTCCCAAGTCAGATTCTCCTGGAGCACCAGCCGGTGGGCCATGGCTTCCACAACCTGAGCGATGGCGCCGTAGCCGGCGATTTTCTCGTTGGGGATGTAGGCGACGTGCGCGGTGCCGCTCCAGGGCAGCAGGTGATGGGGGCAGACGCCGGTGAAGCGGATGTTTTTGACCGCCACGGGCGCCCGGCATGATTTGCCCGAGTCAGTGTGCGGGCAGGCATAGGGAAGAATCTCCTTTGCCAGCAGCGCGCGCGGGTCTTTGCCGCAGCCGTCCAGAAACTCATGGGCCCAGGCATCGGCCACGAGGCGCGGCGTCTCTTTCAGCAGAGGATTTTCCGCCGGGTCCTGGCCCGCGGCTTGGAGAAAGGCGGCGACGGCCTCCCGCATCTTTTTCACATCGGGCGCGCTCTTCTTTTGGGGCTGATTGGTCATGGAGATTCCTCGGTTGTGGAAAGTGTTGGCGTCCTGTGAAGGCGGTCAGTGGACGCAGGGCGCTTGGAAAATTTCCTTCGTGTCCAGATTGATGGCGGTCAGAGCGCGGCGCCAGACGCAGCCCGAGTCGAGGGCGATGACATCGGGCCGCACCACCACATCGAGAGCCGCCCAGTGGCCGAAGACCACGGGAAGCTCTCTGGGATGAGCCGGAGGCCAGTCGAACCAGGGACGCGTGCCCTCGGGGACCTGAGAGGCGGGACCGGTAAATTTCTCGTCCATGGTTCCGTCGCAGCGGCAGGCCCGGATGCGCGTCAGCCGAGCCAGGGCGAAGCGGGCCGACGCGACATCCCGAGAAAAATTCCCAGCGCCGGCAGGCAGTCGAAGCAGAAGTTCCGGGGCGTCTGCCGACAGAAGAATCGACTCGGCGTGCCGCGCTTCCTGTTCGGCGTCAGCGAGGCTCCAGGAAGGGGCAAGCCCCGCGTGAACCAGAAAAAAATCGCGTTCGCGAATGGCCAGAGGGGCGTGCCGCAGCCAGTCCACGATGGCGGGACAGTCAGGCGCCCGCAGAATCTCCAGAATCGTGTCGCGGCTGTCGCCCTTCCCGACGCCCAGAAACGAGGCGATGAGGTGCAGGTCGTGATTGCCCAGGACGAAGCGCACCTGCGAGCCGTGGTCCATGACCCAGCGGATGGCCGCCAGCGATTTGGGCCCGCGGTTGATGAGGTCGCCGGTGAGAAACAGGTCGTCGCGCCCCGGCTCAAAGCCGATGCGTTCCAGAAGATTTTTCAGTTCGTCAAAACAGCCGTGAATGTCGCCGACAGCGAAACGCGCCATTGCCTCGCATCTCCACCTTTCGCCCCTTTGTTGGCCGGGGCGTCAAAAGCCGGGGGCGTCTAGCCTGAAAAACCCGGGGCGTCTGCTTGAGAGAGCGCTCTTTTCGGCTAAGAACCCGCCCGCTTTTTCGGAGGGGAACCTCGGGAGTTTTCAGAGGGACTCACGACCGGGGGACGCGGGGAACCTCACCCAAAAAATCCGTTGACGCGGCCCTCACGCGCCGTCTGCCGCAGGCGTCACTGAGGGCATTTCTTTTTCCAACAGGAGTTTTTCCATGGAGCTGAACGAAATCCTGCAAATCGCGCTGCGCGGCGGCGCCTCGGACATTCACCTCAAGGCCGGGCTGCCCCCCATGTTCCGCATTGACGGCTCGCTTCTGCCTCTCAAGGGCGGCGCGCGGCTGGGAACGGAGGAGCTGTCTCAGATGGCGTTCGGGCTGATGAACGAGTTCCAGCAGGAGCGCTTCCGCAGCACCAATGAGCTGGACCTGGCCTACGGCGTCCCCGGGCTGGGGCGCTTCCGCGTCAATGTCTTTCAGCAGCGCGGCGCTCTGGGAATGGTCCTGCGCGTGATTCCCTTCAAAATCATGACGCGCGAACAACTTCTGCTGCCGCCGGTCCTGGACAAAATCGCCATGACGGAGCGCGGGCTGGTGGTGGTCACGGGGACGACGGGCTCGGGCAAGTCCACGACGCTGGCGGCCATGATCGACCACATCAACACCAACCGCTCGTGCCACATTATGACCATCGAGGACCCCATCGAGTTCCTGATTCGGGACAAGCGGTCCATCGTCAATCAGCGCGAGGTGGGAACGGACACGCTGAGCTTCGGTCAGGCTTTGAAGAGCGCGCTTCGTCAGGACCCGGACGTGATTCTGGTGGGCGAAATGCGCGACCTGGAGACCATCGAGACGGCGCTGACCGCCGCCGAGACCGGCCACCTCGTCATGGGGACGCTGCACACGCTGGACGCGGCAGAGACCATCAACCGCATCGTCGGCGCGTTTCAGCCGCACCAGCAGCAGCAGATCCGGCTTCAGGTCGCCTCTGTTCTGAGGGCGGCCATCAGCCAGCGTCTGGTGCCCAAAATCGACGGCCGCGGCCGCGTGCCCGCCATCGAAATTCTCATCAACACGGCGCGCGTGAAGGAGCTCATCGAGGACAAGGACCGGACCCGCGAGATTGCCGACGCCATCGCTCAGGGCCACCAGACCTACGGGATGCAGTCCTTCGACCAGTCGCTGATGTCCCTCGTTCTGCAGAAGGTCGTTTCCTACGAGGAGGCCATGCGCAACGCCTCGAACCCGGACGATTTTGCGCTTCGCTTTTCGGGCATCAGCGGCGCTTCCAACTCCAACTGGGACGACTTCGAGGGCAGTCACGACGACGCGGGTGCCGGCAACACTTCTGCGCAGCTCCAGCAGACCGCGCAGCAGCCTCCGATGCTGCAGCCGTCGGTGCGCCGCATGAATTCTCAGGGAGGCTCGCAGCCGCCCAGACAGCAGCAGGATGGACTGCCCACGATTCAGCGGCGCTACACCACCAATCCCAATGCGCCCGCGCCGGGGAACAGCCCTCATCCGGACGTCGTGACCAAGCGCTTCTGAGAGCACGGCGCGAACGGGAAACAGAAGAAGTCTCCAAGAGACAGTCAGACAGGAAAAAGGCGGGTGCCGCGCCAGGGCATCCGCCTTTTTTGTGTCCTGCCGATGTCAGCCGCGCGGCGGGCGCAGCGGCATGCTGCGGATGAGCTCAGCCAAATGCGCCTTTTCCCAGCGCACGGCGCGCTCGTAATCGGGAAACGCCGCCTCTTCCCTCCTGAAATCCTTGCCGTGAATGCTCTGCCTGCCGCTGCCCTCGCGGGCGGGAATCGCCTGATGGAGCATCTCGTGGAAGACGATGAACTCGACGAAGAAGTCGGGAACTTCCGGGGTGTCGAGGGCGGGATGGATGCGGATCACCTTCGTGCGGCTGTCATAGACTCCCAGACGGATGCTCTGGCGGTTCCGCCTTTTGGGCAGCCTGCCCCAGCCGATGCGCGCCTCGACTCGCCCCCCGAAAAAGCGCGCGTTGAGGCTGTCCAGAATGTCCTTGAGGTCGCGGGTCCGCCCTCTGGAAACCAGTCTGATGGGCCGAAAGGCGGCGTTCGACTCGCGCACCTGGTCCATGTGGCTGCTGATGAAGGCGTCCAGGCGCCTGCTGGCCTGCCGGCGGGCCTCACCTGTGTCCTGAGCAAAGCTGGCCAGGTCATCGAGAACTGCGGGCGGCGCGTCGAGAAACATGTGGTGGACGCGGACCGTCATTTCATCGCCCGCGGACTTCTGACGAAACGAGAACACCGACGAGGCGTTGTCCGTGACCGTCAGCCGCACAGGGATTTTCAGGCGGCTTTTGAGTTCTTCCGCCAGAAGTTCAGCGCGCCGGCGCGTCTCGTCGGGCCCCTCAATGCCGCGCTCTTCGTCCGAGAGGATGAATGGCACCTCATCAAAGTCGATGTCGTCCGGGACATGGGGCGGCACAGATGAGTTGGCCGGAACCTGCGGCGCGGGCGGGAAAAGCGGCGCCTGTCTTGTGTCTGGCCTGTCACGCATGGGGTCGGGGACGCGGCGTCGTTCAAAGAAGAGGGAAAATTCAGTGGTGGCAGCAGGAGCAGTTTCCGCCGGAACAGCCGCCGCACTTGGAGCCGGAGGAGGTGGCTGTGTAGGTCTCGCCGCTGCTTCCGCCGCCTGCCTTCGCAAATGAGGACATTTTCCGCCGCACGCCGCTGCTCTGGCAGTGGGGGCAGGCGACCGTGTCACCGCCTCGAACAAGTTCCTCAAATTCAAAGCCGCAGGTTTCGCATTGGTATTCGTAGATGGGCATCGTCGTGGCCTTCAGGTGTGAGAGAGAGACATAAAAACGCCCCCTTCTCCGGAGAGGAACAAGGGGGCGCTTCACAATCGTGGGGAGTTCTAAGCTAGTAGCGCCGGGCAGGCGGCGGAGCGCGGTGCGGGGGCGGCGCGTGATGCGGCGGGGGCGCATGATGCGGCGGCGGGGCCGCGTGTCGATGATGGTGGGGATGCGGACCAGGAGGCGGCGGCGGAATACAGCCCGTCAAAAGTGCCGCAGCGCCGAAAGAAAGGATGAGCGCAGCGATAGGCAGTTTCTTGTGCATGGGGTTCTCCGGGAATGTGGGTAAAAACGCGGCGGGCTTTGGAGGGGCATCTTCGATTTTGCAAATCAAAAACGCCGCCCGGAGCCGCCCCCCGCACGTCCGTCAGTCGAAGTGCTCGCCGTCGTAGAAGCCGTCGATGATGTCGACGTAGCGCTTGAGCACCTCTTTGCGTTTCACCTTGAGCGTGGGGGTGATCATCCCGTCGGCCTGAGTCCACTGGTGGTCCAGAACAGCGAACTTCTTGATGGTCGCGTAGCTGGGCAGCTTGTCGTTCAGCGCCTTCACCGCCAGTTCGATTTTCTTTTTCACCTCGGGCCGCTGGGACTTCTCGGCGAAGGTGCCGTCGGGAATCGAGGCCTTGGCGGCAAATTCATTCAGCGCGGCGGGGTCCAGTGTGATCAGCGCGGAGACGAACTTCCGGCGGTCGCCGATGATGAGCACATTGCCGATGAGCGGTTCGGTCTTGAGGCCGTTTTCCAGCTCCTGAGGCGCGATGTATTTGCCGCCGGAGGTCTTGAGCAGGTCCTTCTTGCGGTCGGTGATGGTCAGGAAACCCTCCACATCTACCACACCGATGTCGCCCGTATGGAACCAGCCGTCCTCGTCGATGGCCGCCGCCGTGGCTTCGGGCATATTGAAGTAGCCCTTCATAATCTGCGGCCCCTTCATCAGGATTTCGCCGTCCTCAGCGATGCGCACCTGAACACCGTCCCAGGCGCGTCCCACGGTGCCCATCTTCAGCTTTCCGGGAATCGGCAGGTTGCTGTGGGTGGGGGCGCACGTCTCAGTCAGGCCGTAGCCCTCGCAGACGGTAAAGCCGCACAGGTCGAGGAAGATGCCGATTTTTTTGGAGAGAGGGGCGCCGCCGCTGACGAATTTTTTGAGCGCGCCGAAGCGGGCCTGAATTTTCGTGCGGACTGAGCGGAAGACGAGCTTCTCGGCCAGCGTCCATTGAATGGAGCTGAACTCGCGGCCGGCGATGGTTGCCTCTGCGTATTCGTCGAACTGAGACATGCCCCAGCGGAAAATCTGCCCGTTGACGCCCGTCCTCGATGAGCCCTCGCTGACGATTTTGTTGTAGGCCTTCTCCAGAACGCGGGGGACGCAGATCATAATGGTCGCGTGGACCTCAGCCGCATTGGCGATGGCTTTGTCGATGGACTCCGCGTAGGCGATGGTGAGTCCATTGCCCAGATGCGCCGCAAAGGCGATGAGGGCAAAGGCGTGTGCCAGAGGAAGAAAAAGAAGGAGAAGGTCGTCCTCTGTCACAATGCCGTTTCGGGAGACGGTCCGGGACTGAGAAGTCCAGTTGGCATGGGTCAGCATCACACCTTTGGGCGACCCTGTGGTTCCGGATGTGTAGAGGAGGAAAGCCGTATCGTCCGGCTTGAGGACGCGGACCGTCGCCTCCGCCAGGCTCTCCCAGCTCTGCCCCTCAGCCATCAGCTTCGCCCCGTCGGCCTCGATTTCAGACAGCGAGCGAACGCCATCCTGTGCGGCGGGCAGGTCGAAGAGGACCACATGCTTCAGCTCGGGAAGGGAGGCCTGCACCTCGCGGAGGCGCGCCAGGCGGCCGGGCATTTTGTGCCGCGTGTCCGGGGCGTCATGATCGATGAGAATGCCTGCCGCGCCGCTGTTCCGGAGAATGTAGGCGATTTCCTCCGGGGTATCGGAGCCGTAGATGGGGACGACGGTGACGCCGTTGACGAAGAGGGCGAGGGCACTGAGCGTCCATTCGACGCGCGTATCCGCGAAGATGGCCACGCGGTCGCCATACTTGAGTCCCAGGTGCTGAAAGCCCAGCGCCAGACGGCCGATGCGCTGGAATTCGTCCTGCCAGCTGATCGTCTTCCACACGCCTTTGTCCTTGTAGATGGAGGCGGCCTTGTTCGGGCAACGAGTCCGCATCCGCAGCAGGTCCAGGAGTGTCCTGGCTGTATCTAATGTCAGTTCCGAGGCTGTTCCTGAGATAGCGCTGTCTGCGTTTGCCGAAGAAGCCATGATGAATCTTCCTTAGATGTGCGCCCCGTTGGCGGATTTTGCCGGAAGCGCCCTCAGCAACAGGGGGCGGAGCGGCCGGAAAAATCGAATGGGACGGAGGGTGGATCGGGCAGAGGCCCGAAGAGAAACGGCCCGCCGCAGGGCAGGCCGAAGCGCAGGCTCTTAGAACATTTGATGACAAAGTGATGACAAAAAAGAGCATCGAAATTCTACCGGCCCGGCGGCCGGGCGGACCTGCCCTCAACGAATGAAAACGGCGCTTCCGGCGGGGACATTTTTCGACGCGCGCCCGGTTTTTTGACGCGCTCTGTCAACGGGGGCAAACGTCCGCGCCCTCTTTAGGGGGGGCCTTTCGCAGGGGAATGCAGGGGAGAGAGCCGGGCAATGGCGGAATCCGAAACATCGGGCGCAGCGGGTGCCGCGCCGGGCAGTGCGGCCAACATGATAGAGGTGCGGGGCCTGAGGAAATCCTTCGGCGGGCGGGAGGTTCTCAAGGGTATCGACCTGTGCATGAAGGCCGGGACGACGAACGTCATTCTGGGCGGTTCCGGGTCGGGAAAGACGGTGCTGATGAAGCACCTGATTGGACTGCTCCAGCCCGATGCCGGCGAGGTGCTGATTGAAGGCGAGTCCATCGGGCGCCTGAGCGGGCGGGAGCTGGCGCGCGTCCGACACAAGTTCGGCATGGTTTTTCAGGCAGCGGCGCTTTTCGACAGCATGACAGTCTTCGACAACGTGGCGTTTCCCCTGAGGGAGCACACGAAGAAGAAGGAGAGCGAGATTGCCCGCATCGTCCACGAGAAGCTGGACATCGTGGGTCTCAGAGACATCGATGAGCGCTTCCCCGCTGAGCTGTCGGGCGGCATGAGAAAGCGCGTGGGACTCGCCCGGGCCATCGCCCTGGAGCCGAAAATTGTCCTCTATGACGAGCCGACCACGGGCCTTGACCCCATCACCACCGATTACGTGGACGAGATGATTCTGGCCGCCAAGAAGCAGCTGGGCGTGACCAGCGTCGTCATCAGCCACGACATCGGGTCAGCGATGAATATCGCCGACCACATCGCGTTTCTCTTCGAGGGGCAGATTTGCGAGCAGGGCGGGCCTACTGACCTGCGGAATTCAACCCATCCGGCCGTTTCGCGATTCATGGCTACCTGGCTGGGCAAGCGGTGATGGGTGACATGAGTTCAGTCGTTTTCTGTTATTTTTTGGACTTTCGGCCTCCGCAGACAGGGATTTTCGGGGGAACCCGTCACATTGGCAGACCGCGGGTGAAGAATTTGAGAGAATGTCGAATTTTTGACCACATAAAAATACAGAGTAATCGGCAGGCCGACTTCTAATGAGGAGGCAGTTATGAACAGCACAGTCAGTGAGAGACGCGCCTCGGTGCGCTTCGATATGGCCTTTCCTGTCTATGTGTCCGGCGACGAGGGGATTTCCCGCGGCATCGCCCGAAACATTTCCGAGGGAGGCATGTTCATCGAGACGAGCCAGCCCTGCCGCATCGGCAGCAAGGTGGAAGTCACCTTTGTGTCCCCCGTCACCCGCGAGGAACTGACGCTGAGCGCCAAGGTCCGCTACCTCTGTTACCTGTCCTTTGGTGAGGAGGCAGAGGAGGGCAAGGGGACGCTGCGGGGAATGGGACTGAGGTTCACGGAGCAGCCGGGGATGGAGGACGATATTCTGACCGGCGGCTGTGAGGATCAGCGGTGCGGCGCGCCCGCGGGGTTCGCCAATGCCCATTTCGTCAATTAGCAGCAGCGGGCTTCGGCCTGACTTCCGGAGTGAAGGGAAAGGATTCTCATGGAACAGAGAGAGCTGCCGACCGTCTTCATCACGCGGGCTGTCCCCGAGGAGGCCATGGCGACGGCCGCCGGCAAGGTCCGTTTCATCATCGGTCCCGATGAGCGGCCGGCCACGCGCGAGGAGCTTCTGGACGGTTTTCGGCAGGCGGACGCGGTGGTCTCCATGCTCAACGACCCCATCGACAGGGCGCTTCTGGAGGCAGCCGGTCCGCGCGTTCGTGTGGTGGCCAACTACGCCGTTGGCTTCAACAACATCGACTTTCAGGCTGCCGCCGAGCTGGGCATCTGGGCGGCCAACACGCCGGAAGCCACGACGGATTCCACGGCGGACCTGGCGATGGCGCTGATGCTGGCCGCGGGAAGGCGCCTCGATGAGTCGCAGGCGGAACTCAGGGCCGGCCGTTTCGGCGGCTGGGCGCCCAAGGCGCATCTGGGACTTCTGCTTCGCGGGGCTCAGCTGGGCATCATCGGCATGGGGCGCATCGGTCAGGCCGTGGCTCAGCGGGCGCGGGCCTTTGGAATGCGCATCGCCTATTTCACGCGGACGCCGCTGACGGCGGAGAAAGAAGCCGAGCTGGGGGCCGTGCGCATGGACCTCAGGACGCTTCTGGCGACGAGCGATGTGGTGACGCTGCACTGCCCGCTGACGCCTCAGACGCGCCACCTTCTGGACGCTTCCGCTCTCGCGCAGATGAAAAAGGGTGCGCTTCTGGTGAACACCTCGCGCGGGCCGGTGGTGGATGAGGCGGCGCTGGCCCAGGCCCTGTTGTCCGGGCATCTGGGCGGTGCTGCTCTCGACGTCTATGAGAACGAGCCCAAGGTGCATCCCGACCTGCTGAAGGCGCCCAACGCGCTCCTCGTTCCGCATCTGGGAACCTCGACGCTCCGGACGCGCGCCATCATGGGCGAAAAAGCCTTCGCCAATGTGCTGGCAGTGCTGGACGGCCGGGAGCCGCCCTACCCCGTCAACAGGCCGCCGCATCCCCGTGGGCCGCTTGGGACGGAAAGCTGATGCGCGTCGCCTTAGTCCACGACTGGCTGGTGTCGATGCGCGGCGGCGAGCGCGTCCTGGAGGCTTTCTGCGAGCTCTTCCCCGAGGCTGACCTGTTCACGCTGGTCCACGAGCCGGGGAGCTGTTCGCCCGCCATCGAAAGGATGCGCATCCATCCCAGCTTCATCGACCGGATTCCCGGCGCCCGCCGCCATCACCGCCGCTTCTGGCCGCTGTTTGCCCACGCGGCGGAGAGCTTCGATCTCAGGGGTTTCGATCTGGTCCTGTCGTCGTCGTCCTGCGTGGCCCGGGGCGTGGTGGTCCCCTGCGGAACGCCCCACATCTGCTACTGCCACACGCCCATGCGCTACGTCTGGGAGTCGTTCACGGAATACTTCGGCAGGGACGCGGCGGGTCCGGTCACGCGCCTGGCGGCGTCGGCCATCGCTCCGTTCTGGCGCGTCTGGGAGGAGGCCAGCGCGCACCGGGCGGACGTGTTCATTGCCAACAGCCGCAATGTGTCCCGGCGCATTCGCCGCCGCTATGGCCGCGATTCGCTCGTCATTCCGCCGCCCGTGGATGTCTCCCGCTTTCAGCCCAGGCCGCTGTCCCAGACGGGGGACTACTACCTGATGGTGACGGCCTTCGTTCCCTACAAGCGGACGGATCTGGCGGTGAAAGCCTTCGCCTCTCTGGGGCTTCCCCTGAAAATCGTCGGCCATGGTCCCGAGGAGGCGCGCCTGCGCCGTCTGGCAAAGGGGCAGAACAGCATCACCTTCATTGACGGCGCGTCCGATGAGGAGATTGCCCGGCTGTATGAAGGCGCGCGGGCGCTGATTTTTCCGGGGGAGGAGGACGCGGGCATCACGCCGCTTGAGGCTCAGGCCGCCGGGCGCCCTGTCATCGCCTTTGGCAAAGGGGGCGCGCTGGAGACGGTCATCGGCCTGGCCGACGATGGAAAAAATGCGGCTGAGGCGACGGGGCTCTTTTTTGGGGAGCAGACGGCAGACGCGCTGAAAAGCGCCGTGGAGCGCATGGAGGCCTCGTGGCGGAATTTTGACCCGGCCGCGGCCCGGCGCCGGGCCGAGATGTTCGACAAGGCCGTGTTCAGACGCCGCATCGGGGAAGCTGTGGATGATGTGCTGAAAGAGAGCCGTCAGACCGCCGGTGCGTGTGGGGCGCGCATGGGAGAAAAAATGAATGGGTGAAGGGGAAAAAGCGGTGGAAAATCAGGGGGATGCGGCACCAAAAACACCTGACGGCGCCGGCGAGAGACTGCTGGAGGCCATTCGCAGCCGGACTTCGTGGCGCTCCTATACGGGCAGGCCTCTGAATAGGGACGAGGCGGCCGCTCTGCGCCAGGTGATGGCCGATATGGAGACGCCCTTTGGCTCTGACCTGCGCATCGAGCTGCTCCAGAAAGATGAAAGCGGTTCCGCGGCTCTGACGAACCGGGCCACCTACGGCGTCGTTCGCGGGGCGCCCGCGTTTTTGGCCGGAGCGATTCGTCCGGAGAAAAAGTCGCTGACAGATCTGGGCTTCGCTCTGGAAACGCTGGTTCTGGAAGCCACCGCTCTGGGGCTGGGCACCTGCTGGCTGGGCGGTTCCTTTTCGAGAGACGTTTTTTCCCGGGAACTTCGTCTGGGCGAGGACGAGCGCGTTCCCTGCGTCGTCGCTGTGGGCGAACACACGCCTGCCCGCGCGCTTCACGACAGAGCCATGCGCTTTTTTGCCGGTTCCCCCAAAAGGAAGCCCGCGTCCGAGCTGTTTTTTGACACGGCGCCGGGCCGTCCTCTGACGGAGACCATGGCGGGGGAGACCGCTTTTCAGGTTCTGGAGTGCGTGCGCCTCGCGCCGTCGGCAGCTAATGCGCAGGAATGGCGCATCGTGCGGACCTGCGGCGGTCGGCGCTTTGAGCTGTTTGTCCGCCGAAGCACGTGGATGAAGAGCGCTCAGCGGGTCGTTGAGGCGGATTTCGCCCTCATCGATGCGGGCATCGCCATGTGTCATTTCCAGACGGCCGCGCGCGCTCTTGGACTTGCCGGAAGCTGGACCGCCAAAGAGGCGCCTCTGGCCGCTGCCGCCGACGGGCTGGAGTTCATCGCCGTCTGGCGCTGAGGTGTTGGGCGGGAGCTGCTGATGAGTCTGAACCGTCTGGAAATTGGGCTGGTCGTTCGCCTTCTGGCCGGGGAGGCCGCGGGCGGCTTTGTGCAGAAGATTCGCCTCACCACGCCGCGGCGCCTCTTCATCGAGGTCCGCCGTCCCGGAAAGAGCCTGCGGATTTTTCTCTGCACCGACAGCGGCCGGACGCGGATATGCCTCGCGGATGAGCGCGAGGAGGGCCCGGAGACGCCTTTTTCCTTTCAGGGGCTCCTGCGCAGCCGGCTTCTGGGAGCGGAACTTCTGTCTGTGTCTCAGCTCGAAGGGGAGCGGGCTGTGCGCCTGGAATTTTCGGCGCATGGGCAGAAGACGGCGCTCGTGGCCGAGCTCACCGGACGGCACGGCAACCTGTTTCTGCTCGATGAGCGGGGGGTGATTCTGGGGACGGCGGCCCCTTCTTCGTCTGCGGCGCGGCGCCTTCAGCCGGGCGCGCCCTATGAGCCGCCCGTGACGCCCCTCCCCGAGCGGGAGAGCGAACCGGTGCGCTTTGACGAGGCGGCGGGTCTCATCGGCGTTTCTGAGGCCATTCAGGCGTTCTATCGGCCCCGGGAGGCGGCGCAGCGGCGTCAGGAAGCTCAGGCGAAGATTCTGGGTCCGCTGCGCGCACGTCTGAAAAAGACGCTTCGGGCGCTGGATGCCGCCAGAGGGGACCTGGCCAGAACGGAGCGGGCCGACGAATTCCGGCAGAGGGGCGAGCTTTTGAAGTCCGTCATGGACCGCATCCGCCGAGGCGACCGGCAGGTTCAGGTGACGGAATACGCCGAGGACGGGATTCGCCAGAGAGTGCTGACGCTAAATCCCGCGCTGACGCCCCGGCAGGAGGTGGAGGCCGCCTATCGCCAATACAGGCGGCTGTCGGGCGGCAGGACCAGGGCCGCGGCGCGCGTGGCTGAACTGGAGGCGTCCGCGGCGTCGCTCAGGCAGAAGATGGAACAGGCGGCGCGGGAGGACGCTGCGGAGGCATCGGCACTCGAAGTGGGCGCGCCGCATGCGCGGGCCGACGAGGACGGGCGCGGCGGCCTGAATGCGTCGCGGACTCAGCCCCGCCATGGGCGCGCCAGAGGGTCGGGCAAGGCGCTGCCGTTCCGTGAATATCGCTCCGCGGCAGGCCAGCGCATCTGGACGGGGAAGAGCGCCCGGCACAACGACGCGCTCACTTTTGGCTGTGCTAAAGGCTGCGACATCTGGATGCACGCGCGGGGCGTTCCCGGCTCTCATGTGGTGGTCCCCCTCGAACGCAATGAGCAGATGAAGGAGGAGACGCGCCGGGATGCGCTTCAGCTGGCCCTCCGTTTTTCGGACCTGGCGGGCGGCGGTGCGGGGGAGGTGTCCTGGACGCTGGTCAAATATGTGCGCCGTCAGAAGAAGGGCGTCCCCGGTGCGGTGGTCTATTCGCAGGAAAAGACGGTTCTCGTGCGTCCGGATGAGGCGCGTCTGCGCCGGCTGCTGTCAGGCAATGACGGTGACGATGATGAGCGCGGCGGGGGACCTTCCACTGCCTGAGGATGCGGCGCCCCGCACAGCGTCGGCACCATGCGCTCTGTGCCCGTGGCGCGGGAGATTGGCCCGTTGACCCTGCGCCAATAGCCCCCTAAGAGGCCCGCCCTTTTTTGCGGAGACCTGTGAGGGAGAATCGGCGGCGGCTTTTCCATGGGAGGGAGGCCGCCGGACTCATTTCCGCGTTCATTTTTTGTGTGTTTTGTTCGTCCCGGGCCGACACGGACGCCGCTCCGGGAGGCAGGCGGCGGAGGCGACGGCGATGACGGCCGAGAAGACTCAGCTCAACGGATTCTACCTGGTGCTCAATGGCGCTCAGGCAGGGCCTTATTCGGAAGACGAGCTCTGTTCCCTCCGGGATTCCGGGCGGCTCACCCGCGAGACGCTGGTCTGGAAGGCGGGCATGTCCGGATGGACGCGCGCTTCTCAGGTGGCCGCTTTCAGTGCGTTTTTTGAGCTGCCGCCGCCTGTTCCCGCCGAGGCTGCCGCCAGTGAGGACGACGGCGAGGACGACTGGTTCGGCGAGGCCCGCCATCATGCTGCGCCTCAGAAGAAGGCGGCCAGTGCTCCGGCCAAGGGCAGGTCAGGTACCGGTGCGGCGGCTGATCCCTTCGCGGCCCTGATGGCCGAAGAAGCGGAGCAGTCGAAGGCGCAGCCGGCCTCGAAAAAGAAGAGCGCCGGTGCGGCCAGAACTCAGGAAGCGGATGACCCCTTTGCCGCGCTGATGGCCGCCGAGAGCGGGAACAGCGCGGGTGCGTCCTCTGCCGGTGAAGACGTTTTCGCCTCTGTTTCGAGCGCGGACCTGAGCTCGCCGACCTTCGAGGTGGGCGAGCAGACGCGCTTTTTTATGATTGAGGCGGGCATGACCCAGCGCCAGCGGAACCCCCCCTGGAAAATTGCCCTTTTCATCGCCCTGTTTGTCGGCCTGCCGGTGGGCATCGTCTTCGCGCTGTCCCAAATCACGGTGGAGCAGACCTATTTCGATACGGAGACAGGAACGACGGAGACGGTGGAGGTCTCCGCGCTCGAAGAGGTTTCCGAGAGTTTCTCCGGCCTGCGCGAAAAGCTGCTGGGCGTCGAAAAGACGAGTGACCAGAAGGAGCAGGAGAAAGTTCAGCGCCTGCGCAAGGCCCGCAAAAAGCGAAAGCCGTCGGCTTCAGCCAAAAATCCGGCTGTTCTCAAACTCGAGGTTCCCGACGGCGTGGCGATGGCGGGCGGCAGTGAGCTGGATGCCCACGGCCGCATGGGCGGTGAGGGAATGGCGTCGAGCGCCTCGATTGATTTCGGCAAGGCGCAGACGGACGCGGAGCGGGCGCTCGCCATCTACAGGAGCGGCGACAAAGTCCTTTCCTCCGGCCCGATAGCCCGGCGAAACATCGGCAACTCCTCTCCGGGCCTCGACGGAACGCCGGCTCTCTCGCAGGAAGTGATGGCCAGGGTCATCGCCAACAACCAGAAGGCGTTTCAGGCGTGCACCGAGCAGGAGCTGAGGCGCAATCCGGGCTTCAAGGGCGGGAAAATCCGTCTGACGCTGACCATCGGCAGTTCCGGCATGGTCACGCAGGCATCCATCGACCGGGAAGACATCGACCGGGCTGTCATCGGCAGCTGCCTGAAGATGAGCGCGAGGCGCATTCTCTTCCCCTCCTTCGAGGGCGAGCCGTTCAGCCTGGAGGTCCCGCTGGTTCTCACCTCGGGGTTCTGAATTGTTCCTCCGATGCCGGCTTTGGCGGCGCGTGTGCCGCTTTCAGGGAATATCCGCCGCGTGCTGCCAGCCGGGCGCACTGTCTGAAATTTCCTGTCCGGCCGGAGGGGGCTGAAAGGCCGGAAAAGTTCCGCGCGAGAGGTCTTCCGGAGCGTCCGTTCCGGACGATTTCTCCCGCCGCTTTCAGAGCGTCATTGGCATTTGGACGCATGTACAACCGCTCCGCCCGCGCGGGGCATGTCGCCTTGACCCCATCACAGGGCCGGGCTAGGCGCAGCCGCCATGAAAATCACCGAGTTCCTTGCACCAGAATCAGTCGTCAGTTCACTCGCAGCCACCGACAAAGCCGGCCTTGTTTCCGAGCTGAGTGAACTGCTTCAAAAACGGGTGCCGACGCTCAACCGCGAGGAGCTTTCGCTGATTTTGATGGACAGGGAGCACCTGTCATCGACGGGAATTGGCGAGGGTGTGGCCATTCCTCATGGGAAGGTCAGCGGCCTGAACAGCCTGGTCGCTGCCTTTGGCGTGTCGAAGCCGGGCGTCGATTTCAATTCCATCGACGGAAAACCAACGCATCTGTTCTTCGCGCTGCTGGCCCCCGAAAATTCGGCCGGCATCCATTTGAAGGCGCTGGCCCGCATCAGCCGCATCTTCAAAAGTCCCGCGTTCCGAAACTCCATCCTTGAGGCGAAGGACTCCAAGGCGATTTACGACATCATCGCGGCGGAAGACTCCAGGTCTTAAGGCACGGGAGCGCGGATGCCTGTCCGGAGCGACGAACGATGAGGACGATTACCGTCGAGGATTTTCTGGGCGACATGGGGGACGCGCTCCAGCTGAAGCTGGAAATGGGCGAGGGCGGGCTGAAGCATCCCATCAGCATCCCCAAGGTCCTGAAGCCGGGCCTGCTCCTGACTAATCTCCTGCAAAAGCATGAGGCAGACGGGCTTCACGCCGACCAGATTGTGGTTTTCGGCGGGCAGGAGATGGAGTTCATCGCCGTCCTTCCCGCGGAGGCGCGGCAGGAGCTGTTCAAGTCCCTTTTTGAGGCGCGGATTTCGTGCCTTGTGGTGTCGCGCAGCCAGGTGCCTCCGCCGCAGATGGTGCAGATGGCGAAGCTGGAGCGCATTCCGCTCCTCTGCACGGGACTTCCCTCCGGCGATTTCATCGACGCGGCTGAGTCGTGGCTGGAAAAGGAATTTCAGCCCAGCATCTGCAAGCACGGCGAGATGGTCGATGTTTACGGCGTGGGAATTTTCATTTTCGGCAAGAGCGGCATCGGCAAGAGCGAGTGCGCTCTCGACCTGGTGATGCGCGGCCATCGGCTGGCGGCGGACGACGTGGTCCGCATCCGCCGCGTCGGCGATGAGGTGTTCGGCGGCTGCTCCGACATGATTCAGCACCACATGGAGATTCGCGGGCTGGGCATCATCAACATCAAGGATTTGTTCGGCGCGGCCTCTGTCCGGGACACCAAGAAAATCGATCTGGTCATCGAGCTGGTCGATTGGGATGCGAACCAGGAATACGACCGGCTGGGCATCGTGGACCGCCAGTACAATCTTCTCGGTGTGTCCGTTCCCTTTCTGACGCTGCCCGTCCGCCCCGGCAGAAACACGACGACCATCATTGAGGTCGCCGCTCGGAATCATCTTCTGAAGCGCCAGGGCGTCTATTCGGCGCGCGATTTCCAGAGCCGGTTTCAGCTGTTCAGCGACAAATCGCAGCCGGCCGATTCTTCCGCCCCGCCCAAGCCCTCCGAGCTGCCGGAAGAGTGACGAATTTTTGTTTGGGAAAGGAACGCACGCACATGACCGATGACTGCCTGTTTTGCCGCATCCGCGACGGCCAGATTCCGTCGCCGAGGATTTACGAGGACGACGTCTGCTTCGCCATCGCCGACATTTCTCCCCAGGCGCCCTCGCATTTTCTGGTGCTGCCCAAGAAGCACATCGCCTCGCTGGACAAGCTGGGACCGGATGACGGCGCGATAGTGGGGCATCTTCTGGAGACGGCGGCGAAAATTGCCCGGGACAAGGGGTTCGCCGAGTCGGGGTATCGAGCGGTCATCAACTGCAACAGCCACGGCTGCCAGACGGTTTTTCATCTGCACGTCCATCTTCTGGGCGGGCGGCAGATGGGGTGGCCTCCAGGCTGACAGATGCGCCGCGGAACCATTGCCATGCTGGCGGCCTTCGGCGTCTCGGCCGGAGTGCATGCGGCGCTGCTGACTGTGTGCGTGGCGATGGCAGCGATGTCTGCCGGCGCAGAGAAGACGCCGCGGGAGCCCGTGCGGCCGCAGGTGCCGCAAATGCCGATGACGGCCGCAGTGGAGGTCGATCTCGTTCGGTCTTCTCCTTTGGGCCAGGTGCGGCGCGGTGAGCCGCTGGGCCGGCAGGACAGTGAGGGCGGGGCGGCGGACGTGCAGAACGTTCCGGACGGCCAAGGCACGCCTGCGCCTGAGCCAGCGGAAACTTCATCCGCCGCATCCGTTGACGAGGACAGAACACCGCGTCCTGCACCTGCCGTGAGGCGTCCGCGAAGACAGAAGCGGACCAGCCGGCCTGTGGCTGTGCCTCAGAAAATCCTTCCCACGGCGCCGGCTGAGACGGCTTCTCCCGAAATTGGCGCTTCGGACGAGCCGGAACCTCCGGAAGCTCCCGAAGCGGATGATTTGCCGCGCGGTGAGGCAGTTTCTGACGGACTGGCGGCGTCCGGGAGTTCTGACGGGGACGGGGACAGGCCCTCCGAAAGTGGTGCCAGCAGCAGCGAAGGTGCGCTGTCCGCTTCCGGAATGGGCCAAACAGGTCTTCCTGAGGGTGTGGCGTCCGGGAGAGGTTCGCCGGCGGGCATCCCTGGCGGGGCCGGAGCAAATGATGTGGATGAGGCCTCCCGCGCCTTGTCCATGATTGCCGCCAGGCTTTCGGCCGCTGCCTCCGGTGCGTGCTATCCGCGTCAGGCGCGGCGCAGAGGCATCGAGGGCGTGGCCGAAATTCGCTTCTGCATTGGCGAGGATGGCCGCGCCGGCGGCGTTGAGCTCGTCCGCACGTCAGGTTCACCTCTGCTGGACGGCGCCGCGGCCTGTGTCGTGGAGTCGGCCTCTCCCTTTGGCCCTTTGGCGCGGAAGCAGTGCGTCAGCGTGCCCGTTCGTTTTCGGCTGCGCCGTTAATCCGGGGGCATCGGCGGGGCATTGAAACTGGTGCGGCGATTTCAGCGCTTCGTTTTGCAGCCCGCTGTCTGCGCCTGAGCGCGCCGCGCGGCTTTGGCCGCTTTTTTGAGCTTTTGCATGGCGCGGAAGCCGGGGGCCTTGCTCTCTGCGGCGATGGCTTCCGGCGTCATGCCCTGGGCCAGCTTTTGGGCAGTCAGCGCGGCCTGCATGGCGTGCCGCTTCTGATGCTTTTCCTTTTTGGGTCTGGGCGGCTCATTGCTTTTGTCCTGTTTGTCATGCGCGGCGGGCGCCTGAGCGTGCTTCGGCTGTTTTTTCAGCGCTTCCCTGTGACGAACGGCGCCGTCCGGTCCGAGGAGCTCAATCTCGCCGCCCAGATCCTCGTCCGCCGCTGTCTCGGGAAGCTGCTCGCGGTTTTCCTGTTCGGTGAACGAGAACAGTCTGCGGACCGTGAGCGTGGCGTAGGCGCCCGGCGGCAGCGTGAAGCCCAGGTAAACTTTCCAGAGGCCCTCGTTCAGCTCGTCGCGGTGGGGCGCGCCCAGCATCAGGCTCCCCGGATACATGACGATGGGACGTTCCTCGTGGCGGAAGAAAATCTGCTCCGTTCCCGGAACGCGCAGGCGGTCCAGCGTCAGCCTCTCTCTGCCCAGAACCCAGTCCACTGCTTTGCGGATGTGCGGATCGCTGATGGTCGTCTCCGGCGCCAGCAGCGGGAAGGTGGTCTTCCTGAGCGCCTCCGTCTGCTCCGCGGTCATCTCCCGGGGGAAGAGCAGCTTGCCCGCCTGATAGTCGAGCGCGATCAGCGACTGGCCGTGGAGGAAGTCCATCAGGTAGCGGCGTACGCCCTCGTTCCAGATGTAGGACTGATAGGTGAAGACCAGGAGCGCCCGATATTTGGGGTCGATGCGCAGGAAGGCACCCAGAAAATCCTCCGGGTCCCGCCTGAGGATGCGGATGATGTTTTCGTATTTTTCCGACCCGGGAATGGTGCAGCGGTATTTCCACTGACCCCAGCGGTCCCGCCAGAAGGCCTTGATCTTGGCGTCGTAGGTTTTGTCGAGGGGAGAGGGCGTCGCCAGATAGCTGTGGAGGGCGCCTTCAAAATCGCCGTCGATGAGCTGTTTGGCGATGAATCCCTGGCCGTGCTTCAGCGAGCCGAACCTCTGGCTGTCGAAATAATTGATGACGCCCATGCGGTTGACGTCCGCGACGGCCCCGGGGAGCTGGGCTGTCTCCTCGCGCGTCAGGGCGCGGACGGTGACGCCGAATCGGTTGGAGGTGGTGTTGGCGGCGGACAGCGGCTCTTTGGTCCGGCCCAGATAGCTGAGGCGCAGATCGGGCTCCTGCATCTCCACGTCGGCGCCGCGGACGGCAATCAGCTGGCGCGTGCGGCCCTGCTTGTCCTTGAGCCCGCAGAACGAAAAACGGGTTTTGGGGACGTCGAACGCGCGGGAAATCCTGTCGATGGCGTCGAAGGTGGACAGCTTCTGCTTGTCCATGGCGTAAACGCGCCACTCGCCCCTGAGCGACTTGTCGAACCGCCAGCTTTCGGTGACCGTGAAATCCTCTGGTTTCTGTTTGAGTTTCATTGGTGATGTCTCGATGCGTCTTTTGGAATTGGCTCAGCCGCTCAGCCCGGGCGCGTCTGAAGCCCCGGGAGGGGGCAGGTTTGAAAAGGCGGCGCGCCTTACTCTGGATGGCGCGCGGGGGGCAACGGACTCCGGGAGGCCTGCGCCCGCATCACGCCGCTGCGATGGCCGGAATCAGGTGCTGCTCATTCTCGTCCGCCGCAGTCGGTGAAGCCCCGAAAATCCTGCGGAAAATCAGGGAAAAACCGGATTGACGCCTCAGGCGGCCTCGGCCAACAAGCGCCGCGCCATGAAATGCCCCAACTGTGGAACCGTATGTCCTGACGGAACGAGTTTCTGCCCGAAATGCGATGCCGTCCTTGATGAAGACCTGATTGCCATGGGCCAGAACGCGCCCGACGACGACGCACCGGATGACGCCATCATTCCGGCGGCCTCTGCTCGGCCTCACAAAAAGCGTCCGCCCGGGGGCCATCCGCATCATCGGGACCGGGGGGACGAAGGCGCTCGCCCCAAGAAGCGCCGCAGGCCGCCCGTCGATTCTGATGGTGATGCGGACGAGCCGTCGGAGCCTCCCGCGCCAAAGCAGAACAGCTCCGGAGCGGGTGACGGTCAGGGAAAATACGTCAGCAAGTACGCGCAGTACTGGGAGGATGATGAGCCCCCCGCGAAGAAGGCCGAAGCGCCGATTATGAAGACGGCCGACGGCAAGGAGTATCGCTACGGGGAGAGCGCGCCCGTCTCCGAGTTTGACAGCGGCAATCTGAACGGCCTGCCCAACGACCCGCTGGAAATGATGCGGGAGCTGTGGCGCCAGTTCATGCAGCTGCCTCTGTTTCAGCGCGTCAGCGCCGGATCGGCCGTGGCCCTGGCCCTCACCTCCATCGTTCCCTGGTACACCTATCAGGACCCGGAATCGGGGCTGGACGTGGGCGGATACGGCGTCCCCAACATGCTGGCGTTCGTCATGGCGACGCTGGCCATCGGCGCCATCACGCTGCTGACCAGCAAGGACATCCTTCCTCAGGTTCCGCGGCAGAAGATGTCGCTGGTTCCCGTGGGCGCCGGCCTGGGCGCGGTCGTCATCGTGGTGCTGGATGGCTTCTATCTGATTGCCAGCAACGACTACCGGGCCTCCATCGTGACGCTCCTGATTGCGGCTGTCTTCGCGGGCGCGACATTCCTGGGCGGCGGCCTCAGCCTCTTCGGACGCAAAAAAAGCTAGCGGCACAGCCAGCCGGCAGTTTTTTGAGACGGCCCGGAAATGAAAAAAGCCTCTTCACCGCGAAGGTGAAGGGGCTTTCTTGTGTGAGGCTTTTCCTTTGGAGGATGGAGGCGGTGGGGATCGAACCCGCGACCTCAGCATTGCGAACGCTGCGCTCTCCCAACTGAGCTACGCCCCCGATGAACGGGAAGGTTCCGCGAAAAAGCGGGGCGCCCATAGTCGAAAGTCGTCCGCAAGTCAAGATGACTTTTCGGGTATTTTCGGGGCTGTTCAGGGCGGAGGCGGCGAGACGCAAAGCAGACAATTGGGGGCTGGAAGTTTCAAGGGCACACTGCTAGGGGCGCGCGCCTTTTTCAGCAGGGACGGACGGTCCGGGCCGAGAGGGCGCTTGACGAAAAATCGGCGGCGCGCCTCTGGAAAGGACCGCGTGGTTGGACTGTGAAGAGCATCTGTGCCGCGTCCCCGCCGCTGCCGGCGTCGGAGCGCCTTATGATTCAGCACATCGACCACATCGGGATCGCAGTTGCGAGTCTGGACGAGTCTGTTCCCCTGTTTGAGCGGCTTCTGGGGCGTCCCTGCGACGGCATCGAGACGGTCGAGGACCAGCACGTGCGCACCGCCTTTTTTCGCTTCGGCAGCATGTCTCTGGAGCTTCTGGAGCCGCTCGAAGGGAACACGGGCGTCGCCGCGTTTCTGGAGAAGCGGGGGCAGGGCATGCACCACGTGGCTTTTGCCTCGGATGACGTGGCTGCCGATTTGAACCGCATCGGCAGCGCGGGGGCCCGGCTCATCGACAGCGTTCCCAGACCCGGCGCCGGCGGCAAATGCGTCGGTTTTGTCCATCCCAAATCCGCTTCCGGTGTTCTGGTGGAGCTGTGCGGCAAAAACGGCGGCTCCTGAAAGGCGGCCCCCTCTGATTTTGGTGCCGATGGACGACAGATTTCAGACCCGCCGCGCGCTTGGACGCGGGACGGGGCAGCGTGAGGAAACCCGAAAATGACGATTGCCAAAGAGCGCATGGACGCGCTGCAGGCCCGCCGGGACGAAGTGAAGGCCCTCGCCTCCGAGGATAAAATTGCCAGGCGCCGCGCTGAAGGCCGCATGACGGCAAGGGAGCGCATCGCCGCTTTTTTTGACGCGGACACGTTCCAGGAAATGGGGGCCTACGCGCATCACCACGCCAAGGAATTTGGCATGGCGAAGAAGCGGATGCCGGGCGACGGCGTCGTCACGGGCGTCGGGCAGGTGGCCGGCCAGCCCGTGGCCATGTTCAGCCAGGATTTCATGGTCAGCGGCGGCACGCTGGGCGAGGTCCACGCCAACAAAATCGTCGAGGCCATGAGCTACGCCGGCCGCTGCGGCATCCCCGTCGTGGGCATCAATGACTCCGGCGGCGCCCGCATTCAGGAAGGTGTGGATGCACTGACCGGCTATTCCCGGGTCTTCCGCCAGAACATTCTGCTTTCCGGCGTGGTTCCCCAGATTGCCATCATCGCCGGCCCCTGCGCCGGCGGGGCTGCCTACTCACCGGCTCTGATGGACTTCATCATTATGACCAAGTCGCACGCCCAGATGTTCATCACGGGGCCTGAGGTCATCAAAGCGGTCACGCGGCAGCAGTGCACGCCCGAGGAAGTGGGCGGCGCCGTGATGCACGCCAGCGTCAGCGGCAATGTGCATTTCGTGGCGGAAGACGACGCGGACGCCCTGCGCATCGCCAAGCGGCTTCTGGAGTACCTGCCGCCCAACAACCTGTGCGACCCGCCGAATCATCCCTCGCTGACGCTGGACCTGACGGCCAACGCGGATTTGGACGAGGCCGTGCCCTCCGACCCCAAGGCGCCCATCGACATGCGCCGGGTCATCGACGGCATTTTCGACAAGGGCAGCTTCTTCGAGATTCAGGCGCTGTTTGCCCGCAACATGATTGTGGGCTTTGCCCGCCTGGACGGCATGGTGGTGGGCATCGTCGCCAATCAGCCCATGTTCAAGGCCGGCACGCTGGACATCGACGCAGCGGACAAGGCCGCGCGGTTCATTCAGACCTGCGACGCCTTCAACATTCCGTTGATTTCGCTGGTGGATGTCCCCGGCTTCCTTCCCGGCGTGGCCCAGGAGCGGGGCGGCATCATCCGGCACGGTTCCAAAATGCTGTTCAGCTGGACCACGGCCACGGTGCCCAAAATCACGCTCATCGTCCGCAAGGCCTACGGGGGCGCCTACATGGCCATGAACAGCAAAGAGATGGGCGCCGACATGGTCTTCGCCTGGCCCTGTGCCGAAATCGCGGTTCTGGGCGAGGAGGGCGCCATCAACATCCTCTATCGGAAAGAGCTGAAGGAATGTGCCGACCCCAAGGCACGGGCTGCGGAGCTGATGGGCGAATATCGAAAGACGTTCCTTTCGCCCTGGCAGGCCGCGGAGTCCGGTCAGCTGACCGACGTCATTGAACCCAGCCGGAGCCGGGCAGTTCTGTCGCTGGCCCTGCGGAACACCATCAACAAGCGCGAGGCTCGCCCCGCCAAGAAACACGGGAACATCGCCCTATGAATCTGACAAGCACGCTTCTTTCCATCGCTGCCAGCCAGACCGCCGCGCAGCCGGCCGAAAACGCGGCCCAGGCAATTAAACTGGCAGACCGCTCCATCGCGGCGGGGACGCTGACCTGGGGCGAGGCCTTCCAGTTTTTGGGTGTGGGCCTGTGCATCGTCTTTCTGACGCTGGCCGTCCTCTGGCTCATCTGCGAGCTGATGGGACGCGTCTTCCAGTCTATCGACGCCAAGAAGGCCGCCGCTGCCAAGCAGGCCGCGGACGCGAAAAAGCTGACAGCCTCCACGCCCGCGGCCGCTGCTGCCGCTCAGCTTCCTCCTCCGACCGCTGCCGCTGTTCCAACTCCTGCGGCTGCTGCTTCGGTCAGCCCTGTCGAGATACCCGCCGCTGTTTTTGTGGCAGCCGCCAAAGCTGTGATGGGCAATGCGCCGCACAGAGTCGTCAGCGTTGAGCGCGTTCCGGACGGCGTGGTCCTGCCTGTTGCCTCGGCTGCAGATGACATTCCGCTGGCCGTTATCGCGGCTGCCGTGGCCGCGGTGCTCGATGGCCGTCCGCACCGCATTTTGAATGTCCGGCCGGTGGACATGACGTGGGCCCGCGAGGGGCGTGTCGCCCAGCATCTCTCTTCGGCTTCCTTCAGAAGCTGACTTGCAGAGCCTGACCGTCTGAACGCGGGTGGACGCTCGCTGCTTCCTCCGCTTCGTCCGGAGTCTGTCCCCCATCCCCAAAAAAATCCTTTTTCCCATGGCTCAGGGACGGCGGCGTCCGCTCACCGCGGCGCTTCGTTCCATGGATGCCCTATCAGCCCCCGCGCCGCTCCCGAGGCGGACCGGGCACATCCGCCGGGCGCATCCCCGGCAGTGAGGTCTTCTTCAAATGGCTACTCAGCATCTCCGCATCACCGTCGATGGCAAAACCTATGATGTTCTCGTCGAGACCCTCGACGGCAGTCAGCCCGTTCCTGTCCTGCAGCCGGCTGTTCAGACCGTGCAGCCCGTCCAGGCTGCCCCCGCGCCGGTGCCTGCGGCCGTCCAGCCCGCGGTCATTCCTGCCGCCAGCCCCGCTCCGGCCGCTCTTCCCGCGCCCGCTTCTGCCGGCGAACCGGTGCCCTCGCCTCTGTCCGGGACCATCATCGACATTCATGTGAAGGAAGGTCAGGCCGTTCAGGAAGGTGACCTGCTCATCACACTCGAAGCCATGAAGATGAACACGCCGGTCAACGCGCCCAAGGCGGGCAAGGTTGCTTCGATTCTCGTTCAGAAGGGCGCAGCGGTGGACGAGGGCTCCACTCTCATCACCATCGCCTGAGCGCTCGGCTCCAGATGAAGGGCGCCTCCGAAGCCCCCGCGGCTGTGAAGGCCGCGGGGACTGCGCACGGCGGGATGAAACAGGCCGTCATGTCGGGCCTTCCTCGCCCGTGCCTGCCGCAGTCCAGGCGCACCCCGCTCTCCGCTTCAGAAAGGCTTTCCAATGCTTGATGCACTGCTCGCATTCTTCAGGGACACGGGCTTCACGCTCATTCAGCCGGGCATGCTCCTCATGTGGCTGGTGGTTCTGGTGCTCTTCTACTTCGCCATCGTGAAGCAGTACGAGCCGCTGCTCCTGGTGCCCATCGCCTTCGGCGCGCTCATCGCCAATCTGCCCACCGTCGGCGTGATTAACTCGGACAGCGTGGCTATGTGCGCGCAGCCCGAATTTGCCGAGTGCATGAAGACGGGCACAGCTCTCGGGTGCGGCTGCTACGAGCCGGGCGGGCTCTACTACTACATTTCCAAGGGCATTCAGTGGGAGCTGTTCCCACCCATCATCTTCCTGGGCGTGGGCGCGCTGACGGACTTCGGGCCCCTGATTGCCAATCCCAAGACGCTGCTTCTGGGCGCCGCGGCACAGGCCGGCATCTTCCTGGTTTTCATTCTTGCGCTGGCGCTGGGCTTCACTCAGGGCGAGGCGGCTTCCATCGGCATCATCGGCGGCGCTGACGGCCCGACGTCCATCTTCACCGCCAGCAAACTGGCCCCGTCCCTCATCGGCCCCATTGCTGTGGCGGCTTACACCTACATGTCTCTGGTGCCTCTCATTCAGCCGCCCATCATGCGGCTCCTGACCACCAAGAATGAGCGGATGATTAAGATGCAGTCGCTCCGCAAGGTAGGGAAGGCCGAGCGCCTGTGCTTTGCCGTGGTGGTCTGCATCCTCTGTATTCTTCTGGTGCCCGCCGCCTCTGCGCTGATTGCCATGCTGATGCTGGGCAACTTCCTCAGGGAGTGCGGCGTCACGGAGCGCCTGGTGAAGGCCGCTCAGAATGAAATTATGAACGCCGTCACTGTCTTTCTGGGCACGAGCGTCGGGCTCACCATGACAGCCGATAAATTCCTGACGCTTCAGACGGGCAAAATCATTTGCATCGGCGTCTTTGCCTTCGCTCTGTCCACAGGAACTGGCGTGATCATGGCCAAAATCATGAACCTGTTCCTGAAGAACAAACTGAACCCGCTCATTGGCGCTTCCGGTGTGTCTGCAGTGCCTATGGCGGCTCGGGTTGCTCACAATGTAGGTCAGAAGGAGAACCCCTCCAACTACCTGCTGATGCACGCNNGTGCCCATGGCCGCCCGGGTCTCCCAGGACGTGGGCCGCAGATACAACAAGAACAACTACCTGCTGATGCACGCCATGGGACCCAATGTGGCCGGCGTCATCGGCACGGCAGTGGCGGCGGGATATTTCATCACGACGCTGGGTCATTGACGGCCGGTGCCATCCGCATCGCAGGGGCGGCACTGAGCGGATGAGCTTTCAGAGCTGACAGAAGGCGGGCCTTCGGCATCGGAGGCCCGCTTCTCATTGAGAAATAAAAGCTGTTCAGGGCCGGTTCAGCCGCAGCCCAGACAGCTTTTACAGGACGAAGAGGCGTCGGTTTTTGGTTGCTTCCCGTTGACTCGGCCTCTAGTGTGCGCCGCTTTTTTTTCAGGCCTTTTTCTTTCCCCCGGAAACATCATGCAAATCACCTTCAAAGGCATTTCGGACACGGGCCGCAAGCGCGGACATAACGAGGACAGCTTTCTGATCGACGAGGAGATTTCGCTCTTCATTGTTGCCGACGGCATGGGCGGACACGCGGGCGGCGGCACGGCTTCCCGAATTGCTGTCGAAACCGTCGATTCCGTTCTGCGGGAATCCTGGGAAAAACCGGATTCTCCCCTGAAGGAAAACTGCCCGATCCGCGAATCGAAGATTCCGTCCGTCATGCGGAAGGCGGTCCAGTCGGCCTGCTACAACATTTACATGGCGGCTCAGGAGAACCCGCGCCTGGCCGGCATGGGGACGACGACGGTCGCGCTCCTTATTCATGGGGACTTCGCCTTTTTCGCTCATGTAGGCGACAGCCGCATTTACCTGATTCGCGGTCCCATCGTGCAGCAGGTCACGGAGGACCACAGCCTCGTCAATGAGCAGATCCGGGCGGGCATGATTACGCCGGAAGAGGCGCGCCGGAGCCGTTACAAAAACATCATCACCCGTTCAGTTGGCTTTGAGCCGACGGTTCAGGTGGACGCGATGGGGATGGTTTGCGAGCCGGGCGATACCTTCATCCTCTGTTCGGACGGCATGTCGAATCTGGTGCGCGAGGACGATATTTTGCGCTTGGCCTCGGGCGACGATTTGGCGGCCGCTGTCCAGGGACTGATTGATTTGGCCAATGAGCGGGGGGGCGACGACAACATCACGGTCGTCTCTGCCAGGGTGCAGTAACCCCGGCCTGCTTCTCTCAGAGATGGGCATGTGGGCAGGTTGACGCCTGTTTCACCTCTGAATAGAGGCCCGCGCCCGCCGCCGGAAGGTGCGGCTGGTGCCAGATTGGCTCCTATGGGGCTGTGTCATGTTATGTGCGAGGGAAACGCAATGGATTTCCAAAAACGTCTTCCGCTGACATTGGTGAAGCGCGGGGGAGCGCTGGCGCTTCTGGCGGCCGCTCTTGGCTGTCTGACCGGATGCGGCCCGATTCAGACGATTTCATATATCCAGCAGACCAAGGCCGAGCTGGAGGGCGCCGAGTCCGCAGATGCCCAGAAACTGGCGCCTTATGAATACACGGCCGCGGTTGCCTATCTGGAGAAGGCCAGGGAAGAGCACGGGCATGCTGAATTCACAGCTTCGACGGAGTTTGGCGAGAAGGCGCTGAAATTTGCTCGAAGCGCTCGTGCCAAGGCGATGGAAGCAAAAGCGGACGGCGCGATGCCTGAGGCTGCGGCCGGTGCGGGCGGGGATTCTGCCCAGGCACAGCCCTCGCCGATGCAGGAGAAGACTTCGGTCGAGGCGGACGAGCCGCGGCTCTGATGTTTTCGCCATTTGTGTTTCAGAAGATGGTTCCTTGAAGGAAGAAATCAGATGCGACCAGCAGCCAGAAAGTTCGCAACCGCCTTTGTGCTGACCACGTCTCTCATTGTCTCCGGATGCGTGAGCGGCGGCGCCGTCCGCTCGAAAAGTGCTACAATTAAGGCCGATGTAGATCGCGCGCGTGCCGCGAATGCCTATCACTGCGCACCCAAAGAATTGGCTCTGGCGGAGGCGCATCTCGACTTTGCTCAGGGGGAATACGACGAGGGCGACAGCGGCAGAGCGGCGGAACACCTTGTCATTGCTGAGAGGAACGCGCGTCAGGCGGTTCTTCTGTCCCGTGACTGCGGTCCCAAGAAGGTTCTGATTGCTGCGCCTAAGCCTGTCCTCAAGGTCGAGCGCGTCGATAAGGATGGCGACGGGATTCCGGACACTGAGGATGCCTGTCCGGAGGTTCCCGGTCCTGCTGAGGGCCGGGGCTGCCCGCTGGTCGTGGATACCGACGGCGATGGCATTCCGGATGACGTGGACCGCTGCCCCGTCGATCCCGAGGATAAGGACGGCTTCGAGGATGAGGATGGCTGCCCCGATCCCGACAATGACAGCGACAGCATTCAGGATGTGGACGATGCCTGCCCGTTTGAGCCCGGCGTTCCGTCCAGCGATCCCAAGAAGCATGGCTGCCCGGTCTTTGACCGCGATGGCGACGGCATCTTTGATGACGACGACGCCTGCCCCGACGAACCCGGTGTCGCCAGTGAAGATCCGAAGAAGCACGGCTGCCCGATTCGCGACCGCGACGGCGACGGCATCCTGGATGACGTGGACGCCTGCCCCGACGAGCCCGGCGTCGCCAGTGAAGACCCGAAGAAGCACGGCTGCCCGATTCGCGACCGCGACGGTGACGGCATCCTGGACGACGTGGACGCCTGCCCCGACAAGCCCGGCGTCGCTGATCCCAACCCGAAGAAGAACGGGTGCCCGCGCATGCTCCGCATGGTGGTGGTCAAGGCCGACAAGATTGAAATCAAGCGGCAGATCAACTTCGCCACGGGCAAAGCCATCATTCGAGGCAAGCCCAGCTTCCAGATTCTGGACGAGGTGGTCCTGGTGCTGAACGACAACCCGCGCATTAAGAAGCTGCGCGTTGAAGGCCACACCGATTCCGTCGGCAAGGCGTCGTTCAACCAGAAGCTGTCTCAGTCCCGCGCCGAGGCGGTGATGGAGTACCTGATTAATCAGGGCATCGATCCCGACAGGCTGGAAGCGGTCGGCTATGGCCCCGACAAGCCCATCGCGCCGAACAACACGGCGAAGGGGCGCGCCAAGAACCGCCGGACGGAGTTCAACATCATCGAGCAGTAAATCGCCGCGGCATACGAGGCGGTGCTTTGAAAGCGGGACGTTCCTCAAAACATCGGGACGCCCCGCTTTTTTGTGACCTTCGCTCAGCCGTCCGCGGCGCCGCTCAATGCCCGTTCACCCGCTTCCCTCTGCAATTTTTCCTGCTTCCGAGAGTTCAGCCGATGCGTTCAACGAAAGTCGTCGTGGGTGCCCTGATTGCCAGGGATGGTTGTTACCTGATTACACAGCGGCCGCCCAACGCGGTCCTGCCGCTCCTCTGGGAATTCCCCGGCGGCAAGGTGGAGCCGGGGGAGACGGATCAGGAGGCGCTTCGCCGGGAGCTGAAGGAGCTGATGGGCATCGATGTCGAGGTCAAAGACAGGCTGCTGCACATCCGGCACGCCTATGACGACTACGACATCGACTTTCGCGTTTACGTCTGTGACCTGATCTCGGATGACATTGCCCATCTCCGCGTCCACGACCACCGCTGGGTGCCGGAGGAGGAACTGGACAGCTACGAGTTCCCGGCGGCGGACAAGAAGACGCTGGACATGCTGCTGCTGACGCCGGTGGCCTGAGCGCGGAGCAATCGCGGCCGGCAGCAGAGGCGGTCAGAACTGCTTCGCGGCGACAAAGAGCCGCTCCCCGCAGGTGCCCTCGATGGTGCTGATGGGGGTGCCGTAGAGGCGGGTGAGCCGCTGAGGCGTGAGCATTTCGGCCGGTGTGCCCACGCCGGAACTGCCGTCGTCCGAAAGCAGAACGACCTGTGATGCGCCCACGGCCTGATTGGGGTCGTGGAGCACGGCGATGACCGCGAGGCCGTCGGCAATCCGCCGGGCGATGATGGCCTGAAACAGGGCCTGATGACGCAGGTCGAGGAATGCGGTGGGCTCATCCAGAAGGAGAATCTGCGGCTCCTGAACGAGCGCCTGCGCCAGAAAGACGCGCCGCCTCTCACCGCCGGACAGCAGGCGCGCGTCTCTGTTTTCCAGACCGGTGAGGCCCGTTTCGCGGATGACCCGGTCGATGGCGCGTTCATCGGAGCCGCCAATCGTTCCCAGCGCGTTCTGGTGCGGACTCCTGCCCAGCGCCACCAGCTCCCGGACAGTGAAGCCAAATTCCAGCGCTGTTTCCTGCTGGAGGAAGGCCATGGCGCGGGCCAGCTCACGGCGGGGAATGGCGCTGACGGGACGTCCGCGGAGAAGAATCTGACCGGATTCGGGTATTTCCAGACCGGCCAGCAGGGAAAGAAGCGTGCTTTTCCCCGCGCCATTGGGCCCCAGAACGGCAGTCAGGGTTCCCGGAACAACTTCCAGCGAAAGCCCGCTGAACAGCACCCGGCGTCCACGGCGAAACACAGGCGACTGGACGCGAAGCAGTGGCTCCTGAGGTGCGGCGGGCGGCACTTTGCCCTGCTGTTGTGGCTGGCCGTCCGTCATTCGTTGGAGGCGTCCAGGCGCTCTTGCTGTTCTGACAGCGATTTCGCCAGCGTCTTCAAATCGTCCCAGAAGCGGAGCCTGCGGCGGTTGAACCCTTCGGGCGGAATTTTTTTGGCCGCCTCTGCCTGGAGGCTTTCGTGGTGTCTGACCACGGAATCGTAGAAGTCGCACATCATCGACAGGTCCTTGCACTCGCGGGCCTCGCGGAGCGCGTTGAACTCAGCGGTGAGCCCCTCAAAGACCATGGTGATGTCCTTGAAATCCGCCGGCGGTGAATTGCGCCTGAGCATGGACCGCGCGGGGGTGAGGGGCTTGGCGGGCTTCTTCGGGGGAGGCGGCGGGGGCGGCTGCGTCGGAGTTTCCGCGCGCGCCTGTTCGGCGGGAGCTGCCGGAGCCATCGGCTGGGGCGCCGGAGGCTGGAATTGAGGGGGCGGCGCCGCAGGTGCCATCGGCTGGGGCTGCGGCTTCTGGCTGGAGGAACTCACCGCCACATCGACGAGCGTGTCCTTGAAGAGGAAGCCCAGGAAAATGAGCAGGGCGAGAACTCCGGCCGAGACACTGAGGATGATTTTCGAGGCAGATGAGGATTCTGCCGGCGCCTGGAGTGCCTCGGGAGAAGGCGCGTTCTTCGATACCAGTGTGTCTGGCTTGGAGGATGGCTCCGGCGCAGTTTCCAATGCGCTGGCCGAGGCTTTGGCGGCTGGCTCTCTCGGTTTTGGCGGCGCGGATGTCGATGCCGAGGCCTCTGCTGAGCGTCCGGATTCTTTTTTGGGCGCTTTGGGCGAGGCCGATGCGTGGGCGCCGGAGTGCCGCCGGTCAGAGGTGCTGCCGCTCGAAGCCGCGGATCGGGAAGACGCGGGGGATTCCCTCCGGAGAGAGAAGGGGGCGCGCCGCTCCAAATCGGCCCGAAGTTCCTCCTCGGAATAGAGGCTGGTGGCTGCCTCGTCGGAGCCCTCCTCAAGAGAGCCGCCATTCAGCCCGGCCCGGATTTCCTCTTCGGAATAGAGAGTGGTGGCGCCTGCGTCTGAACCGCCCTCCAGGTTGGCTTTGAAGCTCTCCTGCGAATAGAAACCGGTGGGCGCGTCCGACGGGCCGCTTTCCAGTGCCTCCCTGCTGCCCCGCGCACGGAAATCATCTCTGCTCGAGCGCCTCGATGGTGCCGGCTCCAGACGCTTCTGCGGGCGCTTCTTCGCCGCAGGTTCCGGCTCCTTTTGCTTGGGCGGCGGCTCCGGCTCGGCCTTGGGCGCGGCTTTGAGCATGGCCGCGATGTTCTTGTGCTCCTTCTCGAACTCGGCGGCGAAGAGCTCCCGCATGTAGCTGGCCAGCGATTCGGGACCGGCCATGGCATCGACTGAGAGCATGACGCTGGTCAGCGCCGCACGCATTTCCTCCGCACTGGCAAAGCGGTCGTCCGGGTCGGGCTCGATGGCCTTTTGCAGGACGGTATCCAGCGCGTCGGGAATGTCCGGACACACGGTCTTGATGGACGGAATCTCCGGATTGGCCACGTGGTGCATCAGCATCAGCGCGGACTCGCCCGTGTCGAAGGGGTTCTTCCCCGCGAGCATCTCGTAGAGACAGATGCCGGCCGCGTAGAGGTCGCAGCGCCTGTCCACGTTCTCGTCCACCGTCTGTTCCGGGGACATGTAGAAGATTTTGCCGACCACCATGCCGGCGCGGGTCTTCTGCTTCTGCGACTCGCTGCTCTTGGCGAGGCCGAAGTCGATGAGCTTCACGTCCCCCTCGTAGGAAACGAGGATGTTCTGCGGGGAGACGTCCCGGTGAACGAGATTGAGCTCACTGCCGTCGTTCAGCGTCTTCCGGTGGGCGTAGGCCAGCGCGTCGAGGATGCGGATGATGATGTGCAGCGCGAGCCCGACGGGGACCTTGGTTTTTCGCTCCTTGGCCCGCTGGAGAATCTTCCGCAGGTCCTTCCCGTCCACGAACTCCATGGCGATGTAGTAGCTGCCGTCCTCGACGCCCATGTCGAGAATCTGGGCAATGGAGCCGTGGTGGAGGTGAACCAGAATCTTCGCCTCAGCCAGGAAGCGGTCCACGAAGTCCTTTTCCTTGGCCAGGTCGGGAAGAATTTTCTTGATGATGATGAGCTTTTCGAACCCGCCGGCTCCCGTCATCTGCGCCAGGAACACCTCACCCATGCCGCCCTTGGCGATGGGCTGGAGCAGGGTGTAGCGGGCGAACCTGCATGGCTGAAAGGGGCGGAGCGCGCCGGCTTTGGGATTCGACATGGTGAGTAAGGGGGGGGGAATCTGGGGGAAGGAAAGGTTGGAAGGAGAGGTCCGGCTGTCCGCTGAAGAAAAGTGCCTGCTTATTTGCGGTTCAGGCCGATGACGTAGTGTTCGAACGAGCGCTCGCGGGACGCCTTGGGACGCAGAATTTTGACGGTGGAGAACACGTCGCCGCAGCGCCTGATGTAGCTCTGAAAGTCGCCGCCCATGAACACCTTGCAGACGAATCCGGCGCCTTTGGGCAGAAGCCGCGCGGCCGTCTCCAGGGCCAGGTCCGACAGCTGGAGGCTCCGCGCCTCGTCCTGCGCTTTGATGCCGCTCGTTTTGGGAGCCATGTCGCTCGTGACCAGGTCGAAGGGACCCTTTTCGATGCGCGCGAGGGCCTCGGGAAAATCCTCAGCGCGGATGTCCATGACGGCCGTCGTCACCCAGGGAAGCTCCGGCAGTGGACGAATGGGCACCAGATCGACGCCCACTACGCGGCCCTTTGGACCAACGCGCCTGCCCATGATCTGCAGCCAGCCGCCGGGCGCCGCCCCGAGGTCCAGGACTTTGCTGCCCGCTGACAGAAGGCGGTTTTTGTCGAGTATCTCCTCAATTTTGTAGGCGGAGCGCGCGCGCAGCCCGTCCTTGTGGGCCTGTCGGAAATAAAAATCTCTCGGGTCGTAGGGTTTGGATGCCACGTTCAGCCTCGGCTTCCCTGCGCGGGGAGGACGGTGGTCAGCTGTTGCCCTGTCCCATGGGCTGGATGCGCGAGAAATCCGCGATGCGGACAAAGAGCGCGCGGACGGCCGCCAGAATGGCGATGCGGTTGGCCTTCACCTTCTCGTCGTCGGCCATCACGCGGACTTCGTTGAAGAAGCGGTCGATGGGCGTCCGGAGCGCGGCGATTTCGCGAAGCGCTGCGGCGTAATTCCGGGCGGCGACGGCGGATTCGATGCGGCTGTGCACGTTGAGGACAGCGCGCCACAGCTCCTTTTCTGCCTCGTCGGTGAAAAGGGCATCATTGGGCTGGCCGACGGCCGCGTTTTTGGCCTGCTTGTCCAGAATGTTGACGGCGCGTTTGAAGCCCGCGGCCAGGTCATCAAATCCGGGCTCGCTCACGGCGGCGCTGACGGCCGACAGACGGTCCCTGGCATCCGCGATGTCATCGAAGCCGGCGGTCAGAACGGCGTCGATGACATCTTTGCGGTTTTCGTCCGACCACAGATTGCGGAGGCGCTCGCGGAAGAAGTCCATAAGGTCGGCCTGTGTCTTCCCGGCGTCTTTCAGGCGGCTGCCCAACAGCTCGATGGATTTGGCGATGACGCGGGAGAGGGAAAGCCGATAGCCGCGGGCGAGGATGATGTTGATGGCGCCGATGCACGCGCGGCGGAGGGCAAAGGGATCCGCGGCGCCGGTGGGTGCGCGGCCGATGCCGATGATGCCGGCGATGGTGTCGATGCGGTCGGCGAGTCCGATGAGAGCACCCGCGTCGTGGGCGGGCAGCTCGTCGCCGGCAAAGCGCGGCAGGTAGTGCTCAAAGATGGCATCCGCCACCTCGTCCGTCTCGACGCCGCGGGCATATTCGCGGCCCATCACGCCCTGCAGCTCGGGGAACTCGCCCACCATGCCCGTCACGAGGTCGGCTTTGCAGAGATAGGCGGCGCGGGCGACGGTCTTTTTCAGGTCATCTGACGCGATGCCCGCCTCGCCGGCGATGAACTGCGCCAGCTCGCGGAAGCGCTCCATCTTTTCGTAGCTGGTGCCCAGCTTCTGCTGGAAGACCACGCGGCGAAGCTCTTCCGTGCAGGCATCCAGAGATTTTTTGTGGTCTTCGTCGAAGAAGAAGCGCGCGTCGGAGAGCCGGGCGCGCAGGACGCGTTCGTAGCCCTTGCGGACCAGGGATGTGTCAGGGACGGGCGTGTTCGAGACGGCCACGAAGTAGGGCAGCAGCTTTCCGTGGGCATCCACCACCGAGAAATACTTCTGATGCTCGCGCGCCTCGCTGATGAGAACCTCGGCGGGAAGCGCGAGGTAATCCGCCTCGAAGCTGCCCAGAACGGCCGTCGGGTGCTCAACGATGCAGGTGACGGTGTCCAGCAGCTCGGGGTCGCTGCGAATCAGTCCGCCCACCTTTGCGGCCGCGGCCAGAGCCTCCCGCTCAATCAGCGCCCGCCGCCGGCCAATGTCGGCGATGACAGAGGCACTTTCGAGAATGGCCAGGTAGTCGGAGGGGCGGGGAATGCGGATGGCCTCATTGGCCACAAAACGGTGTCCGCGCGTCTCGTGGCCGCTCGTGACATCGGCGAACGAGAAAGGAACGACCTCGCTGCCGAAGAGGGCGCAGATCCACTGCACGGGCCGCGAAAAGGTCTGCGTCTCCCAGCCCCAGCGCATGGACTTCTGAAAGTGGAGCGCGCTGACGATGGACTTGAGGAGGTCGGGGAGAACCTCCATGGCGGGCTTCCCTGACTCGTGACGCGTGATGAATGTGTATTCGCCCTTGGGCGTTTCCTTGCGGCCTAGGTCAAACACGGCCACGCCCTGCGAGGCGGCCCACTTTTCGGCCACTTTCGTCGGGGCGCCGTCCTTGCCGAAGGCGACCTTCACCGGCGGCCCGAGGATTTCCTCGCTGAGTGATTCCTGAACGTCAGCGACGCCGGACACCACAATCGCCAGGCGCCGGGGCGTGCCGCAGGTGTGAATCTCGCCATGGCTCAGGCGCGCGGCCTTGGCCTTGTCCGCGAAGAGAGCCTTCATCTCCTCCAGCGCCGGACGCAGAGCCACGGCGGGGAGTTCTTCGGTGCCGATTTCCAGAAGAAGATCTTGGGACATGGTTTTTGGGGACCTCTGGAAAAAAGAAACGCCGCCCGCGCCAAAGGACGCGAGCGGACGAAAAGAATCGGCCCCTTTCAGACTCTGGCCGGGATGGAGCCGGCGGCGATCTGCAAGGGGCGGACGAAAAAGGCGTCAGAGCAGGTTCAGGCCTTTTCCAGCCTGGAGCGATCTTTGAGGAGCGGGTAGCCGATGCGCTCTCTCATCGCGAGCCACGCTTCGGCCGAGCCCCGCGCCAGGTCTCTCACCCGTTTGATGTAGCCGGCGCGCTCCGTGACGCTGATGGCGCGGCGGGCGTCCAGCAGATTGAAGGTGTGGGAGCACTTGAGCGCGTAGTCGTAGGCGGGAATGGGGAGCGAGGCGGCGAGGAGCCGTTTGCACTCGGCCTCGTATTTGGAGAACAGCTCGAAAAGCAGGTCGGCGTCGCTCGCCTCGAAGCTGTATTTCGACTGCTCCACCTCATTCTCGTGGAAGACCTCGCCGTATTTGATGCCCTCGGTGAAGACGACGTCGAACACGTTGTCCACGCCCTGGAGATACATGGCGATGCGCTCCAGGCCGTAGGTCAGCTCGGCGCAGACGGGGTGGCAGTCGATGCCGCCGGCCTGCTGAAAGTAGGTGAACTGGGTGATTTCCATCCCGTCGCACCACACTTCCCACCCGAGCCCCCATGCGCCCAGCGTGGGAGATTCCCAGTTGTCCTCGACGAAGCGGATGTCGTGGGCCTTGAGGTCGATGCCGATGGCCGCGAGTGAACCCAGATAGAGCTCCTGCACGTCCTTGGGCGAGGGCTTCAGAATCACCTGGAACTGGTGGTGCTGGTAGAGGCGGTTGGGATTGTCGCCGTAGCGGCCGTCGGCCGGGCGGCGGCTGGGCTCGACATAGGCGACGCACCAGGGTTCAGGACCGAGCGCCCGAAGGAACGTCTGGGGGTTCATGGTGCCGGCGCCGACCTCAGTGTCGTAGCCTTGGCAGATCATGCAGCCCCGGGAAGCCCAGTATTCCTGCAATTTAAGGATCAGCTGCTGGTATGTCAGTTTCATGGCGGCGCGGGCGTCTAGTCGGCCGGTTTTGGGCTGTCAACGCGCACCTCCCGAGAGGGAAATCGGGGTGAGAAGGTGCCTGCCGCGGCTGTTTTTGAAGGGCGCTTTCAGGGCAGGGCGCCGCTCTTGTCCGGCATTTGTTTTGAGGGTAGGGGGCCGCCCCCTCTCGGACATCGAGCCGCCCATTCCACCCCCGTCCATGTGCATTTCCTCCAAATACATCTTCATTCTGAGCAGGCTGAATCAGCGCGACTTCGCCGAGGGGCGCGCGTCGCGTGAGACCTACGACCGCTTCACAGCGCTGTTTGAGCGCTGCCGGAGCTGTCAGAGGTGCAACAACGGGGTGCATGGGGACGCGCTGCCCGACTGCCGTCAGGCCTTTCTGCGCCTGTTCATTTCCATGAAGAACGACGCGGAAATCTATCTGACGCGGGGGCCCATCCCCGACACGCCGTCGGTGCCCATCGAGAAGCTGGACGCGGAGATGGAGGACGAGCTCGAAGGCGAGGACGTGGGCGGCGGCGACGATGCTGAAGACGAAGCCGATGCGGCGGATTCGGCTCAGGAGGAAGCGGCGCCGGCGAAGGATTCGAGCGTCGCGCCTCTGGATGAGGACCCTGCGGATTTCGAGGCGTGCGCCGCTTTCGTCGAGAAGTCGATCGAGTCCGCGGCCCCGCCGGAGAGAACTTAAGCGCAGGGGCTGAGAGGGCCTTCTGCCGGTTCTCTGAAAAGTTCTTCGGAATGAGGGGAATGGCGTGCCCGGATTTCAGGCGCGTGAAACGAAAAGGAACGCGGACATGGCGGACGAGAAAATTTCAGAGGGAAAGGCGCGCATGCGGGCGATTGGGCTGCATTCCGGCGGGCTGGATTCGATTCTGGCCGACGCGCTGATCCGAGCTCAGGGCATCGAGGTGCGCGCGATCCATTTTTACACGGGCCTTTCCAGTGAGACGCGCGAGGCCGCTGCCCGCGAGGACGCGAAGCTGGGCATCACCCGCGAGCTCATCGACATCTCCGGGGATGAATACCTGCACATGATCACGCACCCGCGGCACGGCTACGGCGCTCACGCCAACCCCTGCATCGACTGCCGCATCTTCATGCTGCGGAAGGCCCGCGAGCTGATGGAGGCGTGGGGCGCGTCCTTCGTCTTTACAGGTGAAGTTCTGGGGCAGCGGCCCAAGAGCCAGCGGCGCGAGGCCATGGCCGTTGTCGAGCGGGAGAGCGGCCTCGAAGGGCGGCTTGTGCGGCCGCTGTCCGCTCAGTTTCTTTCGCCGACGATTCCCGAGCAGGAGGGGCTTCTGGACCGCTCCAGGCTCCTGGCGCTCAAGGGCCGCATGCGGACGCCGCAGATGGAGCTGGCCAAAAAGCTGGGCATCACGGACTACCCGCAGCCTGCCGGCGGATGCTGGCTCACCGACGAGACGTTTGGCCGCCGCTTTCACGAGCTGATGGCCCGCCGCCCGGAGCGGAACGTCACGCAGGAGGAGATGCGGCTTCTGCTGACGGGGCGCCATTTCCGTCTGGCGGACGATGTGCGGCTGGTGGTGGCCCGCAATGAGGCCGAGACCGAGGCGCTCCAGAACTATGCCGATGGCCGCTGGCTCGTGGAGGCTGTGGGCGTGAATGGTCCTGTGGCCGTGGTCGAGGGCGAGCCCGATGGTGAGGCGCGGCGGACGATTTCGGCCATCGTCGCCCGCTATGGGCAGGGTCGGGAGCTGCCCGAGGTGAACGTCGAGTGGCGGAAAGGCGGGGAATCTTTCCGCGAGACGGCGGCGCCTTTGAAAAACGAGGGCCTCATCGCGGGCCTGCGCGTCTGACTTTGCTGCTGCGGCCTCTCAGTGTGCGCCGAAGGGCCCGCGAAAGATGAAGGCCGCGCCTACGGCGATGAGAAAGAAGCCGATGGCGTGGTTCAGCGTCAGCGATTCCTTCAGGTAGAGGACGGAGAAGGCGCTGAAGACGGTCAGCGTCACGACCTCCTGAATCGTTTTCAGCTGAGCCGCCGAGTAGGTGCCGTAGCCGATGCGGTTGGCGGGCACGGCCATGCAGTACTCGATGAGGGCGATGCCCCAGCTGCCGAGGATGGCCATCCACACGGGCTTGTTGGTGAACTTCAGGTGGCCGTACCAGGCGATGGTCATAAACAGGTTGGAGCAGCACAGCAGGATGATGGGCAGGACGGTCGGCCGCCGGATGAAGTCGAGAAGCATGGGCGCCTTCTTGCGGATGAAATGAGATGCGCCCCTTCCTTCGGCACGCGGCAGAAGAAAGAGGCGCAGTCTTAAGGAAGAAAAAGGAGCGGGCGATTTCGTCAGATGGCCGCGGCCATCTGAACGGGATGCAGCGTGAGGCGGCCCTCGGCAGTCAGGCGGGAAATGGCGGCGTCCATGATGCGGCCGATGAGCTCGCCGTAGGTGAGCCCCGCCATGCCCGCGAGGATGCAGAGGTCGGAGTGTTCGGGCCGCAGTCCTGCCAGCGGATTGACCTCCAGAAACTGCGGCGCGCCTTTCTCGTCACAGCGGATGTCCACGCGCCCGCCGTCGCAGCAGTCCAGCGCGCGCCAGGCGCTCAGCGCCACCTCTTCCACCTGCTCCACCAGAGGCGACGAATGCGGCGGCCGGTATTCGTAGGTGACGCGGTCCTCGTAGTCGTCCTTGTTGGCGAACGAATAGACGCCCTTCTCTGCTTTTGCCCCGAGGATGATTTCCATGGTGCCGACCACGCGCGCCTCTGCGCCGCTGCCGGTGATGCCCACGGTGAACTCCCGCCCGGACAGATAGGGCTCGATGAGGACCGGTTCGTGGAAGCGGTTCAGGAGTTCCGCGCAGACGGCCTCCAGTTCGCCGCGGCTCCTGACGATGGATTTGCCGGAGCAGCCTTTGCCCGTGCCCTCGGCCGCGGGCTTCACGAAGTAGGGCGCGTCAAAGTGAAGGTTTTCGAGGTCGCGGGGGCTCTCAAAGACGCAGAAATCGCTGGTGGGAACGCCCGCGTCGCGCACCACGTGCTTGGCCATGCCCTTGTGCAGGGTCATCGCCAGGGTCAGCGGCGATGAGAAGACGTAGGGGATGCCGTAGAGGTCGAGAATCGCGGGCACCTGAGCTTCGCGGGCGATGCCGTTCATGCCCTCGCAGATGTTGAAGACGAGGTCCCAGTGGTCGCCCCGCTCGATGCGGTGAACGAGGGCGCGCGCGCTGCCGATGCGGTCGGTGTCAAAGCCCAGCGCGTGCAGGGCGTTTTCGATGCCGGCAATCGTCTCCTCGCGGTCAAATTCGGCGGTGTCTTCCAGGGAATAGCCCTCGGCCAGGTAGTCCGAGCGCAGGTCATAGGTCAGTCCAATCAGCATGGTGTTTTCCTCGATGAGCCCCGGGGCGCCGGAATGTGAGGCGGCCTGTCGGTGCCGGGACTTTTCAGGAGGGCGCCGGGCGGGCAGGGCCGCGTTCAGCGCCAGAGAAAAGGGAAGGGGAGTCTTGAAAAGGAGAAAGGGATCCACTGCGGGGAGCGAATCAGGAGGACACTTCGGGCCTCGCTTCTTTGGCAGTTTCCGGAAGCCGCGCGCCGCGCGCTGAATGGGACGGCGGACTGGACGGCAGGGCGAAAGACCCTCGGAAAGATGCCTTCGGAGAACTTCCGGGACGGACGCGCCGCGCCGCCGATGCGCATGCCTGCGGGTGATGCAGATTGCCGCGCGGCGGCTGGGGCTTTTGTCCGTCAGCTCTGGCCGGGATGAGCGCGCGTCGTGTGCCGGAAAATCGTTCCGGTTCCCTGTGGGGACGCGCTCATTGGCCGGCGCTTCAATGCAAACAGAAATGGGCGTCTGAAATGGGGCCCTCGCAAGGAAGACGGCGAAGGGCTGCGTCGAGGAAAACCCCTGGACAAAGCCGCATGAGGCGGATTGCCGGCTGTTTCAGGGCGTTCTCTCGTGACCTCGGTGCCTTTCCGGCGCGGGGGACACGTCGGAAAAGCGGCAGTGTGGTGATGTTGTTGGTTGGGAAGTCACCAGGCCTGAACCGTGAGGGGCCGGGCCGAAAAAAGCGGCGCCTCATGGGCTCTTTCAAAGGCCGGTCAACTGAAAAATTGGGGGGATGCCGGATTCCCGGGGAGGAATTCGCACTGCGCGTTGACAGGGGGACTGAGGATGCGTGGAAGGCGCGCGCTCTTTGGACTTAAGGACAGGCTTCCTCTCCCGCGCTTCATCCTTCTTTTTCCTCTGACCTCACCCCATGCCCATCACGTCCTCCATCGACATCCGCTACCGCTTCCACTTCGCGGACAACCCGCCCGTGGACATCCTCTTTTCGCTCGATCCGGGAACGCTGCTCTTCCGCGTGCCCGTTCTGGACAGCCTGCCGCCGTGGACCGAGCTCTCGTGGGGCCGCTGCCCCAACTGCACGCTGGACGCCCGCATCCATCGCTTCTGTCCGTCGGCGGCGCGCCTGGTGGAGCCGCTCGCCGCCTTTTCGCGCATCCCTTCCTTTGCCCGCATGCGCGTGGAGGTGGAGACGCCGGACCGGGTGATGACCAAATTCTGCTCCGCGCAGGAGGGGCTGAGCTCGCTCTTCGGCATCTGCATGACCGCCAGCGGCTGTCCGCTCCTCCGGTGTCTGCGGCCCATGGTCCGCTTTCATCTGCCCTTTGCTTCCCGCGAGGAGACGGTCTTCCGCGCGGCGGCCACGTGGCTTGTCGGCCAGTATCTGTTCGCGCCCGCTGCTGCCGACGGCACGCGCAGCATTTCTCTGGACGGCCTCTCCGAGCGCTACCGGCAGATTGCCATCGTCAACCGGGCCTTTTCGCGGCGCATTCAGTCCGCGGCGGAACTCGACGCGGGCCTCAACGCCATCGTTCTCCTCGACTGCTTCGCTCAGGAAGCGCCGCTCTCCATCGAGAACGGACTTCAGGAAATGAAGGCGATTTTTTCGGCCTGGAACGACTGACGGCGGGCACGAGTGAACGAACGGGAGAACGCTGATGACAGAATCATTTGATGTGGCGGTGATGGGCGCGGGTCCCGGCGGCTACACGGCGGCGCTGCGGGCTGCGGGCAATGGCCTGAAAACCCTTCTGATTGACCGGGAAAATCGCCTGGGCGGCACGTGCCTGCTGCGCGGCTGCATTCCCACCAAGACGCTGCTGGAGACGGCGCGCCGCATGGACGAAATGGCCCGCGCGCAGCTCTACGGCATCACCCTGGGCACGCCGCCGGTGCTCGATTTTCCGAAGCTCATGCAGCGCAAGGAGCGGATGGTGGCGAAGCTGTCCGCCGGGATTCTCGGGCTGTGCCGCAAGGCGGGCGTGCAGGTCATGTGCGGGACGGCCTCGCTCGATGGTCCGGGGCGTCTGCGCGTCGTGGATAGCGCGGGAAATGAGACGGCCGTTCATGCCGCCAACATCATTCTGGCCACGGGTTCCCGCGTGCGCGCTTTGCCGGGGCTTGAGCCTGACCATCGGCGCATCCTCACCAGCGATTCGGCCCTGTCGCTCGACCATGTTCCATCCCGGCTGGCGGTGCTGGGCTCCGGCGCTGTGGGGCTCGAATTTGCCTCTGCCTTCCGCTCCTTCGGCGCGCAGGTGACGCTCATCGAGGCCATGGACCGGCTGCTTCCCGCCGCGGATGCCGAGATTTCCGACTGGCTTTTCAGAGCGTTTCGGCGGCGCCGTATCGACGTGTTCACCTCCGCCCGTCTCGAATCGGCCGAGATGACGGACGGCGGCGTGCGCCTGACACTTGCGTCAACTGAAAATTTGGGGACGCCCCAGAAAACACTTGTCGAGGCAGACGCGCTGCTCGTGGCCGTGGGCCGCGAGTCCTGCATCGACGGAATCGGCCTTAAGAGCGTGGGCATCGTTCCCGAGAAGGGGCGGATTCGCGTGGACGCGCAGATGCGGACGAGCGCGCCGGGCATCTATGCGATTGGCGACGTGACGCCGCTGCCCGCGCTGGCCCATGCGGCAAGCCATGAGGGGCTGATTGCCGCCGACGCCATTGCCGGTCTGCCGACAGAGCCGCTGCGCGCTGAGCTGATTCCCGCCTGCGTCTATTCCGCGCCCGAGACGGCTTCGGTGGGTCTGACCGAAGAGGCCGCGGTGCGGCAGGGCATGAACATCACCGTCGGCCGCTTTCCCTTCGCCGCCATCGGCAGAGCTTCTGTGCTGGGCGAGACGGACGGCTTCGCCAAGCTCATCGCCGAGAAGGACAGCGGGAAGCTCGTGGGCGCGCATCTGGCCGGTCCCCATGCCTCGGAGCTCATCGGTGAGTTCTGCGCTGCGCTCTCCATGGGCGCGTCGCTGAACGACATCGCCGGCACCATCCACGCGCACCCCACGCTGTCCGAGATTTGCGGCGAGGCCGCGCTGGCTGCGCTGGGCCGCCCGCTCAACATCTGAGGAAGCAGGCCGCAGAAGAGCACCGCGCGCCGCGAAACGAACGGAAACAATCCGCTTGAATTTTGCGCGCCGCCGACTAAACGCCGCGCCCGTCTTACCGCCCGGACTTCTTTGGGCGGACTCATCAATGACGGCTTGGCCGAAGAGGCCCTGCGCCAGCGCTGCGCATCAGATCTCGAAGACACGTCTGTGGCATCACGCGCAAACTGGAAAACGAAGCGGTCCCTCTCCCTCAGACAGCATCGGAGGGAAGGCATCGTGGATATCGGATGAGCGCACTCACACCCCCAGGGGAAGAGTGCGCTTTTTTCTGTCTGACGCCTTTTGAACGACATTAGGCGCGGACGGGGGACATCCGATGTTCCGACCGACTTTCCGCCTGACGCCCTCCAGCCATCACCCGCATTCCCACCTCTGCCTGAATTTATTTTCCGGATCAGCCTGCTCTTTTGACAGCTGGCTTTTTGTTCGGGCTTTCTGGGAAATTTCGCCTGTCGGAAAAATTCGCTGCGCAGTGCTGCCGTCCTTGGAAATGGCAGGAGGCGCACAATGAGCGGCGGCAAACGAGCGGTGCGGGATACTGTCCGTCTGAGCTGGTTCATGGGGGTGATGCAGGCGTGGTTTAACCGCCCGGACAAGCTCTCCGTCATTCGCCAGCATCGGGAGAATGGCCGCAAAATCGAGAGGTGGGTTCTGGTGGAGATGGGTGCGGCGCTGGAAGAGCTGCATGCAGGCGCACCTGATACCTGCAGCTTCGGCTGCCACGAACTGGATTTGGAAAAGTGCAGTTTTTTTATTTCGCAGGAATACGTTTCCCCCGAACTTCGCCGCCCCGGTTATGCCTGGCCGCTGCCGCCCGCGCCAAATGACATTTGGGTCGAATTCAGATGCCGGACATTAAAAAACTCCAATGATTTCAGCGGGTTTCTGGGCGATTTGAAGACAGACCTCGGCAAGCAGTGGAAGCGGAGGCGCGCCAAAGGATGCACCGGGCATTTCGTCGCCGCGGCCATGCTTTTATTCGACAGCGGCGTTTCGGCCGACCTCATCAACGCCTGGAAAATCGTTCTGGCGAATTGTCCGAATACAAATGTTTTGTTCAGCGAAGTTGGCGACGACTGTGTGCCGGTGGCCATGCTGGCAGGGTGGGAGGGGTAGAGGAGGGAGAGGGGAAGGGAGGTGTTTGATTAAGAAGAGTGCCGCATAAGACTTAAAAGAGAGTCTAAAGTATTTGTTGTATTTCACTCAGCCCGAATGAAAGGGCTTTTAGGAGAGGTATAAACAATGGCTCTATGTCGTGGTAAAACGAAGTATGGTCACACGTGTGGTGATGTTCTTCTTGTTTGCGAGAAATGTGGTAATGTTGGGTGTATTAGAGAAGGTTGCTCGAATCAGGCATTTAAATCCGGACGTTGCATTAAATGTGGAGGCGTGAAAAGAAAAATATTGCAGTAGGATAAATGACGTTTTGATGAAAGCTGCTGCGGTATTCATTTCTGCGCAGTTGCATCCGCAGCAGCTTTTGATTTTTTTGATTCAGTAGGATTGTTCACAAAAAGATAGTTGTGAATGATTCGAATACTGATGGATGGAGGGATAATGCGATGGCAAAAAATCAAGGGCAACTAACGATTGGTTTGTTTGGACGAAGCGGTTGCGGAAAAACAACGTTGCTATCTGTTTTTCAAGGGATTTTGGGAATGGATAATTCCTTGGAGCGAAATGGGTATCAAGTCGTTGTCAATGACGATCTGGCTGGAGCGTTACTGAAAAGAAATTATTCTTGTATTCAGTATGGAGCACAGTACCCAGAAGGGACGGATAAAGAGGCTGAGTACGTGTTTAAATTAAGGATTAAGGGGTGCCGCAAGTTTGCTCCGTTAGAAGTTGTATTTTACGATTATCCAGGTAAGTGGTGGGATGGAGTTACTAAATCTGCTGATGAAACACAAGTACGATATGAATACTTTAGAAAAATATTAGAATGTCAGGTTGGAATTTTAATGTTTGATTCAGGGAAATATCTTATTGAGGGACACAAATATATCAAAAATACACTTGATCAGTTTCGTGCGACAATTGCGAATATCAAAGATGACGCAGAGGAAGATGAGAGACCAATTATTTTTTCAGATGAAAGTCAAACACGTCAGTGGATTTTTGTTTTTACAAAGTCAGATGTTTTAGAAAAAAACGCAAAAGACATCTATGATGATATAATGTCAGATAGTTTGATTAAGGAAGAAATAAAATCCCTTGCTGAGGAATTAGAAATAAAATCATTAGGAGAGAATATTTTATTGATCTCTGCTGCACCTAAGAAAGCAGGAACAGAGAAGATAGATAAAGAGGCTTTTGAAAAAAGAATTGATTCCAACGGGTTGGATGCACTTGCCCCGATTTGCTTTGATGCTGTCATCAAAGATTTAAAACGAAGTTTGGGCGAAGAGAAACAGAAATTATCAGATGGAGGCAATGGAATCTGGAATGACTTCAGGAAAGGATTTTGGAATTCTTTGAGCTTTTTAAGTGACACGATATACTCCCTCACTCCTTTAATAGAGAGCTTATTGGTTAAGAATAAGAGATTTAAAGCAGCCGCGCTTTTGCTGCCGAGTATAAAAATCCTATCTGAAGTCTCAGCGAAAAAAATTGAAGAAGTTATGTCGAAATCTCAAGATGAACTCAGTAGTAAAGAAAAAGATATTCTGACGACTTATACATTACAGCAAAGCTGGAAGACCGTGTTGGACAGAGCCATTGAGGAAGGCAGACTATTTTCGATAAATAATGAAGACAATGAGTTAATCTTATAGAAAGATTTGAGTAATGAAATGTTAGAGCGTTTATGTGGGTAGTTGAATTGTATTCGCTGCTCACATAAATGTTTGTATGCTCATTATGACATGGAGGAAAAAATGGAAATCGATAAGGAACGAATTTTATGGCGCACTAGGGGGAAAAGTTGGGATTATAGCTTCTTAAGTATTCCGGACGGGATAGGTTGGCTTGAACCATTTGAATTTTGTAAAAAAGTCTTTACGAACCAACATAACGGTGCCTTGTCAGATGGAGTTTTGTTTTCTAGTGGATATGTAAGACAAAATGATAAATCAACGCCATATATTGCAACGAAATATATTGGAAATGACGTAGATGAATTTGGTCGTCCAATCATCCATTATCTCGCCTTTTTCCCTGTAGCCTTTATTCACGATGAACAATCAATATTGAAAATACCTAAGGATCTTGCTCCAAAATTTTTAAAACAGTTCGAGCATTGCTGGAAAGATATTATATTGGGGCGAGAAGAAGAGGCTGTTGCTGCTGTTTTATCGTGTTGGAAACCATTTAATTTTGAAGTCAATTCAGATAATGATTTTGATCAATACGAAATTTTTGCCTCAGAGAATATTATTGAACTGAGCAGTCAAGATTTATTTGGACCAAGGCTGAGTTGCAACCATCCAGAAGCGGTATCTCAGGCAATAGCTTGGGGGGTATATAATGCGCTTTTAAGAAATGCGCGAAAGCCTAAGGATGATATTTCGTTCACAAATTTGGTAAAAAAAATAGCTGATAAGATTCCTGTGTTGAATGATGGTGGATCTGAGCTATTAGCTATGAAATGGCATAATCAATTAGAACAATGGGGCGTTTCCATTTTTAAGGGAATAAATCCTGAGCGCTTCGAGGCGGTGCTTATAGAGTTTAATAGTCAAAATTCACGAGGTGGCGACTTGTTTGTTGAGGGATTAAAAAAAGAAAAATATAATATATTAGAAGAGGGGATAGATGAACATTTTTATGGGGCTCCTAAAAATATTGATACAGAAATAGCATATAAAAATCTCCGACGAATTTTGTTTGATTTATATGATAAAGAACGGCCCGATTCCAGCACACTCACCAAGTGGATTATTGAAAAAATTTCGAACAACAAATGGAATATACAAGCAGGCGAAAATGATGCGATTATAAAATACATCAAAAGGCAGTTTGATAAAAAGCTAAGTAAAACTGAGTAATTTTAATATAGCCTATGGCGCAGTTCCCGCCCCCACCTCTTTCCTTCAACTTGTGTGGGGGCGGGATTTTTTTATATAATATAACAATAACATCACAAAAACGGACTGCCTCCGACACTCATAACATCCTCCCCGGAGTAAGCAAGAAAGTAAGCAAGATAATACGCAAGATGCTGAAATAATACCCCCTCACAACCTCCGAGAAATATCCCCCATGCCTCCCTTTCAATTCGATCCCGAAGTTGCCCGAAGAAAGCAGAAAAACGTCGAAATCTTCGAGGAGACGATGAAAATCTGCCGTGAAGGCGGCTATCGGGCGCCCTCCGGCGCATGGATCAATCTCCCGCCCACCGAGGAAGTCCTGAAGGCGAGCGTGTTTTATCAAAATCCGCCGGGGGTGGATTCCATGGCGCCGGCCGCGTCGAGCGTCTGCGACGCCGTAAATGAGGACTGCATCAAGGCCGCCCGCCAGCTCGTCGAGGAGGGGTATCGGCCGATAATGCTGAATATGGCCAATCGACACACGCCGGGCGGCGGCGTCCTCGAGGGATGCCGTGCGCAGGAGGAGTCGCTTTTCCGCCAGAGCAATCTCTGCATTTCGCTTTATCAATACAGCAATTATCACGCGGCGCTTCTCGGGCTGCCCCTCGGCAATGGGCATTACCCGATGGATCGGAATACGGGCGGCATTTATTCCGGGCGGGTGACGTTTTTCCGCACGGGCGGGCGAGAGGGCGACGCGCTGGTCGAAAAGCCCTTTGAATGCGCGGTCGTTTCAGTGGCGGCAATCAACCGGCCCGAACTCACCGGCGACGGGCAGCTCGCCGACTGGGCGGTCACGGCGACGAAGTCGAAAATCCGCACCATGCTGCGCATCGGGCTGCTGCACGGCCACGACGCCATTGTCCTCGGCGCCTTTGGCTGCGGGGCGTTTCACAATCCGCCGGAACACATGGCGCGGCTTTTCCGCGAAGTTCTGGAAGAGAATGAATTTGCCCGCAAATACCGCGTCGTGCGCTTTGCGATTATCGAAGACCACAATTCGCGGCACCTCAATTTCGCAGCCTTTGACAAAGAATTTAACGGGCCGAAGCAGAAACAAAAGTAAGGTAAGCTGAGCGGGTTTATTTCACCAGTTTCTCAAACCCGCAGGAATGTTTTTTATTCTTTGAATCGTAATTGATTCCGACAAACAGAATATCTCCCGAGTAATTCGCCAATTCTTTGAAATACTCTTTGTTTTTAATCTGATCCAGCGCTGAGCCGACTGAACCGTCTTTTTTCAATTCAATAATAACAGCGGGCAATCCTTTCCCATACATTGACGACGGAACGAGCACCACATCCGCCCGGCCATTGCCCAGCTGCGGCTCTTTGAATACAAAAAAGCGGTCAATCGCGTGGAAATAGGCCAGCATGACGGCGCTCTGCAAAGCCATTTCATTATTATAATTGTAATTGTTCGCCACGAATTGGTGCGCCGCGTCCAGCCCCTTCGCCACCGCATCGGCATTCATGGCCAGCGTGTCCTCGACCAGCTGCCGCGACGCACCGACGACCTTCATTACATTTTCAAATCCGGGCGTATCCTGCAATGCGTTATCCCATTCACGCTTAATTTCCTGATTGGGAATCCAGCATTCGCCAAACCCACCCGAACTCGTGTGACGAAATGCCAGATAGCCAAGATGAATCAAATAAGTTAAAACATCATTGCGATTGCGAAAATCCTTCATCGTATTGAGATACGATAAAATATCGACGGGCACAGCCTCTCCGGCCAGCATTCGATTGACGCTTTCCTTGAGCCCGTCGAAATTCATGCGAACATAATTGCGAATGGCATCGAAATGCCCGGTTGTCGTCCAATAACTGTCAATTCTGCGCCGTATCATGGCCTCGACGACCGACTTGGGATTATAAACGTGCGTCCCGTCGATCATCAGATAGCCGTCGTAATAATTCGTCACCTCTTCAAAATTCATATTATTCGCGTCGCACAGCTCTTTGACTTCATCTTTTGTAAAACCGACAAATTCACTGAACTGCCCCGCGTCCACCATGGAATACTCGCGAAATACATTCAATTTGGACTGAACGCGGTCGCGGATAATGGGGAGAATGCCGGTCAGATAGGCGAGAGCAATACAGCTGGCCACGCTCTGGCCTTTGAAGAGCCCATTCAGAAACTGCAGATATTCGGCAAACTGCTCCTGACTGACAGCAGGATCGCGCACCATCACGTCGTATTCGTCCATGATAATGACGAATTTCTCGCCCGTTTCCTCAAAGACGCGCCGCATACATTGAGGGATTTCTTCGCAGTCATCGAATGAAATAGTCAGAAACTGCTTCACAAATTCCCGCTTTACATATTTATTCGCGTCTTTGACCACGCTGCCCGTCGTCGAGTTGCAGAACAGGTCATTGATGTCCAGCTGAATCACGTTGAATTTATTGAGATATTTCTCAAACGACGGGTCTTTGGCGATTTTGAGCTTCGAGAAAATCTCACGGGAATCGCAATTCTTTGAATAATACGCCGCAATCATATTGCCGGCCATGGTTTTGCCAAAACGCCGCGCGCGGGAGGTGCAGACGAATCGCTCGTTTGTGCCGACGAGGTGATTGAGTTCGACGAGGAGCCTGGATTTATCCACATAAAAGCGGCTGTTCATGTCGATAGTGAGATTCCCGGTTCCCGGATTCAGAAAAATTCCCATGGCGGCGCGTCCTTGTCTCCCAGTGCAAATTGCTGATGCACATTCTGAGACTGTATAGTCCATTTTTTGGGAAAAATAAAGGCCTAAAAAGGGGGAAGTTTATCTTCTTCTGTCGTCTTCTTCACATTGTGGGTGGGCGCGATATTTTTGTATTGTTTTGGGGTGCCCCCATAAAAATGCGCCATCCCCCATTTTTGTGCTCCACTTTTTCACGGAATGGTGTACAGCCGCCGGGCGTTTTGGCTGAAATATCCTGGAATTGTTGTGTGAAGAGCTTCTGAAATAATAGAAAGGGCAATACAATGTATGAGAAAGGTCTTTTTGAGAGAATGTCGGATGACGATATTCGTTTTCATCTCGAAGTAGAGCGTGCCGAGGTAAATGATCCTGTGCGTCAGGGCTGGAACGAAACTACACTGCTCATTCAGGCACATAGTCTGGAAATGGTGCAGATGCTTCTGGCCAAAGGTGCAGATGTAAATGCTGTGGACGGCGATGGACGAAATGCGCTGTGCCATGACGACAAGGGTGCCGCGGCCATTCAGGCGATTGTCGATGCCGGGGCGGATGTGAACAAGGCGGCCGATGACGGCACGACGCCGCTGCACTTTTGGGCACATCAGGCGGCGGAGGATGCCGGTGAAATTTGCCGAATTTTGCTGAAATCTGGTGCAGATGTTTCGGCCAGGGATGACAGGGGACGGACGCCTGTATGCTTTGCCGCGACGGCGGAAGCAGTGAAAATTTTAGCAGAGGCCGGGGCCGACCTGAACGCCGCGAGCGACGATGACATGACGCCGCTGATGTATGCGGCCAATGGCGATGTTGTGCGTGCTTTGGTGGCGGCAGGCGCAGATCTTCACCTCAAGGACACCAACGGACGCGAGGCGATTCATCTGGTCTCCAACCGGGATGCTGCGGAGGCGATGCTGGTGCTGGGCAGTGATCCCAATCTGAAGGACAACTACGGCAAGAGGCCTCTGTGTGTCGTCAGCGACGCAGGTGCGGCGGAGGCGCTGATTGCGGCCGGTGCGGAGGTGCGCGCCAAAGATGAGGATGGGCTGGAGCCCATTCATTTCTGCACAGGTGCTGACATGATTCGGGTGCTGGTCTCCCACGGCGCCGACGTGAATGCCCGGGACGGCAACGGCAAGACGCCGCTGATGAACTGCTGGAGCATGTCCGAAGCGGAGGCGCTGATTCAGGCCGGTGCCGATGTGAATGCCCGGGATGACGACGGCGTGTCTGTCCTGCGCCATGCGACGGATGACAGTCTGGTGGATTTTTTCGCGCAGTCAGGGGCCTCAGTGGATCCGGAGAAGGACAAGGACGGACTGATGCACACCCAGGGAATGCCGTCGCGGCTGGCCATGATGCTCATCGAGGGCGGCGCGGACATTCACATTCGCAATGGCTGGGGACTGACGCCGCTCATGGGGGCGGGCTCGCCGGAGGTGGTGCGGGCGCTCCTCGCGAAGGGGGCGGATCTGGAGGCGCGGGACAACTGCGGCCAGACGGCGCTGATGATGGCCGTGGTTTTTGCGCCCGAGGCGGCGAAGGCCATGCTGGATGCCGGGGCGAATGCCAATGCGAAGGACGATGACGGCAAGACGGCCCTGGATCACGCGGAGGCTGGCGGCTGCTGGGATGAAGAGCTGAAGGAGAGGCTGAAAGCCGCCATGAAATGAATATGTATGAATATGAAAGTGTAATGAAAATGTGAGAATTATTTTATTCATATAAAAATCCCCTCTCCATTTTATTCATGGAGAGGGGATTTCAGAAAAAGCCTGCTGCTTTTTCTACTCCGCGCATCTGAATCCGATGCCGTCGCTCTTGATTGTGGGAGTATTGTCGTTGCGGGAGCTGACGTCCAGCCAGCTGTCAGGGGCCGACCAGGAGCCGCCTTTAATTGTCCGATTGCTGTCCGTCGAGGAATACAGCGATTCCGTCCACTCCCAGACATTTCCGGTCATATCCACGAGACCGAGAGGGCTGTCGCCTGCCGGCGTGTGCAGAAGCACGTCGCCCGTGCCGTCCAGGACGCCGTTCGGCTTCACTGCGGCCGCATTTCCCTGACAATAGTTGTCAGAGACTCTATACTGCGCATTGACGCAGTGATTCAGCGTATTTCCCATCGCATATTTTGTATTCAGATGCTGCGTGCCGTCGTGCGTCGAGGCGTATTCCCATTCCTCTTCGGTGGGCAGGCGCCCGCCAATCCAGCTGCAATACTCTTTGGCACCGTGCCAATCGACGCAGTTCATCGGGTGATTCAGCCAGTCATTCCCGCGATTGTAATTGCAGTACAGGGCGCCGCTGCTGCTGCTCGAATATGAATTGTAGTGTCCGGAAGTGCATTCTCCCGCAGCCACGCACTTCTTAAATTCCGCCACCGTGACAGGCGTCTTTCCCAGACCAAAGCCCGTCATCTGGAGCGTCCCGCCGCTGGGATAGGCCCGCGTCCCATGCGTCATCACAAATGTGCCCGACGGAATATAGATGGATTTGTTTGAAAGGCACTTCCCGATTTCTTCCGCCCACTTCAGCCCTGAGGCGCACGCCGTGTGTCCATTGCAGATATATTGCGTCTGCGCATCCTGAACTGCGCCGTCCAGAAGCACCTCGACTTTGATGCCGCCGCTCGCACAATTCTGTCCTGCGGGCTCAATGCTCGTCTGAATGGCGGCACTGGTGCCGTTCGTGCCGCTGATTTGATGACAAATATATTTCGTCTGTTCGCCCTGCACCTGCCCATCCATTAAAATCTCAATTTTAATCCCGCCATTGGCACAATTCTCTCCGGCAGGCTCATCGGATGTGCGAATGGTGGAATTTCCGCCGCTGCTGCCCTGTCCATTCTCTCCATTATTTCCATTACAAATATATTGCGTCTGGTCTTCCTGAACGACGCCGTCCTGCAATACTTCAATCTTCACCCCGCCGTTGGCGCAGTTTGCGCCGGCGGGCTCAATGCCCGTCTGAATGGCGGCGCTGGTGCCGTTGATTCCATTGGTGCCGTCTGTTCCGTCACTGCCGCCGCACGCGGCCAGAATTAAAGCACCGAGAATCACTGAAATTATATTGCCTGTTCCTGTATTGCTTTTTGTTAAAAACGTATTTCTGCGCATGGTTTGAACTCCTCCATATAAAGAAAAGGCCGGGGCATTTATGCGGATATTGCCGCCCCTGCATTCGCATTTTTTTGTGGGGATACCCAAATTGTCAGTTGACCCGGCCCAATGCCACGGCCCGGCCGGCCTCATTGAAGAGTCCCCACTCGATGCGGCCGGACTCATTGGCCTGCCGCGCCTTCAAGGTGAGCGTGTCCCCTTCAAAACAGGGGGTGCGGTAGATGATTTCCATCTCCTTCACCCGCATGGCCTTGAGCTCTTTCGAGGAAAACAGGCTGAAAATCGCCCGCACGTAGGCGGCGTTGTTCATGTGGCCGCCAAAGTCGATGTCCGTGGAGGCCACGCGATAAGTGCCGACGGTGCGCCCCTCACTGAAATCCTCGCTGATGCGGCTGAAATCGCCCGCGCAGGCGGTGTCGGAAAGCGCCTGAAAGCCCTCGGGATAGCCGTTCGAGGCATCGACCACCTGCATCGTCTGGGCATTCAGCATGGCCCACTCGGTCTTGCCTTCGGCCAAAAGCTCCTCGCCCTCTTTCACCGTGTAGTAGCGCAGGCACCGCTTGCCCTCGGGCGTATTGGGCCAGGTGGTGAGGGCGACATTCTCCGTCAGCGCCGGGCGGCGGTGGATGCGGATCATCGTCTTCACGGCGAGCCAGAAGAGGCCCTTTTCCATGAGCTTCTTCACCCCTAAGCCCGTGGCCTCGGAGTGGGTGGCGGCGATGTCCATGTAGGCCGCGAAAAAGTAGGGGACGCTCATCTTGGCCGACCCGTCGCACATGCTGGGGGCAACCATGGTTTCGAGGGTGAAGCTCTGCTGCATCATTGAAGGTTCCTTTCGTTGTGCCGTCGTTTCGTTGTGAGAGTGAAGACCGGGAAAAAGGGGCGCGGCGGATGTCGGACGCATTCGGCGGCGTCAAGATGGCCCGGCGCTTTCGACACCGGCGCTGCCGACGCTTCGGCGCATGCAGGCGGCCGTTTTCCCCCCTTGCACCTTTCGCGGTTTTCGGCTTCTTGCCCGCGCTTTTTTCGGCGCCCCTCATGGGCATTTTCCCTCGGGGCAGCCGCCTTCTCCCATCACCTTTACAAGGATTGCCGCCATGTCGATGACCGACCTCGTCCATCAGGGAAAGACGCTCTACGCCTCTTTCAACACCTCGATGGGCACCATCAAAGTGAAGCTGTTCACCAAGGATGCCCCCAAGACCGTGGAAAATTTTGTGGCCCTCGCCTGCGGCGAAAAAGAGTGGACCGATCCGCGCACGGGCAAAAAGACCACCGCGCGCCTCTACGACGGGACTGTGTTCCACCGCGTGATTCCCGAATTCATGATTCAGGGCGGCGACCCCCTCGGGCGCGGCACGGGCGGCCCCGGCTATCGGTTCGGGGACGAGTTCTTCAACGGCCACGTCTTCAACAAGCCGGGCCTTCTCGCCATGGCCAACGCTGGCCCCAACACCAACGGCAGCCAGTTCTTCATCACCGAGGTGGAGACGCCGTGGCTCGACAACCACCACACCATCTTCGGCGAGGTCATCGAGGGCTTTGAACTCGTGGCCAAAATCGCCCGCGCCGGCAACGGCCGGGTGACGCTCAATTCAGTGGACATCAGCGAGAACGCCTGAGTTTTCAGGCGCCGCAGCCATCATTCCGGAAGGCCCCGCCCTGCACGCGCACCGCGGGGCTTTCTGTTTCCCGGCCCTAAGGCACTTCCCGACGCATCACCCCCCCCCGCATCACCATTGGAACGGCAGAACGCCGCTCCCGGACCACCTTCCGCCCGCGAGGCACAGCATGAAAAAGCAGGAAAGCGGCGCGACAGACGCGCCTTCGCACCCCATCCAGCCGTCAGAGAATCCGCCCGCTCCGGCTTCCGGCCAATACCCGGACCATCGTTCGGGCATCGTGGCGCTGGTGGGGCGGCCCAACGTGGGCAAGTCCACGCTCCTCAACCGCTTCATCGGCGAGAAGCTGGCGATTACCTCGCCCAAGCCGCAGACCACGCGGAACCGCATTCTGGGCATCCTCTCCCGGCCGGACTGTCAGATTGCGTTCCTCGACACGCCGGGCGTCCACAAGCCCAAGGGCGCGCTGCACAAATTCATGGTGGAGACGGCGCTTTCCTCCATTGATGAGGTGGATGCGGTGCTCCTCGTCATCGAGGCCGCGCTCAGGCGGGACCACACGGTGGACGTCGGCGACATGGTCCGGGAAATCGTCCAGCGGGTGAAGCGGGCGAAGAAGCCGGTGGTCCTGGCCATCAACAAAATCGACACGCTGCCCAAGCCGCTGCTTCTGCCCATCATCGACACCTATCGGAAGGAGCTGCCCGGGGCGGAGATTTTTCCGATCAGCGCGCGCGAGGGCGAAGGGCTGGACGAGCTTCTGACGGGCCTCCGGGCGGTGCTGCCCGAGGGCGAGCCCCTCTTTCCCGAGGACATGCTCACCGATCAGGCCGAGCGCTTCATTGTGGCGGAGTTCATCCGCGAGCAGGTGCTCCGGCAGTGCCGCGACGAGGTTCCGTATTCGACGGCCGTCGATATCGACCACTTTGACGAGAGTGAGCGCGAGCCGCTGGGGCCCGTGAAGCCCGGTCAGCTAGGCGGCCTCGTGCGCATCGCCGCCACCATTTACGTCGAGCGCGAGTCGCAGAAGGCCATCGTCATCGGCAAGGGCGCCCGCATGCTGAAGCAGATTGGCGCCGATGCCCGCCGCGCCATCGAGAGCTTTCTGGGGACGCACGTGTACCTGTCGATTCTGGTGAAGGTGGAACCCCACTGGAGCGAGCGCGCCGATGCGCTGAGGCGCTTTGGCTATCGGGAAGGCAAGTGACGGCGGCGCCGGCCGTGCGGATTCAACATCGATTCAGCATTCAGAACGGATGTTCCCATGAGTGACGACAAGGTGACGGCGGACGCGGACAGCGTGGGGGATGACGCCTTTCTGGAAAATCCCGGCGTGGAAGGGGAGATGCCCGATGACGAGGGCGATGCCGCGAATGTCCCGCGGCCGCTGGTGGCGATTGTCGGGCGGCCCAACGTGGGCAAGTCCACGCTCTTCAACCGGCTGGCGGGCTACCGGAACGCGCTCGTCGAGGACTTTCCCGGCGTCACGCGCGACCGGCACTACGCGGACGTGACGTGGAACAGGAAGGCCTTCACCCTCGTGGACACCGGCGGCTTCATCCCCGAGACGGACGACAAACTGCTCCAGCAGGTGCGCGATCAGGCCCGGCTGGCGATTGAGGAAGCGCAGGCCGTCATTTTCGTGGTGGACGCCATGGCCGGCATGTCCACGGCCGATGAGGAGGTGGCGCGCCTGCTGCGCAGAAGCGGCAAGCCCGTCGTCGTCGCGGCCAACAAGGTGGACAGTGAGAAGCGCGCCGTCGAGGGCCTTGCGTCCGACTTCTACGCTCTTGGTTTTCCCTCGCTTCACGCCATCAGCGCCGAGCATGGGCGCGGCGTGGACGACCTGATGGACGAGGTGACGGAGAGCTTCCCGGACATTCACGAGGCCGCTGCCGCTCAGAAGAACGAGGGCCCGGACGTCTGCCGCGTGGCGATTATCGGCCGGCCCAACGTGGGCAAATCGACGCTCGTGAACAGGCTTCTGGGCGAGGAGCGCATGGTGGCGAGCGAGGTTCCCGGCACCACCACCGATTCCGTCGATGCCCGGCTGACTTTTCAGGGCCGCGACTTCGTTCTCACCGACACCGCCGGCATTCGGAAGAAGAGCAGCATCAGCGCCCGCGTGGAGCAGTTCAGCGTCATGCGCGCGCTCAAGTCCATCGACCGCTCCGACGTGGTGATTCTCATCATGGACGCGGAGAACGCCGGCGTGGATCAGGACCTCAGGCTCGCTTCCATCGCGGCCGACAAGGGCAGGGGCGTGGTGCTGCTCGTCAACAAGTGGGACCTGGCCGACCCGGCGGGCGTGAAGCAGAAGACCTTTGAGGAGGACCTGCGCCGGCAGCTGCCCTTTTTGAGCTACGCGCCCATCGTCTTTGGCTCCGCGCTGACGGGGAAGGCCGTGTTCCGCGCGCTGAAGCTGGCCGGGGAGCTCGACGGGCACATGAAGGCGCGGATTCCCACGCCGGTGCTGAACGACCTTTTGCAGAGCATCGTGGATTCGCATCCCGCGCCGCTCTTCAACGGCAGCCCAGTGCGCCTGTTCTACATGGCCCAGACCTCGTCCAGGCCGCCCGCGTTCACGATTACCTGCAACCGGCCCGAGGGCGTGACCGAGGACTACAAGCGCTACATCACCAATCGGCTGAGGCAGGCCTTCGGGCTCCAGGTGCCGATCCGCATCGTCGTCCGCGCCAAGTCGAAGAAGGAATTTGTCCCCAAGCCCGGCACCACCAAGGGCAGGCCCAATCAGGGCAAGACGAAGCACTTCAAGACGACGGAGCGGCTGCGGACCAAATACTGGAACAAGTGAAGCGGACAGACTGCGGAGGAGCGGGTGACGGACATGAGCGATGCGCGCGGCGCGGCTGACAGTGCGGGCAGAGATTTTTCAGAGGGGGGAAGCGTCAGGGAAGAGCAGGCGCTGGCCCTCTTTTTTCAGGGCTACAACTGCGCTCAGTCGGTGGCCGCGGTCTTTTCCGACGTCATCGGCATTCCCCGCGAGACGCTGCTCCGCGTGTTTCCCGGCTTTGGCGCGGGCATGGGCGACCACAAAGGCACCTGCGGCACCGTCAGCGCCATGATTCTCGTGGCCGGCGCTGTCATGGGCGGCTATCCCCCGGAGGACCTTGCTTCCAAGCGGGCGCTCTATGCGGAGGTCAACGCCCTGAAAGCGGCCTTCACCAGGCAGTTCGGAAGCATCTCTTGTCTGGAGCTTCTGAAAAAGGCCGCCGTCCTGCCCAAGCCTGAGGCCAGCGAGAGGACGGCCGCCTATTACGCCAAGCGTCCCTGCGCGCATTTCGTGGCCGGCGCCGTGCGCATTCTGGAGGCCTGGCTGAAAGCGCGGCAGCAGCAGAGCTGAGCGCGTGACACGGACGTCGGCGCGGCGATTTCAGCCGATGGCCTTCACCTGCGCCGCCGCAATCTCCCGGATGCCCTTGAAGGCCATGTCCAGCAGCTCGTTCAGCTGCGCGCGGCTGAAGACGTGCCCCTCGGCGGTGCCCTGAACCTCGACCAGGTCGCCCTTGGCCGTGCCGATGACGTTCATGTCCACGTCGGCGCGGCTGTCCTCCTCGTATTCGAGGTCGAGCCGCACCTGTCCGTCGAGGATGCCCACGCTGATGGCCGCCACGGGAAATTTGATGGGGTCCTGAATGATGACGCCCTGACTGCGGAGGCGCCGGCAGGCCATGGCCAGCGCGACAAAGCCGCCCGTGATGGAGGCGGTGCGCGTGCCGCCGTCGGCCTGGAGAACATCGCAGTCAATCGTCACGGTCCGGGGGCCCAGAAGGTCCAGATCAATCGAGGCCCGAAGCGAGCGGCCGATGAGGCGCTGAATTTCCACCGTGCGGCCCGTCTGCTGACCCTTGGCGGCCTCGCGCTTGTTCCGCGTCTGCGTGGCTCTCGGGAGCATCCCGTATTCGGCCGTGACCCATCCCTTCTGCGTGCCCGTCAGGTGCTGCGGCTGCTTCTCTTCCACCGAGGCGACGCACAGCACGCGCGTCCTGCCAAAGCTCACGAGGACGCTGCCCTCCGCGTGGGGAATGAAGTTGGGTTCAAAGGTCATCTTTCTCAGTTCGTCGTTCTGTCTGCCCTCGGGGCGCATGGCTGTTCGGTTCCTTTCGTCTGTTCAGTTCAATGGGATGCGCGTCTTTGGCTTTCACCCGACGATGCGCCCCAAAAGGTCGTAATTTTCCAGGGCGCGGGTGATTTCCACCTTCACAATCTCGCCCGGCCGGGCCTCGCCCTCATTGATGTAGGTGATGCCGTCCACCTCCACCGCCTGCTGCGCGTGCCTGCCCGCGAGGAGATCGTCGCTCTCGGGACTGGGCCCCTCGATGAGGACGTCCAGAACCTGTCCCTTGAGCGCCTTGTTCTGCTCGCGGCTGATGCGCGCCTGGAGGGCCATGATTTCGCGGCGGCGCCGTTTGGCGATTTTGGAAGGCACCTGATCGGGCATCTGCGCGGCTAAAGTTCCCTCCTCGGGACTGAACTCGAAGACGCCCAGCCGCTCGAAGCGAACCTCCTTCACAAAATCGAGGAGCATCTGGTGCTCCTCATCCGTCTCGCCCGGCAGGCCGCTGATGAGGCTGGTGCGCAGGGCAATGCCCGGCACTTTCTCGCGCAGCCGGTGCATGAGCTCGCGGATAAACGAGGCGCTCGTGGCCCGGCGCATGGATTTCAGCAGCCGGTCGCTGATGTGCTGGAGCGGGATGTCCAGATAGGGAACGACCTTTTCCTCGCCTGCCAGAATTTCCATCAATTCGTCGGTGATGGCCTTGGGGTAGGCGTAGTGCAGACGAATCCAGCGGAGCCCCCTGGTCTTCACGAGTTCGCGCAGGAGCTTTTCCAGCGTGGGGCGGCCCGGGAGGTCGTGGCCGTAGGCCGTCAGGTCCTGCGCGATGAGGCTCACCTCGACGCAGCCCTTTTGGGCAAGGGCCTTCACCTCAGCCGCGATGTCCTCAATCGTGCGCGAGCGCTGGGGACCGCGAATCGAGGGAATCACGCAGAAGGCGCAGCGGTTGTCGCATCCCTCGCTCACCTTCACGAAGGCCGAGAAGGGCGGCGTCGAGAGCTCGCGGCGCATGTCGGACGTGTGGATGAAGCCCGGCTCGGAAATGAAATTCTGCGGGAGCGCGTCCGCGGCGGCGAGGTCAGCCACCTCCGAGAGGCGGCCCGTGCCCACGAAGTGATCCACCTCGGGCATGGCCTGAATGAGTTCCTGCCCATAGCGCTGAGGCAGGCAGCCCGCCGCAATCAGCATCCGGCATTTGCCCGTCTTCTTGAGCTCAGCCATCTCCAGAAGGGTGTTCACAGATTCCTGCTGGGCGTCGCGGATGAACGAGCAGGTGTTGACGACGATGATCTCCGCCTCTTCCGGCGCGTCCGTCCACTCGAAGCCCTTGTTCAGGAGGGAACCGAGCAGGACTTCGCTGTCCACGCGGTTTTTGGCGCACCCCAGAGAGACGAGGTGGATTTTTTGGGGCATCTCTAAACCTGGCTTTCGGAAAAAAAGGCGCGCCCGAAATCCCAATTCCTGTGGAAAAGCAATGTGCAGCTCCGGGGCTGGACGGAGGCCTGATGCGGTGAAGCAAAAAATCCCCGCCGCCGCTGGTTTTGGGCCGAATCAAGAGAAATTTATAAAAAAATTCTTACGTGATTTCGCGAGGTTAGATTTTCAATACACTGGATATGGGAACGCGCGTTCAACCCTCAGAACACTGAGAACTTTCCCCCGAAAAGTGCGTTGACTCTTCAAATTATTCAAAAAACACGGGCCTTGAGCCGGCTGAAAAAAGGCGCGGCCGCGGCGCTGTGCATCAATGAAGAAAAATGAAAGCCGAAGGGGAACTGAGTGTTCACCTGAAACTTCATCTGCACTCATGTGGACCGAAAAAATTTTTTACCTCTGATTTCAGAGGCGATCGGCGGCCATGAGCGCGGAAAAAAGAGGCTTGCACCGGCCTTTTCGGGCGGCTAACCGCGCCGCCCCTTTTTGGCCGGGGACTGGCCCGCGCCACAATCTGTTGGGGACGTCAGAAAACGGGAACGCCAGATATGGGGGCATCCGGCTGCCTTTGCGGACGCAGAAAATCCGCATCTTTTTCCCCGCCGAAGCATCTTTTTGCGGTCTTCAAAGTTCCTTCGCCGCCGGCCGCAGCGGCACCGCAGGGGGGCGCTTTTTGAGGCCCTTCCGAAGAATTTTGTCTGTTTCCCTGGTCCACTCATCCACACTCTCTCCCACCTTCCGGGCGCCGCCGCGTCAGAACCCACCCACCCAGGCACCCAGCGCGGCGCAACGCCCGGAAATTTTGATGAAAGCGAGCCGCAATTTGTCCGCAGATACAGCCATCGCCGAGCCCGCGAGGGCCCTTCGCTTGATTGAAGAAATGACCAGCCGCGACTGGAGCGCCCACAAAGTCCTGCGCCGCAACGGCGCCGCCGTCTCCTTTGCCCCTGAGCGCATCACCGGCGCCATCGCCAAGGCCTTCCGCGCCGCCTCCGCCGACCGCCCCGAAGAATGGATTGAGCGCCGCACACTCGAAGTCGGCAACGCCGTCTTTGACGTGCTCTCCCGCCGCTGGCCCAAGGGCGGCGAGATTCCCATCGAGGAAATTCAGGATCAGGTGGAACTCGCCCTCATGCGCGCCGGGGAATACGCCGTGGCCCGCGCCTTCGTGCTCTACCGCGAGCAGCACGCCCGGATGCGCGAGATCGGCAACGCCATGAAGGCCGACCTCGTGGACAGCTACCTCGACAAGCTGGACTGGCAGGTCCGCGAGAACGCCAACATGGCCTACAGCCTCCAGGGCCTGAACAACTTCATCGCGAGCGAGGTCTCCAAGACCTATTGGCTCGAGAGGATTTACACGAAGGAAATCGGCGAGGCCCACCGCACGGGCGACTTCCACATCCACGACCTGAATCTGCTCGCCGTCTATTGCGTGGGCTGGGACCTGGCCGACCTCCTCACCACGGGCTTCACCGGTGCGCCCGGCAAGTGCGAGAGCCGCCCCGCCAAGCACTTCCGCGCCGCGCTGGGTCAGGTGGTCAATTTCTTCTACACGCTCCAGGGCGAGGCCGCCGGCGCGCAGGCGTTTTCCAGCCTGGACACGTATCTGGCGCCCTTCATCCGCTTCGACAATCTGGACGACCGCGAGGTGAAGCAGGCCCTTCAGGAGTTCGTCTTCAATCTGAACGTCCCCACCCGCGTGGGCTTCCAGACGCCCTTCACCAACATCACGCTCGACCTCGAAGTGCCCAAAGCGATGAAGAACGAGGCGGTGATTTACGGCGGCGAGCGCATCGACGCGACCTACGGCGAGTTCCAGCCGGAGATGGATCGCTTCAACAAGGCCTTCCTCGAGGTCATGGCCGAGGGCGACGCCAAGGGCCGCGTCTTCACCTTCCCCATTCCCACCTACAACATCACGCGCGGGTTCAACTTTGACGATCCGCGGCTCACCAAGCTCTGGGAGGTCACGGCCAAATACGGCATCCCCTATTTCACGAACTTCGTGAACTCCGAGCTTTCGCCCGAGGACACGCGCAGCATGTGCTGCCGCCTGCGCCTCGACACCCGCAAGCTCCAGACGCGCGGCGGCGGGCTCTTCGGCTCCAATCCGCTGACGGGCAGCATCGGCGTGGTCACGCTGAACCTCCCGCGCGTCGGGCACCTGGCCAAAGACGAGGCCGACCTCTTTGCCCGCCTGGACAGGCTGGTGAAGCTCGCCGCCGAGAGCCTGGAAGTGAAGCGCAAGGTTTTGGAGCGGCTCACCGAAAAGAACCTCTACCCCTACGCGAAGTTCTACCTGCGCAACATTCACGCGCGGCACGGCGACTACTGGCACAACCACTTCTCCACGATTGGCCTCGTCGGCCTCAATGAGTGCGTGGAGAACTTCATCGGCGAGGGCCTCGACGGCGAGAAGGGCCGCGCGCTGGGGCTCAAAATCCTCGACCACCTGCGGGACGACCTGACGGCGCTCCAGCAGGAGACGGGGCACTTCTACAATCTGGAGGCCACCCCCGCCGAGGGCACGAGCTACCGCTTGGCCATGCTGGACAAGAAGCTCCACCCCGGCGTGCGCTGCGCGAATGAAGCTGCCTGGAAGTCGAACAACGCCGAGCCCTACTACACCAACAGCTCGCAGCTCCCCGTGGACAGGCGCCTCGACGTCTTTTCGCTCCTCGAACATCAGGACGAGTTCCAGACGAAATACACGGGCGGCACTGTCCAGCACATCTTCGTCGGCGAGGAAATCAGCGACCCCAACACGGTGAAGGAATTTATCCGCACGGCGTTCAGCCGTTTCCGCCTGCCCTACATCAGCGTCACGCCGACGTTCTCCGTCTGCCCCACCCACGGCTACATCGCGGGCAAACACGAGACCTGCCCCACCTGCGGCGCCGAGTCCGAGGTCTATTCCCGCGTCGTGGGCTATCTCAGGCCCGTGAAGCAGTGGAACGGCGGCAAGCAGGCCGAATTTGAGCGCCGGCAGACGTTCCAGATCGGCGGCTGTGAGGATGCCTCGTGCGCCTGCGGGAAATAAACGCCGCGCCTGAGCAATACATTTGACGAATGCAGATAAAATAAATCCCCCTGAATGCCTGAGAGAATGAACTGCGCGGGCGCTCAGGGGGATTTTTTGAATGTGCGGGGACACATCCATGGACATGAATCACGGCGCCGGCTGGGGCGGAAGCAGCGGGAACAACCGATACGGCGGCACCGGTTATGGCAGCGGCTGGGTTGTGATCGTTGTCCTGATTATTCTCTGCCCGCTTCTCATCCTGGGATGGCTCTTCATTGGCGACAGGGATGTTTCCGAGCCCAAAAATCTGGACACCATGTCGGAGCAGCACCTGCGGCATCTCTTTGTTGCCAGTGTCACGACCGCGCGGATTTCATATATAGTCGCCATGAAAAAGGATGCGCCTTTCACGGACGGGGAAGTCGAGGCGATGGCGGAGGGAAACGATTTCGACTCGATGCGTCGCGCCATAGAAATTGCCGAGAAAATCAATTCAGGAAAGCTGTCTCCGGCGGACATGGAGCAGATGATACGGCTTCTGGATATGATGTTCCAGGACGTCACAGTCAAAATAACTCAAACAATGAACAAAGATGAAAAGAAGCGTAAGAAAAAGCGTAAGAAATCTAAAAGCAGAACCAGCGCCGTCCTTCTGAGCGGGGACGATGAATTCGACAATGTTCAGGCGTCGGACAATTCTCCGGATCCGGCAAAAAACAATATCCAGCCCAATGGGCCCGACAATGCGGCCGCGAATCAGGGCTCCGACACGATTCAATTTGGGGATGCACGCGGAAATGCTGACGAGGGAGGAATGGGCGGCGAAGAAGCTGCGACTGAGGCCGCCAGTGCAAATGCTGAAAATATAAATGAATCACAAAATCAAAATGAAGACGAAACGGACGGCGAGGAGGCGCCTCAGAAGCTGACCAAAGAGGCGGTCAAAGATGTATTTCGTCAGAATGTCGGAAATTTTCGTTCGTGTTACCAGAAGACTCTTGAGCAAAATCCTGATGTGAGCGGCAAAATACTTTTCAAATTTATCGTCAATCAGGAGGGGAATGTTCAGGACATTGCGGTTCTGGAAACGGGGCCGTCGCTCAGGGATGCTCAGATGGAACTGCACAATCCCGAAATGGAAGACTGCCTCAGGGAGAATTTGAAGAATATGAATTTTCCAAAGTTTCAGACGTCCAATTCTGACGGAAATATCAGCGTCACCTATCCAATGGTTTTCAGGACGACTGACGAATAGCAGAAGAAGAATAGGATGTTAAGTGATGCTTTTCTGAATTATAAATCAGAAAACATCTGTATATCTTATAGCAGAATATCCAAAAAGGAGATGCAGCAATGCAGCAGCACATTGTTCATGGCGCCTGCGCGGACGCCGTTATTTATACCGTCGATAATCCGGATATTGCCGTGGATGATTATGCGGTCTCGCAGGTCAAAATGATCTGCGATCACAAATCGTCCGAAGGCAGTCAGATTCGCGTGATGCCGGACGTGCATCCAGGCAAGGTGGGGCCCATCGGCCTGACCATGACGGTCGGCGAATCTATTCTGCCGCAGCTCGTGGGCATCGACATCGGCTGCGGGATGACGCTGTCCAGACTGCAGAAGCCCCGGCTGGAATACCAGAAGCTGGACGCTGTCATTCGTGAATATATTCCGACGGGATTTAATATCCACGATTCGCCCAGGGGCGATTTTGAATTTGATCAGCTCGCCTGCGCGCGCCATATTCAGCGCGACAAGGCGTTGTGCAGCCTGGGGACGCTGGGCGGCGGCAATCATTTTATTGAAATTGACCGCGACGAGGAGGGCAATGCCTATATCATTATTCATTCGGGGAGCCGGCATCTGGGCAAGGAAGTCTGCGAATACTACTGCCGCGAGGGCCAGCGCGTCCTGAATGAGCAGAATATAACGGAACCCTATGAAATGACGTGGCTTTCCGGCGCGCTCAGAGAAGATTACCTCAAAGATGTTCAATGCGCTCAGGCATTTGCGGCGCTGAACCGCGAGACGATGCTCAAAGCGATATTGAAAAAGATGAAATGGAAGCCCGCCGGGGAGATTATTTCGTGCTGCCACAATTATATTGACGGCCGCGGGGATAAGCCCATTCTCCGCAAGGGGGCCATTTCCGCGCAAAAGGACGAAGAAGTTATTATTCCCATTCACATGAAGGACGGCGTTCTGCTGGGGCGCGGGAAGGGCAATCCCGACTGGAATATGTCCGCGCCCCACGGCTCGGGCCGCTTGTATAAGCGCGAAGATGTTCAAAATCTGTTCAGTGTTTCGGCATATAAAAAGGCCATGAACGGCATTTATTCCAGCTGCATTGACCGCTCGACGCTGGATGAATCGCCCTTTTGCTATCGCGGCATGGAAGACATGCAAAAGGCCGTCGCCGATACCGTTCAGGTCGAGCATATTTTAAGGCCGCTGTACAATTACAAACACTGCGGGGAGAGGTGAATTCCCCCAAAAAATGATTGCATTGTGTGTTTCCCTGTGATACTGACACCGACTTTTGTGTCATTCATGGAGAATGGCAAAGTTCTATCGGCCGGAGAAATCCGGCTTTTTTTCAGGAGTTATGTCATGAATGCAGGGTATAATGTAAGCGGGGGGGGGTAAAATTTGTTTAGGTGTTTTACCTTTGTTTATTGCTTCAGGGCTGATAATTGCCTGCGGCGGTTCAGAAAAAGAAGAGAACGAGCCTGCGAATACGGATGCGGGGATTGTCGTCAGCGACGCGGGGCATCATGGAAGTGATGCGGGCCATGGCGGGGAGGCAGAGATTGAATATATTTCTATTCCTGCCGGATCTTTTGTATTGTCGCACGACACGGATTTATACCATGCGGGCTTTGCTGATACATTGAGTGCGTTTGAAATGAAAAAAACGCCGGTCACAGTTGCCGAATTTGAGAAATGCGTGGACGCGGGCGCCTGCACGATGCTGAATTATCAAACGGTGTCGGATTACGAATACTGCAATTACAATCGCGGGGCGGCGTGGCTGAATCACCCGATGAACTGCGTGAACTGGAAAGGCGCCAAAGAATACTGCGAATGGGTTGGCGGCAGATTGCCCTCAGAGGAAGAATGGGAATACGCGGCGACGCATAATGGAACGAAGCATCTGGACACGACGTATGCGTTTGGGAATACGCTGGAGCATTGCGTGAATGCACAATATGCACTGGTGGATGATGGCGAAGATTACACTTATTGTCAGGGCAATGCTGCGGCGCCGATGTCAACTAAATATGATTGTGAGGGCACGAGCGACGTCTCACTGCATTCGCCTGCGGGTGACAGCCCCCTTGGCCTTGTGGACATGACGGGCAATGTTTGGGAGTGGACGGATTCTGAATATAAAATTCAAAACAGCATCGCTAAATCTAATGTGTTGAAGGGCGGCAGCTGGGATACCAGTCTTTTCCTTGAGGACAAACTGGCCGTCACGTATCGCGAATACAATTTGCCTGGATATCCGGGGAGCACCTATGGAATTCGGTGTGTGAAGTAGATGTTTCTGTTGATTCGCCATTTTGACAGCAGGGGGGCATGTCTCCCCTCTGTCAGAGCGGGCGGATGAGACAGACGGTCATAACAAATAAGGGAGAGAATCAATGCTTCTTCAAATCAGCGCGGGGCGCGGGCCGCTGGAATGTTCCCGTGCGGTGACATTGCTGTTTGAATCCCTCAGAAGGGAATTTCCGAATATACTGTTGTGCAGTGCGCGCGAAGGCACGCAGCCCGGGTGCTGCCTGTCCATTTTGTTTTCATCTCCGGACGATTTGTCCTGCCTCGAAGGAACGATTGAATGGATCTGCAAAAGCCCGTTCCGGCCGCATCACGGGCGGAAAAACTGGTTCGTTGACGTGAGCATCATTCCGCCTGTGGCCGAAGTCTGTCGGGAAGGCGACATTCGCCTGGAGCGATTTCATGCCGGCGGCCATGGCGGGCAGAATGTGAATAAGGTTGAGACGGGCGTGCGGCTCGTCCACGTCCCCACGGGCATTGCCGTGACCGCCACGGAGGAGCGCAGCCAGCTGCAGAACCGGCGCATTGCCATGGAAAAGCTCAATGCCATTTTTGCCGAGCGCGCCCTCGCCGCGCAGAATAAACAAAAGAATGACGCCTGGCGGGAGCATACCCGGCTGATTCGGGGGAATCCCGTGCGCGTCTATGCGGGGGAGGATTTCAAACGGGTGAAGTAGTTTGGGGAAGGAATGAAATGAGTGGCACAGCCGTCAGCGCGGCGCGATGCCGCCTGTGCCGGCGACGGAGAAAATGGCTCTATTTCACCAGTTTCTCAAACCCGCAGGAATGTTTTTTCGTTGCTGAATCGTAATTGATGCCCACAAACAGAATATCCCCGAAATAATTGTCCAAATCGCTGAAGTACTCTTTGTTTTTAATCTGATCCAGCGCTGACTCGGCCGAGCCGTCTTTTTTCAGTTCAATAATAACCGCCGGAAGGCCTTTCCCGTAATTGGTCGATGGGATGAGCACTATATCCGCGCGGCCCTTGCCCAAATGGGGCTCCTTGAAGGGACAAAAACGATCCATCGCATGAAAATAGGCCAGCCTGATGGCGCTCTGCAAAGCCATTTCATTATTATAATTGTAATTGTTCGCCACAAACTGGTGCGCCTCGTCCAGCCCTTTTGTCACCGCATCTGCATTCATCGCCAGAGTATCCTCGACCAATTGCTTCGAGGCATTGACGATTTTCATGATATTTTCAAATCCGGGCGTGACCTCGAGCGCGACGGCCCACTGCCGCAGAATTTCCTGATTGGGAATCCAGCAGCGTCCCCGGTCATTATCCAAATACTCATACGTCAAATACCCCAGATGAATGAGGCAGGCCAGCACATCGTCGCGCCGCGCAAAATCCCGCATGGTATTGATATACGTCGAAACATCGACAGGAATTTTTTCGCCCGCCATCATGCGGTTCACGTCTTCATGTAATCCCTGAAAATCCATTCGGACGTAATCGACCAAGACGCCAAAATGCCCCGTCTGCGTCCAATAGCTCTGAACGCGCCGTCGGGTCATGGCCTCCACGACGGATTTTGGATTATAAATGTGCATTCCATTGGACATTAAATAGCCGTCGTAATAATTCGTCACCGCTTCAAAACTCATATTATTCGCGTCGCACAGCTCTTTGACTTCGTCTTTTGTAAATCCGACAAATTCAGCGAACGGCCCCGAGTCCACCATGGAATACTCGCGAAATACATTCAATTTGGACTGAACGCGGTCGCGGATAATGGGAAGAATGCCGGTGAGATAGGCGAGCGCAATACACTGCGAGAGCGCCGTATTCTTAAACATGCCGTTGAGGAATAACAGATATTCCCTGAACTGCTCCTGCGTGACAGCAGGATCGCGCACCATCACGTCGTATTCATCCATAATGATGACGAATTTTTCGCCCGTCGCTTTGAATACTTTGTTCATACACTGCGGGATGCTGTCACAGCCATCAAATGAAATATCGGGAAATTGTTCAATAAATTCCTCTCGGACATATTTATCTGCATCTTTCACCACGCTCCCCGTGGTACTCGTGCTGAGCAGCCCGTTGATGTCCAGCTGTATCACATTGAATTTATTAAGATATTTCTCAAACGACGGATCGTTGGCGATTTTCAGCCCGGAGAATATCTCCCGCGAGTCGCAGTTCTTTGAATAATACGCCGCAATCATATTGCCGGCCATGGTCTTGCCGAAACGCCGCGCCCGGGAGGTGCAGACGAATTTATCGTCCGAGTCCAACTGCTGATTCAGCGTGGCGAGCAGCATGGACTTGTCCACGTAGAAGCGGTTTTTCATGTTCTGCTGCATGTTCCCGGTTCCCGGATTCAGAAAAAGTCCCATGGCGGCGCGTCCTTTCTCTTCTGTTCGGCTGAAATCTGTCCCTCATATAGATCATTTTTCAGAAAAAATAAATCCCCCAAATGGGGGATCAATACAGCGCCCGAATTGTCTGGATTTCCACACAAACATCCCCCAAAAAAGTGCTTGTCATTCACGGAAATCAGGGCAGGAAGCCGCACTTTTTTCAGATCTCTCTGGCTGCCCAGGAAAAGAACCCATTGGTGAATGCAGGGGAGCGGGCAGGAAATCATTTCCTTTACACAGCGGGTGCAGGCCACAGAAAGGCACATCATGGACGACAGAAACGAATGGCAGAGCGCAAACAATAATATGGGTTTCGATGGACAGCCAGGGGCGCAGGCCGCGGCAGGGCAGGGGCAGCAGAAGCCCGCCGGGCCGCTGTCGATTGTGGCGCTGGTTCTGGCGATTGCGGCGCTTCTGCTGTGCTGGGTGCCCGTGGCGGGGCTCCTTCTGGCTGTCGGCGCGGAGGTTCTGGCGATTGTGGCCAGATCCAAGAGCGGCAATTCGGGCGGGGTATTCATTGGCGCCATTGTGGTCGGCGCCCTCGCCGCGTTCATTGGACTGGGCAGCACTGCCTGCGGGCTTTTGTTTGCCAAGGGCGCCAGCGACCTGTCGAAGGACATGAAGGCCAGCGGCGTGGATATGAACGGCCTGCTTGAGACCATGAAGGATGCCTCGGATACGTCGTCCGGCCGAACCAAGTCCGGGGCCGCGCTGGAGAAGAGTCGGGCGCGGGTGCTGGCATCCATGGCGACGTTCCGGGAGAAGTATCGGAAGGCCGTGGGCAGGGATTTCGCCCTGGATATGGACACCATCCGCCAGCGCGTGAACACCATGAACGGCGACGAGCTGAGCAGTATGCAGGTGCAGCTTCTGACGCTGAATCTTCCGGGAATAGACGACGAGCAGATGATTATGGTGCTGGGGGATGACCTCGTGCAGAGGCTCACGCCCAAGGGAAGCATCAGCATTCAGGAGGCGCCCAAGGATTCTTCCGAGGAGGCAGCAGAGGCGTCGCTCGCGGCCCAGGAAGAGAATAATGCCCCGGCGAATGCGAATGACTCAGCTGCGCAGGATGACGCGCCCAGCGCTGAGCTTGAGTGACGGACGCCGCGCGGCGGAAGAGATTATTTGTTTTCGCAATAAATCCCCTCTCCAAAACAAATGGAGAGGGGATTTTTTATTATGGCGTTATTTCGTTATGACATTATTTCGCAGGGGCGGCCCTGTGTGGTCTCCAGAAATAAACCCCTCTCAGTCATCGCCTTCGGCGCTGACAGCTCCCCCGAAGGGGGAGCCAAGTATATTTAATTCGATATTTTTATAACAATATCATGGAATGGGGGGAGCCAACTGTTTAGTTCGATATTGTTATTACAATATCATGGGAGGCAGGGAGCCAAGTATTCGATTTTGATATTGTTATAAAAATGTCATGGCGGGGTGGAAAACAGGATTTATTTTCAATGCTGTTCTATATAATATTTTACTCTGCAAATAAAATCTTGCCTCCCCCTTTGAGGGAGGTGGCCCGCAGGGCCGGAGAGGGTTTTCTGGGAGAGGCGGCCACACATGACCGCCCCTGCGGAATGAGGTCATAACAAACAAATAACCTCATTCCGAGCGGCACCTTCCCCAGAGGGGGGCTCAGAAACACTCAGGCCCGGCGCTCAAGAATGGTCAGCGACAGCATGGCATAGAGAAACGCCATGGCTTTCAGCGCCGACTGTCCGGACATGGCGATGAGTTCCGCCACTGTGCGCGTGCCGTCCGCCCGGGGCAGAAGCCGCGCTTCCCACGTCTCCAGCTCCAGTTCATTGAGCGCGTATGTCGGCTGCAGCGAGGGAATCAGCCTGTCTTCCATCGACAGGAGCCGCTGGAGCCGCTCGGCCTTATAGAGGCGCCGCGTGGCCCGCAGAATCAGGTTGCCGGGGTGCAGATCGAGCTCCAGAGGGAAGCGCGGCAGCGCTCTGTGGAAGTTCATCCCATAGGCGCCGTCCTCCCAGCAGAAGACGCTGTAAATGATGCTCTTGACCTGTTGGCCCGCGAAATAGGGCGCTTCCTCGCTGTTCAGAAGTCCCTGCCGGACGAGCGTCTCGGCCACGCGGGCATCGTCGCCGCCTGAGAGGGTCAGCGCCTGCGCCAGCTGGTCCTCGGTAATTTTGCCGATACGGAAGAGGAACTGCCCGAGGCGGTCGGAGATGACGTTGGAGCGCGCGTAAACGGGCATGCCGCTGCGGAAGAAAATCACCTTCTTGATGCGGCCCCGCGACAGCACCAGTTCGCCCGTCTCTCTCGACAGATGGAAGGCGTTGATGAGCGAGGGGAGCGAATCGCCCAAGTCGCCCTGAACGGCATTGCCGCTCCCCTGAGCCTCCTGCGGCTGGGCAGGCGCCGTCAGGTCGATGGAAGCCGCGTTGAAGGCGGGCGGCTGGAGAATCAGCGAGGGCGCGGGACTCGCGAAATTGGGCTTGCCTCCGGCCAGTCGGACGACGCCCGAAATTTCCATGGGGTCCAGCCGGTGGTCCTCTTCACACGCGGGCTCGTTGCCCATCAGCGAGGGCATCCGCTCGGGCGGCGGCGCTTCGGGCGCGGGCACGTGGCGGCGAATGGCGGCCATCAGCTCATGCGCGTTGAACGGCTTCTCGAAAAAGTCCGCGGCGCCGTATTTCTGACGGGCGGCGGCAGCCTGCTTGGAACCTCTGAACACGCCGGAAATGAAAATGACGGGCAGGCTGGCGTTGGTGCGCCGCAGCGATTCCGCCAGCTGATAGCCCGTCATGTCCGGCAGCAGGATGTCGATGACCGCGAGGGCGGGCGGCGCGGCCTGCACTGCCCGAAGCGCTTCCTTGCCCTGTCCCGCGGGGATGGGGTCGAAGCCGTTTTCGCGCAAAAGATGGGTCAGGAGCCTCAGGAGTTCCGGCGTGTCATCGACGAGGAGAATTTGAGGTCGGTTCATCTTGGTCTGCTGCCTTTGCGTCTGAAGTTCAAAGGCGCCCGCGCTGTGTCGTGTGCAGCTGCGGGGCGTCTGTCTGGGAATGTTAAAAAATGCGGGGGCATCCGGAAGCCGTCAGGTGGCCATGGCGGCCTGTTCCCGGCGAACCAGCTCGCGCCAGGCGTCGAACTCCGGGGAGTCCACGCGCATGAGGAGGAGCGTCACGGTCAGCGGGACGCGCCCGCCTGAAAGAAGGAATTTTTTCTCTTCGCCATGCGCCAGATTCAGCATGGCCGTCTGGGGCTCCGCGCCAATCGACGGCATCGTCAGTCCAAATCGGATGTCGTAGGCGGCACCGGACTTTTCCGGGAGAATCTCGAGAGAGAGCCGGGTTTTGTCCGGATGTTCGGGGTCCACCAGCTGCATGGTCAGCCGCCGACCGGTTTCGCCGATCAGGTTGGGCCGCGCCACCAGCTGCTGTCCCGCCTCGATTCGCAAAGCGAAAAAGAGTTTCTCCAAATCGTCGTTTCTCCCGGACTGCCCGTTCCTGCGGAGCGCTCCCGCGGTCAGAACAATCGCGGCTGCGGCCACGGCGGCCAGGATGAGCACAGCAAGGACCGGCGGCTTGTGGAGATGGGGTTCCGGCATCATCGGCATGGGGAGAGAGGGGGTCCGTCGGTCTGGAGAACGAGGGGGGCGCCCCTTAGGGAGATTCATGGCGGATGTCAAAACGGCGGATTTGCGCGGCGCGTCATCGACGACAGCACCGGGAGGGCTGCAAAGGACGGCAGGCGGCGGTTGCCGGAGCCCGGCGAATCGGGCAAGGGGCGCGGCGAAAAAGGGGAAGCGGGGAAGCTCACGGGCATGGACGTTTTTCTTTTCGACTTGGACGGCACGCTGGCGGACAGCATCGGAGACATCGCCGAATGCGCCAATCTGGTGCGCGATTCCTTTGGGCTCGCCCCGCTGCCGGAAGCGATGATTCTGGGGTTCATCGGCAAGGGCTCGCGCTGGCTCGTGGCCCACACGCTGGCGGCGCAGACGGACGAGACGGCTGAAACTCTGGATGACGCTGTCGTCGATGAGGCCGTCCGCCGCTGGGTGCGCCTCTATGAGCAGCACATGATGGACAGGACGCGGCTGTTTCCCGGCATCGATGCCGCGCTGAGTGCGCTGAACGGTCCGAAGGCCATCGTCACCAACAAGCCCGGCGAGAGCGCGCGCGAGCTGTGCCGCCGCGCCGGTCTGGACAAAATCTGCGGCGCGATTGTGGGCATGGGGGATGTGCCGCAGGGCAAGCCCGCACGCGACGGCATCGACCTGGCTGTTTCCCTCGCCGCGCCCGCTTTTGGACCGGGCGACAGGGCTGTTTTTGTGGGGGATTCCGAGGTTGACGGCGCCGCTGCCGCTGCCGCCTCTCTGCCCTTTGTGGGCGTCCTCTGGGGCCTGGGGACTGAGGAAAATCTCAGGCGCGCCGGTGCCGCGGCGCTCGCCCGAACGCCCGATGAGCTGGCCGCGCGGATTTACGAGGCGCTGGATGCCGTGAAGCCTGCCTATGTGCCTCAGCAATTTTGTCAGCCGATGTAGGAATTATTTGCGGACTGCCCCGCACTCGGCCAAAGGGCCGCGCTGCCCGAGGGCATAAAAATAACGCGGGCCGATGTTTTGACCCCTTGGCGCACCGCGCATTCGCGCATCAGGAGACGGAACGATGGAAATGGACGATTTTCTCGTGTTTCTTCAGCAGGTTCTGACGATGGTTGACGCCCGCGATCCGGGCTCCATCGACCTGGGCAACGTCGCCCTCATTACGGTGACGGGGCTGGCCCGGAAGTCGGACAAGACCAGCCCGATGGTCCTCAAGACCATGGAGGCGTCGATGCACCTGTTCGGTCAGCTGATTGCCCATCGGGAGGAATTCATTCCTGTCCCCGGTGAGACGCAGAAAAATCAGCTGCGCAAGCAGCGGCTGTTCAAGGTGATTCAGCCTCTGATCTGAGAAGCCGGGGAAGTGAACAGCGTGGGGGACGCTGGCCGGGAGCGCGGCCGGCTGTGATGGTAAAGTTGAAAGAGGCGAAGCGTCCGGACGGTGCTCTGACACAGAGGCTGCCGTCCGGGCGTTTTTCATCGCCGCCCGCCTCGTCTCCGCACGCTCGAAATGATGTCCGGCCAAAGAGGGCGAAATTGGTCTGACTTTCAATTTGACATGGAGCGCGTCCGCCGGGTTAGCCGCGCTTCTCCGCGAATGGGCAGGGTTCGGTTCCATGACCTCATGTTTCAGACTTTTTCACGAGGAGAGACTGCAATGACGAAGAGCGTTTTTGGCGCGGCCTCACGGACATCCATCTTCATCGCGATCGCGGCCCTGCCGCTTCTGGCAGCCTGCGGCGGCAAGGAGAAGGACTGCACGCCCGATTTCACCGCTGTGGAGCAGCAGCGGGTCACCCTCTGCAACAACCGCGAATGCGGCGACGTTGCCTTCAAGGACGACATCTGCGGGTTCAACTTTGAGAGGAGCTGCGGGGCCTGCAAAGGCGGCGAGACGTGCCATCAGGGCATCTGCGCCTCCTGTCTCTCGCACAGCGACTGCGCCGCCGCCCATGACAGCGGCTGGTTCTGCAATGACGCCTGGCAGTGCGAGCCCTACGAGGACCACTGCGACACGCTGGCCGACTGCGAGGCCAAAGGCGGCGGCAAGTGTGAAGGTCACCGCTGCGTCATCACGCACTGCGGGACGGGCGGGACAATCTGCGACGACGCCAGCCACGAGCAGTGCCTGTCCGGAACCTGCATGCCCGTCACGCCGCTGACGGAATGCACCGCCTCGGGCAGCACCACGGCTCAGCCCACGGTCATTCGCTTTTTTGAGCATCTCGACGGTCCCGAGGCCATCTATTCCTACACAGCATCCAGCAATGACCCCTTTATGGTCTCTGTGACGCCAGCCGGCCTCGATTATGACCCCGCCATTTATATTCTTTCCCGGCTTTCTCCGCCTGCGGCGGCCGTGGGAGAGGATGCTCTGGAAGAGATTGTGGCCGATGCATACCCCAAAGGCCGCAGTGAGGTGGTCCTGATGACGCCCGAGGCGGGCAAAAACTATTATTTTGTTGTTTCCAGCGATTCGGAGAAGAGCGGCCCTTATAAGCAGGGCGCTTTCAAGCTCTGCCTGGAAAATTCGACCACCTGCACGCAGACGTGTGAAACGAAATAAATTAAAATACATATATAACTGGCGTATTTTGCATTATTCTTGTTGAAATCCCCCTTTCCGAATGGAGAGGGGGATTTTTTATTTCTTTATAACATTATGACCTTATTCCACAGGGACGGCCCCGTTTGGCCGCTCGAAATCCGATCCTTTTCCTCTGTCCCCCCATTTCTCCCTTGACTTCCCCCTTTTTCATCCTGTATCTGCCGCTGTTTTTTTCGCAGTTCAAGTTGTTGCAGTTGTTTGTTGGAGTAATAACCGTTGTAATTCAA
>DBXV01000006.1 GCA_002309695.1 Myxococcales bacterium UBA1203 | reverse complement strand
CGGATGCACTCCGACGCCCAGTTCGCCGGATCCAGCTCCGTCCCCGCGCACGTGGAGATGATGGGCCTCATCGGCATGGGCAATAACCCCATGGTCGGCGCCACCGTGGCCGTGGCCGTCGCTGTTCAGGAAGCTCTCTGCAAGTGAGGCTTCCTCTGCGGTTCCCGGCCTCTTCGCCCGCGTGAAGCGGCCGGTTTTTCAAGGTCCCCGTCCATCCCTCGGGATGCCGGCGGGGACTTTCCTTTTTGTCCGCTTTTGAGTCCGCGCTCCTTTCGCCCCCGTCAGCCATTCCGCGCGCATTGAAAGTCCGGCTGGCACCGGTGTTCCCCGCATGCCGCGCCGGGGCAGATTCAGCGGAATCGGCAGACATGGCGCCCGGAAGCGCACCTCAAGTCCCCGCGGTCCCATCGCTTTTCGTCCGGCGGGCACCATCGGACGCGGCCGGCGGCGGTCTGTTTCAAGAGAGGTCGAGGCATGTCTTTTCAGGATGATGACAGCGGCCGGAGAGCCGGAAACGCCTATACGGCCAGCGACATCACGGTGCTGGAAGGGCTGGAGCCTGTCCGCAAGCGTCCCGCCATGTACATCGGCGGCACCGGCGCAGCGGGCTACCACCACCTCCTCTGGGAGATTCTCGACAACTCCATTGACGAGGCCATCGCGGGCTACACGAAGCGCATCGACGTCACGATCCACAAGGGCGCCAAGTCGGTGACGGTCGAGGACGACGGGCGCGGCATCCCTGTGGACGAGATGCCCCAATACGGAAAGTCGGCGCTGGAGGTCATCCTCACCAAGCTGCACGCTGGGGGAAAATTCGGGCACAAAAACTACGCCTACTCGGGCGGCCTGCACGGCGTGGGGTCCTCAGTGGTCAACGCCCTGTCTTCGCAGCTGGTGGTCCAGGTGAAGCGGGACGGCGTGCGCCGCGAGCAGACCTATTCCAAGGGAAAGCCCCTCACGAAGCTCACGGATGTCGGCCCCTGCCGCGGCCACGGGACGAGAATTTTCTTCGAGCCGGACACGGAAATTTTTGGCGACAAGCTGTCCTTCAACGTGGCCGAGGTGAGGGACCGGCTCGAATCCAAGAGCTTTCTCCACAAGGGGCTCGTCATCACTCTGCGGGACGAAACGGTCTCGCCCGCCTCCGAGGAGACCTTTGTTCACGAGGGCGGCATCAGTGAGTTCCTCGACAAAATCATCGCCGCCAAGGGCAGGCACCGCGTCCCCGCCGATGCCTCAAATTTTTATGTCGCCCGGCAGACCGAGCCGAATGCCGAGCCTTCCTGGGCAATCGAGACGTCCCTCGCCTGGACAGAGGCCACCGATGAGGCCGTGAAGTCCTACGCCAACGGCATTCCCACCACGGACGGAGGCACCCACGAAGCGGGGCTGAAAGCGGCGGTCCTCAAGGCGGTCCGCAATTTCATCGACGTCCACGAGCTGGCGCCCAAGGGCGTGACGCTGACGCCGGAGGACATCCGCGAGGGCATGACGGCGGTCCTCTCCGTGTATGTGGCTGACCCGCAGTTTCAGGGGCAGACCAAGGCGCGCCTGAACAATCCGGAAGTAGCCGCCCTTGTGGACAACGCCGTTCGGCCCGCCCTCGAAAAATGGCTCAACGACAACAAGAACACGGCCGAGTCGATTCTGGCGCGCATCGTCCTCGCGGCGCGGGCCAGAGAGGCTTCCAGGGCAGCGGCGCAGCAGGTCACGCGCAAGAGCGCGGTCGCGAGGCGCCTCAATCTGCCGGGCAAGCTGGCGGACTGCTCGTCCAACCACGCCGAAGAATGCGAACTCTTTCTGGTGGAGGGCGATTCGGCAGGCGGCACGGCCAAGCAGGGGCGCGACCGACATACGCAGGCGATTCTGCCGCTGCGCGGCAAGGTGCTGAACGCCGAGCAGGCCTCCGGAAATCGTGTCGCAGGCAACAAGGAATACCAGGACATCGCCACGGCGCTGGGGTGCGGTCTGGGCAAGGACTGCGATCTGTCGAAACTCCGCTACGGCAAGGTCTGCATCCTCACCGATGCCGATTCGGACGGGCACCACATCGCCACTCTGCTGCTGACGTTCTTCTACCGGCACATGAAGCCGATGATTGACAGCGGGCGTGTCCACATCTGCCAGCCGCCCCTCTATCGAATCGACATTGGCAGCAGCACCTACTGGGCGCTGGACGACGCCGAGCGGGACCGAATCCTCAAAGCCAAAGGCGGGCGCGGCAAACCCAGCATCAACCGCTTCAAAGGTCTGGGCGAGATGCACGCCGACGAGCTGCGGGACACGACGCTCGACAAGCGCAAGCGGGTCACGCTGAAAGTCAAAATTGACGATGAGCTGGAGACGGACCGCGTCATCAACGACCTGATGGGCAAGGACCCCGCGCCGCGCTTCCGCTTCATCATGGAGCGGGCGGGCGAGGCGGGCGACCTGGACCTTTAGCCGGCGCGCCTGACGTCAGACGTTCAGAGCGCTTTTTGTTTCGCGCCGTCCCGCCGGATGGTGTCGATCTCCATTGGTCCGGTCCCGGAAGAGCCTCTGCTTTTCCGGGAATTTTCCGGCACCACGGCCCGCATTGGCATTTCGCCCCCGCAATTTCCCCACATTTTCGCGGTTGTTTTTTGACATCCCACAGGACGCGGTGCATTTGCCCGCGCCGCTTCTGACGAACTCGAGGGAGAGCCGCCTGAACATCCGGCGCGTCCTCCCGACAGTCACTTCAGGCAGCACGCATCCAAACGGCCATCGGCTTTTCCTGGGCGGGGCTTTGTTTCGCCTTCGTCTTTCCGAATAAGCCTGAGTGCCGTCTTTCCGGGCGCATCCATACGCGCCGGTCAGGATTTCCATGAGTACGGACGACAACAGTATTCCTGCCCCGATGGTTCCTCATGTCCCCGCGGCCGATGCCGGGAGTCCTGCGCCCAGGCCAGCGCCGGAAGCGGCGAAAGAAACGCCGTCGGAGATTCATCCGGCCGCCGCGCCCCTTTCAGCGCCGCTCTCCAAGCCCCTGACCGTGCCGTCCAGCGCGCCTCTGACAGACCATTCAGCGCCCCTGACGACGCCCGCTGCCCCCCTGTCTGTCCCCGGCAGCCATCACGATCGAAGCGGTGCACCTCAGGCGCCCGCGTCCGGCGGCGGCCGCGGAGGATTCCGGCCGGATTTCTTTTCCAAAAAGCGCCACGGCAGGCCGATGCCCGGTGAGTTTCAGCCGTTCTCCCGTTCGAAGCCCAAGAGGCGGAGAAAGCGCCGCGCCCGCCACAAGAACCGCGACCAGGTGCTCCTGGCGCTGCACAAATTCTTTCAAATCGAAAAGTTCCGCCCGCAGCAGCGCGAGGTCATCGACCGCATCCTCGAAGACAAAGACACACTGGCGGTGCTGCCCACCGGAAGCGGGAAATCGCTGACCTACCAGATGGCGACGTTCATCTCGGCCCTTCGGGACCTGGAGGAAACGCACCCGCTGACCATCGTCATCTCCCCTCTCATCGCCCTGATGCGCGACCAGTACGAAAAACTGGTGCGCTACCGCGAGAAGGCGCTGACCAACGCGGAGAAACAGGGAAGCCGCGAGGACATCCGGCTGGTGCAGACGGGCTTTGACGGCGTCCGCTTCGACTCCTCCCTGACGCCCCGGCAGCGGGAGAAAACGCTGTCCGAAATCGAGTCCGGCCAGCACTCAATTCTGCTCATCACGCCCGAAAGCCTGATCAACGCCCAGATTCTTGAGCGCCTCCGCAAGCGGAACATTTCCCTGTTCGTCATCGATGAGGCCCACTGCGTCTCTCAGTGGGGCCACGACTTCCGCCCAAGCTATCTGTCGCTGAAGAGCGCCATCGAAAAGCTGGGCGAGCCGCCCGTGCTGGCGCTGACGGCAACGGCCACGCCCAAGGTCCAGGAAGACATCATTCAGCAGCTGGGCATGGACGTGGATGACGAGGCTGAGGACGGCACCGTCGTCAGGCGGGGCGTCATCACCGCACCCCCGGACAGGCCGAACCTCAAGTTCAGCGTCGAGCAGCACAGCGGCGAGATGGCCAAGCTCCGGTCGCTCCTGCACCACGTCAAACAGGAGGAGAACAACCGCGCGGGCATCATCTACTGCTCCACCACCCGCGACGTGGAGATGGTTTACGCCCTGCTGCAAAAGGCGAAGGTCCCGTCGGCTTTTTACCACGGCAAGCTCAGGAAGACGGAGCGGGACGCCGCACACAGCCGGTTTATGACCGCCGGCTCTCCTCAGGTCGTCATGGTGGCCACCAACGCCTTCGGCCTGGGCGTGGACAAGCCCAACATCCGCTACGTGATTCACTACCAGGTGCCGGGGTCGCTGGAGGCCTACGTCCAGGAGGCGGGCCGTGCGGGCCGGGACGGCAAAGAGTCGCGCTGCATCCTGCTCTACGACGAGCGGGACCTGGAGGTTCAGGAGTTCTTCCTCGACCAGCAGTACCCCACCAAAGCGCAGGTGCGCAGCGTGGCCACCGCGCTCTCCGCATGGTCTGAAAAAGGGCAGGCCATCGACCTCGCCAATCTGGCCCTCTCCGCCCACGTTCCCCAGACGAGGACCAGCGTCGTCCTCCGGCTGCTCATGGATCTGGGCATCGCCGAAGAGACGTTCGACACCGAGGCGGGCGCCGCCGTTCAGGATGCTCAGGCGGCTGACCTGACGGAAACGGCGTCGGGAAATGCCGCGCAGGATGTTTCGGAGATGCAGGAGGCGGAGAGCGACAGCGAGACTGCCGACGACGCGCCTCAGGGGAACGCTCCCGCCGGCGCGGAGCGGCGCTGGCGCATCATCAACGGCTCGATGGACATCGCCGAGATTGAGCGCGCCGCGTCCATCTACGACATCCAGCGCGTCAACGACCGGCGGCGGCTGGGCGAGCTGACCCGCTACGCGCTCTCCAAGGAATGCCGGAGCCGGTACATCCAGCGCTATTTCGGCGTCCCTGAGAGCGAGCTCACCGAGGACTGCGGCAAGTGCGACAACGACCTGTCGGAAGAGGACAGGAAGCGGCTGGACGCGGAGCTGAAGACGATTGTCCAGACGGTGCCCAAGCTGAAGAAGGCCAAGAAGGCCAAAAAGAAGAAGGAAAAG
>DBXV01000023.1:5237-148284 GCA_002309695.1 Myxococcales bacterium UBA1203 | reverse complement strand
TCGAAGCTGTCGCCGTGATCGAGGTGGAGGACGATCTGCGGGTTCTCCCAGCCCAGCTCTTTGGCGTAGGCCACCGCGCCTTCGGCCATGTAGCGGAGCAGCGTCTGATTCGCGTAATTGCGGGCGCCCTTGCTGACCTGGAGAATGACGGGGGAGCGTGTCTCTGCACTGGCCATGATGATGGCCTGCAGCTGCTCCATATTGTTGAAGTTGAAGGCGGGGATGGCGTAGCCGCCGGCGACGGCCTTTTTGAACATCTCGCGTGTATTGACGAGTCCGAGGTCTTTGTAATTGACCATTTTGAGATTGCTCCTTGGGGAGGGGAGATGACTCCCGGGTTGAGATTGAAAGAATAAAATCCGCTGCCGGAATGGCCGACAGACGGGCGCGGCGCGTAAACAACGGCCGCCCGATGGGGTCAAGGGGGAAGGGGAATGAGATTTAGATGGGATGATGAGATATATTAGTTAATGAAATGCGAATATATGCCATTACGGAATGACGAATGATTTCATTATGTGGGATGTGGGACGTCCGGACGATAAAATTTTTTGTTCCGCGCTGATTTATTCTCTTGTCATGTCCCGTCTGTTTTGTATGCAGTGCTGCCGTCGATGCATGGGGTGTCGGCGCAAAAAGGAACCGCCGCAGTTCGTTCGGGATAATCATCTCGTCATCTGCGGCTTTTGTTATCGTGAAGGAGAAGATAGAATTATGTCATTGCTCAATATATGTAAGACAAAGTGCTCCGGGGGGGGGTAAAAACAGATACGTTCGCTGATCGTCGATGGATGAGCCCGTTTTTGCTGACGGCGGCGATGACATCTCTGGGGCTCGCGGGATGTGACGCCGAAGAGGTATCGCAGATTGATGTCATCAGCACGTCATTAGCCGCAGGCGATGTTCATTGTCCCAATGGCGGCGTGCGGGTGGACGTGACGGTCAAAGGAGAGGTGCTTCCCGACCGGACGGAATATATTTGCAACGGCGCCGACGGGCATTCCGGCTCGGTTGTGCAGACGACGACGCTGTATAAGGGCGACGCCAATTGTCCCAATGGCGGCTTTCGTCTGGATGTTTTGGAGAATGGCGTCATTGATGAATCCAAAACACAGTTGATTTGCAATGGTGCGCAGGGCGAACAGGGGCAGCAGGGGATTCCCGGAGATAATGGAACAAATGGCACCAGCGCTTCTGTTGTGACATCTGTTGAGCCCGCCGGAGAGAATTGTCCGAATGGCGGGACGAAGATTCAGGTATTGATTGACGGCGTCGTGCAGGACAATCAGACGCAATATGTCTGCAACGGTATCGGAGGCACGAGTGGTTCTGCCACCACTGTCCAAACATCCGTTGAGCCCGCCGGGGCGAATTGTCCGAACGGCGGGACGAAGATTCAGGTGTTCATTGACGACGTCGTTCAGGACAATCAGACGCAATATGTTTGTAATGGAATCAATGGGGAAAATGGCACCAACGGCACGAATGGGACAAACGGAACAAATGGCACCAGCGCTTCTGTTGTGACGTCCGTCGAGCCTGCCGGGGCGAATTGTCCGAACGGCGGGACGAAGATTCAGGTATTGATTGACGGCGTCGTGCAGGACAATCAGACGCAATATGTCTGCAATGGAATCAATGGGGCCAATGGTGCCAACGGCACAAATGGAACAAACGGGACAAATGGCACCAGCGCTTCTCTTGTGACGTCTGTCGAGCCCGCCGGGGCGAATTGTCCGAACGGCGGGACGAAAATTCAAGTGGTCATTGACGGTGTCGTGCAGGACAATCAGACGCAATATGTTTGTAATGGAATTGATGGTCGTGATGGCTGTGATGCCGGTTATCACGACGGCGGTGATGGAGTTTGCGTTGCCAGTGGGAGTTGCTCAGATGGTTATCATAATGATGGCCTGAATAATTGTATCAATGAAGGGTGCGCGGACGGTTATCACGATGGCGGCGATGGAGTTTGCGTTGCCCGCGAGAGCTGCTCAGATGGTTATCACGACGGCGGTGATGGAGNNCATAATGATGGCCTGAATAATTGTATTAATGAAGGATGCGCGGATGGGTATCACGATGGCGGTGATGGTGTTTGTGTAATTAATGGTAGCTGTTCTGTTGGGTATTACATTGAAGGTGAGGACAATTGTAGAAACGATATTGATTGGGTGACTATTCCCGCCGGTTCTTTTACCGCAAGTTCGACGAACAGCACTGTGACATTTGCGGAGTTTAAGCTGGCCAAAACGCCGATCACAGTCTCGCAGTTTCGGGCCTGCGTTGAGGCAGGGGCATGCAGTTCGGGGAATTATGCATCATATAATGGGACTTCGAATTCGGAAAAATATTTTAATTATGGGAGGGGAGCTTCTTGGAATACTCATCCTATGAATGCAGTGAATTTGAATGGCGCAAAACAGTATTGCCAGTGGATTGGCGGTCGGCTTCCCACAGAAGATGAATGGGAATATGCGGCCACCCATAATGGATTTAAGGCACTGAAGACGATTTATCCGTGGGGAACTACAACACCGACGCATTGTGGAATGACGAATTATAAAGCTCAGAACGCTTCATTGCCTTACTGTAACGGAAAAAGCGCGACGTCCATAGCTGTTGGGACATCCGCGGTGGGAACCTATTCTCCTGCAGGTGACAGCCCTCTTGGACTTGTCGATATGGCAGGAAATGTTTTCGAATGGACAGATTCCTTGTATTTTTCCGAAGATAACTATCGTTATTATGTGCTCAAAGGCGGTTCTTGGGGAACTTTTGAGGATCTTTTGCCCGTCACCAGTCGTGGCCGTGCTTCTTCTCCCTCGGGCGCTCAAAATGTTGGTTTCCGTTGCGCAAAGTCGCAATAGTGTAAACTGTATTTGGTCATACAAATCCCCTCTTCCAAGCTATATCGGGCGAGGGGATTTGTATTTTGGATTATGAAGTCAGAAGGACGTAACTTGATGCCCATTCGTCTGTATGCGCATTGAAATAAAACTTTCAAAAAATCCTGAACGCCCAAACAGATTTGTCCATCCGACAGTATCCCCCGAAGTCCTTGGACGCTTTGTCGCTGGCGGCGGCCGTTGTTTTGACAAAATGTCAATTTTGAGGGTTTCCTGCATTTGAAAAAGAGCGGCACTTCCGAAAAATCCTTGTAAAAACATATAGTTATTCATTCGCTTGACGGAAGGCTCAGAATTTGCTGTCGCGCGCCGCCCCGCTGCCGGACCCCCGCTTTTACCCCGGACGGAACAGACACCGAGAGCCTTCATGGAGCTTTTGTTTAGAAAATACTTCTGGGTTGTGAACCTGCTCTTTTTGGCATGTGCGGCCTATTTCACCTCGCGCATCGCCGGGGCGATTATCGAACGGCAGCTGCAGCCGCCTGTGTCCGCCATGCTGTCCACGGAAAGCGCCAAGGTTGAGGAAAAGGCCAAAAAGTCGGGCGTTTCTCCCGAGGCATTGTCCAAACTGACGGGTATTGAGATTCCCAAGGAGCAGCTGTCCGCCGAGGCCGCCGCTGAGGCCGAGCGCCAGGCGGCAGAGGCGCGCGCTGCCGAGGAAAAGGCCGGCGCTGACGACGGCGGGGAAGGATCAGATGAGGCTCTGGAGCGCAGTTCTTTGCGGGCGAAACTCCTGGGGACGACGCTGGCCAATGTGGCGGAATGGTCCATCGCCAGCCTGCTGGACATGGAGGCTTCCAAAGCCTCGCCTTACCGGGTCGGCGACGAGATTCTGGGGGCGAAAATTGTGGGCATCGAGCTCAGGCGGGTCATCGTCCTGAATGAGGGGAAGCGCGAATACATCGATGCCACGGAACCTTCGGGCGGCGGGCGGCCCGCCGGAAGGACGCCTCCCAAAAAGGAAAACAAGCCGGCCGAGGCGCCTGACGGCTCCGGCATTCGCGCCACGGCGGCCAACACCTACGAAGTCCCCCGGGATGAGCTGCAGAAGGCCATGGACAACATGAGCCAGCTGGCGAGCCAGGCGCGCATCGTTCCTTCCTTCAAGAATGGGGAGTCGCAGGGGTTCAAGATTTTCGCCATCAAGCCCAACTCTCTCTACACGAAGCTGGGTATCCAGAACGGCGACATCATCAAGCGGGTCAACGGCTTCGACATCAACAGCCCGGATAAGGCGCTGGAGCTCTATTCGAAGCTGCAAAATTCCAATCGCATCGAGATTGAGTTTGACCGGGGCGGGACGGCGACGCGGAAGACCTACAACATCCGATAGGTGCGCCTTTTTTCTGCCCAAAACCTTCCTGAACGAAACCAAGCAACCAGAGAAACGGAATCCATGTTCAAGCACGTCACCACAGCAGCCCTGGCAGCATTCCTTCTGGCAGCCGTCCCCGGCGCGGCATTCGCCCAAAACGGCCCCGATAAAATTCGGGTTCCCAAAGACGGTGAGCCGCAGAAAGGCCTGCCGGTGCCCGAGGTCGATTCTTCTCAGGAAAAAGGCGCGGACCGAACGCAGCTCAGGCGGACCGGCCGGTTCCAGCTGGATTTCGAGAAGGTGGAAATCGACAAGCTGGTTCAGACCATGTCCGACCTCACGGGCAAGCTCTTCATTCTTCCGGACAACATTCGCGGGGCGAAGATTTCCATCATCGGTCCGGAGCACGGCCGGCAGGGCGTGACGGTGGATGAAGCCTATGCCGCCTTCCTGGCCGCCCTCGATGCCGCCAACCTCTCGCTCTACGAGACGGGCAAGTACATCAAAATCATCGAGAAGCCGAAGGCCAAGCAGAGTGCCCTGCGGACGATTCTCGACGGCGAGCGCTACGCCTACAACGAGCAGATGGTCACGCGGCTGGTGCGGCTCAAATACGTCGAGCCCGAGACCATTCGGGGCATCTTGGCCGGCTTCATTACCCGCGACGGCGACATGCAGGCCTTCAATGACCTGCTCATCATCACCGACCTGGGCAACAACATGCACCGGCTCGACAGGATTATCTCGCAGCTGGATCAGCCGTCGGCCACGGACCAGCTTCGGGTCATCAAGGTGGAATACGCCACGGCCAGCGAGGTGGCGTCTCAGCTGCAGCAGCTCTTCGACGACAAGAACAAGGCGAACAAGAACAAGAAGGCTGCGGCCAAGCCGGTGAAGGGCCGGAAACCGGGGCCTCCGACGCCTGCCGCCTCCGAGGGCGGCGGCAATGACGAGAACGGCTCACTCTCGCAGATCATTGCCGACGACCGGACGAACAAGCTCATCGTCATCGCCAACGACCAGGCCTTCGAGCGCATCCAGCTGCTGATGAGCCATCTGGACTCTCCCGTGAGCGACGACGGTCAGGTGCGCGTCTATTACCTGGCGAACGCCAATGCCGAAGAGCTGGCCTCCACGCTGTCCAGCATCATTCAGGGGACGAGTTCTTCCGCGTCATCCAAGAATAAAAACGCGCGGAAGACTTCGCCCTCGCCTTCTGGGAACTCGGGCGCGGCCGAATCGTTCACCGGCGAAGTGAAAATCACCGCCGACAAGAGCACCAACTCTCTCGTCATTCTGGCCAACAACAACGACTACAAGACGCTGGTGAAGGTCATCGAGAAGCTGGACATCATTCGCCGGCAGGTCTTCGTCGAGGCCGTCATCATGGAGGTCAACCTGGAGGACAACAACGACTTCGGGCTCTCCGTCCATGGCGGCGACATGTTCGATATCAAGGGCAAGGAGTCCGCGGCCGTCCTCGGAAGCCAGATCGGCAATGCCACGTCTCTGGGCGGCATCATGTCCCTGGCCTCGCTCAGCGGCTTTCTCGCCGGCCTCCAGGGCCCGTCCATTGAGGCCTTCGGCGTGACCATCCCCGCCTTTTCGGTGGTCCTGCAGGCGCTCCAGAAATCCACCGACGTGAACGTCATCTCCACACCGCACATTCTGACCAGCGACAACGAGGAGGCTGAAATCAGCGTCGGCCAGAATGTCCCCTTCCAGTCGGGCTATTCGTCTTCTCTGGCTTCGCTGACCTCTGCGTCCACCTCACTGAGCAGCCTTTCCAGCCTTCTGGGCAACTACGGCACCATTCAGCGGACCAATGTCGAGCTGAAGCTGAAAATTAAGCCGCAGATTAACGAGAGCGACTTCATCCGCCTGGAGATTGACGAATCGACCGAGGAAATTGCCTCGCAGGACGCCACGCTCGGCCCTACCACGTCCAAGCGCGCCGCGAAGACGACCGTCGTCGCCCGGGACCAGCAGTCGGTGGTCATCGGCGGCCTGATGCAGGAGCGGACAGTCAACGCCGTGGAGAAAGTGCCGCTTCTGGGCGACATCCCCGTTCTGGGGCGGCTTTTCAGGACGACCAGCAAGAAGAAGCAGAAGACAAATCTGCTGCTGTTTCTGACGCCCTACATCGTGCGCGATCAGGCCGACTTCCGGCGCATCTTCGAGCGGAAGATGAAGGAACGTCAGGTCTTCGTGGAGCAGTTCTACGGGCGGCAGCCCGGCTACGAAGTCCCGGTGGACTACACGCGGAAGGCCGGGCCCATCGCCAAGATGCTCCGCATTCATCAGGAAGAGATGAACCGGCTGGAGAACGGTGGCAGCGGCGCTCCCGATGAGAAGCTGATCAAGCCGTCGTCCGAGGCCAAGTCCGGGGAGAAGGCCGGTGAAGCGAAGGCTGGAGCCGGCCCGGAGCCGGTGTTCAGTCGTCCAGCGGAGGGCACCTACAGCCACACAGTGACTGAGGAGAAGCACTGACAGGCGGCTAGTCCTCGCCGCGCCGGCTGCGGGCACATCGGCCCGCGGCTGTTTGTTTCCGAAACCTCTGAATCTCTGACCATGCCAACTGACCAAGAAATTACCGGCCTCACCTCTGAGCTCGCGCCCGAGAGAACCGCCGTCGTCAGCGTTCCTTTGCCTCCGGAACGGCTTTCCGGGCTGCCCATCGGCGAAATCCTCGTGGCGCAGAAGGCCATCACGCCCGAAAAGCTGGAGGAGGCGCTGGTTCTCCAGAAGGAAAAGGGGCTGCGTCTGGGCGCGCTTCTGGTGTCGCTGAAAGCGGCAACCGACGGGCAGGTGGCTGCGGCGCTGGGTGCTCAGCTGGACATCCCCGTTCTCGACGAGCTGCCCCACGGTCAGATTGACCTGGAGCTGATTCGGCGCGTGCCCATCAATTTTTCCCGGCAGACGAAGACTCTGCCCGTGCGCATGGAAGGGGAGTGCGCGCTGGTGGCCATGGCCGACCCTCTGGACGTGGCCAGCCTCGATCACATCCGGACGCTTCTGAAGGTGCCCGTGGAGCCCCGCATCGTCACCGAGAGCGTGCTCATCGATGCCCTGAATGCCGCCTACGACCGGGCCATGCAGGAGAGCAGCGGGCAGCTGGATGACGCGCTCAAGGAAGGCGACGAGGACCTGGATGACCTGGCGCACGATTTTGAGGAACAGCAGGACCTTCTGGATGCCGGGGACGACGAGGCGCCCATCATCCGCCTGGTCAACTCGCTCCTGAAGCGCGCCGTGAAGGAGAAGGTCAGCGACATCCACATCGAGCCCTACGACAAGGAGGTCGTGGTCCGCTTCCGCAAGGACGGCGTGTTGCACGAAATCATCAAGCCGCAGAAGCGCTTCCAGAAGGCCATTGCCAGCCGCGTCAAAATCATGGGCCAGCTGAACATCGCCGAGACGCGCCTGCCTCAGGACGGCCGCATCCGAATCAAAATCGCCGGACGGGACATCGACATTCGTCTGTCCACCGTCCCAACGGCCCACGGCGAGCGCATCGTCATGCGTCTTCTGGACAAGAGCGCCGTCCTCCTGAACCTGGAAGACCTGGGCTTCGACGCTGCCCAGCTGGCGATGATGGAGGCGATGATTGGCAAGAGCCACGGCATCATTCTCGTCACGGGCCCCACGGGGTCGGGCAAGTCAACGACGCTCTACGCCGCGCTCAGCCGCATCAACACGCCGGACATCAACATCCTCACGGCGGAAGACCCGGTCGAGTACCAGATTCAGGGCATCGGCCAGACGCCGGTGAATCCCAAGATCGGACTGACCTTTGCCGGCGCTCTGCGCAGCTTTCTGCGCCAGGACCCGGACGTGATCATGGTGGGCGAAATCCGCGATCTGGAGACGGCAGAAATTGCCATTCAGGCATCGCTGACGGGCCACCTCGTCTTCTCGACCGTTCACACCAACGATGCGCCCGGCGCCGTGACCCGCCTCGTGGAAATGGGCGTGGAGCCGTTTCTCGTGGCCAGTTCACTCGAAGGCATTCTGGCTCAGCGCCTCGTCCGCCGCGTCTGCCGCAAGTGCCGCGTGCCCTATCTGCCGGGCGATGACGAGCTGGCTAAGGTCGGTCTGACGCGGCGCGACCTGGCCGCCGCCGGCGTGGACCACATCTACAAGGCCAGCGAGCACGGGTGCGACGCCTGCGAGGGCACCGGGCACAAGGGCCGGATGGCCATCTACGAGCTGATGTCCATCACCGACGAGGTCCGCCAGCTGATTTTGAAGAACGTGGACTCCAACACCATCAAGAAGAAGGCCGTGGAGCAGGGGATGCGCACGCTGATTCAGGACGGAGCGCGAAAAATCCTTCTGGGGGAGACGACCATCGCCGAGGTGCTGTGGGTGGCGCAGCAGGACACCTGATGCCGGCCGCCTGAACGCGGCCGCTCTCAGACGTGTGAAGTCCAGGAAACGAGATGCCTGTTTACGAATACAAAGGCCTGACGGAGGCCGGAAAGCCGACCCGGGGGGTCCGCGACGCTGACAGCCTGAAGACGCTGCGCGCACTCCTCCGCAAGGACGGCATCTTTCTGACGGAGGTGACGGCCGAGAAGGCCGCCGCCGGCGCAGAGGGCAACAGCGGCGCGCTCCGGGGACGGGAGGTCAACGTCCAGAAGCTGGTGGGCAGCCGCATCGGCTCCAGCGACATCGCCGTGATGACACGTCAGCTGGCCGTCCTCATCGGTGCCGGCGTGACCCTGGTCGAAGGCCTGACGACGCTCCAGGACCAGCTGGACCATCCCCGCCTCAAGCTCATCATCAGCCAGGTGAAGAACAAGGTGAACGAGGGTTCGTCTCTGGCCGACGCCATGGCCGCGCACCCCAAGGTCTTCTCCACGCTCTACGTGAACATGATTCGGGCGGGCGAACACTCCGGCGCCCTCGATGTGGTGCTGAACCGCCTGGCTGACTTCACGGAGAACCAGTCGCGACTGAAGAACAAGGTCGTCGGCACGATGATTTACCCGGCGCTGATGGTCTTCGTGGGCTTCGTCATCCTCTGCGTCCTGCTGACGGTGGTGGTGCCCAACGTCACTAAAATTTTCGCCACCAACAACCTGACGCTGCCCCTCGTCACGCGGGTGCTCATCGGCATCTCCGACTTCGCCAAAAACTACTGGTGGATGTTCCTGAGCGGGGCAGCGCTCTTCGTCGTCATCTTTCGCAGATGGAAGCGGACGGAGAAGGGGCGGCATTCGTGGGATGCCTTCACTTTGAAGCTGCCTGTCTTCGGCAAGCTCCTCCGCAAGCTGGCCGTCTCCCGCTTCGCCCGGACTCTGGCCACGCTGCTCAAGAGCGGCGTTCCCCTCCTGGGGGCCATGGAAATCGTCCAGAACATCATCGGCAACGCGGTCATCGCTGATGTGGTGGAGAAGGCACGGGATTCCATCCGCGAGGGCGAGTCCATCGCGGCGCCTCTCCGGCGCTCCGGCGAGTTTCCGCCGCTCGTCTATCACATGATCGCCATCGGCGAGCGCTCGGGGCAGCTGGAGGACATGCTGAACAACGTCGCCAACGCCTACGACAGCGAAGTTGAGGTCAGCATCAGCGCCCTCACCTCGCTTCTGGAGCCGGTGATGATTGTGGGCATGGGCGGCACGGTGGCCTTCATCGTCTTTGCCATCCTCATGCCGCTCCTGCAGCTGAACACCATGATGCACTGACCCTCGGGAGTTCCCATGACCCTGCCAACGGCTCCGGCTGCGTCCCGGGCGGACAAAAGCAGCGCACTCTCTTTCGACTCACCTCTGGACAAGGCGGTCCGGGCTCTCTCCCTGGCCGCCGTCCTTTCCCTGGCGGCACTTCTGCTCGCGCTGGGCTTTCTCGCCCTGCCGAGCGGCTCGGCCCTGGCCCGGACGGACACAGGGACGGCCGCCGCTGAAAACTCTATCCCCGGGCAGAGCTCCCGGATTTTGGAGGCACCATGACACTCATTCGCCGTTTCGGCCGCCTGCCGCGCCGTACCGCCGCCGCCCGATTGGGCTCCGGCATGACCCTCATCGAAATCATGGTCACCATCACCATCATCGGCGTGGTCATGGGCATGGTCGCCGTGGCCGTCATCCCCCAGCTGGACGCCGCCAAGGTTGACACGACCAAGAACAGCATCCGCGGCGGCATCATCCCCGCCCTCAAGCTCTACTACACGCGTCACGGGAAGTATCCCGACACGGGAGCAGGGCTGCAGGTGCTGGTGACCGAGAAGATGCTGGACTCCGTTCCCAAGGACGCCTGGGGCAACGACTTCGTCTATCTGAACGAGGGCGGCAGCTACAAAATCATCAGCTACGGCTCAGACGGCGCTCAGGGCGGCAGCGACACCGCGGCTGACATCAGCAGCGACACCATGGACCAGGAGCAGAACTGAGCCGGTCTCGATGGCGGGCGGAGACGGAATGACAGGACTTCCTCCCAGAGCGCTGCGGGCCAGAAGGCTGACTGCCTGGTCACGGATGGGCGGCGCGCGCCTGAATGCGCCTGGACAGCGCGGGCTGACGCTGATCGAGATTTCGATTGCGTTGCTCATCGTTGCCCTGCTGCTTCTGGTGGCCGTTCCGTCCATCGAGGCGGTGGCCGGCGTCCGTGCGCGCGAGGAGGCCGGCCGGCTGTCCGGTGCCATTCGCTACCTCTATGGACAGTCCGCGCTCACCGGGAAGACCTGCCGCCTGCGCTTCGACTTGGATGAGCAGTCCTATTCCGCCCAGTGCACAGAGCAGCGCTTCACCGTCAGCGGCACACCCGAAAAATCGCGGGACGGCCGGAAGATTGACGAGGAAGAGGACCGGTCGATTTCCCGGACCACCTATTCCGTCCAGGACGAGCTTCTGGGCAGCTCGCAGGCTCTCCGGGAGAAGGTGGAGAAGGCCGCCGATTTTTCCGACTTCACGGACGAGGAGATTCAGCCGCGGAAGATGCCTGAAGGGGCCAATCTGGCTGTTTGGACCGCCCGCCAGACGGAGCGCTACACGTCGGGTGAGGCGTTCATCTACTTCTTCCCCCAGGGCCACACGGAGCGCGCTCAGGTCTATGTCAGCGACGATGCGGGCGACGACGTCTATACGCTCATCGTCTCGCCCCTCTCGGGAAAGGTCCGGGTTGAGTTCGGCGACATCGCGGAGCCGTCCAAATGAAGGGCCGCTCCCGACAGGCGAGGCGCTCCGGATTCACGCTCCTCGAAGTGCTGATCGCCCTCCTCATTCTTTCCGTGTCCATCGTGGCCGTGGCGGGCATCAACGCCGGTTCCATGAGCATGCACGCCTATTCCAAGCAGCTGACGGTGGCCACGCTCCTGGCCCGGAGCAAAATGTCGGACATCGAGCAGAAGCTCCAGTCCGAGGGGCTGCCCGCGGACGACGAGACAGAGGACGGCGATTTCAGCGAGGAAGGCTTCCCGGCCATTCGCTGGAAGGCAGAAATCATCCGGCCCAAGACCGAGGAAATTCAGGTGGCGGACATGCTCCAGTCCATCGGGATTGGCGGCGATGACAGCAGCGCGCTCACCGGGTTCCTCAGCGGCCAGATGCTCTCCAACTCCAGTTTCTACGGCGGCGACTCGTCCAACTCGGGCATCGCCACGGACGTGGGCTCGGCTCTGAGCGGCAGCGGCCTTTTGAGCGGGGCGCTGACGGGCCAGCTGCAGTCTCTGGTGGACAGCATGGGCAACACACTGCGCGAGGTGCGGCTGACCGTCAGCTGGGGCGGAAAGGACAAGGAACATCCGACGGATTCATTCAGCGTCACCACGCACGTTCTGAGTCTGGGGCAGGGCACCGACCAGAAGCAGTCGGACACAGCGGCCGAGGAGATGGATTCCAAAATCAAGTCCCTCTCGGAGGGCGGCACGTCTTCGTCCGGCAAATCGCTCAGGCTCAACAGCCTGTCCAAGAGCACCGGGGTGACCAAATGAGAGTCATTCCGGCGCGTTCAGACAGGGGCGGCTTCACTCTGGCGGAGGTGATGGTGGCTGTGGCGGTGACGTCCTTCATCGGCTTTGTCGCCGTCTCCAGCATGTCCGTGGGCTTCCGGGCCAAGGAAGTGGTCGAGCAGGAGGCGGACATGTACCGCGAGCTCAGGAGCGGCATGAGCCGGCTCGTCCGCGAAGTCTCCATGGCCTTTCTCTCGAACAACTACGACACGGGCCGCTTCCGGGATAACCAGGACAGGCCCACCTTCTTCGAGGGCAAGGAAAAGACGCTGTCGTTCACCATGCTGGGCCATCAGCGGCTGACCCGGGACGCCAAGGAGAGCGACCAGTCCGTGGTTTTCTACAAGGTGGACCGGGACCCGGAGGAGAGGCGCCTGACCTCGCTTCTGCGCTGCGAAATCCCCGTCATCAGCGAGGAAATCAAAGAGTGCGAGAGCTGGGAGACGCTGATTTCGGACGTCTCAGAGATTCGCTTCCAATACTGGGACAACGTGAAGAACGAGTGGGTCCGCGAATGGGACACGCGGGACAGCGAATATCCGAACAAGCTCCCGGACCGCGTCTTCATCGAACTGACGGGCAAGGACGAGCTGGGCAAGGAGCAGAAGTACGTCACGCAGGCGCGCATCAACCTGGTGACGGCGCTGGGACTGTGACGATGGCAGAACTGACCGATGACAGACCGGCGGCGGCTTCCCTGGCCGACGGCGATGGGGGCGCGGCACCGAAGGCGGGACGCTGGGCGTCTCTGTGGGCATTCCTCAACCGCCCGGTGGGAGGCGCTCACTCATTCCGCGGACGGCGGCGCGAGCGGGGCATCGCCATGCTCCTCGTGGTCACCTCCATCGCCATCATGACGGCGGTGGCCGTGGATTTTCAGTTCAACAGCAGCGTGGACCTGCGCCTGGCGGCCAATGCACGGGACGAACTGCGGGCGGAGTATCTGGCGAAGTCGGCCGTCAACATGGGCCGCATGGTGCTGATGTTTCAGAGGCAGCTGGACAGCCAGGCCAGCGGCGCGGGCGGGATTCTTCAGTCGCTGGGTCTGGGCAGCGGCTCGCTCAATTTCCGCCTCTGGGAGCTGGTTCCCATCGACTGCGGCGTGCTCACGTTCGTCCTGGGCGGTGGCGCGTCCGGAGGCAGCCTTTTCGGGAAGAGCGGCTCGTCCGGCGGCACCTCAGGCGACGACAGCGGCGGCCGGACCATGGCCTCGTTCGGCGACTTTGAGGGCTGCTTCAACGCTTCCATCGAGGACGAGGAGCAGAAGCTGAACATCAACCGGCTCAACATGGGGGCAGTCTCAGGACAGGCGCCGATGTTTCAGCTGCGGGCGATGCTGGCGGACGAGCGCTTCGAGTTCGTTTTTGAGCGGCCCGATGTCCACAACGTCAAGCTTCAGCCGGACGACGTGCTCATCGCTCTTCACGACTGGATCGATGACGCCGAAACGCAGGCCACCCTGAATCTTTCCGGCACAGGCGACCCGTTCCCGGACGGCTTCAGCGACGAGAACCGCAATTACATGTCGGCTTATCCGCTGCGCTACCGCTCGAAGAACGCCTCCTTCGACACGCTGGACGAGCTCTACATGGTGGACGGCGTGACGGACCTGTTCATGGCGGCCTTCCGGGATCGCATCACCGTCTATCCGGACAAGAACAAGCTCCTGAACATCAACACCGCCAGCCAGGAGCAGATGCTGCTCAACATCTTCATGGCCGCTGAGGACGAGAACGACGCCCGGCTCCGGGACCTGACGACGCTGCAGAACATTCTTCAGGAAATCGCCCAGGCGAAGGTTTTCAGCTTCGTCGGCATGAGCACGTCCCAGTTCGTCAGCATCATCGAGAACAACGGCATCCCGGTGAAGGCGGCCCTCAAGGCGAAGAACAACAAGTGGATTACCGACAAGAGCGAGACCTTCACCATTCACGCCACGGGGCAGGCAGGGAATGTGGAGAAGAAAATCACGGCGGTGATTCGCAGCAATTCGGCCCTGGGGAAGGTCCTCTATTTCCGCCAGGAGTGAGCGCCGCGGTGGGAAGACGGGCGGCCCGGGGGGCGAAGATGACGAAGACGAAGAAGATGGAGATGAATGGCCGGACGGCGATGTCCGGGAGGATTTGACTCAATGGCACGCATCCTTGGCCTCGACCTCGGGGCCGGCAGCATCAAGGCGGTTCTGCTCGAAAGCTCTCTGCGGCGGCTCAGCGTGTCCGCGCGCGGCGAATTTCCGCGGGACGGCGAGCTGGACTTCACGGCGCTTGCCGCCGGACTGAAGGCGTCGGGCATGGCCCACGCGGATCAGATTATCGTCTCGGTTCCCGGGACCTCGGTGGCCACCCAGCATCTGAACCTGCCCTTCGCAGACGCGCGGCGCATCGAGGCGACGCTGGGCTTCGAGGTGGAGGCAGCACTGCCCTATGACATCGCCGAGACGGCCTGGGACCATCAGGTGCTCAGCGTGAACGAGGGGAAGAGCGAGATTCTCGTCGGGTGTGCGCCCTCCGGGGAGGTCGCCGGGCTGCTGGACGGGCTGAAAACTGCGGGGTTGGACCCGCGCGTCGTCACGAGCAGCGCTCTGGCCTTTCAGAATCTGTTCAGCGCTTCCGGCAAGCGAAAGGGCGGTGCGGACGCTGACGCGGCTCAGCCCCAGGCGATTCTCGACATCGGCATGGAGCGGACCTCTCTGTGCGTGTGTCAGCCCGGAGGAAATCTCCTTTGTGCACGCACTTTTCCCGGCGGCGGCAGGGACCTGACCCGGGCCATCGCTGCGGCTTTCGATGTGTCGCTGGAGGACGCCGAGGCCTGGAAAAAGACCGAGGGCAGCCTTTTGCCGCCTGCGGACGGCGCCGCTGAGGATGCCGGAGCAGTCAAGGCGAGAGGGGCGCTGGCAAAAGCGCTGTCGCCCATCGTCCGCGAGATCCGGGCGACGCTGAGGGCCAGCGAGGTCAGGTTCCACATCAGTCCGTCGAAGATTCATCTCGCGGGCGGCACCAGCTATCTCCTTGGAATTTCACAGTTTTTGACGGAGCAGCTGGGCATTGAGGTCATGCCGCTGGAGCTTCCGGGAACGGAGGAGCTGGGGCTTGTGGGGGACGGGCGGCACTTTGCCCTGGCGGTTTCTCTGGCGCTTCAGGGGGCAGGCGGTCTGCGCGGCCATCGCTTCAACCTGCGCAAGGGCGCTCTGGCATTCAAAGGCGACATGGATTTCCTCAAAGGCAAAACCTCGCGCATCGGCATCTTCGCGCTTGTCCTGGCGGTGCTGGCGGGCACGGCCATGGGCCTTGAGTGGAGCAACGTGAAGAAGCGCGAGAAGGCCATCGACGATGAGCTCTTCGCCATGACCAAGAAGGTGTTCGGTCAGGGCCAGCGCAATTACGACGTCGCTCTCAACATGCTGAAGGGAAACAGCACCGCCGGAACGCAGCTGCCGACAGTCTCTGCCGTGGACATTTTTGGCTTCCTCGTGGACGGCGCCCAGAAGGCGGACGTGAAGCTGGAAGAGACGAAGGCCGAGCTGGAGCGGGTCAGTCTGCGCGGCGAGACGGGCGGCTTTGACGGCGTGGACAGGCTGGTCAGTCAGCTGGAGGCGGTTCCCTGCTTCCGCGAGGTCAAGCGCAACAAGGTTCAGAAGAGCCGCGACGGCAGCAAAATCATTTTCGAGCTCGACGTGCGCGTCGCGTGCGGCGGCGACAAGGACAAGGCATCGGGGAGCAGCAGGGGCCGCTGACAGACGCTGCTGGCCTTTCGGAAACGACACCATGGAACAGCTCAAGAGACTTTTTTCAGATGCGGGGGAGGCTTTCGGAAGGCTCTCGTCCCGCGAAAAACTGATGGTTTTCGGTGCCGCCGCCGCGGTCCTTGCCTTTGCCGTCTTCTTCGTCAGCGTCAGGTTCAGCGGCGCGCTACGGCAGGGCGAGTCGCGGATTGCCTCAAAGATGCGCCAGCTCCAGGAGGCCCAGTCTCTGGCCGCAGGCTACAGCCAGGCGGAGAAGGAGCGAGCGGCGCTGGACCGGCAGCTCAAGAGCAACAACGTGAAGCTGTTCACGCTCATCGAGGAGTCGGCCAAGCGGCAGGGCATCGAGGTGGGCGGGCTGACGGACAAGGGGAGCCGCAAGGAAGGCAAAGTTGTCGAGGCGTCGGTGGAAGTGACTCTGACCCGCATAGAGCTTCTGAAACTCGTCCGCTTCCTGACCACGCTCGAAGAGAAGAACAAACTGGTGAAGGTGACCAAGCTGCAGATTCGCGCCAGGCAGGACCAGCCGGTTCTGGACGCTTGGCTGACTGTCACGACTTACCAGCTGGAATCGTGAGCCTGCCTTTGGCCCCGCCTCTGCGGCCGCCTCCGCTCCTTTTTCTGCCGCCGGCCTCACGCTGACGCGGCGGACGATGCTTTTTCAGGAAGAAAAAACGATGAACGCCAAAGTCCAGAAGCGCCTCGTCAGATTCGTCATCTATCCCGCCTTTTTCAGCCTCTGCTTCGCCGCCATGCTGCTGCTCAATTTCCCCTATGGCGTCCTCAAGGACCGGCTCGCGGGCGAGGCCAGAAAGCAGGGCGTGGAGCTGGCTGTCGGCGAATTGAAGCCCGTTCTGGGCGGTGTGCGGGCCACCGGCGTGGCACTGGGGCTTTTCAAGAAGGCCGACGGCAAGGGCGAGGCGGAGCCGCTGCGCATCGACAGTCTGGAAATTCGTCCGCGGATCTTTCCGCTGGGCGTTCACGTGCGCGCCAAACTCCTGGGCGGCCTCATGGATGCCTCGCTCGACCGTGGCAGCGCGATGAAGCTCAAGCTCAGGGCCAAGGCGCTCCAGCTCTCGCGCCTGCCGCCTGAGGCCACCGGCAATGTCATTCTCGACGGCGCGGTGTTTCTGCTGGCTGACCTCAAACTGGACGGCCAGGACTTCGCCAAGACCGAGGGCAGGGTGGCTGTGCTGGGAGATGAGCTGCTTCTGTCCAAGGGAGAGGTGAAGGGATTCACTCTGCCGCGCGTCGATCTGGGGCGGCTGGAGCTGGATATGGCTCTCTCCGGGGGCAAGGCGCGGCTGACCACGGCCAGAACCACGGGCGTCGATTTGCTGGCCACCTTCGAGGGCGACATCAAGCAGGCGAGGAAGCCGGCGCTCTCCACGGCCAATCTGACGGTCCGATTTCAGCCCGACGAGACGTTCTTGAAGCGCAATTCGCTGATTTCGGCGGCGCTGGGAATGGGCATGAGCAAGGACGACGAGGGCTATTATACGGCCCTCATCAAAGGTCCCCTGAGCTCCCTGAATTTTTCGCCGCAGAAGAAGAGCCGGAAGAAGTGAACGCGGGTCCGCCGTCCTCTGGCGAAGCAGCAAAGAATCTTTCCGGGGGCCGGGCGGGCAGAAGCCGGGGAACAATCGGGCGAATTGTTTTGCATTGTTTCAGACAATGTCTGCCTGATAATTTATGAATAGATTGAGAAGTTTATTAAAAACTAATATAACATATTGAAATTATTGAGCTTTATTTGGTTGTTCCGACGCGTAAAGCATTTTTGTTTCGTATTTATCAAAATGTATTTCCGAAACAAAGAGGAAACAAAGCGCCGGCTTTTTCGGGTTGGGGGATGCGGCTAGGGGGCGCCGCCGCGAAAGCCGCAGGGATTTTTTATTGCCTAAAAAGCGAGGAAACCATGACGCGAACTCATGCTCTCAGAGGATTTGCCGCTCTTGCGGGAGTGCTTCTTCTTTCGACCGGCTGCCAGAAGTCCGAGGCGGCCAATGCCAAGGTCAATGCAGAGGCGACCATTCCCACGCGCACCGTCACCGTTCAGACAGTTGGCCGCGGCTCTGTCGTCACCAAAATCGACATTGTGGGCGAGCTTCAGGGCATCGAGGAGGTCCGTGTTTTTTCACAGGTCCCCGACCGCATCCGCACGCTGACCGTGAATGAGGGCGATAAGGTTCGCAAAGGTGACATTATTGCCACCATCTGGGGCGAGGCTCAGGCCGAGGCCGTCAATCAGGCGGAAGCAGGGCTGGAAGCTGCCTTGGCGAGCCGTGATGCGGCCAAAGACAGCGTCATCCGCATGCGGAATCTGTTTGAGAATCACTCCATCACCGCGTCTCAGCTGGAGGCCTCCGAGGCTCAATACAGGGCGGCCGAAGCTCAGGTCCGTCAGGCGACGGCAGGTGTGGCCTCTGCCGGTGTGGCCAAGAACAAGACGGTTGTTCGATCGCCCACGTCCGGCGTCGTCTCGCAGATCATCCTGCGTGAGGGCGACCTGGCCAGCGGCTCGCCGATTCTGACCGTCATCCGTCCCGACCGCCTCAAGGCCGTCCTCCGCGTCCCCGAGCGCTACTTCCTGCGCATGAAGAGGGGCATGAAGGTGGAGATTTCCCCGCTGGCCAAGCCCGATCAGGTCGTGGAGGACAAGGTGGGGCTCCTGGGCCCCGTGGTTGACAGAACGTCCCGCACCGGCCTCGTCGAGGTCTATCTGAACAACAAGGACGGCAAGCTGGTGGCGGGAAGTGCCATCCGCGCCGTCATCGAGCTGGACCGCCGCGAGAACGTCATGCTCATTCCCGGTGCGGCGGCCATTCTTTCGACCGAGACGGAGCGCACCGGCAGGGCGTCTGTCTTTGTCCGCGACGGCGATGTTGCCCATGAGCGGCAGATTAAAATCGGCGTCCGCCAGGCGGACGAACTGGAAGTTCTGGAAGGGCTGAAAGACGGCGAGTCGGTCGTCGTCCGCGGTTCCGCGTTCCTTCGTGAAGGCAATCCCATCCACGTGGTCGAACCGACCGCTTCGAACACGACTGCCAGGAACTAGGAGCGCCTTCCAATGAGTATGACTTCCATCTCCGTGACGAGGCCTGTCACGGGCATCATGTTGTTTGTGGCGCTGACGATTTTGGGCGTGTTCACGTTCAGCCGGCTCAAAATCGACATGTACCCGGACATCGACCTGCCGATTATCGCTGTCATCACCAGCTACACGGGCGCGGACCCCGAGGCGATTGAGCAGCTCGTCACCAAGCCCATCGAAGAGGCCGTGGCGTCCGTCGAGAATGTGGACACCATCACCAGCACCTCGCAGGAGCACGTCTCCATCGTCATCGTGAAGCTCCTCTGGGGCATCGACATGGACAAGGCGGAGACGGACGTGCGTCGTAAGCTGGAGATGTACGCCTACGACAACCTGCCCACCGATGCCAAAACGCCCTTTGTCATCAAGTTCGACCCCTCGATGATGCCCGTGGTCTTCATGGCCGCCAACATTCCCGGCACGCCCGTCGAAGTGCGCAAGCTGGCCGAGGACGAGGTGGAGCCCTTCCTCTCGCGGCAGCCCGGCGTGGCCAGCGCCACGGTCAGCGGCGGCGACGAGCGCGAAATTCACGTGCGGCTGCGCCCTGAATGGCTCCAGGCCTACGGCATCGGACCCTCGCAGGTGGTGGGTGCCATCAAGGGCGCCAACATGATGATCCCCAGCGGCACGCTCGATCAGGGACCGCAGGAGCTGGGCCTGAGGACCACCTCTGAAATCAAGAAAGTGAAGCAGCTGGAGGATGTCCTCGTCGGCGCCCGGGGCGGACGTCCGGTCTATCTGCGGGACATTGCCGACGTGCAGGACTCGTATCAGGAGAAGGAGACCTTCACCCGCGTCAACCACAAGGACGCCGTCCTCGTCTTCGTGCAGAAGCAGTCCGACGCCAACACCGTGCAGGTGGTCAACAACGTGCTCAAGTCCCTGCCCGAGCTGGAGAAGCGCCTGCCTGCGGGCAGCAAGATGAATGTCATCATGGAGTCAGCCGAGCCGATCATGAAGGCTGTGACCAACCTGGCCAGCACCGGCGGCCTCTCCGTCGTTCTCACCGCCCTCGTGCTTCTCGCCTTCCTCCGCAGTCTGCGCACCTCGGCCATCGTCTTCGCATCCATTCCGCTCTCGATGCTCGCGACCTTCGCCGTCATGGACAATCAGGGGCTGACCCTGAACATCATCTCCATGGCCGGTCTCGCCCTGGCCGTCGGCATGCTGGTGGACAACTCAGTCGTCGTTCTCGAAAACATTTTCTCGCACATGGAAATGGGCGAAGACCGAAAGACGGCCGCCATTAAAGGCACCGAAGAGATGGCCATGCCGATTACGGCCTCGACGCTGACGACCGTGGTCGTGTTCGTCCCCGTGCTCTTCGTCACGGGCATCGCCGGCCAGATGTTCCGCGAACTCTCCCTGACCATCTGCTTCTCGCTGCTCTCTTCGCTCATCATTGCCCTGACGCTGGTGCCGCTCCTCTCCAGTCTCACGGCAACAAAGCACCGGAACTGGTTCGAGAAGCTCATCGGCTACCTGACCTTCTGGATTGACCCGCTCTCGAACATTTACGCGAAGATTATCGGCTGGGTGATGCGGCACCGCTGGATGACCATTTTTGGCGGATTCAGTGTTCTCTTCATCGCTGTTGGCCTCGCGCGCGGTCTGGACGTGGACTTCATGGCCCGCATGGACCAGGGCCGCGTGTCCTTCAAAGTGAAGACGGCGCCGGGCACCTCGGTCTGGACGACCAATGAAGTGTTCGAGGAAATCGAGCGCATCATCGAGGAAACGGTTCCGGAGCGGGCCAGCATCATGGCCCAGCTGGGCAGCGACAGCAGCAACACGTTCTCCTCGCTCCAAGGCATGAGTTCCTATTCGGGAAGCATTCGTCTGAAGACGGTGGACCGGAAATACCGGAACCGCAGCATCGGCGAAATCGAGCTGGCTCTGCGCGAGCACTTCAAAGATTTGCCCGGCGTGGAAATTCAGATTCAGAAGCAGGGCGGCATGGGCAGCAGCGGCGATTTGGAGCTGAATGTCTTCTGCGAAGACTTGGACAAGCTGGCCGAAATCACCTTTATGCTGAAAAACAAAATTCAGGCGCTTCCGGGCGTCCTGGATGCCACGCTCACCAGCGACGCAGGCATTCCCGAGGTAAAGATTGAGCTGAACCGCGACCAGATTCGCCTTCTGGGGATGACGCCCGTGGAGGTCGCCAGCGCGATTTCCATCTACTACCTGGGGGCCACAGCCACCTACTTCCGCGAGGGCGGCGACGAATACAAAATTCTCGTGCGCACTCCCGAAGAGACGCGGGCTGACATCGACAAGCTGAGGGCCATGCCCATCGTGACGCCCTACGGCGTAGTGCCTCTCGAAACGGTGGCCACGCTGGAGACCTCTCTGGGCCCCGCCAAAATTATGCACGAGACGAAGCGCCGCATGGGCACGCTGGCCATTTCCAAGACCGACGACATCGCCCTGGGGGCCCTTCAGAAGATTGTTGAGGACGAGATTAAGAAGACCGAGCTGCCCGAGGACGTGAGCTACGAAATCAGCGGCTCCGCCAAGGATATGCAGGAATCTATGCAGGGCCTCCTCTATGCCGTCCTCGTGGGCATCGTGCTGGTTTACATGGTCATGGCCAGTCAGTTTGAGTCGCTGCTGGAGCCCTTCGCCATTCTCCTGTCGATTCCCATTTCATTCGCCGGCGTCATCTTCGCCATGCTGATTACCCATACGACGGTGCAGATGACGGTGATGATTGGCTGTCTGATTCTGGTGGGCATCGTGGTGAACAACGGCATCGTTCTTCTGGACGTGCTCAAGAATAAGCGGGCCGCCGGTCAGAATCTGGAAGAGGCCGCCATCGACGCCGCGCGGAGTCGTCTGAGGCCCATTCTGATGACTACCATCACCACGATTCTGGGCATGGTCCCCCTGGCGATGGAAATTGGCGATGGTTCTGAAATGTGGGCGCCTATGGGCCGGGCTGTGGTGGGCGGAATGACTGTCGCTCTCTGCCTGACGTTGGTGGTCGTGCCCGCCGTCTATGTGACGATGGTGAGCATCATCGAGCGTGTGAAGGCCCGGCTGTTTGGCACCGGTCCCAAGAATACGGACGCGCCGCAGGCTGGTATGCCCGCGGCGGCTGCCCCTGCGGGAGACGCTGCCAATGCGCCCATGATGACGGTGGCGGCATCCATTCCTGAAGAGCCTTCATCCCCGGCAGGGCAGAATCCCGTCTAGGCCGATGTGCCTCTGACTTCCGCCGGGCCCGCGAATGCGCCCGTTTTTCCTGAGCCCCTCTGGCCGCGAGCCGGAGGGGCTTTTTGATGGGCGCAAATAAGATCCGATGAATAACGGGAAAGATTATTAGAGTAATAAAAAGGTTATTCAGATCTCGAACAACCCGCTTCCCCCTTGAGCGGGTCGGGAAGAGAATCGACGCCGTCTTCCCACCCCCTTTGGGAAGGCGGCGTTTTTGTTTGTGCATTATAATATAGAATTCTTTGCCAATCTAATCGGGCCTGCACTGTGAGGACAAATATATGCTTTTTGTCCGCCAAAATAATCAAAAGCCATACAAGTCTGGCCTCACGGCAGACAGAGCATAAAAAAGCCGCCGGAAAAATGCGGGTGCGTTTGAGCCCGCAAACATCTCCGGCGGCTGTTTTGTTTTTTCGGGAGATTCTCAGCTGTGGTGAGACGATTTGGCCACTCTTCAGGCTGCTGAATGGGCGGACGTGTTGTCACCGCTGGCCGTCGTCTCATCCGCCGGTGCGGGAATTTTGGCGGTTGCGTCACTCTCTGCGGCGTTGGTGGTGTTGCCGGCCGTCTCCTCGCGCAGCTTGCGGCGCAGGAGCTTGCCAATCGCGGATTTGGGCAGGCTGTCGCGGATTTCGATGAACGCCGGCACTTTGTATTTGGCCAGGTTTTCCTTGCAGTAGGCCCGGAGCTCCTCGGAGGTGGCCTCCATGCCGGCCTTGAGCGTGACGCAGGCCTTCACCAGCTCGCCCCGCGTGTCGTCCGGAACGCCGAAGACCAGTGCCTCGCTGACCTTGGGATGGGCATAGAGCACGGACTCAATCTCCGTGGGATAGATGTTCATGCCGCCGCGGATAATCATGTCCTTCTTGCGATCGACGATGCGGAAGTAGCCGTCCCTGTGCATCTGGGCGATGTCGCCCGTCTGCAGCCAGCCGTTTTTGACGGGGCTCTCCGACTCGGGCCGCTTCCAGTAGCCCTTCATCAGCTGGGGCCCCTGAACCTCCAGCTCGCCCGCCTCGGACCAGTCCTCGCCCTGGGGGAAGCCCTCGATGACCTGTCCGGTGGCCAGCGAGACGATGCGGGCGTCGGTGGAGGGGTAGGGCATGCCGATGGTGCCGACGCGGTTCTCTGCGTGCGGCGGGTTGCCGATGGTCACGGACGACATCTCGGTGAGCCCGTAGCCCTCGTAGGCGTTGATGCCCGTCTTCTCGAGAATGTCCTTGTGAACCTGTCCGGCCAGCGCCGCGCCGCCGCAGGGGCAGACGCGCACCGATTTCAGGTTGTGCTTTGTCACGTCGGGATGGGCGGCGATGGCCACGAGCAGCGTGGGCACCGAGGGGAAGGTCGTGGTTTTGAACTCCTCGATGGCCAGGATGACGTTGAGGATGTCGCGGGGATTGGGCACGAGCACCATGGTCGAGCCGGTGAGGAGGCTGAGGTTCAGGCAGCAGCTGATGCCGAAGGCGTGGAAGAGCGGCAGTGCCACCATCGAGGTCTCGCAGCCATAGTCCACGAGCGCCCAGGCGCGGTTCTGGTCGGCGTTCGTCACGAGGTTGCGGTGAGTGAGCATGGCGCCCTTGGAAATGCCCGTCGTGCCGCCCGAATAGAGGAGCACGCCCAGGTCATCCGGCGTGGTGTCGGGCTTCTCCGGCTTCGCGTCCGCGGGCACCTCGCGCAGCACATCCTGAAACCATTCGGCGCTGGCACTCCTGTCGATGGCCACCTTGTGCCCCTCGGACTTCTCCTTGCCCGAGAGCGTGAACAGGGTTTTCAGCGTCCAGGGGAAGAACTCCTTCACGTTGGTGACGATGATGTGCTTCAGCGGCGTGTCCTTCTGAATCCGGTGAATCAGCGGATAGAAGCGGCTGAGGACGATGACGACTTTGGCGTCGCAGTCGTTGAGCTGATAGGTGGCCTCGCGCGCCGAATAGAGGGGATTCACGGGAGCGGCCACGGCGCCCAGCTTGAGGGCAGCCAGGTAGCCCACGATGAACTGCGGGCAGTTGGGCATGAACAGCGCCACGCGGTCGCCCTTTGTCACGCCGCGCCTCGACAGGGCCACGGCCAGCCGGTCGCTCATGGCGTCGAGCTCGGCATAGGTCATCTTCTTGGCGAAGAGGTGCCCCAGCGCCTGTGAGGTGAAGACGATGGCATCCCGTTTGGGCCACTTCCTGACGGTCTCTGCGAAGACCTGATCCATGGTCATTTCAGGGGGAGTGATTTCGTGGGGGCATTTGGGGCCGTAGAATTTGAGCCAGGGCTTGGCGGTCATGGGGGTGTCCTTGTGTGAAAAAGTGAAAGGGCGCTCCGGCCGCGGCGAATGCCCGTCGGAACGCCCGAAAAGCTGCGCTCCCAAAGACGCGCCCGCCTGACGCCGCAACGCCTTTGGCGCACAAGATTCGTTTCCCATGACAAACGAGTGACGGAGGGCCGGCGCAGGCCGGATATTTTTCCTCATCAGCCCCAAAATTTTCATTGACGCCTCGGGAATGCCGATATTTCCGGGGGCGCCATGAATCAGACTGAAACAGTGTTCGGACAGGGCATGGAGTGGCTGGTGGATGCCCACGGGTGTTCGCCGGATGCCCTGTGCAGCGAGCAGGCGGTGCGCGGGCTGATGATGCGGGCCGTCCGGGAGATTGGCCTCCACGTGGTGGGCGAGCCCATGGTCCACGTCTTTCCCGAGCCCGGAGGCATCACCGCACTGTTCCTTTTGTCCGAGTCCCATTTGTCGGTTCACACGTTTCCCGAGAACGGCTTCTGCGCCATCGATCTCTATTGCTGCCGCCCCCGGCCCGCCTGGGCCTGGAAGGAGCGCGTGGCAGAGGCGCTGGGCGCCAGAAACGTCGAAGTCAGATTTTTCCAGCGCCCCGAGGCGTAGGAAGAAGGTGGCCGTCCCATGAGCATTCCGTTCAACGCCAAGAAGGCGACCTGCCCCGGCTGCGGCGCCCAGCTGATTTTCAAGACTGGTTCCGGCCGCCTCGTTATTTGCGATTTCTGCGGCTACGCAGTCGCCGACTCGTCCACCGGCATTGAGAACATCGGCAAGGTCGCAGACCTGATTCCCACCGGCGCCAAGCTCACTCTGGGCGCACGTGGCACCTTCGAAAAGCGTCCTTTCCAGATTATCGGCCGGGAGCAGATGCGCTGGGAGCAGGGCGTCTGGGACGAGTGGTACATCGCCTTTGATGACGGCCGCTGGGGCTGGCTGGCCGAGGACGACGGCGAGTACATGGTCAGCGTCCGCGTCCACAACCGCCTGACGCCGCGGCGCCACAGCCTTCGCGTTGGCCAGAGCTTCCAGCTGGGCGAGGACGGCCGCTTTACCGTCACCGAAATCCGCACGGCCACATGGGTGTCGGGCAGGGGAGAACTGCCGGAGACCGTCCGTCCGGGCGATTCATACGATTACGTGGATTTGTCGGGCCAGAACGGCAAGTACGCCACGCTCGATTTCAGCAATGGCGACGTTCCCGTCATCTACATAGGCCGCAAGGTCACGCTGGAAGAGCTGGGCATCACGACAGATGAGACGGCGGGGGACGAGGCTGAGGCCGGGCTTGTGCCGATGGGCGGCGATGATTCCAGAACCTCCGCCGAGGCCATGGTCTGCCCCGAGTGCAAGGCGCCGCTGTCGCTTCAGGTGCCGGACCTGGCCAAGCAGGTGACCTGCGACCACTGCGGCGCGCTCCTCAGCGTCGAGGGCAGCCGTCTGGCGTTCCTCAAGAAGCTCCCCCACGGCAAGCCGGCGCGCTTTCTGGGAAAGAAATGCACCTTTTTCGGCACCCAGTACCTGACCATTGGCTGGATGCAGCGCGGCGGAAAGGACAGTGACGGCCTGCATTTCAGCTGGGAGGAGTACCTGCTCTACGACGCAAAGAGCACGAACTACCGGTTCCTGTGTGTGGAGGATAACCACTGGTCGTTTTCCACGCCCATTGCCGCGGGCGACGTCGAAGTGATGGGCGTGTCCACAGTGCTGGCCACGTATAAGGGCGGCACCTACAGAAAGTTCGCGGACGATATGGCGGCAGTGGAGGCCGTTCAGGGTGAGTTTTTCTGGCGTGCCACAGTAGGTGATACGTGCCGGTGCTGCGATTACATCAGTCCGCCCCAGGGGCTGTCTTCCGAGGAGGACAAGCACGAAATCAGCTGGTCCCACGAGGTTCATCTCGAAGGCAGCGATGTGCTGGCGGCCTATGGCGATACGGAGCCTCTCCAGGAGCCCGACGGCGTGGGGCCGCTGCAGCCCTCGCCCAGCAAGTCGCTGAAGTGGAAGTGCGTCTTGCTGGCCATTGTCTTCGCCGTCGCCGCCTATGAACTGACCCGCATGTTTGACGGCATGGCGCCCAACGAGATCCTGGTTCAGGCCAACCTTCCCATGAAAGAATGGACGCCGATGGATACGCCGCCCGTTCAGGGAGGGCCTCCCAGCGCCGACATGCCCCCGGCAGACACCCCCTCGGCGGTCGATGTGCTGGATGACGTCCCTTTCGAGATTCAGGACGACATTGGTTACAACACAGAACTGAAAATCCGGACCACCCTGGACAACGGCTGGGCCGCGTTGGACATCGCGCTCATCAACGAGACCACCAGTGAAATTTTCGATCTGGGGGCTCACGAGCTTTCCTACTACCACGGCTACGAAGGTGGGGAGTCATGGAGTGAGGGGAGCAAAACTACATCGGCGACACTGGGAAGCCTGCCGGCCGGCCGCTACGTGATGCGCGTGGACAGTGTCTGGGGGACCGGCGAAGACATTACCCTGAACAGGAAGAATAGTACGCCGCCCTCCGTCAATGTTGAGCTCAAACGCGGCACTGTTTCCTACGTGTATATGATTTTGTTCTGGGTATTCCTGCTCCCCTTCCCCCTGATTTTTTTCATTGCGGATTCATCTTTTGAAGCATCCCGCTGGTCGGACAGCGACTTTGGCTCCAGCGGCGACGACGACGATGACGACGATGACGACGATTAGTCGTTTTGGGCTGCTTCCGGCCCGTGCTGGAGAACAGGAGGTCTGTTCAGTATGAAAAAGCTTTTCAGATTTTTTGTCGTCACCTCAATAGCACTGCTGGCGCTGTATGCGGCCGCCGGATTTTCAGGCAAGCTGTGTAGGAGCGACACCGTTCAAGATGGCGATGAATTTGACCCAAACACCGTCCGCACCGCGCCGGGCGGCTACCGCTCGATGAGCCTTTGGCACGTCGGCCTTCATGGAGGAAAATAAACCATGTTAGATCATATTCTTCAGGGCGTTGTTGAATCCCTCTCCTTTTCCCTCGTCGGCATCCTGGTTTTCGGGTTCGCCTTTTGGCTCATCGTCAAAATCTGCCCCTTCTCCATGAAAAAGGAGATTGAGGAAGACCAGAATGTGGCGCTGGGCATTATCGTCGGTTCCGTTATTCTGGGCCTGTCCGTCATTATTGCCGTCGCCATCAAATGAGTCAGTCGGAGTCTGAAGGAGAGAAAGGTACGCTTTCGGCGGCAACGCCGGAAGCGTCTTCTTTTTCGGAGAAATCTGAATCGTCTGCCGCCGCGTCCACGCCATCTGATGATGCGCCGCGCGGGGCAGATGCATCCGGAAGTGTCGGCGAGCGCCCCACGTCCAGGGCAGATGTATCCGAATCGTCCGCGGCTGCTGTCCCCCGGCAAATGCTCTCAGCCGTTCCGCTCCTGCTGACGGTCCTCGTCATTGCCACCTGCGGCATTATTTACGAGCTCCTGGCGGGGAGCGTGGCCAGCTATCTTTTGGGGGACTCCATCGCCCAGTTTTCCTTCGTCATCGGCATCTACCTGTCGGCGCTGGGCCTGGGTTCCTACCTGTCCAAATTCGTGCGGACGGGAGTAGCGCGCCGCTTTGTCGAGGTGGAGCTGATGGTGGCGCTCATCGGCGGAACGTCGGCGCCGCTGCTGTTCCTGGCCTTTACGCGCATGCACGGATTTCAGGTCCTGCTGTATGGTGTTGTCGCTGCCATAGGCACGCTGGTGGGCCTGGAAATTCCGCTGCTCCTGCGGCTCCTCAAGGACAAGCTGTCGTTCAGCGATTTAGTCGCCCGCGTTCTCACTTTTGATTATGCCGGCGGCCTGTTGGCATCCATCGCTTTCCCCCTGATTCTGGTGCCCAAGCTGGGGATGATTCGGACCAGCCTGATATTTGGAGCACTGAATGCGCTGGTGGGGCTGTTCAGCACGTGGATATTGGCCGCCATTATGAGCAAAACCGCTCTGCCCCGGCTGCGGGCGGCCTCACTGGTCATTCTGGCAGTTTTGCTGACCGGGGTTGGCTTTGCCGACCGCCTGACCAAAATCTCCGAGGAGAATATCTATTCAGACCGGGTCGTTTATGCGCATTCATCGCCGTATCAGCGGCTTGTGGTGACGCGGAGCAAGTCCAGCTTTCAGCTGTTTATCAATGGCAATCTGCAATTCTCCTCCGCGGACGAATACCGCTATCACGAGGCGCTGGTGCATCCGCCCATGTCGCTCAGGCCGGGCGCCAGAAATATCCTCATTCTGGGCGGCGGAGACGGCCTGGCCCTGCGCGAGATTCTCAAATATCCGGCCGTGGAGCGGGTGACGCTGGTGGACTTGGATCCGGAGATGACTCAAATGTCCAGGACCAACCCGATGATTCGTTCACTGAATGAAGGCTCCCTGGATTCGGAGAAATTAACGATTCTCAATGAGGATGCCTACATCTGGGTGCAGAAGGATGACGGCGTAAAATACGACGCGGCCATTATCGATTTCCCGGACCCGAATAATTTATCCCTGGGAAAACTTTATACGACGGCCTTTTATCAGCGTCTGCGTCAGCATCTTTCCCCCGGGGCACCTGTCGTTGTGCAGAGCACGTCTCCCTTGATGGCGCGGGCGACTTTCTGGTGTGTCGTCAAGACATTGGAATCGGCGGGCTTTGAGGTGAAGCCCTACCATGCGCTGGTGCCGTCCTTTGGCGAGTGGGGCTATGTGCTGGCGCTGGACCGCCCCTTCGAGGTGCCGGAAAAGCTCCATGTGCCGGGGCTCCGCTATCTGACGCCGGATATTATGCGGGCGATGTTTGTTTTTTCGCCGGATATGGGGCCCGTTCAGGTAGAGGCCAATCATTTGAATAATCAGATTCTTGTGCAGTATTATGAAAGCGACTGGCGTCGGTGGGATTGAGATGGGCCTTTCGAAATACAATATAAAATACAGATAAAAAGTCAGGGGGGACACATGGCTTATCGCAGGAATCAGAAAAGCGCATTGTCCGAAAAAATTTCTGCGGTCCGGGGACGTTCGGTGCCGCTGGAAGAGGCACTCGCTGAGGCGGAGGCACCGGCGGCCGCCGAGGCCTCTGCCCCGGCAGAAAACTGCACGATTTTATATTTGGACCGTTTGGATTTTCCGTCCGTTTCAGAGAATAAACGAATATATCCCTATCATATTTTTTATGAAAGACAGCTGGAAAGCCTTTCTTTCGACCGTCTGACGCTTCTGTATGGCGGCAATGGTTCGGGAAAATCCACAATACTCAATATAATTGCGGAAAGTTTGAATATACGGAACAGGACACAGGGAAATAAAAACATTTATTTTGATGAATTTGTCAGGAAATGCGTTCCGCACAAGACGCTTCCGGTGACGGAGCAGTGCGTTTTTGTCCGCAGCGAGGACATTATGAATGAAATTGTCCTGCGGCGGGATAAGGGATAATGTCATAACAAAAAAGCCCCCCGGCCTTTATTGACCGGAGGGCTTTTGGTTCTGCGTGATGCTTTTCTGATTTTTGCTTTACAGATTTTTCACCACAGGCTGCTGAGCAGGCTTCCCCAGCTCGTCTTGGAATACCAGACAGCGTTCTGATAATAGCTCCAGTCGCTGCTGTTCTTCCTTTCGGGGAAGTAGATGGCCATTCCGTGCGTATTGGTGTCGTAATAGAAATACTGCCGGTAATAGCTGTCGTAGTAATTGTGCGCCCGCTCGTAAAGAATGGTGATTTCCAGCTGGTCATCCAGTTCACTGGCCGCCTGCTTCACCTTGCTGTCGAAAGCCTTGTTGTCGGCGACTTTCTGAACAAACTGGCGCAGGTCAACGTGCTCCTCGACGGCCATTTCCATCAGCTCGCTGCGAATGCTCTTGATGGTATTCTTGGCATTGGCCGATTTCAGCGCTTTGGCAAAGGCATCCAGCTTGGTGTTCAAGTCGCCGATGGTGGACAAATCAGTGACGGAGAGGGTGGCGTTGTCAGAGCCTGCCGAATAGTAGCCGTCGGCAATGTGCTTGGCGAACGTCACGGCATCCATCGTGGGCGTCTTGCTGAGGAGCGGCAGGAAATAATCATAGCTCCAGCCATTGGCGGGCTCGGTCTCTTCGGAGCCGACCAGCAGATTGGCGTAAGGCGAGGACGCGACGGCAACTTCATACATGGCCATCAGGCAGGCATCGAAGCCCACGATGTCCAGCTTCTGCCCGGCCTGCTTGGTGATGGCCGCCAGAGCATTGGCGTAATTGCCATTGGAAATATAGATGCCGTTGTAGTTGCCGTATTCGTCATTGGAGAAATCGCGGAAGAGGCCGGAGGAGCCGTTATTGTTCTTCCAGCCGCCGCCGTGATTCCACATGACCATGGCGTAGTGCTTGGCGGGGTAATTCTTGACGGTCCACACGCCGAATTTCTTCAGCGTCTGGTAATCGCCCATATCGGCCTCAGAACCGGTGAAAATTTCATTGCCGCTGTCCAGGAGCTCCTTGCCGCCCGGCTTCACCTTGTAGAGGTTCGTATTGTTCCGGCCGTAGTCGTCGTAGAGCACGATGACGTTGATGTCGGCGGCATTGGACAGTTTCTGCATCTCCCGGAAGTCGCTGGCCGCATATTGATAGAGGTTATTGTCGCCGTTCATGTAAACCATGAAGGTCCACTCCGGCAGGACAACTTCGGGCTCGGGCTCCGGCTCGGGTTCAGGCTCAGGCTCGGGCGGCACGACCACGGGGTCAGGATCAACGGGGTCCACCACCGGCTCTTCGGGCTCAGGGTCAACGACGGGCTCTTCAATCTCGGTGGGGGTGACGGGGGCCACGGCGTCAACGACATGAGAGCCGATGCCGTCAAAGGTATCCTTGGCGAAGCCTTCCCACTCGGTTCCGAGGGAGGAGAAATTGGCGTCAGTATCTGTACGCCCGTAGAGGATTGATGACTTGCGGCGCAGGGTCATGTCGGCTGTGGAAAGTGTGCCCTGGGTCCATTTGTTTTTGGGGCGCGTTCCGATGTGGCCAAAGACATCGACCGCGGCGCCGTTGCAGACCAGTTCCAGAGCGTCGTCGCCGTTGAAATTGGCCACAGAGTGCGTGGCGAAGCAGCGGGCTTTCAGCTCGTTTTTCGCGCTGGCGTTGCAGAAGGCGCCGGTGGCTCCCGCCTCGATGGTGAAGGAGGTGCTGTTCTTCGCCTCAGTGCTGCCATTCGCGTAGAGGTTGATGGTGCATTCCGCCGCCTGGGCCGAAGCGTTGTGAACCTCGATGGCTTTGTTGTTGGACGAGCCTTCCACGTATTCGCTGAAGAACACGCCGCCAAAGACGCTCTCGTAGGCGCCGTCCTCCGCGGCCGCCGCAGCACCTTCACTTCCGCATTCGCACGCGTCCCAGACTTCATCGTTGCAGAACTGGATGGACCAGCGCTCTTCGTCTCCAGGGCAGAGGCACAGGGCCACATCGCCGGTGATGCAGGACTCCGCTCTTCCCAGAATGGTCAGTGAGCTGTTGGTGTCTTTACTGCCGTCGCTGCTTTCGTCGTCGGTTCCGCCGCATGCCGCGGCCAGAGCCGCTCCCAGCAGTGCTGCGCACCATTTCAGATTTTGTTTCATTGCAGCCTCCTGATGTTCCCGCGTTTTGATTTGAGCTGTGACCGGCCGCTCCCTGTGCGCCCGGCAGTTTATTTTTTTGTCTGTGGCTGTTTCGTCTTCATCAGCTTTGTTTTGCTTCTTCTCTCGAACTTCGCACTTCGATGCACAGGTGTCCAAAGGCGTGCCTGTGCAGTTCTTCTTTCCCTCGCGTTCGTTCTCCAAATGGTCTGACTCCAAGATTTTGCTGACTGCCTCGGGGGCGACGAAACGCGGAAGAGAATCTCAAAGCCGGGGCGAACCCGTGTGTGCAGCGCTTGGTTACAGCCCCTGCGAATCTGAAAAATAAATCGCGCGCTCATGGCACCGCCGGCCCTGAGGGACAAGCCGTCGGCAAGAGATTTTTTGGGGGAAATTCCTGCGTCGGCCAAAAAGTTTTGGAAATTTCTGGAGAATAAACATCTGAACGTTCGGCAGGGCATTTCGCGGTATTTGAGGAATCAGTATCAGCACATCTGCCGGCTGCCCGGCATGTTATCCGTGTTTGTCGTACCAGATTTTGATAATTTCAATTTCCAGGTCACCGGCGGGGCGCTTCACAGTGGTCTCGTCGCCGACGCGCTTGCCCAGAACGGCGCGCGCCAGAGGCGAGTCGATGCTGATTTTGCCGGCGCTGGCATCAAATTCATCGCTGCCGACGATGCGGTAGGTCAGGGCCCGGCCGTTTTCGTCCTCCGCCGTGAACCAGGCGCCGAAGAAAATTCTGTCGGTCTGATGCTGGTCTTTGGGATCGACCACGGTCAGCGATTCCACGCGCTTGGAAAGGAATCGGATGCGCCGGTCGATCTCGCGGAGTTTCTTTTTCCCGTAAATGTATTCGGCGTTTTCCGAGCGGTCGCCCTGAGCGGCGGCGGCGGAAACTTCCTCGGTAATTTTCGGCCGCTGGACGCGCCACAGGTCATTCAGCTCGGCGCGCAGCCGGGCAAAGCCCTCGGGGGTAATCAGATTCGATCTGGCGGGGCGCGGCGCATCAGAGTTTCCGCTCTCTGCCGCCGGCCGCCTCGAGTGTCCTGTCTGTCTCATGTCTGTCTGATCTCCTGATGTGATGTGGCCGGAGGCATTCCGCCGCTGTCCTGCCCAGGGTGTTTCCCTTCAATTCAAGTCATCAATCCCGCGTTTTTTCCCTTTGGCGATGCCCGGCGCCCGGGTTGCGGGGGCAAAAGGTTCCGGTGTAGGGCCCGCCGGCTTCGGGCCGGCAGAACGCGTCCGGCTTCGGCTGAGGACCTTGAGATTTATGAGCACGTCGCGCGCATCCGTCATCGTTTTCTATTCGCTTCTCGGCATCACCAGCCTGCTGCTCCTGTGGCTCTTTTCGTCATTTCTGGCGCCTGCTGTTCTGGCGATGGTCCTGTTCGTCTTCTTTCACGGGCTCAACGAGCGGCTGGTGCTGCGGCTCCGGGGCAGGCGGCGGGCGGCGGCCGTGATTATGACGACGCTGATTGTCCTTCTGGTCATCATCCCTCTGTCCCTGCTGACGGTCATGCTGGCGACGCAGGCGCACGGCTTCTATCTGCGCACCAAGGACTCAGCGATTTTCGGGGAAATCTTCGGCCTCTTCAGCGGTCAGAGCGCCATTCCCGCCAAGCTGAGCCAACTGCTCAAAGGCGTCGGCGTCAGTTTTGAGCCGGGTGCGCTGGCCAAGATGGCCGCCGATACGCTGACGAAAATTGCCTTCTTCCTCTCCGAGCGCCTCGGCAATCTGGCCGGACTCGCCAGCGACGCCATGAGCATGGCCGTTAATTTCTGCATCGCCATGACGATTATCTACGCGCTCTTCGTCTATGGCGCCGACCTCCGGGCTGCTGTCCGCAGAACATCGCCCCTGCCGCAGGCGGAAGCGGACGCCATCGTCTCCCGGTTTGAGCAAATCAGCCGGGCCGTCTTCGTTGGCAACGGCGTGGCGAGCCTGATTCAGGGGACTCTGGTGGGCGTCGGCTTCTGGCTCTTTGACGCCGGTCCGGCCGCTCTCTTCGGCGCGGTGAGCGCCCTGCTCGCCTTTCTTCCCCTCGTGGGCGCCTCTCTCATCTTTCTGCCCGCGGCCGTTGTGCTGTGCTTCACAGGGCCTCTCTGGGTCGCCGTCCTCTTCCTCGCCTACAACATCGTTGTCTCCGTCATCATTGAGTACTGGCTCAAGTCGAAGCTCATCGGCGGCGAGGAGATGAATCCCGTGCTGGCATTTCTGGCCATCATCGCGGGCATTCAGGTCTTCGGCATCATGGGGCTCTTCTACGGGCCGCTCATCGTCACCATGTTCCTAGCGTTCATTAACATCTACCAGACGCGCTATCGGACGGTGGTTCACGGGCCCGACGGCGACCGGGTGGAGCTGACGCCGGTGCCGGTGGGCGACGCCAGGACGCGGGAAAAAGTGAAGCTGGCGGTGCAGGTGCCGCCGCCTTCTGCGCCTGCCGTCCCAGCTGAGGCGCATCAGGCTCAGACTTCAGCGGATGCGCCGGGCGGCGGTTCAGCCTCCGCGGCAGCCGGGGCAGCTGCTGACGGCCAATGAGTGAGTCCTCAACAAAAGAGGCGCTTCGGAAGTCCAATCCGATGCGCCTCTTGTTTTTCTCTGCTGTGGGGGACGGACGCCGTCTTTTGCCGGCTCAGAAGAACGCCGCGGGATTCATGGCCGCGTCGTCGCCCTTCTTCTTCTGGATGATTCTGGGCTCGGCGGCGAGGACAGTGCCGTTGTCCTGCGCCAGCGCCGGAGCGCCCACGCTGCCGCGGTCGAGCGTGACGGCGCTGATCCATGCCTTCGTGCGGTCGCTCGACAGGCAGACAATCAGCGTTCCCGGCTCGTCCATGCTGATCTGGCTGACGGAGGTGGTGCAGTCCTCCAGAACCCGGATGTTCCAGCGCGTCAGCTTTTCGCCGTTCTTCCAGTAGGGAGGAGGAAACTGGCCCGCCGCGTCGGCATAGAACTTCGGCTCTTTGGGGAAGAGACCGTCCTCGCTGACCATCGGGCGCGCCTCGAGGAATCTCAGCGTGAGCTTGGCGACGGCGTCGGCCGGCATTCCCGGCTGCTCGAAGGCGCGGATGAAGAACCAGTCAGCCGAGAGAATGAGGACGGCGGCGATGGGCAGCAGCCGGAAGGTCTTGTCCTCGCGGTTCAGGCCGAAGCGGATGAGCCGGTAGAGAACGAACAGGCCGAGCAGACCGGCGAGCCCCAGACAGACGGCGTAGAACGGCGTGGGAATCTGTCCGTCAAAACCGCGGAAGGCGGAATCGTTCTGATGAAGGCCGTCCGTCAGCCGGTCGAGCAGGTCCCAGAGAATGGCCGCGATGGCCAGCACGTTGCCGATGATGAGGACCCGGCGCGTGGGCGGCGGCAGAGGCGCCAGAGGCTGAAAAGTCTCTTCCGCGGATGTTTCGCTCTCAGGCCCGCCGGACGTTTCGGTGCCGTTCTGACTGGCATCTCCCTGACCTGCGGCATCGCTTTGAGAAGAATCCGCTGTGTTTTCAGAGGATTGGACCTCGTCGGTGGAAGGGCTGTCGGTGCTGTCAGTCATGGTCTTTTTCCTCTGAAACTCCGATGGAGGGAGGGGCGTTGGGCCGCCGGCAAAAGGGCGCGTCCGCATGCAACAGCGTCAGAGGCCGTTCAAGTCCGTCGGTCGGCCTCGGACGACGGCGATTCGGGAGGGGGAGGCTTCGGCGCGGCTCATCCGGCCAGAAGCCGGGCGGGGGATGCGCGGGAAGCGGCTGCCGCCGGGGCGATGGCGCCGATGATGGCGGAGAACACGGCCACGCCCAGAGACAGCAGGAAGAGGGACGGCGTGAACTGAAAGAGGCTCAGCCCTGACAGGTCCAGTCCCGGAACCGGCGTGCGCAGAAAGGCCTGATGGACGCCTGCCGATGCGAGCGCGGCTGCGGCGATGCCTCCCAGTCCGCCGCCGAGTCCGATGAGTGCCGCTTCGCCCAGAATGATGCCGGCGATGTCGCATCTGCTGGCGCCGATGGCGCGCATGAGGGCGAATTCTTTTTCGCGGACGCGGACGCTGGAGAGGAGCGCGTGGGCGATGCTGACGGCGGCGATGAGGCAGATGAGGACGGAGAGGAGCGCCATCGCGGCGGTCACCAGCGCCACGGCCTGCCCCACTTTGTCGGCGAGTTCCCTGCCGCCGTCCGCGATGGAAAATCCCATGGACTGAACGGTCTGACGAATGTCCGGAACCTTCGAGGGGTCGGACGCCATGAGCGTCACGGCCGAATAGGTCTCAGCGTCCTGACCGTAGAGGCGGTTGACCGCCCGCGCCGCCTCAAGAGGAACGATGACGCCGTGGAGCGGGGCGCGCGGACTGAGTCCGGCAAAGCTGAGTCTGGCCGTCTGGAGCTGGAGCCTTTTGCCGCCCGCCATGCTGCGGCCGAACTGCACATCCACCAGCGGCACACCGGCGGCGGATTCAAGAAGGGCGCGGCTCACGGGCGGCAGTCCCTGAGAGGCGGCAAAGGCCTGATTGTAGAGCGCGAGAAGACGGTCGGAAGCCATGGCCGGAATGGGAATGTCGGGAAGCCGGCCGTCATCCGCGCTCTTTGCAGAACCCTCCGCGCTCCAGCGAAAGGCGTCCGGCGACACGGCGCCCTGAGAGGCGAAGTCGGCATCTACGCCCACGGCGATGAGTGCCACGCGGATGTTGGAAGGAACGCGGAACGTCGCGGCCAGTTCCTCAGCGGGCGAGGCCATGGCCGGAACCCTGATTTCCATTTTGCGGAAGGCCTTTTCGACACCGGGGATGGCGGCCAGCCGCTCAAGAGCGCTGTCGTCGAGCTTGCCCCCGCCCAGCAGGCTGCCGAAGGAGACAGCCGGGGGGACGACCTCGATGGCCCGGACATCGGCGGGAAAAATGCGGTCGCGGACGATGCCGCCCAGGCCGCTCCCCAGCGCGATGAAAAAGGTCAGGGCGCCGACGCCGACGGCGGTTCCGGCACAGGTGAGAAGGGCGCTCTTCCAGTCGCGCCGGAGGTTGATGGCGGTCAGACGCAGCAGCTTGAGAAGTGTCATGGGAAACGGGAGCTGAAAAAGTGAGGCGGTGAAAAAGGGGCGGGCAAAGGGGGTGCTGAGAGGCGGCTGTCAACGGCTTTGCGCCTTCTGACTCAGGCTGATGCGCCCTTTGCGGGGGAAGATTGAAGATGCGCAAAATGGCGCTTCATTGGCAGCCGGGCCTGGGTTAGGGGGCACGGCCTTTTTCTGACGGCGGAGACGGCTCATCGTGAACAAAGATTTTCTCTTCGGCAGGCTCCGGCGGCTGAACGCAAAAATCGACGCGCTTTGGGGGAGGCTGCCCGAATCTCTGGACCCGCGGCTGCCGTGCTCCGGCGCTGAACTGGTCCATCGGGACAAGACTGTTTTTCTCCTGACCGGGATGAGTGCGCGGCGCGCCTGCAAAGTTCTTGAGGACCGGCTGGCGCGGGACGGCTTTCTTGTCCGCAGACTGGACATGGGCGGCATCGGCGACCTCGTGCACAACCGCGGCATTGAGGAGATTGCCGAAAGGCTGGGGCGCGAGATTGGCGGCGACCTGGCCCGCTACGGCGCGGAAAAGTGCGCGGTCATCGCCGTCGGGGCTGTGGGGCTGGCGGCCCGCTACTACGTCAAGCGGATGGGCGGCGATGAGGAGTGCCGCCTTCTGGTGACGCTGGCCTCGCCGCACAGCGGTGCGCCTCCCTGGCTGACGCGGCTGCCGCTCCGGCTTCTGTCGCGGATGCGCGGTCAGCTGGTTCCCGGAGGTCCATTCCTGCGGCGTCTGAACGCCGGGCCTTTTCCCGCCCGCTCGCGCATCGTCTCCATCTATGCGCGCAACTGCCGGAAGTACCCCTTTCCGCTCTGCCGGATGGATGCCGAGGGAAAGCCCAACGCGGCCAACATCGAGTTCTGGGCCGAGAGCAGAGAGACGGCGCTGGAGCTGCTGTTCCGGTCGGATGTTTACGCGGCTGTCCGGCGCGAACTGGAGTCCGCGCTGAGCGGCGCCGGCGGGGCAGGGGAGGGCTGAGGCGTGAGTTCCCGCTGGGATTACCTCTACGACCTGAAGCCCGTTCCGCTGGAGGAGCATCTGCTGTCAGAGGCGGCACGGGACCTAGCTGAGCGCCTTCTGGCATGGCCCCCGGAGATTCTGGAGTGGTCCAGCGCTTCGGACTGCCAGCGCTTCGGGCATCTGGTGGCCCCCGGTTCGCCGCGGCCCTCTGCTCTCGTCTTCCGCGAGGCCTTTCGCCTGGCCCGCTGGGAGCTCGCCCGCGAATACGAGGAAATCGACAGCTACATGCGGCGCGAGGCGTGGGCCGAGGTCATCCCCAGAGACGGCTATGACGCCCTCGTCTTCCTCTACAAATACCTGACGGAGGAGATGCTGGCGCTCAGCGACGCCACGGAGGGCAGGATTGGCAGGAAGGCGCTTTCTTCGTGTCTTTCTGAAACGGAGCGCCGGATGGCGGAGCGCACCCTGATTGTGCTCTAGCGGCGCGCCGATTCAGCCGGGGGGATTTCCGGGAGCCGCAGGTTTTCCTGAGACCGGTGCGCTGTCCCGCAGAGAGTTTTGTTGTTCGAAGATTTTGGAGAAGCCCGCGGGGCGCCAGACGAACAGGCATCTGAAGTGAAGCGGGCCGGAACAGACCGCGCCAGGCGGAAGCAGGAAGAGGAGCGCAGCAAGTGGAAGTGATGACAGACCAATCGTCCGCACCAGCTCAGGACGCCGCCCGGCGGGACGGCTTTGCCTCGCGCGTCGGATTCGTCCTCTCGGCAGCGGGCTCGGCCATCGGCCTGGGGAACATCTGGCGCTTCCCCTACATGGCGGGCGAGGGCGGCGGCGCGGCCTTTGTCCTCGTGTACATCCTCTTCGTCCTGCTCCTCGGCTTTCCCGTGATGATGGCCGAGTTCTCGATTGGCCAGGCCACCCGGCGGGGAGCCGTGCAGTCGTTTGAAGTCCTCGCTCCGGGAACGCGCTGGAGCTGGGTCGGCCGTTTAGGCGTCAGCGCGGGCTACGCGATTCTGGCCTTTTACAGCGCGGTCGCGGGCTGGGCCCTGGGCTACCTCGAAAAGTCCGTCTCGGGCGCCTTTGCCTCGCCCATCAGCGCCGACGCGAGCGGCGAACTCTTTTCCAGCTTCATCGCCTCGCCCGTCACCAGCATCCCCGCCGCTGCCCTCATCATCGCCCTCAGCGCGGCGGTCGTCTTCAAGGGCGTGGGGCGCGGCATCGAGCGGGCCTCCTTTGTCCTCATGCCCATCTTCTTCCTGCTCCTTCTGGGACTCGCGGTGCATTCGCTGATGCTTCCCGGCGCGGGCGACGGCCTCCGCTTTCTCTTCAAGCCTGACCTCAGCAAGCTCACCGTTCCCATCGTCATGTCCGCTCTGGGACAGGCATTTTTCAGCCTCAGCATCGGCATGGGCGTGATGGTGACCTACGGTTCCTATCTGAACCGACGCGAAACTGGCCTCGCGCCCCTCGCGCTCTCCAGCGTCGCCGCCGACACGGGCGTGGCGCTCCTCGCGGGACTCATCATCTTCCCCGCCATTTTCACCGCGGGGATGAAGCCCGCCGGCGGCCCGGGACTCGCCTTCGTCACGCTGCCTACGATTTTTTCCACGCTGCCCATGGGGAGCCTCATCGCCACGGCCTTCTATGCGCTCCTCGTGATTGCGGCGCTCACGTCCATCGTCAGCATGATTGAGCTCATCGCCGCCGACCTCGTGGACCGAAAGGGATGGACGCGCGGCAGAGCCGTTCTCCTCATCGCCGGCGTGGGCTTTCTCCTGGGCATCCCCTGCGCCCTCTCTTTCGGCGGGAGCGCATTCTTCACCCGCTTTTTCGGCGTTCCCGACGGCTTCTTCGGCCTGCTCAACATCGCCTTTGGCAATCTGGTGATGGTCCTGGGCGGGCTCTTCATCTGCCTGTTTGTCGGCTGGAAGTGGGGGATGCCTCAGGCGCTCAAAGTTCTGGGCATTGCCGAGGGCAAAAAGCTGGGCGTCCTTCTCTCGTTCTCCATCCGCTGGCTCTGTCCCGCCGCCATCGCCGCCGTCCTGATCTTCATCGTCATCACGGGAAAATTTTTCTGACAGCGCACCGCTGTTTTGGCCCGTTCAAACGGCCGAAGGAGACTGGCGTTGCTCAATTCCATCATCCGCAACACGGCCATCTGCCTGGCCTCCGTGCTCCTCGCATTCGCCTACAACATGTTCATCCTGCCCATGGACATCCAGAACGGCGGGGTGACGGGCGTGGGCATGATCATCAGCCACGTGGCGCTCAAGTTCATCGGGCCGAAATCGCCGCTGACCAACACCGGCATGGTGATTCTGGTTCTGAACATCCCCGTCTTCATTCTGGGGTTCGTGCGCCTGGGCAAAAAGTTCGTGGCACGGAGCGTCGTCTCGGTCGTGGTCACGTCCGCGGCCATGCAGTGGATTCCGCTGAAGCCCGTGACGAGCGACCCGATTCTCGCTGCGGTCTTCGGCGGCGTCATCGTCGGCGCCTGCATCGGCATCGTCCTCAAGCTGGGCGGCTCGACCGGCGGCTTCGACATCATCGGCGTCGTCATCACGCAGAGGCGCCAGTTCCCCCTGGGCGAGCTGATTTTCGTGCTCAATGCCGTGGTGGTCGTCATCTCCGGCTTCACGGCCAACTGGAACACAGCCCTCTACACGATGATGGTCATTTTCGTGTCGGGGAAGGTCATCGACATGCTTCACACGCGGCACATCAAGCTGACGCTGATGATTATCACCACCCAGGGCGAGCGGATGCGGCAGCGGCTGCTGGACGAGCTCTACCGCGGCGTGACGGTGCTGGACGTGGAGGGCGGCTACTCTCACAAGAAGCGGAAGATGCTGATGATGGTCCTCTCCCACTACGAGCTCACCGACGTGAAGCGCGTGATCCGCGAGGTCGATCCAACGGCCTTTGTGAACATCGTCGAGACGCGCGAGGTCATGGGGCTTTTCTACAAGGACTCGCCCTTCAAGCATCCCGAGCAGCACAAAAATGACCTGGAGGTGCTGCCCGACGAACATCCTTCCGGAGATGGAAATGCCTCCGCACACAATTCAGGGAACGAAAAACAATGAGGGAAAAAGCAATGAAGACAATGACGGACAGGAAGAACTGCATGCGCACGATGGCCCTGCTTCCCGCTCTGGCGCTTTTGGGGTGCCTGGGCGGCGGCGACGGCAAAGACGGCGTCAATTCGACCATTCGCACAACCGTCGAGCCCGCCGGGGAAAACTGCACCAATGGGGGCATTAAAATAGAGGTGATGCAGGACGGCCTCGTTCAGGAAGGGGAGACGCAATACATTTGTAATGGAAATAATGGCAGTGACGGCAGCGGCAGCACGCCCGGAAACAATGGGACGAGCGCGTCGGTGCGGACAGCTGCGGAGCCCGCCGGAACAAATTGTGAGAATGGCGGCATTAAAATAGAAGTACTGCTCGACGGCGAAGTTCAGGACGCGCAGACGCAATACATCTGCAATGGCATTGACGGCACCGTCGGCACAAATGGAACAAATGCCACCATTCAGACGGCGCAGGAGCCCGCCGGGACGAATTGTGAGAATGGCGGCATTAAAATAGAAGTATTGCTGGACGGTGCGGCTCAGCCGGGACAGACGCAATACATCTGCAATGGCGAGGACGGGCAGAACGGCGCCAATGGGGCAAATGCCTCCATTCGGACGAGCACCGTGGCTGTCGGCTCGCAGCAGTGCGCCAATGGGGGCATTAAAATAGAAGTATTGCTGAACAATGTGGTTCAGACGGGGCAGACAAAATATATCTGCAATGGAACAAATGGAACCAATGGAACCGACGGCAGAGACGGGTGCGACGCCTCCATGCACCGCGATTCTTCCGGCGCGTGTGTCCCCAATCCCGAGGGATTTATTTATATTCCAGCGGGAAAAATGACATTAACATACAGCACATCTACGGGCTATTCAGTGGGACAAGCAATGTATTTTAATGCGTTTTTTATGAAAAAGACGCCGGTGACGGTGCGAGAATTTATGGAGTGCGTCGAAGGGGGAATATGTTCGAGTCAACATTATAATACACACAGCAACGACGGCAGGTGCAATTACGGGCGCGGCGAAAACTATTACAACCATCCGATGAATTGTGTGAATAAGATGGGGGCGCTTACATACTGCGTCTGGGCTGGCGGCCAACTTCCGACAGAGTTTGAGTGGGAATATGCAGCGACGCACAACGGGACGGAGCATCTGAATACGAAGTATGCTTTCGGCAATACGCTCAAACACTGCCGAAATGCGAATTATAAAGCCTCAGGCACAAATCCATATTGTAATGGAATTTTTGACTCGCCGACTGGCGGAACGAGTCCCGTTGGAATCTACAATGGCAACAGCCCATTGGGTCTGGTGGATATGACAGGGAATGTCGCGGAATGGACCACCTCTCGATTCTCGTCATCAGGGACAAATGGGGTGATGCGCGGCGGGTCGTGGCTATGGGAGGAAGCAATGCAGAGTGTTACCTATCGCGCCCAGGTTGATCCCGAGAATAAATATGATATGTATGGAATTCGGTGTATGATGGATGTAGAATAAACAAATAAATACTGCCATAGAATATAGATATAATTCAGCCCGCCTCATTGCATTGGGACGGGCTGATTTTTTATTGTAAAGGCCGTGGCCGTCCTGACGCCTGACTGAATGTGCTGAATAAGGAGGAAGTGATGAATACAATGAAAGTCAGAAAGAACTGCGCATACATTCTGGCCGCATTGATTCCCGCTCTGGCGCTTTTAAGCTGCGGCGGAAGTGACGGCGCGGATGGGAAGAACGGAACAAATTCGGCTATTCGCACAAGCGCAGAGCCGGCGGGGGAAAACTGCGCCAATGGCGGCATTAAAATCGAAGTATTTCTCGACGGAGAAGTTCAGAACGAACAGACGCAATATATCTGCAATGGAAATAACGGAGAGAACGGGCAGGGGACGAACGGCACGAATACCACAATTCAGACCTCGCCGGAGCCCGCCGGGGCGAATTGTGAGAATGGCGGAATCAAAATCGAAGTATTGATTGACGGCGAGGTTCAGCCGGCTCAGACGCAATACATCTGCAATGGAAATAACGGAGAGAACGGGCAGGGAACGAACGGCACAAATGCCGCGATTCAGACGTCGCCGGAGCCCGCCGGGACAAATTGTGCGAATGGCGGAATCAAAATCGAAGTATTGATTGACGGCGAGATTCAGCCGGCTCAGACGCAATATATCTGCAATGGAAACGATGGAAATGACGGCCATGACGGCTGTGACGGCGGCTATCATTATGAAGAACACATGAATGGCTGCATTCCCAATGGCTTTGTCGGAATTCCCGCCGGGTCATTTGTATTAACCCATAATACGTATCTCTATCATGAGGGCGACGCCGTGACGCTGGCTGCGTTTGCATTGGGAAAAGCGCCCGTCAGCGTTGAGGAATTTCAGAAGTGCGTGGCTGCCGGGGCCTGCACGGAAGAGAATTATGATACGGCGGAGGACAACAAGTGGATATGCAATTCCAATCGGGGGGATGACTGGCTGAATCACCCGATGAATTGTGTATATTGGAATGGTGCCAAAGAATACTGCGAGTGGATTGGCGGGCGGCTGCCCACGGAAGAAGAATGGGAATATGCGGCCACCCATAATGGCACGGAACATCTGAATACGACGTATGCCTTTGGAGATACGCTGGAACACTGCGTGACGGCCAATTATTTTGACAGTCCAAGCTATTGCAATGGAACAGAGGCGACTGCCAATACTTATTGGGGAACTGCTGCCATTGGCACATATTCGCCTGCCGGAGACAGCCCGCTTGGCCTCGTGGACATGACGGGCAATGTCAATGAATGGACGAGTTCGCAGTTCAGCGCTTCCAACAATAATAAAGTGTTAAAGGGCGGCGGCTGGGGCGAAAACGCCGAGTATATGCCCATCGCTTCCCGCATCTATTTTGATCGGGGAACAGGAAAGTATTACGGCGGAATGCGGTGCGTGATGGGGCTGTAATTGAAGCATAAATAAAAAAACAGCCCGCCTCATTGAATTGGGGCGGGCTGAGTTTGTTTTCAGAAAAGGGCGTTTGTTGAGTGAGTCCATAAATTCAATGAATCCAATATGTTTAATTCATTGAATTATTCAATCTCACCCCACTTTCCAGGTCGTGCCCTCCGGCGTGTCCATGAGCTCCACGCCCTGTGCCGCGAGGGCATTCCGGATTTCATCGGCGCGGGCGAAATCTTTGGCCTTCCGCGCTTCCTGACGCTCGGCGATTTTGGCCTCCACGTCCTCCGGCGAAATGCCTCTGGCCGCCGCCTTCCGGGTTCTGCGCCTGAGGAGATAGTCCGCCGGATTCTCGCGGAGGATGCCCAGCACGTTCGTCACCTTGTCCAGCTCGCAGAGCAGGGCATTCAGCGTGCGCTCGGTGATTCCCTTGTCCTTCTTGCCGCGCGGCCTCTCGGCGAGCTGGTTGATGATTGCGAAGACGCCCGCGAGAGCCCCCAGCGCCTCGGCGGCATTGAAGTCGTCCGCCATGGCCTTCTGGAAGTTGGGCACGATGGCCTCGATGGCGTCCTTCTCCAGAATCTCGCCCTCGGTGACGGTGCCGCCTTTCAGCCGCGCCTGTGCCTTGGCCAGCGTCTCGTAGAGGTAATCAAGCCGGCGTTCGGCGTCGGCGAGGGCCGCGTCGCTGAAGTTGATGGGATTCCGGTAGTGCGTCCCCAGAAGGAACAGGCGCAGCGCCTCGGGCTCGCAGGTTTTAAGTACGTCGCGAATCGTGAAGAAGTTGCCCAGCGACTTGGACATCTTCTCGTTGTCGATCTGCACGAAGCCGTTGTGCATCCAGTAGTTGGCGAAGGTCTTGCCGCTGGCCGCTTCTGACTGGGCGATTTCATTTTCGTGGTGTGGGAAGACGAGGTCTTTGCCGCCCGCGTGAATGTCGAAGGTCTCGCCCAGGTATTTGGCGCTCATGGCCGAACACTCGATGTGCCAGCCTGGCCGCCCCTTGCCCCAGGGGCTCTCCCAGAAGGGCTCGTCGGGCTTGGCGGCCTTCCAGAGGGCAAAGTCCAGAGGGTCGCGCTTCTTGTCGCCCACTTCGACACGTGCGCCCGCTTCCAGCTGGTCGAGGTCGCGCTTGGAGAGCTTGCCGTAGCCGTTGAAGCTCCTGACGGCGAAATAGACGTCGCCGCCCGACTCATAGGCGTGGCCGTTGGCGATGATCTTCTCGATGAGGGCGATGATGTCCGGGATGTGCTGCGTGACCTTTGGCTCCACGTCGGCGGGGGCCACTCCCAGCGAGGCCATGTCCTTTTGGAACTCGGCGATGAACTTTTCCGAAATTTCCGAGGAGGGAACGCCCTGCTCATTGGCGCGGCGGATGATCTTGTCGTCGATGTCCGTGAAATTCCGCACGTAGGTCACTTCGTTTCCGAGGCTCCTCAGGAAGCGGGCGACCACGTCGAAGGTGACATAGACGCGGGCGTGCCCCACGTGGCTCATGTCATAGACGGTGGGGCCGCAGACGTAGAGGCCGACCTTCCCCTCGGTGATGGGGTGAAAGATCTCCTTTTTGCCGGTCATGGTGTTGTTCAGGCTGATGTCCATGGTGACTCCTTCAAATGACACTTTGGATGGGGGGACGCGGGCGTCTCCCAGTCGTTCGATTCGGCGGCTGCCTGCGTCAGATCAGATGCCGTGGAACAGGCGGCCGAAGCGGATGCCCTTGTCGCCCCAGAGCCAGCTGCCGGGGACGCCCCACGAGTACCAGATGACAAAGGCGCGGCCCTTCACGTGGTCAAAGGGGACGAACCAGCCGCCCAGCCGCCCGTAGCGTCCGTCCTGCGAGTTGTCCCGGTTGTCGCCCATCATAAAGAGGTGGCCGGCCGGCACGTGGAAAGGCCCTTCATAGGGAGCGTGAGGGCGCATGGGATCGCGCAGAATGTCGTGGACGATGGTCGCACCGCCGCTCTGCTCCGCGGTCAGCGTCTCGTGCATGAGCTCCGCCTTCTGTTCGAGCCAGGTCGCCCCGTCGGGCAGGCGGTCGTAATAGGTGAAGCCGCTGTCGATGCTCCTCTGGGTCTGGGGAACGCCGTTGACGTGAATCACCTCGTTTTTGACCTCGATGGTGTCCCCGGGCAGGCCGACGATGCGCTTCACGTAGTCGCGGCGCTGGAGGAGCGGGAGCTCGTCGTCCAGCGGATTGACGAAGACCACCACGTCGCCGCGTTTGTAGCCGCCCCAGTGGAACGCCAGCTTGTCCACGGCCGGGATGCGAACCCCGTAGGACAGCTTGTTGACGAAGATGTGGTCGCCGATGAGCAGCGTGGGAATCATCGAGCCGGAGGGGATTTTGTAGGGCTCGACGATGAAGAAGCGCAGCAGGAGGGCGATGGCCAGAGCCTCGGCGATGGCGAGGATGTACTCGGCGGTTTCGCTGGAGCGCCGGAATTTCAGATGCTGCTCGGCCAGCTGCTCCAGCTTCTCCCTTTTTTCGGCGATGGCCTCTGCCGACTTGCCGGCGATGGACGCTTCCAGCGCGGCCATGGCCTCGTCGATGTCCTTTCGGGCCTCCGCGGACAGGCGCCCGCCGTGTTCCTTCAGCACGCCGCGTATGTCTTTCAGGCAGCTTTTGGCGGAGCCGCGCTCACTGCGCAGCGAGCCGACCTCGGACTTTTTCGGCGCTTTTTTTTCGGGTTCGGGGGAGCCGGGCGACTTCGCGGGAGAATCTGACTTCGTCTCCGGGCTCCCCCCCTCGGCGGCCGGCGCCGCATCCTGTTGCGTTTGTTCGGACATGATGAGGTCAAAAGCCTCCCGTCATTCGTCGGCCTTGAGCACGGCGAGGAAGGCCTCCTGCGGAATGTCAACCGAGCCCACCTGCTTCATGCGCTTTTTGCCCTCTTTCTGCTTCTCGAGGAGCTTGCGCTTTCGGCTGATGTCGCCGCCGTAGCACTTGGCGATGACGTTCTTGCGGTAGGCCTTCACCGTCGTGCGGGCGATGACCTTGGTGCCAATCGCCGCCTGAATGGCCACCTCGTACATCTGCCTCGGAATCACTTCCTTGAGCTTGTTGCAGACGATGCGGCCCCGGTCGAATGCGCGGCTCCGGTGAACGATGACGTGCAGGGCATCGACGGGCTCGCCGTTGAGCAGAATGTCGAGCTTCACGAGGTCGGCGGGCTCATAGCCGCGCAGTTCGTAGTCGAGCGAGGCGTAGCCGCGGGACACGCTTTTGAGCTTGTCGAAGAAGTCGAAGACCACCTCGGCGAGCGGCAGGTCGTAAGTGACCTGAACCCGGGAAGTGCCGAAGTAGCGGATGTCCTTCTGCACGCCGCGCCGCTCCTGGCAGAGCTTGAGGATGTTGCCCACGTATTCCTCGGGCACGTGGATGTGGCAGGTGAGGATGGGCTCCTCGAAGAGGCGGATGCTCTGCGGCGGCGGCAGCTTCGCGGGGTTGTCGATGTGCAGGACTTCTCCGGCCGTGGTGGTGATTTGATAGACGACCGAGGGCGCCGTGGTGATGAGGTCGAGGTTGTATTCGCGCTCCAGCCGCTCCTGGATGATTTCCATGTGGAGCAGCCCCAGGTAGCCGCAGCGAAAGCCGAACCCCAGCGCCTGACTCGTCTCCGGCTCGACGGTGAAGGACGAGTCATTGAGGCGGAGCTTCTGGAGTGCGTCCCGGAGGTCCTCGTAGTCCGCGGCATCGACCGGATAGACGCCGGCGAAGACCATGGGCTTCATCTCCTGGAAGCCGGGAAAGGGCGCGTCCGTGGGCGTCTTCGCGTCGGTGACGGTGTCGCCCACCTTGGCGTCAGCGATTTCCTTCACGTTAGCGATGAGCAGCCCCACCTCGCCGGCGGAGAGCGACTTCACGGCCACGGGACGCGGCGCGTTGACGGCCAGCTCCTGAACCTCGAACTCCTTGCGGGCCGCGCAGAGGAGAATTTTCTGCTTCACGCTCAGGGTCCCCTCCAGAACGCGGACCAGCATGACCACGCCGCGGTAGCTGTCGTACCAGCTGTCAAAGACGAGCGCCTTGAGCGGCGCATCGGGGTTCCCGGCGGGCGGCGGCACTTTGCGGACGATGGCCTCCAGAATCTCGGGCACGCCCACGCCTGTCTTGGCAGAGCAGGGGATGGCCTCAGAGGCGTCCAGACCGATGACTTCCTCAATCTCGGCCTTCACGCCCTCCACGTTGGATGAGGGCAGATCGACCTTGTTGATGACCGGCAGAATTTCCAGGTCGTGGTCCAGGGCCATGAAGACGTTGGCCAGCGTCTGCGCCTCGACGCCCTGAGTGGAATCCACCACGAGAAGCGCCCCTTCGCAGGCCGACAGCGAACGCGAGACCTCGTAGGCAAAGTCCACGTGCCCTGGCGTGTCGATAAGGTTCAGCTCGTAGGTCTTTCCATCGAGGGCCTTGTAGGACATGCGGACCGTCTGCGCCTTGATGGTGATTCCCCGCTCGCGCTCCAGGTCCATGTTGTCGAGGAACTGGTTCTGCTTTTCCCGGTCGGTGATGGTCCCCGTGGCTTCCAGAAGCCGGTCGGCGAGAGTCGATTTTCCGTGGTCGATGTGGGCGATGATCGAGAAGTTTCTGATCCTGTCGTTTGCTTCGCTCATGCAGTCCTGTGCTTTGTCGGGCCGGCGGGGAAAACCCGGCGCATCTCGGGCGGCGCCACGCTCCGGCGGCCAGCTCCCGCGCGTTGAATGCGCTGGAAAAAGCAGGGCGCTGGCGGGGGGCGGCGGAAGCCCGAATTTTGAAGGGCGGCGCGCTTAGGCAGTGCCTCTGGGAAAGGCAAGGGGCAAACCCCGGGTGTGGTCGTTGACACGCGGGAAGCACCGTGGGCGAACGCCGCGCCCTTTGCCGCTCTTCATTCCGGGCGCTCTCGTCCGAGGAGAAACATCACGATGACGCAGCAAGCACAGGCATTCCGGGTCGGCTGTCACCTGTCGGCGGCCAGAGGCTTTCTGGCCATGGGCAAAGAGGCCGTCTCCATTCAGGCGAACACTTTTCAGTTCTTCACGCGCAATCCCCGGGGCGGGAATGCCAAAGAGTTTGACGAGGAGGACGCCCGCGCGCTGGCCGCCTTTGCCGGGCAGAACGGCATCTCCACCATTCTGGCCCACGCGCCCTACACGCTGAATCCCTGTGCCGCCGACCAGAAGATTCGCGGCTTTTCGCGCCGGATGATGGCCGACGACCTCTCGCGCATGGAGCGGCTGGCGGCTGCCTCACAGACCGTCGAGGGCGACCCGCTGCGGGAGATTCTCTACAACTTCCATCCCGGCAGCCACGTGGGGCAGGGGATGGAGGAGGGCATCCGGCTCACAGCGGAACAGCTGAACGAGATCCTTTCGCCGGACCTGCGGACGACCGTTCTTCTGGAAACCATGGCCGGCAAGGGAAGCGAGGTGGGCGGCAGGTTTGAGGAGCTCAGGGACATCATTGCCGCCATTCGCGGGGACCTGCGCGGGCGCGTGGGCGTCTGCCTCGATACGTGCCACGTCCACGACGCGGGCTACGACGTGGTGAACGACCTGGACGGCGTCCTCAGCGAGTTTGACCGAATCATCGGCCTGCCGCGCCTGAAGGCGATTCACCTCAACGACAGCAAGAACCCCCTCGCGAGCCACAAGGACCGGCATGAGCTTCTGGGCCAGGGAGCGCTGGGCGAAGAGTTTTTCCGGACCGCCGTGAACCATCCGCTTCTGCGGGCGCTGCCCTTCTATCTGGAGACGCCCAACGATGTGCCTGGCTACGGGCGGGAGATTGCCTGGCTACGCGCTCAGCGGGCGGATTAGCTCGGGCTGTTTGAAGGCGCTTCGCCGGACTTTTCTCCGTCAGCTTTGGCGTCCGCTTTTTCCGCGTCCGTGGCCGCCGCGGGAAGAGCGTTGGCTTCAGACGGCGCCGCCGCCAGCTCCTTCTGTTCCGCCTGTTCTGCCTTGGGCTCCTCCGCCTTCGGGGCGGCATTTCCCATGAGGCGGCGGTCCAGCCCCTGCTTCGCCAGAATCGTGAAGTGAGACTTCGGATTGCCCTCAGCCACCTGATTCAGCAGCTCCTGCGCCCGCGCCTGCTCGCCCATCCCGGAGAGAGCGTGCGCCATCAGATAGGGGCGCTCGCCGGCGTGAGGAAGTTCGGGGTCGCTGTCCAGCTCCATCGACTTTTCGAGGAGGAGCTTCGCTTCCTCAAAGCGGCCCTGGCGAAGGCGCAGCAGCGCCAGGAAGGTGACGAACATCCCCTCTTTCGGCTGGGCCTCGAGGCTGGACGAGATGAGCTTTTCCGCCTCGTCTAGGTCCTTCCCCAGATACGCCATGCAGTAGCCCGTGATGCCTTCGACGATGCTCTTCGTGATGGGCTGCTCTTTGGTGGTGATGATGGTGCGCAGCCGCTTGAGCGCCATGTCGTAGTGCCCGCAGGCCATCTGCACGAAGGCCACATTCAGGTCTGCGCTCTGCCGCGACTGGCGGTCCATGGAGGACTCGCGGATGTCCATCGCCAGGCGGAGCGCACTCTCGTAGCGGAAGCTCTCCGTGTAGAACTCAAGGAGCTTCTCCTGAGCCAGGGGCGTCACGAACCAGTGGAGGACGACGAGGGGACCCACGCCGACGGCCAGCCTTATCCACAGGGAAGCATCCATCGCGATGGCGGCGGCGACGCCGGCAAGAAGAAGGACAAGCGCAACCACACCAGCTTCACGATTGAAAAAACGACCCATATTCAGACCCCTGCGGCATTGCCCCCCTCGGCGAGCCGGCGGCTTTTGCTTTTCGGCATCGGCCCCGTCAAGGGCGCTCTCCGGCGCTTCTGCGGGGGCGTTTCGGCTCGTGCTCGGGCCGGTCATCGGCGGGAAATGGCCTTTCCAATTCACCGGGGTGCGGCTAAGCCGCGCGGCTTTTGTTTTTCAGGGCCGTCTTTCGAGGCGGCAGGAGCTCGTCCCGACCATGCTTTTGACCATCGATGTGGGAAACACCAACACCGTCCTGGGCGTCTTTGACGGTGAGCGGCTCGTGGAACACTGGCGCATTGAGACGACGACGCGGCGCACCTCGGATGAGCACGGCATCCTCGTCGGTCAGCTGCTGTCCCACGCGGGCCTCTCCGAGAAGTCGGTCACGGCCATCGCCGTCTCCTCGGTCGTCCCCCCGCTCCAGCGCGTCCTGCGCATCATGGGGCGCAATTATTTCGGCTGCGAACCGCTGTTCGTCGGCCCCGGCATCAGGACCGGCATGCCCGTCCTCTATGACAACCCCGCGGAGGTGGGCGCGGACCGCATCGTCAACGCGGTCGCGGCGTATGCGCGCTGGCCCATGCCTCTCATCATCGTCGATTTCGGGACGGCGACCACGTTCGACGCAGTGACGGCCAGGGGCGAGTACCTGGGCGGGGCCATCTGTCCCGGCGTCACCATCAGCACCGAGGCGCTGTTTCAGTCGGCCTCCAAGCTGCCGCGGGTCGAGCTGAGCCGCCCCGAGCGCGTCATCGGGCGCAACACCATCGCTAGCATGCAGTCGGGCATTGTCTTCGGCTACGTGGGGCTGGTGGACGGCATCTGCGCGCGCATGGCTTCGGAGCTGGGGGGAAAGCCCAAAACCGTGGCCACCGGAGGGCTGGCGCCTCTCATCGCCTCTGAATCGCGTGCCATCCAAGAGGTTGACGAATTTCTGACGCTCAACGGCCTGAGGATTCTCCATGAACGCAACGCCTGACGAACTGCCTGAAATCGAGCTGTCGCTGGATGACCTGGTCCTCGATGACGCCGCCCCGGACGCGGAGGTCAAAGCGGATGTCCCAAGTGAAGCGCCCGCCGAAGAGGAAGCGCCCGCCGAACCCGAGGACCGGCTCGCGGATGTTCCTCCGCTGACCGCGGAGAGGCTTCCCCCGCAATTTCGCCGTCATGTGGACCCGGCTTCGCCCGCGCCGATTCGCGGCATGGCTGCCCGCGGACTCGTCCCGCTGAACCCCAGCGACATGGCCCACTGTCTGGCCATGCTGACCTTTGATGCGGACCCGAAAATTTCCGCCTCTGCCCGCGAGTCCATCTCCAGGCTGCCGGGCAAAATTCTCTCCGTGGCGCTCCGGGACGACTCCCTCAATCCCCGGGTTCTGGACGTGCTGTGCGAGAATCTGAATCCGGACAGCCCGGATATGGAGGCGCTGATTCTGAACCCGTCGGTGCATGACCTGACGCTGGCGTCTCTTGTGGCCAGGACCCGAACGGAGAAGTTCATTGAGATTATCGCCGGCAACCAGCTGCGGCTTCTGCGCGAGGAAAAGCTTCTCCGGGCGCTTCTCTCGAATCCGAAGCTGCCGAGGGCCGTGTCCGACTCCGTCTGCGACTTTGCCGTCCGCTCCGGCGTCGTCCTCTACGACCTGACCCAGTTCGAGGCGGCCTATCAGCGGGTTTACAACAAGCCTCTGCCGCGGCCCGATTCTGCGGAGGCGGCTGCCGTCAAAGGAGAGAGTGCCGAAGACCTGATGAAGGAGCTGGATGCCCTTGTTGAGGAGGAGGCCAAAGAAGCGGCCCAGGGGCCGGCGAAGACCGGCAGGCCCAAGCCCACGGGAGACAGGGATGAGAACGGCAAGCGCCTGAGTCTGACCCAGCGCATCCTCAACATGTCCATGAGCGAGCGCATCAAGCTGGCCTCGGTGGGCAGCATGGAGGCGCGGACGATTCTGCTGCGGGACCCCAACCGGATGATTCAGAGCGCCGTCATCAACAGCCCGAAAATTTCGGACAACGAGGTGCTCAGCCTCGCCCAGTCGAAGAACACGGGCGACGAGGTGCTGCGGACCATTATGAACAAGCGGGAATGGACCCGGCAGTACCAGGTGCGCATGGCGCTGATTCGCAATCCGAAGACACCGGCGCAGACGACCATCCGCTTTCTGGGGACGCTGCGCGAAAGCGACCTGAAAAAGCTGGCCAAGGACAAGAACGTTCCCTCGGCGGTTCAGGCGGCGGCCAAGAAGATGACGGCGCCCAAGGCGCCGCCCAAGGGCAAGGGATGAGGCAGCCAGACGGAAGTCAGCCTTCGGAGTCGGGGGAAGCGGCAGCGGGAGGAGGCGCGGCGTCGTTCGCAGAAGACGCATTGGGAGGCGGAACTTCCGCCTGAGTCCCGGCGCGCCTGGCCAGTGCCTCATCGGCCAGCGATTCCAGATCAATTTTCCAGTCGCCGGCCGCGTCGCGGATCAGAGCCGTGGGCCACTCTTTTCCCCCGATGACCGCCGTGACCACAGCCTTCCCCGCCTGATCGTCTCTGGAAGTCAGCGTCACTTTGACCACGTCGTCGCCGGAGAGCTCTTCGCTTCGGTAGAGCGTGACATCCCCCTGGCAAATCATGGCGGCGGGGTCATCTGCGATGGCGCCGCCGCTCTGCTGTGCCGCCAGTTTCGAGAGCTGCGCGATTTTGGCGCGCGTGCCGTCTGTCAGCTGCTCCAGAGCGTGCTTACAGTCACGAAACAGCAGGTTTCTGTGAAAATCCCGGACGGTTTTCTCGGGGTTGGCGAACGGGCTCTGAAGGGGAGTGCAGGCGGCGGCGAGACAGGCCAGCAGCGCCGGAACTTTCAATTTGGTGATGTTCATTCGGTCAGTTGCCTTTGCGCCGGAACTTCGTGACAAGGCCGCGGCATTTTTTTCGGCCGACCGGCCCGCTAGATGGCTCCCCCTGCCTCTGGCAAGCCCGCGGCGGCAATTCTTTTTCGGCATTTCCATGCACGGAGGAGTTCCCATGAGACGTCTTTTGGCTGCGGCGATTTTTGTTCTGATGCTGATTCCCGCGCTGTCCTTTGCTCAGGACGCCCAAAAATTCAGCGCTTACCAGACGGCACTGACGGGAAAGGTTGCGCCCCTCCCGGTGTTCGTTCCGGCCGCCAAGGGCAAGAAGGCGGGCGTGGTGGACAACGAGGTCATCACCACCTTCAACAAGTCCAAGGAGCAATACCAGGCCGTCTATGTCGTTCGGAGTTCCCTCGAAGAGGTCCGCGACTTCTACAAGTCGAAGCTGGGCTTTGAGCCGAAGCAGATGGGCAGCGAGGTGCTGGGCGACCTCGTTTACATCTTCAAGGTGCCCCTCAAGGAAGGCGACGAGTACGTGCTGGAGGTCCAGGTCAAGCCGCTTTCCGAGACGAAGAACGTGCAGATTACGCTGATGCGCCGGGCTGCCACGGCCCTGGATCCCAGAGTGGAAACTTTCTAGCCCCGGCCTTCTGACGGACTCGATTTTGGCGCGGCGCTCCATGTTGTCGGAACGCCGCGCCGTTTTTTTGCCTTCGGAAGGCGAGGCACATGGCCGCCCGAATCACCTCATCAGCATCATCGGCCGAGCCCGCCGTTATCTTTGTCCAGGGCCCGTCCCGGCTCCCGCCGCCTCCCAAAGGAGACGCGGGCATCGTTGTTCTGGACGTGGCATTTGCCTCCGGCGGCCTCTTCGAGCAGGTCACGGAGCCGTTCATCCAGTCGCTGGGGCAGAGGCTCCTTTTGTGGTGCGATCACCACGAGCATCCTCTGGGCTGGGCCCGTTTTCAGGGCGACCCGCGCTTTCTTCTCGTGCCCAACCGCCTGGCGCACGCCTGCCCCGAGCTCATCACGCCGGAAATTGCGCGCAGGGTTGGGCGTCCCGGCTGCCTGTTTGTCCATGCGGACCTGGACGGCATTCTGACCGCGGCCAAGCTCCTGCGCGGCGGCATCGAGGCATGGCCCGGGGCGGACGAAGACGCCCGTGCCGTTGATTCTCCGGGCCGCGGGCACGCGCTCAGCGACCGGGGAGCGAAGCTGGCGCTGGCCATCGACGAGGCGCTGGCCGCTTTTACGGCGGGGGAGCGCCGGGATTTTCTGAAGGCGCTGGTGTCTGGACTGACCGAAGGACAGCTGCCTGCGGAGCTTCAGGAGAAGGTGGAGCGGGCCGCGGCGCTTTCACTCGACGCCGTCAGGAGCGCGGAAGAGGTGGCTTCTGCCTGCGGCAAAGCCGAGCTGGGCGGGCTGTTCGTCATTCGCGTGCAGGGCCGCCGCAAGGGCAGGGAGCGGAAGACGCTGCTTCGGTTCGCGGAGGGGCGGGCCAGAATCGGCGTGGTCATCGAAGAGGACGCCGTGTCGCGCCACGCCTGGCTGACGGCCGCCACTTTCGATGAAGAGATGGATCTGGGGGACATTCCGGGCCTCGAAGGCGGCAGAAGTGACTTCCGGGGCGCTGAATCCTTCACGGGCGCCGCAGAGTTTTCCGGGATTCTGCGGCGCCTGTCGGTCCTGGGCCGGCGGTAGGCCTTCAATCCGCCTGCTCCCGCTCTAATTCTGCGGCCCCTGCTGCAGCCTCTGAAGGACGGCCTGACGGTCTTTTGCCCAGAGAATGGGATTGACCTGCACCACGTCCCAGCCCTTCCGCCGGAGGAGCGCCGGCCTGTGGACGTCCAGGTCATAGGGCGTCCGCGCCTCGCTGCCGTCGGTGATGAGCACGGCCACCGGCTGGCGGTCCTTTGCGAAGAGGGCGAGGGGCACCTGAAAGCCGCTGGCGCCGATGTTCTGCTCGATGGTGAAGCCCAGCTTTTCCGCCTCCACGGCAATCTGAACGGCGAGGGGAATCGATTCCGGCAGGCGGAGAATGCCCTGTGCCTGCGGCCCGCTCCCGACAGAGGCGCCGTTCATAATTCTGGCCTCGTCCAGGCAGCGGAGCGCGTCGGTCGTCTCACCCTTCGACACGCTGCGGGCATATTCGAGGAAGAGCTTGAGCAGGCGGATGCCCGGCCCGGCCGTTTTGGCGACAGAGAGAAGTTCCGGCTCGAAGGACGAGACCATGATGCACTTCTCCTTCGCCCGGGAGATGGCCACGTTCAGCCGCCGCTCGCCGCCCCTGCCGTTGAGTGGTCCGAAGTTGGGGCGGACGAACGGCGCGCCCGTGGACTTCCTGATTTCCGGCGCGTGCCCGAGGGAAAAGATGATGACGTCCCGCTCGTCGCCCTGAACGTTCTCCAGATTCTTGACGAACGGCCGGCTGTCCAGCGGCCCGGCCATGGCCGCGTCGTAGGCTTCCTTGAAGGCGGCGTCCGCGGCCCGGCGCTCGTCGATGACATCGAGGACTGTGGCGCGCTGGTGAATGTTGAAGGTGACGACGCCCACGGATCTGCCCCTTCCGGACAGAATTTCCTCGGCAATCAGCTCCACCACGCGGACGGCCTCCGGCCTGTTCTGCATGTCCACGTATTCAGGATTCTCGACGCGGACCCACGACAGCGCGGGGAGATGCCCGGCATCGTGTTTCGGCGGCGCGGGAATGGTGGAGAGCGCGGCGCCGTAGAAGGCGTGATTGGAGAACGCGATGAGCGACTCGTCCTGACAGCGGTAGTGCCACGTGAGCCGCGCGTGCGGGACGCGGCGCCGGGCCAGCGTCAGCAGCGACTCGTCATCGAAGAGCTCGCGTGCCGCTTTGGATTCCTCGCTGGCCTGGTCCTCGTCGTCGGAAGAGGACGACTTCTGCTGGAAGTAGGCACTGGGCGGCATCTGCTTGTCGTCGCCGGCGATGACCCACTTTCTGGTCCGCAGCAGGGCGGGCAGGCCGCTGGCCATGGTCGACTGCGACGCTTCGTCGAAGACCACGAGGTCGAAGACGGGCTGCCTCGGGAACAGCGTACACATCGTCTCCGGGGACAGCATCCAAACGGGAAGGACGTCCATCAGGCCCTTGCTGACGAACCGGCGGACAAAGGTCCGCATCGTCAGGAGCTTGGATTTTTTGGAGGCCTCGTGGAGCAGGTCCTCCGCGGCGCGCTGCTCCGGCGTGCGCCTCTGATTTGCTGCCGCCTTGGGCAGACTGAGGATGCCGCGGCGCGAGACAGACGCGGCAGTGAGCGCGCGCTTTAATTCCGTGGCTTCCGCGTCGAGCTGCGACAGCCTCTGAGCGGCCTCGCGGCAGGTTCCCCAGCGGGTGGGCCGGGTCAGACACGAAGTTTTGGGTTCTCGGGCCTCAATGCGCCTGAGGGCCAGGGTGTTCCAGCCGCTGTAAAATCCCAGATGCCAGTCGGTATCCGTGCCCTCGGGGAAGGTCTCGGCCAGAATGCGGGCGGCCGCGCAGCCTCCCTTGAGCCTCGCCTTCGTCTGCATCGAGCGCTCGCGCCATTCCAGAAGCCGCTCCCGATTGTCCCGGATGCGCCCGTCCAGAATTTCCAGATTTTCCGTGGGGCTGTGCCCGTCCCTGCTGAAAACGCCGCGAAACGCGGCGGACGACTGGCTGATGCGCCTGAGCTCTCCCAGACCGGCGGGTGTGATGCTGTCCGCGCGGCCGGGCGCATTGGCGGTGAGCCAGAGGTGCAGGCTGTCCCGGCTCTTCCAGAAAGCGTCCAGACTCTGCCGGAGCGGGTCATTGGGGACGGGGACAATGGCGGATTGAGAACTGCCCCCCATGAGAAGCGCGGCCGCGTCGCCGGATGCCTGTTCGGCGGGGCGCGGCAGGCCCTTCTGGAACGCGGATGCGGCGTCAGCGCACAGGAGGAGATTTTTCAGAAACGCGGGGGTGAATTTGGCGGCTGAAAGCTGATTCCAGAATTGCTGCAGCCACGTTCTCGCCGCCCGGCGCGACTTCCAGAATGAGGGGAAAATCCAGCGGAAGAAGTTCCCGCTGAGTTCCAGCAGCCGCGACACGTGAGGCGTCACCGCGCTCCAGCTCTGAATGGTCAGAACGGGCAGAAGCGGCGATTTTGCCAGTGCGTCCAGGTCGCCTGCCGCTTTTCCCCAGTCGGCCATCAGCTCTTCGGCGGGGACAGGAACCGCGAGATTCCGGGCGAAGCGAAATGCTCCGAGCCAGCGCGCGGCCATTCCCGACAGGTCACTGGAGGCATCGCCCGCGGCGGCAGCATGTTTTTGGACCGCCGTACAAGCCTGCGTCATGAAGCTGGTCAGCGCGTCCAGCTCCTCAGCGTCGGGCATCGCGGCATCGTCGAGACCGGCCCAGGGCGAGTCCGCGCGCATCAGATCGCCGAACGGCCGGAGCCGCGCCACCTGATCCGCGCAGGCACACAGCACCCTCGGGCTGATGCCGGCCATGTCGGCAGGCCAGGCATCAGCGGAAAATTTCCGGGCGAGCTCCGGCCTGGCATCGAGGGCACTGCGCTGTTCGGCCAGCATCGCGAGCGCCGCGCCTTCACTGTCGGCGGAGAAGTTCAGCAGGCCGTGGCGGAGAGAGAGTTCCGCTTCAATCTGGCCCGCTTCGTCCAGCGCGTCGCGGAGGGGCTTCGGCGAAGGTTCGCTCAGAGGCGTCTCCTGCATCCGCCGGGCAATCCGCGCGTAGAGGGGCTTCCTGTCGGATTCCACGTCGTGGACCAGCCCGTAGCAGCCGCCGAAGCCGTTGGCTTCCAGCCTCTGGGCGACCACGTCGAGCGCCGCCCGCTTTTCGCTGACCACGGCCACGCGCTCGCCCCGCGCCAGAGCTTCGAGAACGATGCCCACGATGACCTGGCTCTTTCCTGTTCCCGGAGGCCCGTCGATGACCATCGCAGGAACTTCGCGGGCCGACTGGAGCGCCTCCCTCTGACTCGGATCCAGAGAGACGGCGGGAACCACGCTGCCGTCTGCCGCGCTGCCGGTGGAACGCTCGGAATTTTGGCTGCCGCTGATGTGCAGTTCGTCTTTCAGCGTGTCGGGAAGGAGCTCGGCGGCACCGCCCAGAAGCTCGCCCACGGGAGATGTGCCCGAATCGATGTCCTGGAGCAGGTCGCCGTAGTCGTAGAGCAGCTCGGAGCGCGACTGAGGAAAGATGCCGATGGCCGCGCAGGGTTCGATTTCCGCCGTCGGATGGCCGAGCCACTCCATGCATGGAGGCTCATCGCCCATCGGGCGCAGCGCGTCTTCCAGCGCGGCCGCGGCGGCAGGCCTCTCCTCGGGCACTTCTGCCGCCGGGGCGTCACCGGCATTTTCCGAGGGCTGCGCGCCGGCGTTTTGAAGGAGGTTTTTCCGCTCTTCACGGGCCAGAGCTGCGGCGTCCTGCTGCTTGGGAAAGAAGCCCTTCTGAGCCAGGGCGGACACCAGTGCCTCTTCACTCTGTTCCGCGGCGTCTTTCAGCGCGTCGAGGAACTCATCGGACATGCTTCCCTGCGCGTCCTTCTGTCTGCTGCGGACCGCCCGCACGAGGGCGATGTTCGCCATGGCCGCGCCCCGCCGGCGCAGCTTCCAGCCGGGGGCCTGTCCGCCCTCAATCCGCACGAGCTCCACGGGGATGAGCCGAAGAGGCGCGCGGAATCTGTGGCTGGAATCCATGCGCCCGGCCGCGAAAGCCGTTCCAAGGCACAGGTCGCTGGAGCCGTAGGCTTCCTGCTGGTCTTTGTCGGCCCGGGCCAGGTCCTTGAGCCTGCGGCAGATTTGAGCCGCGGCCGGAGAAGAGGCGGCTTCCAGAGGTGAAATGAGCTCCGCTTCACCTGAATCGCCCGCCGACAGAACCGCCCGCAAGCGCTCGGCCCGGCCTGTTCCCAGCTTGTCCAGCTCAGTCAGATCCATCAGCGCCTTGGTGGGTCTGGCCAGAACAGAGGAACTTCGGCCGTTGCCGCTGACCAGACTGTCCTGAAGGCTCGTCAGCGCACGCTTCAAAAGCGTTTTGGCGGGCTCCGCGGGAATGTCGTTCTCTGTCTGAACGGGCGCGGCTTCGGCGGTCAGAACCACGGGCATATCCAGATGAGAAAGGCCGCTGTCCGCCAGCGCGCTCAGCTCGGGCGACGCCGTCAGCCCCTTCGCGCGAAGCGCCTTGTCCATGTCAGGCACCAGCCTGGGAAGCTCCTCCGCAGACTCTGCCCCCATGAGCGCCAGAAGCCGCCGCAGCGTGGTCCGCGTCCCGCCCAGCTTCGCCGCGGTGGTCAGAAACGCATCCAGCGCGTTCATCACGGCGCGGCGCTCCGCCAGGCTCACGTTGGCGGCCATCGACCTGAGTCTGGCCTTTTCCGCCTCGCCGTCGGACTCCGGATGAATGATGTCCATGCGGGTCAGAAGCCGGAACCACAGATCTTCGCAGCCCAGCGCGCGGCCAATCATCAGAATGGCCGCCACTTCGCTCCGCTCAAAGCGCCCGTCCGAGGCCATGACGTGGCACGCCAGAATGAAAATGCTGAGCAGCGCGCTTTCGCCCATGGCCATCACGGCTTCGGCCACCTGATCCAGAAGTTCGGCGGCGGCCTTGAGGCTGAAATAGTCCCGCCAGGCGGAAACCCTGCCGGCGAAGGTGCTCTCGATGGCGTCCTCTTCCTCTTCGGTAATTTCCCCGTCGGCAAAGGCGACAATGACGCAGGCAGCCAGAGCGCAGAGCAGAACCTCCTGAGGCGGCTCGCCGAGGACAATTTCGCCCCAGCCCGCTGTCCGGACGACGGACCTGTCGAGAGCCTTGAGAATCGTGCTGTCCACCTCGGCAATGGGGCGCGTCCCCGGCCCCAGCCCTGTGACCCGGTGGAAGAGGTCGCTTTCCCAGAAAAGATTCAGCGCCCACGACCTGAGGACGTGGAGCGGATGGGAGGCGCCCTCTCTGGCAACAGTCTCCTGCTCGGAAATCAGCGGTTCGATGCACTCGCGGCACTGGAGCAGGTAGGCGTCGGTGTCCCAGTCGAGCGAGGCGGCGGAGAGCCCCGTGGTCAGCATCATCTGTAATTTCAGCGCGTCTTTGATGCTCCGGCAGGCCAGCAGCCCGCAGCGGTCCGCCGTCAGCTCCCTGGCCTGTGAAAGAAGCGAAGCTCTGCGGCGCAGTTCATCCGGGTTCGCCGTTCCCGCCGGAATCTGCCCGTCGAGGATGCGGCCAATCGTCCGGGCTTCCCTGACGCTGTCGGGAGAGGAGTGGCAGAAGACATGGCCCAGCTCGTGGCCGATGAGCGCGAGGCGCGTCCCATCATCGAGGATGGAGAGGATCTTTCCTTCGAGGCGGATGAGCGCGTGGTCAGAGAAAGGCGCCGCGCAGGCGTTTTCGTCGCCGGAGACCTGAAAGAGCTCATAGGGAATCCGGCGGCCGAGGCGCTCCATGGCCAGCTGAGCGGCCCTGTGCAGCTGCGGCGCCGATGCCTCGCTGAGCCGAAGCGATGTCGAGAGAAAAATGCGCCGGACGTGATCCAGCACAGGCAAATCTCCCGAAAGAAGGGGGGCCTGGCCGGGCAGAGCCTCCGCCAGGCCCTCGCGGCATGTCTTTTCGCCCGGGAAGCGAATCCATTCGGCGGGGTTTTGCGTGTCAGGTGAAAGCGTCATCGTTCTCTCCGTGGCAAAGGATGGCCGGTCCGAAGGAAAGGCGCGGCGCTCTGGCATGAAGACGGCGCCGATGGGCAACAAAATCGCCTTTATTTTTGGCGCTGCCTTTCAGGGGAGACCGGCCGGCCCTTGACGCCCTGAGGAAGTCCGCTGAATCAGCGGGCGAATCGCGCGGGCGGCATGGGCAGGCCCGCGCTGAACGCATCTGGAGAAAGCGGAATGAACTACTGGCTGGCAGTCATCCTGGCCGACATGGCCATTTTTTATGTGGGGATGCGCTGGGCGAAGCTCGCTTCCAAACTCTTCGTCATCGCCATTCCGCTGCTCCTCTGGTCGGGCACGATGATTTACGAGGCGGCCATGGCCCCGTCGGAAGGGGAGACGGCCGCCAATTTCGTCCCTAACTGCGGGAATGACGAACAGTGCTGGCAGACCTTTGCGCGTCAGAGGGAGCAGCTGCGCGGCGGCGAGATGGCCCGGCTCTTTGCCCCCACTGCCGCGTTTTTTATGACGCTGGCGCTCGCGGTCCTTTTGGTGCGCCGCGCCCGTTTTGCCCGGAATTTTAGCGAGGAGGCTGCACTCAAAGCGCAAAACAGACGTCTGTCCCCTCCGGAAGAAAAGGCTTCCCCGGCGTTCTCTCCCGGAAGAGATGTCTCTTCGGAAGCCAATTCGCTGGCAGAACTGCCGTCTGATTCGCCGCCGCCCAGTGGAGAGACGGAAAAAGCAGAAGCGCACCGCCGGGAATCGGACGGGCCGCGCCAGTGGTGGGAGATCGAGCCGGAAACGGATGAAATCTCTTCGGACAACGGCCTCACGGAAGCATCGGCCCATGACGAAGAGCGCTGGAATCCCCTTCAGAACCGGGATTCCTGAAAGTCGGGCGGAGGCTCAGCGCTTTCGCGTGCGGCCTTCCTGCCAGACGGCCGAGAGGAGGCGCAGCTCCCGCCTCATGGGCGCGCACCGGAGAAATTTTCCGGCGCAGCGGGTCCGCAGCCGTGGACAAAAGCACGCCCACCCCATCGCGATATCCGCCCCCGCCAGCTTCGTGGTGATCCCGCTGCTGATGCTGCTGTAGCTGCTCTGTTCAGAAGGGAAACAGGCAGTTGCGTGCTTATTGGCCCGTTTCTCGGGATACTCGGCAGCAAGGAGGTGTTTGTATGGACACAAAGGATGTTCTGTATGGACTCAGGGCAAAGCATGGGCTGACGCAGGACGAGCTCGCCGAAAAGGTTTTTGTGACCCGCCAGGCTGTATCCCGCTGGGAAAACGGCGAAACCGTGCCGAACACTGAGACGCTGAAGCTGCTTTCCCGGTATTTCAACGTCTCCATCAACACGCTGCTCGGATCGCCGCATCAGCTGGTCTGCCAATGCTGCGGGATGCCGATCGACGATGCGATCCTCGGCCGGGAGAAGGACGGGACTCTCAATGAGGATTACTGCCAGTGGTGCTATGCCGATGGGACTTATACCTACAGCGATATGGACGATCTGATCGACGTCTGCGTCCGCCACATGGCAAGCAAAGGCTTCTCCGAAGAACATGCACGCGCCTATTTGAAGCAGACGCTGCCCAAGCTGGATTACTGGAAGCGGCACGGGGAGCTCGGCGACGGCGGGGCCTTCGAGGCTTTCAAGGCGCAGCTGGTCGCGGAGATCAACGCGCTGCAGATCGAGGGCATGCCTAGGGTAGAAAAGCTCAACGCCCTCGTCGGGAGCTATGTGAATCTCGCCTATCCGCTTCCCGGCGGCACCGCCGTGAAATTCCTCGACGACCGGAGGACCTATCTGGGGACCCAGCTCGAACCGGCGTCCGGCGGAGACCGCTGCTTCGGCGTGCTGGCGAATATGGATTTCATTCTGGTCAGCACTTACGGGAAAGACGGTACAGAACCGGAGCTCCTTCTCTACAGAAAGAGACAGTCCCCTGCCGGGCAGGGATAACAGGCCGCAGGGCTTTGAACCTACACCCCAGAAGCTCCGCTCTGTCGGCCGGAGCTTTTGGGACATTGCGTATGGTTTACATAGACCAGTGCATTCTTCGGGCAAACCTGTGCGCAGGTGCCGCAGGCGACGCACTTCTCTGCGTCGAGGGGCCAGGTCTTGGCCGCGCGGCGACTTTGAGCGCCTCCATCGGGCACTTGCGTGCGCATATGGTGCAGTAGACGCACTTGGCCGGATTCTGGACGGTCTTGCCGTCGTCGCGGGGCTTGGGCGCCTCGTCGGAGGAGACGGCGGCGGCGAAGAGGGCCGCGAGGGACAAGGAGGCGGGCCGGAGAGGCGCTAGCGTTTCCCGCTGCGCTCGATTCCGGCGTTCCAGATGGCCTCGAGATCGTGGAGTTCTCGTTTGAGCGCCCCCTGCGACTCCCCCCCATTGGGCATCTTGACGCGCTCAAAGAGGCTGAGTGCGCGCACTCCCCGCTGCTGGATTTCGTGGGCGCGCAGAGGGGAGATGCGGCGGAGCATCATCTCAGCAGCCGCCGAGGCCATGAGGCGTGCCACGTCGTGTGGCGTTTTCAGGCAGAGAGCTGCTCTTTTGCCGCCGCCCTTCACGACGGTAAGTTTCGGGGGGCCAGCCGAAGCGCGGGCGCAGGGGGACTCTCTCTTTTTCTGGCTGGAGTCGGCCAAAGGTCGCCTCCTGATGAAAACGGGACAAAACGGGGCAGATGCGGCGCTCAGATTTCTTTAGATGCTCTGGAATTCAATACGCTCGGGGAGTTCGGCGAGGCGCATCATTCGTCTCAGGCACTCGAAGCGCTCCCGCGCCCTTTCAAGCGTCACGCGGGAGAGCTCGTCCAGGCTGAAGCCCTCTACAGTGAAGGAAGCCAGCACGGTTCCCATGGCCACAGCCTGCCGAAGTGCCGCGGGCGTCACGGCGCCCACCGAGGCGAGAAATCCCATAAAGCCGCCCGCAAAGGAGTCGCCCGCGCCGGTAGGATCGCAGACTTTTTCGGTGGGGTAGGCGGGAAGCGCGAAGAAGCCCTCGGCGTCCAGCAGCATCGCGCCGTATTCGCCCCTCTTCACGACCACGGCTCGGGGGCCCATGGTCAGGATTTTTTTCGCGGCAGAGACGGTGTTGCGCTCGCCGCTGAGAGCACGGGCTTCGGCGTCGTTGACAAAGAGCAGATCGACACGCCGGAGAGTCGCCTTCAGGTCTGCGTTCTTGCCGTTGATCCAGAAATTCATGGTGTCGGCGGCCACCAGCTTGGGACTTTCAATCTGATCCAGCACTTCGCCCTGCAGAACAGGATCGATGTTTCCCAGGAACACAAAGGGCGTCTTCCGGAAGTCGCCGGGGAGAACCGGCTTGAACGTGTCGAAGACGTTCAGCTCGGTATCCAGCGTCTGGGCCTCGTTCATCTGATCGCAGTAGCGACCCTTCCAGCGGAAGGTCCTGCCCTCGGCCTTGGTCAGGCCGTCCAGACGGATGCGCCGTTTTTGGAGAAGTTCGACATGGCTGTCCGGGAAATCGCTGCCCACGACACCGACCACCTGCACCGGCGAAAAATAGGAAGCCGCCATGGAGAAGTAGGTCGCAGAACCGCCCAGGACCTCATCCCGGGCGCCGAACGGCGTTTCGACAGAATCAAGCGCTACGGAACCGACAACGAGAACACCGCTCATGGGACCCTCAATCCGACATTCGAGCTGCGCAAAACAGAAAGTCCCGCAGCGGCTTCTTTGCTTCATGGGGCGCCGATGCAGGACCGAAGGAAAATGGGCGGCGGCGGGTAGCAGACGGCCTGAAAAAATCAATCGCCGGGCAGGCTCACAGCAGAGCGGCTGAGGACACAAAACGGCCGGGGCACTGAGGGAACGTGAAGGCGGATTTTGGGGACGGATTTCTTTGCAAGGAGGGTGGCTTTGTCGCAAACGCCGCCGCCCTCAAAAAGCCGGGCGCCTGCTCTTTGGACTGTCCGCGCCGGCCGCTCCCTTCATTCAACACGGGAAGAACCCCATGTCCGACGAAACACCCGCCGAAGCCGTGAACCCGCCGAATCCATCGCAGAACGCCTCATCTGCGCTGCCCGAGCCGCCCAGTGCCTACCGCTGGCTCGTCCTCGTGGTGATGAGCCTCGCCATGTTCGGCAATTACTACGTGTACGACTGCCTGAACCCGCTGGAGGACATCTTCGCGAGGGATCTGGGCATCGATGCCGAGCACTTCGGGCTTCTGTTCAGCGCCTACTCGCTGCCCAACCTGGCCATGCTGCTCGTCAGCGGCTTCTTCATCGACCGCATCGGCGCCCGCAAAGCCACGACCATCTTCGCCGCCATCTGCCTCGTGGGCGCAATCCTCTCGGCCTTCGCGGGGAACGTGGGCTACTGGATGATGCTCGTGGGCCGCTGCTGCTTCGGGCTGGGCGCCGAGTCCCTCATTGTGGCCGTCACCGCCGGCATCGCGCGCTGGTTCAAGGGCAAGGAGCTTTCGTTCGCCTTCGGCATCAATCTGACGATAGCGCGCCTGGGGTCGATGGCCGCCGATTGGTCTCCCAAGTGGGCGAGCTTTGCCTTCGAGAAGGGCTGGCAGGGACCGCTGCTCGTGGCCGTCGTCTTCGCTCTGGTGAGCCTCGTGACCGCCGTCGCCTACTGGGGCCTCGAAGAGCGCGGGCTCAAAAAATACAGCTTGGGCGAGGCGGACAAGGCGGGGGAGAAAATCGACTTCAGGTCGCTCCTCTCCTTCGGAAAGACCTACTGGCTGGTGGTGGCCCTCTGCGTCACCTTCTATTCGGCGATTTTCCCGTTCCGCAGCTTCTCGGTGAAGCTCTTCCAGACCGTCCACGGCATGGCCAAGGACGACGCGAGCGCGCTCAACAGCAGCCTCATCTTCGGCTCGATGATTTTCACGCCGCTCTTCGGGATGCTGGTGGACAAGATTGGCCGGAGGGCCACGCTGATGGTCGCGGGAACCGTGCTCCTCGTGCCCAACTACCTTCTGCTTCTGCAGACGGGCATTTCCCCGTGGATTCCCATGGTGCTCATGGGCATTTCCTTCTCGCTCATCCCGGCCGTCATGTGGCCGTCGGTGGCCTATCTTGCACCGGCGTCTAAATACGGCAGCGCTCTGGGAATCATGACCATGTGCCAGCAGGTGGGGATGATGCTGGTGCCGTGGGTGGTGGGAAAGGTGAACACGCACTTCGTGACGGACACGTCCGCCAACTATTTCCCGATGATGGCCATCTTCACGGGACTCGTGGCGGTCGGCATCGTCTGCGCCGTTCTGCTTCTCAAATGCGAGAAGGGGCCGGATGCGCGCGGGCTGGAAAATCCCAAGCCGGCCGAAGCAGAAGCGGCGTGATGTCCGAGGCGCTGCCGGTCCGCGCGGAAGTTGTGCGGCGGCGCCTGGCGTGAAGATAATGGCCGCCGGCGCCGATGAGGGGCGGCGCCGCGGAGAGGAAGCAGCGGGCGCCGGCATTCAGACGGCGCGCGCCATCAGCGCAGCCACATGATGCGCGTTTGGATTCAGCAATGAGGAGCAGCCAGTGGAAAAGCACGTCACCGCTCTGGTCATAGACGACGATCGTTCCGTCCAGCGGATGCTGGCGGAGATGCTTGGCAGCGAAGGCTTTACCGTTCAGGTCGAGAAAGATGGCTCATGGGCATTCAAGACGTTCTCCAAGCGGCGCCCGGACGTGGTCATCCTCGACCTCCTGCTGCCCTCGATGCACGGCTTTGAGTTCGCCCGGCGGATTCGGATGCTTCCCGGCGGCCATGACGTGCCGCTCATCTTTATTTCGGGCGCCTACAAGGCTTCGGCGCACGAGGAGGATTCCGTTCGGAAGTACGGAATCGCGGCCTTCATCGAGAAGCCGCTGAACATCGCCAAGATGCGCAGCGCTCTGAAAACTGCCCTGGGCGACCGCTATCCCAGCCAGGCTGGAGCTGCCGCCGAGCGCGCCCGCATTGACGCCAAGCCCGCGGATGAATTTGCCGATGACCGCGCCCGTGAGGAGGTCGCCTCGGTGGAGTCGTCCTCACAGAAGAGCTCTGCCCGGCGCACCATTCGCGGCTCTCTCGAAGAAAAGCCGTTCCCCGAGCTTCTGGTTGACCTGATTCGCTGGCGCTCGACCGGGGCGCTCCTGCTCAAGCGGGATAAGGTGAAAAAAATCGTCTATTTCCGCGATGGCCGTCCCGTTTCGGTGAAGTCGAATCTGCTCTCCGAGTGCCTGGGCAAGCTGATGGTGCGGGAGAAGATGATTTCCGAGGCGGAGTGCCAGGCCAGTCTGGAGCGCATGAAGGCCACCAAGCGCCAGCAGGGGACGATTCTCATCGAGATGGGCTGCATCAATCCCCACAACCTGAGCTACGCGCTGTCGCTGCAAATCTCGACCAAGCTCTTCGATATCTTCAGCTGGACCACGGGCGAGTATCAGTTCAACCCGGACGCCGAAGTGCCCTCGGAGACGACCGGCCTCGATATGACGCCGGTGGAGATGGTCTATGAGGGCGTGAAGCGCGGCTATGACGAGGCACGCATCGAGGAAGCGCTGGGCGATGTCCGCACTTTGTATGTGCATCCCGCGGAAGACCCGCTTCTGCGATTTCAGGAGGTGGGGCTGGACGACGAGGAAACCTCGCTGCTTCAGGCCATGGACGGAATGAAGAGCGTCGCCACGCTCCTCGCGCTGGACATTCTGCCGCCGCTGGCCGCCCTGCGCTTCATCTACGCACTCAAGTGCGCGCAGATGATTTCGCTGAAAAAGACCCGCGCGGAGCGGCCCGTTCACTTCGATCAGGCCCCCGCAGAAGCGGCTCCGGCAGCTGCGGAAGGGCGTTCCGGAATGAGTGTTCCTCCATCCCTTCCGCCGCCTTTGCCGCCGTCGTCCATGGCGCCACAGAAGGTCCTTAAAGGTCAGCCGGCGTCCGGCCAGTCGTCGCCTCCTGTGGAGCAGGACTGGATGTCTCTGCCGCCGCTGGTGCCGATGACGGGCCCCGTTCAGAGGAAGGGCGAATCCCTGCTGCCGGAACTTTCGGGGGTTTTCAGCCTGCCGTCCGTGGCAAGGGACAACCGCTCTCAGCGCGAGCAGCTGGCGGCGACGCTGTCCGATATGCAGCACAAGGACTACTTCGCGCGCCTGGGGGTGCGCCCGGATGCCAGCACCGAGAAAATCAAGCGGGCCTATTTCGCGCTGGCCCGCGAGTACCACCCAGACAAGCACTTCGGCGCTTCCTCTGCGGAGGTTCACCGTCTGGCGGCGGAGATTTTCGACCTGATTTCCATCGCGCACGACACGCTGGTGGATCCCGAGGAGCGCGAGCGCTACGAGCGCGAGGTGGAGAATCAGAACCGCCCAGCGGTCCCGGAATCAGGTTCCACCGCCCTCGCGGCGGAAGGGCGCTTCCAGAGGGGCGAGGAGCTCTTCCGGCAGCAGAACTTCACCGAGGCCCTGAAGATGTTCAAAGAGGCGGTGGCGCTCTGCGGAGACGAGGGAATTTTCCATGCCTGGCTCGGATGGACGGCCTACCAGATTGCTCCGGGGGATCCTTCGACCGTGGATCAGGCGCGCCTCGAACTGAATCGGGCCGTGCAGCTCAATCCCCGCTATGACCAGGCGCATCTCTTTCTGGGCTACATCGAAAAGGAGAACCACCGGCCGGACCGGGCGCAGGGCCACTTTGAGCACGCGCTCCAGGTTAATCCCGACTGCATCGAAGCGCTGCGCGAGCTGAGACTTCTGGGAAAGGGCCGCTGAACCGCGCCCGCTGAAGAAAATTGCCGCTGTGGCTTCGCCATTCCGTCCCGTCGGCCGCCCTCGGTGGCCGGCGGGATTTTTTTGCCTGGCGGAGGCCTGATGCCTCACCGGAGGGGCGGGAGGCGCGCTCCCTTAGAGAGCGGCCAGAAGCTGATCGATTTTGGAACGCAGCGCCTCGCTTCTGATCACTTTGAGCCTGGGAACGCTGTTCGTGAAATCGGCTGCTCCGGACTCCCGGCCGATTTGATCGATGGCCATGTTGAACAGCGCGGCGGCCAGGGGGCGCAGCTGGACCGTGTCGTAGATGTTGTATTCGCAGAGGCGTTTCAGCGCGTTCCGGTTTCCCTGATCCCGCCACCTCGCCCAGAGAAAGACGGCGTCCCGGCCATTCATCCCGCGCACGGCATCGGGGCGAATCAGCCCCAGGCGTTCCTCGAGAGCCTTGAGGCCGCCTTTGAAGCCAAGCGAGCGGGCAAAGGGGCACAGATCGAAGTGAAGTTCGGGCCGCGGCAGCTGGGGAAACGCGGCGCGCAGCCAGGGCTCGTCGCAGCGGACGCCGCCGAAGCTGGTCCAGACAGGCCACTTCGCGAGAGCATCCGGCAGCTCGTCCATGTTTCGTCCGGCGGCAAAGAGCTCGATGGTGTTTCCATGCAGCAGGCTGACCACCGTCGGCACAGCGTCCCGGGTCCCGTCCGTCTCGATGTCGAGAAACACCGTCCTGTTCAGGAGAGTTCGATGAAGCCGCCAGCGCTCACGGGCGGGCAGGGCGCGCACCAGAACGTTCAGAGCGCCTTCGGAGAGTGCGTTTTCCAGCCGGCGAATGGCCTCTGCCAGCCGTTCTTCGTGGGCGCCGGACAGCCAGGATGGGCGCTGACAGAGAAGCGGCAGCGGAATTTTCGACCAGTCGGTGATGCCCGAGACCCAGAGCTCTCTTTCGCGGGCGGGGCCGATTCCCGGAATCATTTGAAACGTGTGCCGCAGCATGGCCGCTGTCCGCCTTTCATGCGCTCCAGGCGCTTCAAAAACGCGGGGCGCGCTAGCCCATCGCCGCGGACTCACCCAGCGGAAAAATCGATCTGTGAAGAGCCGGCTCCCGGCCCGTCTGCCGGCCTAAAAAACGCTGTATTTCCGGGCGATTCTTTCATCGGCGGCAGCATGGCGCTCCGGGCAAAAACGCGTTGTTTTCACCGGGTGTTCTTGCTACCGGCGCGCGCCTTCATCCGGCGGCTCCGGCCAGAGGGCTGGCTCCCTTACGTCAAGGCCGGCCGATGGGTGCCGGGATGAATGCCGGAATGAAGAGCCCGGAAGTCTGGGGGGCGGGCGGAAATTCCGGACAGGAATTCCGGATGGACGCCGCGAAAGACAGCGATGCCTTTGGGGGACGGCCTGCTGGAGGGCCGACGGCGTCCGGATGGGAGATTTGACATGCGCCCTGGCTGTCATGAGCCGGGACGGAGCGAGGAGCGGAATTTTGGAAGACACAGACCAGGAAGTTCAGAGCGCTGCCGAAGAGCAGGGGGGACAGAGAGACGAAGCCGCCGAGGCGCAGCCCGCGCCTGCAGAGGCGGCGGCGCCGCAGGTCCCGGGCGGAAGCGAGGATTACAGCGCCGCCAACATCACGGTGCTGGAAGGTCTGGAGGCCGTCCGCAAGCGTCCCGGCATGTACATTGGCCCGCCCGACGACACCGGCCTGCATCAGCTGGTCTGGGAGGTCATCGACAACTCCGTGGACGAGGCGCTGGCCGGCTTCTGCACGCACATTGAGGTGACGATTCACGCCGATGAATCCATCAGCATTGCCGATAACGGGCGCGGCATCCCCACGGAGATGCACCCAACGGAACACCGGCCGACGCCCGAGGTCGTGCTCACGGTGCTGCACGCCGGCGGCAAGTTCGACAACAACGCCTATGCCGTCTCCGCAGGTCTGCACGGCGTGGGCGTCTCCTGCGTCAACGCTCTGGCCGACCCCTTCACCGTCGAGATTTTCCGCAACGGGCAGCACTACTCGCAGCGCTATTCGCAGGGAAAGCCGATCGAGGAATTTCATGTCGTTGGGCCGACCGACCGGCGCGGGACGACGATTCACTTCAAGCCCGATCCGCTGATTTTCGGCTCCCGCGTCTTCAATTCGGAGACCATGACGCAGCGTCTTCGGCAGCTGGCGTTCCTCAACGCGGGCCTGACCATCACTCTCAGCGATGAGCGCTCGGGAAAGAGCAGCACGTTCCACTACGAGGGCGGCATCCGCGAGTTCGTGGGCATGCTGAACAAGAACAAGAACGTGTTCAGCGAGCAGCCCATCTACTTCTGCGCCACGGTGGAGCACGTCCAGGTCGAAGTGGCCATGCAGTACAACGACGGCTACGACGAGCGGGTCTATTGCTTCGGCAACAACACCTACAACGACGAGGGCGGCAAGCATCTGGAGGGCTTCAAGGCTGCCCTCACGCGGACCATCAACGCCTACGCCTCCAAAAATGGCCTCTGGAAGGACATGAAGGATGTGCAGCCCGGCGGCGATGATGCCCGTGAAGGTCTGGTTGCCGTCATTTCCGTCAAGCTGCCCACGCCGGCCTTCGACAGCCAGCCGAAGCACAAGCTCATCAATCCCGAGGTCCGCGGCATCGTCGATGGGGTGGTGGGCGACAAGTTCGCCGAATACCTCGAGGAGAATCCGGCGGCCGCCAAACTGATTGTGGACAAGGTGGGCGAGGCGGCCCGGGCCCGCGTGGCTGCGAGGAAGGCCAAGGAGATGGTGCGCCGCAAGGGCGCCCTCGATTCCAACTCGCTCCCCGGCAAGCTGGCGGACTGTCAGGAGAAGGACCCTGCCAAATGTGAGCTCTATCTGGTCGAGGGTGATTCGGCCGGCGGTTCGGCCAAGCAGGGGCGCGACCGCAAATTCCAGGCGATTCTTCCGCTGCGCGGCAAAATCCTGAACGTGGAGAAAGTCCGCTTCGACAAGATGATTGCCTCGCAGACCATCGCCGACCTGATTACCGCTCTGGGGACGGGCATCGGCACCAGCCTGCGGGACGGCGGCGGCAGCGCCAGTGAGGGCGGCTTCAACCCGGACAAGGCGCGGTACCACCACATCATTCTGATGACCGATGCCGACGTGGACGGCGCGCACATCCGCACGCTCCTGCTGACGTTCTTCTATCGGCACACGCGGGAGCTGATTGAGCGCGGCTACGTCTATATTGCCCAGCCGCCTCTCTACAAAGTGACGCGCGGCAAGCGGGAGAAATACCTGAAGGATGAGTCGGCCTACACGGACTACCTGCTGGAGAGCTGCATGCAGCACTGCGAGGTCCAGCTGGAGGACGGCGAGCTGCTCGCCGGCGCCAAGCTGGCCAATTTCCTCAGGCAGGTCATTCGCTACCGGAGCCTTTTGGACAAGGTGGCGCGGTGGCGGGACCCCCGGGTGATTGATGCGCTGCTCCAGGGCGCGGACGTGGACGCGGAGACATTCGATCCTTCGGACGAGAACGCCGTCAGCACGGTGCTGGCCCGCTGCATCGCCTACGTGACGGCCAATGAGCCTGAGCTGATGGCCACCTTCCAGAATCCGCTGCGGACGGTGGATGCGGCGACGGGGAAGGCCGTTTATTCGTTCAGTTCGCATCTGGCCGGCATCCATCACGAGACGCGGCTCGACCGGCAGCTGCTGGAGACGCCGGAGATTCGCGAACTGTCGAATCTGGTGAAGATGTTCCGCAGCCGGGGCGGCGCGCCCTATTCGGTCATCGGCGCAGAGGGGAGCGAGAGCTATCCAACCGTCCAGGCACTGTTTGCCGCCGTCAAAGCGGTGGCTGAGAAGGGGCAGCAGGTCCAGCGCTACAAAGGTCTGGGCGAGATGAACCCTGAACAGCTCTGGGAGACCACCATGAATCCCGAGACGCGCTCGCTGCTCCAGGTGCGCGTGGAAGATGCCGCCGAGGCGGACGCCATGTTCACGCTGCTCATGGGCGATCAGGTGGAGCCGCGCCGCGAGTTCATTGAGAAGAACGCCCTGGACGTTCAGAACCTCGACATTTGATGGCAGACCCCTGCGGCGGGGGCCGCTTTTCGGGACGGCGCCGAAGGAAATTCAGATTCGGACCGTCCCGATTTTTTTCGGCGATGGCTGTTCGGGAGAGGGGAATGCTTTCGGTTCGGTCCGTTCTTCTCATTCTCGCGGCTGCGGTGGCCATGCAGCTTCCGGCTGTCTCCGCGGCCTTTGCCGCTCAGGGGCGCGCGCAGGCTGGCAGCGCCAGCATCGGCGGCAGTGAGGACGGCGGCCTGCCGGATCCGACAGGTCTTCTGGACCGGCTGTATGGGCGAAAGCGCCTGGCCTTCGGTGCCGGAACGCCCGAGGTGACTGTCCGCCTGATGGAGGGGCGGGACGAGATTGTTCTGACGCCGATGGGACCGGCCTCGCTGACAGCCGCCTCAGCCGACGCAAAGCCAATCGACATCGCTTCCGGAACGGCGCTGACGTTTCGTCTCCGGAGCGGCCGGCCCGCTGCCCTGCGCTACTACGTCCAGGAGGGAGAGTTTCTGCCGGGCGACAGAGCGGGCATCAGCCAGGCGCGCAAACGGTGGACATCCCGAGGACAGAAGCCGGGAATCCTGCGGACGGGAAGCCGCTACGGCGTGTCTGGCCGCGTGATTGATCTGCGCCGGGACATTCTGATCCTGGGCCGCGCGCTGGATCTGGAGTCTGCCCAGAAGCTCCAGCGGGAGATTCAGTCGAAGTACGGGGAGGCGACGCTGCTGCATCCCGTTCTGGAGAAGCGTCCGTCGGGAACGGTGGTGGTCACGGATGCCAGAGGCCGGCGCCTCGCTGAGGCGGATACGGCGGCCATTCTCTCGCCGCGAACGGATCAGCCCCTCCTCGCCAAACAGGTGGAGTTCGGCGTCGGCTACGCCTTTCACGGCTTTCAGGACCGGCGATTTCGGGGGGATCTGATTGTCGCCGTCGATGCCGGGGGGAAGCTCGCGCTGGTCAACCGCATCGACATGGAGAGCTATCTGCGGGGCATCGTGCCCTCGGAGATTTTTGCCAGTGCGCCGCAGGAGGCGCTGAAAGCGCAGGCGGTGACTGCCCGGGGAGAGGTCCTGGCCAAAATCGGGACGCGCCATGTGGGCGATCCATATCTTCTGTGCGCGGAGCAGCACTGCCAGGTCTATTCGGGCGTGACGGGGGAGAACGCGGCGACGGACAAGGCCATCCGGGCCACGCGGGGGGAAGTGCTGTTCACGTCATCCGGCGTTCTGGTGAATTCGACTTACAGCGCGGTCTGCGGCGGCCACACGGAGAACAACGAGACGGTGTGGGGAACGATGCCGGATCCGAGTCTGCGCGGCAGGCCGGACACCGACGCCGGAAAAGGAAAGGCCGCCCTCGATTTGCGGGACGACGCCGCGCTGCATGCGTTTTTGACGGAGCCGGAGCACGGCGGGGCCTTCTGCGCGTCTTCGACCTTCTCGTCGCCGGCGAAATTCCGTTGGGAAAAGCGTCTGACCCGCGAGGAGGTCAACGCCATGACAAGTGATTTGGGCATTGGTCCCGTGGCGGCGATGAAGTTTTCCGAAAGGGGCGTCTCCGGGCGCGCATCGGTTCTGACACTGAGCGGCGAGACAGGCGCGCGGCAGATACGGGGCGAGCTCAATATCCGCAGGCGCTTCGGCAACCTGAACAGCACCATGGCTGAAATCGAACCGCCCGGCAGCGGCCACGACGACTGGGTTTTCCGAGGCGGCGGCTGGGGCCACGGCGTGGGTATGTGCCAGATCGGCGCTATCGGGCGGGCCGAGGCCGGACACGATTACAGGGCCATCCTGCGCCACTATTTCGGCGGCGCCTCTCCCCGACGGCTCTACGGAGATGCTGCTGCGTCTTCTCCCGTGGGAGGCGGCCCGTCCGCGCCCGCACCAAAGAGGCAGCAGCCGATTTCAGCCCCATGAGACGCCGTGTGCGCCTTGTTTTGAACCTGCTCCGACATGCGGTGCAGGGGGCGGCGGGAAGAAAATGCAGCCGGGCTGATTTTCTTGCCGCACGTCAGCGGGGATGGGGCTAGGTTCCGCCGCTTTTTTGGGCAGACCAGCTTTGGTTTCAGTCTGTTTCTTTTTTGTTCAGCGCCGGCTGCGCGTCGGCCTCAGGAGTCATCACAATGAGAAAAGCAGATGCCTTCACTCTCTTCGTCGCTTCCTCCATCGCTCTAACGGCCGCTGCCGGCTGCAACTGTTCCGGCAAGGACGCGAAGCAGGCTGCTCCCGTGGTCGAAGTCAAGGTGCCGCCGCCATCTCCCCTCAGTGATGCAAAAGTTCAGGTCCAGGAGGCCAAAAAGGAACGAAAGGAGGCGCCGATTATTCCCACCGTGACGGACCGGAAGATGGCTCTCCAGCTGGGCTATCAGCTCATGGCGCAGGGCCAAGTTGAGGAGGCTGAGGCGAAATTCAAAATCGCCGCTGCCGGGGGGAGTTCCGAAGCAGAGACGATGCTGTTGAAGATTCGGATGGAGAAGGAATCCAAGCGCCTGATGGACAGCGCCAAAGAGAAAATCGAGTTCGGCGACTACGACGGCGCCATGCTTGAGCTGGGGCGCATTTCTTCTGACAGTGTCCAAAAGGCGAAGGCGGACCAGCTGGTGGAAGAGATTCAGAGAAAGAAGGCTGCTCGGGATCAGAAAATAGAGGAGAATCTACGCAAAGGTATGGAAAAAGCCTTTGCAGCCCCTGATGAAGGCGAAGAGGCTGAAGAGGGCGCGGAGGAAGCAGAGCCTTCGGCGGAAGAAGAAGTCGCACCGGCCGCAGAACCCCCGGCAGATTCCCCGGAAAAGGCGGCGCCTCAGGCAGAAGAAGAGGCTCCTGCCGCGGACGCTCCCGCTGCTGAAGAACCTGCCGCTGAGCCCGCAGCCGAGTAGGCGGTCCTAGCCGCGCAGCGTTTTGAAGTGTTCGGCTGCCGTCGGGCGCATCTGGCGGCGGCCAGTTTTGTGTCCGCTCAGTAAGGATGAAATCCGAGGTGTTTCTGGCCGGATTTTTTCCAGGTTTTTCGAGGAGATCGTGTCGTGACGAAGAAAACGAACCATCCTGCGCATCACACCGCGCACCATGCGCACAAGGATTCCCAGACCGAGGAGCCGCTGGAAGAAGGGGCCGTCCCCGATGGTGCTGTCCCAGTGGCTGAGGCCGGCGGAGAAGCGAAGCCGGAAGCAGAACATCCGGCCGTGGTCTGTGCCTTGGGCGGGGGCGCGGCGGAGGAAGCTGCCGACAAAGCGGAGAACGTATCCGGTCATGGCAGTTCTGAACGGCCAACAGGAATGCTTCCCGAGGGACTGGACGCGCAAAAGCTGCTCATCCAGCTGGAGAAGTATCGGGCTGAACTTCAGGATGTCCGGACGAAGCTGCGGGAGCGCGAGACGGAACTGGATCTGAGCCGGAAGCTCAGCCAGGAGACGGTTCAGAAGCTCAAGGATGAGCACGAGCTTCGCGTCCGCGCGGCCGCTGACATGGAGAACTATCGGAAGCGCGTCATGAAGGAGCGGGAGGACACCGCGAAGTTCGGACAGGAGCGGCTGGTCAAAAATCTGCTCCCTGTTCTGGACAATCTCGAACGCGCGCTGGCCGCTGAGAACAGAGCCGATCCGACAGCTCTTCAGCAGGGCGTCGAGATGACGCGGAAGCTGTTTGAAAAGACGCTGTCCGACATCGGCGTTGTCGGCTTTTCGGCCGTGGGCAAGCCCTTTGATCCCGCCTGTCACGAAGCCATGCAGGCGGTGGAGTCGGACGAGACTCCGGGGACTGTCATCTCTGAAATGGTCCGCGGCTACATGATGCACGACCGGCTCATTCGTCCGGCCATGGTGTTTGTGGCCAAGCCGCGATCGCCGAAGGCTTCGTCAGATGCCGTCGGAGTGAATGAAGACAGCGGCGCGTCCGGCGCCGAACAGCAGACTGCTGAAGGCGGAACAGCATCTGAGCAGAGCTGATGGGGAAGGCATCCGCCGCTGCCGTCAAAAGCGGGCGGCAGGGATGCCCTGAATGCAAAAGCAAAAGGAAAGGAACTGAGTCATGCCGCACGTCATTGGAATTGATCTGGGAACCACCAATTCATGCGTCGCCGTCCTGGAGGGCGGGGACCCGGTCGTCATCCCCAACAGCGAGGGCAGCAGGACCACGCCGTCCATTGTGGCCATGTCGGAGTCCGACGAGAGGCTGGTGGGGCAGATTGCCAAGCGCCAGGCCATCACCAATCCGGAGAACACCCTGTCCATGGTCAAGCGTCTTATCGGGCGGAAGTTCAGCTCCGACGAGGTGACGCGGACCCGTGAACTGGTCCCCTTTGAAATCTGCGCGGCGGAAAACGGCGACGCCATGCTGAAGATGCGGGGGAAAACCTATGCGCCGGCTGAAATTTCGGCCTTTGTGCTGATGAAGATGAAGCAGGCGGCAGAGGACTACCTGGGCGAGGAGGTGACGGAGGCCATCATCACGTGCCCCGCCTACTTCGACGACGCTCAGCGCCAGGCCACCAAGGACGCGGGGCGCATCGCCGGGCTGGATGTCCTTCGCATCATCAACGAGCCCACCGCCGCCGCGCTGGCCTACGGCATCGGGCGCGCCGCTCAGGGCAAAGATTCGGAGAAAATCGCGGTCTATGACTTGGGCGGCGGAACCTTCGATATCACCATCCTCGAACTCACCTCGGGCGTCTTTGAGGTGAAGGCGAGCCAGGGCGACACCTTCCTCGGCGGCGAAGATTTCGACATGCGGATCATCGACTACTGCTGCAAAAACTTTGAGCAGCAGACGGGCATCGACCTGAAAAAGGACCGCATGGCGCTTCAGCGGCTCAAGGAGGCGGCCGAGCGGGCGAAGCACGAGCTGTCCAGCGCCGACGAGACGGAAATCAATCTGCCGTTCATCTGCGCGGACAGGAGTGGCCCCAAGCACCTGATTGAGACGCTGACTCGGAGTCAGCTCGAAGACCTCGTCGCCGACCTCATCGAGCGGACGCTGACGCCCTGCAAGAATGCGCTGGAGAGTGCCGGCATCACGGCTCAGGAGCTGGACGAGGTCATTCTCGTGGGCGGCATGACGCGCATGCCCAAGGTGCAGGAGATGGTGAAGCGCTTCTTCGGCCGGGAGCCGGACAAGGAGGTGAACCCGGACGAGGTGGTGGCCGTTGGCGCGGCGATTCAGGGCGCGGTCCTCAAGGGCGAGGTGAAGGACGTGCTGCTCCTCGACGTGACGCCTCTGTCTCTGGGCGTTGAGACGGCGGGCGGCGTCTGCACCCGAATCATCGAGAAGAACACGACGATTCCCTGCCAGAAGAGCGAGGTGTTCTCGACGGCTCAGGACAACCAGCCGCTGGTTTCGGTCCATGTTCTCCAGGGCGAGCGCGAGATGGCGGAGGACAACAAGACGCTGGCCCGCTTCGAGCTCGTGGGCATTCCGCCCGCGCCCCGCGGCGTTCCCCAGATTGAGGTCAAGTTTGAAATCGACGCCAACGGCATCGTCCATGTCACGGCCAAGGACCTGGGGACGGGCAAGAAGCAGCAGATCCGCGTGACGGCTTCCTCGGGCCTGTCGGAGCAGCAGATTCAGGAAATCATCGCCGAGGCCAGCGCCCACGCGGATGACGACCGAATCAAGAAGGCCATGGCCGATGCCCGCAACAACGCCGAGGCGCTGCTCTACACGACAGAAAAAAGCCTCGAGGAATACGCGTCCATCCTGCGCCCGGAGGACGTGGAGGACATCCGCAGGAACATTGAGGTCCTCAGGAGCGCCCTGGCTGGCAATGACCTGGAGGCCATCAAGACGGCGCATGTGAAGCTGGAAGACAGCGCCTACCGAATTGCGGACCTCATCTATCAGAGCGAGTCGGCAAGCTGACGCGCGGCCGCTGACGGGGCGGACGGCTTTGACCAGAAATCACTCTTGGAAGGCCGCTCAGACTCCCGCCCGCCGGCACAACGGCAGTTTTCAGGCACAGGGGCGTTCCGGACATTCCCGCCGGGACGCCCTTTTTGTGTGAAAGGTTTTTTCCAACCCCAACGTTTTCCAGAAAGGCGGTCGTGCATGAACAGTTCTGGCATCAGCTGCAGCAGCAGGGTCAGAGACGTCGTCGTCTATGACCGGGGAGCCTCGGTTACCCGGAGCATCGACGTCTCGAATCTGCCCTCCGAAGGGGACATCGACGTCGTCGTGTCCGGCCTGTCGCCCTTTGCCGCGTCCGTTTCGGCCGCTGTTACCGGCGGGTCGCGCAGCATCGCGGGCGTCTCCTGCGCCGTCGTTCCGGAAAGTCCGGACGCTCCCATTCCGGCGGACGACGCGGAACTGGACGCGCAGAAGATTCGTCTGGCGGTTGTTCGCAAACTGCTGGCCTCTGAGCGCCGCCGCGGCCAGGCCCTGGCGGAGCTGATGCCGTCCATGCCTCTGAAAAAGGGCCGTGTTCCCTGCGGCGCGCCGCTGGGCCGTGTGCGCGACCTTCTGGCGCTCTCGGGAAAGATGTCCTCGGCGGTGGCCCTGTCTGACGCCAAAGTGCGCGAGCTGACCGAAGAGGCGGCGTCTCTGGAGAAGGCCATGCTGGAACAGGCCGCTGCGGCGGCGAATCTGGCGCGCTTCCAGAACGGCAATGCGGGCGGGCAATCTTCCCGCAGGACTTCGCGGGCCAGCATTCGTCTCACCGGCGAGGGAAAGGTGGAGACACTGGTCCTGACCTATACGGTGCGGCCGGCGCGCTGGTGGCCTGCCTATTCGGCGAAGCTGACCGACGGCGGCAAAACGGCGGGGCTGTCGGCAGAGGCCTTTGTGGTTCAGGCCGCGGGCGAGGACTGGGAGGGCGTCAATCTTTCGTTGAGCACCGCTGACATGGTGGCCGGGACAGAGCTGCCGGTGCTGGATTCTCTGCGGCTCGGCCGGGCGCAGCCGCCCAAAAAGACGGGTTTTCGCAAGCCGCCGGAGGCGCTGGATGAGCTGTTCGGTCCCTGGGACGCGTCGAAGAAGTCGCTGGCTGACCTGAAAGTCCCCGATGAGAAGGACTTTCTGAAGGAGGAGTCCGTCTTCGGTGAGAACGATGACGATGACGACGATGAGGACTCCATCTGGGATATGGACGACGACGATGACGACGATGATTTGGACGAAGACGGCTGCGCCGAGTGCGAGGACCCGGACGATGTCGTCTGCGAAGAAGTGTGCGACGAAGAGCCGGAGGTGAGGCCTGTGCGCCGTGAGCCGCCGAAGCCGAAGGGCGGCTTTTTCGAGCGCGCCAAGTCAGCGGCCAAATCTGCTGTCCGCTCCCGGATGGTCATGGAGTCCGCGGCGTGCTGCGAGAGAGAGATGGCCCGTCCCTGCCCGATGCCCTCGATGATGATGGGTGCGGCCGCAGGATGTGCCCCGGGCATGATGATGAACGGCATGGCGATGCGGCCGCCCGAGCCGCCGGCCGAACTCGACGCGGGCAGCTGGCTGGATTTTGACGGTCTGACGCTGAACGACCCGGTGGCGAACAGGTCCAGCCGCGGAAAGCTGGTGCGGGCCGCGCAGGATTCCGCTGCCGCATCGGCGCTCTCTAGGGCGATCTCTTCCGTCGAGAACGCGGTCGCTCATCCTCTGGCCCAATCTCCCGCGGGAGGCCGCGGCGCCTTCGATCACCTCATTCGGGCCGAGGGCACGCCGGACATTCCGTCGGACGGCGTGGTGCATCGGATTCCGCTCGTTTCCCGTGAAGCGCCGGCGGTTCAGCGGCTGGTGGCCGTTCCTGTTGAGGATGACGGCGTCTATCGCGAGGCGATTGTGACGAATCCCTTCCCCATGCCGCTCCTGGGCGGACCTCTGGATGTTTCTTTCTGCGGAACGCTCCTGGCCACGGACCAGCTGAAACCCGTGGGGCCGGGCGGGGAGATTCAGCTCGGGCTGGGGCTGGAGGAGCGGGTCAAGGCCGTGCGCAACGCCAGGACTCAGGAGTCCACCCGCGGCGTTCTGGGCGGCGACACCGAGATGCGGACCCAGGTGGAAATTACGGTCAGATCATCGCTGCCCGCGCCGGTGGAACTGCTGCTTCTGGACCGCGTTCCTGTGAGCGGCACCGAGGATGCCAAGGTCACGATGGAGCTGGAAAAGGAATGTGTGGCCTACAACCAGGTGGACAGGGGGCGCTTCGTGCGCGGCGGCATCCGCTGGAAGGCGACGCTGGCACCGGGCGAGGAGCGGACCTTCCGCTTTGCCTACACCATCGTGTTCTCGTCGAAGATGGAGATTGAGGGAGGTAACCGCCGTGACTGATGCAGCGAATGGACAGACCGTGGCCGGGATGGGGGAGATGAGCGCGCTGGTCAAAAGCTCGGCCAAGAGCGTGACGCTCTACGAGGACAGGGGAGAGGTGGTGCGGACGTTTGAAGCGCGTCTGAACCGGGGGCTGAACCGCATCCGCGTGGAAGGCATCACGCCGTTCGTGGACGATCGGAGCCTGTCGGTCGTGGTTCGCGGAACGGGCGCGCGGGTGCTGTCCACCAAGGTGATTCGGGGCGTCGAGCACGTGCCGCCGGAGAAGATTGCCGAGATGGAGGCCACCGCCCGTGAATATGCCCGTCAGTCCGTAGACGACGCGCGGAGCGGGTTCATGGCCCTCGAGGACTGCCTTCGGTACAGCAGGCTCTACAAATCTCTGGTTCAGGCGCTGGCAGCTGTTCCGCCGTCGGGTGAGCTGGATCAGTGGATGGCGTCGCTTTCCGAGGCGGGGCAGGCGCTCGATTCGGCGGAAACCCGGCGCGCGGAGTTCTTCTGGAAGGCGAAGGACTCCCGACGGCGGATGGACCTGGCGAAGAAGGCGCTGGCTCAGGTGCGCCGTGAGAAGCCGGCTTTCCATGCCATTCTCGAGATTCAGGCGGAGGCCGACGCGGATGAGGAGCAGGTGCCCTTCGAGGTCTGCTACCGGACGCCGTGCGCTCTGTGGCGTCCGGAATACACGGCCCGCCTCTCTGAATCGGCGGCCGGCAAGGGCCAGAGCACGATGGAAATTTCACGTCGCGCCGCTGTCTGGCAGCTCACGGGCGAAGTCTGGAAGGACGTGAAGATGCTCTTTTCCACGGCCCGCCCCGCGCATCAGGCCAAGGCGCCTCTCGTCGCCGAAGACGTCTTTCAGCTGCGAAAGAAGACGCCGGCGGAAATCAAAAACGTGGTGGTGGAGGCCCGCGATCAGAAGATTCGCACCGCGGGCAAGGGCGCGTCCGGCGCGTCGGAGCTGCCCGGCGTCGATGACGGCGGTGAGGTTCGATCCTTTGAGGCACAGGCCCCATGCACGATTCCTTCGGACGGCGCGGTGCATCACGTGGATCTGATGACTCAGAATCTGCCCGCGGCCGTTTCGCTGACGGCCTGCCCCGAGCTGTCTCAGGGCGTCTTTCTGAAGGCGGAGGCGCGGCTGGAGGGAACCATGCCGATTCTTGCGGGACCGGTGCAGCTGGCCCGCGGAAGCGGCTTCGTCGGCAGGTCCAGCGTCGGCTACGTCGCGGCGGGAGACATGCTCATTCTGGGCTTTGGCACCGACGACGCCCTGCGCGTCCGGCGGACCGTTTCGGAAGAGAGGCACGCCGCCACGCTGACCTCCCGGCAGCGCATCGTGCGGACGGCGAATGTCTGCTTGTCCAACCTTTCGGGAGAGACCAAGTCCTTCGTCGTCGAGGAGCGCATCCCCGTCAGTGAAATCGACGACGTGAAGGTCGCGCTCACCAGGGCCGACGGCTTTGGCCAGCCGGATGCCGATGGCCGGCTGAAAGCTCAGGTATCGCTGCCTGCCAACGGCACGCTGAAGCTCCAGGTCGTTTACGAGGTCAGCGCCGCCGACAAGGTGACGCTGCAAATCTGAAGCAGGTCTGGCCGCGGTCAGATGAATGCGGTCACATTTTCCCAAGGCGTCCGGGCGCGTGAGCGGCGTGCCCGGGCGCTTTTTTTTATGGGCGAGGCGCTCTGCATCTGTGCCGTTGACCCCGATGTCCGGCCTATTCGGCTTCTGCCCCGGACGCCGCGGAAAGCTCAGCCTCTGCGGCCAGCCTCTGGCGGACAGCCGTCAGTTTTTTCTCCAGCTCCTGCTGCTGAACGCCCTCGGGAAGCAGTGAGAGCGCGGCGGAATAGAGGGTCTCCGCCTCGCGCAGGTCCTTCATGGGGCCGGCCTTGAGGTCTGCCAGAGCGGTGAGGGGGGCAGGCGACTTCGGCAGGGCTGCCATCGCCTGCCGGTAGAGCGCCTCGGCTTCGGTAAACCTGGGTTTGCCCGCCGCGTCCTTCTGGGCTTCCACCGCGGCCGCCAGTGCCAGACAGACCATGCCCGCATTCTTGTTGTCAGGAATGAGCGCGCGGGCCTGACGAAAAGCCTTTTCCGCCTCGGAACAACTCCGGTTTCGGAGCAGGACGCGCCCCAGGTCGAACCAGGCAGCGGGGCTGCTGGCGTCCAGAGCGACGGACTGTTTCAGGTGCTGAACAGCCTCCGTGTCGCTTCCGTCCGGCCTCAGCGCCGCCAGCGCCAGGCCCCGCGCGTGATGCGCCGGGGCGTCTTCCGGCAGGCGGGAAACCGCTCTCCGCGAATGAAAATCCGCCTCGCGGAAGTGCCCCTGCTCCAGAGAAATAAACGCCAGAAGTGTGCAGGCGCGCCCGTCCTCCGGATGGGCCGTCAGCAGCCTGTTCAAATCCGCGCGGGCAGACGCCGCGTCGCCCGTCTTCCAGTGAAGCTCCGCCAGAAGGGCCAGCCAGCGGGCATCATCCGGCGAAGTTTCCAGCGCCCGGAGCACGAACTGAATCGCCTGCGGCCTGCGGTCCGGAAGCTCCGTCAGCAGCGCCGCCATCTGCTCCAGCGCCTCCCTGTGGTCCGGCGCACCGGCGAGAATCTCCGTCAGATGGCGGAATGCCTCCTCCGGGTTCGACTGTTCCGCGAGCAGGCGCGCCAGGCGCAGGCGGGCATCGGCTCGGCTCGGCTCTTTGTCGATGACGCGCTTCAGAAGTTCCGCCGCCTCCTGCGTCCGATGCGCGCTCATCGATTCATCTGCCTGAGCCAGAAGTTCCTCTGCGGTGGGTTCGGGCGGCGGAAGCGGATTGGCGTCAGTGCCGCTTTCAGTCCGGCCGATGTCTGTCTCGTTCGGCGCCTTCTGCACCTGGGACGCGGTCCCGGCGCAGGCAGTCAGAGCGAAGGACAATGCCAGCAACGTCAGCTGCTTCATCGGCTTCATGGCGCACCTCGCTCGTGTGTGGGCCGCGGCGCGTTTTCAGCGATGCCCAGCTCGAAGGCGGCGGGAAAATTCCGAATGGGGAAGAAACTGCCGGGGTGCAGCCGCTCAAGGCCGTCCTGCGCCTCTGTCAGCCAGGGACCGTAGAGCCCCAGCTCCTCCGATTTGCCGATGCACGCGGCGAAGGCCTTGGCCGCCTTTTCTTCCAGCGGCGCGGCACGCTCCTCCAGCTGCGTTCGATAGAGGTCCAGCTCGTCGTCGTTCAGGCCCGGCGGATCAGGGCTGTCCAGGAGCTTCTGCGAAAAGTCGGCGTACAGCTGTCCCAGCCGCGTCAGGGCCAGAAGCGAATGCCTCTGAGAACCGCCCGACAGGAGCGCCATGTAGCTGCCTTCCAGCGCGCCGATGCGCTCCACCTTGAGGGACAGGTCCTGTTTCAGTCGTTTCGGCTGCTGAAAACTGATGGCCAGCGTCTCGCGGAAATCGCTTTCGAGGCGGGCAAAGCGGATGCGGGCCATGGCTTCTTTCACTTTCGGCGCGGCCTGCACGTCCGCGGGCAGAGTGCCGAAGAGCGTCTCCGCCGCGCGGGCTGTCTCAGCTGTCTGCGCGCTGTTTCCCGAACGCTCTGCCCAGAAGGTCTCTTCCGCCAGCAGTGTCAGCCGGTCCTCAGCTGCCAGTCCGTCCGCAAACGACTGACCGAGCTCATGGAGCGCCGACCGCGCTTTGTCAGGTGCGTCTCTGCCCAGAATTTCTGCCGCCCTTGCCGCCGCTCCGGCCGCTTCCTTTCGCCGGGGAAACAGCCGGACAAACGCCAGAAGCCTTTCCGCGCCCGCGCTCTGAAAGTCGTTTCCGTCGAGCGCAGCAGCACACGCGGCCGCCTGGAGCAGCGATTCTGCCAGAGCGTTTTCGGCCTCGTTCGTCACTGCCGCAGCTTTCACATCTGCCGCCCCTGCTGGCAGGGCTTGGCCCAGATACGCCGAGAAATGCCTCTCAGCCTCGGAGAGCGCGGCTGTGCGGAACAAAAGGTGCCCCAGAATCCGGTGCGTCTCTCCCGTCAGATCGCTGCCGTCGAGGCGGGCCGCTTGGGGCCAGCGCGTGAGGATGCTCTCGCCCATCTCGATGGCCCGGGCCGTTTCACCCGCCTCAGTCCGCAGCGTGAACGCGTAGAAGGCCGCCTGAGGCGCGTATTTCGATTCCGGATGCGCGTCGGCGAGCTGCGAAAAGCCCTCGGCGGCGGCCTGCCTGTCGCCGTTTTGAGCCAGAACCGTCTCGTCGAGGTGCTTGTAGAGGGCGGCCAGGGATACGTCCTGAAGATGCGCCTTCAGGCCCGCATCGCTCCTCGTCAGAGCGTCGTTTTCAGCCAGCTGTCCGGCGATTTTGTGCAGCTCCAGCCAGGCCTTCTGCCGCTCCAGCAGCCGGAGCGTCAGCGAGACAGCCTTGCGGCTCCAGGGATCCGCGGGGAAGTCGCCGATGATGCCGCCGAGGCGCTGCGCTGCCTCTACGTCAGCGCGCTTTTCGTAGAGAATGAACGCGGCCTTGTAGCGGGCAGCCACGGCCTCGGCGTCGTCGGGAAAGAGAGCGGCAAAGCGGTCGATGGCATGGATGAGCGCCTCTTCGCCCGGCGTCAGCGCTGCGGGAGCCTCCGAGTCTTTGCTGTCGGCTCGCTTTCGGAGCAGCGCTTCCTTGTCGCCCTTTTTCAGAGCGGCCTTTCGGCGCTTTTCGTCAACGCGGGCATCGTCCGCCAGAGCGGCGGTCTTTCCCGCTGCCTTTTCCGCGGCCAGCGCCTTCTCGAAGGCCAGGACGGAATTGTAGGCGGCGTCCCGGGAAAACCTGCCGCCGTGGTCCGCTTCTGCCGCTTTGGCGTATTGGCGCCCGGCCTCGGGGTATTCCTCCAGAGCCCAGAGAATCTCCGCGTAGAAAAAACGCAGCTCTGTGGCCATGGCGCTGTCGGCAAAGCGCTCCAGATATTCGCGATAGATGTCGCGGGCGACCCGGTAGGTGGCCGCCGAGCGCGTGCGCTGAGCCTCTTCGTGGTAGTCGGTCACGAGGGTGCGCATGGCGGCTTCCGTGACCGAATAGGCGTGGGTGAGGACTTCACTGCTGCCGGCGTTTTCGCGGTGCCAGTCGCTGCCCGGGCCATAGCGGACGGCCAGAGTTTTCAGCTCGCGCAGGACGGCCTCCCGGTCGCGCTCACCCTCATAGGAATCCACGATGGCCCGCTGATCGTCCGGCCCGGATGCGTCGAAAGGCTTGGCGCTGATGAGCCAGCCAAAGGCCTTGCGGGCTTTGGCGTGCTGCCCCGCGTTCAAAAGTCCCGCAGCCGTTTTCCGAATCAGCCGCCGCGCTTCCGGCTCCGCCGCGTGGGCGCTGAAATAGGCGATGGCATCGTCTTCGGCCTCCAGCCGCACCAGCCCGGGCACCAGGTCGTTCAGAGCCTCTTTTTTCTGGCCCGCGTCCCTGTGCCCGGCGGCCTCCTCCGACTCCACGACTTCCTTCAGCCGCGCCACGGCCCGGGCATCCTCGCCCTCGTTGTAGTCGCACCAGGCCAGCCGGTAGCGCGCAAAGGACGCGGCCGTCGGATTGGAGGCCGTTTCCAGGGCCTTTTCATAGGCGGCCCGGGCCTTCTGAAGATGACCCGCTTCAAAATGGAGCTCACCCAGCTGAATCAGGGCGTCGGGGACAAACTTCGAATCCGGCTTTTCCCTGACCAGCGCCTCGTAGCCTTCAATCGCCTGATCGCGGCGGCCCAGCTCCGCCTTGTTGTAGGCGTCGGCGAAAATCACCTCGTCCAGGCGGGGATAATCCCGGTGGTTGTCCAGAATGTCCCGGTAGGCCCTGAGCGCCTCGTGCCGGAACAGCTCGCTTTGACGGAGAAATGCCGCCAGCTCCGGCTCCTTCTGGCCCCTCTCCTCGCCGGAAGCCGTCCACTCATCCATGGCCCGGTCGTAGCGGAGAACAGCCTCGCGCGAGGCGCGCTTGCTTTTTTCCCACCACAGCTCCGCCAGCCGAAACAGCAGGTCCGCCCTGGCCGTCCCCTCGACCCGGGGAATGATTTTAGTCAGCCGTGTAATCTGCTCGTCGCGCCTGGCCTCGGCCTCCGCCGCGAAATCAATTTCATTCGAGCCTTCGGCCTCGCGCACCAGCCGTTCACGATGGGCCGCGTCCCGGCTGCGGGCCGTTTCCTGACCGTTTTTCGCAGGCGAATCCGCCGCTGCGTCCGCAGAAGCGGGAAGCGCAAGCAGCGCAAAAAGCGCCGGTCCCATGAGGCATCTGGAGAGCGGCCTCAGCCGCGAAAAACGAACGAGTGACATGACAGAAAATCCATTCGGCCCGGGCAGGGGAGACCCCTCGGAACAGAGGAAAAACGCGCCGCGGCCCAAGAGAGGATTCATGGGACGGATTCAAGTCCGTTTTCCTGGGAAGCGCGGTCCGCGGGGATGCTTGCCAACGCAGTCGGCCAGCTGGCAGGGGCGCCGCCGTCCTTACGCCTGTTCCTGAGGACGCCTGAGGAACCGACTTTTGAAATTCGACAGCGCCAGAAAACTCGCCTCCCGCAGCGCCATTCTCTGTGCCTTTGGCTCATTGGCCCTCGGCGGCGCCGTTCCCGCGCCCGTGTCTTTGGCCCTGCTGCTGCTCCTCTTTCTGGCCTTTGCCTGTGAGGGGCGCGTCTCCCATGAGAGCCGCTGGCCGTCCGCCGTCCTGCTTCTGCTTTTGGCCGTTTTGATTCGCCTCTGGTGGACCGATGCGGCCGAGCCCGCGGTGGCCGCCTCGATTTTCGCGGCTGCCCTCATGTGCCAGCGGATTGTGGTTCGGCAGTCCGCCTCGGACGATGGGCTGATTCACCTGATGGCGCTCCTGATGCTCGCCGGCGGCGCGGCGCTGACGGCCGATCTCATCTACGCCGTCTGCTTTGCGGGATTTGCTCTCGGAGGGACCACCGCCCTCGTGATGTCCCATCTGGCGGCGAGCGCCGAATCCTCGGGCATCCCGCTGGCCAATCTCGAACGGCTCCTGTCCCGCCGGCTTTTTCTGTCCGTTGCCGGGCTTTCAGCGGGTGCGCTGGTGATGGCTTCGGGGCTATTTTTTCTTTTTCCGCGCATGACGGCGGGCGCCTTTGCCCGAAAGCCGTCCGCGGGCGGGAGAACGGGGCTGGCTCAGGAGATTCGCCTGGGCGGTTCGGGGCTCATCAAGGACGACCCGCGCCCTGCGCTGCGCGTCCGCCTGTTTCCTGATCCGGGACCGGAGAAAGAGACGCTGGATGTCCATTGGCGGGCCCGCGTCTTCGAGAACTACGACGGCGTTGCGTGGACCCGCGGCAGGTCCTCGTCCGAGAGCCGCGGGATGCCGTCTCCCCGCCTGCGCGTAGGGATTGACCGGCCTGAGCCCTCAGCGCGGGTGCAGATTGAGGTGCTTCCCGCGTCCGGAGCGGAGTCGGCCTTCCTGCCCGAGAACACGGTCATTCTTGAAAAGCTTCATTCGGTCCGGAGCGGGTTTCGCCGCGCGCCGCCGACTTTTTTTGCGGCGGAATCCGATGGCGAGGTCTCTTTGACGCAGCCCGTTCCCCAGGGAGGCTTTGCGTACGAGGCCGTCATCGGCGCGAACGGCCGAGTGCGGGCTGAGCGGCGTCCCTGGAGTGTTGACGCCAGATTTGCCCTCAGCCCTGTGCTCGATGCCTCTGCTCTCGAAGCTCTGAAAGAGGCGCCGGAGACGCTGGCAGACGAAATCCCCCCTGAGCTTCTGGCGCTGCCGGAGACGCTGGACAGGCGGATTCTCGATTTGGCGGCGCAGCTGACGGCCGGCCGGAACTCTTTCGCTGGAAGAGTGGAGGCCATCGGCCGTCACCTGAGCGCTTTCACCTATGACGCTTCCATGGAGAGCGCTTCCGGCGACCCGCTGGCGGAATTTCTCTTTCAGCGCCGGCGCGGCCACTGCGAACTCTTCGCCGCTGCCATGGCTGTTCTGCTGCGCGCCTCGGGCGTGCCTGCGCGGACGGTGGGCGGTTTCTATGGCGGCACCCGCGGTCCTGAGGGGGATTACGTGGTCAGGCTGTCCGCGGCTCACGCCTGGGTGGAGATTTTCGTTCCCGGCGTCGGATTTGTGGCCATCGACCCGACGCCCCAGGACGGCCGAGCACCCCAGGCTTCCGGCTTCGTCACTTGGCTGTCTGACCGCCACGACGAATTGTCCGAGCTGTGGCGGCGCGCCGTCGTTGATTTGTCTTTCTGGGACCAGTGGCAGGCAATTCGCCGTTTCAGACGGAGCGCTTCGGGGGTTTCTGCCGCCGCACCCGCCGGACAGGGCCGCTCGCCTTCTTCCTCCGCGGATTTTTCCGTCTGGCGCGGGCGTCTTTCCTCGTGGGCCGGCGGGGCAGCACTGCCTGCGTCAATTCTTCTGGCGTCGCTGATTTTTGCCGCCGCTGTCTGGTGCGTGCGCCGCGCGGCTCTTCGGCGGGCGCATCCCGGACTGAGCGGCCCCTCCGGCAGGCTCTACAGCAGGCTTCTGAAGGCGCTCCGCAGGCGCGGATTTGTTCTCGGACCGAATGAAACGCTTCGGGAACTCATCGGCCGTGTGGAGGCGTCCGGCGACCCTGCGTCGGTTCGCTTCCGGGCAGTGGCAGAGCGCTGTCTGGCGGCCCGCTTTGGCGGCCGTTCCATCGGCCGAGACGAGGCAAAACGCCTTTCGGCCACACTTCGCGAGTGACTGCTGAGTGACTGGTGACGGTGGGAATGTCGGCCCCTTTGCGCTTGACCGGTTTTCCCCGCGCCGCTTTGGGCGCCCGCCCTTGTCATCCGCACTCCCCACGCGTGCCGCGCGGGCTGTTTTCCGAGGTGTTTTGCCGATGCTGCACCGTTTTTTCGCGTCCGCCCCAAGAGGCGTCGAAGGCATTCTGGCCGACGAGCTGACCGGTCTGGGCGCCGCTGATGTTGTGCCCGGAATTGCCGGCGTTTCGTTTCAGGGAACGTTCGATGTGGGCTGCAGGGCCTGTCTCTGGTCGCGGACAGCCAGCCGGATTTTGCTGGTGCTCTCCGAGTTCGACGCGCCCACGCCCCAGGCGCTCTACGACGGCGTTCGCGCCATCGACTGGCTGAAGCTGCTGCGTGCGGATGGAACGCTGGCGGTGGATTTTTCGTCCCGCGGCGCGTCCTGCATCACCAACAGCCACTTCGGTGCTCTCAAGGTGAAGGACGCCATCGTTGACAGCATCCGCGATGCTTCCGGCGTGCGTCCCTCGGTCGATTTGGACAGGCCTGATGTGCGCGTCAGCGTCCATCTGAGCGGTGTGCGGGCAGCGGTGAGTCTCGATATGTCCGGAGAGAGCCTGCACCGGCGCGGCTATCGGGCTCAGAGCACACTGGCGCCGCTCAAGGAAAATCTGGCCGCCGCGATTCTGCTGCTGGCCCGCTGGCCGGAGGTGTTTGCTGCGGGCGGCGGAATGCTGGACCCCATGTGCGGCTCGGGAACGCTGCTCATCGAGGCGGCGCTGATGGCCTGCGGAACGGCGCCGGGGCTCCTGCACGCGCCGTTCGGCTTCACGCGCTGGAAGGGCTTCGATCCGGGGCCATGGCAGGCGATGCTGGTCGAGGCTCGTGAGAAGGACCGTCGGCGAGATCCGGCGCTCAGCTCTCTGCCGATTTGGGGGTTCGATGTGGATGCCTCCGCTGTGCGCGCCGCGCGGGCCAACGCGCATCGGGCGGGTCTGGGAAATCTGGTGCGCATTGACTGCCGTGAGCTGTCCTTCACGGAGCGCCCGGAGAGTGTGTCCAGAGGCATTTTTGTGGTGAACCCGCCCTATGGAGAGCGCCTGGGTGAGGTGCGTGCACTGGCCAGACTTTACCGCCGCATCGGGGATGTCCTGAAGCAGCGCTTCACCGGCTGGGATGGCTTCGTTCTGAGCGGCAATCTCGAACTGGCCAAAGAGGTCGGGCTCAGGCCCAGCCGCCGTCACGTTCTCTTCAACGGCGCCATCGAGTGCCGTCTGCTGGAGATTCCGGTGGCAGCGGGCAGCTTCCGTCAGGACGCTTCTTCGGCCTCTGACACCTCGGTCACCACTGAAGACAGCGGCATCACTGCGGCGGAGAGCGGAAAGAACGATTCCACACTGGAGAATGCTGCTCAGGACTTCGCCAATCGGCTGACTAAAAATTATCGGCGGCTCTCGAAGTGGGCGCGCAGGGAAGGCGTCAGCTGCTACCGAATTTACGATGCGGATTTGCCCGACTACGCCCTGGCCATCGACCTCTACGAGAAGTGGGTCCACGTTCAGGAATACGCCCCGCCGAAGACGGTCGAGCCGCGCAAGGCAGAGCGGCGGCTCCAAGCTGCTTTGGCCGTCATTCCCCAGGTGCTGGGAGTCCTGCCTTCCGATGTCTATCTCAAGGTCCGGCAGCGCCAGAAGGGATGCGGCCAATACGGAAAATTCGGCGGCGAGGGCACCTTTCTCGAAGTCCATGAAGGCGGCCTGCGCTTCCTCATCAATCTGTCCGATTACCTGGATACGGGCCTGTTCCTGGATCACCGCCCAGTGCGGCAGCTCATTGGCCAAAAGGCGAGGGGACGGCGCTTTCTCAACCTGTTCGGCTACACGGGAACAGCGACGGTCCATGCGGCCGCGGGAGGCGCTGTCTCAAGTGTCACAGTGGACCTCTCCAACACCTATTTGGACTGGGCACGGCGCAATCTGGCGCTGAATGGTCTGGACAACGGCCGGAACGAGCTGGTGCGCGCGGATGTGCTTCGCTGGCTTCAGAACGCAAAAGGCAGGTTCGACCTGATTTTTATCGACCCGCCGACGTTCTCCAGATCGAAGTCCATGGAGGCTGTTTTCGACGTCCAGCGAGACCATCGTTCCATCGTGGATGCCGCTTTGAAGCTCCTGAACCCGGGCGGAGAACTGCTGTTTTCGACGAATCTCAGGACGTTTCGGTTCGACGCCGCCGGTCTGGATGCCTTTTCCCCCAGAGACCTGTCCTCTGAACTGCTCCCCCCTGACTTCGCGAGGGACGCCAAAATTCACCAATGCTGGTTGTTACAAAAGTAAGACAAAGTTTTTTGGGTGAGATTTCTCGCTCGTACCGGGCCATTTTTGCCCAAAAAAATCCCCCAAAATGTCCACCTGACCGATGGATTCTTCCTCGAAAGAGTGCAAAACTAGACGTGAAAAACTGTAGGTGGGTCCTCAGCACATCGAGTCATCCAATCGACATTCCAGACCAACGAGGCAGCACATGAAAACTTCATTTCAGACATACCGGAGCAAAAGAGAAGCAGGACAGGCTCTCGTCGAGACGGCAATTATTTATCCACTTATTGTTTTTATGATTTTGGGGGTTATTCAGCTGACCATACTTCATCAGACCCGATTAATGATGGAGTATGCTGCATTTAATGCGGCGCGAACAGGAGTGGTTTGGAATGGTAATAAGGTTAAAATGCGCAACGCGGCCTTGTTATCATTGATTGCAACGCAGCCTAGTTCTCCTATCTCAGATATGATTCCGTTGGGGAAAATCGAAAATTATACGGATTTGTTGTTACAGGCTGGTGTTGCGCTGATTAGTGCTAAAGTGGAGGGTTTTGGACTTCAGGGACGTCATCTTATCAATGTTGATATTTTGAGCCCTACAGAAGAAGATTTTGGAAAGGATGAAGTTGAATTGGATTTTGATTCATTTTCGGGGGATGCTTTTAAACAAAGACGTCTGGGACAGTTGTCTATTCGTCTGACATACTTTTTTAGATTAAAAATTCCTTTTGCTAACTGGGTTATTTGGAATACATGGGCTGAGACTAGATCGAAGGAATTGAAGAAAAAGTATCAGGCTTTTGAAACCTTTAATGCTATGATGAGACAGGTTGCGAATATGACTGGGGGTAGTTTTCAATGCTCGGACACAGCGACCTGCACAGGGCCTCGTCCCTTTTTGGCATTCGATGCTAAAAATTATAGTGGTTGGGTGAAAGGGGCTGCTGCTTTTTCTATATCGGGAGATGCAAACGATAGGTCACAAAGTTCTACAGATTATGAAGGGCTTCGAAATAATGATTGGAAAGCTGTTTTTTTTGCTTCGATGTTACCTGGAAGATATTATTATATTCCATTGGTTACTGCTCATACAATGAGAATGCAGTCAAATTTATATAAGTGTTCAATTACTGGAACAGATACGGATTGTTGTGGAGAAACGGTGGGGGGGAAGTGAAGAAGAGGCGAGAATAGTGGTTGGGTGAGAGAGTAGGTTAAGAAGGGTCAATAGATTTTTTGTGACATAGAAATGTAAAGGGCTTCGGGTGCTATCATGATGATCTCGAGTTTTCGGCAGTCTTTGAGACGGGAAGATGCTGGTCAGGCAATTATTTTTGGTGCGGTAGCGTTAGTTGTATTGGCTGCAGGAATTTTAACAACGGCCCAACTCGGATATGCAATTAAAGAAAAAATTCAACTTCAAAATGCGGCAGATAATGCAGCATATACCACTGCAACCATGATTGCTAGATCCTTAAACTTGTTATCTTGGATGAATAGGGCTATTGTAGCACAGCATGTTTGCGCCATGGCCATTCAATCGATGGTTACCCATTTGGATAGTATCATGGTTTTGTTAGCACAATTATGTGCATCCTTGTTCTCTGCGGCTTTTTTGTTAGGGGTGGTTGGTCGGGCAACGACATGGATATTTGGTTTGGGGGAGATTTTAGTAGTTATTGGGAAAGTTATAGGAAAAGTAGCAAGTTTTGTGCAGAAGTTGATAAATGGATTGGCTAAGGGAATGAATTATCTTGACATGATTATAGGTCCTGCTGTGGCAGGAATTGGTCTCATCAATGAAGCCATGTATGGTATTCAAGTGGCAGAATATGCTTTAATGATGGGCCGTTTTGGAGAAAGCGCTTTTTCTAATGATGGGGATAACTACTATGTTTCGGCGTTGCGAGGAACAGCGGGGGCATCTGTGAACACAGAGGGGGCTGCCAGTAAATATAATTTGGTGATGAATGGTATTGGTGCGGTTTCTTATGCAAATATAGTGGAGGAGTATGATGATGTTAACTTACTTTCCAAGTTTTCACAGTATATGTCTTTAGATAATGATGTGCCAGCGGCAGATGAGCGTATAGCCAATGCCAAACATCTTATGACAGAAATAGTAAATGCTTCTCGTGCAGGAGTTGATAAGAATACGCATAAGAATTGGGAATCTCGACGTGAGGCGGGGATTGGTTCTTTGGTAGATAGATTGATCAATGGTGCTGCGGGAGGTGATAGTGACTCCGATTCGTTTATCAAGAAGATAACATCGTATTCTGTGGAAGGTACGATGATGACAGATGGTATCCCAAAAGATCGAATTCATGCTTTGGGTGGTAAGAGTGGAATTTATGAGATAGCCAAAGTTGCTAAATATAATCCGGTTTTTGTGGGAGATGTTTATCATAGTTCTCAGGGGGTTAGTGCCGTTAAAAGTATGTCCGTTGGAAATGCCCTTGTTTCGTCGTCGGTTGTTTTTGCTGCTAATAAAAGCTGGCCAGGTTTTATTCAAAAAGCAATGCATTGGTTGAGTAAAGGGTTGGGAGAATTGTTGCCGGAGTCTAAATCTGTTGGAATCCAGGCAATGAATAAACCTTTGACGGGAAGAGATGAATATAAGGAACTTCGAGTCCATTGTAGATTTTCTGAGGTTGGAATTGCTTGGTTTGATTCGAGTGATATGGCCGAATCGATGTGTGACGATGCTTGTGACGGAATCGATGAGTCGCGCAAGAATTGTAAGGATGGTTGTAAATCTGAATGCAAAGGCTGGACAGATACTACAGATGCCGAAGGAAACGTGACAGGGAAAACGTGCACTGGTGGATATGAGTGGTTGTCTACAAAAGGTAATGCATCTGCGGAAGATAATGAATCTTGTAAAAAATGTGGTGATGTTCTCACAGAAGAAGGCGAAGATAAAGATACTTCGTGTGATGACATAAAAGATAAGTGTATTGAAGCTGCCAAGAAAGGATTAGAAGAGGCTTCAAAGTATGCACAGCAAGGCATGGAGGAGGGGGTATGTGGTTTTCCTGCCGAGGTTAAGATTGATTGTAGTGATCATAATTCCTCAGGCCCTAAGGAATCTCTTAGACATATATATCCAGGAATTACGAAATATCTGACTTTTAAGGCTTATAGATTTAATAAGAAACAAGAGAGCGGAAGTGATCCGTATCCATCATTTATGGCGGCAGCTAATAAGTTGCCAAAGTTTATGGCTAATTCGCCCGCCTTGGGTTTTGGAGGAAAAGATTTTTCGATGCAATCTATTGGTCAAGTAGGAGAGGGGGCTACAGCTTTAAAGCATATAGATTGTGATATGAAAGATTTTGAATGCAAGAACAAGTTCAACTTTGATCATATGAATGCGGATGGCGTTGGGCTTAGTTTTGCGAAGGGAATGCATTCATGGGCGAGATCTCAAGTCTATTATCATAGACCGGGAACATGGGCAGAGCCTCCTAATATGTTTAATCCATATTGGAAACCCAAACTTTCTCCATTGGCTCCGATGTTGACGGATGGTGCTAGTAGCTCCCTCGGAGGTATGGGAGAGGTTGTGGGAATGCTTAGCGGACCGCTTGCAGATGCAGTTGGAACGTTACTTTCCCATTGATATCCAAGAAAGGAATTACAAACATGAGATTATTAGAAAAGCAAGCAGTGTATATAATGAGAGGTTATGAGTCCGGCTCTGCGACAGTTGAGGTCGCTGTGTTGTCATTAGTTTTTGTTCCGATAGTTTTTTACGCGATGTTTTTTTGTGATATGGGACTGGCAAATATTAAAATGGCAGAGGCCTCACGATATGCAGCGTGGGAAATGACTGCTATGCAAATATCCGATTGGGAGAACCATAAGCATTCAGAATTTATAAATAAAAAAATTAAAATTTTAAAGAAAGAAGTAAATGATAGGTGGGGAGATGATTTGAATAGTGCAACGAGTTCTGTTCAGGAGTTATATAATCAGCCTGGAATCTATAATGAAAAAGTTTCAAATATGATAGTTTCGAAGCAGGAATCTGGTGAATCGGGAAGTGTTATTTCTGTAGAGATGTCTGGTAATGAATCACCTTATACAAATGATGTAGCTACTTCTGGTGGATCGGGTCCCGAAGGTTCTAGTGAAAGTTCCATCATGAGTGGGATTTTAAGTAAGTTTATGAAGTTTATAAATAGTGCATCTAGTAAGATGTACTCCGAATTATTTAAGATGAACGTAGAGGGCTTTGTCACAGTGACAACATCGACGCAGTTAAAATTTACAAAAAGCGCCCCAATTTATAAGGGAGAGCAATTACTACCTAAAATACCGGTAGTTTCTGCATCTCAAAAACTTTTGGTGGATGCATGGGATTTAAAAGATGGGAAGGATGTTGACTATGGCCCTTTTGGTAAAAATGCTAGTGATGGTGGAACTGGTCACATATATCAAAAACAAGTAAAACAAATGATGTTTGCAGGGGCAGTTGGTGCAATTAGTAGTTTGCTTAATGGTGATTCAGGAAATGGTTCGGGAAGTGGGGGGAGTTCAAGTGATCTCGATGGTATTTTAGATTTTTTAAATATCAGGAATCCATTTGAGCCAGTGGTGCGTTCATATGCACTAAAAGGACTCGGAGAAAGTGATGTTAGACATAAAAAATCTGACGTTACTTTTACATCAAAAACAACTGCTGATCCGTTTATGGAAGATAGTAAGATGAAAGATAGCGCTAACTCTGCGGCAAAAACTTTTGAAACTAACGCTTATAAGGATACCAATAAGGAAGCGGATAGCCCGATTTATAATATCTACGCACGTCAGTCAAAAGGAGGGAAAACGTATTATATGGGATGTACACAACCACAGCATCAGAGTCAGAAAACCTGCTTTGGCAGTTCTACGGGGTTATAAAACGGTTTTAGATGTGTATGTAGGAAGGAGTGATGGCAAATGGGCTTTAAGACAGTTTTTAAGACAATGGGTGTTTTTTCTGTGAGTAGTTTTATGCTTTTGGGAGGAATTTATTTAGGGAGAGGGGGGGCATCAAATGGTTCTATAGCCGATGCGAACGTTGGTGTGCGAGCTTATGACTATAATAGGGATAGTATTCCAGCGTATCCGGGGGCATTGGAATATCCAATGGGAGAAGATATTCAAGTGAATGAAACGCCAATAAAGATGTCTTATTTTTATACGAACGATAGTCTTGAAGAAGTTCGATCGTTTTATGTAAAATATTTTAGAAAAAAATCATTGACGCCTGTAGTAGAACAAATTAGTGCAACGGAGGTCAATATTTATGCATTGTCGACGAGTCAGGAAGAGCAATTTAATATTTCTATCTTGGATAGCTCTGGACAAACGTTAGTTTTTCCTGCGATAATTCCGGTTAATGGGAAGCTTATGAGTGGACATGTTGCCCTTCATACAAATGAAATTCCTTTTTCTGAAGATGCGATAGGGATTGTTAAGGTTGCTTCTGCCCAAGATGCAGGAGGTTTTGTTAGTTATATAGAACCAAAGTTTGATGTGCTTGCGAGTATGGGATATATTAGGGATTCTCTTGGTAAAAAAGGTTGGCAGATTAATGAGTATAAACCTGATTTTGACAAGAAAGGTTCTGCAGTGATTGAGTTATCGAAGCATGATAGATTTATGAAGTTTAGCATCTTGCAAAATAATACACATAGGGGGGTTATGATTACAGTGAATCTTCATAATTCCTCTCGAAACTAGATTAACTTTTAAAGAAGGAGGATGGTTTTATGAGAAAGAGACAAGCTTCAAAGATTTTTTCTGAGAAAGTAGGTCAAGCTGCAACAGAGTATGCATTAATGTTTATGGCTCTTCTTGGTGCGTCAGCATTCTTTTTTGAGCGTATGATGTCAGCATATTATTATTATACGCGTGCTTTTTATATGTTACTTGTTTTGCCATTTCCATAACACAGAGTGCTGTTACTTTTAAAAGAGGAAGAGCTTGTAAGATGCTTAATGGTTTGCGTTTTTTTTTGTATGGAAGTATTTGTTTTTTTATTCTAGCTTTTCATTCGGACGCTTTTCGGAAATGTTTTGATGTATTAACGAGTAGAGGTTATTTTTTTGAGGATGATCTTTTTATTTTCTACAACTGTGTGCTTTTTTTTATCCTTGTAATCTATATTTTTTGGCTTTCTGGCGCTACATTTATGTCATGGAGGATGCCTGTATGGATTCATATGTTCCCAATTTTCATCATTTTTTTATTAATTTATAAAAATGGAGGGGGGGGGACGTCACACGGGCGGACGAGTCATTTATTTGTTCCTCAGCGCTATGAGGCGTCACCAGTGCTTTTAACGATGGATGCAATGCTTATTGTTCAGAAGTTTTTATTAGAAAACCCCTGTACACCTGAGAATATAGAGAAGTTGCGACGCTTACTTAACAAAAGACGGTCTGGTTATAGAAATTATGGTATTATGCAGGGATTTGATATAGAGGTGTATGAGCAAGATATACCTATAACAGAACTTTCTGATGATAAAGAGCGAAAACGCCCAGGAACAATTTTTGTAGCATGTAATAAGGATGAATCTAGTTTTTCAATAACAGCAACAGTCACCTCATCAATGCCTACAGGAAATTTAGCTTTTATCGTTGATGGAGTGGGCCGTCCTGTAATATTGGTTGGGAGGATGCAACAAAAATGAGTTTTTCTTTAATAGTTTCTTTATTTTTAGTGGTGTTGCCCTTGAATGTTACAACGAATACCACTGGAAGTGGATTGAAACAAAATTTACAATCAGAACATCAGAAACAGTGTGATCAGGAATTGTCCTTAGCGCAGTTGCTTGATGAAATTACAAGTATAACTTCTGGTGGTGTCCCCAATAGCTGGATAGAGTATGTTGCGATGGAGAATGGAATAAAAAATGATTTGAGTTTTCGATTGTCTTTTTTGAAGAATTCGAACTCCGGAACTGTAGGGCTTGAGGTTTGGTTTGATAACCTTGGGTCCCGAGCTGTGCATGTAGAAAAGGATTCTGACGGGGCGATAGTGCAAGATATTAAGATTGGATCTGTTATTTATAGAGTCCCCAAGACGGTCACTCCCAAAACTGATGTTCAAAGGAATACACCAGCTGACTGCTCGTTGAGCAATAGAATTAAAAATATCCTGCGTGAATCGATAGAAAAGAATGAAAAGTTAACTATAATAGAAACATTGGCAGGAAAATTTGATTGTGCATCGCTATCTATAAAGCTGGGGTCTACGAATATGCAGCTGTTTGTCAGTGAAAAAGCCCCATTCCCAAATATTGTAAGTATTAATTTCGGTGAGAATCGCAGAATTGATCTCGTTGCCAGTGGCAGTAATGCGTATTCAAGTTTTCCCGTGGGGAGCGAGCCAGTCCTATTGGAAAAAATGGCGGATATGATTGGTTTTTTAACTAATGATGTTCAAGCCGGACAAAAGATAAAAGGAGGCGGACAGGAGAGCCCCAAAAAATAGGTAGTTGTGTAGATTTTATTACTACAATATAATGAGATGAGAGATATTGTTTATCGACTCACTCTGAAGTAGTTAGCTAAGTAATAACATAGAATTTTTCGAGCTTTTGATTCCCTTCCCGGACGAGTGGTGGAACTGGCATACACGCAGGTCTTAGAAGCCTGTGTCGAAAGACATACGGGTTCGACCCCCGTCTCGTCCATGGATTGCAGAAAGCCCTTTTGACGGGGCTTTTTTTATAGGCAGTCTGTTTTTTTAGAAGTTTTAACTAACGGCGAATTCAGCTGAGATTTATGACGCAGAATCCATCTAAAATTGTTGTGGGGGTTATTTTGGCGGCAGGGGCTTCCAGCCGGATGGGGCGTCCCAAAGCGTTAATTCCCATGCAGGATGGCTCACTGACGTTTTTGGAGCATTTGGCGGCTGTATTGAGCGAAGGCGGCTGTACGCAGCTTATTTGCGTCGCGGGCTGTCATGTTTCGGAAATTGCCTCGGAATTGCCCGAAAATGTTTTGCTGGCTCGAAATCCCCATTGGCAGAGGGGGCAGCTTTCCAGTGTGAAGACGGGGCTCGCGGCGGCTTTGGCGTTTCGGCCTTCGCGGATTGTGATGCACCTCGTTGATTATCCCTTAATTGTTTCGCGGGATGTTCAGGCGGTTTTATCTGCGGAGGCGGCCGATGTGCCCCTGGCCGTGGCTGGCTGGAACGGCGTCAGCGGCCATCCTGTGTCGCTGTCTCCGGAATTGGCCCGGCGCGTTTTGCAGGATACGGAGTCAGTCTCGTTTCGCGATTCGCTGGCCCGGCTTGCGCCTGAACGGGACCGCCGGATTTTTGGCGCGTCGAAAGGGACCATTCTGACGGCGAATACGCCCGAGGAATTGGCTGCTCTTGGACTTGCGCGCGGGAACAGCGCCTTGAAGTGAATCGTGGAATTTTTTTTGGCTGATTCCGTTCGGCGCGATGAACGCGCGGCATGCGGCGGCGCGTTTTCTCCTGCTTCATTGGCTTCATTGACAGTGCGAATGGCTGCGTGGATAGGGCCCGGCCCGCGCCGACGGTGCGGCTACGCGTTTTTGAGGCAGAAAATTTTGCGCTTCCACGAAAGACGAATCTCTGGGGCCAAGTTCACAAGTGAGGCATCGACGTGAAACCTGTTTGTTTTGCCACTGAATCTTATGAAGCCCTGATGCGGGCCATTGCGTCGGAGCTTGGCGCTGACATCGGTGCGGTGGAGCGCCGCGCCTTTCCTGACGGCGAGCGCTATCTGCGCATTCTGGGCGCTGTGTTTTCCCGATCGGCGATTATCGTGGGCGGGACTGTGGACGACCGCGAGACGCTTGAGCTGTATGACCTCGCTTCGGGCCTTGTGCAGCAGGGGGTGCGGCGCCTGACGCTGGTGATTCCTTTCTTCGGCTACGGCACCATGGAGCGGGTTTCCAAGGAGGGAGAAGTGGTCAAGGCCAAGACCCGCGCCCGGCTGTTTTCCTCCCTTCCTGTTCCCGACGGCGGATGTCAGGTGGTGCTGCTCGATCTGCATGCCGAGGGCATCACCTTTTATTTCGAGGGAAATCTGACGCCGGTGCATTTGTCCGCTGCGCCGATTATCGGCCGGCTGGCGCAGGAGCTGGGCGGCGACAGGCTGGTGCTGGCGGCCACAGATGCGGGCCGGGCCAAGTGGGTCGAACGGCTGGCGAACGCCATCCATGTCCCCGCTGCCTTCGTTTACAAGCGGCGCCATGACGACGGCTCGACGGAAGTGACGGCTGTCAACGCGCCGGTCCGCGGCCGGCATGTGGTCATTTACGACGATATGATTCGCAGCGGCGGGTCTCTTCTGGGGGCGGCCAGGGCCTACAAAGCTGCCGGTGCTGAGAAAATCTGGGCGCTGGCGACTCACGGTCTTTTCCCGGAAGGCGCTCTGACGCGGCTGAAGGAGAGCGGGCTTTTGGAGGGGGTGGTGTGCACGGACAGCCATCCGCGCGCGCACCGTCTGGCTCAGGAGTCCGGCGGTTTTCTGCGCATCGAATCTGTGGCCCCCATTTTTGCTGCTCACCTGGCAGAGCCCTAGGCGCTGAACTGAGCGGCGAAGGGTTCTGAGTCAGGCGTGAGGCACGTGATGCCGACGTCCGAGGCAGCCAGCGGCGCGGGCAATTTGACCAATGGATGAACAGCGCACAGAGACGGCGGCCGCGTCATCGAGTGAGTCGTTGCGTGAGACTTTGGGGAGTGCCTCAGGAGCGGATTCGGGAAAACAGCCTGCGGATGTTGTGCCTCCCGCCCCTGAAGACGGCGCCGCTTCTCTCGATGTGAAGCCCCAATCGGCTTCCCGTCCCGGCGGGCGCGAGGCGCTTCGCGAGGCGCTGCTTCTCTGGGCCGCCGCCTTTGCCGTCATCATCCTCGTGCGCGCCGCGGGGCCTCTTGCGGGCTACGCCAAAATCGCTGCGGCGCTGGCGTTTCTCTATCTGCCCGGCGCGGTGGTCTGGCGGCGCGGCGAGGATTACCGGGATTACGGAGCTGATTTTTCCCGCTGGCCGCGCGACCTCGGCCTGGGCCTCGCCGTTTCTCTTGCCGTGCTGCCGGTCTTTGCATTGGGCTTCTGGCTGGTTTTTCAGGCGATGCAGACTCTGGACTGGCCGCTTCTCGATTGGCTCGTGCCGTATCGAAAAGGCCTTTCGCCCGCGCCGGAGCTGCGCTTCCCGCCGCGCTTCTGGGAACACATTCTCGACCAGTTCCTGATGGTGGCGCTGCCGGAGGAGTTTTTTTACCGGGGCTATCTGCAGCGCCGTCTGCGCGATGTGTGGCCCGGCGGAAGGCGCATCGGCGGTTCCGTGCTGGGACCGGCTTTCTGGCTGACGGCGCTCCTGTTCGCGCTGGGCCATCTGGCTGTTTTTCAGGTCTGGCGGCTCGCCGTATTTTTTCCGGCGCTCATCTTCGGATGGCTGCGCGAGCGAAGCGGCAGCATCCTTCCCGGCATCGTTTTTCACGCGCTTTCCAACCTGACGCTCTTCGTCCTGGAGGCCAGTTTTCTGGGCGTTCGCGCGGCGGCTTAGGGACGAGAGTTCCGATTTTTCTTCAATTCCGGCTGTCCTGCGTCGGTGGCGGGCAGCTTTCTGACGACAGGCGGTGTGCGGCTCATGCGAATCGCGGCGGTTGTCCTTGGCGTGTTGTTTTTCGCTTTTCTGGCGGGTTCGGCCTGGATGCCGGCGCCCTGGTGGTTTGCCGCTCTCTATGGGGCGCCAGTCTTTGGAGTGGCTTTTGCGGCCGCGCTTCTCGCGCTGTTCATCGGCTTTTTTGTGGGCCCGGCCATTCGCGAAATTCTGCCCTTCATCGGCACCTTCATCGGCATGACGGCGCTCATCTTCGTGGAGACCGAGAGCGTCACGCTGATGTTTTCCGGCATGCTGGAGAAGGGGCTCTATCTGGAGCAGGTCACATCCAGGCTCTGCGCGACGGGGGCTGTGGGCGGCGCCGGTGTTGCCGTCTGGTTTGGCTGGTCCGGCCTGAAAACGCCCCGCCACGCCCCGCAAATCCTCGGCATCGTCTCCATGTCGCTGGGCGCCTACGTCCTGGCCTGCATCCCGATTGTCGTGAACGTGAGCTTCCCGGCGCCGTGGATGTGCTCGCTGATTGTTCTGTCTGCTCTGCTGGTTTTCTGGATTACCCGCCCTGCGGCGCCGCGGCCCCCGACGGTCTCTCAAGAACGGGACGCCGACAGCGCTCAGGAGAAGGCGAAGTGAGCTGTGCCGGCGTTTTCTGAAACGCGAATTTTTGGCGGGAAAGGCGTCGCCATCCGCAAAATCCGCCGTTAAAATTCACCGTTTTTTCAGAGGGGCCTTGGGGGAATTCCGGCGTTGGTGCGTGAATCTCGAAAGGGACGGAGGTCAGTCACATGAAAACAGACAGCATCGGCAAATTCGTATTGGCAGCGCTTCTGGGACTTATGCCTGCGGCCGGCGCTCAGGCGGCCAGCGCGGGCGACTACACCGTCTGCGTCGATCCCGGCCACGGCGGCAACGACCCCGGGGCCATGTGCTACGCCAAATTCGGCTGCACCATCGATTCGCTGATGGTGAACAGCAATCTGGAGGAGGCAGACGTCGTCCTGGACATCGGCAAGAAGCTGCGGACCTATCTGCAGAATGCCGGGTTCAAGGCCGTCTATATGACCCGCGACACGGACGCGACCGTCTCCCTCAGCGAGCGGAGCAGCTACGCCAATTCCAAGGGCTGCACCCGCTTTGTGAGCATTCACGACAACTCGTCGGGAACGCCCAACACGGCCACGGGCGTGGAAACCTACTGCTATTCGGGCGATTCCACGTCGTCCAAGGGCTGCGTCCAGGCGCAGAACATTCAGTCCGAAGTCCTCAAGGTGTGGCCCATCACCAACCGGGGCCGCAAACAGGCCAACTTCCACGTGGTGCGCGAGACCAACATGCCGGCCACGCTGACGGAGCTGGGGTTCATCAACAACTGCAGGCCGGACGTGAACAGCTATCTGAGCGTGGCTTCCAAGCGGACGGACGCGGCCCGAGCGCACCTCTACGCGCTGCAAACTTCTCTGGGGCTGACTCAGGGCAACGGCGGCACGGTGGATGACGGAGGCGGCAATTCCGGCGGAGGCGGCGGCACCACTGTTACGACGGGCACGGCGCGGGGCGTTCTCTTTCAGGACGTGGGTGTCGGCACCAACGACATGTCCACGCGCATCGCCGGCGGCACTGTCACGGTGAACGGCAAGAGCGTCACGACCGACGGCAGCGGCAACTGGGCCTTCGAGGGGCTGTCGGCGGGCAGCGTCACGCTGACGGGCAGCGCTTCCGGTTACGACACGGCCACCAAGAGCTGCTCCATCACGGCGGGCGGCACGGCCTGGTGCTCCTTTGGCCTGAAGAAGAGCAACTCTTCCAACAGCGGCAGCGGCACCATCATCGGCGTTGTGTATGACGCGGTGAAGGCCGCCCAGGTGGGGAACACCTCCGACGCTTCCGTCCGTCTGCCCAACGCCTCGGTGGAAAACGTGAACACGGGCATCGGCTACGCTCTCAGCGACAGCGGCAAGTTCGAGTTCACCGTCGTGGACGGTAAGTCCTACACAATTCGGGCGTCGCTGGGCGGCTATGAAACCGCGGAGCGGACCTGCAGCGGAGTGGCGGGCTCGCAGCAGTGGTGTTCCTTCGGACTCCAGCCCGTCAGCACGGTCATTTCCACGGGAACGCTCAAGGGCATCGTCTATCAGAACGGCAGCACCAGCGACCTCGTCTATCCCGCCACAGTGACGCTCAATAACGGCGGTTCAGCGAGCTACAGCGGCGCTTCTGAATGGATTTTCACTGACCTGACGCCGGGTTCATACACGGTGACGGTTTCTGCCGCGGGCTACGAGACGAGGACGTTTGCCTGTCCCCAGGCGGTGACGGCGGGCGGCAGCGCTCAGTGCAATGTCGAGCTGACGCGGCAGTCGGGCGGCGGGGATGACCCCGTGGTGCCGCCCGATGTTCCGGTTGTCGAGACGGATGCCGGCAGCGGGACGGAACAGGGCGAGGACGCTTCTTCTCCGGCGACTCCGGACCCAACTGAACCTTCCGAGGTCCTCGACCCCTCGGAACCGGGAGAGAGCATGCCAGGCGACAATTCATCCAATCCTTCCGGCCCAGGACAGATGGTGACGATTTCCAACAGCGGATGCAGCAGCACAGGAAGCGGCGATGCGGCGGCGGGCTTTGGCCTGACGCTTCTGGCGCTGGGCGCGTTCTTCATCCGCCGCCGTTCCAGTGTGGGAACGGCCGTGATGGCGGCATCTTTGACAGCGCTTGGCTTGTCTGCCTGCGGTGAATCTGACGAGTGCCAGGGTGCGTCCTGCCGCGATGCAAAGGTTGCTGCGGAAGCGAAGGGGCCGCGTGCAGGCGCTTCTGTTTCCGACAAGGCGGGGCACGCGCCCGCGATTCTTGAGGGGACGAACCGAGTCGCTGACATCCGCATCGTTGACGCGGCCAGAGCGCAGCCCTTCGTCCGCGCGGGCAAAGCCGAGACCGTGGCTGACGGCGGCTGGATGGCACCTGTCTTCGCTCCCGACGGCGAATCCATGGTGTTCACGCGGGAAAAGATGAAGGGTCTCTATCTCCGCGAGCTGTCGGCGCCGGCGGCCGGCAAGAGGGCCATGCCGTCGGGGAGCATCCGCACGCTGACCGAGGAGGACGGCGCCGGATTCGCTCCGCGCTTCAGCCGCGACGGCAAGCGCATCGCCTATCGGGTTCCCGGTCAGAAATTCCACGCCATGCCCCAGCAGCTGATTGACAGATCCGGAAAGGCGGCCAGGCCATTTCATCTGACGCATCAGGTTTGGACCTGGGCCACGGACGACGACACCATCGTTCTGCGGCAGGGCACGGAAGAGACCGTCATTTCGGCTTCCGCGCTGGACCGTTTTTATCGGCCTTTCCTGACTCCGGACAGCCGCTGGGTCATCTACAACGGCCTGCACACCGGCGTGTATGGCTACCGAATCTCGGACGGCACTACGGTGTTTTTCGGCCCCGGCAGCCACGCCAGCGTGAGCGAGGATGGCCGTTATCTGGCCTTCACCAGGACCGAGGACGATGGCAGCGAGGTCACGAAAGCCGTTCTCCAGATTGCGGACTTGAAGGATGCGAATCTGCGGACCTGTTCAGTTGAGTTGGACGGTGAAATTGTCCTGCATCCCACCATTTCGGTCCTTCGTTCGCTGGTGGCTTTCTCTGACAATGATGGCCGCATCCGCATGGCGCCGCTGAATTTTGAGAAGTAAGGGCCTCCGGCGCAGCTATTCTCTGGCGTCAATAAAAAGCCCTTCTCACCTGCGACGGTGGGAAGGGCTTTTTTATTGATTTTGAATGATTAGATTTAATTAAAGAATATATTATAAAGTGCTTTTTGATTCGTTTGAACAATGGTGCGTGGATTGATGAACTGATGCAGAAAAAAATATCAGCCAGGTGATGATTATGAGGAAAAAGTAAGAGATGTCGCGCACTGCCGGCTGGGGTGAGTTAGTTTAATTTATTGAAATCTCAAGGTTTTTTAGAAGTTTCCGAAAGAGGATGTGTCAGCGGCGAAATAAAAATGCGTTCAGCTGAATCACAGAGAAAAATCATTTTGATTTTGCCCCTGAGGCTCGAAAAAAAATGATTTTGTCCTTGTTTTTTCTTTTTACGACAGGATGATTCGACGTGTTTGGATGAACGCGGCGGGGGAGATGTTTTGGATGCCGTTTTGTCCGCCAGCTTTTTATCTGCCCACGGAGGTGCTGCCATGTTGATGAGAAATCGTTTCCTTCTGGCTTGCTGTCTGTCGCTGGCCCCCGTGTCAGCCTACGCGTCCAACGGTTATTCTGTATGTATTGACCCTGGACATGGCGGCACGGATCCGGGGGCTGTTGCGCAGACATCATTTGGCTGTGTCATTGATTCTTTGGCCACGCCCAGCGGCACATTGGAAGAGGCGGATGTGGCCCTGGATATTGGCCTGACATTAAAGGATTACCTGCTCAGGTCTGACTTCGACGCGGTTTATATGACGCGCGATACAGATGTATTCCCGTCATTGGCGGATCGGACGAAATATGCCAACTCAAAGGGATGCACCCGTTTTGTCAGTATTCACAACAATTCGTCAGGAACAGCCAATACGGCCACCGGCACTGAGACATATTGCTATTCCGGAAATACATTGACGTCGAAGGGATGTGTCCAGGCCCTGAACATTCAAAATGAAATGCAGAAGGTCTGGCCCATCAACAACCGGGGACGAAAGCAGGCGGGCTATTACGTCATTAAAAATACAAATATGCCGGCCACCCTGAGCGAGCTGGCGTTCATCAATAACTGCAAGCCGGACGTGAACAGTTATCTGAGCGTCGCTTCCAAGCGCGATTCGGCGGCGCTGGCTCACCTTTACGCGCTCCAGACATCCCTCGGCCTGTCGCAGGGCCTGGGGTCGGGTTCGGGCGGTTCCAGCGGCGGCACGGATGCAGGGACCTATGACGCCGGGAATCATGACGCGGGCAGCGGCGGCAATAGTGGAAGCGGCGGCGCTGATGCCGGCACGAATCCCGGCCCCGTGGTCCCTTCCAATTTTGGCACGGTGAAGGGACTGCTTTATGAGGGCATCGATTCGACCAAGCGCATTGCCAACGGCACCATCACCATCGGCGGCCAGACGACAAAGGCCAATGGCAACGGCGTGTGGCAGTTCAACAGCGTCGCGGCAGGGGAGCAGATGGTCTGGGCCAGCGCTGACGGCTACCTGAGCACGTCCAGGTCCTGCACCGTCACGGCGAATCAGGATGTCTGGTGCTCTGTCAGCATGGAGAAGCTGCCCGCAGCCGCCACCACGGGAACGCTCCACGGCATCGTCTATCAGAACGGCAACTACAATGATCTGGTGTCCCCCGCTCATGTGACGCTCAATGCCAGCGGAGCGACTGTCATGTATCGCGGCGGCGCAGACTGGTCCTTCGAGCTTGAGCCCGGCGTCTATACCGTCACGGTGGAGGCTGCGGGGTATGAGACGAAGACCTATGCCTGCCCCGCCGCTGTCGTGACAGGCGGTGCTGCGACCTGCAATGTGGAGCTGACCCGAATTGGCGGTGGCGATGTGGGGACGCAGTCCGGAAGCGGCAACGGCAGTTCGCCCTCGGGAAATGGAAATGAGTGGTGGAACAGCGGCAATGAGGAGATTGACGACATGCCTGGTTCTTCCAATGGCAATACTTCGGGCAGCACGTCCGGCAATGACAGCACGTCGCCTGACAACGGCGGGCTCCGCACCAGCTCATCTTCCGGCATCCTCGGATGCAGTGCCGCAGGCGATGCGTCGGATGCAGGCATGATGGCGCTTCTGGCCGGAGCGGGTTTCGCCTTTGCTCTGCGCCGCCGCCGCTCGCGGGCGATGAAAGCTCTGCCCGTTCTCGTCGGCGCCGCGGTTCTCGGAACCTCCGCCATGGCGTCCGCCGATGGGAAGCGCGCTGCGGCCCTGAAGACAGACTCCTTTGTCCAGGCGGGCAGCAGCCAGACGTTTGCCTCCGGCAAGGACTACATGGCGCCCGTCATCTCTCCCGATGGCAAGCGCGTGGCGTTCACCAGAGGAGGCATGAAGGGCCTTTATCTGCTGGATACCAAGGGCGGCGAAATCCAGACCATCACTGAGGACGCCAACGCGGGATACGCGCCCGCCTTCAGCCGCGACAGCCAGACCATTTCCTACCGCGCACCGGGGCAGACTTTCAGGGAGACGCCCTTCCGCTTCACCGCCATCGCCCGCGGCACGGAAGAGAAGCCCTTCAAGCTCCACAAAGACATTGCCGTCTATCAGACGAAGCAGGACGCCATCATTCTGCGCCAGGGCAATGTGGAGAAAGTCGTCGCCGCTTCGGCCAAGGACAAATTCTTCGAGCCTTTCCTGACGGCCGACGGCGCCTGGGTCATCTACAACGGCCTGTATTCCGGCCTGTATGGCTACAGGATTGCCGATGGCGCGACCTTCTTCTTCGGCAACGGCAGCCACGCCAGCGCCAGTGAAGACGGCCGCTATCTGGTGTTCAGCAGGACGGAAGACGATGGACAGGACGTGACGAAGGCTGTCCTCCATGTGGCTGACCTGCGGACCGAGACGCCGAAGTTCTGCGAGGTCAACATGGGCAGCGAGCTCGTTCTGCATCCCAGCTACAACGCCGCCACCTCGACGATGGTGTTCTCCAACGGCAAGGGCGACATTCGGATTATGAAGCTGGAAGTTCGCTAGAGCCGCAGCTGAATCGGGCGGCGGCATCAGCCGATGTGAATCCCCTCTTCGGACAACAGCCTGGAGAGGGGATTTTTTTGTCCGGCGGCGGAGCGCGCGTGAGGCGCGGAAGGGAGCGAGATGATGAAGAAAAGGAGGAGCGGCAGGAATGCCGGCGCGCGGACGAGCCTTGCGGCGGCAATGGCGCTGTCCGTTTTGACAATGTTCCCCACGTTCGCCGAGGCGGGGGACATCCGGGGCGTTGTGTATGCCGGGACGGATTCGAGCGCGCGCATCTCGGGGGCAACCGTCAAAGCCAATGGCAGCACTGTGACCACTGACTCGGCCGGCGCTTGGCGCTTCACGGTTCCCGCGGGCACTTACACAGTGACGGCATCCGCAGCCGGCTACGAGGCAGGCTCCACCCAATGCACGCTGCCGTCCGACCTCCCGGAGAAGTGGTGTTCGTTTGGACTTGAGCCCGCTTCGACTGTCCCAACCACTGGAACGATAACGGGGCTGCTGACCGATGCCGATTCAGGCGCCGCCATCTCCGGGGCCAGTATTTCGGCCGGCGGAGCGACTGCTTACACCTCCGGCGACGGCCGCTTTGCGCTCACGCTGGCGGCGGGCACTTATACGCTCGTCGGGACGGCCGCTGGTTATGACACGGGAACGAAGAACTGCTCCGTCGCGGCCGGCAGCTCCAGTACCTGCAGTTTCAGCCTCGCCCGCACATCGACCAAGGGCAGCCTCCAGGGCGTCGTCTATCAAAACGGCAGCACGAGCGACCTGGTCGCGCCGGCGACTGTTTCTGTCTCGGGCGTCGGGTCGGTCCTCTACGGCGGCAGCGCCATGTGGATATTCAGCGTCGAGCCGGGAACGTATGGGGTTACGGCCTCCGCCTCCGGGTACAATTCTGGGTTTCGGACGTGTCAGGTGCGCACCGGCGCGGCCACGGACTGCAGCGTGGAGCTGACCCGGCCCCAGCAGAGCGGCGGCGAGGATGCCGGCAGCGGTGAGGAGAATGACTGGGACGGCGGCTCTGTGCCCCTTCCCGGGACAGGCGTCCTTCAGGGCGTGGTCTATCGAAACGGCAATCGCGCGGACACGGTCGCGCCCGCCACAGTCGTCCTCAACGGCGTGGGTTCGACGGTCTATCGGGGGCTGGTGCCCTGGGCGTTCACCGTTCAGGCGGGGACCTATATCGTCGAAGTGAGCGCTCAGGGTTATGTCGCGGTGTCCAGGACCTGTGTGGCGGAGGCGGGGGAGACAAGGGACTGCAGCGTGGAGCTGACGGCGCAGGAAGCGTCCGAGCCAGAGGAGCAGGCGGACGGCGGCAGCAGTGCTGAGCAGCCGTCAGGGGCTTTGAGCGGTGAAGGACAGCGCGGCGGGGACATGTCGAGCCTGGCAGGCGGCTGTTCCGTCGCGGGCGGCGCTTCTGAGTGGGCCCTCTGGGGATGGCTTTCTGCGGCGGCGGTGCTGTCTGGCCGGAAACGGCGAAGGCTTCGTCGCTGAGTGAGCAAAAAAAGGCAGGCAGAGCGATGAGCCCTGCCTGCCCGGTTCAGCTTCTGCGCGGCACTGTGCTTCAAATCATTTTGCTGAGCACATAGGCGGCCGCGCACACGACGACGATGACGATGACGGCAGCAATGGAGCGGCCTGATTCAAAGCCGACGCATGGCTGCTGAGTGCCGTCTTTCGCCAAATCGTCCTGCTTGGACTTCTGGTTTGGAGAGGACATGCCTCACTCCTTCCTGAACGGGTTTTGAAAGCCGCAGTCCGTCGTCAGGCGAGTGACGCACCTGAGGCAGACGGCGGGCATCGAGACTCATTCAGAGAAGGGGCGGCGCTCGGGGCGGATGCGACCGAAAGGCGATGGCCCCCAGGGGCAAGAGGCGGGCGGCATCGGGACAGCCGCTGAAAGCCACCCACGGAAGCGGAGGCAGAACCGCCGGAAGTGTCCGCACAGCCAGAGTCAGCGGCGGATTGCGTGGATTCTGGCCCTCCTGCTGCGCGGCAAAGCGTTCCAGACGCTCCCGGATATTGACCTCTGAGGTCTGGCGGGCGGCGTCATCCTGACTGACAGAGGCCGGCGCGGAAAAAACGGCGCTGTGCGCGTCGCCGCCTGTGACGCTGCCGCCCGAAAGCCGGGCGATGGCGGACGCAGCCTCAAAGCAGAAGAGCCCCGCGATGCCGCAGAGGATGAGGAGAGAGCGCGCGGCGGGAAGCCAGCGGTGCAGATGAAAGAGCTGCGCAGTGAGAGGTCCGCGTCTCGTCATTCGTCGCCCATCCGTCAGCCCATCAGCCGTCAACGAAGTCGATGGAGGCCACTGCCTGCCGGTAAACAAACCAGTAGCCGTAGCGCGTCTGCTCGCTCTCGAGAGGGAAGAATATGAAGCCGATGGCATGGGGATCGTAGATGGGCAGAAAACCCGTCCGCTGGGTGCCGCCGTGGAAAATCAGCCGCGCTTTTCTGCCCGATGGGCGGAAGGTGTCGGAATTGGGCCGCTGGAAGAAAATCGTCTGAATTTCCTTCGTCTTCAGTTCGACTTTTTGGGCGGTGGGCGACACCTCGATGGTGAGGGAGGGCGCCGTCAGCGTCGGGTTGTGCAGGCGGCCCGAAATGGTCCTGTTCCCGGTCATCAGGCGGCAGAGGACCGTGTAGGTGCCGTTGAGCTTGATGGGCTTGGACGAGACCGGGACGGCGGCCGACGGCTTTTGCGAGAGCTGCTGGCGGCCGTTTCCGGGGATGGGCTTGACCAGTCCGGGCGAGTTTTTGCTGAAGAAATGGGGCCCCGGCAGCGGCGAGATGTTGGCCAGGCGCGAGGTGGGCGCAGGCCGGACGATGGGCGGCAGGCTCGAACTCGTCTTTCCCAGAGGATTCTGCGGATGCGACTCTGTTTCGGCGGCATGCGGCGGCTTGCTTTGCCTGCGGCATGCGGACGTGAGCGCCAGCTCGATGTCATCGGAAGGAATATCCGCGGGCGTCACCACGTCGATGAATGCCCCTCCGGTGCCCAGACGCCGCTGCTGAGATGATGAAGCGGCTGTCCCGTCCGTGGCCGGTTTTTTGAGCCGCACACGGACCGAAGGCATCTGAAATTCGGAGGGCAGGGGTGATGCCTCGTTCGAGTTTTCTTCTCTGGGAGGCGCACTGTTGGGACGCCTGACCACAGGCGGCTCAGAGCCGGGCCTGTTGGTGTGGAAAGGATTGGGCGTGAGGCGCCGCACCTGGATGGCCGGAAGCGCGGAAGCATGTTCCACATCGGCAGGCGCGGACGGCCGGTTGGACGCATCGGGCTTTCCGTCAGGTCCCACGCGGCATCCATCGACGAGTAGCGTTTCCGGGCGGGGGTCATCCAGCGGCAGGTAGATGTCCAGGTCGAGGCACTGAGGCGCCACAGCCCGCAGCACGTTGTCTGCGCGAATAAAGCTCTGAAGCGATGTCGGCAGAGAGAACTCGTCGGTGTCCAGTATGCGCGCGGTGCCGGGCGCAGGGCTTTCGCCGTCAAAGTCCAGAGGCAGGGGCAGGCCATTTTTCAGGCTGAGAGCGCCCTGGAGGTCCTCTTCATTTTCGTTGGCGGCGGGCAGCGAATAGGGCGCAGCGGCATCATCCGTGGCGTCTTCGCCATCCTGTTTCAGACGCGGCCTGTCATCCTGCAGCTGGTCCAGCTGAGCGGCCAGGGCCCAGAATTCAGGGTCATTCAGAAGCTGGTCGGGACGCGGCGCCAAATCCGATTTCCGGATGAAATAGAGGGGCGGGGGCGCTTCCTCCGATGCATCGAGAGACTCGGCCTGTTCAGCGTGCCGGATGGCTTCATCCGTTTCAGCGGTGAGAACCGTCCGCAGCTGCTCCGGGGCAGCGGGCATCGCCGTGCGCACCAGAGACGTGACCTCCGCTGCCAGCGCGTCCGGAACTGCCGCCGTCAGGACAGTCGTTTCGTCGCCGCCCCGGGCCACGGAATCGAGGAGCGCCCGAATGTCGGAAGCCGCCTGTGCCGTCCGCTCAGACAGCCTGTCCTCGTCCTCATCCCCGTTCTCTTCTTTCAGAACGCGTCCAATGGCCTCTTCGAGCTGTTTGGCCTCTTCCGCACAGCGTGCATCCAGCGCGGCGGCATGCTCCCTCTCGGAGGGCTCCTGGACTGATTCCCCGAACAAATCCGCAGCCTGGAGGCCGGCGTCCTCTCCGGAAAAAGCCTGCTGCCCGGGCGCCTGCACCCACTGCTGCGAGGCGGCGTCCCAGACGAATCCCTGTGCGTAGGCATCGGCAAATGCCTGGTCGGTCCATTCGCCCGTCTGGGGATCAAATCCGGGGGGAAAGTAGTTGCCCTCCTCGTCCCAGAATGGCTGCGCCTGATAGTCGAATTGTTTTGTTGGATCGGACATGGCGAAGAACAGCGGAAGAAAGGCGCCGGCGTTTGCGGCCGGACAAATGGAATGGGCCCCCAAAAAAGCGCGCCTTTTGTCCGAAATCAGAAGCTCTTCAAAGGAAAAAATGGGGGGAATCGCCCGGGAGAATCACCCTTTCAGTCATCGCCTTCGGCGGCGCTGGAGAGGGTTTTATTTTGGGCGGCCATATATGGTTTTTTAGAAATACAATATATTTTAGAAATAAAGGGGACGCTTAATGTATAATCAAAATAAAAAAGCCCGTCCGGCATTTCACCGGACGGGCTTTTTCAAATACGTCAATCAATCAGCTCAGGCGAATTACGGATACAGCCCCAGAATGATGTCGAAGACATTGTCCTCACCGGCACGGACATCAAGGAGGTAAGCAGGGGTCCTGGTGTTGTTGTAGGCCTTCAGGTGCACGGTGTCAGCCCACGCTCCTGCGGCATCAGTCGCATTGGAGAAGCTGTCGGTCACATAGATTTCATAGGAATAGAGGCCGGCATACAGCTCAGTCGGGCAGGTAATGGTGTCGTTGGTGAGCTGACCCGCGAGCTTCTTGCCCTCGCAGACGACATTATCATTTGAATCATAAACGGCCCAGAAGACATAGCCGATGTCCCCGGCATAGAGGCCCAGAGTTCTTAAGTTGGCCAGTCGGAGGGACAGCGAGCCGGTGGTCGCGGGCTCATTGTAATAGCTGTAAATGTCATAGACATTGTTTTGATCAGCAATCACATCCAGCCAATAAATGCCGGTCTCGCTTTCACCTTCATTCTGATACATCACGCTGCCGTCGTGGCCATAGATATAGACCTTATAGCTGTAACGGCCCTCTTCGAGGTCGTCGAAACGAATGTCGCTGGTGCCGTTCTCAAAGAAGAGCGTGACGCCTTCCGTCCCGTAGAGGGAGTAGCCGGACTCGTCGTAGAGGTAAACGCGGGCGGAATCGGTTCCGGCGACATCGAGGCAGGGGATGTACTGAACGCTGCCGTTGACGGTGCTTTCGCAGCGGAGTTTCAGGGTCAGGTCTCCCTTGGTGGTGGAGACGGTGCAGGAAGCGAAACTGAAAACGAAGGCCATGGCCAGAGCCAGGACCGTCAGGATTTTGGAGAAGCGAGTCATTTGCGTTTCCTTTCCAGCCGGCAGGCGGCCCCATCCTGGGGCGAAGCTGCCGGTCAGTGAAATGAATGGGTGTGAACATGCGTCAGTTCTGGACAGCTGTAACCCTTGGGAAGGCGGACTCGAACTCGACGCAGCGGGCGCGCCTAGTCCGGGAAAAATCCGGGGTCAACGGCCGATTCGGGTTGTGGGCCAAAGGGCGGAACGGGCGGCTGGCGCGCTGAGTGAGAAAGCCTCTTGCGGCGCCGGATTGGCGTGGCTAGGGGCGCGCGCCCATGAGACTTTTCCCTTTTCTGGAGCACAGCGCGTCCTCGGAGAATTTGGCGGCAGATTCGGAGAAAATCCCTTCGGAGGGTATGCCTCCCGCGGACCACGCCGCAGACGCCGGGCTTTCCACTTCTCTCGAAGACTATCTGGAGACGATTTACGAGCTGTCTCAGTCGGGCGGCAAAGTGCGGGTCAAGGACATCGCCAGCGCCCGCTCGGTCAAGGCGGCCTCCGTCTCCGTGGCGCTGGGCAAGCTGGCCGACCTGGGGCACCTCCGCTACGAGCGCCGGGGGACCATCGCCCTCACGGATTCCGGCCTGTCCATCGGCCGCAAAATGCTGTCGCGGCACAAGATGCTCTGCCGCTTTTTTGCCGAGGTTCTGCAGCTGCCAGCCGATGAGGCCGACGCCCAGGCGTGCGCCATGGAGCACAGCCTGACGGATAAGGGCATGAATCAGCTGGTGCGCTTCTTTGAGTTCCTGGGGTCGTGTCCAGAGGTAGGGAACGTCATTGAGCGCTTCCACACCTGCCCCAGGCGCCATGGTGAATCGCCCGCTGTCCAGGAAGAGGGACCGTCTCCCAAGGCAATTGACCACTGCGCGCTCTGCCATCCAGCGCCTTCGAGCCATCCGACACGCCCTCTGACGGCGCTCAGGCCCGGGGAGAGCGCGCGGGTCGCCAACATCGTTTCTCACGGCGCCATTCGTCAGCGGATGCTGGACATGGGGCTTTTGCCCAACGCGCTGGTTGAGGTCAGCCGCTTCGGTCCCGGCGGAGATCCCGTCTGGATTCGCTGCCTGGGCTCGCAGGTGGCGCTGCGCCGTGCTGAGGCGGAGACGGTTCTCATGCTGCCCGAAGAATCGGCGAACGAAGGATGAAGGCGCTGACGAGCCGCCGAGCCGCCGATGCGCTGAAATCTCTGTGGCGCGAGACGCTGGCGGCTCTTTCCGGCAGGACGCTGGTGCGCGAGTCGCTCAGGCGGATGCCGATTCCGGCGCTTCATGTGCGCGTCTTTGCTCTTGGAAAAGCCGCCGCAGCCATGGCCTTCGGGGCCAGTGAGGCTCTGCGCGCGCAGCATTCCGGGCTGGTCGTCTCGCACGAGAGAATCGCTGTTCCCCGCGGGTTCACGCTCATGGTCGGCGGCCATCCGATCCCAAATGACGCGAGCGCGGCAGCGGGCGAGGCGCTGCTCAGGGCGGTGGACGAGGCCCGTCCCGAGGAGATGTCGCTGTTTCTGCTCAGCGGCGGCGGTTCGTCGCTTGCGTCACTGCCTGCCGATGGTCTGACCCACGGCGACGTGGCGCGGACGACAGATGCGCTTTTGAAGAGCGGCGCCTCCATCAGTGAAGTGAACGCGGTCCGCAAGCACATCACTCAGCTGGGCGGCGGGCGGCTGGCGGCCAGGTGCAGATCTGGGCGGATTGCCGCGCTGATGCTCAGCGACATTCCTTCCGGCGATTTGTCGGCTCTGGCTTCCGGGCCCGTGATGCCCGATCCGACGACTTTTGCCGATGCGCTCGAAGTCGTTTCCCGTCTGCCCGCGGGGCAGATTCCGGCGCAGGTCATTGTGCATCTGACTCAGGGCGCGGCGGGAAAGCTCGAAGAGACGCCCAAGCCCGGCGAAAGGAGGCTGCTGCGCATCCGTCATCACGTTCTGGCGGACCCGGCTGCGCTGGCTTCTGCCGCCATGGACAGAGCGGCGAAGTCAGGGATGAGCGCGCGCGTCGCCGCCTCGTCTTTTCAGGGAAATTTGCAGGCGCTGACGGACCTGATGTGCGGCGCGGTCCGTGAGGAACTCTCGGCCGCGGGCAATGCCGGTCCGGTGGTGCTCATCGCAGTGGGGGAGCCGTCGCTGGATGTGCCGGAGAAATGCGGCGAGGGCGGCAGAATGCAGACGCTGGCCCTCCGGCTCGCCCTCGAATTGGCCGGGCTCGATGTGGCGATTCTGTGTGCGGGCAGTGACGGCCGCGACGGACCGACGGATCTGGCAGGCGCCGTGGCTGACGGAACGACGGCGGCTCTGGCTTCTGCGATGGGCGAAAATGTGCCGGAGGCGCTGGACAGATTCGATGCGTCGCCCTGCCTGCGCCGCCTGGGGCTTGGGCTCCCGGCCTTTGCCAGCGGCACCAACCTGACGGACATGGTCCTCGTCTGCTGCCGCGCTTCCGCTCTCGACAAGGCGCAGTGAATCGGCTTTTGGGCCGCGCCGTGAAGTCACGTCAGGAAGGAATCAGGGTGTCCCGGATGTCCATCGCAGCAGCACTCATTCTCAGCGGCATATTTTTGGTCCAGTCGGCGTCGGCAGACGAGGGCAGGGAGAGCAGCAGCACGGCAGCGCCTTCCGTTCGGGAAAACGCGGAGAGCGCTCTGGCGGCATCAGATGAGTCGAGTGCGCCGCCGGAGGCGCCGGCCACAGAGGCGAAGTCTGCTTCGTCAGATTCAGATGCCGAAAAGGCCGCTCCGTCCGAGGAAAATGCTGCGGGCGCGAAAACGGACGCGGATGCGCCTCTGGCCGATGTGGCTCAGGCCGGAGATTCAGCGGCGGCCAGTTTCGCCGCAGCTCACGAAAACAAAGAGAGCGGCGAGGACTCGGCAAAGAAGTCTTCTGAGGGAAAATCTGCTGCCGGCGTGCAGGCCCGCGGCGCGCTGCTCGCACCTCTGGAGCGGGGCGGGCTGTCCTATTACGGGACCTTTGGCTATCCGGAGCTGAAAGTCGGTTTTCGCGAAGGGATGGACGGCTTCGAGCTGGGGGCCGAGCTGGGCTTCGACTACACGCTGACCGACTTGTGGCTGGTGGCCTCGGGGCGCGGCTCGCTCTGGAAGAATGCCCGGCGGGATTTTTCGCTGGAGGGACAGCTGGGCGCCTTTGGCTCGTTTGGCGCCCGGGGACTCGAAGACCGAAACCGGCCGGGACAGGGGCTTCGGCTCGGGCTCCTAGGAACGTTCACGCACGGCTTTGACCTGCCGCTCCTCTTTACGGCCACCGCCAAAATTCCTCTGGAGATTCCCCTGAGCAGCACGGGGCTTCTGCGCTTTGGACTGCTTCTGGGCGCGGGCATCGAGCTGCCGCTGACAGATGTCTTCGTCGTCTCCCTGAGCTTCGAAGTGGGGCCGATGCTCTGGCGCCAATACGGCGGCGTCAGCTACTTCAAGCTGGGCTACGACATCGCCGTTGGCCTGGGCTTCCGGCTGTTCTGACAGAGCACGCCTTTTTAGCTCCCCTTCGCCGTCGACTTGGGAGCAACGCCGATTTTCGGGCAGAGGTCGCGGATGCCGCAGTTCGGGCAGTCGGGCCTGATGGCGCTGCATGTGTTTCGCCCGTGCCAGATCAGCAGATGGTGCATCCGAATCCAGCGCTCGGGCGCAAAGAGCTTCTCCAGAATTTTTTCGGTCTTTTCCGGGGTTGATTCGCGGGAGAGGCCCAGCCGGACCGCCAGCCGCTGCACGTGCGTGTCAACCGGAAAAGCGGGCTCCCCCGACAGGTGCATGGACACCACGCCTGCCGTTTTGACGCCGACGCCGGGCAGCTTCACGAGCTCGCTGCGGCGCTGCGGCACAATGCCGCCGAACGACGCCGCAATTTCCCGCGACAGAGCAGCCAGATTTTTCGCTTTGTTCCGAAAGAGGCCGCACGAACGGATGAAGGGCTCAATGTCGTCGGGCGAGGCCTTCGCCATTTCCGCGGGGGAGGGAAAGCGCGCGAACAGCGCGGGCGTCACCAGATTGACGCGCGCATCGGTGCACTGAGCCGAGAGGACGACGGCCACCAGAAGCTCGAAGGGCGTCGTGTAATGCAGCGCCGTTCCCGCCTCGGGATAGAGCCTGTCCAGCCGCTCAAAGAGTTCCTCGGCCGGAATTTCGGGCGTTTTCCTGTGCGCCTTGGGCGGCTTCTTCTTGGTGGAGAGTGTGTTGGTGCTGGTGCTGATGCCGCTTTGGGCGCCGCGCTGGCCGGGAGGATTTTTTTTCAAGGGGAACCTCAAAAAAGAGAGGGCGGCGAAAGTGCCGATGAACGGGCCTGTCCGTCTGAAAATTCGTCATCCGCGCCCTGCGTCAGCGAATGCGCTCTGTCGGGCAGAGCGTAAAGAAACCTTCCTTGACCGATGGCCGCTGTTTGATAAACGCCGCGCGTTTCAGACGGACCGACCGACATGGGCCCCTCGCTACGGGGGCCCATGTTGTTTTTTCAACCCGGAGGATTCTTCTGAGTCCCCCACAAATGTTGAGACGAGGCTTTCGCTGATGAGCGCTCCGATGGTGATCCACGAAGACGATTTCCAGCAGTTTGCCGATGTCTGCGAGCAGCTGAATCAGGACGCCTGTTCGCGGGCCGTCTTCCTGATCGACAAAAACGGACAGCTGATCCTTGCGACCGGGGAGTACCAATATCTCGATACGACCGCTCTGGCCTCACTCACCGCGGGCAACATCGCGGCGACGGACGGCCTGGCCAAGCTCATTGGCGAGCGTGAGTTTTCGGCCCTGTGTCACAAAGGTGAGCACGACAGCCTCTATATCGCGATTGTGGCGTCGCAGCTCATACTTGTCGTTATGTTTGGTGACGAGACCTCCGAGGGGCTGGTGCGGATTCGCGTTGCCAAGGCGAGTGAGCACCTGGCCCGGATTGTCGAGGACGTCATTGCCAAATCTCAGTCGCCGTCGGCCAATTCGCCGTTCGCCGAAATCTCAGACGACGACATTGACACGCTGTTCGGCTGATTCACGTCGGTCAGGAAACCTTTTCCTTTCCCCAACCTTCATTTCCCGAGAGAGTCCGCAGTATGTCTTTCATCAATTACGCGTCCCGCGAGATTAACTGCAAAATCGTTTATTACGGCCCCGGACTGTGTGGAAAGACCACCAACCTTCAATACATCTACGCCAAGACCAATCCCGAGACGAAGGGCAAGATGATTTCCTTGGCGACGGAGACTGACAGGACGCTGTTTTTCGATTTCCTGCCGCTGGCGCTGGGGTCCATTCGGGGGTTCAAGACCAGGTTCCATCTGTACACGGTGCCCGGTCAGGTCTTTTACGACGCCTCCCGTAAGCTGATTCTGAAGGGCGTGGACGGCGTCGTTTTTGTGGCCGACAGCCAGATTGACCGCTTCGAGGCCAATATCGAGTCTCTGGAAAACCTCCGCTCGAACCTCGAAGAGCAGGGCTATGACTTGGACAAGCTGCCCTACGTCATTCAGTACAACAAACGCGACCTGCCCAATGTGGCCACCGTCGAGGAACTGCGCGAGGTGCTGAATCCCAATGGTGTTCCCGAGTTCAACGCGGTCGCACCCACGGGAGCGGGCGTCTTCGACACGCTGAAAGCCGTGGCCAAGCTGGTCCTGACCGAGCTCAAAAAAGGAAACAACCACTGAGCGGCAGCGCCTGAAGCCAGAAAATCAGAAATCGAAAACTGAAACGCCGGTGTCTCCAGAGAAGACATCGGCGTTTTTTATTGGCTGCCGCCGCTTTGGAGGCACGCCTGACGCCTGAACGGAAGCGTCAAAAGAAAAAGCCGCTCCGGCGGGATGGCCGGAACGGCTGTCGATGGGGAGAAGAGCGGGGGGGCTTTGCCCTCACCTCTGTCCCTTCGTCAGGTGGAAGTGGCGCTGTCGGAGGAGACGCGGTTCAGCTCGTCGAAGCCGGGGAGCGTGGACAGGTCGGGCGTCACAACAATTTCGATGCGGCGGTTCGCGGCTTTGCCTTCCGGCGTGTCGTTGTCCGCGGCGGGCTTGCTGTCGCCGAAGCTGGCGGCGCTGATGCGGTCGGCGGCCATGCCATTGTCAACCATGGTCTTGAGGACCGTCAGAGCCCGGGCGCTGGCCAGCTCCCAGTTGGACGGATAGACGGCCGTATGAATCGGCACGTTGTCCGTGTGGCCCTCAATCTGGAATTTGCGGTCGGGAATGTCGGCCAGCAGAACGGCCACTTCGGCGATGGCGGCCTTGCCGTCCCGGGAGAGGTTGGCGGAACCGGAGGCGAAGAGAACGTCAGAGGCCAGAACGACGACCATGCGGCCGTCCACAATCTGAACTTTCAGCTTGCCGGCGTCGATGAGCGACTTGAAGCGGGCCAGCAGGCTCTTGAACTCGGCGATTCGGGCATCCGCCTCGGCCTTGCGCCTCGAAAGATCGGCCAGCGCCGCCTGCATCTCTTCGATGGAGGCCTGGAGCTGCTTGGTGTTGCTCAGCATCGTGGACTTCTCCAGCTCCAGCGCGGCCTTGTCCGCTTCGAGGGCGGCTTTTTCTGATTCCAGCGCGGCCTTCTCGGCCTTCACTTTGGCCAGGCTGTCCTCAAGGCCGCTGATTTGTTTGCCCAGTTCCTCGGCCTCAGCCTTGAGCTTGCTGATGTCGTCCCGCAGGCCCTGGTTCTGGCTTTCCAGCTCCTGCTTCGTGTCGGCGTATTCTTTTTGAAGCGCCTCGTGGGTGCTCTTGAGGACGCAGGACGGCGCCGTGAGGAGCATCAGAAGGGCAGAGAGGCACGTCAGGAAACGGTTCGTTTTCAAGGGGTCACTCCTTCGTTTGACAGTGAAAATGGAGGCGGCGAAAAGGCCGCGCCGCCGGAGGCGGGGCGCGTCAACCACGGGGGAGCGCGTTTGGCAAGGACGCACATGTAGTCCACTGGTATCTTTTGGAAGATTGAGAAGCATGAAGAAGGGAAGACCATGAAAAGCGAAACGAAATATCTCGTCTTCAACACGCGGAAGCGCCGGGAGCTGAAGCGCATCACGGACGACGTGGAAGAGGTCGTCGCCCAGAGCGGCATTCAGGAGGGATTCGTCCTCGTCAGTGCCATGCACATCACCGCCGGCGTCTTCGTGAATGACGATGAGCCGGGGCTGCACGCCGACATCGAGGAGTGGGTTCAGCGCCTCGCTCCCGGTCCCGCGGCCGACGACAGCGCGCCGGGGCCTCACTATCGGCACAACGTGGGCGAGGATAACGGCGACGCACATCTGAAAAATCTGCTCATCGGCCATGAAGTGATTCTTCCCATCACGAAGGGGCGGCTCGACCTGGGGCCGTGGCAGCAGGTGTTTTATTACGAGTTCGACGGGCGGCGGCCCAAGCGGCTGATCATCAAGGCCATTGGCGAATAGACGATGCTTTTTCGTCCAAAGATGCCGGGTCCAAAGATGGGAAGAGGGGCGCGCGCGGTGAATCAACGGAAGAATGGGGGAAACGCGGCCGGAGCATGGGCTGCGGCGCTGTTGTCGGCCTGTCTGGCGGCCGGATGCACATCATCGGAGACGTCGGCGCCGGCCATTGGCCTCACCCCGTGCCGTCCCGAGGGCATTGCCGAGGAGATTCGCTGCGGGGTGCTGGAGCGGCCGGAGAATCCGGCGGCGCCCGATGGCCGCAAAGTCAGGTTGTCCATTGCTGTGATGCCCGCCCGTGCGCCGAGGCCCAAAACGGACCCGCTCTATGTGGTTGCCGGCGGGCCCGGTCAGTCTGCTCAGGAGACGGCGCCGATGCTCGCCCGGCTTCTGTCCGAGGTTCGGCGCGAGCGCGACGTTGTTCTGATTGACCAGCGGGGAACGGGGCGTTCCGAGCCCAGTCTGACCTGCGATGAGGCTGATAAGCCTTCGACGGCGGCAGCGCGTTTCAGGCAGGCGGGGGAGCCCGGCGAGGCGCAGATCAGAAAGTGCCTGGAGGAACTCTCCACGAAAGCCGACCTCCGCTTTTACGGGACCTCTCTGGCAGTGGATGACCTGGATGCCGTTCGCCGTGCGCTGGGACACGGCCGCATCAATCTCTGGGGCGTCTCCTACGGCACGCGCGTCGTCCTCAATTACATCCGCCGCTATGGCGGGAGCGTTCGTTCCGCGGTCATCGACGGCGTGGTGCCGCCGGATGTCCGTCTGTCGGAGACCATGGGGCGCGACGCCGCTGCCGCGCTGTCGAAAACTTTTGCGGACTGTGCTGCCGACAAGGGCTGCGCCGCCGCTTTTCCGGACATGGCCCGCCGCTTTGGCGCTCTGACGGACAGGCTGATGAAGTCTCCGCTGAAAATTTCGGTGCCGGATCCTCTGAGCGGAGAGCCTTCAGAAGCGGACGTCACGGCAGAGATGTTCGCCTCGATTCTGCGCCTCCTTCTCTACGATCCGGACCTCGCCTCCCTCGTGCCGCTGACGGTGGACGCGCTCGAAAAAGGCGACGGACGAGCCTTTCTGGCGCAGGCGGACCTGGCCACAGGCTCGGCCGGCGTCATCGCCATGGGCATGCACATGTCCGTTTTCTGCGGCGAGGACATGCAGGACGCGAAGGCCGCGGACGGCGCCGGCACAGACGCGGGTGAGAAGGTCAAAACCGCCGCTGGCCCGCTTCCCGATGTTGAGAGCGGGCTCTTCGTGAAGGAGGCGATGGCGGGCTATGCCCGGAGCTGTTCGTTCTGGCCCAGCATGCCTCTGCCGGACGAGATGAAGGAGCCTGTGACTTCGGAGGTTCCGCTTCTCGTGCTGTCGGGTGCGCTGGACCCCGTGACGCCGCCCGCGAATGGTGAGCGTGCGGCGCGTGGGTTTGCGCATTCGCGTCATCTGGTGGCGCCGGGGGCTGCCCACAGCGTGTCCAACCGCGGATGTGCCCCCCGAGTCATCGCGGCTTTTTTGAAGAAGCCTCAGCCCGACGGGCTGGATGCCGACTGCATCGCGAAGATGGCGCGCCCGCCGTTTTTTCTGTCCTTCGCCGGGCCTGAGCCGTGAGGCGCGCAGCCGGAGCAAACGAAAAGGGGAGAGTGGGAGAAGCCGATGATTGAGGCGCGGCATCTTCAAAAATGTTTTGGCGAGGTGACTGCCGTCCGCGATGTCAGCTTCACGGCAAAGGACGCGGCGGTCACGGGTCTGTTGGGACCTAACGGCGCGGGCAAGACGACCACGATGCGCATGCTGGGAACCTTGGTGCGGCCCACTTCGGGGACGGCGCTGGCCGACGGAATTGACCTGACCGCGGAGCCAGAGGCGGCGCGCCGCACGCTGGGGATTCTTCCCGACCTCCGGGGGCTCTATCCGCGCTTCACCGCCCGCGAGCAGATTCGATACTTCGGCGAGCTGAACGGCCTCTCCGGCAATGAACTTGAGGCGCGAATTGACGAGCTCATCCGGCGGCTGGACCTGACCGCCATCGCCGACCGCCGGGCGGACGGTTTTTCTCAGGGTGAGCGCACCAAGGTGGCCATCGCGCGCGCGCTGGTTCACGGCCCTCAGAATGTCCTGCTTGACGAGCCGACCAACGGCCTCGACGTGATGAGCACGCGTGCCATGCGCGAGATTGTCCGCTCTCTGGCCGGAGAAGGGCGCTGCGTCGTCTATACGAGCCACGTGATGCAGGAAGTGGCTGCCGTCTGCGACCGGATTGTCATTCTGGCGCGCGGGCAGGTCGTGGCGGAGGGCACTGCCGACGAGCTTCGGGAGCTGGCAGGCACGCCCGGCCTGGAGGACGCGTTCGTAAAAATTGTCGCACAGGCAGAACAGCAGCAGACGCCACCGGAGACGCCGGCTTCGCCCGAAGCGGAACGCGCGGAAAACTCAGCAGAAAGCTCAGGAAACTCTTCGACATGACGACGGATATCCGACACAGCACCGGCTCAGGACTCTTCGGCAGACTTCGCAGCCTGACGGCACGACTGACCGCGCCGCAGAATCATCCGCTGCTTCTGCCGCTGTGCGCGGTGGGCCTGGCCCTTCTGGTTTGCTTCATCGCGATCTGGCTCACCGGGCGCGACCCCATCGCGGGCTATCAGAAGATGTTTCTGAGCGGTCTGGGGACGCTGCGCGGCCTGGGCGATTCCAGCGTGAAGGCCTCGGTCCTGGCGCTCACCGGCCTGTCCGTGGCGGTGGCCTTTGCCGCGGGGCTCTTCAACATCGGCTGTGAAGGTCAGCTCGTGGCGGGCGCCATTGCCTCCGCGTTTGTGGGGCAGGCCATTCACCCCGGGACAGCGTGGATTCATCTGCCGCTGGCGCTTCTGGCGGCTGCGTTGGCCGGGGCGCTCTGGGCGCTCATCGCCGCCTGGCTCAAGGTCCGGCGCGGCGTCCACGAGGTCATCTCGACCATCATGCTCAACTGGACCGCCATCTATCTGGTGGAGAGCTGGCTGGTGACGGGGCCTTTGAGTGCGCGCTCCGAGACGGGGAACTCGCTGCCGGGCACTGCCCAGATTGACCCCACAGCGGAGCTGCCCCGTTTTTTCGGCCAGAGGAGCGATCTGGGCTTTGCCATTCTGCTGGCCGTCGTGGCCGCCGTTCTCGTGTGGTGCCTGCTGCACAAGACCTGGCTGGGCTTTGAGATGCGTGCCAGCGGCAATTCGGCGGAGACGGCCCGCGCTTCGGGCATTCCGGTGGAGCGGCGCGTCTATCTGGCGATGGCTGTCTCCGGTGCCTGCTCGGGCCTCGCCGGGGCGGTGCTGATTCTCGGCATCCATCATCAGTATCCAGCGGTGTTTCGCACGGGCTACGGCTTCGACGGCATCGCTGTCAGCCTCATCGGCGGCAACCATCCTCTGGGACTTTTGCTGGCGGCCTGTTTCTTCGGCGTGATTCGCACCGGCGGCGCCGCGCTCCAGCTGCTTCACATCCACCGCACGTTTCCCGAGCTGATTCAGGGGCTGGCCCTGCTGTTCATCGCCGGCCGCGCCATCATGGAGCACGTTTTCCTCAGGGTGCATGAGCGGGCGTCTGCTGCTCCGGAAAATCCGGAAAACACGGGCGGGGATGCGCCGGAAAAGGGCACGAAAGTGACACAGAAGTCAGAGATTTCGGCGCCAGGCGGACAGGAAGCGGCCCGCGAAGCCCGGTCAGCTCAGGGAGGTGAATAGGCATGCTCGCCTTCATCGAAGCCGTGATTCGTTCGACGCTGGATTTTGCGCCGCCCATCATTCTGGCGGCACTGGGCGGCGTCATCTCCGAGCGCTCCGGCGTGGTTGCGCTGGGGCTCGAAGGCATGATGCGCCTCGGGGCCTTTTTCGCTGCGGTGGGCGCTCTGGCCACGGGCAATGCCTGGGCGGGCCTCTCTCTGGGCATTCTGGCGGGCGGCATCGCGGCGCTGGGACATGCCTGGCTGTCCATCCGCTGGCGCAGCGACCAGATTATCAGCGGCGTCGCCATCAATCTGGTGGCGATGGCGGGCGTCACGTTCCTCGTGGAAGCCATGTACGGAAACACGGACACGGCGGGCTCGGCGACGATTGGCCGTGTGTCCCTCGCTTTTCTCAAAGACATCCCCATTCTGGGGACGCTCTGCGGTCACACCTGGCTGACCTGGATTGCCCTGGCGATTCCCGTGGCCATGCACGTCCTCTTTTACAGAACGTCCTTAGGCCTGCGGATTCTGGCGGTAGGCGAAAAGCCCGCGGCAGCTGCGACACTGGGCGTCAGTGTCTCTGCCATCCGCTACGGCTGCGTCATTGCCAGCGGCCTTTTGGCCGGCATGGGCGGCAGCGCGCTTTCCATCGCAACTCTGGACCGGTTCAGTAATCACATGCCCGCCGGCCAGGGATTCATCGCGCTGGCGGCGGTCATTTTCGGCAAATGGACTCCTCTGGGCGCCTGCTCAGCCGCCCTCTTTTTTGCCGCGGCCAATGCGCTGCGGATTGGTTTGGAATCATCCCTCCCAAGCCTGCACAATGTCCTTCCTTCGGGCATAATGCTTGCGTTGCCCTACGTTCTGACACTGTTGGTGCTTGCCGGATTTATTGGCCGTTCCAGATCCCCTGCCGCCAGCGGCGTCCCCTTCGACACAGAAAAAAGATAGGCAGATCCCCCATTTGGGATAGGACAAATGTCCGATGGATTTTGTTTGCATGAGCGGTAGCGTTTAAGGTGCTTTACGCAGTCTTTCCCCTAACTTCCTCAGGAGAGTGAGCGATGAAAAAGTTCTATTTAATGGCCATGCTTGGCGCGGTCCTGTCGTTCGGCGCCGCCGGCTGCGGCGATTCCCCTGCAGTGCGTCCTCCGGAGGACGAACTGCCGCCTGACAATCCCCTTGAGTTTAGAGAGTACGACGTCACCCTGTCGGCGACGCCCAACAGAATTTCGATGGACCAGAAGTCGGAGACAACCATCGAGCTTCGTTTGCAGCACGCCGCAAGCGGCATGAACGTGGCGAATGCCAACATCGTTCTGCAGCTGGATATGTCGCCCGCCAAGACGGTCTCATTCTCCAATTCGTCCAATAAGCCCAAGGCCGTTGTGCAGACGGACGAAAACGGCAAGGCCACGGTGACTATTTACAGCGCGGCCTCCAACGCTCAGGGGACCATCACGGCGACCGTCGGCGGCGTCAATTCGTGCAACGGCGGCGCTGCGACTGAGGTCTGCCAGACCATCGCGGTCGTCGTTCAGGGCTCGACGGGCCCCGTTATTGATCCGGAAGACGAGACATACGGAACAGTGAACGTCTCCATCACCAATGAGTCCGATGCCGTCTCTGCCGAAGTCAACGTGATGGCCGTTGGTCTTGGCCAGAATGGCGAGGACATCTGCGGCACCATTAAGGCAGGCGGTTATCCTGGCTTCTCGGATCAGGTGAAGACCATTTCCATCGGGAGTTCCGCGCAGGTTGCGATGGAACAGGCTCTCGCGGGCAGCAAGGCGGTTGTTTATGCCTATGGCGTGGACAGTTCGCGGAATACCGTCAGCACCGCCTGCACCGTGACGTCAGATGTTGTCAGCCATGCGACGCCCACCAATGTCAGCCTGACGCTCCCGGCCCCCGCTTTGGACTTCGACCACGATTACGATGTCCGCATGGGGATTAACTTCGCCAACATTATGCCGGAGAATTGGCGGAAGTGGTTTGATTTGGTTCAGGCAATTTTTGATACCCCTGTCGGCACAGCTATTTATTACGCGCTGTGGGCGTGGGAGTATAAGGGTGGCCAGAACCCGAATGGTGGCGGAACCCCAACCATACCACTTTTAGGTGAATCTCTTTGGGATGCTTTTACGGACGGTCAGGATTTGACCACGCTTCTGGCCAACTGCGGCATTGACCCCGTGGGTAGCCCGAATGCCCAATGCCCTTCGATTAATGCGGTTTTAGCCAGTATCCAGCCCTTCCCCTTGGCGGTCAATGCGGCTGAAGACGCGCTGGATGACATTGATCAGTTTGGCCCTGTTTATAAGAGCATCAAACTGATTGGCTCCGACTTGATGGGCATGATTAAGAACTTTGATGTCGGCGCCCGATTCCAGATTCAGCAGGCCAGCGACAATTCTTTGGAGATTCACGAATCGTGGACGCACGTGGTCTGGACGTGGCGCTTCGGCAATGACGGCACTGTCGATTGCCAGAGCGGCGACAAGACCTGCGGCCGTCACGCCTTCAATTTTATGAAGGAAGCGGACCTGAGAGATTCGGCGGTGGATGTGACCTATCCCATGGAGCTGACCAAGCTCAGCAACGGTCAATACAAAGTGACATTGCCGACGGAGCATTCATTCGACATTCGCTACGGCGCGCTGATTAAAATTCTTGTTGAGCAGGTGGTCGCTCCCATCATCATCAATAAAGATAAAGATGGTCTGACAGCCGACTGCCCAGAAGGCGAATGCGAAGAAATTGCGGATCAGGTTGGAATGGAAATGTATCCCAACATCCGCACGGCAAAGCTGGGGACGCTGCTCAATTACTGGATTCCCTGCACCACCATCGCCATCGCCGTGCATAACTGGCTGTCCAATTTGAGCGTTGGTAGTTGGGATATTGGTGCGCTCGTTGGCAGCTTGCTGACGGCCGAGTCGCTGGATGGCTACTGCATGATGGGCCTCAATGCCGCCGGTGATTATGGCATGGATGCGCTCAAGAATCTGGTCGCGGATGCCGGCGTGAAGGTGAAGACCGGCAGCTTTGTTCTCGAGAACCCGAATTCCGCTCAGGTGCCGCAGAAGCTAAGTCAACTGAACTACTCCATCGGCGTCACTGTGGATAATACTGATGAGGACGGCAATGTGATCGGTGTTCAGGAATACAACGCGGCCATCACGGGCGACGGCCAGCTGGCGACCCCCGGCGGCAATACCGCCGCGACGCCTGCTCAGTGCGCTCAGTTCCTGATCCTCTCGAACGAAGCAGCCACTGCCGCATGCGGCAACTGACAGGTGCAGTGAAGCATCAGCGTTATTAAAATAGAAAAGAGGCAACGATTTCGGTCGTTGCCTCTTTTTGTTTTGTCTGCGGGGGCTTGGTTATTCGCCGGGGAAACTTTGGAATTCAGATGAAACGGACGATTTTTATTTGGTTATTGCCGGCGCTGGCTTTGCTCCAATTTGGCTGCGCTCACCTAGATTCATCCGGAACAGTTGAATTTGCGCCCGACGCGGAGGGCAACTATCGGCTGGGACTCAAATCCATGGAGGAGCGGCGGCATCTGGATGCCATGCAGTTTTTTGAGCATGTCCGTTATCGGCATCCCTATTCCGCGGTGGCGGCATTGGCGGATTTGGCCATTGCGGATAATTTCTTTGTTCAGGATAAATTTGCCGAGGCGGCCGAGAGCTATAAAAATTTCGTCAAACTGCACCCGAACCATCCAAAAGTAGATTACGCGGAATACAGAATCGCGCTGTCGCATTATAAAGATATTCCGATGGATTTATTCTTTATTCCGCCTTCCTGTGAAAAAGACCAGGGGGCCGTCAGAGGGGCGGCCTCCAATTTCTCTGAATTTCTCAAGAAATACCCTGATTCCAGTTATGCGGCGGAAGCCCGGGAAAAATTAAAGGAAGTCATTGAACGTCTGGTGGACCACGAAATGAGCGTGGCCAAATTTTATCGGCGGCACGACCATTATAAATCAGCAGCGGCGCGCTATGAGGTTGTAATGCGGGACTTTCCCGAAAGCGTGCGTGCGGGGGAAGCGCTGGTCGGTCTGGCTGAATCGAGATGTGACGCGGAGCAGTTTGAGGCTGCCCGGGCTGCGGTTGAACGGCTGCGCTCGGAATTTTCTGCCGCGCCGGAAGCCGCCAAAGCAGAGTCGCTTTTGAAGGATATTGCGTCGAGCGAGGCCAAATATCAGGCGCGCAAGGCAAAAGAAGAAAAGAAGGCCGCACGTGACGCCGAAAAGGCGGCAAAGAAAGCTGCCGAAGAGGAGGAGGCCGCCAAAAAGAAACGTGAGGAACAGCAGCAACAGGCAGATGCGGCAGACAGTGAGGCCAATGCAGTCAGTGCCAGTGCATCTGAATCTGGTTTGGGGGAGAATTAAGAAACAGGGATAGATAAAAAAATAAAAGACAGAAAACGAATATAAGTATTCAGAAATAAATAAAGGAAAAAATAATCCGCTGCAGGGAGAGCGGCATTGAGAATCAGGATGGCATCAGTGCTTTGACCTGCTCAATGGAAATTCCCGTCAGCTCAGCAACATCCAGGTGTCTGCCGGTGAAACATCCTCAGGCCGGACCACTGGTTTGCCCTGATAGATGCCCGCGTTGACCAGAGCGGCCAGAACCGCGTTGTTTTCAAAATAGGCCCGGACAGCCGCATCCACGTTCCCCATCGCTGCGCTCCTGTCAGTCAGTTCGGTTGAAACCGGCTGACAAAGAATTTGCGGTGAGAGCAGCGGAAAGGGAATGGTCCTATCTGGGGGGACCCAAATGGGAGGGGAGAGGATGGAAGTGTCGGACTTAGGCCAACGTCATTTTTATTCCTTGTTGGCTGAATTGGCTTCCCGGCGCTTGGCCTCTTTCAGACGAACCATGCGGCGTTTGATGAGCCCGCGCTTGAGCGAAGAGAGGTGGTCAACGAACAGGCCGCCGTCCAGGTGTTCCAGTTCGTGCTGCAGGGCCACCGCCAGCAGCGTGCCGTCGGTTTCGAGCGTAAATTCCTTGCCTGAGAGATCGAAGGCTCTGACGGCAACCTTGACCGCCCGCTCCACATTTTCGGCTTCGTCCGGCACGGACAGGCACCCCTCCTTAAAAATCTGCGAGCCCTCCTTCAGCGTGATGACCGGATTGACGAGCACCTGCGGCGTCAGGTCCTGGTCCTGCGAGGTGGTGTCGATGACGACGACCCGCTTCAGAATGCCGATTTGCGGCGCGGCGAGCCCCACGCCTTTGGCGGCGTACATCGTCTCGAACATGTCGTCGGCGAGCTTTTTGAGGTCGGCGTCAAAGGCGGTCACGGGCTGCGAAACCTCACGGAGCCTGGGATCGGGCCAGATGAGAATGTCGTGAATCATGGTGCTGAGTCCTTGCTCCGGCGGAAGCTGCGCGGGCGCATTGGCATTGACTGAAAAGAAGAGCGGCCGCTCCCGAAGGAAAGGCCGCTCCGTTTGAAGGTCGTGGATGTCTTCAGTGCGCGCCTGAGCCGCTTACTGAGCCGATGGGGAATAGCTGAAAAGGTGATGGCTGTTGGAGAGGCGCGGCTTGTCCCTGAGGCTCGCGGCTTTGATCTGGGCCGTTCCCAGCCAGAGCTTGCCGCCGGAGAGCGCGATGCCGTTGTAGTAGCCGATGGCGCCCTCGCTCCACCTCTGGAGCTCGTCCCACCTGCCGTTCGGGTTGCGTCCGCGAAGAACCAGGTCGGAAGCCGTGGCGTCCTGATAGGCGGCGTAGAGCCCGGAATCGGTGGAGAGCAGAACGGGGTCTGCGCCCACCTGTGCGGGTGGCGAGTAGGAGTCCGCCGATGCCGCGTGGCCTCTGTCGATAAATTCGGCGTCGGGCGGTTCGGCAGGATTGGACGAAGCCAGGGCCATCGGATCGGCGGCTGTCAGGAAGCGCAGGCCGCGGCGGGTGGCGTCGTAATAGGCGAGCACAGCGGCGCCGTTCTTCTGTCGGTCAAAGGTGAGGGACGGGTAGAGGCCCACGTCGCCGGTATCGACGGTTTTTCCCTCACCGGAGGTCATCTCGCCGTCCACCAGCTTGGTGGTCCAGTCGCTGCCGCTCTTGGAGGAGAGCATCAGGTTGCCGCTGGCCGAGTCATACCAGGCGATGAAGGGCGTGCTGCTGCCGTCCTGGAAGGCCAGGCTGGGGAAGAGCCCCTTGCCCATGGCGAAATTCGTCACAGGAACAGCGTAGGCCGCCTTCTCGTGGCAGGCGCCATCGACACAGTGCTGGTTGGAGTTGCAGGTCTTCTTGCCCGACTCGTCCAGGCAGTCCTGCGTGACGGTGATGCAGCGGGTGCCGTTCTCTGCGGCGTCGTCCTGAATGCAGGCCAGCGGGCAGTCTTCGCAGGCGGGCGCGGGCATGACGTGACAGGCGACGGTCTCCACGGTCCAGTCGTCGGGAGAGGCAGGAATGGCTTTCGTCGCGCGGGCGAGTTTCAGGGCGGTCATGCGGCTGGGGGTGCTGCCGCCGTCCGTGCCCTTCACATTGCCGCAGACCGTCTCTGTTCCCGCAGACCTCTGGAAGTAGGCCACGGCGGGCTTCATTTCGCCGCCGTCCGAGAACAGCGCGAGGTCCGCGTAGAGCCCCACGTCTCCGGATGCGGCGCCGCCGTCGATGGTCACGGGCTTGCCCAGCGTGCCGTCGGATGCGCGCGTGATGTAGCGCAGGGCTTTGTCCGACTTGGCGTAGTAGGCGATGTGGGCGAGCCCGGCATTGGCGCCGCTCTGGACGACTTTGATGCTTGTGTATTGCCCCACGTCGTCGCCCGCCTCGGAGATGCCGCCGCGGGGACCGGTGATGCCGGCGGTGACGGGCGCACCCTCGGGAACACCGTCCGCCCACTGGGTGGAGAGGATCTCGCCCTTGCTGTCGAAGGTGCGAATCACGAGGTCGCCGAAGGTGCCATCATACATGGCTGCCACAATTGTTCCGCCGGCCTCGGCATCGAGAGAGGCGTGGCGCCCCATGTCGTTGACCGTCAGCGGAGGCAGCTCGGCGACAGCGCAGCTGAGCTTCTGCGTGTCGCAGCCCTCGAAGACATTGGCCAAGTCGGGAAATACGGCCATGTAGCCAGGCGGGACGTTGAAGGATGTGTCTCCGCAGTAGCTGGAGGCCGGGTAGCACGAGCCGGTGGCCAGAACGCAGGCCGCGCCGTCGCCGCATCCGCCGCTGCATGGGGTCGAAGCCACACAGGCGCCGGAGAAACAGGTCTGCCAGGCCTCGGGGCAGCTTCCGTCCGGGGAGCAGGCCTTATGGGCGCAGTGGCTGTTGATGCAGTAGAGGTCGCCCGAGCTTCCGCAGTCGTCGTCCGTCAGGCAGTCGCCCGCGCTGGCTTTGCACTGGCGGGAGACGGTGCAGACCTGGCCGGGGCAGCAGTCCGCGGTCGTCGTGCAGACGGGCGGCGGCGCTTCGCAGCAGCCGTCGTTGCAGATGTCCTCACCGCTGCAGTCCGAGGGCTCCGTGCAGGTCAGCTCGCACACCTTCGTCGTCGCTTTGTCGGAAGACTTGCACGCGCCCAGGGAAACAAGCGCACAGAGAAGCAGCGTCCCTGTCCAACTCCAATGCCGATGGCTCATATACCCTCCAAAATCAGCCGGCCTCATTCATCCAAGAAGCGCGCGCCCCTAGTCCCGCGCAGGTCTGAAAACAAGAATGGGTTGAGAGCTGTCGGCCGCCTTTTTTGTGTTTCGCGCATGCCGCGGAAATCACATCCGGCTTCGGCTCCGGGACAAAAGCAGAGGCGTGAAAGTCGTTCCGTCTAGAAGCAGCGTTCCTGGCGCTTCTTCCGGCAGCTGTCCTGTTTGCCGCAGTGGTAGCAGAGTTCGTTTTCGCACATCCCCCTCTCCTGAAAGGCGAGGATGTTGGAAACGGTGGTCTCGGCGATGTTTTTCAGGGCTTCCTCCGTCAGAAACGCCTGATGCGACGTGACGATGACGTTGGGCATGGAGATGAGGCGGGCCAGCGTGTCGTCCTCGACGATGTGCCCTGAAAAATCGTGGAAGAAGATGTCCGATTCCTCCTCGTAAACGTCGAGGCATGCGGCGCCGATTTTCCGCGACTTGATGCCGTCCAGCAGCGCCTCCGAGTCGATGAGCGCGCCGCGGGACGTGTTGATGATGACCACTCCCTTTTTGAGAGAGCCGATGGTGTCCCGGTTGATGAGGTGATGCGTCTCTTCCGTCAGCGGGCAGTGCAGCGAAATGATGTCGCTCTCGGCAAACAGGCGGGGAAGCTCGGCGTAGGTCACGCCCTCAAGGTCAGCGGGAAATTTGTCGTAGGCGAGAATTTTCATTCCGAAGCCGCGGCAGATGTCGATGAAGACGCGCCCGATGCGGCCCGTGCCCACGACGCCAACCGTCTTGCCGTGCAGGTCGAATCCGGTGAGGCCGCTGAGGCTGAAATTGAATTCGCGGGTTCGGTTGTAGGCCTTGTGGACGCGCCGGATGGACGTGAGCAGGAGCGCCATGGCGTGTTCGGCAACGGCATAGGGCGAGTAGGCGGGAACGCGCACCACGTGAAGCCGCCCGAAGGCGTGGCTCAGGTCCACGTTGTTGTAGCCGGCGCACCTGAGTGCCGCGATGCGGATGCCGAACGAATGCAGCCGGTCGATGACAGGGGCGTCCAGAGTGTCGTTCACGAAGACGCAGACGCCGTCGCTGCCTTTCGCCAGATCCACGGTGTCCCGGTTCAGCTGAGTGTCGAAGAACTTGAACTCGATGCCGCGGACCTTCCCCTGAGCCTCGAAGGCGGGGAGGTCGTAGGGCTTGGCGTCAAAGAAGGCGATTCTGGTCGTTTGCATGGGATGAATGTCTCCATCGTGCGGGGGAGTTTGTCAGGCGAGGTCATGAGGGATGCTTCATGGCGAACCGAAGCGGCTGATGGACAGCCGGGCACGACAGACTTCGGCCCCGGAAGCATCCTTTTTCAGAAGAGCCCCTCGAAGCGGCGCCGCATTTCCTCGCGCACGAAGCGCTCGCACTCGCGGACATCGCCTGTCTCCAGAACGCGGTCGGCAAATTCCCGGGCCTCTGCTGCGCTGGCCGCGCGCAGGACGCGTTTGACCTTGGGAATCTGGCTGAAAACCATCGACAGCGTGTCCATACCCAGCCCCAGAAGCAGGAAGGTGCAGAGCGGGTCGCCCGCCATTTCGCCGCACATGGAAACGGGGATGCCCGCCTGATGGGCCGCGTCGATGGTGAAGCGCAGACCTCGGAGAACGGCGAGATGGAAGGGTGAATACAGATAGGCGACCTCTGCGTTCTGCCGGTCCAGCGCCAGGGCGTACTGAATGAGGTCGTTGGTGCCCACCGAGAAGAAGTCGCATTCGCGGGCCAGCCGGTCGGCGCTCCAGACGGCGCCGGGCGTCTCAATCATCGCCCCCAGAGGAACGTCGCTGCGAAAGTCTTTGCCTTCGCGCCTGAGCGCATCCGCCGCTTCCTCGATGCAGGCGCGCGTCTCACGAATCTCGGAGATTTCGGTGATCATGGGCAGGAGGATTTCCACCGGCCCCAGAACGGCGGTGCGCAGAATCGCCTTGAGCTGCTTCAGGAAGATGTCGCGGTGGCGCAGGCAGTAGCGCACGCCGCGAAGCCCCAGTGCCGGGTTGGGCTCAATGCGGGCCAGAGGCGTTCCTGAAAGTCCCCCGGGCATCTTGTCCGCGCCCAAATCCAGCGTGCGGAAGGTGACGGGCTTGCCGCCCAGGGCCTTCACCGCGCGGCTGTAAATAGAAAAATGCTCCTCTTCGTCGGGCAGCGTCTTGCGGTCGAGGAAGAGAATCTCGGTGCGGAAGAGGCCGACGCCCTCGGCGCCGGAGGAAGTGACCAGCGGCAGCTGAAAAGAGTCGTCCAGATTGCCCATCAGCCGGACGCGCTTTCCGTCGAGCGAAACGGCGGGAAGTTTCCTCAGAGCGTGGGCTGCGGCCTCGGCCGTCTGCAGGCGCCGGAGGCGAATCTGGAAATTTTCAAGAAATTCCTTTGCCGGGTTGACGGTGATGTCGCCGGCCTCGCCGTCCAGGACCACCAGATCGCCGGTGCGCACCGTGTCGCTGGCACCCTGTGCGCCGACGATGCACGGCAGGCCGATTGCCCGCGCAATGATGGCGACGTGAGAGGTCTTGGCGCCCAGATCCGTGACGATGCCCTTGACCTCGCTCCTGCGCAGAAGGGTCGTGGCATCCGCGGGACTCAAATCGCGGGCGACGATGACGCTGCCGGGGGGAATTTCCCTGCCGCCGGGCTCCATGTCCTCACCGCGGCCCGCGAGGCTGCGCAGGACGTGTTCGCCGACGAATTCGATGTCGCTGGAGCGCTCGCGCAGATACTCGTCCTTGATGCCCGAGAAGACGCCCTTGAAGCGCTGCACCAGCCGGTTCACCGCCCACTCGGCATTGATGCGCTCCTTCTCGATGAGCTGGAGGGCCTCGCCCATGAACATGGGGTCCTTCAGCATCAGGAGGTGCGTCTCCAGAATGCTGGCCTGCTCGCTGGACGGCTCCAGAGTGTCGAGAATCCGCCGCAGGCGCTCACGGGAAGCGGCGAAGGCTTTCAGCAGGCGGTCCTTTTCCTGCGGAACGGCGGCGGGATCGTCCGGCAGCCGGCGCATGGAGCAGTCCACGCGAGCGCGGTCGATGGCGAAGGCACGGCCGACAACAAGCCCCGGACTGGCACCGACGCCTTTGATCGTGAGTGGCTCCGTCATTGGAAAAACTGTCTCCCCTCAGTCCTCAGAAACGTCATGGGTCAGCCCACACCTTCGCCAAAGCCTTCGGCGAACAGCTTCTCGATTTGAGCGATGGCCTCTTTGGCGTCGTCCCCCTCGGTCCGCACGCTCACCTGGCTCCCCTTGGCCGCCGCCAGCATCAGAATGCCCATGATGCTCTTGCCGTCCACCTCCTGGCCGTCCTTCTCCAGATAGATGTCCGACTGAAAGGTGCCGGTGAGCTTGACGAGGCGCGCCGCCGCCCGGGCATGGAGCCCGAGGGCGTTGACGATGGTGAATGTTCCTTTGGCGCTGGTTGACACGGCCGACTCCTTTGACGCCGCCGGATTTCAGGGACGGCACCGCCTGGTGGAAGAGCGGGTGGGAGAAAAGCGGGCGCCCCTGCCAGAAAACCGCCGCAAAATCCTCCCCTGAATGTCGTTTTTTTTCTGCTGCTGACCTCGCACTGAGCCGTTCCCCCTGCGGGGGACCCGTGCTAGGGGCGCGCGCTTTTTTTGGAGGGGGGAGTGTGTTCCTGACCCTGCCGGAGGCGGCGGGATGAAAGGCAGCGACAGAATGAAACACGGAGACATCTACGGCCTGCACCGCGTCATCGAGCCCAAGGGCGTCCTTCCACAGACAGCGCTGAAAATTTCCAACGCCATGGGCGAGGGCGACGTCTGCGACAACGAGATTCTCTGCGACGTGGAGACCCTGAACATCGACTCGGCGAGCTTCACGCAGATCGAGCGGCAGGCGGGCGGCGACAAGGCGAAGATTGCCGAAATTATGAAGGGCATCGTCGATGAGCGCGGCAAGCATCAGAACCCCGTCACGGGTTCGGGCGGCATGTTCATCGGCCGCGTCCGCACGATTGGCGGCGCGCTCAAAGGGAAAATCGACCTGAAGGAGGGCGACCGCATCGCCTCGCTCGTCTCCCTTTCGCTGACGCCGCTCCGCATCGACGCCATCCGTGAGATTCGCTCCGAGATCGACCAGGTCGATATCGACGGGCAGGCGATTCTTTTTGAGAGCGGCCTGTGGGCAAAGCTGCCGGATGACATTCCTCCCAAGCTCGCGCTGTCTGTTCTCGACGTGGCGGGCGCGGCGCCTCAGGTGGCGCGGTTCGTCAAGCCCGGCGACACGGTCCTCATCATCGGCGGCGGCGGCAAGTCGGGGATGCTCTGCTCGCACGAAGCGAAGAAGCGCGCGGGCGTCGAGGGCTGCGTGATTGCCAACACCTATTCTGAGGCGGACACGGCCAATGCCAGACGCCTGGGCGCCGCGGACCATGTCTTTGCTGCCGATGCAACGAAGCCCGTGGAGATTCTGCGGCAGGTCGAGACCCTCACCGGCGGGCGTCTCTGCGACGTGGTGATTAACTGCGCCAACGTGCCCAACACCGAGATGGCCGCCATCCTCAGCTGCCGCGACAGGGGCATGATTTATTTCTTCTCGATGGCGGTGAGCTTCACCAAGGCGGCGCTGGGGGCCGAGGGCGTGGGCAAGGACGTCGATATGTTCATCGGCAATGGCTACACGCGCCATCACGCCGTCCACACGCTGAACGTCCTCCGTGAAAATCCGGCGCTGCGGGAGATTTTCACCGAGCTCTACGCCTGAGCTCCCGCCGGACAGGCTCAGAGGACTGCGCCTGATGTGATTTCGCGGCCTCCTTCCCCTCGTGGAAGGGCGCCGCTTTTTTTTCAGGGGGCCGCGCCCGACAGCAGGGCCGCGCTCCTTCCCGGAAGTTTTGCTGCTTCAACAGGAGTTACGCCGCATGCCGCTCACACCCAGCTGCACCAGAATCGCCGAACGCATTCAGTCCATTCCGCCCTCGGGCATCCGCCGCTACTTCGACATCTCGGCCACCATGAAGGACGTTATTTCGCTGGGCATCGGCGAGCCTGACTTCACGACGCCCCGGCACATTCTGGAGGTCGGCATTCAGGCGCTGGCCCGCGGCGAGACGCACTACACGTCCAACTCCGGCATTCTGGAGCTCAGGCAGGCGCTCTCCCGCAAATACAACGCGCTCTACGACGTCCACTTCGACCCCGAGGACGAGATTCTCATCACAGTGGGCGGCAGCGAGGCGCTTCAGCTGACGATGATTTCGCTGCTGAATCCCGGGGACGAGGTCATCGTCGTTGAGCCTTCCTACGTGGCCTACAAGCCCTCGGTCGTTTTCGCGGGCGGCGTTCCAGTGGTCGTCGAGACCTACGCGGAGAACAACTTCGAGGTCACGGCAGAGGACATCGAGGCCAAAATCACGCCGAAGACGCGGATGATTTTCATCGGCTACCCCAACAATCCGACGGGCGCGGTGCTCCCCAGAGAGCGCCTGATGGACATCGCCCGCGTGGCCGAGAAGCACGACCTCCTCGTGGTTTCCGACGAGCTCTACGACCGGCTCATCTACGCGGGCTTCAAGCAGACCTGCTTTGCCTCGCTGCCGGGCATGAAGGAGCGGACGATTCTCATCGCCGGGTTCTCGAAGAACTACGCCATGACCGGCTGGCGGGTCGGCTTCATCGCCGCCAACCCGACGCTCCTTGCCGCGATTCGCAAGACGCACCAGTACATCATCATGTCGGCGCCCACCGTCGGGCAGATCGCGGCCATCGAGGCGCTGGAGAATGGCGACGAGGCCGTGGAGGAGATGCGGCAGGCCTACGACGAGCGGCGCCAGCTTCTGGTCAGCGGCCTCAATGAGGTGGGACTCAAGACGTTCGAGCCAAAGGGCGCCTTCTATTGCTTCCCCGACATCCGCTCGACGGGACTCAACAGCGAGCAGTTTGCCGAGAGGCTTCTCTACGAAGAGCAGGTGGCGGCGATTCCCGGGACGGCTTTCGGCGAGTGCGGCGAGGGCTACGTGCGCATGGCCTACACGAGTTCCACGAATCAGATTGCCAAGGCGCTGGAGCGCATCGCCCGCTTTGTCCGGCGCCTCAGATAGCGTCTGTTTACGGAGCAGCGGCGCCGGCGTCTGATTCCTGATTTTCGGGCTGCTGCGGGGGCGGCTCTGCATGCTCATCGCTGATTTGCGCGAGGACGGCGCCGTCTGCGGTGAGCAGCACCTCGTCAAAATCGGCGGAGACGGCCGCGTTCCCCAGATGGCTCAGCGTGCAGGGAACGGCCTCTGCCGCGGCAGGCCGCCAGCGCAGGGTGAGCTGCACTGCCCCTGACTTCAAAGCCCTGCGGAGGCGCCCGCCGGTCAGTCCCGCCTCGGTCGGCACGAGCGAGAATCCGCCCGTGCTCAGGTCAAACAGCTTCACTCTGCCATCGGAGAGAACGAAGGCGCGGCGCAGCTCCAGCCGAAGCGAGGTGATTTTGGGCTCAGGCGGCGCGGCGGGAGGGCATGGCTTCGGAGGAGGCGCGGGCTGCGGCGGCACGCACTGGACCGAATCGTCCGGCAGAACGTTTTCCGCGCACCTGGTCTCCTCAGCGGGGGAGGTCGCTGTGCCGTCCGCAGCCTGAGGAAGAGCGGCTGCATCGTCCGCCTTCCTGTCCGCCTGATTCTCCTTTTCCCGGGGCAGCTCTTCTTCGGTCACCGTCAGCAGGTCCGAGAAGTTTTCCCAGGAAAGCGCCGTCTCAAAAACCTCACGGCGGCGCTCGTTCTGACGGGAGACAAATTCGGCCTTCAGCCGGGCCAGCTCCTTCTTTTCAGCTTTGAGCCGCTCCCTCTTTCGCCGCTCCTCAAGGCGCTTCCGCGCGGCCTTCGTCTTCGGCGGCTTTGCCGGGGGAGGGTCCGGCGGCAGCTCGACGGTGAATGTTATCTTCTCCACCGGCGTCATGTCCCGGCACAGGGCTTCGGCGTCGGTCAGCGACGTGAAGGGCGTGGGCGCATCGGCGGAGAGTTCTTCGCTGCCGTGAATCTCATCCGCCGCCTCGTCCGCCGCTTCTTCGGAAGCTGTGCCGCTGCCCGTTGGCTGCGCGTCCTGCTGCGGTGCGGCTTCACTGCTGTCCGCCTCGGAGGGCGGCGCAGTCACAGGCGCGGCGGGAGTCTGGAGAGAGAGCAGGGCGGAAAGAAAAGCGGCGGCAGGGTGGAGCATCATCAGGGTCGAATCGAAACAGGGGCCGCATCTTGAAGTGCGGAGACCGTCAGAAAGGCGGCGCCCCAAAACACAAACCCCCGCAGCTTTGGGGCAAAACTGCGGGGGCCTGCATTTTTTTGAAGCTGGCTGCGGATGCGGCGCCGCTTACTGCCCGATTGCCGCCATGAATTCCTTCACCAGAGCATCCATGGCCGCGTCGCCCTTCTTCTTGGCGTCCGCGTAGGTCTCGCCTGCGGCCATGTTCATCTTGAGCTCGAAGTAGAATTTGATCTTCGGCTCAGTGCCGCTGGGACGGCAGGTGACGCGGGCATCGTCAAAGTAGAACACCAGGACGTTGCTCTTGGGCAGCGTGAGCGCCGTGGTCTTGCCCGTGGCGAGATCTGTATAGGTGCTCAGCTCGATGTCCTTGCGGGCGATGACCTTGCGGTCGCCGATGGCGCTGGGCGGATTGCCGCGCAGACTTGTCATCATGGCCTTGATCTGTGCCGCGCCGCTCTGACCCGGGAGGACGATGCTCTTCTGGCGGCTCACAAAGAGCCCGAAGCGCCGGTAAATCTCCTCGAGGTAGTCGAGAATCGTCTTGCCCCGGTTCTTACAGGTCTGCGCCAGCTCGCTGAAGATGAGGGCTGCGCTGATGCCGTCCTTGTCGCGGCAGACCTGGCCGATGGTGTAGCCCAGGGCCTCCTCGTAGCCCATGACGTTGTGGACGCCCTCGGCCTTCTCAATCTTCATCCCGGTGTTTGCGATCCATTTGAAGCCCGTGAGCGTCTCCTCGTAGCGGGCGTTGAAGCCTGCGGCGATTTTGGAGAGCAGCTGACTGCTGACGATGGTGGTGACGGCCATGCGCTTCCCGTCGTCCTTGCCCTCCGAGAGGATGTAGTAGCCGAGGAGCGCGCCCACCTGGTCTCCGGTGAGCTGAATCCAGCTGCCCTGGCCGTCGGGAACGGCGATGGAGAGGCGGTCGGCGTCCGGGTCGTTGGCGATGACGAAGTCGGCGTTCTCCTGTTTCGCCCACTTGTACGAGAGGTCGAGGGCGCCCTTTTCCTCGGGGTTGGGGAAGCGGACTGTTGGGAAGTCGCCGTCGGGCTCAAACTGCTCGGCCACGTTCACCACGTTTTCAAAGCCCGCACTGGAGAGTGCTTTGCGCGCCAGCTTGCCGCCCACGCCGTGCATGGCGGTGTAAACGATTTTCACGTCCTTTTTGCCGTCGCGGTGAATGCGCAGGCCGTCGATGGCCTTGAGGTATTCGCCCTCAATCGCGTCGCCCAGGAGGTTCAGAAGGCCCTTCGCCTTGCCCTCTTCGAGCGTCAGCGTGGGCACGGTGCGCAGGTCGGCCACCTTGTCGATTTCGGCGCTGATGCCCTTATCGTGCGGCGGGATGATCTGAGCGCCGTTCTCCCAATAGACCTTGTAGCCATTGTACTCGGGCGGGTTGTGGCTGGCCGTGACCATGACGCCGGCGGCGGCGTGCAGGTGGAGCGTCGAAAAGGCGACCATCGGCGTGGGGCAGAGGTGCTCGAAGAGGTGGGCCTTGATGCCCGCGCCCATGAGGACGGCGGCGGTCTCGGCGGCAAATTCGCGGCTCATGTGGCGGCCGTCGTAGNNGTCGTAGCCGATGGCGACGCCGCGCTCGGCGGCTCCGGGAACCATCTGTTTCAGATAGGCGGCGAGACCGGCGGAGGCGCGGCGGATGACCGCGAGGTTCATGCACATGGGGCCGCCGCCCAGAGTGCCGCGCAGTCCTGCGGTGCCGAATTCAAGGACGCCGGAAAATTTTTCGGCGAGAACGGCTTCGTTGTTTTCGGCGAGGAGCTTCTTCAGCTCGCTCTGGGTGTTCGTGTCGGGATCCTGCTCAATCCAGGTTTCAACTTTGGCCTTCAGCGCTTCATTCATCTGGATGAATCTCCGTGGTTGATGGTTGAGGTGTGTGCAGCGGTGAAAAAAAACGGCCCGCGTCGCGGCGGGCCTGAAAAAAGCGGCGGATTGTATTCAGCGGAGAGGGGGGAATGAAATGGAATTTTTTGGATTTATGAATATGGACAAATCCTCAGAATAAATGTATTTTTTTATTGTTTGAGTTTTATTGTTTTATTTTTTCTCGCAGAGACGACCGGATATGCCCCTCAAAACGATGAAGACAGGAATTATCGTTATTGGTTCGGTTATTTTATATTTATTTATTCATATTCTGTCTGCCAATTTGTATTATGCCAATAT
>DBXV01000023.1:0-5220 GCA_002309695.1 Myxococcales bacterium UBA1203 | reverse complement strand
GATTCGCAACATCCATCAGCTTTGCAATATCGCGAACATTGAGGCGTGCAGCCAGCTTTCACGTGATATTATCTATGAGGATTATTTGTTCCAGAAATATAAAAGTGATGCAAAAATGCCGACGGAATTGAGACATTGCAAAATTCAAAAGCTGCGGCGTTCAACTCAGTGTGAAGTTCCATATTATATGAATGAATTGTTGGAATACATTAAGGCCAGAATTGAAAAGACGCCATGGTATGATATGAATTTGCCCTGTCCCGGGGAGGATGAAACAACGATTGAATACACAGCATAAAATAAAATCATCAATGATGTTTTTATTATAAAAAGTCTTTCGCCCTTTATTCGAGAGCGCCTCAGGAGGCCTCCACAAAATGAATTCATTCAGAACATTCGGACTGTTTCGGAAAGCGCCGCCGATTTTTCTTGCCGTTTTGCTGGCGGCCTGCAGCGGGACGGACCTGGAGATTTCGGGCGACTTGTCGGCGCTGGAGGATGCGCTTTCGGAGGAGACGAATGACGCGGGGGACAGCGGCCCGGCGCCGGAAGAGGATGCCGCGCATGAGGTCGTTCCTGAGGAAAATGACGCCGGGGCAGAGGAGGCCGATTCGGGGGATGAGGAAGAGGAAGACTCGGGCTCTAGCTGGGAAGAAGAGGAAGATGCGGGGGAGGGCGGGGAAGAGGATGCGGCCGTCGTCCTCGTTGGATGCGCCGATCCGGCCAATGAGGGCCAGCCGTGCGGTGAGGTGACGCCGTCTCATGCCTGCGGTGTGGCTGCATGCCGAAACGGCACCTGCACCGAAATTCCGGGCAGGGCGGGAACTGTGTGCCGTGCGGCAAATGGCGTCTGCGACGCGGCGGAAAAATGTGACGGGGCACACCTCGACTGCCCATCTGACGGCTATCTCTCCTCGTCCACCGTCTGCCGCGCCTCGGCGGGCGGGTGCGACGGCGCCGAATACTGCACGGGAACCTCTAAAACCTGCCCGGCGGACGTGTTCGACAAGACCTGCGCCTGCCCCAAGGACGGCCCCATCGCGGGCTACGGCGAGCACAGCGGACTCAGAGCCATCGGCGCGGACAAGTTCGTCCTCAAAGACACGGGCACGTGGGCGGCTTACGAGGGAATCATCGACGGCCTGGGGCTCAGCAAAGTGCTCCCCGAAAACCTGAAGCTGAACCACACGATGACGGCCATGTCGAAGCAGAGCTGGACGGGCTTCAAAAAAGGCTGGCAGTGGGCGTCGGGCGACCTGGACGTCGTCTATTGGATTCCCCAGGGACTGGGCGGCGGCACGAGCGGCGGGAAGACGTTCCGCGTCATCGGCTGGCACTACGACGAGAGGAAAGCCTCGGAGGATTCCAACCGGGCCGCAGATCAGAGCGACAGCGACAAGGGCGTCCGCGTGTCGTTCGTGGACAGCACAGACACGAAAGTTCCCCTGCAGTATCGCCACGTGCTCCTGGTCGAGCCGGACAGCGGGAGCGGCTTCAAGCCCGTGAAGAACCATGCCGGCGGCATCGCCTGGAGCTGGCCCTATCTCTACGTCGCGGACACGAGCAAAGGCGTGCGGGCCTTTGACATGGCGCGGATGCTCAAGGTCAGCACGGACACCGAATGCAGTACGCGGGTCGGCCGGGTGGGCTCGAAATACTGCGCCTATGGCTACGCCTACGTGCTGCCGCAGACGGGCGGCTATTACTTCCCCGACACGCTCTCCTCCTCGTGCAAGCCGAAATTTTCCTACATCGCCTTTGACCGGGGCGGCAGCGGCGGCGTGAGCATCCTCTCGGGCGAGTATTTCGACGAGACGGGCTCCAATATCTACGGGCGGCTTTTCCGCTGGCCCATGGGGAGCGGCGGCAAGATGAAGACAGACAGCCGGGGCGTCGTCACCGCCTCTGGCGCCTGGTATCTGGGCAGCCGCAACATCCAGGGCGCCGTCTCCTACGGGAGCGCGCCGACGTTCCTTCTGAACAGCACCCGTTACAGCGGCGCCCTCATCGTCGGCAAAGCCGGAGAAAAGAGCCGCGTGCTCAAGGCAGGTGACGGCAAGTGGGCCTATATGCCCGAGGGTATGTATATCACCGCCTCGGACAATCTCTGGGTCAGCACCGAGGGGAATTCCAAGCTGAAGCGCTGCATCTTCTACGCGGACGTAGAGGATTTGATGTAACCGGTTCAAAAATCTGAGAAGGTCATAGTTCTCCCTCCAGGCATCCCTTATTTTCAGAAAGGGGAGGGGGATTGTTTTATGGGCCCTCTCAGTCATCGCCTTCGGCGCTGACAGCTCCCACTGAGGGTAAGCCAAGTATATTTTTAATTTTATATTGTTATTACAATGTCATGGGATTTGGGAGCCAGGCATCTTAATTTGATATTATTATAACGCTATTATTATAACAATATCATGGGAGGCAGGACGCCAAGTATTTGATTTCAATGAACCGATATAATGCAATTCCCATTAAATAAAATCTGCCTTCCCTCTCTGTGGAAGGTGGCCCTTTAGTGCCGGAAAGTGGCCAGTTGGCAATACCAATCTACCTCGCACACCTGAATCCATTGTAATCATAGCCCCATTTCGGGTTGTTCTTGCTGCTGTTGCTGACCTCCAGGAGTGATTCATGTTCGTTCCAGGCTCCGCCCTTCGTGACATACCAGAAGGAAGTGGTACCAATGTTCGGAACCTTCGAAGAAGTCCATTCCTGGACATTGCCGACCATATCCACCAGCCCCAGCGGGCTGTCGCCTTTGGGCGAATACTTTCCGACCTCCGTGGGCATTCCGATATTTCTGTCGTAATTCGCCTTTGATTTGCTCAGAAAATTGCCCCAGGGATATTTCCGGTTCAGATGCTTTTTGCCATCGTGGGTCGAGGCATATTCCCATTCGTGTTCCGTCGGCAGCCGAGCGCCAATCCATTCGCAGTATTCTTTGGCGCCATACCAGTCCACACAATGCATCGGATGGTTGTGATAGCCTTTTCCGAGTGTATAGATGCACCCGCCCGGGCTTCGCTCAGGCTGAAAATGCTTCAGCGAACAGCCGCCTGCCTCGACACATTGTTTATACTGACCGATCGTGACGGGCGTTTTTCCCAGTTCAAATGCCCCCAGCGTCACCGTCTGACCTTCGACATAATCCCATGTGTCGCGGCTCACGACATAGGATCCGGCGGGAATGGAAATGAATTGGATGGATTCAACCACTTCCTTCGGCGCCTGCCCCTTATGCGCGCTGACCGCATTCGCGTCTTCGTCTTCATTCACAGTTTGATTCTTATTTTTTTTGGCATTCGCACCATCTGTTTCAGCATCCGGTTCCTCCCGGACGCAGCGAAATCCAATTTCCAAATTGCCCATTTCCTCATGTGCTTCCAGTTTTTCGGTGATGCGCAGTCTGGATCCAGCGTTCACCCAGGAACCGCCCTTCGCCCTATAAGTATTCGTACTGTAGGCTTCACGGTTTTGCGTCCATTCCCAGACATTGCCGCTCATGTCCACAAGTCCCAGCGGGCTGTCGCCCTTGGGCGAATACGCTCCGACAGGGGTCGTCTTTTTATTGATGCAATTCGCCCGTCCGCTGGCATCCTCGTCGCCCCAGGGGTAGTTCGTGGTCAGATGTCCCGTGCCATTATGGGTGGCCGCATATTCCCATTCAGCTTCGGTGGGCAGCCTGCCGCCAATCCAACTGCAATACTCATCGGCATCCTTCCAATTCACACAATTCATCGGATGATCCAGGAATTCATCTCTGTGTTTGCTGCTGAAATTGCACAAAGAACTGCCCCGCTGTCTGTAATACTTTCCGCGGCAGGCGCCTGAGTCATAGCACTCCTTGAATTCGGCCACCGTCACCGGCGTTTTCTTCATTTGAAACGCCTTCATTCTCACGATGCTGCCTTTGGAAGCCGGGTTGCCGTTGGAAGCCGTGCCCGTGTCATGGCTCAGGACAAATTTCCCCGCGGGAATGTGAATGAATTCATTTTTCTGAAAGGTTTTATTGCCATTGTCCGCAGCGGCCGCCGCATTCTCATTTTCCGAATGTGTTTCCGGCACACTTTCCTTCACGCAGCGAAACCCGAAATTGATGACATTCGCGGCAGCAGGATTCATGCTGCTTCGATAGGAGACGGACAAATACCTCACATCTTTGATCAGAACACTGTGGCCTTTCAGGACGCGATTGCTGCCCGACGGCGAATCCGTCCACTCCGTGACATTGCCGATCATATCGACGAGCCCCAGCGGACTGTCGCCTTTGGGCGAATACTTTCCGACAGGCGTTGTTTTCGGGACGCCATAATTTCCCCGCGTCGCGTCGGGCCTCTCGTTTCCCCAGGGATATTCCGTATTCAGGTGCTTTGTGCCGTCATGCGTCGCCGCGTATTCCCATTCTTCCTCCGTGGGCAGGCGGCCTCCGCTCCATTCGCAGTATTCTTTGGCGCCGTGCCAGCTCACACAATTCATCGGATGATTCAGCCAGTTGTGCCCGCGATTGTAATTGCAATAGACGACTTTGGACGAATCCATATAATTATTTGCGTGGCAGCTCCCCGCTTCGACGCATTTCTGAAATTCGGCCACCGTCACCGGCGTTTTTTTCATTTCAAACGCCTTCAGCGTCACGGTTTCGCCCTTCTGATACGCATCCGTCGCGTGATTTAAGACAAACGACCCTGCGGGAATGCGAATATATTCATCGCTGCCGTTTCCTTTTGCCGCATTTGTATTGGCAACCTGAATCCTCGCCCGCACCATCTGGTCAATGTCCGGGCCCTTTTCAGCGGCATTGACGGCCAGAATCGCCTGCCGGGCTTTTTCATTGGCGGCAATCAATTCCGGCGTCTGGCTCCGGTCTTTGGCCAATGTAATCAATACATCATTGGCGTAATTCACCGCCTCCTCGGCCGTCACCTGTTTATCGTGATTCTCATCGCCCCAGCCGCGCAGCGCGCCCAGAATCAGATAACTGAATGCCGGGCGATGTTCCCCCGGCAGCGGCCCCGCGTATTGATGGCTTTTGCCCGCCGTCAGGCGAATTGTTTTATTGTTTGCCTGCATTTGGGACGTGCGCACCAATGCCTGAAGGCCCGGCGCGAGGGGCTTTCCGTCGGCTGCCTGCCCGCTGAAGCAGGAGTCCACAATCATCACCACCCGCGCCGCCTGCGATTTCGTCAGAATCGATTCAATTTCGCTCTGGGGAATACTGCG
>DBXV01000004.1:184658-184874 GCA_002309695.1 Myxococcales bacterium UBA1203 | reverse complement strand
CGGAGGCGGGGGAGGCGGCGGGGGAGGAGGAGGCGGCGGAAGCGGTGCCGCCAAAACGTGATACATGCCACGCTGCGCATCCCATAGGTAGTACAAGCCGTCATAAATCCTATAGGACAAGCCGTGAATGGTGCGCGTCACATAACCTCCAGGAACACCGCCGACATACGAGCCAATAACAGGTCTGGGCGGCGGCGGCGGAGGAGGAGGAGGAGG
>DBXV01000004.1:184443-184565 GCA_002309695.1 Myxococcales bacterium UBA1203 | reverse complement strand
GGCGGCGGCGGAGGAGGAGGAGGAGGTATATAGCGCGGCGGCGGTGGCGGCGGCACATGGCGCGGGGGCGGCGGCGGTGGCGCCCGCCTCGGGGGCGGCGGCGCTACATGGCGCGGCGGCGG
>DBXV01000004.1:11597-184386 GCA_002309695.1 Myxococcales bacterium UBA1203 | reverse complement strand
CTGCCACACACATGCGCCAGAAAGGGGAACGCTGAGATTTCATTTGGTGATCCCTGTTGTTGGGGGTGGATGAATGCCTTGTTCCGAACTTCGGAAAAGGCGCGGAACTTCGTCTGACGTTGGTTCTTGCGAACCGTTGCTTCTCAAAACGGCAACGCATCGATGCGTGAAGCGAGCGGGATGTGTTGCGGATTTCATGCCAAGAAAGCGCTGCGGCAAAAAACTCGAAAGCCTACAACAAGTCTGCTGATTGAACAAAGCACAAAGCGGCGGTTCGTGGAGATTTGCCGACGCTGCGAGCCCATCATCAGTACGTCTTCGGGGCGCACGGCCTAGGCATCCAAAGCGGGAATAACGCCTGTGGAGACGAGGACGATGATGAGAATGCCTAGGATGATACGGTAGGTGATGAATGCCTTTGTCGTATGAGTGCGCAGAAATTTCAGCATCCACGCGATAGCCGCCAGACCGAACACAAAAGATGAGAGTGTGCCGATGGCGATGGGGGTCACTTCAAGAGAGGCGCCTTCTCCGAAGACATGGCGCAGCTCAAAAAGTCCGGCGGCCAGTGTGGCGGGTATGGACAGCAGGAATGAATAGCGGGCTGCTGCCTCACGGGTCAGACCGGAAAAAAGTCCGGCGGTCAGGGTCACACCGGACCTGGAAGCGCCAGGGATAAGGGCGCATGCCTGGGCCAGACCAATGATGAGCGCGTCCCGCCAAGTCAGAGACTCCACCTGCCTGTCATGGGCTGCTTTTTTTTCGGCCCAGAGCAGCAGGCCTGCCAGCGCGATGAGGGCACCGGCGACCACGTAGAGCGAACGGAACGGACCTTCGATGAAATCTTTGAGCGTCAGACCTGCGACGCCGATAGGAACAGTGCCCACGACGATGAACCAGCCCAGCCTGGCATTCTGCGTTTCAAAGGGCTTTCGGTGAACCAGCCCCAGAAGGCAGTCCCTGGCTATGTTCCACAGGTCTTTGGCGAAGTAGGCGATGACGGCCAGCGTCGTTCCGATTTGGATGATGGCCGAAAAGGCGGAGCCCGGATCTTTCCAGCCGAACAGGGCGGGGAAGACGCGAAGGTGGGCGCTCGAACTGATGGGCAGGAATTCGGTCAGCCCCTGGATGAATCCGAGAATGATGGATTGGAGGATGCTCATGGGCGGGCGGCATTAGAGATGGGACCATGGGAATGCAATGGGCCCGGAATCCCCGGAGCATTCGCCGGCGCTCATTCGTCGGTCCCTCTTCCTTCGGCTGCGGCGGGTGCCTAACGGACCTCGGTCAGGGCATCCAGGTCGCGCCACTGGGCTGCCTGTCTTCCCCAGAGTTGCTCGTCCGCCAGCTGGAGCCCCCGTGAAATTTCGGCGGCAGCTGCTTCCCTGTCGCCGTCCTCGTTCAGCGCCGCCGCCAGAAAAAGATGATTGAGCGGATGCGAGGGATAGCGGCTCACCGCGGCACTGAGGAGCTCCAGAGATTTGTCCAGATCGCCCGGCCCCGCCGGCCATGCAGGGGCTTTCAGATAGATGAATCCCAGCAGCCTCAGCGGACCGCCCTGGTCTTCATCGGGAACGGCCTGTGCCGCCTTCAGAAGCGCCATCTCTTCTCCCAGAAGTCTGAGCGCCTCGGTCATTCCTGCCAAGCGCATCTTTTGGCCCGCGAGCACGGCGTGAACATAGGCGGCCTGAGCGTTTTCCGCTGAGCATGTCTGAGGGGCTGGCGGCTGAGAGGAGAGCGCTTTTTCGTCGGTGCCGTTCTCGCCGGCCTCCGCACATTTTCCTGTGAGGATGGCGTCGGAACCGGCCCGGCGCGCGGCGGCGATTCCCTCATCCAGAAAGGCCGCGCGCTCGTCCTGAGCAGTGTTCGGATCGGCGGCAATCAGCGCGGCGCAGCGGGCCAGCTCCAGATTTTCAGCGGGTGCAGGCGGCGGCTGGGCTGCTGATTTTGTCGAATCGGCCTGTTCCGTTTCTGCCGAACCGACGGGCTGCACGGCGCGCCGGGCAATGTCGAACCCCAGCCGCTGCTGTTCCGGGGTGGCCAGAGGGTGGCAGAGGCGGCGGATGGCTGAGAGGCGCCCCAGCGGGTCGCCATCCAGGAGCGCTATTTCGAACTGCATTTCGGAAGCAGGGATGTCTTTGCGCAGCTCCGACAGCGCGGGGGTACAGGCTGCGGCGGTCAGCCACAGGACGGCGCAGGCAGCTTTTCGTCTGAAAAAGGCTCTGGAAGGCGGGCGCACCATGTTGGTCAGGCTCCCGGGTTGGTCAGGCTCCCGGCCGGGACGAAAGCCGCCCCGGTCAGCCAGCGGGCGTCACAGCCCCGTGTCGTGGTCAATAAAGGTCGAGGACAGGCTGAATTCCTCGGCCAGGCACATCCCCAGGGCGCGGACGCCGAAAGTTTCCGTCCGGTAATGCCCGCCCAGAATGAGGTGGATGCCTGCCTCTTCAGCGTCCAGAGCCGTGTAGTGGGCGCTTTCGCCGGTGAACAGAACGTCGAGGCCTTTGTCCGCCGCTTCCCGAAGGCAGCTTCCGCCGCCGCCGGAGACGACGCCGATTCGATGGATGACGTCCGGCCCTTTGCCGAACAGCCGGACGGGGCCCACTGCGGAGGTGCACAGGCGCATGAAGGCGTTGATGTCCAGGCAGCATTCCAGCTCCAGCCCCAGGTCGATGCCCCGGTGAGTTCCGAAGGAGCGCACCACCGTCAGCCCCATCGCCCGCGCGATGCCGATGTTGTTTCCAAGAGATGGGTGGATGTCCAAGGGCAGGTGCGCGGAATAGACGCTCAGGCCGTTCTCGAAGCATTTGCGGATTTTGTTGCCGTAGGTGCCAGCCAGCCGCCGGTGGCCGCCCCAGAACAGGCCGTGATGGACCAGCAGCAGGTCTGCCTTGAGGCCGATGGCGAGGTCGATGACCGCCTCCGTGGCATCGACCGCCATGGCAATGTTTCGGATGGTGCCGGGCTTTTTTCCGCCCGTGGCATCCAGCTGGAGCCCGTTGAGGGCATTGGGCTCATCCTGGATTTCCCGAATGCGCAGCTCCTGGTCGATGAACCGTTCGATGAGGGGGAGTGTGGTGGGCATGAGCGTGATGTTCCTTCGTGAAAGTCCGGATTTTGGAGTTTTGGCGGGGCAGGCTCTGGCCGCCGGGGGACCGGTCAAAAGGTAAGGTCAAGGGCTTGTTCACAACCTGTGGAAAACCGGTGGATTAAGAAAAAACTCAACAAAATCAATCGGTTAATGAAGGAAAGACTGTGGATTATTTGTATTGACAGGCCTTTTGGGCGGGGCGTCCGGCGCGCTGCTGTCCTTGAGGTTTGGCGGCGGCCTGAAAAATTTCGTTTCGGAACTGTCAGCTTCTGAAATCGGCGGGAGCCGCGGCATGGCGCCGGAGGGTTTCAGCCTCACTGATGAAGCCGGCAGAGGCTCCGCTGGCGGCGATTTTGGCAGCGGCGAAGGTTTCGGCCAGCCGGAGCGCCTCCACAGGCCGGATGCCGCTCAGCCAGAAATGAATGAAGGCGCTGAAGAGCGCATCGCCCGCGCCGACGGTGCTGGACACCCTGTCCGTGCGGGCGGCGTTCAGCCGGACGATGTCCCCGGTGTTTCTGTCGAACAGGGAGGCACCGCTCCCGCCCTCGCCCAGGACGATGATTTTGGCGGGAAAGCGCTGCGCGAGGCAGCGGATGAACGCGGCATGGTCGCCGGAGATGCCCTCATCGCTGAGAAAGACGATGTCCGCGTTTTCCAGAAATTCCCGATTGTAGGCGTCATCCGGGGAACTCAGGACGTGGACGTCCGTGGCGATGGGGATGCCCCTCTCCCGGGCGGTCCGGAGCAGCGGGCGGTTGAAATTGATGTTGCACGCCACGGCCAGGCTGATGTCCCGCAGGCTGTCGGTGCCGATGGGGAATGACCGCTCCTGCACATCCTTCAGATCGCAGTGAATCTGCCGCCTGCCTTCACTGTCGTAGAGGACGACCGAGGCCGGGGTTTCGGAAATGTCGCCGGAAAGCCCGCTGTCCGGGAGATCCAGTGATTTCAGCTCCGCGCGGATGCGCGCTCCTTCGGCATCATTGGCCGCGAAGGCACGGAGCATCGGTTCGTCCCCCAGCGTTTTCAGCGCTTTGGCGACGTTGAAGGCGACGCCGGCAACGCCGCTCCTGACGCCGAAAAACGGGTAGTCCACCGGATAGTAGGGGAGAGGAAACTGACGGACGCGGACAGTGGTCTCGATGTTGACGAGGCCGGAAACCAGAATGCGAGCCATGAATTGCCTGCCTTGTGTCGGAAAATGGGCGGGAGTGTCTGGATGCTTCCTCTCTGACCGCTCCAGCCTGCGCGCGCGGAAGAGGAAGATGTGCGCCCCTTTTCTCCTTGCCACACCGGCCAAAGTTCCTAGAAGCCGCCGCCGTTTGTCGCCGATGTCGGCAGGCAGAGCGCCCTCTTCGAGGAGGTGCGCTTTTTTTGTTTTCCCCAAACCCCAACAGGCAGGTCGCAAAAATGTCTTCCGAGAACCTCCCCATCCTCAGCTTCATCCTCGACAACTACAAAAGCTACAACGCCCGCGCTCTGCGTGACGCCTTCGTCTCCTACTGGAGGCACATCGAAGAGGGCGGCCACATGTTCTGGGCCATCGCCGGTGCCATGTCCACGGCGCAGCTCGGCATCACGCTGGCGCCCGCCATCCGCGAGGGCCTGATTCACGGCATCTCCTGCACGGGCGCCAACATCGAGGAGTCAATCTTCAGGCTGGTCGCTCACCACCACTACAAGGACTTCAGCGACTACCGCTATTTCCGCAAGGAAGACGACAGCGCGATTCGCGACGCCAACCTGCGCCGCGTCACCGACACCAGCATCCCCGAGGACGAGGCCTTCCGCGCCGTCGAAAAGCTGATGGTGCCGATGTGGAAAAAGGCCCACGACAACGGTGAGCGCCATTTCTGGCACGAGTACCTCTGCGAGCTCGTGAAGAGCATCGACCCCGCGATTTATCAGGGCCGCCGCGAGGACTGCTGGCTCCTGGCCGCCGCCGAAAAGAAGATTCCCATCGTCGTTCCCGGTCACGAGGACTCGACCTTCGGCAACATCTTCACCAGCTACGTGAAGCACGGCACCCTGAACGCCTCCATCGTGAAGAGCGGCATCGAATACATGGCCGACTTCTACGACCGCTACAAAGAGCTCAGCGCGCCCAAGGCCGGCTGCGGCTTCTTCCAGATCGGCGGCGGCATCGCGGGCGACTTCCCCATCTGCGTCGTGCCCTCCATCAAGTACGACCTGGAAGAGCCGGTGAAGCCGTGGGCCTACTTCTGCCAGATTTCCGACTCGACCTGCTCCTACGGCTCGTACTCCGGCGCCACGCCCAACGAGAAAATCACCTGGGACAAGCTGACCGAGGACACGCCGATGTACGTCATCGAGTCGGACGCCACGATTGTCGCCCCGCTCATCATCCGCGCCCTGCTCGAGGCCAAGCATCACCCCGCCGAGGCCAACGCCATGATCGAGAAGGTCGTCGGCAAGAAGGCCAACACCAACCTCACCGTGGACAAGATTCTCGGCAAGAAGGCCTAAAGACAGGCTGAGCCTGAGGACAGGCTGAGCCTCACCGCGAGGCTTCATCCGAAAAAGAAAAGCCCCGCTCTCCGAAATGGAGGCGGGGCTTTTTTGTGGTTTCTGACGATTCCTGACTGGCCGCGGCGGGCGGGCAGTCAGAGACGTGAACTGTGGAGGGCTGATTTTAGTCCTTCTGGCAGTCGCAGCCTTCATGGTCACAGCAGCAGCCGGCGTTCTGCTGAGCCAGCTGGGTGGCCAGGCCGACGACGCCGCAGAGAACCTGCGCTTCGCTCATGCCGAGGAGGACGCGCAGCTGCGTGAGAAATTCAGCCTCATCCGGGGCCAGATGGCCGTCCACGCAGACCAGAGCCGCACAGAGGGCGAAGACCATCTCCCGCTCCTCAGCGGTTTCAAAGTTGGCGACGGCGCACTGCATGAAGAACTCGGTGCCGTCCGTCTTCAGCCGCTGGATGCACTCACCGATTTTTGCGCCGATTTCGCGCACCAGATCGCCGTCATTGGCCTCGTTGAGCCCCAGCAGGACCTTGATGCGGTCCGTGGCGAACATGATTTCGCTGGTGTCCACATGGCCATCGGCGGCGATGGCCAGCGCCAGCAAGTCCAGAACGGCAGCCTCTTTGGGATTCGACAGATCGATGAGCTCTGACATGGGGGACCTCGGAACGTCCGTGCTTGAGGGAAACGCGATGTCGGCGGCGGACGCAGGCCCCGACTCGGCAACAAACAGCGTCAAAAAGAAAAAAGCCCTGCGGCACGTCTGAGTTGGTTGGCAGGGTTTAATTCGAGGGCTCACGCGGCGCGGCGTCAGAGGCCGAATCGAGGGCGTTTCTTCAAAAATGCCCGCTTCCATCGGCACGCTTGCGGGGTGGAGCCAAAAACGGCGCGCCCTTTTACGGCCCCCGGCTGTCCAGACAAGAAATTTGTTCTGCGGACATGCGGTCCAGATGAGGCCGCAGGGACAGCTTTGAAGGGGAAACGCGGCTGAAAAAATTCAGCGTCCATTCGTGAAAACTGCCTGCGCAAACATGTTGCGCCCGGCCGGTGAATCGTTCCAAAGGCGCCGCCATTTTTTCGGACTGGAGCTGAATCAAAATTTCGATGAACCGATGAGGAGGAGGGTCCCGTGGCGGGAAAAAAGAGCAGCCGGTGGATTTGGGGCGTGGTGGTGCTCATCCTGGGAGGCGGTGGTTATGGCGCCTATCAGGCGACATTGGCGCCCAAGACCGAGAAGGTGACGTTTACGACCGCGGAGGTCTCCCGGGGCGACATTGCGTCGTGGGTGACTGCCACGGGAACGCTGTCCCCGCGCGTCACGGTTGAGGTGGGCAGCCAGATTTCCGGGCGGATTTTGCAGCTGTTCGCCGACTTCAACACACAGGTGAAGAAGGGACAGCTGGTGGCGAAAATCGATCCGCTGATTTTTGAGTCGGAGGTGGCCAGCGCCAAGGCGTCCGTTGCGTCGGCAGAGGCCACCATCAAAGGGACCGAGGCCCAGCTCTCCAACGCGCGGCTGTCCTATCAGCGCTCCAAGTCGCTGGCTGAGAAGAAGCTGGTGTCGCAGTCGGAAGCCGACACCGCCCTCTCTCAGCAGAAGCTCCTGGAGGCCCAGCTTCTGACCAATAAGGCTCAGCTGGCCCAGGCCAAGGCGAACCTGGAAATGAAGATGACCAATCTCGCCTACACGAAGATTTATTCGCCCATCGACGGCGTGGTCATCTCCAGGGATGTGGATGTGGGGCAGACGGTGGCGGCCTCTATGCAGGCGCCCACCCTGTTCTCCATCGCCGAAGACCTGAGGAAGATGGAAATCAATACCAGCGTGGCCGAGTCGGACGTGGGGGCGATTCGTCAGGGCATGGACGTGGAGTTCAGCGTGGACGCCTACCCCAACATCACCTTCCAGGGCGTGGTGAAGGAGGTTCGCTACTCGCCGACGACGTCGCAGAATGTCGTCACCTACAACGCGGTGGTCTCCGTGGAGAATCCGGACCTGAAGCTCCTGCCCGGCATGACCGCCGAGGTGCGCTTCAAGACGGCAGAGGAGCACGATGTGCTCGTCGTTCCCAATACGGCACTGCGCTTTAAGCCGGACGAGACGTTCCTCAAGCTGGCCAGAGAGATGCGGCGCGCCGAGCTGGAAAAGATGGGAGTGACGCCGCCGCCCAAGGGGCCGCCTCCTCCGGGCGGTGCGGGACCTCATGGACCGCCGCCGGGTGGGATGCCTCCTCCTCCGGGCGGAGATGTGTCCAAGAAGATGAATTTTGTCTGGCTGCTCGACCAGAACGACCAGCCCAGGCCCGTGCCTGTCCTGGTGAGCATCACCGACGGCAAGCAGACCTCGATCACGCAGGCGCCGCCGCCCAAGGAGCTTCCGCCGGGAATGCCCGCGCTCAAAGAGCTGAAGGCCGGGGACAAAATCATCACCAGCTATGCGGGCGGCCCCGCCGTTTCCAAGAAGAAGCCTTCGGGGGGGGGGCCGAGGCGCGGCGGATTTCCCGGAGGTCCGCCCCCGCCGCCCCGCTGAGAGACGGGAGCTCTTAAGGAGCTGATGAAGGGCGAAAAAACATGGCGGCACTGGCGCTGACTGCGTCAGGCCGCCTGCGGGCCAAATCCTCAAGTGCAGAGGCGCCATGGCACTCATCGAAATCAACAATCTGCAGAAGATTTACGACTCGGGCGAAGTCCAGGTGAGGGCGCTGCGCGGCGTGTCGCTGGCCATCGAGCCGGGAATGCTCGTGGCCATCATGGGAACGTCAGGCTCGGGCAAATCCACGCTGATGAACATTCTGGGCTGCCTCGACCGCCCCACCAGCGGCACCTATCTGCTCGACGGTACGGACGTTTCCAAACTCAGCCGCGACGAACTCGCCGACATCCGCAACCGGTTCATCGGGTTCGTGTTCCAGAACTTCAATTTGCTGGCCCGCACGAGTGCTCAGGAAAATGTCGAGCTGCCGCTCGTCTATGCCGGCGTTCCCCGCGCCGAGCGGCACGTCCGTTCGCGGGAAGCGCTCATCAAGGTCGGTCTGGAAAAGCGCATGGACCACCATCCGAGCCAGCTCTCCGGCGGGCAGCAGCAGCGCGTGGCCATCGCCCGCGCCATTGCCGGCAAGCCGCGCCTCCTCCTCGCCGACGAGCCCACGGGCAACCTCGACTCGCGGACGAGCGTCGAGGTGATGGGCATTTTTCAGGACCTCGTGAAGGCGGGCATTACCGTCGTTCTCGTCACGCACGAGCCGGACATTGCCGAGTACGCACATAGGGTCATCACCGTGCGCGACGGGCACATCTGTGCCGACATCACCCACGAGCCGCTCGACGCCCACGAGCAGCTCAAGCTGATTCCCGACCCGGATGAAGAGCTCGCCAAAGGCGGCGTTCCCACTTCGCAAAAGGCGAAACAGGCCGAGCAGGATGCCTCGCCTGAGGCGCCAGCGAATGCGGAAGCGCCGTCAAAAGCGGATGCCGCCGACAAAGCGGCCACAGGGAGCGCGCCATGAACCCATTGCAGATTCTCATCATCGCCCTGCGCGCCCTGCTCCTGAACAAGATGCGCTCGTTCCTTACGACGCTGGGCATCATCATCGGCGTGGGCGCGGTCATCGCCATGACGGCCATCGGCAACGGCGCTCAGGCTCAGGTGGAAAAGTCCTTCGAGTCGATGGGCAGCAACATGCTGATGGTGCGCTCGGGCAGTTCGCGTTCGGGCGGCATGAGAGGCGGTGCCGGCTCGCAGCCGACGATTACCTGGGGCGACCTCGATGCCATCAAGAACGAGGTTCCTTCTGTCCTCTACGCCGCGCCCTCGCTGAGCTCGTCCGCGCAGGTCATGGCTGAGGGGCAGAACTGGAACACCTCGATTACCGGCACGACCAACGACTTCTTCGCGATTCGCAACTGGCCCATCGTCAGCGGCCGTCAGTTTGAGCAGAACGAGATGAAGAGCGGCGCCAAGGTGGCCATCGTCGGCCAGACCGTCGTGGACAATCTCTTCGGGCCGCTCTCCGACCCCCTCGGCTCGCAGATGCGCGTCTCGAACATTCCCTTCGAGATTATCGGCGTCCTCAAGAAGCGCGGGACGGGCGGCGGCGGCCAGGACCAGGACGACGCGATCTACATCCCGGAGCGCACCTTCCGGGCAAAGATTCAGGGCGGCCTCGGGCAGTTCGTGCGCGGCATGATTTTCGTGGGCGCCACCTCGAAGGAGACCACCTCTCTGGCGCAGCAGCAGATTGAGGAGCTCCTCCGCGAGCGGCATCGGCTCAAAGCGGATCAGGAGGATGATTTTTCCGTCCGCAACATGGCCGACATGGCGGAGGCCATGCAGCAGAGCACCGCCACCATGACCTCGCTTCTCGCCGGCATCGCGCTCGTCAGCCTCCTCGTGGGCGGCATCGGCATTATGAACATCATGCTGGTCAGCGTGACGGAGCGGACGCGGGAAATCGGCCTGCGCATGGCCATCGGCGCCAAGTCCTTCGACATTATGACCCAGTTCATCGTCGAGGCCTCTGTCCTCTCCACCATCGGAGGGCTTCTGGGCATCGGCTCCGGCATCGGCATCGCCAAGCTCATCACGCATATCTTTGAGTGGCCCATGCAGGTGCAGCCCAACATCATTCTGCTGGCGATTGGCTTCAGCGCGGTGGTGGGCATCGGCTTCGGGCTCTGGCCCGCTCTCAAGGCCTCGCGCCTCGATCCGATTCAGGCCCTTCGGTACGAATAGAAAACCCATGGCGCACCGGGGGTCTCCGTCCCGGAACCGCTGTCCCAGTTCATTCAGGAGATATTCCGAGCCCTCGAACTGGGTTCGGCGGGAAATTCCATGAAACGGAACGTTCTTTCCCTTGCTGCCGTGCTGACCGCGGCCCTTTCTCTGTCTGCCTCTTCTCGGGCGGATGAACCCCAGACTCAGGAGGCAGCTCCTGCCCCCGCGCCCGCGCAGGCTTCTTCCGAAGCACAGGCGGCTCCGGCGGAGACTGCGGCTCCCAATGCGCCGGCAGCGCCCACGGCGGATGCTGCGGATGCGGCCGCTCCGGCTGACCCGCAAAAGCAGGACGTCACTGCCGCCGCTGCTCCTCCCGCGGCCCCGGCCCGCAAGCCGCCCGCCAGACTGACTGGAAAGCTGACGCTGCAGGCGGCCATCGACACGGCTCTCTCCTACAACGTGGAGAGCAAAATCGCCGGTCACCAGAGCCGCGCTGCCCGTGCGGACGCCCTTTCTGCCCGCTCTGCCCTGCTGCCGACGGTGGCCTTCAACGCTTCCTATGGCCTCAACTTCGACATCCCCTACGGCCAGAACACGGATTTTTATCAGAGCTTCAACGCCAACCTGACGGCCAACCAGCTCATCTATGACTTCGGCAAGAGCCGGAAGCGGTGGCACGCGGTGAAGGCGCAGGCCAGCGCAACCGAGCACAGCAGCGTCGCCACGCGGCGGACTGTCATCCTCAATGTGCGCAATGCTTTCTTCGATGTTCTGGAGGCGCAGGCGCTGGTGGCCGTGGGCGAGAAGACGCTGGAGAACGACGAGAAGCATTTTGAGCAGACGAAGGAGCTGGTGGACGCGGGGACGCGGCCGACCATCGATCTGGCGAAGCTGAAATCGCAGGTGGCTTCCGCGCGGGCGTCCCTGATTCAGGCCCAGGGCAACGAGCGCATTGCCCGGGCGCAGCTGAGCTTCCTTCTGGGACAGCCCATTTCCGAGGGGACGGAAATCGTGGAGCCCTCGCTGGGAGAGCTGGCGTTCGAGTCCCAGCCGCCGCACGAGCTGTTCGAGAAGGCGCTGGACAACAGGCCCGACCTGGCCAGTCAGCGCGCCGCCATCAGCGCATCCCGCCTTCAGCTGGAATCCGTCGAATCCAACCTGTGGCCCGCGCTCTACGCCACCGCCGGTGCGGGGTGGAGCTGGCGGCACTTCATGGAGCCGTTCGTTGGCTTCGACGTTGGCCTCAAGCTGACGTGGACGATTTTTGACGGGCTTTCGACCAAGGGATCCAAGGCTGCCGCGCGCGAGAACGTGTCCATCGAGGAGCTGCGCCTCCAGTATCAGGAGCAGAAAATTTTCACGGCCATCGAGGAAGCATCGCTGAATGTGGCGTCTGCCCGCGCTGCCCTAGCTGCTCTGGACGAGTCGCTGGAAGCTGCCCAGGAACTCCTGGCCTCGGCCGAGGAGCGCTATGCCGCCGGCGTTGGGAACATCATCGAGCTCACCGACGCTCAGTTTGATGTGGCGGAGGCGGAGTCGAAGCGCGTCCGCGGATTTTACGAGGTCCTCTCTGCCCGGGCCGCCCTGCTCAACGCTGTTGGTGTCGAGGACTGGAAGTAGGCCCGGATTCGAGGGCGGACAGCGCGTCGGTCCCTGCCGCGGCGGCAATTTGGAGCGTCCCCTTTCTTCCTTGACGCACCTGTTTTCACCGCTAGAGGGCGCCGCCCATGAAATTCCGCCTCATTCTGCTCACTTCTGCTTTCGTCCTGGCCGCCTGCGAGAACCCCTGCCTGACACTGGCCAAGAAAGTCTGTGCCTGCGAGGGCGTCTCGTCTGAAGTCGAAGACTGCGAGGACCGGGTGGAGGCAGAGGAGAGCCGCATCGACATCACGGAGGCGCAGGAAGAGTTCTGCAAGACGAAGCTCGATACCTGCGCGTGCAGCGGTCTCGATACGCCTCAGGGGCAGGCCAACTGCGGCCTCTCCAACGAGGAGTAGCCGTTTCGGCATCGAAGCCCGCCATTCAGGAATGCTTCGCTTCACGCTTCTTTCATTCGGCAGTCTTTAGTTCGCGGCTGCTTTTTCGAGGACGACATGGCTTTTCGCAGCGCATCCGCATTTTCAGCGACGGCAGCGATGCTTTCGGCCCTGGCCCTGGGGCTTTGGGCCTGCGGCGGCGACAAAAAAGACAAGGATGACCCGGAAGATGATGCCGGAATCATTGTCTCGGAGCCGGACGCGGGCAGTGACGCCGGAATCGAACAGGATGCCGGCGAGGACGACGCAGGCATCGAGCAGGACGCGGGGGAGAGCGATGCCTCAGTGGATCCGCCCAAGGAGTTCACAGGCTGCGACCTGATGGAGTTCGCGCCCGAATACCGGAACGGTCAGTTCACCGAGTGGGCGCTTTACTCGACGTTTGGTGGCTCTCCTCGGATCGATTACTTCCACGGAATCGTCTGGTTTGAGGGCGGCGAAAAGGGAATTTGGACTGAGGATTCCCTGAACCTTACCTTGAAGGTTGATCCCATGCCGCTGACCGTCGGGCGCCATCAGCTTTCAGGGAACAATCTGGGCAACAGCGACGACTGCACGATCTGCATCGACCTGATTCGCAGCGATTTGGACCACCGGATCGACGCCGATTTCTACCCCGAAGACGTGTTCATCGACGTGGAGGCCGTGGGAACCGAATCGGGCAGCCCGCTCAAATTCACCGTCAGCGGTATCTTCCGCGAGGACGCAGACCCGAAGAAGCGCAGCTGGTGCGTCAACGGCCTTTCTTCGGACACCGTGGTCAGATTGTATTGCACAGGACCTGAGAGCTGCCCGGCGGACATGCCCGTCTGCGATTACCTGGACACAACGAGCAACTATCCCATCTGCATGACCGAGGAAGAGGCCGACGGCGGCGAATAATCCCCCCATTTTTTCCCTTGATTCGCCCTCCCTGGCCTGACCTCGGAGGGCGTTTTTTTTCGTGCCGACAATTTCAACCGCCCGGAGCCGCTCATGGCCGTGAACAACGACGGAAATTTCATCTTCACCACCCAGAACCTGCGCCGCGTCCATCCCCCCTCGAAGGAAGTCATCAAGGACCTGTCCCTGAGCTTTTTCTTCGGCGCGAAAATCGGCGTCATCGGCGGGAACGGCGCGGGCAAGAGCACGCTCCTGCGCATCATGGCCGGCATCGACACCGATTACTTTGGCCGCGCCACGCCCGCAGACGGCATCACGATTGGCTACCTTCCGCAGGAGCCCGAGCTCGACCCGACGAAGAACGTCTTTGAGAACGTGATGGAGGGCGCGAAGGCCGTGAAGGCGGCGCTCGACCGCTTCAACGAAATCAACGCGAAGCTCTGCGACCCCGACCTCGACCCCGACGAGATGACGAAACTCTGCGACGAGCTCGCAGTGGTTCAGGACAAAATCGACGCCTGCAATGGCTGGGAAATCGAGCGCACGGTCGAGCAGGCTATGGACGCGCTGCGCTGCCCGCCCTCGGACGCCAATGTCTCGACGCTCTCGGGCGGCGAAAAGCGGCGCGTGGCTCTCTGCCGCCTGCTTCTGGAGCGCCCCGACCTGCTCCTCTTGGACGAGCCCACGAACCACCTCGACGCAGAGACGGTGGCGTGGCTGGAGCACCACCTCCAGACGTATCCGGGGACGGTCATTGCCATCACTCACGACCGCTACTTCCTCGACAACATCGCCGAGTGGATTCTCGAGCTGGACCGCGGCGTGGGCTACCCGTTCAAGGGCAACTACTCGTCGTGGCTGGAACAGAAGCGGCGGCGGCTGGAGCTGGAAGAAAAGGCCGAGAGCGCGAGGCAGAGGACGCTGGCCCGCGAGCTGGAGTGGGTGCGGATGGCGCCCAAGGCGCGGCAGGCCAAGAGCAAGGCCCGCGTCACGGCCTACGAGAAGCTCCTGGCTCAGAGCGCTGAACAGCGGGCCGGTGCGCTGGAACTGTCGATTCCCACAGGTCCCAGACTGGGCGACGACGTGATCATCGCCAAAGGACTCACCAAGAGCTTCGGCGACAAGCTCCTCTTCGAGAATCTCGACTTCCGCCTGCCGCCCGGCGGCATCGTCGGCGTCATCGGCCCCAATGGCGCGGGCAAGACCACGCTCTTCCGCATGATCATGGGGCTGGAGCAGCCTGACAGCGGCACGCTCACGATTGGCCCGACGGTGCAGCTCTCGTATGTCGATCAGAACCGCAGCGAGCTCGACCCCGAAGACACCATCTACGACGCGATTTCTCAGGGCGAGGACTTCATCCGCGTGGGCAAGAACGAGGTGAACGCGCGGGCGTGGTGCGGCGCCTTCGGCTTCAAGGGGAGCGACCAGCAAAAGAAGGTGAAGGGGCTCTCGGGCGGCGAGCGGAACCGCCTGCACCTGGCGCGGACGCTGCGGGCTGCGGGCAACGTGCTTCTTCTGGACGAGCCCACCAATGACCTCGATGTGGACACGCTGCGCGCGCTCGAAGAGGGCATCGAGGCGTTTCCGGGATGCGCCGTGGTCGTCAGCCACGACCGCTGGTTCCTCGACCGCATCGCCACGCACATTCTGGCCTTCGAGGGCGACAGCCGGGCCGTGTGGTTCGAGGGCAATTTCCAGGACTACGAGGCGGACAAGCACCGCCGTCTGGGCGCCGAGGCCGACATCCCGAAGCGCATCAAGTATCGGAAGCTGGTCGGCTAGCCCGCGTCGGGGCGTTCCCTCATTGGGGAATTTCGGAGGGCGCCCATCTTTGGAAGGAATGTCTGTCCGTCGATGTTGTTTGTTGTGCAGATCAGGGCTGTTCGGCGCCAGGCCGGTGTGCCGGACGTTTAAGCGGAAGAGGTGAGAGATGAAGCAAGTGACGAGAAAATCATTGTTGTCATTGGGAATGGCCGCGCTGGCGTCGGGAATGTTTGTGGCCTGCGCTTCGGCACAGCCGGCACCGGACACCAAAAAGACGGAAACCGTGACACCGGCTCAGTCGGCCCGCGTTCAGCGCCATGCGGAGAGTGCATTTGCGGAGCTGGACGGAAAGTCCGCGGATTCGACAAGCGGGCTGGATGACGTGTCCGCGGCAGCTGAGACGGCCAGAAATGAGAAGGCGGCCGATGCGGCGGGTGACGATGGAAGCCCTGTGACTGCTGAGGCGGCTGTTCAGGAAACCCCGGCTTCGGAAGCGGCCGCTGAGCCGGCGCCGGCAGCTGCTGAAACTGCTGCAGCTGCCGATGCTGCCGATACTTCCGCTGCTGCTTCCGCAGAGGCTGCTCCCGCGGACACGCAGGCACAGGCGGCAGCCGATGAGGAGCAGTCCGAAGAAGAGACTGCCGGTGACGCGAACGCGGATAAGGCGGCTGTTTCCGCGGCTGTCGTTCCTGTGGGGGACTGCGTCTTTCTGCGGGCTCCCGGACGCCGCGCCAGCAAGAGCGCGAAGGACACGCTGTGCCGGAATGCCCGCTACGACCTCAGCTGCACCGACGGCAGGATTGAAGTTGAAACGCTCGCCACCGGCGCGCCCTTCCATCCGTGGACCTTCGTGGCGCGGGGCTGCGGGCAGGAAGCGACCTACCAAATGGTGGGCGACCTCATTCGCCACGTCACGTCTGCGCCGGACAGCACTCAGCCCAGAGCGGATGGCAGGCCTCCTGTCTGTGTCGTGGAGCCTTACGTCGGGCGCCGAGTCAGCCGCAGAGCGCAGGGCCTCATCTGCAACGAGGCCCGCAATGACCTCCAGTGCGCCGACGGCGATCTCAGAATCATCGTCCTGCAGATCGGCAGAGGGCCTGCGCCGTGGCACTTCGCCGTCGAGGGCTGCGGCTACTCCGTCCGCTACCTGATGAAGGGCAACACTCTCGGACGGCTTCAGTGAGGAAGCCTCCCTCGTCCGCCAACACTTCACATGCCCCCCGGCCATGTCGGGAGGGAGGAGAGCAATGAGCGACAGGAAAATCTCGCGCCGCAGCTTCCTTGGATACAGCGCGGCGTCCTTTGCGGCGCTCGCCGCCGCCGATGTCCTGAGCGGCTGCGCCACAGCCGACAAAGCGCAGGTCAAAGGCACCGGAACAGGTGCCGCCGCAGGAGGAAGCATGATTACGGGCTACTTTGAACGCTTCGGCATCGACGAGGACATCATTCGCAGGGCGCTCGCCGCTGCCATGAGCAAGGGCGCCGACTTTGCCGACCTCTTCTTTCAGCACCGCGTGGTGAATCACCTCGCGCTCGAAGACGGCGAAGTGAATCAGGCCTACGCATCGGTCGCGCTGGGCATGGGCGTCCGCGCCGTGAAGGGCGACCAGACGGGCTACGCCTACACCGAAGACTTTGAGCCTGAGGCCATCGCGAACGCGGCGCTCACCGCTGCTGCGATTGCCGACGCCAAGGCACAGGGCGCCGTCGCCGACTTTCGGCGCATTGAGCTGCCTCCCAGCCGCTACGCAGTGAAGAGGGACTGGGAAGATGTGCGCATCGCCGAGAAGCTGCCGCTGCTCCAGAGCGTGAACAGCGCTCTCTTCGCCAAAGACCCGCGCATCCAGAAGGTCGCCGCCAGCCTGGCCGATGAGTCCGGGCACATTCTGGTGGCCCGCAGCGACGGGCTCATTGCCGAGGACGCGCAGCCGATGACGAGCCTCGCCGTCAGCGCCATCGCTGAGCAGAACGGGCGCCGCGAGTCGAACTTCTGCAGCCTGTCGGGCCGGAGCGGCATCGAGCTCTTTTCCGACGAGGCGGTTTCCAGGCTCGTGGACAAGACCGCACAGAGGACGCTGGTTCTCTTCGAGGCCGTGCAGCCGCCCGCCGGCATCATGCCCGTCGTCCTCACGGCAGGCTCCAGCGGCATCCTTCTCCACGAGGCCATCGGCCACGGCATGGAGGCCGACTTCAACCGCAAGGGCATCTCCATCTACGCGGACAAGATCGGCAAACCCATCGCCAAGGACATCGTGAACGTGGTGGACGACGGCACGCTCCCAGGCGCGCGCGGCTCGCTCAACATCGACGACGAGGGGAACCCCGCGAAGAAGACCGTTCTCGTCGAGAAGGGCGTGCTCAAGACCTACCTGCACGACCGCATCTCCGCGAAGCACTACGGCGTCGAGCCGACCGGCAATGGCCGCCGCGAGAGCTACGCCTGTGCGCCGATGCCCCGGATGCGTGCAACCTACATGGAGAACGGCCCGCACAAGCGGGAGGAAATCATCGCCTCGGTGAAGAAGGGCATCCTCTGCGAGAGCTTCACCAACGGGCAGGTGCAGATCGGCGCGGGTGACTTCACGTTCTACGTCAAGAACGGCTGGCTCATTGAGGACGGCAAGCTGACGCGGCCCATCAAGGACGTGAACCTCATCGGCAACGGCCCCAAGGTGCTCTCGCAGGTGGACATGGTGGCCGACGACCTCCTCGTGGACGACGGCAGGTGGACGTGCGGCAAGGACGGCCAGAGCGTGCCCGTCTCGCAGGGAATGCCGACGGTGCGCGTCCCCGAAATGACGGTGGGCGGCCAGGGTTCACAGGGCTGATTCCGAGAGAGAAACGGAGAAAACGACATGACACGCGAAACAAACGGCAATCCGCGCGCTGAGATGCCCCTGATTCCCGACGCGACACAGGATGCTTCAGCCGCCGAAAACCTGCTTCAGACAGCCCGCCGGGCCGTGGAAGTAGCTCAGAAGCACGGCGCCAGCGGTGCGCTCGCCTTCGTCAACACTGTCCGCGAAGTGAGCGTCGGCTGGCGCGACGGCAAGCTGGAGAAAATCTCCGAGGCCGTCACTTCGGGCCTCTCCATCGAGGTCTATGCCGATGGCCGCTATGCCGCCGTTTCGAGCAGCGACATGCGCCCGATGGCGATTGAGAAGCTGGCCGTTCAGGCCATCGACATGGCCCGCGCGCTCGCCCCCGATTCCTTCCGCGGGCTCGCTGACCCCAAGCTGCTCTACTCCCCGCGCATGGAAAGGAATCTCAGTCTCCATGACACGAGCTACGGCGAGATGACCGCCGACAAGCGCCGCGAAGCTGCCCGGCTCATGGAAGAGGCCGCTCGGGACGTGGAAGGCAAAGAGAACATCGTTTCAGTCACGACCAACTTTTCCGACACGCGGAGCGTCGTCGCTGGGGCCTCGTCCAACGGCTTTGAGGGCTTTTATCGCTCGACAGCCTTCTGCCCCTCCGCAGAGGCCAGCGTCCGCGACCCCGACGGGCGGCGTCCTGAAGACTACGACTACGCCTATGCCCGCATTCAGGCCGACCTTCCCGACCTCTCCTCCATCGGCAAAAACGCCAGCCGCCGCGCTCTGGGCCGCATCGGCGCCGTCAAGGGAAAGTCCGGGAAATACACGATTGCCATCGACCCGCGTGCGGCGGGGAGCCTGCTGGGGCGCCTCATGGGGCCGCTGACCGGTTCAGCGCTCCAGCAGCGGCGCTCGATGTTCGAGGGCAAGGAGGGCGAGGCCATCGGCAGCAAGCTCCTCGACATCGTGGATGACCCGTTTGTGATGCGCGGTCTGGGCTCGCGCCTCTTCGACGGGGACGGCATTGCCGCCCGGCAGATGCCCATCTTCGAGGCCGGCGTCCTGAAGGACTTCTACATCGACACCTACTATGGCCGGAAACTGGGCCGCGCCCCCACCACAGGCAGCCCGTCCAACGTCATCCTCAAGCCGGGCACCAAGACTCAGGCGGAGCTTCTCAGGGACATCGGCGACGGGCTTCTCGTGACGGGCTTCCTCGGCGGCAATTCCAACGGCACCACCGGCGACTTCTCGCTCGGCATTCAGGGCAACATCATTCGCGGCGGCGCCATCGCCGAGCCCTTTGCCGAGATGAACCTCTCCGGGAACCATCTGGAGTTCTGGAAGCACCTCACCGCCGTCGGCAGCGACCCGTATCCGTGGTCGAGCCGCCGCGTGCCGACGCTCGTGTTCGAGGGCGCTCAGGTGGCGGGGCTCTGACAGAAGAGAAGCCGCGGCATCTTCGTTCGCCGCCTGTCCGTCCTTTGCGGCGGCGGGCGGCGAATGTGTTTGTGCGCGGGGAGAGCGGGGGAATCGGGAAGGATTCATCTGGCCGAAAGAGAGATTCGTCAGAGGAACGGGGACGCGATGCTGGTTCGGACCGCTTATTTTTTGCGCACTGCCGTCGGGAGTTTTCGTGCGCGGCCGCTGGTTCACTTCGCCGCCTTCCTCGTCCTGGCTCTGACGCTGTTCAGCGCCTTTCTGGCGGTCTCAGCCTCTGCCTTTGCCAGGGCGTTTTTCGACAGCTGGGGAAGCCAGGCAGAGCTGACGGTCTATTTGAAGCCCTTCGTGCCGAAGGAGCGGGCCGAGGAAGTTTTTCGCCGGATTCAGGACGCAGGCGTCGGGGAGACGCGCCTCGTGTCGCCGGAGGAAGCACTGGAGCGTCTGAAGGCCGAGCTGAAAGACGACGCGGACGTTCTGGAGAACCTGCCCAAAAATCCTCTGACCTATGCCGTCGAGGTCCGTCCCCATGACCGCTATTTCAGCGCGGACGCCCTTGAACCTGCGGCGGCAGCCTGGCGCGCGGAACCGGACGTGGACGAGGTGGATTACGGCCGCGAATGGTTCGACCGCTTTTCATCTCTGGAATTTGCCGTGCGGCGCCTGGCCGCAGTGTTTGCCGTGTTCGTCCTGGCAGCCGCTGCGGCTGTGTCGGCGCTGACTCTTCGCCTGTCCGCCTTCACCCGGCAGGACGAGATTGCGCTGCTCAGGCTGGTGGGGGCCACGGACGCCTTTGTCCGGGCACCGTTTCTGGTGGAGGGCGTCCTGCTGGGCATTTTGGCGGCGTCGGCGGCCTTTGCGGCGGTCTGCTGCCTGGACGCCTTCCTGCTGCCGCAGCTGGCCTCCCGCCTGACATTTCTTCTGGGCGAGTCCGGCCTCCCGCCTCTGGGAACCTGGAAAAGCCTGGCCATTTTGATGGCCGCCGGCGTGATTCTGGGCGGTGCGGGGAGCGTGCTTTCAGTTCGGAAGAGTGCCGGAACCGGCTGACGGCGGAGCGGCAGTCACGAAGGTGAAAAGCAGTGCGTCTGGACGCGCGGGCAGAAGTCAGGAAATCCGGCAGAGCCAGTCCAGCGCCAGCGCGGCCGCTGTCTCGCGAACACAGGCTCTGTCGCCCGGGATGAGCACGCGCCGGCAGTCCGTGGACGTTCCGTTGGTGACGGCGATGTAGCAGGTGCCCACCGGGTCCCTGACGCTTCCTCCCGACGGTCCTGCCCAGCCGGTCACAGCCAGGCCGATGTCCGCGCCGGATTTTGTTCTGGCGGCCTCAGCCAGCGCCCGGGTCACTTCTTCGGAGACAGCCCCAAAGCGCTGCACGAAGGCGGCATCCAGCCCCAGAAGGGTCGTCTTGGCCTCGGTCTGGTACACCACGGCAGACGAGTGGAGCGCCTGAGAGGCGCCAGGAACGGACGCCATGACCGCCGCAATGAGTCCGCCCGTGCAGGATTCCGCCAGAGCGGCATTTTTTCCCTCGCCGCGAAGGTGGCCCACCGCCAAAGCCGCCAGCTCGTTCAGTCGGCTGCGCAGCGAGGAAAGCGCGCCGAGTTCGGCGGCTGTGTCATTGGGAGTGGTGCTGCCGGACATGGTCGTTTCCTCAGTTGGCGGACATAAAAAAACCGGAGTCCCGCGAAGGGACCCCGGTTTGTGGGCGATGCTGGGTTCGAACCAGCGACCCCTGCCGTGTGAAGGCAGTGCTCTACCGCTGAGCTAATCGCCCGGCTTCCTCAAAAAGCGCGGCGGCATATGCCGTTGACCTGCCGGTTTGTCAAATAGCTTGTCAGGGGAAAGAGGAAACAGGACGACTGTCTATAAATCACTGCTGTCGTCATCCTCGCTGCTCTCGTCCAGGTCGGTTCCGACGAGTCCGGCCGCGGTTTCGTGCTTCGTGCCACGGGGCAGGTCCGCTGACAGCTCGTTTCCCGCTGCCTCTGTCAGACGAAAGAGAAAGTCGTTGAGCGCATTGAAATACTCGTCGTGATGCAGCTCGCGGGGCTGGAGCCCGGGGAACGATTCGAGCTCTGTGGAATCCATCGAGAGCGGCGACTTCCAGAGCGTGCTGCCGTTGATGTGGAAGAGGCGCGCCTTGCCGTCGAGGAAGAAGCCGGTCTTTTTCGTTTTGGGATTGAAGTGGAGACCTGCCCTGAAGACGACGATTTCCAGCACCGTGTTGGAGCCCTTCTGCGTCAGGAGCTCGTAGCGGGGGGCCTCAGCCTTGTCCTGCACCAGCAGCGTATCCAGTGCGGTGGCCACCTCGACGCTGGGCATGATGTCGGTCCACGGCTCGACGTTGGGCAGGTGGTGAATCAGAGCGCTGCGCAGCCGCTCGCTCATCTGGAAGGCGTTGATGCGCGCCCGGAGCCTCGGCACCTGGTCCGCGTCCTGTTCGCTCAGAGAGAGTTCCGGCTCGCCGAGCATCCGCAGCACGATGGCAGGGCGGTCGATGGTTTTGAGCGACGAGGGGCTGAGCGACTTGTGGGCGCATCCCGATGTGAGGATGGCCGTGAGCAGGGCCAGCACCAAAAGCATGAAGTTCTTGTTCATGGAGCGTTCCCTTTCTGAGCGGTGGGCAAAATCAGGTGGCCAGCGCGCGAATCAGAAGCGGGCGAAGCGAAGGCCCCGCGGCCGCCAGCTTTTTGTCCAGGTCGCTGCGAATGATTTTCTGCACTGTGACGCCCAGCTTCGGCTTGTCCTCGGAGAGCTTTTGAAAGTCGGCCGCCGTGATTTCGATGACCAGCGACTCGGCGTCTGCGGTGGCGGTGCAGAGGTGGACCGATTTGTTTTCGAGGAGCGCCATCTGCCCCAGGACCTCGCCGCTTTCCATGGCGCTGAGCTTGGCGAGCCTGCCTTCGTCGGAGCGGATCGTCAGCGCGATGCGCCCTTCGATGACGAAGAAGATGGCTTCGGAAGGCTTGCCCTCCTGGAACAGCACCTCGCCCGGACGCAGGAATTTGCGGTCGGCGATGCCGGCGATGAGTTCCAGCCCGCTGACGGGGATGACGCTGAGAAGGGGGACTTTTTGAAGGTTTGCTGCCGTGACCTGACTCATGGGGTCTCGCTCTCTTTCCGATAGTTCTGCTGGTAGCGGAGATAGTTCCGGGCGTTCTCTGCAAGCTGAGCCGCCTCTTCGTCGCTGAGGGTGCGGACGACTCTGCCGGGACTGCCGAGGACCAGGCTTCGGGGCGGAATGACTGTCCGCGGGGTCACCAGGGCGCCGGCGCCGATGAGACAGCTGTCGCCGATGACCGCAGCGTCCAGAACGATGGCGCCGATGCCGATAAGGCAGCCGCTGCCCACCGTGCAACCGTGAAGCTGGACGCCGTGGGCAATGCTCGTTCTGTCACCGACGATGACGGGCCAGGTGTCGTGCGTCACGTGAAGGCAGGCTAGGTCTTGGATGTTGGTCTCGCTTCCGATGCGGATGAAGTGAACGTCCCCGCGAATGACGGCGTTGAACCAGACGCTGGAACGGGGACCGATGGTCACGTCGCCGATGATGCGCGCGCTCTCCTCGATAAAGGCCGTCGGGTCGATGCGCGGCATTTTTCCCAGATAGCTGTGGAGCGTCATGGAGTGCCTTTCAGCGCCGGAGGTCCCCGCCGTTTTGCTCATCATCGTGAGGCGGCGCGTTGTGAGGCGGCTCTTTGCCCTGGGGATGACGCCAGAGAAGCAGGGCGCGCCAGGCGAGAATGCCGGCGGCCGCGCCGAGACAGTCGGCCAGCACATCGGCGGCGTCGGATGAGCGCCCCGGGGAAAACCTCTGGGAGAACTCATCGAGGCAGGCGCTGACGGCACAGATTCCCCACGCGGCGGCCAGAACAGACTTCGTCAGCGGGAGGTCGGTGCAGCTGCGGCCGTTCAGCCGAAGGATGTCGAGCATCCGCAGCGTCAGGGCGCCGAGCACCGCGTATTCCGAGAAGTGCATCAGCTTGTCCGCATGCGGAAACGCCCAAAACGACGTGTAGGGCGTGAGCGTGGACTGACCCTGCGCCGACAGGCCGAAGATGAGAGCGAGCCAGGCCAGCCACGGGAGAGGTCCCGAGAGAAGCGGCTGCAGCCCAATGGAAAAGCGCCGCTCCGCCATGGCTCAGCTGTCTTTCTGCCGGCCGGTCAGCGCGTTGGAGCTGGCCGATTCGACGTGGACCAGAACGAGGTCGCCCACGGACGCCGTCCCCTGAAAATTGACCGTGCGATTTTCCGGCGTGTGGCCCACCAGCCTGTCCGGCCGCGTCTTGGACGGACCTTCCACCAGGACCTCCACATCCCGTCCCACCAGCGCCTGGGCGTATTCGAGCGAGATGTCCCGAACCAGCGTCTGGAGCTTTTCCAGACGGCGCACCTGCTCTTCGTGAGGGACGCGCCCCCATTCGGCTTCATGCAGGGCTGCCGGCGTCCCCTCCCGGGGCGAGAAGATGAACGAATAGACGTTCTCGTAGCGGACCTGCCGCACCAGCTCCACGGTCTCGTCGAACTCTGCTTCGGTCTCTCCCGGGAAGCCCGCGATGATGTCCGTGGTCAGGGCGATGCCGGGTCGTGCCTGGCGGAGCATCTCCACCTTGGCCAGATATTCCTTCACCGTGTAGCGGCGGCGCATGCGTTCCAGAATGCGGTCGCATCCCGACTGCACCGGCAGATGAAAGGAAGGCATCAGCTTGGGAAGCCGGGAGAATGCGTCGGCCAGGTCCTGCCCCAGGTCCTGAGGGTTGCTCGTGGTGAAGCGGATGCGCTGGACGCCCTCCACGCCGTGAACTTTTTCGATGAGCTCCGCGAAGGTGCAGCCCCCGGCGTAGGAATTGACGTTCTGTCCGACGAGCATGATTTCCCGCACACCTGCCGAGACGGCGCCGCGCACTTCATTGAGGACTTCGGCGAAGGGACGGGAAAGCTCGCGGCCGCGGGTGCGGGGGACGACGCAGTAGGTGCAGGCGTTGTTGCAGCCCTTCATCACCGTAATCATGGCGCTGGCGCGTCCGCGGACGGTGTCCGGCCGGGCGAGTGGGAAGCGATAGCCGGCAGGCCTGGCGAAGCTGGTGTCGCAGATGCGCTCTCCGCGAAACGCGCGGGCGGCAAGGTCCGGCAGGCGGCAGATGGCATCCGGCCCCATGACCACGTCCAGCCACGGCACCTGATTCAGAAGTTCATCCTTCATGTGCTGGGCGACGCAGCCGGCGACGATAAAGCGCTGAGGGCGGAGATTTTTGCGCACGGGCCGAAAGCGCCCCAGCAGCGACACGACCTTGTGGGAGGGCTTTTCGCGGACGGCGCACGTGTTGAGCAGCACCAGGTCCGCTTCCTCCAGAGCCGCTGCTTCCGTCATCCCCGCCGCCTTGAGCGCTTCGGCCATGCGGTCGGAGTCGTACTCGTTCATCTGGCAGCCGTAGGTGCGGATGTGAAACGTCCTGCCCGCAAGTTCGTTTTCTGTCCGCGCGCCGCCTTCCGGGGAGAGCGTCCCGCTTTGCGCCTCATCATTTTCCGCTGTCGTCATTGCCATTCCGTGAGCCGTGCCGCCGGTGGCGGCGGCAGTGAAAATTCAAAGAAAGAGAGAGCGCGGGGACTCACTTCGTCCAGGGAACGCTGTCCGGCGGGCATTTGCGGAACTCAGGGAGCTTCTTCTTTTCCAGCTCCTGCAGGCTCTCGGGGAGCACCGTCGGCGCCGGAGCTGTCATTCCCGGAAGAACAACGCCTCCGTCAGGAGACGTTCCCGCATCTGTCGCGTCATCTTTCGCGGGGGCGGGCGCAGACACGGGCGCGGGGATGGGCACCGGCGGAACCTGCTCCGGCTTCTTCGTTTCGTCAGGGAGGCTTTCCTTGAGCCAGATGGCCCGCGCGCAGACCACGGCTGCCTCTTCGAGAACCACCTTGTTCAGCTGGGAGTCCTTGGCTTTTTTCAGCAGCGTCTGGCAGCTGTCGGAGGACTGCATGATCTGTATCTGCGAGAGGTCTTCGGGAACGGGCTTCCCGACGAGCGTCCGAAGTTCATTCCGCAGGAGCAGGAACAGGCGGTTGTCGAAGTTGAGCGTGTCCAGAAGAGCAAAACGGGCCTGACGGCAGGCGGCTTCCGTGTCCTCCCTGCTGTCCTGCCTGAGACTCCGGATTGCAGAGATTTCCAGCCAGAGCGCCTCCTGATCCTCCGTGTCCTCGCCCGAGGTCAGCGTGAGCAGGAGCTTTTCGGCGAGAGCGAAATCTTTGAGCGAGGCCGCCAGATGGGCCGACTCGCGCACGTCCCGCGCCTCGCCTTCCGTCAGCTCCAGCGCCTTGTTCAGCATCTCTTTGGCGGCGTCGGCTTTGCCCTCGGCCAGATCGAGGCGCCCCAGACCGATGTAGAGCGGCGCCGCGGGCTTGATGCGGATGGATGCCTCAAAGGCCTGGCGCGCCGCTTCTTTGTTCCCCAGCCGCAGCTCCAGCTCGCCGACGACTTCCCAGTAGAACGGGTCCTTGTGGTCGATGTTGGCGGCTTCCCGGTAGGCGTCGCGCGTTTTGGCAAAATCGCCCGTCTTGAGCGCGGCCTCGGCGAGAGCGGAATAGAGCTCCGCGGTGGGGTTCAGCTTCACGGCCCGCTCCAGATAGCCGATGGCTTCCGCGTGCTTGTCGAGCTTCTGGGCGAGAACGCTCATGGCCTGCAGCGTCTCTGCCTGTTTGGCCGGGTCCTTTTCGAGGGCGACGGAGGTCTCCATGCGGTCGATGGCCTCATCCAGACGCCCCAATGGCTCCAGCGCCTCGGCTTCGAGACGGAAAGCCTCCGGGTCCGTCAGGTCTTTCGCCTGAGCCTGCCGATAGACCTCAACCGCGCGCAGAAACTCTCCGGAGCGCTGAAGCGCCCTGGCGAGGCGCATCATGCTCATGCGCTTGTCGGGCTCCAGAGCCAGAGCCTTCTCGTAGTTCTTCGCCGCGTTGTTGAACTGCATCAGCGCCATGTGGACGTCGCCCAGGGCGTGCCAGGCGCGGGCGCTTTTCTCCCGCAGCAGGATGGTCTGGTAATACTCGGCAGCCTGCTGGAAATTGCCCGCGATGAACTCCTGCTGAGCCGCCATGTAGAGCGACTCGGTGTTGTTCATATCGACGGGAATGGCCTCTTCGCCGCCGTCTTCCGAAGCGTCCGCGCTGCTGCCTGCATCCGCCTTGTCGGTAGAGGACGTCGGGCAGGCGGCCAGCATCAGTGAGAGGGAGAAGGCCGCCATCGAAGACGAGGTTCTGAAGGGGAATTTCATGGGAAAGCCTTTCGTGTGAGTGCGCCTGTGCCTGAAACGGGGCGGGGGCCTTGTCAGAAAGCCGGCACCTTTGGAACCGACCGCGCGGCCAGTTTCGGCCGGAAAATCCGACCGCGGCGCAGAGGGCCCGGCGTCATGGGCGGCAGAGGGAGACCTCAGAACAGCACCATGATGCCGAAGTCGATGGTGAAGCTGAAAAGCAGGCTGCTGCCGCTTTCGACCCTGAGCTCGTCGAAGTTGAGGCTGGTCTCCAGGTTGAAGCCGAGGTGGTTGAGGGGAACCCAGGCGATGCCGACGATGCCGCTGATGCTCAGGGTGATTTCCCGGGAGTTGGCTTCCACCAGGTCAGAGAGGATGCCGAGCCCCAGGCCGAGGCCCACGTAGGGGCGGAACTGATACTGGTAGAGCGGGTTGAATTTGAGCCCCAGCTTCACCGGCACCAGAGAGAAGGAGCCCTTTTTGCGGCCGCTGTCCGACGCTGTCGCTTCCTCTTCGGACCCGCCCTCTGAGCTTTCGCTTTCGGCATCTCCTCCCTCTTCGCCGTCATCGCCCTCCGAGGTGTCGCCGCTGTCGGAACTCTTGCTGCTGGATTTGGCGGCGGAGTTGCCGATGGTCAGGCCGATTTCCAGAAAGGCCATCAGATACGGCCGGAGGTAGTAGTCGAACTCCAGGTCGAACCTGAGGTTGAAGGCGGAGAAGTCGAAGCCCTTGAGGGTGGTCAGCGTGTTCCCCAGCTTGAGATTGACGTGGAAGCCGGGCGGCTCGGGCGGCTTGAGAAACACATCAAACAAGCTGGGCGGCTCCGTCCCCATGGCGTCCCCCAGGCTCTCGGCAAAGCGCGAAGCGACGAAGGGGATTTCCTGGGCTTCGTTAAATTCCGTCATCAGCCGCAGGCGGGAAGGCTGATGCGCGAAGGCCCGGCTCGAATCGTCCTGCTGCGCGTGCCCGGGCGTGTTCTCCTCGAAGGAAAGCGCGGCGGTGAAGCCATTGCCCTTGGGCGCCAGACGAATCGAGACGCGGTGGACGTCCTCTGTTTCATGCGCGCAGGGCGGGATTTTTTCGCCGCTGAGCTCTGCCCAGTGACCGTCGCTGTCCGAAATGCACAACGCTTCCCGCCGGGAAAGCTCGGCTGCCACCAGAGCGCTCAGCTCATTGGCAAGCGGCAGCATTTCTTCATGGGGCGAAACGGGAGCGTCCAGACGAATGACGCAGGGCGCCTCCTCCATGCAGGGACGAACGAGCGGCAGAAGGTCGGCCAGTGCCTCGGGAGAGGCGACTGCTGCCAGCCGGCCGGGGCGAATATCCGTGCTGCTGCTGTGCTCCGCGGGCCTGTGTGCGTCGGCGGGCAGAACGACCTCATGGGACGCGTTTTCAACAGCGGATTCGGCGGTTTCTTCCGTCGGCACCGGCGCGCCGGCCGTCTGCTCCTGCGCCTGAGCGAAGGCGTCAGCTGCGCCCAAAAGACTCAGGGCCAGAGAGAGCGCCAGCGCTGAGCAGGCCCGCCCTTCAGGTGCGGCGCGTCTGGAGAAACGGTCGGAGGTGGACACGGGGCACGTCTGTTTCGTCTGGAGGAACGTCAGCGCGTCGGGCCCGCAGAGGCGCATCAGAAGCGGACCCGGGCGCGCGGAGCCGAAAGGCACGAAAAAAGGCGCATCCTCACGACGACTTTGGAAGCCGGGGAGGATGCGCCCCTCAAAAACAAGGGAGAAATCAGGAGTCGGAAGAATCGGCGGCGCCGTCCGAACTCTCGGCGGAAGCCGGCGCCTCTGCCGGCGCGGCGGCTTCGTCAGAGGCCGCGGGTGCTTCCTCTTCCGCTTTGACCGGAACATCGGCGAGGGCCTTGGCGGCATTGGCCATCGCCGCACCGACGGTCTCCGCCAGAGTTTCCAGAGCGGACTTTTCCGGGGCAGAGCTTTCTCCATCGGCAGGAGCACCGGCCTCATGAGCCGCCGACGCGGCCTCGCCCAGAGCGGCAGCCAGCATCTCGAAAGGCTTGAAGGAGAGCTTGGAAGCGCCGGTGCGCGCGGGAGCCGATGAAGCTCCGGAAGATTTGCGCTCGCCGCTGTCCCGATGGCCGCGCCGGGAAGAATCCGCGTCCGTGTGGGGCTTCGGTGCCTTGTCCTCGTTCCGCGGCGGCTTGACCTCTCCGTGAGCCGCCAGCGGGGTGGTGGACTGAGTCAGGGGGGCGCCCGCCGAAGCGTTCTCTTTCACGGTGCTTTCGGCGGATTTGGCCGACTTTTCCTGACGGGCCTTCTCCGCGGCCGCCCGGCGCTCCTGCGCCCTGCGCTTCTTCGACTCGAAGGCAAACTTGCCGTGAATCGTGGGCGTGGCGCCTTTGTAGAAGTAGCGGTTGTACTGCTTCTGGAAGTCGGTCCAGCGCTCGTTGACGGCCGGATCGCGCTGGCAGATTTCCATCAGCGCACCGACCTTGCTGTCGAGGTCGTCCAGATAGTGGACGATGATTGCCTCCAGCGTCTGGGGCAGGCGGGGGCTGCCAAATTCGAGCGTGCCGTGATGGGCCAGGATGATGTGCTCCAGGTGCATCTCCAGAGCGGGCGGGAAGTCTTTCAGTGCGGCACAGCGCTCCCGAAGCATCCGGGCGCCGATGACGAGGTGTCCCAGAAAGCGGCCCTCATCCGTGTACTCGGCCTGGCGGTCGCACATCTGCAGCTCGTGGAGCTTGCCCAGGTCGTGGAGGAAGGCGCCGGCGAGGAGCAGGTCGCGGTCCGCCATCGGGTAGTGGTCGGCGGCGGCGAGGGCCATCTTCATCACGGACAGAGTGTGCTCCGCGAGACCGCCCGGCGCCGAATGATGAATGCTGCGGGCGGCCGCCATCGTGCGCAGGGGCTCCATGACGGCAGGGTCCTTCAGGAAGGACTGAATCAGTGCCTGAAGATTGGGGTCCTGAATGCGGCCCGCGAGGTCCCGAATCTGCGCAATCGCCCTGTCGCCCTCAGCGGGTCTGGGCGGCTCCGCGTAGTCGGCGGCCTGAACCTGCGAAGCGTCCACCTTCTCCAGAGTGTCCACTTTGATCTGAAGCCGGTTTTTGTACTGGAGGACGTGCCCCTGGACGTGAACGAAGTCGCCCTTGTCGAAGCGGGCAGAGACGCTGTCCACGTCTTCCCAGATGCGCGCATCGAGATCGCCGGTCCTGTCGCGCAGGGTCAGGGCAATGAACGGATGGGGCTTGCCGGTGACGGCCGTCTTGCGGGCCACGAGGAAGATGGTGTCCACGGCGTCCTTCTCGTGGAGGTCCTTGGCGAAAATTTTGTCCATGTCTGCTCCGGAAAAAGGGCGCCGCGCGCGAGCCGTTTCGCCGCCGCTGCCCTCGACAAAGTAAAGACGGGAAGCGCCGTCTGACGCCTCCCGTCCGAAAAAGCGGCGCACCTTACACGCGCACCTTTGAACTGCAAGAAGCCCCCTCTGAGTCCCCGCGCCGGACTTCTAGGGAAAGTCGGATTTTGTTCCCGAAGCCGGCTGCCCGGATGCCTTCCCGTCAGAGGGAAAATTCAGGGCGTTCCGCGAAAGAATTTCGCCTCTGGTGATGGGAATGAGCGTCCTCGCACCTTCGAGCTTCGGCAGAGAATCGGCGGGAATGGCCGCGTCCGTCAGAATCCGGGCGGGCACCGCGGCGGCAGTCACAGATTCGAGCCGGAGCTCTGTCCCCGCCGGAATGTCCTCGGCCGCCAGCAGAACTTCTTTCTCTGCGTTTCGGTCTTTCAGCCTCAGGACGCTGGCTTCACAGGCGCGCAGAAGCTCCGTCTGCACCGTCATGTAGTCGTCGGCCGTGCGGCTGAGCCGGTTCACCCTGGCCATCTGGATGGCGGACAGGACCGCGAACAGCACAAAGAGAAGGCCGACGGCGGCGCCCCAGATCCAGTTTCGTCTGTCGGGCCTGGACGCGCTTTGCGGCCGGTCGCTTTCGGGCATGTTTTCCTCAGGAGCGGTTCCCGGCCATGGGCAGTTCCGACGAAATTTCCACGATGCGCAGCGAGCAGTCGCCCAGGCGCTCCATGTTGTTGAGCATGTCGATGAACACGAGGCCCTCCCGGACGCCCAGCGTGCCGGCCTGCATGGATTCCGCGTGGCGCTTGCGGGCGCGGTCGCGGAGCTTGTTGATTTCCTTTTCCACGAGGAGCGCCTCGGCCTTTTTCGGCGTGTTCTCCGGGACCAGCGCGTGGCCCGCCAGCGACAGGCTCTTGCCCGCGAGCCCGATGATGTCGTCCAGGTCCTTGGCGGCCATGTCGTTGAACTCGTAGCCCTTGTCGTAGCGGCGCTGAGCCAGCAGCACGAGGTTCATGCAGTAGTCGCCGCAGCGTTCGAGGTACTTGGCCATGTCCAGCGCCTTGGTGACCTCTTCGCCCAGCGCGGGGGAGCTGCCGCTGCCGGCCAGATGGGCGCAGAAGGCGACGATTTCCTCTTCCATCTCGTCCGTCCGGCTCTCGCCCCGCTTGATGGACTCCACCACGTTGCCCAGCTTGGATTTGGGATGGGTCAGCACCTCGGACAGCTGGCCGAACATCTGAGCCACCAGCTCTTCCATCTGAACCAGCGCGCGGCGCACCTCGAAGAGCGAGAGCTCGGGCGCGTTGAGGATGCCCAGCTGCAGGGGCTTGAGCCGCATGATTTCCGCGGCCTCTTCCTCAGTCTGCGGCACCAGCTTTTCGGCGATGCGCGCCAGCTGCGGGACGAACCACACCAGAAGGAAGGTGTTGGAGATGTTGAAGAAGCTGTGGAGCGCCGCGAGGTGCATGGGCCGCGAGATGGGCTCGGTGATGGGGTCGCCGGGAATGACCTGATCGATGACGCCCAGAATCACGGACAGGAGCGGGAGCATCCACAGCACGCCGAAGAGGTTGAAGATGGTGTGAATGCGGGCGACGCGCTTGGCCACCTTGTTGGCGCCCAGTGAGGCCAGATTGGCGGCGACGGTGGTGCCGATGTTTTCGCCGAGAACCATGGCTGCGGCGATGTGGAAGTCGATCCAGCCCGAGGCGGTCATCGTCAGCGTGATGGTCATCATGGCGGCCGAGCTCTGGACCATGACGGTGAGGATGGCGGCGGCCAGAATGAAGATGAGCTGTGAGACGACGCCGTATTGGGACCAGTTCTTGAGGAACTCCAGGGCCTCCGGGTGGGCGCCGATGTCGGGAACGCCCGTTTTGAGGAACTGGAGGCCCATGAACATCAGGCCGAAGCCCACCATCACGTTGGACCACTGCTTTGTCTTCACCGACGAGAAGAAGGACAGGGGGAAACCCACGCCGATGATGGGCAGGGCGAAGGCGGCGATGTTCACCTTGAAGCCCAGGAGCGACACCAGCCAGGCGGTGACGGTGGTGCCGATGTTGGCGCCCATGATGGGACCCACCGCCTGGACGAGCGTCAGCAGGCCCGCGTTGGCGAAGGAGACCACCATGACGGTGGTGGCCGTGGAGCTTTGAATCAGGCAGGTGATGCCGCAGCCGACCAGGACGCCGGCGACGCGGTTGCTGGTGACTTTGGCCAGGAAGGAGCGCATCTGCTCGCCGGCCGCCTGCTGAAGGCCGGTGCTCATCAGGCGGAGGCCAAAGAGAAAGACGCCCAGTCCGCCCAGAATCTGAAAGAAGTTGGTCATGGCGGGCGGCCCGCTAGGGGAATCGAGAGGTGAAATCCAGAAAACTCGGAGGCGCTTCAGCGGTGCGCGCGCTGTGATTTTTCCTCTGCTGATGCTTGCGGATTTGCGCCTTTGGAGCGTGCGGCCGCGTGCTTTTCGGAGAGAATGACTGAGTCATGAAAATCTGCCCTGACTGCCAGAGCCCCTGCTTCGACACCGACCGGAGCTGTTCCTCGTGCGGGAAGTCTTTTTCTGACGGCACGATGGACGCGCCGGATTCTCGCGGGTCGGCCGATGCTCTGGCTGTGACAGAGCGCGTTCAGGAGGTTTCTGCGCCCGAGGCGCGGGCGGCGGATTCAGCGGCTCTCGGTCAGACCGGACAGGCCAATTCAGATGGAGTCGCGGCCGATGAGGATGACGACGCGCTGAACTTCGAGATTCTGGGCGATACCAGACCGCCTCCTGAGCCCCGGCCCGCGCGCCCGGTAGATTTGGGAAAGCAGCTCGGCGATGCCCTTCACGAGGTGGCCGACTCGTTCAACGTGGCGATGAGCGAAGAGCAGCGGCTGAACGCGTCGGACCGGCATGTGGCCAAGGCCAACCGGGAAATGTGGCGCCGGATTGAGGACTCCGAGCGCGTTCCCAGCCGCTGTTCCTGGGAATGGCTGACCACGCAGAAGGCGCTGGCCCGTCAGGCAGTCAGGGAAAACCCGGGAAAAATGGACGCGCGTCTGGCTGAGGTTCTCTTCAGCAACTGGACGCCTGTCGTTCTGGCGCTGGGGAGCTTTGTCACCGCCTTCGGCGTGTCATTCCTTGGCAGCCTGACGTTTATGGGGGTGGACAAAGCGCCATTGGTTGGCTGTCTGGCTCTGGGGCTGATGTCCGCAGTTATCCCTCTGATCGGCTGGTGGTGGATTCCTGCGTTCGTCATCAAAAGCGTCTTCGGCATCGGCAACGCGTCGGTGAAAAAAGCGATTCGCGAGAAGGAGAAGGCGCAGGAGCTGGAGGAGCAGCGGAAGAGACACGAGGAGTGGAAGAAGCAGCAGGAGGCCAAATCAAAAGGTCAGTGAGCGCGTCTCTCCGTGGCTGTCCGCAGAAATGAAAAAGCCTCTCTCCCTCGACGGGAAGAGAGGCTTTTTGGTGTGTCTGAACCGGCTTTTCCGCTGACCGTCAGGCCAGGCTCTGAGCCAGGCGCTCGTGGGCCACGGACATGAACAGCTTGATGCGGTTCACCTGATTGGCCTCGCTCGCACCGGGGTCGTAGTCGATGGCGGCGATGTTGGCGTTGGGCCGCTGGCGCTTGATTTCCTTAATTACGCCCTTGCCGGTGATGTGGTTCGGCAGGCAGCCAAACGGCTGGAGGCAGAGGACGTTGGGCGCGCCGTTGTCGATGAGTTCCAGCATGTCCGCTGTGAGGAGCCAGCCCTCGCCGGCCTGGAGGCCCGTGTTGATGACCTTGCTGGCCTTCTTTTCCAGCTCATCCACGTGGGTGACGGGCATGTAGCGGGTGCCCACAAGCGCCTCGCGCAGCGAATCGCGGAAGCCTTCGAGGACGCCCACGCTGACGCGGTTGACGATTTCGTCGCGGATGCTGCCGCCGTGGTGCTGCCCCAGGAAAATCGCGTCGTTGAGGCAGTAGAGGAGGAAGTCATTGAAGTCGGTGACGACCGCCTCGCCGCCCTCCTGCTCGACGACGCGCACTGCGTGGTTGTTCGCGTCCGGGTGGTACTTGAGAAGAATCTCGCCGACGATGCCGACGCGGGGCCGGACCTTCCCGTCTTTGGGAATCGCGTCGAAGTCCTTCACCATCATTTTCAGCTGGCGGCGGAAGAGGTCGAGGCTGACGGTGTTGTTGGAGAGATTGTTCCGGGCGCGAATCAGCCAGGTCTGCGCCAGCGCGTCGGTCTCGCCCTTGTTCACCTCGTAGGGACGGTTGGCGTTTGAAAGGCGCATGAGCATGTCGCCGTAGAGGCCGGCGAGCAGCATCCGCTCGGCAAAGTCGGGGGTGAAGCCAAAGCCGGGCTGCCTGTCGCCCTTGCCGCTGTTCAGCGAGAGCACGGGCACCTGGGGATAGCCCGCCTCGTAAAGCGCCTTGCGCAGCAGCGGGATGTAGTTCGTCGCCCGGCAGGGACCGCACGTCTGCGAGAGAATCATGGCCGTGTGGTCCGGGTCGTAGTCGCCCTTTTTCAGCGCGCTGAGCAGCTGGCCGATGACAACCAGCGCCGGGTAGCACGAGTCGTTGTGGACGTATTTCAGGCCCATCTCGATGGCGTCCCGGTCCACGTCGGGGAGCATGTCGAAGCGATAGCCGGCCCCGCGGAACGCCCCTTCGTAGAGTCTGAAATGCAGCGGCATCATTTGAGGACAGAGGATGGTGTGCGTCCGCTTCATGCGCTCGGTGAAGATGGCCTTGGGCCGCGTGTTCTTCAGATACGTGGCGGGAACGGCACGCTCACCGGGCGCAGAGGCGGGAATCGTTTCCTGAGGCTGCGTGCCTGCGGCGGGCTTTTTGGGCGCGGAGGCGTTGATGCCCAGAATTTCGTCGCCGCCCAGCTGACCGCCGCGGACCGCCGCCATCAGAGAGCGGACGCGGATGCGCGCTGGCCCCAGATTCACGCCCTCGTCGATTTTAATCAGCGTGTGCAGCTTGCCGGCGCCGTCGAGAATGCGGCGCACCTCGTCGGCTGTGACCGCATCAACGCCGCAGCCGAAGCTCGTCAGCTGCACCAAGTCGATGTTGGCGAGGCGTCCCACCAGCGCGGCCGTTCGATACATGCGTGCGTGGAAGGTCCACTGATTGACGATGTCCAGGTCGGGCATGTCCTTCTGCAGATGGGCGATGGAGTCCTCGCTGATGAGCGCGGCGCCCAGTGAGACAACCAGCTCGTCCAGCCCGTGATTCACCAGAGGGTCCACGTGGTAGGGGCGGCCGGCGAAGACGATGCCGTGGGCATGGCGGTCGCGCACCCAGGCCAGCGCCCGCTCGCCTTCGAGACGCAGCTCCGACTTGTAGCGCTCCTGCTCGCGCCGGGCCTTCTCGATGGCCGTCAGCAGCTCGCTCTCGGGAACGTCCAGAACCGGCGAGAGGATTTTCGCCAGCGACCTGGGGTGGGCCATGTTCACGCAGGGCGACATGTATTGGATGTCGTTCCCCGGCTCGTGGAAGGCGCTGGTGTTGAGGCGAATCACCTCGGGATAGCCGCTGACGACAGGACAGTTGTAGCAGTCGCGGGCACTGGGGTGCTCCTTCGTCTCACGGGGGACGCTGGGATAGAAAATTTTCTTCACGCCCCGCTCAATCAGGTCGGCGATGTGGCCGTGCGCCAACTTGGCCGGGAAGCACACCGTCTGGGAGGGCATGGACGAGAGGCCCTTGTCGAACAGCGACTTGCTGGACGGCGACGAGAGGATGACCCGGAAGCCCAGCGAGTCGAGCAGCGTGAACCAGAAGGGGTAGTTCTCGAACTGGTTGAGGACCCGGGGAATGCCGATTTCGCCTCTGGGCGCCTTGTCGAGGGAGCGGGGCGTGTAGTCGAACAGCCGCTTGTTCTTCCAGGCGTAGAGGTTGGGCGGCCGGTTCGTCAGATCGGGCTTCTTGCCCGCGCCCTTTTCGCAGCGGTTGCCGGAGATGAAGCTCCGCCCGTCGGAGAAGCGGTTGATGGTCAGCAGGCACCTGTTGCCGCAGCCGTGGCAGCGCTGGGTTTTCGAGGTGGAGGTCAGATTTTTCAGCGCTTCCAGAGAAATCAGGCTGGACGGCGGGACCTCCTGACCGCGGCGGTGGCCGGCGTGAATCTCATCCCGGGCAAGAAGCGCCGCGCCGTAAGCGCCCATGAGGCCGGAAATCTCGGGCCGAATCAGCGGACGCCCCAGCAGCCACTCCATGGCGCACAGCAGGGCATCGTTGGAGAAGGAGCCGCCTTGAACGATGATTTTGTCGCCCAGCTCGGCCGGGTCGCGAATGCGCAGCACCTTGTAGAGGGCGTTGCGCGCCACCGAGTAGCAGAGTCCGGCGGCAATATCCTCGACGGTGGCCCCCTCCTTCTGCGCCTGCTTGACCTTGGAATTCATAAACACGGTGCAGCGGCTGCCGAGGTCGGTGGGACGCCGCGAGATGAGCGCCTTCTGCACAAATTCCTGAATCGTCAGGCCCAGGCTCTCGGCAAAGTTTTCGAGAAAGGCGCCGCAGCCCGCGGAACAGGCCTCATTGAGCGTGATGCCGGCGATGCGCCTGTCGCGCACCTTGAGGCACTTCATGTCCTGACCGCCGATGTCCATGACGAAGGTGGCATCGGGAACGATGTCGCAGGCGGCGCGGCAGTGGGCAACGGTCTCCACCTCGGAAATGTCGATGCCGAATGCCACCTGACAGAGGTCGGCGCCGTAGCCCGTGGCCGCGGTCCGGCGAACGGTCACGCCTTCGGGCAGCGCCTCCAGCATGGTGATGAGGGAACGGCGAATCACGTTCAGCGGGGCGCCCTTGTTCCGCAGATACCAGCTGTCCAGCAGCTCACCTTCCTCGGACATGAGGACGGCCTTGACCGTGGTGGAGCCGATGTCGATGCCCAGATAGGCGTTCCCCCGGTAGGTCTTCAGATCGCGCGTGCGGGCGAACTTTTTCGAGTGGCGCTCCAGAAAAGACTGACGCTGGACATCCGTCTCAAAAAACGGCGGCAGCGGCGGCGCTTCCAGAGGCTTTTCCTCCGCGCTCTTGCGGGCCCGCTCGGCCAGCGCTTCGAGAGGAATGACCTCCTTTCCGGCCTCGATGGCGGCGCCGTAGGCGACGGTGAACTGGGCATCGGGCGGGCAGATGACGTCCTCCGGCGGCAGTTTCAGCGTCTCAATGAAGCGCTTTTTCAGCTCGGGCAGGAAGTGGAGCGGGCCGCCCAGGAAAGCGATTTTGCCCTTGAGAGAGATGCCGCAGGCGAGCCCGCCAATCGTCTGATCAACCACCGCCTGGAAGATGGAGGCGGCAATGTCCTCGCGCCGGGCGCCCTCGTTGATGAGCGGCACAATGTCGGTCTTGGCAAACACGCCGCAGCGGGAGGCGATGGGGTAGAGCGTGGTGTGCCCGGCCGCCAGCGTGTTCAGGCCCGCCGCGTCCGTCTGGAGCAGGCTGGCCATCTGGTCGATGAAGGCGCCCGTTCCGCCCGCGCACGTCTCGTTCATGCGCAGCTCCATGCCCTGGCTGAGGCAGAGAATTTTGGCGTCCTCGCCGCCCAGCTCGATGGCCACGTCCGTCTCGGGAGCCAGCGCCATCAGCGCCCGCGCGCAGGCCATGACCTCCTGAAGGAAGGGCAGGCCGATGACCGAGGAAATGGCCAGAGCGCCTGACCCGGTAATCGCCCCGCGGACTTTCAGGTTCGGATGACGCTTGGACAGCTGTCCAAGAATTGTCGCCAGCGTCTGGCGGACGGCGGCACCGTGGCGCTGATAGATGGCGTCCAGAATGGAACCGTCAGCGGCGCGAAGGACTGCTTTGGCGGTTGTGGACCCGATGTCGAGACCGAGGGTGCAGATTTCATTCAGGGGGTGCGAGTCGGACGTAGCATTCATGTCAAGTGGCTCCCGTGTTTCTAGACTTTTGTCTAAGTATTGCGTTTGGCGGGCGCCTGCTTGGACGGGGAAGATCAAAAATCAAGTGGCGAAAATGTTTCCGGAAGGGGATTAACTAGTCCGCTGTCTAAATTAGTTTTGGCGACAATTTTACGGCCTCCGCCGCCCCCAAAAATGCGCTTGCACTGCTTTTTCGGCCTGCCCTAGAGGGCGCCGCTTTTTTGCCGCTTCAATCCATGAATTGGCATCCATTCCGGCCGGAAATTCCTCCGGCTTTTTTTTTCGCGTGAGGTCAGAACAATGAAAAAGTCAGATATATGCGTGGGGGACACAGATGATTTCTCTGTCAGACAAAAGATTTCATCAAAATGCTTTGAACCAATTTTAATTTCAGTATTGGCATTAGCTGTTTCGGGGGCGGCCTGCGGCGGGTCGGATAAAAAAGACGACGACCCGGAGGATGTTGATTCAGGAATTGTCGTCAGCGACGCGGGCATTGTTGAAAAAGATGCAGGTATTATTGAGGACGACGCCGGAAGCGGTGATGAAAACGTTGGATATATAAGTATTCCCGCCGGTTCATTTACATTGAGCCACGACACAGGAACTTATTCATCGGGCGATACCGTGTCATTGGGTGCGTTTGCATTGAAAAAAACGCCTGTCACGGTTGCTGAATTTGAGAAATGCGTGGCGGCAAAGAAATGTACGTCGGAACATTATAAAACTGTGTCGGATGATGATTACTGCAATTATAATCGCGGCGACGACTGGAAAAATCATCCGATGAACTGCATCGATTGGGATGGCGCGAAAGAATACTGCGAATGGATTGGCGGCAGACTGCCGTCAGAAGAAGAATGGGAATACGCGGCCACGCATAATGGAACAAGGCATCTGGATACGACGTATCCCTGGGGCGATGATGCGCCGACGCATTGTGTGAGTGCTCAGTATTATAGAAGCAGCACGGGCAGGTATTGTCAGGGCAATGCTGCGGCGCCGATGTCGAATGATGAACGTGACGGCACGAGCGACGTTTCGCTGCATTCGCCGGCCGGAGACAGCCCTCTTGGCCTTGTAGATATGCTCGGGAATGTCTGGGAGTGGACGAGTTCGTTTTACAGCGACGGTTCACCCCACGCATTCAAGGGCGCTTCCTGGGTCATCAATGAGTTCTTCCTGTCATTCTCGCATCGCGACGGTGCTGGCCCAGCGTACACGAGCAACGATGTCGGAGTGCGTTGTGCGAAATAAGGAAATAAGAATAAATCAGAATCAGATTTAATCATATAAAAACAGCCCTCCTCCGATACGTAAAACAAATGTATTGGGGAGGGCTGTTTTATTTCGGTATTATTATTACAATGTCATGGAGGGCGGGAAGCAGGGAATTGTTTTCAATGCCGTTGTTAATAATTCTCCTTAATTGCCCTGCCTCCTCCGCCTTCTTCCTCCGGATTTGCGGCGCGGGCGCTCGATGCGGACTTCCTGCGCTGATTCGCCTTCACCAAAAGAGAAAGAGACACATTTTTCCACAATGGCGTCGGCGGCGCTGTTTTCCACGAACAGCGCGCCATACTCCTCACCCAGTTCAAGCCGCAGAATCGCGCCCGGCTCCACGCCGGCAGCTGCGGCGACGGCGGCCTTGAAACTCTCCTCATCCGCAATGTCGGCGGCGCGGGCGCTGGTCCACAGTTTTGTGTCGGGATGGGGACTGCCGCTGGCTGCGATGTCGGCATCCTCCGCGTCATTCTGACTTTCGGCGCCGGCCTCTTCCTCCCGCCTTCGCTTTCTGCGGTCCCTGGGCGAATCCTCGAAGCAGGCACCGCGCAGCACCATCTTGGCGTCCCGCTTTTTCTTCTGGGCCGCTTTGCTCTCAGCGGCGGTCTCAGCTTCCTCCGTCTCTTCATCCCGCTCGGCGGCCTGCGCCTTCTCGGCCTTTCGCTGGTCGAAGAACTTTTTCAGCACAGCCGCCAGAATCATCTCGCCGCCGCTGGTCTCCTTCAGGACCTCCACGAGAGGCAGCATGGATTCGTAGAGCGTGTCCCTGGCCACCTCGCGCAGGACGTCGATGTGCCGCTCGGCCCACAGCTTTTTGGCCTCGTCCGCGGTGGGCAGCTGGCGCTCGGTGAACTTGATGCCGAAGCGCTTTTCGAGGGCGCTCAGGGTGGAGAGCTCGCGGCCCGACACGAGGGAAATCGCCACGCCCTTTTTGCCGATGCGGCCCGTGCGGCCCACGCGGTGGAGATAGACGGCGGGGTCTTCGGGCAGCGAGTAGTTAATCACGTGCGAAAGATCGCTGATGTCGATGCCGCGCGCGGCGATGTCGGTGGCCACGAGGAACGTCAGGTGCCCGCGCTTGACCTTGGCCATCACGCGCTCGCGCTCCTTCTGCGGCAGGTCGCCGTTCAGAATCTCCGAGTCGAAGCCGTTCCGCGTGAGAACGGCGTTGACGAGAGCGGTGTCGTCGCGGGTGTTGCAGAAGACGATGGCGCTCTTCGGCTTCTCCATCTCCACGAGGTAAATCAGGTTCCGGGGCTTCGGATACTCGTCGCGGGTGGGATAGAGGACGTTCTCGATGCCCTCCACCGTGTAGTCGTCGCCCGAGAGAAGAATCGTCTCCGGATTTTTGCAGAAGCGCTGGATGAGCCGGTCGATGTCCTCGGTGACAGTGGCGGAGAAGAGCAGCGTCTGACGGCTCTCGGGCAGATATTCGAGGATGCGCGTGACCTCCTCGTAGAAGCCCTGGCTCAGCATCTCGTCGGCCTCGTCGAGGACACCGAAGAGCGCGTGGGACAAATCCAGCGTCCCCCGCGAGATGTGGTCGTAAACGCGGCCGGGCGTGCCGACGATGATTTCGGCTCCCTGACGCAGGGCATCGCGCTGCTGCTTCATCGAGGTGCCGCCGTAGATCGCCGCCACCTGAATGTCTTTGTATTGGGCGAGGCTCGTCAGCTCCTCGGCGACCTGGAGCGCGAGCTCGCGGGTGGGACACAGCACCAGCGCGGCGGGCGCGTGCGTCCCGGCGGGAATTTTTTCGATGAGGGGAATGCCGAAGGCCGCCGTTTTGCCGGTGCCGGTCTTGGAGCGGACGATGAGGTCGATGCCTTTGAGCGCCCGGGGAATGGCCCTGGCCTGGACCGGCGTGGCCTTCACGTAGCCGTGCTCGGTGATGCCCCTCACCACTTCGTCCGAGAGGCCCAGCTCGGCAAAGGTGAGCGATGAAACCGTGCCGCCGGAGAGGTTTTCGGTGACTGCGGCGGCGTTTTCGGAAGTTTCGGCGGCGGCCGCGCTGGCGTTTCCGCTGCTGTTCTCCAGTGTGTCTGACATGAAAATTCACTCCTGACAGGCAGGAGCGGCGGGCGCGCGCAGGGCGGCAGCCGGCTCCTGAAAAGGGCTCTTCCCGGCGGGCTGGCAGCGGCTGTGCTGCGCGCCGCGCCTGTGGGCATCCGTGAGTGCCTTCTGGCCTCGGGACCACAGGGAGAGGGGAGACAGAGCCCAAAGAAAAACCGCTCCGGCATCCTGTCAGAGCGGCCACGCATTTTGATCTTAGGTCTGTGACCTCGCCGGGGCGGCGCAGCCGTCCGTCGGCAAAGGCGTGCGCCTCTAAGCTCAGGCATTCTTTGATTGCAATTTGGAAATCAGGCGCGGGCTCGGGCCGCTTTGAAGGACATCTGTCAGGCCGCCCTTGAGGGAATCGCGGACAAACCGTAAGGGCCCCGGCGCAATTTTCCCTGCCGCGGGCCTTTGCCGGAGGTCAGAACGCAAAGAGATGCGGCCTCTGAAAATAAATCGGCTGTTTCCTCCGGCGGCAGGCGCGGCTTTCTCTGACTTTGGGCCTCACCGCGCCGGGAGCGGCCGCCTGCCGCGCACGCCATTGCGGGTGCTTCTTTCCGGCAGCTTTTCCCCCTCATTCACAAGGATTCGCCATGAGCCTCAAACAGTTCCTTTCCGACGACGCGAAGAAGAAATGCACCGAACTCATCAAGGAGATTGAGGGGCAGACCTCGGCGGAAATCGTCATCGCCGCCCGGGCTTCCTCCTCGCGCTACGGCGAGGCCGACTGGCAGATAGGCATCATCTTCATGCTGCTTGTCACCGCGGTGCTTCTGGCGGTCCCCTACGTCTTCAACCCGTTTCACATCGTCCTCACCTGCCTGGTTTCCTGCGTGGCGGGCAAAATGCTCGCCCGCCTCCTGACGCCGCTGCGCCGCAAAATGATTCCCGCGCAGATTCAGTCGGACGCGGTGCTGCTCCGCGCTCAGTCGCGGTTCGTGGAGCTGGGCGTCACCCGCACGTCGCGCCGCAACGGCATTCTCTTTTTCATTTCGCTGTTTGAGCGGCGGGTGGTGGTGCTGCCCGACATCGGCGTGGACGAGGAGTTTCTGGGCGAGCCGTGGCGGGAGTCGAAGGCTGAGCTGGAGCGCGCCGTGGCCGCTCTGGATTTCGATGCCTTTTCCGCGGCGATGAAGAAGTTCGGGCCTCTTCTCGGAGCGGCGATGCCCAGGGCCGATGACGACGTGAACGAGCTCCCCGACGAGGTTCAGTGAGCTGAGAGGCAGCGGCAGCCCCGCCGAGAGTCACGGAAGAACGGAAGTGATGAAGAGGTCTCAGATGCTTTTTCAGAGTCTCGAAAGCGCGCGGCATCGGCTTCGGACTGCCCTGGTCTCGCGTCCCTGGCTTGCCGGGGCTGTGACGGCCGCCTCTGCTCTGGCTGTTCTGGCCATTGTCTTCGGCTTCTCGGGCGACGCCTTTGCCCGCGCCGGCGGCGGCCAAAGCTATTCCGGCGGCGGCTACTCGGGAGGCGGCGGCGGTTATTCTGGCGGCGGGGGAGGCGACGGCGGCGGTGAGCTGGTCGTCGCCCTCATTCAGCTCTGGTTCTGGCTCGTCACCGAGCACCCGGTGATCGGCATCCCTCTGACCATTTTCGGTGTCGTGGCGGTCTATCGCTGGTCCAAGAAGCAAAAGGGCGGCACCCGCGGCTGGGATTCCGCAGGCGGGAGCTCCGCCGTGAACGTTCAGGCACTCCAGCGAAAGGCCGCCGCCAAGCGCCGCTGCTTCCAGGCGATTCGCGCCAAAGACCCGGCCTTCTCCCGGGCCGTGTTCGAGGACTTTGTCTATTTCCTCTACGCGGAGATGCAGCGGGCCCGTGCCAAGGACAATCCGGCGCTCCTTCCCTATGCGGCGCCTGAGCTGATTCAGTCGATGAACGCCGGCCTCCCTGCCCGGCCGACAGATGTCAGCGGCATCATCATCGGCGGCATGACCATCGGCAGCATCGAGGGTGTCGGCACCGGCCGCATGAGATTCCGCGTGAGCATCGAGGCCAACATCGTCGAAGAGACCGAGGCGAACGGACAGAAGAAATCTCAGCGCTGGTACGTGTCCCAGATTCTGACGCTGGTCCGCTCCGAGACGGCCAAATCCAGGGCGCCGGACAAGGTGAAGGTTCTGGGCTGCCCCAACTGCGGCGCTCCCTTTGACGGCATCCGCGGCGGCATCTGCTCCTACTGCGGACAGGCCGTCACCGAGCCCGGCAAGTACGACTGGTGCGTGACTGAGATCCGCACCGTCCGCAAAGAGCCCCGCGGTCCGCTTTTGACGAGCGATGTCGAGGAAGTCGGCACTGACCTGCCCACGCTGACGTCGCCGACGGTCCAGCAGGACATGGACGCTCTGCTGAAAGCGCATCCCGACACCAGCTGGGAGGCGATTTCCAAGCGGGCGCGCATCATCTGGAAGGAACTTCAGGACGGCTGGACCGAGCGGGATGAGGCGCGCATCCGGCCCTTCGTCAGCGACAACCTGTTCCAGTCGATGACCTACTGGCTGGACATGTATCGGGCGCAGAAGTGCCGGAACGTCAGCAACGGCGGCGGCGTCACGAATGTCGTTCTGGTGTCGGTGGAGTCGGACCAGTTTTACGACCTGGTGACGGTGCGTCTGTATGCCTCGGGGCCCGACGTCACCGTGTCGGAAGACGGCCGTGTCCTCAGCGGCAGCAGGACGAAGATTCGGAAGTATTCCGAGTACTGGACGCTGATGCGCGGCCGCACCAGCCAGGGCAGCAAGGCGCCCGCGGACCGCTGTCCCAACTGCGGCGGCGAGCTGAAAATCAACATGGCCGGCAGCTGCGGCTACTGCGGCGCAAAGGTCACTTCCGGCGACTTCGACTGGGTGCTTTCGCGCATTGAGCAGGACGAGAGCTATCGCGGGTAGCCGCGGTATTTTTTTCACAATCAGCCGGTGCATCCGGCGGCGAGGCGCCTGGAAATTTTTCCGGGCGCTTCGGTTTTTTTTCGCGCCCCGGCGGCGCCGCCCCGAGCCTGTCCGGCCGGGGCTTTCCCATTCAATGGACGCAGACAGCGCTCCAATGGAGACGTCACATGAAGCGATGGATGACGACAGCGATGGCCGCACTGGCCGCTTCCCTTTTGGCTGTTTCCTGCGACGGCGAGTCCGGTGACTCCGGCAAGTCCGGCGCTTCCGGCGAGGGCGCTCAGAGCGCGGCACCTCAGGCACAGGCAGCGGACACGGCGGCACAGAAGAGCGAGTCCGAAGCCAGTGCGTCCGCGGCGGCAGATGCGGGGCCAGCGGGTCAGGAAGTTCAGAACGCGCCCGCGCCGGCAGCTGATTCCGCGAAGGCCGCGCCCGAAGCGTCCGCAGCCAAAGGCTTTGTCACCATCCCCAAAGGCAGGTTCGCGCCGCCGTCGGACGGGATGGCGGATGCGTCCGCGGGCTTTGAGCTGGAGGCCTTTCAGATGGGCGAAAAGCTCGTGAGCGCGGCCGAATTTCAGAAGTGCGTGGAGGCAGGGAAGTGCCCGGAGGAGGAATTCGTCAAATTCAGGCCGGATTCCTCGGCCGCCGGCATTCTGTCCCAGTGCAATTTCGGGCGCGAAGGGCACGGCGATTACCCAATGAACTGCGTCAGCTGGAAGGGCGCGGCCCTCTACTGCAAGTTCATCGGCGGGNNCGGCGGCCGCCTGCCGACTCTGGACGAATGGGAATACGCGGCCACCCACGACGGAAAGCAGCCCCTCTGGACGAAGTATCCCTGGGGCGACGCGGAGCCGGTCCACTGCAAGACCGCCGCGTTCAGGAAGTCCACGGGCGCGGGGATGACCTACTACTGCGCTGAAAATGGCCGCACGGCGGATGCGGCGGGCCCGCGGGCCATCGGCGCCTATTCACCTGCCGGCGATTCGCCTCTGGGACTCAAGGACATGACCGGCAGCGTCTCTCAGTGGACGCTGGGCACCGCGGGCACCGGGAACATCGTTCAGGGCGGCAGCTGGGCCGGCGATTTTGAGCAGCTGGCGGTGCTTCCGGGTAAGTCGCGGGCAGAAAATGGCACGCAGCCTTCGGACAGAATCGGCTTCCGCTGCATCAAGGGCGGCCTGCCCCGCGGCGTTGGCCCCACCTCCGACGGCTACATCGCCCTGCCCGACGGCGTGCTGCACTCCAAGATGGGCAACTCGGTGCCTCAGGAGATTCAGAGCTTTGAGATGGCCGTTCGTCCTGTGACCGTGGACGAATTCGCCAAGTGCGTGGAGGCGGGCAAGTGCTCGAAGGACGGTTTCAGCTCGTGGAGCAAGAAGACGTCCTCCGACGCGCCGGGAGCCATGTGCCGCTTTGGCCGCCCGGGCTACGGGGACCACCCGATGAACTGCGTCGATTGGCCCACAGCCGCCAGCTACTGCCGCTTCGTGGGCGGGCGCCTGCCGACGCTTTACGAGTGGGAATACGCGGCCAGCCACGACGGCGCGCTGGCACTCCAGACCGCTTTCCCCTGGGGCGATGAGGACCCCGTCCACTGCCGGACCGCCAACTTCACCCGCAAGAGTGATTCAGGGCAGACCTACTACTGCTCGGGGAAGAGCCGCTCGATGGACAAGGAGGGAACGGCGCCTGTGGGCACTTACGCTCCGGCCAACAACACGCCTCTGGGGCTGATGGACATGAGCGGCAACATTGCGCAGTGGACGGCCACGACGGCGGGCGAGCCGATGAAGTTTTTCTTCAAGGGCGGCGACTACACGGATGACATCCCTCACCTGCAAATCGCCCCCAAGAGCGGCTCCTATGTGGGCAAGAAGGCGAGCCGCTATCCCACCACCGGCATTCGCTGCGCCCGGGGCGGTGCTGCCAACGCTTCGTCCGTCGATCCGATGAGCGCGCCGCTGCCGTGGAGCCTGCCGAAGAATGTGAAGGCCGAGGACCTTCCGAAACCGACGCCGGAGAACGGGATTGCGGTCGTGGACATTCCCGCGGGCGAGTACACGGGACGGCGCAGCAAGAAGACGGAGAAGGTCGGCGCCTTCCGCATGGGCAAGTACCCCGTGTCCCTCGGTGAATACGCCGCGTGCGTCATGCTCGGCGGCTGCGACATGCGGCGCCATCACGCGCTGTATTGGGACCGAGCTGACGAGCGCCACCAGAAGTTCTGCAACCTCGATCCGAAGAAGGAAAACATGCCCGCCAACTGCGTCGATCAGGCGGGCGCGGCTGAATACTGCAAGTGGGTCGGCGGCCGCCTGCCGACGGACACGGAGTGGAAATACGCGGCGACGCACGACGGGACCAAGGTGCGCGGCACCGACTATCCCTGGGGCGACAAGGCCTTCCAGAAGCACTGCGTGAACGCCAGCTACCTCCAGTTTTCGGGGAATGGGCCGAAGGGCTCGGGCAACTACTACTGCGACGGCAAGAAGAAGGTCCTGACGCCTGCCGGAACTTCTCTCAACGGCAGCTATTCTCCGGCCGGAGACAGCCCTCTTGGACTGGCGGATATGTGCGGCAACGTCGGCGAGTGGACCTCGACGCTGCTGCCGGACGACAAGGCGGCGGTGAACGGCGGCGGCTGGGACCAGAACGTGGTGGTTATGGAGGTGGACAGCAAGACGGCCAAGCCCCAGACGCCTCTCGTGACCACTCGCGACCCCACCTATGGCTTCCGCTGCGTGTGGCCGGCGAAGTAGCGCGTGTCTTCGTTAGGTGAGCCCATGACCGTCTGCCCCTACTGCCGCCGTTCCTGCCCCAACGAGATGAAGGAGTGCCCTTACTGCGGCCGGGAAATCGGCGGCTGGTGTTCCCGCTGCGGTTCGTGGGTGCGCAACGACTGGGAGGAGTGCCCGAAGTGCGGCGAGCCCTGGGCGCTGGGAATGATTCGTTCAGCGCGAATGAGCCGAAAAAAGGCGGCAGGGCAGGAGGAAGAGAGGGAAGAATCTTTGGCCGCCGCCCCCATCGGGAGGGTGGCGGAACCAGCCGAGAAAGAAGAGGCACTCAAAAAAGAAGGATGGCCTTCGTTCAGGCAGGCGCTCTTTGGCGTTGACTACTCCGCCGCCCGCAATGAGCTCGCGCGTGAGGCTCTCGGACTTGAATGCGCCTACATTCGGGCCTGGATTGTGCGGGGTGAGAATTACATGGGGCTCATCATGATGTTCACGTTGTTCGGGTTGCTGCCGGGCTCCTGGGCAACGGACTGGCTGAGACTGCCGACCAACAAAGGCGACATCGGCCAGCTCGTCATAATGCTGAGTATGGCAGTCACCGGACTGATTGGGTGGCTTCTGATGACCCTCGCAGGCAACTGGATTGCCGCAAGTGCGGGCGTGACCCATCAGAAGATTCTGAATGAGGTGCGCAGAGACAGGGACAATCAGAAGATTCTGAATGAGAGGCGCAGAAACAGGGAAAATCGAAAGAATTCCCGGTCCTCAAGTCGGAGAGAAAGGTGAGCTCATGAGAGCCTGTCCCCGCTGTCAGCAGATGTGCCCCGAAGGGATGGATAGCTGCCCAAACTGCGGCGAGTCTCTGACAATGGAGGCCGTGGAGATGCTTCAGGCGGTCCGTGCGCGGCGGAAGTCGTTGGCGCGGCGCAATACGGATGAGCTCGAAGTTCTTTCTGAGCAGGTGCCCGCGGCCGTCGGCGATGCCGGAGAAGACTGCAGCGAAGATGACGAGCTGCCTTTGTTTCCCGACTCCGAGTTCGACAGCGTCTGTTCGCGGCTCACCAAAGACGCCCTGTTCGAGCAGGACAGGGGAATGAAGCAGAGGGTCTTTGAACACCTCGAACGGTATCTGATGAACTACGCCGCCATCTGTGGCTTGACGGGCGTCCTGCCGGGCTTCCTGGCCGGTCAGATGATCAAGGACCTGCCCTCCGAGATGTTCATGGCACTGATGATTGGCTGTCCGATGGTGTTTGGCGCAATCAGCTTCATCATGCTCGTTCTGTTGAAAAACTGGATTTCCGAGAGCGCGGGAGTGACGGCCAGTGCTGTCCGGCGCGAGATGAAAAGGCTCCGGGAGCAGGGCGGGGAAGATGACGACTGACCCGGCCCGGAGGGGAAAGCCAGCGTTCGGGAGTGCGATGCCATGATGCGAGCCTGTCCCTCCTGTCAGCAGCCTCGTGCAGCGCCGGTCCGGAGCCAGAGCCGGGAAGTGAGGGGCTGAAAAATGAGCGGAGACTTGTCGAGGTTCAGCTGCCCCTGGTGCAAGGAGCGCTTTCTCGAAGGGACGACGCTCTGTCCGGCATGCGGCGAGACGGTGGGCGGCAGGTGTTCCAAGTGCGGGGCGTGGGTCTGGGTCGGCTGGGAGAAGTGCCGAATCTGCGATGAACCCTGGAGCCTGGGCCTGCTGCAGGCCGCCCGGAAAAAGCGTCAGGAGCAGGAAGACGAAGAGTGGTGGGCGAAGCGTCAGACAACTGTGCCTATTCCGCCGCCCCCGCCGCCTGAGCCGGAACCTGTTCCGCCGCCTCCGCCCATGGAAAAAATTCATGTTTCCAGCAGGCGTTTGCCTACCGGCGAGTGGGCCGCATTCAGCCGAAAGTACGACTGGTCGGACTTCACCGAAGTGGCCACCCAGCGTGAAGACGACCGGATTGAGCTGATGGAGGCGGCGCTTCTGGCTTCGGGGAAGTCGGGCTGGCTCACCGCGCGGATGATTCTTGGCCTGACCTGGATGGCGTCCCTCGTCGGAACGATTTCTCTTCTCGTCTGGATGCTCACGGGCGAGGCGCCTTCGGGCATTCTCTGGGGCGTGGTTGGCCTGTCGCTGCTGTGTTTCGCGGGGTTCGCGGGGCAGCTCATGGGCGACGCGCATTTCTGCGAGCGGCTCGGCATCACGGAGCGACTGCTCCAGCGCGTTCGGACTGACCCGGGCGAGAGGAACAGGTTCCTGAATGAGCTGGAAAAGCGCGGCCGGGGAACGGTTTAGACGATGCGGCGGATGCCGCTGATGTCCTGAGACCAGGCGCGGACGCCGCAGAAGCGGGGACCTTCTGGGCAGAAGGGCGTGAGTCCGGCGCGTCTGCGCAGTGTGCAGGGCGTTCCAAGACAGCGGGCGATGGCGGGGTGAATCTCGGCCACGGCGGACACTTCGTTTCGCGAGGCGCGCCAGATTTCCTCCTGAGCGGTGAGACACAGCCGCGTGGTCCACTTATGGTGGAGCGAGAGGAGGTCGCCCGATTCGTCGAAGCGGATGGGGAAGGCGTTGGGCAGGAGATAGAGCGCGCTTTCGGCATCGGCCCCCATGGCGAGCAGCCGGTCGATGGCGCCGAACAGCTCGGCCAGCTCCGTTCGATAAAAATCCTCGGCCTCGGGACAGGCGGCGATGAGGGCGGGGGTCACAAAGTCGGGATGGCCAACGGCGTACTGCCGCGCCAGCACGGGCCGGGCGGCGGGCGTCATGCGGTGCCGCTGGTCCTGAGAATCGGCCGTGTGGGAGAGCTTCTTGCGGAACGTGTAGTGAACCAGCTGGAGGCAGCGCGACAGCTTGTCCATCGTCACGAGCTTGAGGGGCTCTGCCAGCAGCGGGTTCCCGTCGGGCGAAAGGACGGCGGCGATGACCGCCTCATCCGTCAGGGCAGCTCGGGGAAGCCCCAGAACGTGCCGCACGGCGTCCGCCAGCGTGGCTTCACCGCGAACGTTCCAGTCGGTCAGCAGAGAGACGCGCCCGTCCGTCAGAGGCGCGTCAAATTCGCGCCGGAAGGTCAGGACATCCTCCGGAGGCGGCACGGCGGCGCTCGCTTTCCTGTCAAGAGACTGGAGCAGGCGAAATTGGGGGGTCTCTTCGAGGGGCGCCGGGTCCTGGAGGCTGTGGAAAAAGTCTGGATCCAGCGCGCGGACGGCCTCTGCCATGGACTCAATGAGCAGCCGGGCCTCGCCGGGAACGTCGCAGAAGGAGAGCGCCCTCACATAGCGGTGCAGCGTGAGGCCGCTGACCGTGTGATAGAGGTGCGTCCACGCCGCCACGGGCAGGACATAGCGCGCCGCCTCCATGGCCTTTTTGCGGATGGTCCCCAGGTGTTTTTCCCGCTGGCTGCGGCGCGCAGGAAACAGCTCGAACCAGGCCTGCCCGGCGGCCGGCATCAGCATTTCCGTGAGACGGGAGTACGCCTCCATCGCCCGCTGCCCCGCCGACCGGAAGAGCGCCTCCATGGCCTCGCCGGGGAGGCGCGGAACGGTCATGGCCGAGAGGTTCACGGGCACGTAGCGCTGGCTCACCTGCTCGCTGTTGTAGAAGGGGTGGGCGTGGAGCAGCGACCACACCAGCTGCCGGGACACCCGCTCCAGAGTGAACTGAAAGACGGCGTGCTGGAGCGTGGTGTGATGGCCGGCGGCATAGGTCTCACGGGCGATGCGGTCCCGAAGCGTCCGGGCTTTCTCGGTGGCGCTCACCTCGGGAACGGTGACGATGCGCGGCGAATAACAGGTGCGGGCCGCGGCCACGGCGATGTCCAGCGGATGGCCGAAGGCGTTGACCAGGCGGACGAGCGGCGCAGGAGAGGAGAGGGAAGACATCGGGCTGGAAGGAGAGGGCGTCATGGGCGGCACCAGTCGAAGGAAGCAGAAAGGCCAGGGGGAATGAGCCGCGCGGCGTTACCCGAAAATTCCACGGGAGCACGGGGGAAAATCAGCGGGCCTGCGGGCGTTTTTGTGTCGGACCTCCGCATTGCTTTCACGACCGAAATCGGCCAGCGGGCTCCAGGCAATCCAGCTCAAACGGAGGTGTATCCGCGATGAAGAAGGCACGTTTCTTCCGAATGTTGGCTGTGTCTCTGGGACTCACCGCTCTCCTCTCCGCCGGATATGGCTGCGGCGGGAAGAAAACTTCCGACGTCGGGAAGACGGACGGCCGGCTGACGGAGTTTCACGAGCAGCTGACGACGCTTCCGGGCGCGGTGCAGTCCGTCACGAAGCCGATTCTGTCCGAGAACGGGCTGATGGTTCAGATCAGCGAGCTTCTGGAAATCGATCTGACCACGAAGAAGGGGCGGAAGGCCTATCGGGACAAGGCGAACAAAATCGCTCAGGAGACCGAGGCGCTGCGGCGTCCGGCGGCGGGCCTGCTCCTCAATGCCTATCGTCTCGACAAGCCTTACAGCGATTTTCTCCAGTCGCAGGAGGACGGGTTCCTCCAGGAATTTCTCGATGAGACGGCGGAAGGGGAAGACGAGAGCAGCGTCAACTGGCCGCCGTTCGCCAAATCGCCTCAGGTCACTCTCGTTCGGAGGACCGTGCCCGGTCAGGGAAATGAGCTTCGCCCCGGCCGGCCGCGCCTGATTGGCGGGATTCTCGTGGCCACGGGCGTCGTTCTCGCCGTTTACAAGACCTACTCGTCCATCAACGAGGCGGTAAACAGGAACAACGAGATTGTTCTGGACACTGCCAGGCGCAGCGAGGCGGGCCGCGAGGAAGTGGTGCGACTCCTCAACAAGCGCGGGGCGGACCTGCCCAAGACGGCCTCGGACACGGAAATCGAGCAGGCTTACAGCGAGATGTCCAACAGCACGCGGATGAGCGTGAGCCGCGAGGTGCGCGACTTCGTGACGGACGATCTGGCCGCGCGCGGGGGCGAAGACGGAGATGTGGCCGTTCCCATCCTGGAAGACGACCGGGAGCGCTACGTCGAGGCGGCCAACAAGCTGGGCAAGGTGGCAGTGGAATCGACCGTGGACGGCATGATGCAGGTCACGGGCGGCGCGGGCTCGGCGGTGGAGACGCTGGTGGGCGGTGAGACGGGCAAGGTCGCGGGCGCGGCCACCGACCTTTTGCTGCAAGTCACCGAGAAGGACCCCATCAGCCTCGTCAAGGAGAAGTCCATCGTCGTCGCCACGGGAGGCAGGGAGCAGACGACGGTGCTGGCGCCGGTGAATCCCATGACGCGCGAGGAGACGGAGGAGGCGCTGGAGAAGTATGCCCAGGGCAAACTGAAGGAGACCGATGGTGATGGTGATAAAATTGGCGACATTGTCGGCAACCTGCTGCGCTGGCACCTCCGCGACCATGGGATTGAATTGCCGCTGGATGGCTCAGGTCTGAACATTGACGCCCCCGCAAAGTTTACGGTGAACGAGGTGAGCCTGAAAAAGGAGCCGACGAGCGACAAGAACGCACCGGAGTTCACGGCGAACTTCCCGCTCCGGGGTTTTCTCAAGGATGCCTGGAATTACGCCCACCTGCTGCTTTCGACGACCGGCAACGCGCCCGCGGAGACCGATGTTTTCATCAATGACGATTCAGCCACGGCCAATATGAATATCGTGCCGCTTGGCGGGACAATCTCGATGACGGCGACCCCGCTGGAACCCAAGACAGATGACTCACAGAAGTTCAGTGTCAGCGTCCATTTGCTGCACCATTATGATCAGGTGGCTGTGTCGCTGGATGCCACGCAGGCGGTGGTGAGCGGTCCGAGAGTTCAGTATCGGCAGCCCGGCAGCGGCGATTTCTCGTGGGAAGTGGTTATTACGGGCACCTCCCGAATGGTGGCGCGGCGGCACGACACGGGCGAATCCTTAAGCCAGAGCGTTAAATTTAAGTCCATGCCCGGCGAGGAGGAAGAGGAAGACCCGCCCGGCGGGGATGTAGAATGCCTCGACTGGATTCGGGCACACAGCGGCACCTATGAATCCTGGGCCGGCGGGTATATCTCCGACTGCAGCGACGGTTCTATGCGCGTGCTCTATGGCGAGCTGACGCTGACCATCAGCGGCACGGATGCTCAGCTGACCTGGCACCGCAAAGAGCGCTTCAACTGCAATGGTTTGCAGCCCGAAGATGAGAATTATGTGAATTATCCGCAGGCTTCGATGACGGTTTCGGGGAATTTTATTTATAAAAACGATGAATGCCGCCTGAAACTGGACGCTTCCACCGCCACCGATGCCAGCCTTTTGGAAGAAATATATGATTTGATGGAAGATAAGGCGTGGGGCAGCGGCAATACATTGCGCCCCGGCGGCGACGGCCTGATTGTCAATGCGCGCATGAACAGCAGTTCCTACCTGGTCTGCGAAGAAGATGATTTGTTTAAATTGAGATGCAGTGGAATTGGTGCGTGCTGCTTTGGCCTGCCGGAGGAGGAATAACAGGTTTATGTGCATAAATAAAAGTTATGTTGGTTAAATTATGCTGTTGATCCAGGAGTTTTTAATGGTCTTAGGGCCCGCCAAAACGGTCAAATATCCAGCATGTCAGATGGTCGAGGAAAAAATTATGAAAACGGGGCATTTGTTTTTCAGACGTGCGGCGCTTGCCTGGTCTCTGACATTGGCAATGTGGGGATGCGGCGGCTCGTCCGATTCGGATGACGGCCTCTCCTGCAATTCGGCGGGGACGGCTGCCGAGGTCGAGGGGAGATGTGCCTGCAAGGATGGCTATGTCGGCGATTTGTGCGACAGGTGCGCTTCCGGCTGGAAAAGCGCATCGGACGCGGATGTCTGCCAGCCTGACTGTGGTATGCATGGAACGAATACCCCCGGCTGGTTTTCCGGGAGTGACGGCGCGGCCTGCCAGTGCGCGGACGGCTATGCGGGGGCATTCTGCCGGGAATGCGCTTCCGGCTGGCAGGACAATGACGCGGACGGCGTCTGTCAGCTCTCGTGCGCATTGGCCTCTCCCGATTGTGAAGCGGGCGCGGGCTGTGACGATTCCAGCGGCAGGCCCGAGTGCGTCCCCGATCCCAGCATTCATGAGCCCGTCGAGTGGACGTATCTGCTCTTCCTCAATGGCGACAATGATTTGGGCTATACCGAAATAGATTTCAGCGATTACGGTTATCCCACTGTCGTGACGACCGATTATGCCCTCGACGATCTGCGCGAGGTACAGGACGGGCTCCAGGCCGCGCAGCTCTCGGGGGCGCCCGAGGGCAAAATCAACGTCATCGTCCTGTTCGACGAGTCAGCGGACTCCCCGGATCCCACCACCCGCGTCTATCGGATTACGGCGGAGTCGGGCATTGAACTTCTGGACACGGGAAAAGAGATTTTTTCGGGCAATGAAGCGGACATGAGTTCAGCCCAAACGCTCAAAAAATTCGGCGTCTGGGCCGTGAAGCATTTCCCCGCCCGCCATTACGTGCTCGATTTGTGGGATCATGGCGGCTACTGGAAAGGCAGCGGCGATTCCGGGACAGACAGGCGCTGTAAAAATTTCATGCGGCTCCTGCCGCGCGGCGATAAGAAAAATGCGCTGCCTTCGTTCCGCTTTTCGGCGGATTATACCGACGGCATGTCGCCTCAGGGTGAGGTCTCGGAGATTACCTTTACCGACGGCGCTTTTGGCAAAGCCATGGATGCCATTATCGCGCAGGCGGGCAAAAAGATGGATGTCATCGCTTTTGACGCATGCGCCATGGCGCAGTTTGAAATCGCCGCGCAGGTCGCCCCCTATGCCGATTACCTCGTGGCCTCCGAGGACACGGTTTCGGGAATTGGATTTTCCTATGACGAGATTTTGCAGGCGATCGCCATGAATCCCGCCATTGAACCCAAGGAAATCGGCGAAGTTATCGCCGACTCGTACGTGAACCAGACGGAATTTATGGACAGCGCCGGGAAGGTTCACACCAATGTCACCATGACGCTGCTGGATTTGTCCGCCACGGCGAATATGACGGCGGCGCTGGACTCTCTGGGCAAGGCGCTCGCGGACGCCATTGACGATGCGGATCAGCGGGCGGCGGTGGACGAGGCGCTCCGGACGAGCTGGCGTTATGCCATTTATGAAATGCCCGATTTGTGGAGCTTTGCGCTGCAATTAAAAGAAGCTGCGCGCGTCGGGGCGCTTCCCGAGGTGGTTTCCCATGCCGCAGACGCGCTTTTGACGGCGCTCAATTCATTTGTCGCGCACCACGCCTTTCATTCCGACCTGATTCACTGGGGCTATACCCACGACGACACGCACGGCATTCTCTTTTTCTTCCCGGAGGCCGCTGACTGCCAATACTTTCTGAACTCGGAGTATTCCTATATTTATCAGGAGCCCTATCTCTCCCAATATGGCGACGATAACACATTTACCATGACGCCGTGCGTGTATTATCCGGATTCTTCCGAAAACGGCTCCGGCAGCTTTTCCCGCGCGGATATTAAGAAATATATTAGATTCTCCAAGCAATGGGGAAAGGGCTGGGGAGATTTCCTCAAGAAATATCTGGGGATGTGAAAAATCCATCTCAGTCAGCTTCGCTGACAGCTCCCCCAAAAGGGGGAGCCAGGAATTGTTTTTAATGTGTTGCTATTGATGAAGCAGTTTTTTTCTCGTCCACGATGTTTTATTGCTTCGCTAATATCCTATGAGTGAATTGAAATGAAAATGCGTGCCGCTCCCTCGTATAAGGTTTCATCTGAAAGAAGACGCTATAACCCAATGAACTATATGACACATGAAATCATTCCATGGGATGAATTATTCGTTATGCCGCGGGCATACCTAACATCATTGAGCGACATTGTCGTGGAGCTGTTTAAGAAATATGAGGAATTGGTGAGGAGCTAAAGAGACAATGCCCAAAAAACAAACAGACGCTGCAATCCTTTTGCTTTTCATTTGTTCAATTCTGCTGCTCTCGGGCGCGGATGTTCTGGCCGCCGAAAGCGCGCCCATCGCCTGGCCGGATTTGTCGTCCGATCCCAAGTCTGAGAAGGGCAGTTCGGCCGACGCCGCGCTGGTCATTGGCATCAGCGATTACATTTTTCTCGATAAAGTCGAGGGCGCCGTCAGCAATGCCGACGACTGGCGGGAATATCTGCGCCAGTCGAAAAACATTGCCCGGCAGAATATCGGTTTTCTGACGGACAAAGAGGCGACGGACAATGTCATTCGCCGTGAAGCGACTCGAATCGCGAAACTGGCCAAGCCGGGCAGTACCATTTGGTTTGTATTTGTCGGCCACGGCGCGGCTTCGTCCGACGGCGAGACGGGACTCCTGGTCGGTGTTGACGCGCAGGCGAGTGCCGACGGGCTGGATTCGCGGAGCGTCCGGCAGACGGACATCGAGGCCATTTTCAATAAATCCCAGGCGTCGCGGGTGGTGATGATTGTCGATGCGTGTTTCAGCGGCCGCACGAGCGAGGGGAAGCCGCTGGCGCCGGGGCTTCAGGCTTTGGTGCGTCCGACGCAGCTGAAAGCGAAAAATAAAACAATTCTGATGACTGCCGCGAAAAGCGATCAATTCGCCGGGCCGCTTCCGGGCGCGCATCGTCCGGCATTCAGTTATCTGCTTCTGGGCGCTCTGCGCGGGTGGGGCGACGAGAATCATGATAAAAATGTTACCGCCGAAGAGGCGATGGATTACGTCCGGGGCGTGTTTGTCAGTCTGGTGCGCGGGCGGAGCCAGACGCCGGAGCTGACTGCCTCCAATAAGCAGGCGATTCTGGCCGCCAATGTCAGCGAAGAGGGGCCGGACATCGACGCTATGGTGCGGCAGAAAATCAAAAAGGACGCTCCCCCCGCGAAACCTGTTCAAAATAATTCTGCTCAAAATAGTAATGGTGAATATATCCAAATTCCCGCCGGAACGTTTGTGCTGAGCCACGATACAGCACGGTATTATAAGGGAATTAAATTGTCAGCAAACGCTTTTGCATTGAAAAAAACGCCGGTGACGGTGGCTGAATTTCAGAAATGTGTCGCGGCGGGGAAGTGCAGCAATAAAAACTTTGATATACATGATCCTGACAAACCATATGATGGCCGCCAGTGCAATTACAACCGGGGCGCCGTGTGGAATAATCATCCAATGAATTGCGTGGACTGGTATGGCGCTAAGGATTATTGCGAATGGATTGGCGGACGCATGCTGACGGAAGAAGAATGGGAATATGCGGCGACACATAATGGAAAAACGCATTTGAATGCGGCGTACCCCTGGGGAGACAGCGCGCCTGACGCATCAAAGGCGAATTATGGTCAAAGTACGGCCAGCGGTTCAACAAGTGCTGTTGGAAAGTATTCACCTGCCGGAGACAGCCCGCTTGGGCTTGTGGATATGAGCGGAAATGTCTGGGAGTGGACGAGTGAGCTGAAAGCTGAAAAGGGTAATTCATACTGCACAGTCAAGGGCGGTTCCTGGGCCGGCGATGTGGATTACCTGCGCGTCACGTATAATGGCTACGCTACTCCCCCCACAAACAGGAACGGGTTTATCGGTTTTCGCTGTGCGAAGTAGCCGTATTTTTGACTCATTGTTGAATCCAGTCTCCAGCCTTGCCCTCAAAAATGAGAGAAAGAAAAATGTCTGGAAAGGAATCTCGGCACACAATGAAAGCAAATAAATTCAAAGGATTGCTGCTTTCCCTTTGTTCAATTCTGCTGCTCTCGGGCGCGGATGCTCTGGCCGCCGAAAGCGCGCCCGTGGTCTGGCCGGATTTGTCTTCCGCGCCGGCCGCTTCGTCGTCTGAATTGGCACAGGCGGGCGCGGGGGATGCTGCATTGGTTGTCGGTGTCAGCAAATATGCTTTTGTCTCTCCCGTCGAGGGCGCGGACAAAAATGCCGCCGACTGGTGGGCCTATTTCCGTCAGTTTCGGGGAATTCCCCGCAGCAGTGTGGGATTTCTCCGCGACGCCGAGGCCACCGCCGAGGGCATTCGCGACGAGGCAAAGCGCGTTGCGGCTCTGGCCAAGCCGGGCAGCACCATCTGGTTTGTCTTTATCGGCCACGGCGTCGCTTCGGCGAACGGCGAGGAGGGGCTTTTGGTGGGCGTGGACGCCCAGGGTACGGCCAAGAGCCTCGACACCCGCAGCATTGCGCAGTCGGAGGTCGAATCGATTCTGAGCAATTCGCAGGCGGCGCGGGTTATTATGATTGTCGATTCGTGTTTCAGCGGACAGTCCTCCGACGGCAGGCCGCTGGCGCCGGGCCTTCAGGCGCTGGTGCGCACCTCTCAGCTTGAGACAAACAAAAAAACAATTCGCCTGACAGCGGGCACGAGCGATCAGTTTGCCGGGCCGCTTCCGGGGGCACATCGGCCCGCGTTCAGCTATCTGGTGCTGGGGGCCATTCGCGGATGGGGCGACGAGAACCGCGACGGCAATGTGACGGCAGAGGAGGCGGTCAATTATGCCAATGATGTGCTGCTCGTTCTGGAAAAGGGCCGGCGCCAGACGCCGGAGCTGATTGGCGCGGACAGGCAGATGCTCCTGGCCGCCCATGTCAGCGAAAATGGGCCGGATATTGACGGCATGGTGCTGGGCCGGGGGCGCATTGCCCAGACGGGGGATCCCAGAATGGAGCCTCAGCCTGTCGTTCAGTCGTCTGCGGCCGAGGCGAACGTAAATCAAAATACGAATACAAATATAAATACAAATGCAGCTGCGGGCGCGGATGAATCGGCGGCGTTCAGACAAAATGCGCAGAATGAAGATGAAAGTTCTTCCATGCCGGGGCGGAAAAAAGCGGGAATTGCCCTCGCGGCTGTGGGCGGCGCGGGGCTGGTGACGGGCGCGGTGTTTTTGGGCCTGTATGGGATGAGGGCCGAGGTCTGCGACAGCCTGTCGGGTGAATGCCAGGGCAAGCCCACGTCCTATGCAATCACCGGCGGCATCGTGGGCGGCGTTGGGGCTGCGGCTTTGGTGACGGGAATTGTCTTAATGGCCACTTCCAAATCGACAAATTCCGGCGATGCGGCCAGTCAGAAAACGGCATTTTCGATTTCCCCCACGCGGGGCGGCATGGCATTCACTTTTTCGGGGAGATTTTAAGATGAAAAAAAATTTATTTGTTGGCCTTATGCAGCGCCTTTTCAGCCCTCTCCGGCCCCTTCGGGGCCACCTCCCCCAGTGGGGGAGGCAAGTTAATTATTCGATATTTTCTCGTAATATCCTGGCTCCCCCTTTGGGGGAGCTGTCAGCGCCGAAGGCGATGACTGAGAGGGTATTTTCGAGGGGGATTCATGTGATGAGGCTGGCCGCGATGGCCGCCTGCTTTGTCTTCGTCATGGGCTGCGGGGAAAAATATGAAATGAGTTGGACTGAAATCCCTGCGGGCACGAAGGCAGACGGAACGCCCTATCCGCGCTTCTGGATCGCATCCTTCGATGACGACATGTACAAGGTCTGCAAAGACTCCGGCTGGTGCGACAGCGAGGATGACTTTTGCGGATGGATGGACAGTGAGAGGGCTCGCCCCTGGCAGACAGAGCTCTGGGGCGGGCATGAAAACCGCGAGTGCGCCATGCAGTGCCGCTCCGACGGTGACTGCAAATACGGTCGATGCTCAGGTCACGTTTGCTGGGACGACTGCCCGTGCGGGTATAAACCGGAAGACATGGGGTGTATCCAGGTTGATCCGGGCGCGGGCGCCGGTGATTATGAATTTGCATGTATTCCCGGCGGTGACTGGAAAATAACCCACGAGACAGCAGAGTATCCGTCGGGCAGCGTCACCACGAAGCCCTTTATGCTGGGCAAAGCGCCTGTGACCGTTGAACAATTCAAGAAATGTGTTGATGCCCGGGCCTGCACGACGGACAACTTTAACACCCGCTCGTCGGGCGAAACATCGTGCAATTATGGCCGAGGCGATGAATATCTGAACCACCCGATGAATTGTGTAAATTGGACTGGTGCGGAACAATACTGCACATGGATTGGCGGGCGCCTGCCCACGGAAGAAGAGTGGGAATACGCGGCGACGCATGATGGATCCGGACATTCATATATGCGGTATCCCTGGGGAGACAGCGCGCCGCTGCATTGCCTGACGGCAAATTATTCCGGCGCGGGCTCGAATAAGTATTGCAGCGGCACGAATGAGGTCTCTTATATGGCCGGGACATCTGCGGTGGGCACGTATTCTCCCAAAGGCGACAGCCCGCTTGGGCTTGTGGATATGGCGGGCAATGTCTGGGAGTGGACGTCAAGCACCGTCCAGGACAAGTACGATTTGTGGCAGTATGTTCTGAAGGGCGGCTCCTGGCTCATCGGCGATGAGGAAAGCCTGGATATCTCCGCCCGCAGGGAGGATTATCCCTCGGAGCAGAATAGCTTCTATGGATTCCGGTGCGCGAAGTAGGAGGCTGTACACCAAGTCCCTCTCACCGAAAAAAAGGGGGGGGGACAAGTTGTCCCCCTCCTTTTTTCCGTTCAGGTATTAGGGAAAAAAACAATTTTTGGCAAATTTCTGTCAGACGTCTGACAAATGTACTTGGGGTTTATGAAGCCAGACGCATGAAAAAGATTGAGAGAGAAAACAAAAAATGACAAAAACAAACGCTATAAAACTTTTTGGAGACCGCCTCGTGCGCTCTGTCTGGGACGATGAAAAAGAAGAATGGTATTTTTCTGTCAATGATGCTATCCAGATTCTGACGGATTCAGAAAACGTCACAGATTACATCAAAAAAATGCGCAGGCGTGACCCCGAACTTTCCGAAGTGTGGGGACAACTTGTCACCCCCATCCCTGTTCAAACGCCGGGCGGCAGGCAAAAAACGAATTTTGCCAATGCGCGGGGAATTTTTCGTATTATTCAATCTATTTCGTCAAAAAAAGCAGAGCCTTTTAAGCAATGGCTGGCGCAGGTGGGGGCAGAGCGGCTTGAGCAGATTCAGAATCCGGAGCTTTCGATTCAACAGGCTTTACAGGATTACAAACGACTTGGCTATTCGGACAACTGGATAAATCAGCGTCTGAAGTCCATTGAAATCCGTAAAGATCTCACCGATCAATGGAAAATGCACAATGTGAGTGAAGGCGTTCAGTATGCGTCTCTGACAGATATTATCTATCAGGCATGGGCAGGCAAAACGGCAAAAGAATACAGAAAGTTCAAAGGTCTGAAAAAAGAAAATCTGCGCGACAATATGACGAATGAAGAACTGATTTTGAATATGCTGGCCGAACTTTCTGCAACAAGCATTACAAAGGCAAAAAATCCACAGACTCTGGAAGAAAATGCCGAATGTGCACACGAGGGTGGAAATGTTGCGGCAGTTGCTCGACAGGAACTTGAGTCAAAAACAGGCAGAAGCGTCGTCAGTCCGCTGAATGCGAGAATGTTTTTGGAAGGACAAATAATAGAAGAAAAAAAACGAGAGAGGACATTCCCCTTAGAAAAAGAAGAAGACGGAAGTAATGAGGAGTAAGTAATACTTATGGGAGTCCACACCATGAATAAATCGCGTATTTTGGGCGTATCCGCGATGTTTCTCGCGGCCTCTTTGTTCGTCGGCTGCGGCGGTGCCAATGTGACGCAGCAAAAAATCAATAAGGACGTTCCCTCCGCAAATTCTGTCCAAAATAATGATAATAATGGTGAATATATCCGCATTCCCGCCGGGTCGTTTGTATGGTGGAGTTACGAAGGGCATCGGGAGGATGACACTGTCACATACACATTGGAAGCGTTTGCATTGAAGAAAACGCCGGTGACGGTGGCTGAATTTCAGAAATGCGTCGATGCCGGGGGGTGTCGGTCAAAGCATTATAAAAAATATGCTGATAAACCCGATTTTTCAAAATGCAATTATAATCGAGGAAATGATTGGCTGAATCACCCGATGAATTGTATTTCCTGGAATGGCGCCAAAGAATACTGCGAGTGGATTGGCGGACGGCTGCCCTCCAAGGAGGAATGGGAATATGCGGCGACGCATAATGGCACTGAGCATCTGAATACGAAGTATCCCTGGGGAGACAGTGAGCCTGACGCTTCAAGGGCGAATTATGATTATGCTAAAGATTATAGTGATAATCACTCAACAAGCGCTGTTGGAAGTTATTCGCCTGCCGGGGACAGCCCTCTCGGTCTTGTTGATATGATCGGGAATGTCTGGGAGTGGACGACTACGCCATATACATATAGAGCGAAAGGTTCTCTATTCAGTACCTGGAATGGTTACGTCGTAAAGGGCGGTTCTTGGAAAGGCACTATTGAGTTTTACCTGATCGTCAATAGGAGCACCAGCGCCACCGAAACCGAGAGCAGGTACAATGACTTTGGATTTCGGTGCGCGAAGTAGGGGAATTTTGGCCCGTTTAGTATTTGTGGGGAATAAAGAAATACAGCCGATGGAGTCCATGTCATGAACAAATCGCATATTTTGGGTGTATCCACGATGTTTCTCGCGGCCTCTTTGCTCGTCGGCTGCGGCGGTTCCAAGAGCGGCGGCGGGGACGAGCCCCGCGAGGGGTGCGGCATTCACGGCGCCGCAGACGCGGTGACAGGCGCATGCAAATGCGAAACGGGCTACGCGGGCGAATTGTGCGGCGGGTGCGCGGATGGCTGGATACCGGGCGAAGGCAGCACCGCAGACCAGACGGTATGCGTTTACAACTGCGGGGTGCATGGGGTAAACAATCCCGCCTGGGATGTGCGTTCCGTCACCGTGCCCGCGTGTCTCTGCCATGAGGGCTATGCGGGCGAACACTGCACCTCCTGTGCGGAAGGCTGGCAGGACAATGACGGCAATCACAGCTGCGCCAAAGGCTGTGAGCTGGCCGCCTCTGAGCTGAACTGCAATGCCCCTGATGTCTGCGATGACTCCTCCGGCCAAGCTGAATGCAAAAAGCCTCAGGCCGCCTGGACAATTCTCGTCTATCTCGATGGGGACAACAATGTGGGTTACGATGCGGAATCCGGCGGGTGGGACGTTGCCGCAGATGAGCTCGCTGAAATCGCCGAGGGCATGAAGCAGGCGGGCGACAATGCCTCCAAGCTCAATGTCATCGTCCTCTTTGACGACAATAAAACTGCCCCCGACCCCTACACCCACGTTTATCAGGCGACCGGCTCCGGACTGCATGAAATTGATACTGGAACGAGTATCTTTATGAACAATGAGGCGGACATGAGCAGCGAGAAGACGCTGATGCGCTTTGGCGTCTGGTCGATGAAACATTTCCCCGCCGAAAAATACGCGCTGATTCTCTGGGATCACGGCGGCGGCTGGAAAGACAGCGGCTCCGGCAACTCGAAGAAGATGCGCACGCAGTGCGGACATAGGTTTCAGCTGACGGAAAAAGCCAATCATAACAAAGGGTTCCGCGAGATTGCCACGGATGAGACCAACGGCATTTCCATCGACCTCACCGACAAGAGCATTACATTCGCAGACGGCGCATTTGCGGGCGCACTGGAAGCCATGACGGCGCAGGCGGGCAAAAAGCTGGACCTCGTGGGCTACAATGCCTGCCTCATGGGCATGTACGAGGTGGCGAAGGAAACCGCGCGCGGGGCGGATTATATGGTGGCCTCGTCCGATACGATGCTCGGCTGGACGGGCTTTAATTTCGATAAAATGCTCATCGAGCTGGCCAAAAACAGCGGCATGAGCGGGGCTGAGCTGGGTCGCCTCATTGTCAATGCCCATATCGATACGGAGGTGACTCTGGACGAGGATGACGGTGAGACATACCGCATCAACAAGCTGCTGGCACTCTATGACCTCTCAAAGCTGCCCGCGCTGGACACCGCGCTCAATACCTTCGGCAGTGCGCTGGCGGCCGCTGCGCTGGATGAGGACGCGCGCAGTGTCCTGGCGGAGATTGCAGAGAACGTTCAGCGATTCAATACGAATGAACACGCCGATGTGATACATCTCGCAGACCTCGTGCAGGCGCGCGCCGCTGAATTGCCCGGAAGCGACGCTCTCATATCTGCTGCGGAGAACCTGAAAACCGCCGCTTCCGGTGTGATTGACCTCGTGCGCGTCCATTCGCTCCCTGAATACTGGGGGATTTCACATGATGACGCGAACGGCATGGCCATCTTCTTCCCGCGCGGCGTGAATTGTCAGTATTATAAGACTTATCCGGGATACACCGAAATCTACGAGGATGACGTTTACGGCGACCTCTATACGCTGACAATGGAGCCCTGCATCTATTATCCTGATCAGCCGCCCTATATACCAGGCTGGGGCACCTCCGACGGCAATTATTCACTGCGCGATGTGAAAACCTATATTCATCGCAGCTGGAATGACGGCTGGAGCGCGTTTTTGAGGAATTATCATCAGGTGAATGTGTGCGACAGCGGCTATTATTTTAATGCAGGGACGGAATCCTGCGTCACGAATGGATTTATTCAAATTCCCGCAGGCTCATTTGTCCGGACATCTTCACCCGTTTCAATGGATGCCTTTGAACTGCAGAAAACGCCTGTGACCGTGGCCGATTATAAGAAGTGCTTTGATGCCAAGGCGTGCGCTGCCTCGGCGCCGATGTTTGATGCATTTGAGGAAATAGAGGGGAACTGGAAACAGTTATGTAATTTTGGCCGCGGCGACAAATGGATGAACCATCCGATGAATTGTGTTTCCTGGGATGGCGCCAAAGAATACTGCGAGTGGATTGGCGCGCGTCTGCCCTCCGAAGAAGAATGGGAATATGCCGCGACGCACAATGGCAGAGAGCATCTGAATACGCTGTATTCATTCGGCGATACGGCTGAACACTGCGTCCAGGCGAATTATATGGATTCAGAGAGTTCGACGTATTGTGACGGACTTTTGGAATCGAATAAAATAGTCGGCACCAGTGCTGTCGGCACGTATTCACCGGCGGGTGACAGCCCGCTTGGGCTTGTGGATATGAGCGGGAATGTCGGGGAGTGGACGACGACGCTGGCATGGGACGAGGACATGGAGACCTATAGAATGCGCGTTCTCAAGGGCGGCGCGTTTAATATGCAGGCATCGAAAATGTCCATACGCGGGAGCGCGGCCGGAGACCCGGATTACGGCTCTGAAGTGACGGGATTCCGCTGCGCGAAGTAGAGCGTTTGACTCCAAACACCAAAATCCCCCTCTTCCGAAAATTAAGGAGGAGGGGGATTTTTTTACCCTCTCAATCATCGCCTTTGGCTCTGACAGCTCTCCCAAAGGGCTCTCCCAAAGGGCCGGAGAGGGTATTATGGGGCCAGAGCCCGAAAAGAGCTTGACAGACCGCACTGTTTCGTCCGAAAGCGGACGCAAAATCGGACGAAAAAATTTGCGTCTGATTTTGCGTCTGATGAACGGCCGCGTTCGGGCAGTGTGAGGAGTCTTTTGATGAGAGAATCGAAATTTCTGGAGTTCAAAGAGTCTGTCAGCAACACGTTTTTGAAGACCGTCAGCGCCTACGCAAATTACGGAACCGGTAAAATTATCTTCGGGATTGCGGATGACGGAACGGTGAAAGGCATCGAGGATCCGATAAAAACATCGCTGGATATAGAAAACAGAATCAACGACGGCATAGACCCTGTCCCTGAATATACGATAGATATTGATTACAAAAAATTGGTTCTCACCTTAACTGTGTCGGAAGGACTGCACAAACCCTATTTATACAAAGCGAAGGCTTACCGAAGAAATGATTCTGCGACCATTCCGGCGGACAGGATTGAACTTACGAGGCTGATTTTAGAAGGCCAGAATTCTTCGTTTGAAGAGTTAAGCGCATCCAATCAGCAGCTTTCATTCACGATTTTGGAAAAGAAGCTGGTGGAAGCCCTGCATATCAAAAGTGTTTCGCAGGACACGCTGAAAACTCTGGAGCTGTATTCTGACGCCGGCGGTTACAACAAAGCGGGAGAATTGCTTGCCGATGCCAACGGATTTCCCGGCGTGGACATTGTTCGTTTTGGCGAAAATATAAATATCATCCGCGATCGCGAAATTTATGAGCATATTTCCATATTGAAACAGTATGACGAAGCCATCGGAATGTATCGCAAGTATTATCAGTATGAGCAGGTTGAAGGAAGTTTCAGGGAAAAAAAGTCGTTGATTCCGGAAGAGGCTTTCCGCGAAGCCGTGGCGAATGCTCTGGTTCACAGGACATGGGATGTCGATGCGCAGATAAATATCGCCATGTTTGACGGCAGCATTGAGATTACATCGCCGGGAGGATTACCCGCCGGTGTCAATGAGGAAGAATATCTGAGAGGCGGGATTTCGGTGCTGAGAAACCGTATTTTGGGAGGTGTTTTTTATCGTCTGCTCTTAATAGAGCGATTTGGAACAGGAATTCGGAGGATTAACGAGGCTTATAAACACAGCGACGTCAAACCAACTTTTGGAATTACGGAAAATACAATCAAAGTCATGCTTCCGGTAATCAGCGGTCGATACAATCTCTCGTCCGACGAAAATAAAGTTTATTCACTCGTCAAAGGGAAAAATCTGTCCAGTTCCGAGATTGTTTCGGCCGTAAATTTTGGAAAGTCCAAGACCATCAGCATTCTGCAGAAGCTGGTGAAGGGCGGCTATATAAAAGTTTTCGGAAATGGCCGGGGAACGAAATATACAGCGAGCTGAGAAGACAGCTTCCCCAAACGCAGTGACTCAAGAGCGCAAAAATCCCCTTGACTTTCCCTTTTTTCATCCTGTATCTGCCGCCGCTTTTTTCGCAGTTCAGTTGTATTGTCAGCAGTAAAAACAGTTGTTTGTTGCAGTAATAACCGTTGTATTTCAACCCCGCCGGAAATTTTGCCGGCTTTTTTCGTGAGGTCAGAACAATGACAAACTCAGACAGGTTGGCTGACAAAGTTGGGGAGGGGACCGGGATGTGTAGCATAAGTGCTTTTCGGCCGATTCATTCCAAATCCTTCAAGCCAATTTCGATTTTAATTTCAGTATTTGCATTTGCGGTTGCGGGGGCGGCCTGCGGCGGGTCGGAAAAAGACGATGAGCCCGAAGAAAACGACGCGGGGATTGTCATCGTCACGGACGGCGGGAGCACGAACGACGCGAGTCTTTCTGATGCACAGCCGGAAGACGACGCCAGCATTATCGCGGACGATGCGAGTATTCCGGAAGACGACGCTGGCATTTTGGACGATGATGCGAGTATTTCTGATGATGACGCCAGTATAATTTTTCCGGAAGATGCCGGCATCGATGAATGCGATCCGGGCTATTTTGGCTCAAACTGCGCCCTTTGCACCTGTAAACACGGCACCTGCGATGACGGCAAAGATGGCGAGGGTAAATGTATTTCGTGCAACAGCGATATATGGACTGGTGATAATTGCGATGCGTGTAAAAACGAGCTGATGACTGGTGATAACTGTGATCAGTGTAAAAATGGAGGTTCTGGAGAGAATTGTATTTTGTATAGTTCTGTCACCGATCAAGATAATAATACATACAAGACAGTTATTATAGATGGAAAAGAATGGATGGCTGAGAATTACAGACGCAAAACAGGCACGTATTATTATCCGAATAATAAAGAAGATAATTTGGCAGCTTACGGCTTACTATATGACTGGAACACTGCCACAAAAAGTGGCTTTTGCCCTACTGGCTGGCATTTACCCACAACATCGGAATTCAACGACCTTTTAGATTATGCTGGTTCCGATAAGGCAACAAGGTCACAAAACTTGCGTGCCGCCAGCTGGAGAAAAGGAGCCGATAAATATGGTTTTTCCGCGCTCCCTGCCGGTGATTACTCCTCAGGGAATTACAGATTCTTTGGCGAAGCCGCGTTCTTCTGGTCTGATACTGCGAAATCTGCTGATTATGCCTTCTACCTGGAAGTGGGTGATAGTAGTTCGCAAGTGAACAACAGCTATAAGGCGCTCGGCAACTCGGTCCGCTGCCTCAAGGATGCGGCTGTGACGAAATAATCAATCATTACAGCAGATTGAAATACAACAGCCCTCCTCCGATACGTAAAATAAATGTATTGGGGGGAGGGCTGTTTTTGTTTTATTCCTCATCCCACATTTGAGGACTTTCTTATTTTCTGAAAAATTTTCTTGCGATGCCTCCCGGTTTGCTGTAATACGTACGGCTTTTTTTCGCCGCTTTCATCGAGCGGCATTTTCCCCAGCCGGGCCGAGCGATTGTTCCCAACAGGAGTCAAAGCAATGAATATCAGAAAATCCGAATGCAGTTTCTTCAAGCCGTTGGCTGTTTTAATTGCGGCATCCGCGTTTTCCATTGCGGGATTTGCCTGCGGCGGTTCCGACAAGCCGGTGGATGTGGACACGGATTCGGGCGTCATTGACGACGCGGGGGTGATTGAGGACTCGGGCGTGGTTGAGGACTCCGGCATTATTGAGCATGACGCGGGCATCGAAGATCAGGATGCCGGCGGCCACGAGGGCAAAATCGAATACACCGAAGGCGATTTTACCGATCAGCGCGACAATAATAAATACAAGACGATTTCATTTGAAATGACGGACGGCAGCAAGCTCACACTGATGGCGGAGAATATGCGCTATGCGGGGACAAGCGCGGAGCAGATTGACCATCGTTCCGCCAATGGCGACAGCACCAACGACGCCGTCTATGGTCTGCTGTATGACTGGGATACTGCTGTCAATAAGGTGTGCCCCAGTGGCTGGCATTTGCCGACCCAGACGGAAGTGACTTATTTTCTGCAATATGTTCAGGCCAATATGACCAGTGAGAGCATTTTTGACGCTTTGTGCGCCAAGAGCAATGCCTGGGTATGTTATTCCAATAAAGCCACGAATGAGACAGGCTTTTCTGCGCTCCCCGCGGGTTATTGGAGTTCGGAGGACCCACAGTCGCCCTACCAGGATTTTGGCGAAAGTGCTCATTTCTGGACAAATACTTATGAGAACGGGAAATATAAAATAGCTGATCTGCACATGAACGGCGGTCATACCTGCGATGACGATGCTCATGCTTTTATCTGGCTGAGCACGATTGATCCGACAGAGGCCAGGTCGGTTCGCTGTGTGAAGACGGAAGAATAAAAAATAGGCAATAAACTAATTAAAAGAAATAATCATACAGCCCTCCTCCGATGCGTCAATGCATTGGGGGAGGGCTGATTTATTTTAGGGCGAAACAGCCGCGCATGAGGCTGAGGCGGGGAAAACATTTATTTCACAAACCCCGGCGGCGGCAGGTGCATTCCCGCCATCGTCAGATTGTTCTGTTTCGCGTATTCCATAATGCGTCTGCGCGTTTCTGCAGATTTCGCTTTATCCATATCATAATTGGAATTGATTTCCGGATGGTCTTTTTGCAGCGCATACCCGTGCATGAGATCGCCAATCACGAGCAATTCATTGTATTGAAACGCGGTGTGCCCCGGCGTGTGGCCGACGGCATCCATGGCCTGAACGCCGTGGGGCAGCGTCTCGCCGAAATCAAACAAATGAAGTTTGTCCTGATACATTCCCAGAATTTTTTTCTGCATGTCATTCGTGTCGATGTGATTCATCCAAGCGTCATATTCAATTTTGCCCGCATAAATATCCGCGTTGGGGAAAGCCCGCACCTCCTTGCCGCTGTTATCTTTGGCAATCAGACCTGCAATATGGTCCAGGTGAAAATGTGTGAGGTAAATGAGCCTGACTGAATCGGCCTGAACCCCCAGTTTGTTCAGGCGATTGTGCAGCTGTCCGCCAAAACTGCCGAGCCCCGCGTCGAATAAAATATATTCACCGTCGGCTTGGAGCAGAAACACGCTCACCGACGCGGGAATGCCGTCGGGCATATTCAGACTGTTGTAAAGTTCATCGCTGGCATCACTGAACAGACTGCGGGGATTGAGCTTTTTGCCCTCATTGTCCTGAATCCAGGTGACGACCGCGCCATTGGCGAGGGTGAGCGCCTTCGTCGTTTCGGCAGTTTCATTTTGAGCCATTTCTTTTTTCTCCGATGTATTTTGAATGTTGCTGGCACTGGCCGATGTATTAGCCTGCTGATTTGCCGGAGGATGGGCGGGACTGGAGCAGCCAAGGACAAGCGCGGCACAGCAGGCCGCACCGAGGGCAATCAGGTCATTTTGGGGGTATTTCATGGCATTTTCCTCCGGGAAGTGTTGAACAGGAGATACGACCATGCCGCGGCAATGACACGGCGAAATAATGGACGATTATGAATGATGGAGAGGCGAATGACAATAGATGAAATGGGGGGAAAGAAAAATTTTATCGAGGCGATGTTTTTTTTTAAGATAAATCAAATTTATTTTGAAGAAGCTGTTGACAATTTTTTGAAATAAATTAAAACGCCGCGGTCACTTTTTCTGCCATCCTCCCATGACAACACCCGAAACTACTTTATCGAGCTCCGAGCCCGCAGCTTCAAAGAGAGAGCGTTTTCGCAGCATCATTCAGAATATTTTCCACCGTTTCCGCCATTCAGAATACGCACTTCCGCTGAGTATTCTCGGCGCGCTCGTCCTGTTTATCTATTGGGATGTCATTTTCGGCGATCTCGGCCTCCTCGACCGCGATATGCTCTACATTCATTTGCCCATGCGAATGCACTTCGTGAATCGTATTCTCCAGGGCGAATTTCCCGAATGGTATCCCTTTGATGGACTTGGGAGCAGCTATATCGCCAATGCGGTTCCGGGGCTCCTGCATCCGACCGTATTGCTTCATTTTATTTTTTCGCACGTCCGGGCGCTCAGCCTCAGCGCTGTCCTTGCCCATTTTCTGGCGGGCGCGGGCAGTTTTTGTCTTCTGAAATACTGGAAATGCGGCAAGTGGGCCTCGCTTGCCGGCGCAATTTCCTTTGCCTTCACCGGCTACCTGATGAGCATGGACGGCAATCTGCCCTATCTGAACGCCGCTGCCGCCATTCCCTGGGCCATTCTTGCTCTCGAAAAAAATAATATCCCACTGTGCAGTATTTCCATGTGGTGGATTGCCGTGAGCGGCGAGCGAATGCACACACTTTATTTCACGTCGCTGTTTCTCCTCGCCGATGTTCTGGCCTCGCCGGAGCGCAAAAAGCATTTTATTACACTTTCCCTCGCCGGCGTTGGCGCCCTTCTTCTCTCTGCGCCTCATCTGCTCCCCGCTGCCTTGGCCAGCGACAATTTTGCCGAAGCGGGTGAAGACGCGCTGCGGCTTGCCCGTAACTGGCCGCTTTACCCTCTGCGCATTTTTGAAATGTGGTCGCCTGGCCCCATTTTGATGCCCGACGGCAATACTCCTGATGACTTTTTCCAATTGCAGGAAGTCCATTCTTATTGGGCAAATTCCCTCTATGTCGGGGCTTTTGCCATTATATCCGGCCTGGCAGCGCTGCGCTGGCCCGTCAACAAACGTCCCATTTATCTGCTTACCGGCCTTGGTCTCATCACCTTTTGTTCTGCCTTGGGCACGGGCACCGACGCGCCGCTGTTTCATTTATTTCAAAAAATTCTCCCCGGATTTTCGGTGCTTCGCTATCCTGAAAAAAATTTCGTCTTCGTCGCCTTTTCATTGGCCATGCTCTCTGGATTTGGCACTGAACAGCTTCTGTCTGCCCAGGGATTCAGGTCAGTGCAGGTGTGGACTCTCTTGAGCCGCGGACTCCTGATGATGGCCGCGCTGAATCTGTTATTGATATATTTAATACATACGAGTTATTTTCAGAATGTTATCTTTGTATTCAATGGAGTGCCGCCTGAGGTAGGAAAATACTTCAACGACATGATACCTAAGATAGATGTCTTATTAGGCAAGGGATTTTTACTAGCCATTTTGGGGGGGATTTTTGTTCTGGTAAGTCAGCGTATCTCGATGCGCCTTCGCACTGGTGCTGTAATTGTTCTTGCGTTTAATTTAATTGTTTTAGGAACAAAAGATTATTGGGAATACGAAAGTCGATTTTATCGGTACAAAAAGGAGTATATTGATAAAAAGACAGCTGGTGTCGTTCAGATTGAGAAAGACAGCCGGAATAAAACATTCAAAAATAAGCGTATTCAGTCCTCATTTATTTCTGCACCTCTGCCTGAAAGTTTTGTGCAAAAACATCCGAAGATTGGAGTTTCCTCAAACGAATTGTTGCGCTTATATTTACAGGATTTATCCACAGGAATAAGCGCGCTGTATAATCTCGAAAATATCGCCGGCTACCTTCCCATTCCCTCTTATGGACGACAAGCACTCAGCGGCGATCTTAAAGATAACGTCTATTTCAATGGCTTCAATGTCCGCTATGCCCTCCGGCAAAAGGCCGCGGATGATATTACTTCGATTGATGATTTATACGATGTCATAGTCAATGAAAATGCGGGAGAGCGTATCCGGCTGGTCAGAGGCATTCCTGTTCACTCCATGGAAGAAGCCTTTCAAATTGCCAATGCGCCCAATTTTAACGCAGTCACCGATATTCCCGTGGAAATTCCGGCTATATCGGCCGCTGATTATCCCGAAAGCGCTCCTGAAAATGCTCAAATAGATATAATTACGTATTCGCCTGAATATATTGAATTGAATACGACCTCCGAGACGCCCGCGACACTGTTTGTCGCCGACGCCTTTGCCGATGGCTGGACGGCGGAAATTGACGGCCAGGCTGCGCCCATTTATCCGGGACTCATTGCCGGCCGCGCCGTGCCGCTGTCCAAAGGAACGCACAAAGTCATAATGACCTATAAAACGCCGGGACTGAGAACTGGACTTTTCCTCAGTATATTGGGATGGCTGAGCATGGCGGGGTTTATTTTAGTTCCATTCTGGCGCCAAAGAGATAGTGATTGACTAGATAACGCCTCAAAACAGCCCCCAAAAGGGGCTTTCCTCCCTCAAAATCAGGGCGTTTGCGTCGGTGTTTTTTCGAGTCCTTCCCCCGCAGAGGGAAGTTTGAAGGGGGAGGGCCGGCGTCATTCCCCTTCAAGAGGTGCAACGTTGCCGTTCTTGCCCTGAACAGCCTTCGTATACAAACTGTTTGATGAGGGCCAAAAGGTTGTCGCTTCGATGGTTGTAGCGCCACTCCTTGAGGTGCAGCGCGAAAGCCGCCGACGCGCACCCATTGAATTTCGCCAGGCGACGCTTCGCAAAGCTCCAGAAGTTTTCGATGCCGTTCACGTGACTCTTGCCGCGCGAATTCATTTTCGCTATGGAATACACGGTAATGGTCGTAACCATTGAGGACGAGGCCGTCGTAAGCCCGCCGCCCATCCGTGTAACTGGTTGATTTTTCGAGGATTTTTTCCTGAATGATGGACAGCAGCGTCTCCCGCGAACAATCGGGAACAATTGTTACGAATACCTTTTCGCCGCGCTTCAAAAGGCCAAAAACGGGCGTTTTTCCCGCCGCTCCGCGCCCCGAAATACGACTCGTCCAACTCGAACACGCCAATCTTAGCCTGAGCCTCCTGCACACTCTGAGAGAGAATCGCCCGCCGAAGCAGCGTATAATAGCGGTTCACCGTGTTCCGGTTGCCCCCGCAAATTTCAGCCGCCTGCGTCGCCGTCAGGTCGTTCTTGAAGCTCAAAAAAATTTGTTCCTCTTTTGAGTTGTAACTCGTTGTTTTCTCACTAGTTTTTCCTCGATTGAGGAGGATTATCTAGTCAAGGACCTTAAAATTATTTTTACAAAACGAAATCATCCATTCATACAAAAACAGCCCTCCTCCATTTATTTTGGAAGAGGGCTGTTCATTAGTTTGCTGCTTTTATTTTGAACGCTTACTCCTGAATGCAGCGGACGCTGCGCATGTGTTGTGCGTCTTTTTTATCGGTTAAAATCACACGGCCGCCGCCAGTCGTATCCAAATAAAAATCGCAGCCGGGTTTGCCTTCTTCGGGCTCCTTGGCAAAACCCCACCAATAGGAGGCCGTTCCCTGATAGCCAAACGGCTCGCTCGGATTACTTTCTCTTCTGAAGCCAGCGGGCTCAATGCTCAGGCCGGAGGCATCCATTTTATCATTTTCAGCAATACCCTGCCAGCGTCCACTCTTGGCAATAAGTGCAGTAAACTCACTGATTTCGTCTGAAGCAGCAATCGCCGATACATTTGCCCTCAGCTTCTCAAAATCTTCATAGCGCGGCAGGCGCCAGCCAGCCGGACAGGCATTGACGGCTGAATTCCACGTATAAAGAAGGCCATAGTGGGGCGTATTTTCCGCGCTGTCATTTACCTCGTAAACGCCTGTGTCGCCTTCTTGTTTATAACGCAGATTTTCACCCATCCAGATTTGATCGCCGATGGCCACAATTGGATAGACATTGCCGTCGCGCGCATCGGTAAAACGACAATTTTCCTCTTTAAAGGCTTTGCCGTAGTCACCATAGGGCCTGGTGCAGGACCGGTCAGTCACCAAAAACTGCAATTCATAATAAAAAATCAGGAAAGTCTTCCAGCCGGTCAGGCCGCTCGTCAGGTCCTCCAGATCGGTTTTCCACCACGGCGCCGCGTAATAATCGCCGACGTAATCCACACCTGAGGACGACGTCGAGGGCGGCATGAGGTCTATCAGATTGTAATCTGAGCCGCCCTCTTCCTCACAGACAAAGCTGCTGTATGGCCAGTGGGGACATTCATTTAATTCCTCTGCCGTCGAAACGGTGTAGAAATTATAGTCTTCATCCATGCAGCAGTTGAATGAAATGGGGAAGAAAATGCCCATGCCGTGGTCATCGGGCAGCTTGGACTGACCAAAAGCGACGAGCGTCACGTCTATCTGATCGCTCAGAGCTTTGGCCTTCGCGCGCAGGTCTTCGGGCAGCGAGGCCGCATTGAAAACACCGTCGGCCAGGCTCTTCAAATCCGCGTGATCCGCGTATTCAAAGCGCGGCAGATTCTGAGAAATCTCTTTAATGACGCGGATATTGCCCGGCTTCGGGTCGCCGTTTTCATCCATCACCGCATCAAGCATGGCGCGGCCGAATTCATCCAGTTTCGTATTCAGCGCATCCATGGAGGACATATCGTAGACGCCCATCACGACCTCCATGTCCTGCTCATCCTCGTATTCCTTGATATAGGAATCTGTAATAATTTCGCCCAGTTCGCGCGCATCCATTTCAGGCTTCAGGGTCAGCGCCCCGATGACCGCATCGTAATCCCAGCCATAACCGGGAACGCCGCGGGGCGAGGCCACAAGGTAGTCGGTATATCCCTCCGACGCGGCGGCAACCTCGTACATGCCCATCAGGCAGGCGTCGAAGCCCACCAGATCGATTTTGCCGTGCTTTGTCATGCGCGCAATTTCTGCCAGCGCATGGCTGTAATCGCCATTGGAGAGTCGGATGTCGCTGTCCTCTGCGTAGGGGTCGGGATGATTGGTGTCGTCCGAGGCAAAACCGCGGAAGCCGCCAGTGCCGCCGTGCGAACCGAGGAGAGAGAATGGCATGAATGTATTGAGGGCATTGCTGCCGTCGCTGCGCCAGCCGCCGCCGTGATTCCACAGCACCAGCGCGTATTTCTTTGCCGGATAATGTTTAATCGTCCAGCCGGCGAAATCTATCAGCGTCTGGGCACTGGCCATATCCGCTTCATCGCCCTCAAAAATTGTTGTTCCTGTATCGCGGGCAATGACAGCCAATTCCTCTCCGGGGCTGCCGTCATTGAAATTCCGCGTCTTGACCTCCAAGACCCAGCTTCTGCCTTTGGGCGCGAGGGGGTACGAAGCGGGCGCCTGCGCATTTTCATCCAGAAGCACAATGAGATTGATTTTGGCGGGACTTGCGCCGGCTTCCTGCGTACTCTGTACGCCCTCCATCATTTCAAGAATATCCATGGAGGCGGCGGAAGAGTAATAATTGCAGACGGAGTCTCCGTAGCCCATCGCCAGGCACGCAGAATAGTTCTCCGGGTCGAAGCCCAGATTATTGTCGGCATCGAGATAAACCATAACGGTCCATTCCGAATCGACGCAGGCTGCGGTGCCGCTGAAATCATCGCACACCTGACCGGTTTCACAGGGAAGGTCGGCATAATAACAATTCAGCTCGCAGGTGCCGTCTTTATCCTTGTCCTGATAGCCGTTGGGGCAGCAGGTGCCGACTTTATCATTATCCTGATAGCCGTTGGCGCAGCGATCACATTTCTTCCCCTTATAGCCTTCATCGCATTCGCAGACAGCGGTTCCGGATGAATCATCGCAAGTGCCGTGTTCCCCGCATTTCAGCCCGCTCGGATTACTTTCACTGGCGCATGCAGTGGTAATACCTCCGTCTGTATTCTCCCCTCCATCCGTATTCTCGCCCGCATCTTCCTCGCCGGCGTCGGTGATTTCACCCGCGTCTGAAATTCCGCCGCCGTCAGTGACTACCGAGGCATCCAGCTCCGACGGCACGGGATCGCTTTTCTTACTTCCGCCGCAGCCAAATGCAGAAATCGACAGTGCCAGCGCGGCAGTGAGCATTCGTACGGAACTGACGCGTACAAAGGAATTGCCTCTCGTCTCTTTTGCGCTCCGTTTTATTGCATATTTTTCTGCATAATCTTCATTCTGCATGATATTGTCTCCTGTGAAGAAACTGGCCGGCCCCGGCCGAACGAACTGCCGTCCGATGAATAGAAGGCGGCGAAAAAAGCGGCGGGCGTTTAGAGAGTCAAAAATGGATGTCAAGAAAAAAGTTGCGCATATTTAACCGGATAGATTTGCAAATATGCAGAGTCTGGTTTGCTTTTTGGAGCACACCAAATTCGAGTCACCCCAAACCCTTCTCCAAAGGAGAGGGGCTTTATCAGACCTCTCCCGCCCCTAAAGGAGTCCCCTCCCCCCCTTTTGAGGAGGAACTTTATTGAACATCTCCTTATGGAGAGTGAATCAGGGCCGGGGTGAATAAAATGGAAAGAAATTCAGGCCGTGGTCTGATTATTTGTCCTTCCAGTTCGCCGCATAATCGATGACGCATTCGTAGCGGTAATAGGTATGCGGGGCAAAGCCGACGCCGGTGCTGGTGAATGTGCTGGAAAGCAGATTTTTTCGGTGCCCCCGGCTTTCAATGCCGTCATCCACCAAAAGCTGAATGACAATGCCCCGCGCCGTATTTTTGCCATAGGAGATATTTTCACCGGCGGCGGTAAATGTCCCATAGCTGCGGACGACGTCCGAAAAACTGGAACCATCTGTCCTGTCGTGTCCCACTTCCCCCGTCGCCCCCTGCGTCACCGCATGCGCCCTGGCCATCCGCCACAGGCCGTCGGCATGGGACAGCGCACCCACAGGCGCCATGGCTTTCATTTCCTCAATACATTCATTGAAATAAAGCTCGCTGAATTGGCCGGACAGCGGCGCAATATAAGTCTCGGCGTATTCTTTGGGGGCGGTGCGCGCCAGATTCATCTCGTCAATCACCGACAGCTCAAATTCTGTGGGCGCGTCCTCTCCACTGTCGGCCTGACCGGCATCCTGTGTGTGATTGCCCGCGTCGTCAGGGTCGGGCGCTGGCGGCAGACTGGCATCATTTGTGGGCACATCCGTGCCGCCGCCGTCAGTGTGCGTGCTTTGGTGGCCTGCATCATACTGACTGTCATCCCCGCCGTCCGCGTCGGCCACAATGTTGGGCGGGTCGCCCAGCGTTTCGCCGCAGCCGGCAAGAGCGAGAGTCAGAGAGAAAGAGAGCAGCGCAGGCAGGAAGGTGTTTTTGAACATGGCGGGCGTCTCGTCGGGTGAAGCGGGGGAGGGGAATGGAGGAATCCTTCGCTGGATGTCGGCAGCTGAACGAAGGCGGGCGGCAGTCTGGAGCAGCACCGGCCTTTTTGGTTTCCCACAGGTTTTTCCACCGCTGCTTTTTGGGGCTCCCCCATTTTGAGCGCTTGACCTGCCCTTGTGGAAAACCTGCCGCGGCAACCGGACGTCCGCTCACCTGGCGATGCTGAAATCTTTGATGACCGCCATGTGCTGCATGTTGTTGGCGCCGCTGTCGCCCTGCTGCACCGGTGGAACGGCGGACAGTGGCTGGAAAACGCGGCTGTCGAAGACGAGCCCCCGCTCGGTCAGATTGTCCGCGTCCCCCAGCACCACCTGCGTGCGCAGATTTTTCAGCGCCTGCGACGTGTAGATGCCGTCGTAGGGATTGCCGCGCTTGGCGTTGGTGCCGATTTTTCCGTCCTGGTCGATGGGGCAGTCCTTGGCGCTGTCCATGGCCACGATGCCGCTCTTCTTGAGGAGGGAGAGAGCCGCGTCGGAAAAGTCGTTGGAGTTGAAGTCGCCGGCGATGGCGATGAAGTCTCCTTCAGGGATGTTCATCTCCCGAATGCCGGCAATCAGCTCCTCCATGCTCGACTGCCGGAGGCCGTAGGTGGTGGAGAGGTGAACGCTGAACAGCCACAGGTCTTTTTCGCCCGGGATGTCGATTTGGGCCCAGACGTGATGGCGGTTCTTCTCGTTTTTGTCGTCCAGCATCCCCTGCGATTTGAGCGGGTAGTAGCTGACGATGCCGTTGGGGATGACTTTGTCCGAGGTCTTGGGCTCCACGTATTGGTAAAACCGGTCGCCGAAGGCCTTCATCACCATGCGCCGCAGGTCCGCATATGAGTTGTCGCCGTATTTGAATTCCTGAATCGCGGCGATGTGGGGCTTCAGGCCCTGGAAGATGCGGATGCCGTGGCCCGGCTCGTAGGTGGACAGGTTCCCGCTGGTCAGGTTGCCCGTGAGAATGCGCAGCGTGATTTCACCGCCGTCATTGCTGTCGCTGCCGCAGGCGCCGCCGCACGAAATATAGCTGCCGCAGCCGTCATACAGCTGGCCGCAGGTGACGCCCTCGCCCGCACAGGTGAGCGGCGTGCAGCTGCACGTGTTGTCGGCGGGATTGCACGACTTGGGCTGGCCGCAGACGCCGCAGTCCTCGATGGCCCTCCGTCCGCCGCAGGTGTCGGTGCCCTCCAGCGGGCCGCAGCGGGCGGTGGGCTTGTTGCGCAGGCAGAACTCGGAATCGGTCTCCTTCTTCGGCGTGCAGTTGCGCTTCACGCACTGGTGCCAGGTGGCGCTGTTCTCGTCCTCGTTGCACACGAGGCCCGTGCCGCATTCCTCGCCGCCGCCGCAGTCCACCTCCACGGTGCCGCCGCAGAGGTCGTCCATGGGAAGGAGGCCGCCGCAGTTCCAGAAGTGGGGTGCTTTGCCGCAGTAGTGCTCGTAGGCCGCGGCCGGTGTCAGCGGCGTGCAGCAGGTGGAGGTGGCCTCGCGGCAGATGCCCTCGCCGCAGCTTCCACAGGAGACCTTTTGCGCATCGCCGCAGCTGTCGGTGACGGTGACTTCGCCGCACTGCCGCCCGCCGCAGGCCCGGGAGAGCGCGCCTTCGTCCACATGGCAGGCGCAGACGCCGTCGGTGTTGCATGTCCTGGTCGAGTCGCATTTGCCGCAGCTGCGCACCTGAGGCGCCCCGCACGAGTCGGTGACGCGGACTTCGCCGCATTCCCGGCCGGCGCAGGCCAGGCTGACGGAGTCGTCCGAGAGGAGGCATGTTCCGCCCGCGCCGCTGCATTCGTAGCGGGCGCTGGTCACTTCCGAGGGGGAGAGCCGGCCGTCGCCGTCGGTGTCCAGGCCGGATTCGATTTTGGTCCCGCCGTATGGGCAGTTGGCGCCGGCAGGTTCGGAGCTGGTTCGTGAAAGCGCCGTCGGTGCCGCCTGATTGCACGCGTAGCGGATGTCGGTGACTTCGGAGGGAGAGAGCACGCCGTCGCCGTCGGTGTCGTCGCCCTGGATGATGCGCACGCCGCCGAGAGGGCAGTTGTCTCCGGGCGGTTCATCTTCGGCGGCGGTCAGATGCGTTCCCTGTTCGCCTTCAGCCGAGCCGCCGCAGGCCCAGTGGGGGAGCGTGACGGCAGCGGTCAGCAGGCAGGCGAACGAAAATCGAAACGGTCGAAGGAAGGTTGTGGCCATGGCGGGCGAATGGGAGCGTCAAAAAAAAACGCAGAGCAATGCGCAAATGATGGAGGCGCTCAGGTGGCGTCGGCGGCAGAGGCTTTTTCCCGAAGCGAGAGGCACGTTCCGGAGACGGCAAAGCTGAGGAGTTCCGCTTTTTCGGCATCGGAGGCTTCGGCGTAATTCATGGCCTGCCAGGCGGCCGAAACGCTTCCGGCGGCGATGAATCCGGCGCGGTCAGCGGTGGCGGCCGCAGCCGCGCACACCTGTTCCAGAGTGATTCCCTCACGGGCGAAGTGCGCCAGAAGCCAGGTGAGCCGGTCGGCGGCCTTGCCCGAGACATTCCGCACCACAGCTCTGGCCAGAGGCGTCAGGCGGCCCAGCCGGTTCAGCGCCGCGGACAGGCCGTCGAGAATCTCCCGAATGCGGGCGGGCTTGAGCAGCAGGTACATCTGGAGCTCTGGGCGCATGGCGGTCAGGGCACGGGCGGCAAAAAAGCGGAGGCAGGCGGCGGAAAGTCCGGCGCGCAGGAGCGAGCGGTTGACGGCGACGGAGGGAGGCCAGGTGGAAATCGCCTCCATGGGAAAGCCGGGCTCGTCTCTGCGAAGGTGGATGGGCCCCGCGCGCACGCCCAGAACGCGGACGGATGCCAGAAGCGCGTCGGCCATGGCCCAGGCGGCGTCGGAACCGTCCATGACGAAGGGGCCCTTGAGCGCGAAACTGCCGGCAGGGAGCGCCAGAGCCTCACAGGCGGCGGGGCCGATGAGCGCGCCGATTTCCGCGGCGGAAGTCTGAAGCAGGGGATGGAGGATGGCCTGCCACTGACTGTCATCCAGCGTCTGGGGCAGCACGGCCGCTTCATCGGTCCGGCCTTCGAGCGCGCTGGCGATTTTGCCCGCCTGACGCGCCCGCGCTGAATGGCCAAGCCGGTCATAGAAGGCTTCGAGATCGCGGTAGCGCTCGGCCGAAAGAGGATCATCGCGCAGCGCCTGCTCACAGCGCCGGCGCTCAATGCGGACAGCAGAAGACAGGCTGGCCTGCTCGTCCTGACTCTCGGGCTCTGCAAAGAGGCGGCTCTCAGCGCCGGGGAACATGCCGGGCGGCCGGTGCATCACGCGGGTGGGGTCCTGCGGCCCGGCGACGCGGCGCTTCATCTGCCGGGCAGCGGCCGCTTCGGCGTCATCGAGGGGAGGTGCCGCGCCGGCGAGACCGGCGGGAATTTTCAGCTGCCGCGTCTCCTGCTGCGAAAAGGGAATCGCGCCGATCTGGTCCTCAACAGGGGAATTTTGCGCGGCCAGCTCAAAGATGTCGGCGGCGTCATTGTTGGCGTGGGGCTCGGCGTGGGCATCGGCGGGCGCAGGAGGTGTGGAAGGCGGTTTGGCCGAAGTCTGCGTCTGAGAAGCCGCGGCGGCGCTGTCGCCCTCGTCGAGATGCAGAGAAGCAAGCAGCTGCCGGGCATCATCCTCTCTGCCGGCGGGCCGGGCGGTCGTCTTCAGAGCGCGGACAGCCAGCGCGAGCTGCCGGGGCGGGGGAGTGATGCGCCTCAGGCTGATGACGGCGGCGCGCTGCGCTCCATAGGTCGCCCCGGGACGTCCCAGCGCCATGAAGAGGGCCGCAGCCCTGGCCAGACATTCGGCCGCCTTGAAATGGTCGTCGAAGCGCGCCTCGTAAAAATTCCCCAGAAGCAGATTGAGTCTGGCTGCCGTCTGCCGGTCGCCGCGGTTTCTGGCCCGCTCGATTCTGGCGCGGAACAGCGTCTGAACATTGTCGAGCGAGGGGGAACGCAGCGTTGTGAACAGCTCGCGGGTTTCGAGCAGAGGGTCTTCCGGAAAGCGCGCCAGCGTCCGCCTGAGGACGTCCGCCGCTGCGTCGAACTCCCGGGCATCGCAGAAGAGCCTGGAAGCGAGCGCGGCGATGAGGCGCTCCTCACCTCCGCACAGCGTTTCGTCCTCCAGTGCCTGTTCCAGAACGCGGGCCGCGGAAGCCGATTCATTCCGTGATTTCGCCAGGGCGGAGATGGCCAGAAGCGTCTTCCGTTCAAAGGCCGGCTTCCCGAGAGCGGTCAGAACGGATTTCGGCGCCAGCGGCCGCGGAGCGCTCTCGACGTGCAGCCACAGCGCTTGGCGCCAGCTTTCCGCAGCATCGGCAGATGCCCTGGCTGCAGTGGCCTCCAGTTCACGGCTCATGCTTTCGGAACCGGAGACAGACAGCCTTTGGACGGCTTCCGGCGAGGACTTTGGCGCGCTGTCTTCCCAGGACCATTCGGCGTTCAGCAGGGAGGAGGAAGCAACGTTGTTCAAATCCGCGTCCGTGAAGTCTCCGGCGTGCATGGGCGTCCTCGCGTGTTCCGTCGGTCCGGTCAGCGGCACCGGCCCGTTGTGCGCTTCGAGCGATCAGCCCCGATTCGGCTGTTTCCAGGTCACGCGGCCGCTGCGCACTTCCAGAACCATCCCGTCGTCTGCCGCCAGGACGTTCTGTTCTGACAGAGAATCCGCTGCCCGCCGCATGTCGCTTCCCAGATGGCTGAGCAGCAAAAGGCGCGTATCGAGCGCCGAACGCCTGGGCCGAAGCGCTTCCCAGGTCAGATGCTGAGGGCTGTTCCCGGATAGGCCGGTGCAGTCGCAGATGAAAATGTCCGTCCCGCGCGCCGCCTCAGTCAGCGACTCCGTCCAGATGGTGTCGCCGCTGATGCCGATGCAGGCGCCCTTCAGCTCCATCCGAAAGGCCAGCGGGGTGTCGCCCTCGCCCATGTGGCGGGCGCGAAAGGCCGTGGCAGTGCGCCCGAGAATTTCGCGCGTCTCGCCGGGCTTCATTTCCACATAGCGAATCTCGTAACCCCGGCTCGCCGGAACTTCGCCAAAGGCCAGCTCGTACCAGCGGCTGACCACCTCGGCCGTCCCCTCAGGCCCGCAGATGACCAGCGGCCGCGTCCGGCGGGAGAGAAAATCGGCATCCACCAGAAACAGATGCAGGCCGCCGAAGTGGTCGCCGTGGAGGTGCGTCAGAAAGATGGCGTCGATGTCGTTGGGCGCCGTCTGCGAGCAGGTCCGCAGCTTCATCAGCGCCGTTGGGCCGAAGTCGGCGCAGATCACGCGCTCGCCGTCGTCCAGCAGGTAGCAGGCGTTGCCGCGCCCTTCGCTGTTGAAGGCGTCGCCGCTTCCCAGAACCGTCAGATGAACCGTCACGATGACTGACCTCCGGCGCCAAGGCGTCTTTCTGATGGAGTTTTGAACCTTCCGCCCCTGTGCCGCTGTCTTTTGCCCGCGGCGATGCCGCCTTCGGGAGGCCGCTCTTCCTACAAGTCCTTCTGCGACAGGCTGACCGTTTCGTTGGGCTGGACAGTCACTTTCTTCGGTTTGGGATCGTCCGCCGTCTTGCTCACGGAATGCTCGCCGGCCGTCACCTTTTCCACGCACGGAAGCGTCACAGGCTTGCCGTCGATGAAGATGCTGCCGACGCCGTCAATGGCCAGGCGTCCCATGGGCTTGGTGGTCGCCGTAATCGCCGTCGCTTCCTCTCGGGACTTCTGCTCCTGCGCGGCGATGTAGCGCATGACGCCGTAGATGATGCCGCCGATGACGGCCAGCAGGAACAGAGACGAAACAATCCTGCGGAGAACGCCTGTCTTCCTGCGCGAAACCAGGCTGAGCTCATCGGCGTCGTCTTCAACGGGCCGCTGATTGGAGATTTTCCAGGAGTCGTCCTTTTCCTCGGGAACGTACTCTTCGGGCGTGCTGGCATTCAGCGACCACGCCCCCCCGTGCTTGGGCCGGCTGTCGTCAGAATACTGACGCTCCTGAGAGGGAGCATTGCCCCGACGCATCCCGCCCTGCTTCCGTGGAGATTTGCCTTTGGGAACGGATTCGATGCGGTTTGCGCCGGAGCCGCTGGGATGCCGCCGACTGCCGCCGCGTCCGGGAGCGTCCGCAAGAGCCATTTCATTCCTGCGCACGGGGGCTGACTTGGGGGCACCGCCGAAAGCGCCGCCGACATCGTCATCCAGCGCGTCCATGGAACCAGCTGGGGCATCCCAGTTTCCAAATTCATCGCCCCCGCCGTCCTCTTCCCCGTCACCTCCGTCATCAGAAGGCGGGGGCTGCGCCGGAGGAAGTGATGTGCGCGACGAGGCTGACTTCCGCCGGGCAGGCCCGCGCTCAATCATGGTGCCTTCGTCGTCTTCGTCGTCTTCATCCTCATCGCCGAACATGACCGAGGGCGGCGGCTGATTCCTGCCCTTGCCGGTTTTCGACTGGACGCCCACCAGATGGCCGTCTCTGTCGAAAGACGGCACGCCCATCATCGTGGCCTGCTCGTCGTCATCGTCATCGTCCAGTTCGATGAGTTTGGGCTTCTTGGGCGGGACGTAGGGCGGAATCTCAATGGGCGGCGGCAGGTACTGGGAAACGTATTCCTCGATGCTCTGAGGGTTGGGGAGCATCGAGAGCGCCTTTTGAAGCGCGCCCTTCATGTCCAGTCCGTCCCGGTAGCGGCGGTCCCGGTCCTTGACCAGAGCGTGCATAATCACGTCGGAGACAATTTTCGGATAGCCGGCGAAGGCCTTGACCGGCGGCGGCGGTTCCCAGGTGGTCAGCGCCCGCACGATGTCCATGATTTGCGGCCGGTCGAAGGGCTTCGTGCCCGTGGTGGTTTCGTAGAGGAGCACGCCCACGGAAAACAGGTCGCTCCGGCCGTCCAGCTCTTTCAGCTGGAGCTGCTCGGGGGACATGTAGCGGAACTTGCCTTTGACCACGCCGGCCTTGGTCTGCTCCAGCTGCGCGGTGGCCTTGGCCACGCCGAAGTCCACCAGCTTCACGACGCCCTGGCGGGTAATCATCACGTTCCCGGGAGTCACATCGCGGTGCACCACCTTGAGCGGACGGCCGGTGGAGAGATCGATGGCCTTGTAGGCGTAGTAGAGAGCGTCGCAGAGGCAGATGGCGATTTGCACCATGACATCGGGCGGAATCCGGCCGCCGCACACCCGAAGCAGGCGCTCCAGGTCGATGCCGTCGATGTATTCCATCGCCTGATAGATGTGGGGACCCTCCCGTCCCAGGTCATCGATGCGGATGATGTTGGGGTGGTCCAGCTGGGCCGCGACCCGCGCCTCAGTCAGGAACATGGACAGGAATGATTTGTCCTTGGCCATGGCCGGCAGGATTCGCTTGACCACATAGACCCGGGGAGAATCCGCAGTCCGCGCCAGAAACAGCTCCGCCATGCCGCCGCGCGCCAGCTTGCGGAGGAGCGTGTACTTCCCGAACGGCTGCGGAAATTGCTCTGGGGGAGAGGGAGGAGTCGTTGCCATGGTGGGGACCGATGGCACCTGCTGCCGCCGAGGAGCGCAGGATGCCGGAGTTGGGGGCCGTGGCCGGGACCGGGCAAAGGCGGTTGAGGCGGATCAGCCTTCGATGCGGGCTTCTGCCGCCGGAGCGCCTAGGCCTTTTTCAGAATGAGCGACGTATTCAGACCAGCGAAGGCGAAGTTGTTGTTCATAACGATGGAGGGCGAGGCCTGGCGGGGCTCACCCATCACGTAGTCGAGGGCGGCGCATCTGGGATCGACGTTTTCCAGATTGCGGTTCGGGGCCAGAAATCCGTCGCGCATCATGGCGATGCAGAATGCGGACTCGATGGCGCCGCAGGCTCCCAGCGTGTGACCGGTGAAGCCCTTGGTCGAGCTGACTGGAACTTTGCGGCCCAGAACGGCCTCGATGGCCTGGCTCTCCACGATGTCCCCCAGGTCTGTGGAGGTGGCGTGGGCATTCACATAGTCGATGTCCTGAGGCCTGAGCCCGGCGTCTGCCAGAGAGAGCCGAATGACCTCCTGCGTGCCTTCCGGTGAGGGCGCCGTCAGATGGCCGCCGTCGCAGTTGGTCCCGTAGCCGATGATTTCCGCGAGAATCTGCGCCCCGCGCGCCTTTGCGCTCTCGTATTCTTCGAGAACGAAGGTGCATGCGCCCTCGCCGGTAACCAGCCCGTCCCTGTCTTTGTCGAAGGGGCGCGGCGATCTCTCCGGGGCGTCGTTGTAGCGGCGCGAGGTGGCAAACATGATGTCGAAGACCACGGCATTGGCGACGTGGCACTCCTCCGCGCCGCCCACAATCATGCGGTCCTGCATCCCGTAACGAATCGCCTCATAGCCGTAGCCGATGGCCAGAGAGGCGGAAACGCAGGCGGCGCACGTCGTGTACACGCGGCCGCGGATGCCGAAATACGAGGCCAGGTTCGCTGTCGTCGTGTGGCTCATCAGCTGGAGATAGACGCTGCTCTGGATGCCGCTCGTGGTGTTCTCAAACAGGAGCTTGCCCACGAAATGCTGAAACGCCGGCGTGGACCCGGATGTTGAACCGTAGGCCAGCCCCGTCCGGCCGTCGGAAAGCTCCTCGGAAGAGAGCCCGGCTTGATTGATGGCCTGCTGAGTAGCCCAGGCGGACAGCAGCGCCACACGACCCATGGTGCGGGTCTTTTTCCGGGGCAGGCAGGAGAGGTCCACATCGCAGGGCGCGGCCAGCCGCGTCGCCAGGCCATCGATGCTGTCCCACTCATTCATTCGCTGAATGCCGCTTCGTCCGGCACGCAACGCAGCGGAAACCTCGTCGAGGCTGTTGCCGATGGGAGTTGTCATGCCGATGCCCGTAATGGCGACACGTCGTCTCTGCGTCATATCCATTCCAAATCTTTCAGCTCTTCCTCTTCTGTGTTGGCCTCTTAGCGCTGTCTCTGCGGCTCCCTCGTGCCGAAGGCGCATTTCCTGGGCGCCGGCCGGCGGCGCTTTCAGAAGAAAAAGGCATGAAAAAAGAGGGTGTGGGGAAGCAGCCGCACCCTCTGAAAGCCGGCGCCTTCTAGCCATTTTCGGACGCTTGTCGAGAGCGGATGCGAGGTCCGGAAAAGCTGCCTGTTCAGCGTGTCCAGCCGTCAGTCCAGCTCAATCAGCACATAGTCGCGGCTGCCCAGCCCCAGCTTTTCCGCGCTCCTGAACTGAACCTCGAAATCCACACCGTGGGAGTGCCTGTGGAAATCGCATCCAAGCCGCCGGTTCATCAGGTCGATCGTCGCCTGCTCGATGGCCAGCGGGTCACTGGAGGCCAGAATGCCCAGCGCGTCGATGAGAGTGTCCTTCGGCGACGACGGCGCGCAGTCGCACAGGCTGCCGACCCTGTGGATGAAGTTCATAAAGCCCATGCGTCCCCGGAGCAGCTCGATGACGCCGGCGGCCTGTTCCAGAAGCCGCTCCTGGAGCTTCACGGACTCGCTGTTCCAGTCGAAGGTCACGGCGTCGGTGCGGCAGGTGGCCAGACATTCGCCGCAGCCGATGCACGCCTTTTTACTGATGGCCGCTAGCAGTCTGGGGCCGCCGCCGCTTCGGGGCGTCATGGTGATGGCATCCTGAGGACAGTGCCGGGCGCAGAGCCCGCACCCGCGGCATTTTTCGGCGTCGATGAACGGCTGAACCACGGCGTGCTGCCAGAGCTTGCCCTTGCGGCTGGAGAGCCCCATCCCCAGATTTTTGAAGGCGCCGCCGTAGCCCGCCGCCACGTGGCCCGTGGCATGGCTCAGAACAAGGAGCGCGTTCATGTTGGCCACGTCCTCCGCCACGCGAACCACCTTGCCGCCCGCTTTGGGCAGCGCCACCTCGACTTCGCCGCGCCCAATCAGACCGTCGCTGAACACCACAGGAATTCCCGTGTCCTCGATGCCGTAGCCGTGCCTGTGCGCCAGGAGAGCGTGATCGACGGCGTTGGCCCGCTGCCCCGCGTAGAGGGTGCTGGTCTCGGTCCAGAAGGGCTTGGCACCCTGGGATTTGAACCTGTCCACAATCGATTTCAGCCAGGCCGAGGGAATGAAGTTGGTGTTCCCCTCCTCGCCGAAGTGGACCTTGAGCCCCACCAGGTCATCGGGTTCGGCGAGAGAAGCGAAGCCAGCGGCGTCAAAAAGGCGGACGGCTTTGGCGTCCACGGATGCAGCGGATTCATCCGCGGTGATGGGGACGAAATAGACTTGGGCGGTCATGGCTGTGCGCCTCCTCAGGGAAGACGGTTCGGAACGGACAAACGGGCGGGCCGGTTTCCGGTCCGGCGGGCACATTTCAAGAGGGGAATTACAGCCGCGAAGAAGCCGGTTTTCAGCCTCCCTTCAGTTTGTATCCCTCACCCCCGCTGCCTTGAATTTTGAGGGTCGCGCGACTAGAGGCCCGCCGCTTTTTTGGCCGGGGGGCGCCTGCCTGGCCGCGCCTTCCCCCACTGACTGAAAGGATTTGTGCGTATGAAAAAAATCAACGTCACCGACGTCATCCTCCGCGATGCCCACCAGAGCCTGATGGCCACCCGCATGACCTTCGACGACATGGCTCCCGCCTGTGCCGATCTGGACGCCGCCGGTTACTGGTCTCTGGAGTGCTGGGGCGGCGCCACCTTCGACTCCTGCATCCGCTTCCTCAATGAGGACCCCTGGGAGCGCCTGCGCAAGTTCAAGAAGCTCCTGCCCAACACGCGCCTCCAGATGCTGCTGCGCGGCCAGAACCTGCTCGGCTACCGCCACTACGGCGACGAGATTGTGGACAGGTTTGTGGAGAAGGCCGCTGAGAACGGCATCGACGTGTTCCGCGTCTTCGACGCCCTCAACGACCCCCGCAACGTGAAGCGCGCCATCGACGCCGTGAAGAAGGCCGGGAAGCACGCCCAGGGAACCATCAGCTACACGGTGAGCCCCGTTCACACGGTTGAGGCGTTCGCCAAACTGGCCTCCGATTACGAGGCACTGGGCTGCGACTCCATCTGCATCAAGGACATGGCCGCGCTCATTAAGCCCCAAGTGGCCTACGACCTCGTCAAGGCCATCAAGGCCCGCGTGAAGATTCCCGTCTGGCTGCACACCCACTCGACCACCGGCGTCACCATGGTCTCGCTGATGAAGGCCGTGGAGGCGGGCGTGGACGGCGTGGACACCTCGGTCAGCGCGCTCGCTCTGGGCACGGGCCACAACCCCACCGAGAGCTTCCACGAGATGCTCGAAGGCACGGGCTATGAGACGGGCCTCGACATCAAGCCGATTCTCCGCGCCCGCGATCACTTCAAGAAAGTGCTGCCCAAGTACAGCGACTTCCTCACGAAGACGGTCGGCGCGAACACCGACCTGTTCATCAGCCAGATTCCCGGCGGCATGCTCTCGAACCTCGAAAGCCAGCTGAAGCAGCAGAAGGCCGAGAAGCGCCTCGCCGAGGTGCTCGCCGAGGTGCCGAACGTCCGCAAGGACGCGGGCTATCCGCCGCTCGTCACGCCCTCCAGCCAGATTGTCGGCACCCAGGCCGTGATGAACGTCCTCATGGGCGGCCGCTACAAGATGATGACGGGCGAGTTCCAGGATCTGATGCTCGGCTACTATGGCAAGAACATCGCGGAGCCGAATCCCGAGGTGGTGGCTCTGGCGCAGCAGAAGTCGGGCAAGGCGCCCATCACCTGCCGCCCCGCCGACAAAATCACCGAGACCTTCGCAGAGATGAAGGCCGAGGCGGCCAAGCTCCCGGGCTTCAACGGCACCGATGAGGACGTCCTGACCTACGCCTGCTTCCCCAAGGTGGCGCCGGGATTCTTCCAGACGCGTCCCGAGGGCCCCAAGTTCCCCACGGCACCCAAGAAGCCGGGTGCCGCCGCTCCCGCGCCCGCTGCCGCGAATGCTCAGGTCTCTGCGGGCGGCAAAATCACCGACTTTGTGATGACGGTGAACGGCCAGCGCCACGTGGTGAAGGTTGAGACGCTGTGAACTCTGCTCTGTAACTCCATGCGGAGCAGAGCCGGTGAAGGCCCCTTTTTCCTGCTTCGGGAAAAGGGGCTTTTTTGTGCGGACTTCCCCGCGGCATTGCTTCGCCTCCGCAAGTGAATGACCGCCCCTCGCCCCCCTCGTCTTGGAGGTGTCCATGACGCTGCTGCCGAAGACATCCGCGGTTTTTGCCGCTTTGGGTCCCGCCTTTCTCGCGGCGATGGCGCTTGGAGGCGCCGCCTGCGGGACGGAGCAGTCCTCATCATCAACATTGGATGACACCCGCTATCCGGTCAGCGCGGAGGGCGCGCCCGTTCTGGGGCCTGAAGACGCCCGCGTCACCATTGTGGAGTTCGTGGACATTCAATGTCCTTACTGCTCCGTGTCCGTCCGCCACGTGAAGGATCTCTTCGCGGCGCATCCCAATGATCTGCGCGTCGCCTTTCGGCACTACCCCATCCCCGGACTCCACCCCCGGGCGATTCCGGCCGCGATGGCGGTCGAGTGTGCTGAGGACCAGGGGCTCTTCTGGGAGATGCTCGACCGGCTGGTGGCCAAAAATGCCAGCCTCGATGACGACACCATCGCCGCGCATGCCCGCGAGCTGGGGATGGACACGGACGCTTTTGAGGCGTGCCTTTCGTCCGGCGACGCCAAGAACCGCATCAACGCAGACTGGCAGATGGGCATTGACCTGGGCATCCACGCCACGCCGACGCTCTACATCAATGGGCGCATGGTGGTCGGGCTCCAGTCATCGATAAGTCTGGAGCTGCTGTTCTCTCAGGAACTGCAGAGGGCTGAAGCGCTGGAAGAGGTCGAAGCTGCCGATGGTGACGGCTCAGACCTGGAGACGGGCGGCTGAGACAGTCATCGGGACGGCTCTTTCAGTTTTCGCCGGCGTGCTCGCTGTCCAGACCCGCCTTGAGCCAGCTGAGCTGCGCGTCGATGGTGTCCGCCACGGCCTGAGGACGGTCGCCCACATCGGGCACAATGAAAGCGGAGCCAACTTCCTTGTGCGCCCAGGGCACCCACGTCTGCTTGAACCAGCCCCAGTCGATGTTCGTCCCAGTGTCGGGCGGGGTGGTGCCCTCGTAAGCGGAGAAGGCCCGAACGCCGGAAATCGTCACCACCTCTTCGCCGCCGGCCAGGTGGTAGATGCGCAGCCTGTCGCGCCTGGGGAACTGGCTTTTCAGATCTGTGGCCCAGCCGCCGTAAGAGGACTTGAGCGGGTTGTCGATGCGGGTGGTGGTGACGCCCAGCTCGCTCTCCTTTTTGCACACGCCGTCGAAGGACGAGACGTAGATGCGGACGCCGTCGTAGGCGCTGTCCGCCCGAAGCGCCTGAGCGATGAGCATCGAGAGGCACCCGCCCCGGGAACTTCCGCCCAGAATCACCCGCTCCGTGTCGGCCGTGATTTTCGTTTTCAGCCAGGCCACGAAGCCGCGCAGCACCGCGTCCCGCTTGGTCTCGGACATCGTGTAGTCAAAGTTGTTGTCGAGCGAGAAGGCCATGTAGGTCTCATCCTCAGGCAGCCACCCGAGAGCCTTGAGCTTGAGCCCCATCGCCCTGCCGTCGAGCTTGATGCCCTCGCAGCGGGCCCGGCCGCAGGCGTCGAACCAGTCGAGCCCCTGCCCGGTGAGGCCGTTGGAGTGCCCGCTGCCGCTGGGACCCTTCTGGCCGGCGGCGAGGAGCACCACGTTTTTGTGAGTCTCCGGCGCGCTGATTTCCACGATGCGCGTGTCGTAGAGGACGCTGGCGTCGAAGCCATCCACCTCGAAAGCCTTGAAGCGGGTGAGGACGGCATAATCGCCGGCGCCCTTTTTCTGGGCCACGCGCCAGGCCGTGACCGTCATGGGACAGCCGTCCGGATAGACGGTGGAATACTCGCCGGTCAGATTGGGGTGCGGCGGCTGGGAACCCAACGGGAGCGGCGTGCACTCCTCTTCTGTTCCCGCGTCTTCACCGGCATCGCTCTCAATGTCTGAGCCGCCGTCGGACGCATTCCCATTCGCGTCGGCGTCGCCGCTGCCGGCGTCATCTTCTTCATCGCCGCCGGCCGAGCTGTCCGGCGCCTCCGGACCTGAATCCGAGACGTCGGTCCCTCCATCGCCGTTCCCGCCGCTCTGGCCCGCGTCCGAATCGGTGATGATGGTCACGGAAGAAGAGGCGTCAGCGGAGGCATCGGTCTCTTCGATGCCGCTTTCAGCTTCATCACCGCCGCAGGCAGAGAGGGCGCAGACCGCAGCAGAGAGCAGGATGGCCGAGAATGGTGAGGGCCTTGAGGAAATCGATGGACGGCGCATTCGGGCCTCCGAAGCGATGCCCTCCGGAAAGGAGCCGGAAGGGAGAAGTGCCGCCGGGCAGGGGAGACAGAGGAAAGGCCTCCGGCGGCCGGCGATTTTGGAGCGCGGCGCATAGGCCTCCGTTCCGCAAAAAGAAACGCCTGATACCGGCGGGCACGGCCGGACTGACGGTGAGACGAACAGACAACCAGATGAATCATTGATTGCCGGAACTGTGACGTTTACAGGCGCGCCGCTTTGCTGAGGTGGCCCGCTGAACTGGCCCACTGTGTTTCCTTTCCACCCGATGGGAGTCCAAAGACATGAAACGCCTGACAATGACCTCGTTTTCCTGCTTCCTGGCCGCGGCTCTTTTCGTCTCCGCAGATGTGTTGGCAGCCGAGACTCTTCCCGAAGGCGTAGGCGGCGTGGTGAGCGGCAACGCCCAGGATTCATTCGACGCTCTGGATTCCGGAGACGATTCGCTGCCCACCTCGGATGACTACGAGGCGGCCAAAAAGCAGGCGGACGAAATCAAGGCGCTCGAAGAAGAGGCCGCCGCCAAGAAGGCTGCGGAAGCCGCGGGTGCGCAGACGCAGGAGCAGTCGGCGCAGGCGGGCGAGGGCGAGTCGAATGAGGCCGCTTCTGCCGAGGGCGGGGACGCGGCGCAGGGCCAGGCAGAGGAAGACAACTCCCGCTATCTCGCGCCGCCGCCGAATATGGAGGCGCAGAGCCAGGACCATTACCGCCAGGCGCCGCCCCCGCAGATTGATGAGCGCCGCATCTCGCAGAGTTCTCAGCCCGCGGAAGCCAAGACGTTCGGCGGTCCTTTCAGGCTGGAACTGGGCATCGGCTGGAGTTCAGGGTCCACCACGAAGTCTCAGGCATACGATGTCTATTCGGAGGAGACGCTGAACAGCTCCGGGCCCGCGGGATTTCTGGCTCTGAAATTCAGGCCCAGCGCGCAGGTGCCGCTGCACATCGGCCTCGACCTTTCAGCCACGCATCAGCCGTGGGTTCAGGACCGCTACGACCACTTCCCCAATGCCCGGCTGACGGCGTTTTCGGGGAACGTCGCCTTCGACATCTATCCGATGAAGGAGCTCTACATCACGCTGGGCATCGGCGCCTGCGGTCTGGACCGCTCGTGGAGCCGCAACGACATCGACATCGGCATCAGCGGACTGGCGGCGATTGGCGCGGAGTTCGAGCTGTCCAAGGGCTTCCGTATGGGCGGTCAGCTGCGGCTCCTGGGAGGCATCTTCAATAAGGACCTCCTTTTCGGCGGCGTCAGCGGCTATCTGGTTCTCTCCTTCTTCTGATTCTTCTGAGTCGGATGCGTCTGGCGGACTCCATCCTTTCAGAAGGAGGATGCCGCCGCATGAGCAGCACCTCCATGGCAGTGGGCCATGGGGGAATTCAAAGGGCCGGAAAGAGGTTTAAGTGACATGAACAACTGGATGAATCCTTTGACTGGATGCTGCCTCGCCGCAGCTTTGTTTCTGCCGACAGCAGGCTGGGCCACAGAGACGCTGCCGGACGGAGCCGCTGATCAGGTTTCGGGCCATGCCGAGGCATCGCTGACCGCAGTGGATGATGCCGAAAATGCCCCGCTGCTCTCATCAGATGATGTGGACCGATCAAAGACAGCTTCTGCGGCTGACGCAGACACTGGTGATGACGCTGCTGCGGAGCCTGCCGCTGCGTCAGCTTCGGACCGCCGGGCAGAGCGTCGGGCGATGGCTGCGGAGCGTCGGGCGATGGTCAGGGCTGAGCGGCGAAAGGTGCGCGAGGAGCGCTTCCAGGAGAGGGAAGACCGCCGTCGGATTCGCGAAGAGGAACGTCTTCGGATTCATGAAGAGCGCAGCAGGCACTCCCGGACCTACGGCGGCCAAGTTCGTCTGGAGCTGGGCCTGGGCTGGGGTGTTGGAGCGGTCGAATACAGCGGCAGCTCGGACGACGGTGACAGGGACGACCGCTGGGAATCGCCGGGAACGCACGGGTTCGGCGGCTTCCTCGACTTCAAATTCAGGCCCAATCCCCGCGTCCCTCTGATGATGGGCGTGGACATCGCCGCCAACTATCACCCCTGGCTCAGCGGCCGGAGCAGCCGCTACACGGTGGACGGCGTGTCTGAGTTTGCGGGCAGCGTGATCATGGACATCTACGCGATGCACAATCTCTACTTTCAGCTGGGCATCGGCGTGGGCGGCATGACCCTCGATTACAAGACGGAGAGCGACTGCACGCAGGTCGGAGTCAACGGACAGGTCGGGCTCGGCATGGAATTCCCGGTGGTGGATGTTCTTCGCATGGGGCTTCAGCTTCGGGCCCAGGGTGGCGTCTACAACGGGGACATGCGCGGAACCATCGGCGCCTACCTGGTTCTGTCCTTCCTCTGATTTTCCAGGGCCTTTGTGCGTTTTGGCAGTTTGAAGCGGCCTTCCCTGAATTTGGGAGGGCCGCTTTTCAGTTTCCTCGGCACACCATGAACATGACCCGGGAAGAGCTCATCGGTCTGGTGACCCACGGCGGCGGCACGCTGGTTTTCATCGCACTCGCCTCGGTCATTGCCCTGACGCTGGCGATTGAGCGGCTGCTGGCCATGCGGCGCGTCGTCGCGGATGCCAAAGCGCTGCATGACGCGGTGAGCAGAGAACTTTTGCGCGGGGATGCGGTGAGCGCGGAGCAGCTGGCGGCCCGCAGCAAGGCCTTCGCGGCCGACATCTATCTGGCCGGCTTTGCCCGCTGGCGTCAGAAGGGCGGGCGCGGCTTTGAGTCGGTTGTGGACCGGGAGCGGCTGTCCCGCGTTCTGACGCTCAAGCGCCGTCTGTGGGCCATCGGCACCATCGGCACCATCGCCCCCTTCATCGGCCTCTTCGGCACCGTCGTCGGCATTATGAGCGCCTTTTCCTCCATGGCTGAGTCGGGGACGGGCGGCTTCGCGGTGGTGGCGGCCGGCATTTCCCAGGCACTCATCGCCACAGCCAGCGGCATCGCCGTGGCCATCGAGGCGGTGGTCTTCTTCAATTTTTTTCAGGCGCGTCTGGGGAACATCTCGGCGGAGCTGAAACTTCTCTCCGAGGAGTTCTGCGAGCTTCTGGCCGATTTGCCCGCGCCTGAGCGAAGCGGCGGCACGCCGGGAGCGTCGGCTGCTCCTTCGCCTTCCTCCGGTGCGTCGGAGCCCTCATCAGCTGCCCCGGCGCCGGCTTCTGCTTCGGCATCAGCGCCGGAGGCGGGCTGAAATGGCAGCGGGCAATCGTCAGGACAGCGGCGATGATTTCATCGACGACGGCGTGGTGGCCGAAATCAACATCACGCCGCTCACCGACATCTTTCTGGTGCTGCTGATTATTTTCATGGTCACCAGCTCGGCCATCGTGGAGGCCGGCGGCCAGACGGGCGTCAACGTGAATCTGCCGGGCAAGGGGACCGCCGCGGACGATGTGGGGAGCGAGAACGACCTGATTGTCGCCATTCTCGAAGATGGCCGCGTGGTCAGCGGCGGGCGCGATCTCGACGAGAGCGGACTGTCGGAGCTGTTTGAATCCGCGTTTCGCGTCTCCAGTCAGACCACGGTGATTCTCCAGGCGGACAAAAATGTGCCGCACGGGCGGGTAGTGGAGGTCATGGAGTCCGCCCGCGCCAGGGGACTGACGAATCTGGCCATCGCCACTCAGAGCGGCGACTGACCCGTCAATTCTGCTGTGTCGGAACGGACATCGGCGGCTCCGACTGCCAGTTCGTGGAAGCGTCTCCATCCCCGGCGGCATTGGTCCGCTCCGAAGGCGTCCCCGTACCGCTTCCGTCATTCGGCATCAGGCGGATGGGCAGTCCTTCGATGGTTCCGGGCGGCAGCTCTTCCTCGGAAGAAACTGAAGCAGCCGCGTCGTCGCCCCCGCCATCGGTGTCAAAAGCGTCTCCAAAAGGAGCGGCACGGCGCCGGCGCGCGTCTTCACCCGCGAGAAACATCATGTCTTCGGCCAGCGCTTCGGAGGCAGCCGTCCGCGCAGAAGTTCCGTCGTCGTCCCAGATTTCTAGGCGCCTGAGCTCAATCTCGTCCCATTCCCGAAGCATCACGAGCCGGTGGCCCTTCTCGGAACGCGGGTCGAGCACTTCCACCAGACTGAGCGTCCCGTAATCGCCGGCTTCCGTGAGGACCAGCCGCGGCGCCGCGTCCGGCTGGCCGGATTTGGGAACGAAGACCACGGCGGAACTGACGGCGCTGTCCATGGGGCAGGTGAAGCCGACATAGGTGCCGCGCTTGGTCCCCCGGCGGGCAACGCTCTTCTGCGACAGGCACGCCTGATTCAGTTTTTCAGGAAGAGCCGCGCGGGCGCGCTCCACGACTTCGGGACGAACGGGTTCGCGCGGCGTGGAACCCAGAGCCCGGTTGGTGGCCCAGAGAACGTCGCCTCTCGCCAGAATGGGAAGCGGCCTGTCGAAGTCGGCCAGAACAGTGACGGCGCAGGGCAGAAGCGGGTCCGCGGCCGTCTCCACGCCGGTGATTTCTCCCCGCGCGATGCGGCGCGGCCCCAGAAACAGGGAAACCTCTGTGCCGGTCATCGCTTCGGAAGTCCGCTCCACCTCATCCGGGTCCAGGCCTTCGGGGTCGAAGCAGCGGGCCATCAGACGGCTGTCCGCCTCGCGCAGAATGAGGGCCGCCGATCGCTGCGAGCGGCGCTGCACCCAGGCGATGTCGATGGACGCGGGAGCCCTGCTTCCCGAGGGCGCGGCGGCCAGTGCGGCCGAAAGCATGAGGAGCGGAAGTGACATGGGATGGCCGTCGGGAGGCTTTCAGGTGTGGAGGGCGGTCTGTGGCTTGGGCCAAAGCGTCATTGCGTGGACGAAGCTGTCGGCGGGTTAAGGCCTGGACTTGCTGAGGAAGCGCATCCTCAGGTCGTAGAGGACAGTGGACAGGAGCTTGGACTCGTCTTCCGTGAGGTTGCCCTGCGTCTTCGCTTCCAGCATCGCCAGAATGTCGATGGTCTGCCGGGCCATGTTCAGGTCAGACTCGGTCTTGCCCGACTCGGGACTGGCGGCGTCGCCCAGATTGATGAGCGCTGACCCGGCCAGGGACAGGCAGAAGTGGGTGAAATCCATGGGCGGCAGCTGGTCAGAGGGCTTTTTTTCGTCCTGGTGCTCCATCTTCCAGCCCGGTCCCTCGACCGTTCTGCTGCCGCCGGAAGAGGTGTTCCCCGATGCAGCCGATGATGTGGCCGCGCCGCCATTCGCCGTATCGGAAGCGGCCGCACCGGCCTCGTTCTCATCGAATTTGATGCGCCGGTCGTTGACCTGAAATCCCTTGCCTTCGGTGTCGTCACTCATGGGTCACTCCGCATGGATGCGCGGGCGCGATGTGAGGGAGGGAACGAAAGCCGCCTGAAAAAGCGCCCGGTCCATACAACACGGGCCGTCCTGGCATCGCCGCGGACGGCGTTCCGGAACGGCCCTGATTTGCTGCCAATGGCCTCGGCTTTTCGGCTGCGCCCCGAAGAGGCGGCGCACGTCCGTCGGCCTCAAAGCCTTTGACCTCAGTCTTTCTCTTTGTCCTTGCCGGTCAGATAGGTGGAGAGGTCGGTCTCTTCCAGCCGGGCTTCGAGGGGGAGGGCATCCTTGGCCCGGTCGGGCAGGCCTTTCAGGTGCTTTTTGTAGTCGGCCTCAGTGATGGTTCCGTTCTGGATGAGGCGATTGACGACGCGCTTGTCGAAAACATCGGCATCGGTGGCTTTGCTCATTTGGCTCCTCGATTCTGGAATGTGGAACCGGGTGGGTTCCGGCATCGGACGGCCCACTGGAACAGGGCGGGTCCGAAAAAGGCGCGGCGGGTTACTTCACGGCCCCCACAGCGTCAACCCGGGCTCCGGAGGGGGAAAAGGCCCGCTTCGTTTGCGGGTTCAGACGCCGGCGGCGCACGCCCTGAGCATGGCCCGGGCGTTGACCAGAGCGGCTTCGGTGACGTGGCTTCCCGCCAGCATCCGCGCCAGCTCGCGCTCGCGGCCGCCCTCGTCCAGAGGTTCGATTCTGGTGCGCACGCGGCCGTCGTCCGAGGACTCCTTGCTGACGGTGAAGTGGCGCGTCCCGAAGGCGGCAATCTGGGGCAGGTGCGTGATGACGATGATTTGCCGCCCCAGCGAGACCTCCTGAAGCAGACGGCCCACAGCGTCCGCAGCCGCGCCGCTCATGCCGGTATCCACTTCGTCAAAGACATAGGTGAAGACGGGATCAGCCCGGGCCAGGACGCGCTTGATGGCCAGCATGACGCGGGACAGCTCGCCGCCGGAGGCAATGCGGGCGAGCGGCCGAATCGTTTCGCCGGCATTGGGCGCGATGAGAAATTCACCGTTTTCCAGTCCGGCGCGGGTCAGAAAGCCGCCGCCTTCCAGCGGCATGGCACCGGTCCCGGCCTGACAGGGCGTGAGCGCTGCTTCAAAAACCGTCCGCTCCATGGCCAGCTTTTTCAGCTCGTTCTCAACGGCTTCGGCAAAGGTCTTCGCCGCCGCGCGCCGCGCCTCGGACAGCGCACGGGCCCGCGTCAGCGCTTCCGCTGTCAGCTTCCGGATGTCCGCGTCCAGTTCCTCCAGCCGCTCATCCCGGCGTTCGAGGCTGTCCAGCTCCTCCCGCATGCGCCCGCGCCGGGCCAGAACCTCCTCCACTGTGCCGCCGTGCTTGCGCGTCAGCCGCCGGATGTCCTCCTCGCGCTCAATGACGTGTTCCAGCGCCTCCGGGTCCTCATTGAGTCCCCCGCTGTGCCGGGCCACGTCCCGCGCCAGCTCGCTCAGCTCCAGGCGAATCTCATCGAGCGATTTTTCCCAGGCGGCCGCTTCGGGCGACACGTCGGCGATAGCTTTCAGGGCCGCGCAGGCGGCGGTGACCTGCCCCAGGGCACACCCGTCACCCGAATAAATCAGGGCGTCTGCCTCACTCAGCATCCGCCGCTGCTTTTCCACCGATTCGAGAGAGCGCCGCTGCTGTTCCAGCTCTTCCAGCTCGCCCGGTTTGGGGTCCACGGCATCCAGCTCTTCCAGCTGGAATTTCAGCCAGCCGCATCTGTCGGCACGGGCCGCGTCGTCACTGGCCAGGACATCGCGCTCTTTTTTCCGGGCCAGAAGCGCATCGAACGCCTCGCGAAAGTGATTCAGCTGTTCGCCGGTGCCCGCGAAAGCGTCGAGGAGTCCGAGGTGCAGCTCCGGCCTCAGCAGGCTGACGTGTTCGTGCTGACCGCTGATGTCCACGAGGAACCGCGAGAGCTTTTCCAGCTGCCCGACAGTGGCCAGAGCGCCGTTCAGCCAGACGCGGCTCTTGCCCTGAGCGTTCACCGTCCGCCGGACCAGCAGCTCGCCGTTCTCCTCGTCCGGGAGCCCCATCTCGTCGAGCAGGCCGCGGATGCCGCTGCCGTCCAGCCCCTCAAAAAAAGCCTCCACCGAGGCCTCGCGCTCGCCGGTGCGAATCAGGTCGGTGCTGGCGCGTCCGCCGAGAATCAGGTGCAGGGCATCCACCAGAAGCGATTTGCCTGCGCCGGTCTCGCCGGTGATGACGTTGAAGCCGCCGTCGAAGCGGATGTCCGCGGACTCGACAATGGCGAGGTTCCGAATCCTGAGTTCAGTAATCATGCGATGGACTTTCGGACAGGGCGCTGAGCGCCGGGGAATGCCCGTGACGAATCAGCGCCTGCCGCCGCCCCAGCCCAGGCGGGAGCGGAGAATGGAGAAGAAGTCCACGTTGCGGTTGCGGACGATGAGCGTCCGGGTGGCAGCGGCCTCGATGCGGATGCGGTCGAAGGCCTCCAGCGGGCAGCTCTGCTGGCCGTCAATCGAGAGGATGACTTCCGAGGACCCGGGCAGGAGCGTCAGCTCAATGTGGCTTCCGCCGGGAATGACGAGCGGGCGCTGGGCCAGGGTGTGCGGGCAGATGGGCGTGACGGCGATGGCATCCAGCGAGGGCGCCAGAATGGGACCTCCGGCGGACAGCGAATAGCCCGTGGAGCCCGTGGGCGAAGAAATGATGACGCCGTCGGCGCGGTAGCAGGTGACGGGAAAGCCATCGATGCAGGTTTTCAGCTCGATGATGCGCGAGAGAAGACCGCGGCTGACGGTGGCCTCATTCAGCGCCAGCACGTCGTAGCGGGGCTCGGGAGAGACGCGCTCGTCTTCGAATCCGGAAAACACGCGGACGCGCAGGCGGAGGCGGGGCGTGACCTCGATGTCGCCGGTCAGCGCGCTGTCCAGAGCCGCTTTGGCCTCGTCCGCCATGTTCTCCATCAGGAAGCCCAGTGACCCCAGATGGATGCCCAGGAGCGGCACCTCGCTGTTCCCCAGAATCCGCGAGGCGCGGAGCATCGTCCCGTCGCCGCCCAGGACCACGCACAGATCGGCCGACTGAAAGCTGTCCGCGCCCGCGCCCGGCATTCCCAGCATCTCGGCGTTTTCCGCCTCGCAGAAAAATTCGATGCCCCGCTTGCGGAGGATGGCCGTCAGGCTGGCCGTCAGTTCGGCGGACCTGCCCTTCTGCACGTTCACCACAAAGCCCACTCGCCGAATGCCAGACACGTCGTCAGCCCTCATTTGGTCAGCGGTTCCGGCGAATCAGCGTCCCCGGCGGCGTCATCATCTTCGTCGGAGCTTCCGTCTGCCGCGCCGGCGCCTTCGGGCACGGCGGTCAGGCTCGCCTGAAATTCGGGAAGCTCCCGGACAGCGTCGAACATGTTGTCCTCGGCCAGCCAGGCGAGGACCTCATCCCGCGAGAGAACCACGGCCTGACGCATGAAGCGGATGCAGTCGTCCGGGCGTCCCCAGAGCGCGTAGAGCGCCGACAGATTGTAGGGAATCAGCGCTTCCTGCGCGTTCAGTTCGAGGGCCCGCAGGTAGCAGCGCTCGGCCTCGGCGTAGAAACCCTTCTGGGCGTAGCAGATGCCCAGATTGAGGAAGCCCTCGTATTCGTTGGGGTCGATGCGGGTGACATCCTTGAGCTGCGCGATGGCGTCGCGGAGCTCGTCGTCGTCCATGTAGAGGTCGGCCAGTTCCAGACGGGCAAAAGTGTCGTCCGGCTCCAGACTGATGGCGGTTTTCAGCGATTCCTTCGCCTCGTCGTATTTGCCCATGTCGGCGTAGGTGATTCCCAGATTGACGTGAGCGTCCCGGTAGCCGGGCTCTTCCTCAATCGCCCGCTGATATTCGCTGACGGCCATGTCCAGCGAGTGGGACGAGAGAAAGCAGGCCAGGTTGTAGTGGGCAGTGGGGCTGTCCGGCTCCAGTTCCAGAGCGGTCAGGTACTCGGTCAGCGCCTCGCGGTAGCGCCCCTTCTCCGCATGAACGGTGGCCAGATTGTCGTGGGCGTGGGCGCTTTTCGGGTCCAGCTCGATGGCCTTGCGAAATTCATTGGCCGCCTCGTCGAGCCATCCCCGGTCGGCCAGCTCGATGCCCCTGGCGTTGTGCAGGTCGGACTGAGCCAATGGGTCCTTGGTGTCTGTCATGGCGTGGGAACCTCGCGGCGGCCCGCTCCGGCTGAAAACGGGAGGAAGCCGCACAGCGGGCCGATGAGGCAGTTCAGCGAAGAGCGTTTTTGGACGAGCGGTGCGGCAGGCGTCCGCGCCGGGGCTGACGGACGGGCGCGGGCGAATGCTTCTCGGCAGCGGGCGCGGCTTTTTTTTCAGCCTGATTCATCTCGTTCCCCGCCTCGCCGGACGGCGCTTTGGGCAGCCGGATGCCGGGCTCTTCCGGGTCAGGCCGATAGAGAAGAATCGTGCGGCCCAGAAGCTGGGCAATCTCGGCACCCGTAGCCTGGGCCAGCGCCTCAGCGGCCTCCTGCCTCTCCAGCGGGCAGCTTTCGCCGACTTTGACCTTGATGAGCTCGTGGTCCCGAAGGGCCTGATCCGCGGCCTTGGCGGCAGCGTCGCTGACGCCGTCCTTGCCCACCTGCACCACTGGTTTGAGGTGATGACCCAGTGCCCGCAGAAATCTTCGGTCCTTGCCTGAAAGTGCCATGTGCGCCGCCTCGCCACAGAAGGCGCCAAACATGCGCCTGAGATGGTCTAACTTATTGAAATTACAGAGAATTTATTCGTCCCCCGGCGAACGGGGCGCGCTCTCTAGCACAGCGCTTTTTGTTTTCCACACCTCAAATGGGGGGACCTTCGACAGCGGAGCGCACGGCGCAAAAAGAAAATGAAAAAGCCCTCCCCTGCGCGAGGAGGGGAGAGCTTTGGGAAGGGAACGGTTTGTCTGCTGCGGGCCGGGCTATCTGGGAATGGCGTAGTCCTTCACCACGGCCATGTGCTGCACGTTGCTGGCGCCGCTGTCATTCTTCTTCACGGGCGAAACGGCCGAGAGCGGCGTGAAGACGCGGCTGTCAAAGACGAGCCCCCGCTCCGTCAGATTCTGGGCGCCGCTGATGACCACCGGCGTCTGCAAATCCTTGAGGTTCTGACTCGTGTAAATCGCGTCGTAGTCCTTCTGCCGCGAGCCGTTGGTGTTGTCGTTGCCGCTCTGGTCGATGGGACAGTCGTCATCCGTGTCGAGGACGATGAGCCCCGTGTTGTCGAGGAACGCGAGCCCCTTGTCCTGGGTGCGGCTCGTCGTGTTGAAGTCGCCGCCGACGGCCACGAAGTCGCCCTTGGGAATGCCCAGTTCGTCCAGCCGCTCCACGAGATCGGCGATGCTCTTCTGGCGCTTCTCGCTCTTGGTCGAGAAGTGGATGCTGACGGCCCAGAGGTCGGCTTTGCCGGGAATGTCGATGCGGGCCCAGACGTGGTCGCGCTCGTCGAGAGTGATGTCCTTCAGAATCCCCCAGGACTTGATGGGGTAGTAGCTGACGATGCCGTTGGGGATGGTGACGACATCGCTCCGGCTCTGAACGACGTGGAAAAAGCGTTCGCCGAAGCCCTGAATCACCATCTGCCGGAGGTCGCGGGCACTGCAGCTGCCGAAGTTGAACTCCTGAACGAGGGCAATCTGAGGCTTCAGGCCGCGGAAAATGCGCAGGCCGTGTCCCTCGTCGTACGACTGGTGATTCCCGCTTGTGATGTTGCCCGTCACCAGGCGGATCACGGCGCTTTCAGCGTCAGCGCAGGCGGGCCCGCACTGAATGAAGTGCCCGCAGCCGTCGTAGGCCTCGCCGCAGGTCACGCCCTGCTCCTCGCAGGTGACGGGCACGCAGATGCAGGCGCCGTTCACGCACGAATCAGGCGCGCCGCAGAGTCCGCAGTCCACTGTGCCGCCGCAGCCGTCGCTCACCGTTCCGCACTGGGCGCCAGCCAAAGCGCAGCGCTCCTGAGCCGTTCCGGGGGTGCAGAAGACGCACTTGTTGTTCACGCAGCTTTGGCCGTCCTCAGTGCATTCCCCGCAGAACAGCGGTTCGCGGCTGCAGCCCTCATCGACAGCTCCGCACTCGGCGCCGAAGTCCGCGCAGCCGTAGTCGGGGCAGAGCTCGCAGGCGCTGTCCTCGCAGCGGTAATTCGCCTGGCACCCGCACGAGATCGTCCCGCCGCAGCCGTCATCCATTTCGCCGCAGACCTCAGCCGGGAGACTTCCGCATTCGAGGGGAGTGCAGGGCTCGCACGCGTCGCCGCTGTCGCTGCATCTTTCGCCCGTGTCGCAGCCGCCGCAGTCCACAGTGTCGCCGCATTCGTCGGTCAGTTTGCCGCACACCCGCCCCTCGCTCTCGCAGGTCGTCACGGGGACGCATTCGGAGCAGACATGCTCGCTGCATTCGCGGATGCCGCCGCATGTGCCGCACGAGAGCTTTCCGCCGCAGCCGTCGTCCATTTCGCCGCACTCAAATTCGTCGGGACACAACGCGCGCGGGACACAGCCGCCGTCGGGGAGAACCAGTGGCGGCAGCGACGCGTCGGGGGCGTCCTCTGTTTTTTCCGATGAGCAGGCGGCGAGGAAGGCACAGAGCCCGAGCGCGAGGAGCGATGCGGAAGTTCTGGAGGACATGGCGTGACTCAGGAAAGCCGGGATTCCTGCGGGTGCCGCCGCGCTTCGTCCGAAAATTTCAGTTTCAGAGACGCGGACAGACGGCGGGCAGGTGAGGAGCCTCTTCAAAGAGAGGCTTTGTCCGGCGGTGAAGGAGAGGGGGAGCTTAAGGCCTCTTTTTCGGCGGCAGGCCGCATTTTTTTTGCCGGGAATCATGTATCGGCGCCGGCCCTTTTGCCCTGCCGGCAGTTCCTTCTTTCGATGACCATGAGCGTTTTTTCCGACCCGATTCAGAAATATCTCGGCCCTGACGGCATCCTCGCCAGAGCGTTTCCCGCCTACGAGCACCGGCCTCAGCAGCTGCAGATGGCGCGGCTGGTGCGCCGGGCGCTGGATGAGCGGCGCTACTGTCTGGTGGAGGCCGGAACGGGCACGGGCAAGACGCTGGCGTATCTGATTCCGGCGCTTCTCTCCGGGCGGCGCGTGGTGGTCTCGACGGCGACCAAGACGCTCCAGGACCAGATTCTCGACAAGGACCTGCCCCTGCTCCGCAAGGCGGCGGGCATCGAGTTCAAGGCCACCGTTCTCAAGGGAAGGTCGAACTACCTGTGCCGCTATCGGCTGGAGCTGGCCGAGACCGCGGGCCAGGCGCACCTGTTTGCCAGTGCCCGGCGCGAATACGAGGCGGTGGTCAGCTGGTCCCGGCAGACGGAGACAGGCGAGTGGAGTGAGCTGAACCTGCCCGAGGGAAGCCAGGTCCGGAAAGAGCTGTCCTGCGCCTCTGAAAGCTGTCCGGGCCGCAAGTGCCCCTACAACAGCGTGTGCTTCGTCTCCCGTGCGCGGCGCGAGGCGGCGGACAGCGACCTCATCATCGTCAATCACCACCTGCTCTTCGCCGATCTGGCCCTGAAAACTGATGTTCCCGGGAGCGGGGCGCAGGTGATTCCGCCCTATCAGGCGGTGGTGTTCGACGAGGCGCACGCTGTGGAGGACGTGGCCACCGATTTTTTCGGCGTCTCGCTGTGCGCCTTCCGCATCCATGAGCTGACGGAGGACGTGGAGCGCGCTCTTTCGCAGGAGCCGAACGCCTGTCCGCTGGCGCCGATGATTCTGGAGCGCATCGAGCAGTTCGGGACGCGGCTCTTCAATCAGCGCGGCCTGGGCATTCCCGAGACAGAGCCGGTCCGGCGGCTGACGGCGCCTCTCGATGCGGATGAGCTGTCCGTTCAGATCGAGCCGCTGACAGAGGCGCTGCGGGCGCTTCCGGGTGCCATTTCTCAGCTCGAATCCGTGGAGAAGGAGACGTTCCTCCGCCGCATCAACGATCTGACCGCGGGTCTGGAGTTCATGGCCGCCATGGATGACCCGGGCTTCGTCTATTGGGAGGAGCGGCGCGGCAAGACGCAGGTGTTTCTCCGGGCGGCGCCCATCGATGTGGCCCGTGAGTTCAGGTCGCGGCTCTACACGACGGCGGACACCATCATTTTCACGTCGGCCACGCTGGCGGCGGAGGGCAGGCTGGATTTTACCCGCCGAAGGCTGGGGCTTCCTTCGTCCGGGGAGCAGGCCGGCGGAAATGCCGAAGAAGAAAAAGCTGCCGCCGGCAACGAGGCTTCGGAGACAGCCTTCCATGGCGATTCGGGGACGATGCGGCGTTTTGTGACGCCCGTGGATGAGCTGCTTCTGGATTCGCCTTTTGACTACGGACAGCAGGCCGCTCTCTACACGCCGCGCCATCTTCCTGAGCCCAACGAGCCGGAGTTCATCGGCCGCGCGGCAGAGGAGATTGAAGCGCTGTGCGGGATTACCGGCGGGCGGGCCCTGCTTCTCTTCACCAGCCTGAAAAACATGACGCTCGCCCACGCGCTGCTTCGCGGCCGGCTTCCCTGTCCGGTGATGATTCAGGGCGAGGCGCCTCGGAGCGCACTCATTTCCCGCTTTAAGAACGAGCCGTCGGCGCTGTTTGCTTCCCACAGCTTCTGGGAGGGCGTGGACATTCCCGGCGAGGCGCTGTCACTCGTGGTCATCGACAGGCTGCCCTTTGCCTCTCCCACGGACCCGGTGGTGGCGGCCAGGGTCGAATGGCTCAGGGCGGCGGGGCGCGTGCCGTTCATCTGTTATCAGGTGCCGCAGGCGGCGCTGTCGCTGCGCCAGGGCTTCGGACGGCTGATTCGCACGCGCACCGACAGGGGCATCGTGGCAATTCTCGACCCGCGGCTGACGACCAAGCGCTACGGCGGCGCTTTTTTGAAGAGTCTGCCTCCGGCCAGGCGGTGCTCAGACATCGGGGAAGTCAGAGCCTTCTGGACCGCGGGCGGACCTCTCAGCAGCGCTGCCGTCGTCAAGCCTGACTGACGGGGACACCCAAAAAGTCCGGCCGTGAGGTGCGTCCCCCTCATTGGGCTCCCCCAGATGAATGCTTGACGGCATTTCGCCGCTTTTCAGACCTGCCAGCCGCTTCGTGTCCCCGGATTTCCCCGGTTGTTTCGTCAAAAGCGCCTTCGCTAAAGGTCCCGGCTTTCATTCGGGGCGGTTCTTTTTTTCGCCGTTTTACAACGTCCCTGCCTCCCCCAATTTTTCCGGACCTTTCGCATTGCGCCGCGCCTTCCTCCTTCTGGTCATGCTGCTCCTCATTCTGCTGCCGGCGCCGGCGTCGGCGGAGGAGACGGTGCGCATTGCCATCGCCGAGGGGGTCAAAGAGGTGCGCCTCTCGGGCAAGGGACTGGAGGTGCGCCTGCTGACCGAGGGCGGCCGCTACGTCAAAGCCAGGGACGGCAAGTCGGTTGTCACCCTGAAAAAAGACGGGATGTACCTCGATGGCGTGAAGGTCACGTCGCCCGACGGCGTCCGCTACCGCTCCGAAGAGGTGGTCCACGCCGCGGACAAGCCGGTGAGGGGGCAAATCGAGGTCCGGCCCGGGAGCAAAGGCGGCCTCACAGCCATCAACGTGGTGCCTCTTGAGTCGTATCTCCACGCCGTCCTGGGCTCAGAGATGCCCGCGTCTTTTCCTCCCGAGGCGCTCAAGGCTCAGGCCGTCGCCGCCCGCACCTATGCGCTGCAGAAGAAAATCGCCGCCTGGGGCAAGCCCTACCATCTGGGCTCCACGGTCCTGCATCAGGTTTACGGCGGGACGCGGGCCGAAGACCCCAGAACGCGGGTGGCTGTGGACGCCACGCGGGGGGAGGTCCTCATCTACAAAATGGACCTCGTGGAGGCCTATTTCCATTCGAGCTGCGGCGGAAAGACCGAGGACGGCGGCGCGGCGCTGGGGCGGCCGCTCGATTACCTCAAGCCGGTCAGCTGCCCCTGCAAAGAGGTGCCGCAGTCGTCCTGGAAGCACACGTTTACGGGCAGGGAGATGGAGAAGCTGATTCCCGGCCTCCGCAGCATTCGCGTGACGTCCAGAAGCGCCACCGGCCGCGTGGAAAAGGTCGAGCTCAAGAGCGCCAAAGCCACGAAGGAGATGACGGGCGTCGAGGTGCGGCGCCGGCTGGGCTACGGCGAGCTCAAGAGCCTGTGGTTTTCCGTGGAAAAGGAGCGGAAGGGGGACCGCTTCACCTTTTCCGGCAAGGGCTTCGGCCACGGCGCGGGCATGTGCCAGTGGGGCGCCAACCGGCTGGCCGCGCAGGGCAAGAACTACCGGCAGATTCTGGAGCACTACTACCGGGGGGCCGAAATCATTCGCATGTACTGAGGCGCGCGCCGAGGTGCGGTCCGGCGGGAAGGACGCGGGGAACATGAACAGGGACGAACTTCTGGCCGAGCTGAACCGCTGCGCCGAGCCCGCTTATCGGGATTTTTCGGGGAAACTTCTGCCCGGCGTCACAGGGCTCATGGGCGTGCGGCTGCCGACGCTGCGCAGGCTGGCGGCGCGAATCGCCCGCGAGAACGGCCTCTCCTTCAGCGGGATTCTGACGGACGCCTCGTTCGAGGAAGTCATGCTCCAGGGCATGGTTCTGGGCTGTCTGAAACTGCCTGCCGAAGAGCTGTTTCCCCTCGTCGGAGCCTTCGTCCCCAAAATCGACAACTGGTCCGTCTGCGACAGCGTGTGCGCCGGGCTGAAAGGCGTCCGCAAATGGCCCGAGGAGTCGTTTCGATTCGTGGATTCCCAGCTGGAGAGGGGCGGCGAGTTTCCTGTCCGCTTCGCCGTGGTGCTGATGCTCTGTCACTTCGTCGATGAAGCGCATGTGGGGCGCGTTCTGGAGCGCCTGCCCCGGGCGGATTGTCCCGCCTACTACGCGCGGATGGCTGTGGCCTGGTGCCTGTCCATCTGCTTCATCCGGTTTCGCGGTCTCACCGTGCCTGTCATTCGCGCGGCGGATGAAGTGACCCGCGGGATGGCCGTCCGCAAAATCGCCGAGTCCCGCAGGACCGACGCTGAATCGCTGAGGATTGCCCGGAGCCTTCTCAGCTGAGGCGGCGCTTGACGGCCTGATGGCGTTGACCCAAAGACGCCGCGCCTTTTTTGGAAGCAACCCTTCTGACCCAGGAGATGCCCAATGAAACGAATTGCACTCGCAGTGTGCGCCTTTGCTCTCGCTTTCTCGTCGTCCGCCGCCATGGCCCAGCGCCTGTCCAACGATGACGCCGGCCGTCTGACCGCTGAGATGGATTCGCAGAGGCAGGAATACCTGAAGAAGGAATTTGACGGCCGCAGCCCCGAGCAGCTCAACGCTCACGAGCGGCAGAAGTACGAAAAGAAGAGCATGGAGATCGAGAAGCAGGTCCTGAAGGACAACAACGTGTCCCGGGCGTCCTACAACTCGACAATGATGCACGCCTCCAAGGGCTCCTCCATCGACAAGTCCCGCGAGCAGCACGCCAAGCGCATCGATGAGCAGAAGAAGGCCGAAGAGGCGAAGAAGGCTGAGGCCGCCAAGAAGTCCTCCGGCTCCGCCGACGGCAAGGAAAACGGCGTCGTGGTGGAGCGCGGCGATGGCGCAGCTTCCTCGGGCGCGGCCACGAGCGTCGAGGGCGGCGTCACCGTGGAACGCGGCGGCATGTGAGGTGACTCCTTCCGCTCAGATTTGTGCCGGGCTTCGGAATCAGCGGTTCATGCACGTCAGATAAATCTCAGTTTTGCAGCGGCCGTTTCCCGTTCCTCAGGGGAAGCGGCCGTTTTGTTTTTGGCCGCCTCTGAGGAATCCGGCGCGCCGGCGGTTCAGACGCCGCCTTCCGCCCCGTTCTCCGCCGATTTTTCACGGGCATGACCAAGCTCACAGCGCTCACACACAAATTGAAGGCAGTTCTGGCGAGCCCGCGCCTGTCAGCCGTCGCCGTACAGTCGTTTTCCTCGGGACTGCCGCTGGGGCTCATCACCATTTCCATCCCCGCGTGGATGACGATGGCAGGGGCAGACCTTCGCACTGTGGGACTCGTGACCGCGGCCCAGGCGCCCTACGCCTTCAAGTTTCTCTGGTCGCCGCTGGTGGACAGGCTGTCGCTGCCGTTTCTGGGAGGGAAGCGCGGGTGGACGCTGGCGTCTCAGCTGGCGCTGGCCCTTCTCACGGGACTGCTGGCACTCCAGGCGGGGATGCCGTCCGCCGGCGCGGTGATTGTCCTGTCCTTTGCCCTGGCATTTGCCTCGGCCACTCAGGACATCGCCGTCGATGCCTACGCCGTGGAGACGCTGGAAAAGGACGAGCAGGGCGCGGCTGTCGGACTTCGCTCCGCCGTGTATCGGGCGGCCATGTGGCTCGGCGGCTCCTTCGCCATCACGCTCAGCGGCGTCTGCATCATGTCGCCGGACAGCCCTCTGGGATGGGGATGGACGATGGGCGCTCTGGCTGTTGTGTTCCTGCTGATGACGCCGTCGGCGTTTCTGGCTCCGGCTCCGGCGCACCCGCCGCCCAGACCTCAGTCCTTTGCCGAATCGGTCGTGGCGCCCTTTGTCGGCTTTCTGTCCAAGCCCCGCGCACTGGAAATCGTCGCCTTCCTGCTGCTCTACAAGCTGGCCGACAATCTGGCGGTGTCCCTCGTGAGGCCCTTTCTGGTGGAGGTCGGCTTCTCGACCTTCGTCGTGGGCGTAGCCAGCGGAACGGTGGGCCTCGCCGCGACGCTGGCGGGGACATTCCTGGGCGGCCTGCTCACGGGGAAGATTGGCGTCGGCCGCGCGCTGTGGGTCTTCGGGATTCTCCAGGCATTCGGCAATGCAGGCTATGCGGCCGTCGCCGCTGCGGGGCCCAATCAGCCGCTGCTCTACGCCGCCACCATTCTCGATTCCGGCACCTCTGGCCTCGGAACCGGCGCCTTCATGGTTCTTCTTCTGCGGCTGACCTCCAGGCGGTTCAGCGCCACGCAGTACGCCCTCTTTTCCAGCATGTTTGCTCTGGGCCGGACGCTGTGCGGACCTCTGGCGGCCAGCCTCGCGGACGCCTTCGGCTGGAGGAACTTCTTCATCCTCTCCATCCTGTTCAGCGTTCCCGGACTTCTGCTGCTCCAGCGCTTTGTGCCCTGGCGGATGAAGGACCTGCCTGCCGGCATCGAGGGGAGCGATGAAGCGGATGCCTGCGCCGCTGAGGCGGACGATGATTTCTGGCGGCATCTTCCCTGGTCACGGCTGGCACTTCCGGCGCTGTGCGGGTTTGTGCTGGTTTTCCCGGCTGCCTCGGCAGTGCTGGCCGGCCTCGACGCGCTGAAAGCCTGGAATGAAGGCGGCGCGTTTCAGATGGGCGGCTGGCTGCGCGGGTTCTTTTGCCCTGACTCGCTGGGAGGCTGTCTGCCGCTGCTGGGCGCCCTCTGCGCCGGACTGGGTGCGGCTCTGACCGCGGCCGCCGCTCGAATCAGGGACCTCAAAGCCTGCGCTGCCGAAAAAACGAAGGAGTGAGCACGAACATGAATGTCTTCCAGCACCACGACCGCAGTTTTGAGAACAACCGCTACGTCTATCCCGTGATCAGCCGGCGTTCCCGGGGCGCCTCTATCGGCATCGACCTGACGCATGAGCGCTGCACGTTCCGCTGCGTCTATTGCAGCGAACTGGCGAAGCGAGAGGGCGACCCCGTCACGCAGGAAGAGCTGTCCGCCAGCGCGGACGCGGACAAAGGCGCGCATCCTCAGGCGCTGGCCCGCCCCGCGGCGATGGATGTCCTCGAAAGTGAGCTGAAAAGTGCTCTCGGCCTGGCGCTCTCCGGGCAGCTGTTTCAGCTGGCGCAGTTCCGTGAGACGCCGCCCGCATTTCGGCGGCTGAACGACATCGCCCTCAGCGGTTCCGGCGAGCCGACGCTGTCGCCCTCCTTTGCCGAGGTCTGCCGGCTGATTCGCCGTCTGGGAGACGCGGCGCGCGGCAGCGGCGAATGGCCCGCTCCCAAAGCGGTGCTCATCACCAATGCCACGGCGCTGCACCTGCCCCGCGTTCAGCGCGGGCTGGAAGCGCTTGGGCCTGAGATGGCGGAAATCTGGGCCAAACTCGATGCGGGAACAGAGGCGCACTACCTGAGCATGAACCGCGCGCGCGTGCCGTTTTCGCTGGTTTTGGACAATCTGCTGGCCGAGGGGCGCCGCCGTCCGCTGTTCATCCAGAGCATGTTCGGCGTTCTCGAAGGTGAGCCGCCTCAGCCCGCGGAAATCGGCGCGTGGATTGGCCGCCTGCGCGATTTGAAGGCGGGCGGCGCGGCGATTCGGGGCGTTCAGGTTTACACGTCTGCGCGCTCGTCCCGCGGCGGTCCCTTCCAGCCTTTGCCCGACGAGGCGCTGCGGGACATTGCCGGGCGGGTGAGGGACGAAGCAGGACTGCCCGCTGCCTGGTACGGCGCCTCCGGCGGCATGGGCGAGGCCTGAGGAGGGGCGATTGACGCTCTGACTGTGCCGATTAAAAGCGCCGCCCCTTTCGTCCTGAACGCTGACCGGATGCGTGCCGATGACTGCACTACGGGTTGTCCGAAAACTTGGCGTCCTCTGCCTCTTTGCCGTCCTGGCCGCGGCTTCGGGATGCCACCGCGGCAGCGCCGACGGGAAGGTCTGGGAGATTATTTCGTTCCGGGCGACCCAGAATGACGTGGAGCCTGGCCGCAGTGAGGTGTTCTTCGACGAAAAGACGCTGCGCAAAAAGCTGAGCCGCGCCATGGCGCCGATGAAGCACCTGACCGTCCTCACCCGCGGGAGGAAGCCCGGCAATCCGGCCAGAGCTTTCATCTTTCAGCTGATTATCTATTCGGCCCGGACGGAGCCCTCCGAGGTGGTCAGCGGCGGGAAGGACGCGTCGATTGAGCTGGAAATCCGGCTGCTGCGCCCGGGGGAGTCCGCGGGTTCGGAAGAAATCGCCGTTTCCGCGGATGGCATGGGCAGGGCTTCTCTTCCTGCCGGTGTGTCCGACGATGCGCGCAGAGAGGTTTTTGTCACGGCTCTCGGGCGGGCTCTGGAAGCGGCGCTTCTGCAGCTGGGACCGCAGCTGGCCGACATGGATTTGACGACCCGGGAGCTGGGAGAGGCGCTTTCCTCGACGTCGTTTGAGCGGCGCGCCCGGGCGCTGCGTGCGCTGGACGGACGCGACCCGACCGATGCGCTGGAACCCCTGATGCGGCTGGTTTCGAGCGAGGGGACGGAGTCTGAGCTCGTCCTTCACGCGGCCGGGATTCTGGCGGAGAGCGGTTCGCCGTCAGCTGTTCCCGCCCTGATTGACGCCGCCGAGCACGTGGGGTCGGTCGAAGAGAAGGTGACGCTCATGGCCGCCGTCGGGCAGCTGGGGGGCGAGATGGCCGAGGGCTATCTGTTCACCCTGGCCGGCGGGCATCCGGACGAGGACATCCGTGCGGCGGCGCGGGCACAGCTGGCTGAAATGGCCGGCAGGCCGGCGGACGGGCAGGCCGCGCATCCCGCAGATGCTGAAAACGAGAAGAACTGACTGATGACTGAATGTTTCCCGGCAGGTGCGCGGGGAACAGAAAGGACACCTTTTGCACATGCGCATGCCTCACAGACTTCTGCTCCCTGCCGCTGCGGCCGTTCTTCTGACGGCCGCCTGCGCGTCCACAAACGGTGCTTCTGCCAATGGCAGCGCCGCCGGTTCCGCTGCTTCCGATTCATCTGTGCCGGTCTCCGGAGCCGCGCAGGCGTCGGACTACCAGCCTCTGGCCATCGGCAACCGATGGACTTACCGGGGAACGATGGGCGGCCAGACGGTGGAAAAGAGCATCACCACGCTGGGCATCGATCAGGGTTTTTTCGTCGATGACGCGGGCGGCCGGATGAAAATCGACCGGGACGGGCTGCGCGACGACAAGCGCTACCTGCTGAAAAACCCGATTGCGCGCGGCAGCAAATGGATGGCGGTGGTGAGTCCTTCTTCGACGGAGCGCTACGAAATCACCGGGACGGACGTCACCGTTGAGACGCCTGCCGGCAAATTTGAGCACTGCGTGGTGGTCCATGCCTCCAACCGCATCGACAGCACGAAGCAGCTGGAGAACGAGTGGACCTACGCGCCGGGCGTGGGCATCGTGAAAATTGAGACGAAGCTCAGGGACGGCAGCCAGCTGATTCCGCAGGCGCTGGTGGAGCTCGTCAGCCACAGGCTTGAAGCGCGGTGATGGCAGAAATCGCTTCACATGAAGCCTGCCGGCTCGCCCCGCTCGCTCTGATTCTGGCCGCCTGTGCCCTGATGCCGTCCGGCGCCGCTGCCGATGAGTTTCACTACAACGACACCTTCATGGGCCCCAGAGCCGCGGGTCTGGCGGGAACGATGATTGGCCTCGCGGATGATGCTTCGACCGCCTGGTACAACCCCGCCGGTCTGGGCCGGAAATCCAGCACGACGGTGACGGTCAGCACGACGGCGCTCCTGGCCAGGCGCATGACCGTCGATACCGGCTACGACAGGGACCTGCAGTTCAAGTCCATGGAGGCGTTCTCGCCGGCGGGCATCACCACTACGGCGCTGGGCAACGGCAACATCGCGTTCATGGCGCTGCAGCCCATGCAGGACAATTCCCAGCTGGATCAGACCTTTTCAGGTCAGGGCGTGCTCGACGGTCGCATTACCAGCGAGGAGTCCAACACCAGCTATCTGGTGGGCATCTCCTACGGCGCGAAGGTTGGCCGCGGACTCTCTCTGGGCATCGGCGCGGGCTACCTCTACCAGGTGCAGAGCTCTCACAGCTCCATCTACTTCAATTACGAGAACCCGGAGGCCGAGAGCGGCGCCAACTCCATCGAGCTGGATACGAGCGATCACATGGTCCAGCACGGGCTCATGCTGCTGGCCGGGCTGCTGTGGTCGCCTCTGGGAGACGACGGGCCGCTGAGCATCGGTTTGACCATCCGCACGGGCGTCAACGTTTCCAGCAGCTCTTCCTCCAAGCGGACGCTGTGGGTGGGCTTCGATGCGCCCAACGACGACGAGCAGTACTTCGTGCGGATGGCGGGGGATGACGAGAACAGCAAGGGCGCTTCCAGAACGCCGCCGATGATTGGCCTCGGTGTCGCCTGGAAGGTGTTTCCCGTCTGGACTCTGGCCGCGGACCTGACGCTGCACGGCTATGTCCGCTACGAGAGTTTCGGGACCGAAGTCGTCAAGCTGGCCACGCTCAACGCCTCGCTCGCCAGCGAGTTCTATCTGGGCGACGGCATCACGCTGCGGGTCGGCGCCTTCACCAACCGCTCCAGCGCCAGGCTCAACGCGGACAATCTGATGAACTGCTGGGACGAATACGGCGGCACGGCCGGCGCCACCTTCACGCGGGGCAACTACGACTTCACGTTCGCCGTCCGCGTCTCGTGGCTGGACGGCAACGTGGTTGTGTCGCCTTCCGACGGCGTCGAGGAGACGTACAGCGCCTCCGGCCGCAACGTCGGTTTTGTCTTCGGCGGCAACTATCGGTTCTGACGATTTTTCGGCCCTGCCGTGCGGATTGGCCGCTTTCCGTTTGCCTCTGAAAATGCGATGTGCCCGCCCGCTTTCGCGTCGCAGAGACGTCAGGAGGAGACTTCGGGATGAACGAATGGTGGGCGGCCCTCTCGCTGATGCAGCGAATCTTTTTCATCATGGCCTTTCCTGCGTCGCTGATTCTGCTCATCCAGACGGTGATGCTGGTCATTGGCCTGGGCGGGGATGAATCCTCGGCCGCTGATGCGGCAGGCAGCCCGGAAGCTCTGGATTCGGCTGACGTCCACGATGTTCAGGGCGGCCACGATGGCGACGGAGGCGACGGACACGGCGATGACGGCCTGCACGTCTTTTCAATCCGGGGCATCGTCAGCTTCTTCGCGATTGGCGGCTGGGCCGGTTTTGCCTGCCTCAGCAACAGCGTGCCCGCCCTGATTGCTCTGCTTGTGGCCGTTCTCGCAGGCGCGGCGACGATGGTGGCTCTGGCCAAGATGATTCAGAGCCTCATGCACCTTCAGGAGTCGGGCAACGTCTCCAAGAAGAATGCGCTCGGGAAAATGGGCAACGTCTATCTGCGCATTCCCGAGGCAGGGAAGGGCATGGGCAAAGTCAGCGTCGTCGTCCAGGAGCAGCTTCGGGAATTTGATGCCGTCTCCATCGACAAGGAAATCCCCACCGGCGCCTCTGTCCGCGTGGTTGGCATCGAGAGCGGCGGCGTTCTGGCCGTTGCCCCCGAACAGCCCGAAAAGCAGCTGACCGCCCCGAAGATGATGATTCAGTGAGGCCATCCAAAGGAGAGCGGGGGAGAGCGGTTCAGCCAGAGGGAAATCAGGGGAGAACTTTTGTTTTGGCGGTTCATTTCGACTCGCCGCATTCACGAAGCAGGCAGCAGCAGGAACAAACACACCAACCACTGAGGAGCAAACATGGAAGATATGAGTTCAGTTCTGATGCTTGGCGCCGTCGCCGTGATGGTCTTTTTCGGCGCGGTGCTGGCCATTTTGGGCCGCTATCGGAAGTGCCCTTCCGACAAGGTCATGGTCATTTACGGAAAGGTGGGCAGCGGCCGCGACGGTTCCTCCCGTTCCTCCAAGTGCCTGCACGGCGGTGCCGCCTTCGTCTGGCCCATTTTTCAGGATTATCAGTACCTCGACCTGACCCCCTTCTCCATCAACATTGACCTCCGCAACGCCCTCTCCAAGCAGAACATCCGCATCGACGTCCCCGCACGATTCACCGTCGGCATCTCCACTGAGCCGGGCGTCATGCAGAACGCCGCCGAGCGCCTTCTGGGGCTCAAACTGGAAGAGGTTCAGAACCTGGCCGGCGACATCATCTTCGGACAGCTCCGCTTGGTGATTGCCTCGATGAACATTGAGGAAATCAACACCGACCGCGACGGCTTCCAGTCGAAGATCACCGAGAACGTGGAATCCGAGCTGCGCAAAATCGGCATCCGCCTCATCAACGTGAACGTGACCGACATTACCGACGAGTCCGGCTACATCGACGCCCTGGGCCAGGAAGCCGCCGCCAAGGCCATCAACGACGCCAAAGTGAACGTCGCCGAGAAGAACAGGGACGGCAACATGGGTAAGGCGAAGGCCAACAGCGAAGAGAAGATTGGCGTCTCTGAGCAGACCACGCTGGCCGTGAAGAGCGTCGCCCGCTTTGAGGCAGACCAGAAGATTGCCATGGCTCAGGCGCAGGCCGACACCGACGCGGGCCAGAAAGAGGCCGAGGCGAAGAACCGCATCAAGCTGGCCGAGCTCGACGCCCGCGCCCTCGAAGGTGAGAAGACCGCCGAGTCGAAGAACCGTATTCGCATGGCCAACCTCGATGCCGAGGCCGTCGAAGGCGAGAACGAGGCGAAAATCCGCATCATGCAGTCCGAGGCCAGCCGCCGCGAGCGCGAGGCCGAGGCCAAGCGGCGCGCCCTCGCGACCGAAAAGGTTCAGGCGGCCGGCGCTCTGCAGGAAGCGTTTGCCGCTGAGGAAGCCGCTGAAAAGGCCCGTGCCGCCAAGGAGAAGGCCACGATGGAGGCCGACGTTCTGGTCAAGGCCGAAATCGAGAAGCGCCGCATGGAGCTCGAAGCTGAGGCCGACGCGGAGCAGGCGCGCCGGACAGCCCAGGGTGAAGCCGACGCCATGTTCGCCAAGATGCAGGCTCAGGCCCGCGGTCTTCAGGAAATCCTCTCCAAGCAGGCCGAAGGCTATGCCCAGATCATTCGCTCTGCGGGCGGCGATGCCGACGCGGCCATTCAGCTGATGATGGCCAACAAGATCGAGGAGCTGGTGAAGATCCAGGTGGAGGCCATCAAGGGCATCAACATCGACAAGATCACCGTGTGGGATTCGATGAACGGCGCCGACGGCGCTTCGACCACCGCCAACTTCCTCAATTCCATCACCAAGGCGGTGCCGCCCATCAGCGACCTGTTCAAGATGACCGGCGTGCAGGCGCCCAGCATGTTCAGTCAGGCCGCCGCCGCGCCCGCCAAGCTGGCTCAGGCCGCAGCCAAGCCTCAGGCTGGCGCCGCTGCTCCGGCCCGTGCCGCGGTTCCCGTCAGGCCCGCAGCTCCGGTGAAGCAGTAAGTCGGACAGACACCCGATAAGGCGGACATTGAGGCGGCGCCTGCAAAATGCGCCGCTTCATAAAGATAAAAATAAAAGCCCTTCCGGATGCGGATTCCGGAGGGGCTTTTTTTATTATAGCGGCCGCCCGGAATAAATTCCCTCTCCGGCCAATCAAACCCTCTCCGTCGCCGCCGTTGGCGGCGCCACCTCCCCCAGAGGGGGAGGCAAGATTATTATTCACTGAATTTATTTAATTTCTTGGCTCCCCCTTTGGGGGAGCTGTCAGCGCCGAAGGCGATGACTGAGAGGGCCATCCCAAAGGGGCGAAATATAACATCCCGGGATGGAATCCCGGGCGATACAGGGATGATGTGAATTGTTTTAATAACAATATCGAATAAAATCTTAGCGGGCGAGCTGTCAGCGCCGAAGACGATGACGGAGAGGGCAATAAAAAAGCCCGAGACAAATATTATGTCCCGGGCTTTGTATTTGTTTTATTTTGAAGAAATTAAGAAATCACACCTCGGCGATTTCTTTTTCTTTCTTCGCGGCGATTTCATCAATTTTGGCGATGCCCGCGTCGGTTTCTTTCTGAATTTTCTCCAGACCTTTTTTCAGGTCGTCCTCAGTAATCTCGCCGTCCTTCTGATAGGTCTTGAGCATTTCATTGGCGTCGCGCCGCTCATTCCGCACGGCCACCTTCCGCTCTTCGGCCTTGGATTTCACCTGCTTGACGATTTCCTTGCGGCGCTCCTCGGTCAGCGGCGGAATGGGCAGGCGAATAACATCGCCTTCGCACACGGGATTGATGCCCAGATTGGCCTCCCGCAGTGCCCGATCAACCACCTGAACCATTTTCTTTTCCCAGGGGCGGACAATAATGAGGCGGGGGTCGGCCACGGTCATATTCGCCACGCCGTTCAGAGGGGTCGGCGTGCCGTAGTAATCCACGCGAACGCCGTCGAGGAGCGACAGGCTGGCACGGCCGGTCCGAATGCGCGTGTATTCTTTGCGGAGAACATCGAGGGTGGAATCGATGCGGGATTTCAGGTCGTTCAAAACATCGTCAACAATGGCCATGATTTGTCTCCTGCTGAAAAGCAGCTGTTTCGTGTTGGGTAAGATGATTGCGGCTGAAGGCTGATGAAAGCCGGGAATCTGTCAGGCGAGCTTCGTCTCCGTGGCGCCGACCAGCGTCCCAATGTCCTCCCCCATGACGGCGCGCCGAATGTTGCCCGGAGTATTCATGCTGAAAACCAGTATTTTCAGACCATTGTCCCGGCAGAGTGAAAAAGCGGCGGCGTCCATGACTTTGAGCCCGCGCGTCAGCACTTCGCTGACATCAATGGCGGCAAAACGCTGTGCCGTCGGAACCTTCATCGGGTCATCTGTATAGACACCGTCCACCTTTGTCGCCTTCATCACCACGTCGGCCTTGATTTGCAGCGCACGAAGGCAGGCCGCGGTATCGGTGGTGAAGTAAGGGCTGCCGGTGCCGCCGCCAAAAATAACAATCCGGCCTTTTTCGAGATGGCGGACTGCCCGCTGCCGGTCGAATGGCTCGGCCACGTCCTGCATGGCGATGGAGGTCATGACCCGCGCCTCGGCACCCTGACGGCGCAGCGCATCCTGAAGCGCCAGAGAATTGATGACCGTGGCCAGCATGCCCATCGCGTCACCGCCCGCCCGGTCAATGCCCTGAGATGCGCCGGACACCCCCCGGAAGATATTTCCGCCGCCGATGACGATGCCCGTCTGCACGCCCAGCCGGGAAATTTCGGCGATTTGCGCGGCGATGCTGTCGATGGTGCCGCGGTCGATGGCCGAAGTCGTCTCGCCCATCAGTGCTTCGCCGGAAAGTTTGAGAAGAATGCGCGGATAGCGCGGTGAACGGTTCGGTTCAGTGGTCTCTGGCATGGCGGCGCGGCGTTTAGTCTTTGGGGTTTTGCCGCGTCAAGGCTGCAATTTGGGGGATGCGGGATGAAGAATTCTGTCCGCTGGCCGACAGCCCGCATTTTTTTGATATAAAGAGCGGATGTTTCCCTGATCATCATTCCAGATAAAAATACCATCCAGAAAGGCGGGCCAGTCCTTCATGCTCAGCTCTTGTCCAAGAAGGCGCGCGGCCACGGGCAGGACGATGGCGTCGTGGGTCACAAAGACATGCAGGCCAGGTAAATTGTCTGTTTTGCTGAACATCTGAATCAAAACGGCCGCCACCGCGCTCTCGACAGGCGTCATTCCCGGCAGAGGCAGCGGCACTTCCAGAGACATGCGGCGCAGAACCTCGTCGCCGCCCAGCTCCCGCCAGGCATTCACGGCCGCGCCGCTGTCCAGCAGAAAAATCCCCGGCAGCGACAGGCAGGGCATGGGGTCCGGAGGAAAAACGCGGTCCGCGCCATTCATAATTTCCTGCGCCGTCTGACGGCAGCGGAGAACAGGGCTGGAATGGACGCTCGCCAGAAGGCACGGAGGCTCGGCCCGGGCGATTTGTCCGCCGAACTGCCGCGCCAGATTTCGCCCCTCGTCCGTCAGAGGCACTTCGTCGCCGCCCGATTTGGGCAGAGGCCCGCGGATGGAATGCCGCATCAGCAAAATGACCGGCCTGTCGCGCGGACAATTCCGCAAATGCGCCATCATATCCTCGGGCAGCGAATGAATCAGCGCCGAATGCTGCGCCGGAATGACAACGCCGTCTTTTTTGGCGTCTTGGGCCGGATGCGTGTCCTTCTTCTGGTCGCTCATGGGGGCCTCGCGGGGCAAAGTGATGATGAAAGGCACGAAAAGCGGGGCGCTATGGCGCAGACAGGCACAGGGAGGCAAGGGGGCATGTTTCCCGGTTGACTTGCCTTTTTCGCCTCCATAGACGCCGCCGCTTTTTTTGCCTGACAATATCAACAGGGGGATTTTACCCGGCCGGAGTTTCTCCGGCTTTTTTCATGGAGGCAGTATAATGCAGTGTAATAATAAAAGCGCAGTAAATAGGTACGACGGGGGAGGAACAGATGGCGCCTCTATTGGACACAAATGCTTCAATCCAATTCTTATTTTAATTTCAGCACTCGCCTTATCTATTTCGGCCGCGGCCTGCGGGGGTTCCGGGGACAAGCCGGCGGATGAGGATACTGATTCTGGCGTGGTCTCCGGGGACGGCGGCGTTATTAACGAATGCGAGGCGGCCGGGCATTTTGGTCCGAACTGCGGCGAATGCACCGGCAATTACTGGGGGCCGAACTGCGATCAGGATACAATTACCTGCAAACACGGCACGCCGGCCGTCGGCGTTCATGGAAATGGTCAGTGCGCTTCGTGCGAGGCCAATACGGGCTGGTCTGGCGATAATTGTGATGAATGCACCGGCAATTATTGGGGCGCAAACTGCGACAAGGCGCCGACCTGCGAGCACGGCACGCCGAGTCTTGGCCTGAATGGCACCGGCAAATGCACTTCGTGTCAGGAAAATACCGGCTGGACGGGCGATAATTGTAATCAATGCGGCGCCGGCTGGACCGGGGAAAACTGCAATTTTGAGAAGAAATGCGTCCATGGCACGCTCGATCCCGAGACGGGTCACTGCGCGGCTGACAGCTGCGAGCCGAATTTTGCCGGTCCTGACTGTAATAAGTGCGCGAATACATTGATGACCGGGGCGAATTGCGATGAATGCACAATAGCCGATAAAACAATCGGGTCACTGACCGACACGCGCGACAATAAATCGTATAAAACGACCGCCATTAACTGCCGGAAGTGGATGGCCGAGAGCATGGCCCTGCAGGATGAAGAAGAAGTGACCTGCAATTTCGATACGGCGAAAGATCCAGATTATATTAAAAAATATGGCTGCCTCTATAATTTGAATGATGCCGTCAAAGCGTGTCCCGCCGGCTGGCGGCTGCCGACAAAGGAAGAATTTGACGACCTTTTGGCTTATGCGGGTGAACATAAAACGAGCAGCAATGTCTTTTTATCGCTGATTGCCAAAACGGACGCCTGGAAAAGTTATCAGAATCAGGGCGGGGATGATTTTGGCTTTGGCGCGATGCCCACGGGGTGGTGGTCAAGTGAGATCAATGATTTCAGCAATGTGACTTTCCTCTGGTCTTCCTCAACGAAGCCGGAGAGCTCAGCCAACGGCAACTACGCCCTGCTGCTCGGTTATAACACCGCCTCGCTGGATCAGAATGGACCCAAGGTCGGTCTCTCTGTCCGCTGCATTATGGAGAGCGCTTATCAGGACTGCTCGGCCGGTCACTTTGGCGAGAATTGCGGTGAATGCACCTGCAAGCATGGCATTTGTAAAGAGGGCAGGGACGGCGACGGGCAATGTTCCTCGTGTGATGCCGGCTGGGACGGTCCGAACTGCGACCAGTGCGCTTCCGGCTGGCTGGGCGCAAACTGCGATATTGAAAAGAAATGCAGCGTTCACGGTGAACTCAATCCCGAGACAGGTCACTGCATCAGCGGCAGCTGCGAGGAAAGATTCGCCGGCCGGGACTGCGATGAATGCTCGGGCAAATGGACCGGCGCCAACTGCAATGTGTGCAACGGCGGCTATGGCGACAACTGCGCGGAGTTTGATTCCATCACCGACGGCGAGGGCAATAAATACAATATCGTCGGTATTGGAAATCACGTCTGGACGGCCGAAAATATGGCCATGGGGAGCAATCCAGACAAAATCGATTTGGGCACAATTACCTGCCATGCCAATATCGAGGCGGTCCCTGATTTTGTTAAAAACTATGGCTGTCTCTATGTGTGGAATGATGCCAAGAGAGTTTGCCCCAGCGGCTGGCATTTGCCGACAAAAGAAGAATTTGAATATCTGTTGGCGCATGTCGGCGGGCCAACTGCGGCCGGAGCGAAGAATTTAATGGCTGAAAGCTGGGGCGGTCAGAATACGTATCATTTTGGCGCCCTTCCCGCGGGTTTTTGGGAAGACGGAACATACGATGGTTTGGGAAGCACCACCTCCTTCTGGACGTCCACGGAATCGGATGAAACCGCGTTTGATGCCGCCTGGGAACTGGCGATTAGCAAGGGAACCGACGGTACTGCCCGCGCCGGTATGATGGACGACAAGCGGAGCAGAGGGAAATCGGTCCGCTGCATTAAGGATTACACGTGCGACGAGGGCTGGCTTGGCGTGAACTGCGACATTCGTGTGAAATGCGCGCACGGAACGCTCGATCAAAAGACGGGGCACTGCGTGAGCGGCACCTGCACGGGACTGTGGACCGGCAGCGACTGCGATGAATGCAGCAGCGGCTATGGCGAAAACTGCACGGCCTACGGTTCTGTGAAGGATATTGAAAATAATGTATATAAAACCGTGATTATCAATGGCCGGGAGTGGATGGCCGAGAATTATAAGAGAAAGAGGAAAACAGTGGATCATGTTCCTCATTCACAGGCTTATTTGGATTATACTTATCCCAATGGAAACCAGAATAATATGACCGCCTATGGGCTGCTCTATGACTGGGATACAGCTTCCGGCGGAAATTTCTGCCCGTCCGGATGGCGGCTGCCGACAAAAGCCGAATATGAGGCGCTGCTGAATACCGCCAGCTTCCCGACCGAATTAATGGATAAAAGCTGGAAAAGCGGCTTGTTCAATAATGGCATTGATACTTATGGTTTTGCAGCGGTGCCCGCGGGTTATTACAGGGAGACTTACCTCGGTTTTGGTGAGGTCGCCGCCTTCTGGACCTCGGATGCCTCCACCGACAGTGAAGGCTGGGGAATGTATTTGAACAGAATTCCTGTGACTACCTCGGTGAGCAGCGTCAAGATGGACATGTTTGTTTCCGCAAAAACGTCGGCGCTTTCGGTGCGGTGTATTAAGAAGTAAACTCACAGATAAAAAGAAATGCTGACAAAAAAATCCCCTCTCCAAACAAATATGGAGAGGGGATTTTTTTATGCCCTCTCAGTCATCGCCTGCGGCGGCTTAAAAGTTTCAGGAACAGATTGATGAAATCCAGATAAAGTATGAGCGCACCGCGGATGGCCATTTTCTGTGTTTTTTCATCATTTCCCCCGTGGGCGTAAAGATTCTTATGAATAGTTTTCAGCTTTTTGGTGTCGTAGGCCGTCAATCCCGCAAATACGATAATTCCTGAGCAGGTGACGATGAAATCCACCATGGGATTGCCCAGGAACAAATTGATGATGCTGCCCAGAAGCACGCCGACGAGGCCCATGAGGCAGAAAGCGCCCAGACCGGACAGATTGCGCCGCGTGAAGTGGCCGTAGAGGCTGAGCGCGGCGAACATTGCGGATGTGACGGCAAATGCCGATGCCAGAGAGGAAATTTTGTAGGCGAGGCAGATGGGCGCGAACGTGATGCCCGTCACAGCGGCGTAAAGAATAAAACAAAATCTCATGACGGCCGCGGACATTTTGTTCATGCACAGATTCATAACAATAACCAGAACCAATGGCACGAACAGCAATTGTCCCATAATCGGCATCAGAAGCTGCAGGGCCTCCTGGGAATGTGAAACAAACCACGCCGCCGCTGCCGTCAGCGCGAGGCCGCCAAACATCCAGTTGTAAACACGGCCCATAAATTGGCGCCGGCTCTCCATAAAAACTTCATCTTCGTCATCAATTACATTATTTGTAGTATTGCTTGTATTATCATCATCAAGAAATTCTATTGCTTCTCCATCGCTCTGGACACGATCCATGCCGCCAAACGCCGCCAGACGGGCCGCTTCCTGCGAATGCTGAAGTTTATCTCCCAAATTCTGGTCGTTATTGCCGCTGTCCCAATTATCGTTGTCCCAGTCATTTGTTTGTCCAAGTCTTGGCATGAGGAACCTCCGAGGGGAAGGAAGAGAAAAATGAGGAGAACATAACTCTCTTTTTGAAGGGCTGAATTGCTGGACAAAATACTCAGCAGATTCACCAAAACCGCGCAACGCATTTTTTGAGAATTTCCAGGACAAATTGATGCCTGGCGGGAGGTGAAGGTGCGTCCATTCTTTATTATTTCTCCTGTCTTCAAAAGTGCCGTCTGTAAATACAGGCGCGTTAATTCGGTACATCGTGTTTTTTTGACTCGGCAACGAAGGAAATTCTTCCCTGCTTTCGTCCGGTTTGATTGAATGCGCCTGTTTGTGGGGAATTGGCCGCTGCTTTTGAAAAGCTGCATTGAGTGAACGCATCTTTTTCAGGGGAGAGAGGGGACGCAGATGAAAGTCGCATTCCGGGCTCAGGCTGAGGCTGTGTTTGCCTGCAAAAAGTTCAAAACGCTTTTGGGTTCCTGCATCGCTGTTGTGGCGCTGGCGACCGGCGGCGGGTGCGGCGAGGACAAAATTCAGGTGATTGATCCGCCCACGACCGTTTTGTGCGGCAACGGCGTTCTGGACAAAGGCGAGGCCTGCGACCCGGGCATTCAGGACGTTCCCTGCCGGGCGGACTGCACCCTTCCTCAGTGCGGCGACGGCATGAAGGACGAGGGCGAAGAATGCGACGACGGCGCGGAAGTCCTCGACGAATCGGGCGCTTACGTCTCGGGCAACAGCGACACCATTCCCGGCGCCTGCCGGACGAACTGCATGGTGGCGCACTGCGGCGACGGCGTGAAGGACGAGGGCGAGACGTGTGACGACGGCGCGGAAGTTCTCGATGAGACGTCGGGCGAATGGACGTCCGGCAACAGCCTCTCTCCGGCGGCCAGCTGCCGTCCTGACTGCACACCCGCCCGCTGCGGCGATGGCGTGAAATCGGCAGATGAGGGCTGCGATGAGGGCGCGGAAGTTCTCGACGAGGAATCGGGCGCGTGGATTTCGGGCAACAGCAGCGCGCCGGGCGCCAACTGCCTGCCTGAGTGCCGTCTGGCCTCGTGCGGCGACGGCGTTCCCAACGCGGGCGAAGACTGCGACGAGGGCGCGGAAGTTTTGGATGACGAGGGCGCCCATGTCTCGGGCAACAGCGACACGCTCCCGGACACCTGCCGAACGAACTGCACGCTGCCCAGGTGCGGCGACGGCGTGAAGGACGAGGGCGAGGCCTGCGACGACGGCAAGACCGTGACGGATGACGAGGACACTTACGTCTCGGGCAACAGCGACACCGTTCCCGGCGCCTGCCGGACGAACTGCATGGCGGCGCACTGCGGCGACGGCGTGATTGATGACGGCGAGACCTGTGATGACGGGCCTGAGAACATGGACGAGACCGGCGTCTATTTCTCGGGCAACAGCCTCTCTCCCATGGCTGCCTGCCGTCCTGACTGCACGCCTGCCCGCTGCGGCGACGGCGTGCAGTCTGCCGATGAGGAATGCGACGACGGCGAGACCGTGACGGACGAAGAGGGAGCCTACGTTTCTGGCAACAGCGACGTGATTGCCGGTGCCTGCCGAACGGACTGCAAGGCCGCATACTGCGGCGATGGCGTGATTGATGACGGCGAGACCTGCGACGACGGCGAGACCGTGACGGACGAAGAGGGCGCCTACGTTTCGGGCAACAGTGACGTGGTTTCCGGCGCCTGCCGGACGGACTGCCAGGCGGCGCACTGCGGCGACGGCGTGATTGATGACGGCGAGACCTGCGACGACGGCGAGGAAGTCCTGGATGAATCGGGCGCGTGGACTGCCGGCAACAGTGCGTCTCCGATGGCTGCCTGCCGTCCTGACTGCACGCCTGCCCGCTGCGGCGACGGCGTGAAGTCGGCGGATGAGGCCTGCGACGAGGGCGAAGAGGTTCTGGACGATTCGGGCGCTTACGTTTTGGGCAACAGCCGGCTGCCCGACGCTGACTGCCGTCCTGACTGCACGCTGCCCAAGTGCGGCGACGGCGTGAAGGATGCGGCCGAGGACTGCGACGAGGGCGAACAAAACAGCGACACGGCGGCACTGGCCTGTCGGACGAACTGCATGCTGCCCAGATGCGGCGACGGCGTGATCGACGTGGGCGAGGCCTTTGAAACCGTCCATGCAGAGGTGTGCGACGAGGGGCGGATGAACAGCCTGCGCGCCAATGCAGCGTGCCGTCCCGACTGCCAGCCGCGGCGCTGCGGCGACGGCGTGGTGGACAGCCTGAACAGTGAGGCCTGCGACGAGGGGCCGGAAGTTCTGGACGAAACGGGCGCCTATGTCTCCGGCAACAGCGACGCGGCCGGTGCCATTTGCAGAAGCAGCTGCCTCAGGAGCGGCTGCGGCGACGGCATCCAGGACCCGGGCGAGGAATGCGATTTGGGAAGCGCCAACGCCGATGTGGCCGGCGCGGCCTGCCGGACGGACTGCACGCTGCCCAAGTGCGGCGACGGCGTGAAGGACGAGGGCGAGGAGTGCGACGCGGGCAAGGCCAACAGCGCCTCGGTCGGCGGCACCCACGGCATCACCTGCCGTCCTGACTGCACCTACGCACGCTGCGGCGACGGCGTGATCGACGTGGGCGAGGTCTGCGACTTGGGTGAAGAGAACAGCGACGCGGCGGATTCCGCGTGCCGGACGGACTGCACGCGTCCCCGCTGCGGCGACGGCGTGAAGGATGAAGGCGAGGAATGCGACAAGGGCTCCTCCAACAGCAACGCGCCCAATGCTGAGTGCCGGACGGACTGCACGCTGCCCAGATGCGGCGACGGCGTGGTGGACAGCGGCGAGGCCTGCGATGCCGGACGTCAGAACAGCAATCTGGCCGACGCAGCGTGCCGCCCGGACTGCACGCTGCCCAAGTGCGGCGACGGCGTGGTGGACAGCGGTGAAGCCTGCGATCTGGCCGCCGCCAACTCCAACGCGGCCGGTGCCGCCTGCCGCGAGAATTGCCTGCCCGGCCGCTGCGGCGACGGCATTTTGGATCCGGGCGAGGTCTGCGACACGGGCAGCATCGACAGCATGTCCATGCTCAGCGGCGCGGATGGATGCACCGCCGCGTGCCAGGTCAGGAATGGCTGGATCTGCGACAGCGTCGGCGCCACGGGCGCGACTTCCTGCCGTCCCATCATCTGCGGCGACGGCTATCAGGATGCCAGCGAAGAATGCGACCTCGGCACGGCGGGAATGATTACCAATCCCGGCGTCACCACCCCCGGCAATGCAGACACGGAAGGCGCAGCCTGCCGCAAAAACTGCAAGCTGCCCTCCTGCGGCGACGGCGTAAAGGACACCAGCGAAGAATGCGACAACGGCCGCCTGAACGGCGCCGGCGCCAATCCCACCTGCCGCGCAGACTGCACGAAGGTCATCTGCGGCGACAACATCGTGGATGCACGAGAAACCTGCGACGCGGGATCTGACAACAGCAACGCACCCGGCGCGCTCTGCCGGATGAACTGCATGGCCGCCCGCTGCGGCGACGGCGTTCTGGACCCCGGCGAATCCTGCGACACTGGAAGTCTCGATCGGACGAAGCCTCTGGACGGCACCGACGGCTGCACCGCGTCCTGCCAGGTGGCGAGCGGCTGGACGTGCTCTGTCACGGGCGGCGTCACCAGCTGCCGGACAGTGGGCTGCGGCAACGGCTGGCTGGATGAAGGCGAGGAATGCGACAACGGCACCGTGGGCATGGTCACGAATCCCGCCGTCACCTCGGCGGGCAACAGCGACGCGCCCCTGACCGGACACGAGACCACCGCTGTCTGCCGGACGACGTGCAAAATTGCCGGATGCGGCGACGGCATCGTGGACAGCGGTGAAGCCTGCGACGACGGCGTGAACGCGGGCGGCTATGCGGCAGCGGGACAGGCGCCCATCTGTGCCCCCGGGTGCGCTTCCTTCGACGCCCACTGCGGCGACGGCCATGTGGATGCGGATAAGGGCGAAGTCTGCGACGACGGCGTGAACACGCCAGGCCGCTATTCCCCCACGGCCGCCGGACGCACCTGCAGCAGGTGCCAGTCGTGGAACAGCTACTGCGGCGACGGCGTGCCCTCCAATGGCGAGCAGTGTGACGACGGCGCGGGAAACACCGATGCGCCCATGACCGGCTCTGAAATGGTTCCCCCCTGCCGGACTTCATGTGTCTTTGCCGGCTGCGGCGACGCCATTCTCGACGTGGGCGAGTGGTGCGACGACGGCATCAACGACGGCACCTACGGACACTGCATGTCCAACTGCAGCGCGCTGGCCTTTGGCTGCGGCGACGGCATTCAGAACGGCATCGAAAACTGCGACGACGGCATCCTCAATGGCCTCCCCGGCAGGTGCAATGTCAGCTGCACGGCCATGACCTCTTCCAGCGATCCGGGCCTGGCTGTGGCGGCTTTCTGCGGCGACGGCAATGTGGATGAGGGAGAAGAGTGTGATGACGAATACTACAATGGCGAATTCCCCGTTTCGACCTGCCATTCCGACTGCACTTCCATTGTGTGCGGTGATGGACGCAGAGATGCCATGGAAGACTGCGACCTCGGCAGCGACAACGGCGGCGAACTCTGCACAACAGACTGCAAGCGCGCAGGAGAGGCGACCTGCGGCGACGGTATTCAGGATCCGGGTGAAGCCTGCGACGACGGCGACCTGAATGGAACCGAAGGCTCTAACTGCACATCAGAATGTGCATATCGCTGGACTGATCCCAATGCCCGTTGGACGATTTTCCATGCCTTGGATGAATCGAGTCCGACGTGGGAACGCCCCTATTGGTATGATGGGCACAACAGCCAGTGTACTGATGTTCTAATGCCAGGAACCCATCGCTATCAGAAATATGCTCTGACTAATGAAACAACTGAAGATTTGATCATTGATATTAAAGCTAACTTTAGCTGTGACGGTTATCTTTTCTATTATTTGGATAATTTCCCAAACAATGGCTGTAATTACAATGATGATGGTGACGACGATGACTGCGGGGATTCATGGCAGAGTATTTTGCAGGAAATGTCCCTTCCTGCGGGACGAACCGCTTACATAATAATATCCACCTATGATAATGACTATTCCTACTCGGAAATGCAGAATTGTCATGGTCTGATTCGCATTGCCAAAACGGGCTGCGGCAATGGCATTCGTGATCTGGAACGCGGCGCCGACGGCTATCCTATTTGGTATGGGGATAGTTACCACGGTGAAGAATGCGATGATGGAAATAACATCGACGGCGATGGATGCAGCAGCGACTGCAAGTCGGAGTATGGCCGCTGCGAGGCCTGGTGCTGGGAGGGCTTTACCAAACTTATGTGCCCCTGCTACGACGGGGAATGCCTGTCTGCCAATCAGCTTATTGAGCCTGAAAGCCCCATGTGCGGCAATGGTTCGAGAGACGGTTTTGAGGAATGCGATGATGGAAACCGGGAAGATGGTGACGGATGTGCTGCCGACTGCACCATCGAGGATGGACGCACATGTATTCAGGCCGTTTATACTTATATGACGGATGATGTTTCACGCTTCTACGTGGGTAATCATTGTGAAGCCAACATTTGCGGTGATGGCTTCCAAGACAGCAACGAGGAATGTGACGACGGCAACAATGCAGATGGAGATGGCTGCGCTGCCGATTGTACAGTGGAGGCGAATGCTTCATGCACAATTGAAGATCAGACATTGACTCAGACTATCAGCAGCACTCTGGCCATGCACGTCTGGTCTGCCATGTCTTCCTGCGATTTCTGCGGTAATGGCAGGGTGAAGGGCGGTGAGAGCTGCGATGACGGGAATCTGGCTGGCAGCGACGGATGCAGCTCTGCGTGCCAAGTAGAAGATGGATATATTTGTTCAGCTTCATGGCCCTCCATGTGCGGCCCCGATGTCTGCGGCGACGGCGTCATGGAAGGTGCTGAATGCGGAATAAAGATCACTAATTCGACCGAGTTCCCTCTGGCTCTGTCGGCGGAAGAAGGAGATCTTCTGGGCGGAACATTAAACAGCGTCATTGATACGCCTTATATTTATCCGAAGTATTCATGCTCTCCGAGTCAGCAGAGCCAAAATCAGGATAATTGCGGATTCTCGCCCTTCCGCGCTTACACATTAACGAATGCGACATCTGAATATAAGGCGCTGATTATTGAAGCAAAATACGAGAGAAATGGCGTTATCGAATTATTCACCCCGCCGTTTAATCCTTCGTCAAGGTCAGGCTGGCTGACATCCACATGGGGCGGCTCAGAAGAATCTTGTAAGACTCCGTACACAGGCAATCAGGGAACCGGTCATTCCTGTCTGCATTATACATTGGCGCCGGGCGAGACCGTATCGGTTGTCGTGACAACCAATGATACACGCCTGACAGGCGGCGGTCTGGCCAGAGTTAATGTTTATACTGAGGACTAATGGAAAGGAGAACGGATATGACGACAATGAAATCTATAAATAATGCCGGTATTCTTTCCTCTGTCGGACGTTTTGTATTTCGAGGAAGAATTTCATCATTGGTCATGGCTGTTTCTCTGGCCGCTGCCTGCGCTCTGCCCGGCTGCAATGAAAGCAGCAAAGAGAAAGAAGAGGACGCCTCTGTCCCCGTGAACATTCTCTGCGGCAACGGAACCTTGGACGACGGCGAGCAGTGCGATTTGGGTGAACAAAATTCCAATGAGCCCAATGCGGAATGCCGGACGGACTGCACACTCAGGCGCTGTGGTGACGGTGTTGTAGATGAAGGTGAGGCTTGTGACCTCGGCGGCGCCAATTCGGATGCCGCGGGTGCTAAATGTCGGACAAATTGCGGCCTGCCCCGGTGCGGCGACGGCGTGCGCGATTCCGAAGAAGCCTGCGATCTGGGCGAGGCGAATTCGGACGAACCCAACGCGGAATGCCGGACAGACTGCACGCTGAAACGGTGCGGCGACAGCGTCGTGGATGAGGGCGAGGCCTGCGACAACGGCGCGGCGAACAGCGACACAGAGGCGGACGCCTGCCGGACGAACTGCGCGCTGCCCAAGTGCGGCGACGGCGTGAAGGACGCGGACGAGGGCTGTGACCAGGGCGCCGAGGTTCTGAATGACGCGGGCGAGTGGGTCTCGGGCAACAGTGCGGCGGATGAGGCCGTCTGCCGTCCCAACTGTGTTCCCGCGGCCTGCGGCGACGGCGTGAAGAACTCCATCGAGCAGTGCGATGAGGGAAATGCCAACAGCGACACAGATCCTCTGACCTGCCGGACGAACTGCACGCTGCCCAGATGCGGTGACGGCGTTGTGGACAACGGCGAGGCCTTTGAGACGGCCTTTGAGGAAGCCTGCGACGAGGGTCCCGAAGTTTTTGACGAGGCCACCGGCGCGCTGGTGTCAGGCAACAGCCTTCTGCCCGACGCGCGCTGCCGCCCGGACTGCCGGGTGAAGCGGTGCGGCGACGGCGTGGTCGATGACGGCGAGATCTGCGACCTGGGCGAGCAGAACAGTGACACAGAGGCCAATGCCTGCCGGACGGACTGCACGCCTGCCCATTGCGGCGACGGCGTGACCGATGAGGGCGAGGCCTGCGATCTGGGGGCGTATGTGGCCGATGACGAGGGCGCGTATGTTTCCGGCAATGCTGACCTGCCCGATGTTCCCTGCCGGTCGGACTGCACCGCTCAGCGGTGCGGCGACGGCGTGAAGGACGAGGGCGAGACGTGCGACTTGGGCTTGCAGAACAGCGACGAGCCGGATGCCCTCTGCCGGACGGACTGCACAGCCCAGCGGTGCGGTGACGGCATCGTCGATGACGGCGAATCCTGCGATCTTGGCGAGCAGAACAGCGATGCGCCCAACGCGGAGTGCCGGACGGACTGCACGCCCCGCCGCTGCGGCGACGGCGTGAAAGACGCGGATGAGTCCTGTGACCTGGGGGATGCCAACAGCGACGCGCCCAATGCGGAGTGCCGGCTGGATTGTTCGCTCAGGCGCTGCGGCGACGGCGTGACAGATGACGGCGAGCAGTGCGACGAGGGCGGAGACAACAGCGACACGACGGCGGATGCCTGCCGCACGAACTGTGCGCTGCCCACGTGCGGCGACGGCGTGAAGGACGAGGGCGAGCAGTGCGACGACGGCCAGAACAACAGCCAGACCGCGAACGCCTGCCACGTGGACTGCACGGCTCCCAGATGCGGCGATGGTTTTGTCGATGAGGGCGAGGCCTGCGACGCGGCCGAAGGCAACAGCCTGCTTCCCGACGCGCCCTGCCGTCCTGACTGTCAAAAGCCCCGGTGCGGCGACGGCGTGAAGGACCGGCGCGAGGCCTGCGACAACGGGGATGCCAACAGCGACACGGCGGCGGATGCCTGCCGGACGAACTGCGCGCTGCCCAGCTGCGGCGACGGCGTGGTGGATTCGAGCGAGGCGTGCGACCTGGGCGCGCTCAACGGCACTGACGGCGCTGAATGCGGAGAAGCCTGCAAGTTCCTCTCGTGCGGCGACGGCAAAGTCACGGGGAACGAGGAGTGTGATCAGGGCGAGGCCAACAGCGAAGCGCCGGATGCGCCCTGCCGGACCAACTGCCGCGCGCGGCGCTGCGGCGACGGCGTGAAGGACAGCGGCGAAGAGTGCGATTTGGGCGACGCCAACAGCGCTCTGGCCGGCATTCACGGCGAGACCTGCCGTCCCGAAACCTGCCGTCTGGCGAGCTGCGGCGACGGCGTGGTGGATGACGGCGAGACCTGCGACGAGGGAGACGCCAACAGCAATGAATCGGGCGCGTCCTGCCGCAAAGACTGCACGCCCGCCCGCTGCGGCGACGGCATTCAGGACCCGAATGAGAGCTGCGACAACGGCACTGCCAACGGCAATGGCCCCGATGTGCCCTGCCGGACGGACTGCACTGCCCGCCGGTGCGGCGACGGCACGCGGGACCAGAACGAGGAGTGCGACGACGGCCCGGAAATCACCGATGCGAGAGGCAATTACGTCTCGGGCAACTCTGAAAAACCGAATGCCACCTGCCGTCTGGACTGCACGCCGGGACGCTGCGGCGACGGCGTCGTGGACAACGGCGAAGAGTGCGATCTGGGTGAGCAGAACAGCGACGAGCCGGGCCAGGAGGGCTCTCTGTGCCGGACCACCTGCATTCTGGCCACGTGCGGCGACGGCATCGTCGATGAGGGTGAGTCCTGCGACGATGGGCCGGAAGTTCTGGACGCTCAGGGACGCTACGTCTCGGGCAATTCCAACCTGCCCAACGCCAGGTGCCGCGCCAACTGCATGAACACCCGCTGCGGCGACGGCGTGAAGGACGACGGCGAACTGTGCGACACGGGCTCGCTGGAGAATGAGCTGCCGCTGGACGGCTCGGACGGCTGCATGGCCGACTGCTCCGTGGCCGAAGGCTGGATGTGCCGCTGGGATATGGGCGGCGTCTCTGCCTGTCGGCAAATCACCTGCGGCGACGGCTATCTGGACGAGGGCGAGGAATGCGACCTTGGAACCGCGGGCCTCATCACCAACCCCTATCTCTATTCGGCCGGCAACGGCTCCACCGCCGCGCACAAGTGCCGCCTCAACTGCCGCCTGCCGTGGTGCGGCGACAACGTGGTCAACGACGGCGAAGTCTGTGACGACGGCGACAACTCGCGGCGCTGGGCGGCCAATGCGCGTGAAGTCCGCTGCCTGGCCTGCACCGGCTGGGGCCCCTACTGCGGCGACGGCGCGACGACCGACGGCGAGCGCTGCGACAACGGCCAGTCCAACAGCGATTTCGGCGGCGTGATTGGCCTGACCTGCCGCACCAACTGCACCCCTGCCCGCTGCGGCGACGGCGTGGTGGACAGCGGTGAGGACTGCGACTTCGGCAGTATCGAGAACTTTGGCACACCGGACGGAACCCAAGGATGTGACACAAGCTGCCATCAGATGGACGGCTGGAAATGCACGGTGAACGCTTCCACCGGCGCGAGCGAATGCCACCTGGTGTCCTGCGGCGACGGCATCCTGGACGAGGGCGAGGAGTGCGACGATGGCGCCCGCAACACGGATGCTCCTCTGGCTGCCGGTGCTACGGAACAGGTCTGCCGGACGAACTGCCGCCTCTCCGGCTGCGGCGACGCCATCAAAGACGCGGACGAGGTCTGCGACGACGGCGTCAATACCGGCGCCTATGTCGGCTTCGGCGGTCAGCCCAAGTGCCTGGAGTGCCGGGGCTATGGCAGCTACTGCGGCGACGGCGAGCTGGATGAGGGCGAAGTGTGCGACGACGGCGTCAACACGGGCCGCTATGCCGCGAGCGAGGGCGAGAAGAAGTGCTACCACTGCCGCGAATACGGCGCCTTCTGCGGCGACGGCATGATTTCGCGTCTGAACGGCGAGGAATGCGATGAGGGCACTGAATACAACATGATGCTGCCCAACCGCTGCCGTCCCAACTGCAAGCTGCCCAGCTGCGGCGATGGCCTCATGGATCGAAATTACGGCGAATACTGCGACGATGGCGTGAACGACGGCACTTATGGCCACTGCCTCCCCGGCTGTAAGGGGACTGGCCCTGTCTGCGGCGACGGACGCGTGGACGAAGACGAGGGAGAAATCTGCGACGACGGCATCTTCAATGGCATCCGCGGCTACTGCAATAAGACCTGCGACGGGCAGACGGAGGCGTATTGCGGCAACAACTACCGCGAGTCCGGCGAGGAGTGTGACCAGGGAACAGCTAATGGATTTAGCCCCGAAGCCACATGCCGCCTCGACTGCACATCCATGATTTGCGGCGACGGAATCCGGGACGCCAGAGAGGAATGCGACGAGGGGGAAGACAATGGCGGCGACCTCTGCACCTCCAGCTGCACCCGCAATGGCCGAATCACCTGCGGCGACGGCATTCAGGACCCCGGCGAGACGTGCGACGACGGTGCTTTGAATGGAACGGAGTCCTCCAACTGCACCTCTTCCTGTGCCTATCGGTGGAAAGACGGTTCCAGCCTGGATTTAATTGTTTATGACAGGCTGACAACAGACAGTCGGCGGTGGGATCGCACCTGCTCCAATACTCTGTCAGGAGGAAGTTATTATTATAATGTTTATGCTATCGTGAATGAAACAGGCACTGAGCAGAAGCTGGATGCGCTGCTTACGAGCAATTACTATAATTATTACTCGATGTATTATTATCGAGGATCGTTCCCTTCGTCATCCTGTTCGAACAGCCAATCTGTTAATTATTATTATGGTTATCATAACAGCCTGAAAGAAAAAGTTATTGGCGTTGGAGAAACAGCATACATTGTTGTTACATCTTATTATACAAATCAAACGGGAAAGAGCGCATTGCATCTCTTTAAGTCCGGGTGCGGAAACGGATTGCGTACAGGCAATGAATCTTGTGATGACGGCAACTTAGAGGACGGAGATGGATGCAGCAGCTCCTGCCAGCCGGAGAATGGGTATTGTACTTATACCTGTTCTTATGGGACATGCAGGGAACAATGTGCGAAATATGTCTGCGGTAATGGCTATACCGGCGGCAACAATGAAAGCTGCGACGACGGAAACTTAGATGACGGAGATGGATGCAGCTCGACGTGTGGTGTGGAGAGCGGCTGGCAGTGTGTTTCTTCGCAGTATTATAATATCAGTTACGAGCGTCATTATTTGCACGGAAGTATTTGTTATCCCATCACCTGCGGTGACAGAATTTATTCCAATGGCGAGGGATGCGATGACGGCAATACCTACGATGATGATGGCTGCTCTTCTTCCTGCACAGTGGAATATGGGTATCACTGCGCAAATTCTTACTATGGAAATACAGTCTGGGGACCCAGAGATTCATTAGGACGACAGGCTTATGGAAATGTTTATTATTCGCTGTGCAATCCCTGTGGTGATGGCAGGATGTTTAGTGGCGAACAATGTGATGACTATAATACGGACAATGGTGACGGCTGTAATGATAACTGCCAGGTGGAGGACGGGTATGTTTGCTCCATTGTGCAGCCTTCTGTTTGCGCAGAATCACCGTGCGGTGACGGCGTAGGTGATACGCTGGAAACCTGTCCGGATACGGTCATTCGACTGGACAGCGATACGTATTATCCAGTCGCATTATCTGACTATTCCGATGATAATACGGTGGGAGGTGCCTATAACTCCTCCGGATCGCCTTATTTTATGAACAGAGGATCTTCTACCACACCATATTATAACAATAATTATACATATCCATATAAAGCCTATACCATTACCAATGACTCGGATACATCCAAGCGACTGATATTCGAGGCTTTGTTCCAGAGCGGTATTGATGGCTATTTATATTTGGTTCCAGCGCCATTCCGGCCGAGAGGATATGGTGGATTAAGTACTTATACTAGCAACGACAACGGCAGCGACTCCACCTGCTATTCGCGTTATCAGGGCAGCCATCATTCCTGTATTCGCTATACAATGAGCCCAGGTCAGACTCTGACCATTGTCGCCACTACCAATGGCACACGAACAACTGGCGCCGGACCAGTGGAGGTGAAGATTTACGAGCAGTAATTTTCTAACTTGCTGAAATAACAGAACAAAATGCCCAGCGGGCCGGTGGTCTCATGCGAGATTATCGGCCCGCTTTTTTATTTTCAGACTGCCGACGAATATAAAAAAATCCCCGCAGAAGGGACTCTGCGGGGATTTGGGATTCGATCTATTCTGTCAGGTTTGGCTTGAATGCATGCTGATTAATCCCCCAAAAACCTTTCCCTGACTTTTTTGAATGTATTCAATTCATCATCAAACCCCGCCATGCACGCATCGAGGCTCTTTCCCGCGTCGATGGCTTTGCGGACCGTGTCCGTGCCGGTGAGGAGGTCGATGGCGGGCTTGTCGTCGATGAATTCGTATTTTTCGGTGCGCCACTGAAACGCCTCGCCGCCGACCGCCCGCGCGGCCCTCAAAATCGCGATGCCGGTGCGCACGGGCAGAAATGAATTCCGGTCGGTGACGTGAATCATGGCGCCGCCGCAGCTCTTGCCCGCGTGCTTCTGGAAGGTGGGTCGGAAGGAGGTTGCGCGGAAGGCGACGCCGGGCAGGTCTTCGGCCTCCAGCGCATGTGTGAAGGCCACAGGATCGAGGAAAGGCGCGCCAATCCACTCGAAGGGCTTCGTCGTGCCGCGCCCCTCGGACATGTTCGTTCCCTCGATGAAGCAGAGGCCCGGATAGACCACGGCGGTGTCCACAGTGGGCATGTTGGGCGAAGGCGGAATGAAGGCGCGCCCCGTGTCCTCCCACCACATCGTGCGCTTCCAGCCCTCGCAGCCGATGACGCGGAGGTCGCAGCCGATGCCGTGAACCTCGTTGAAGTAACGCGCGAGCTCGCCCGCCGTCATGCCGTGGCGGTTGGGCAGGGGATAGAGACCGACGAACGACTCAAAGCCGGGATGGACGATGTTCCCTTCGAGCGTGACGCCGTTGATGGGGTTGGGCCGGTCGAGGACGAAGAAGGCGAGGCCTTTTTGGGCGGCGGCCTTCATCGCGAGCGCCATCGTATAGACGTAGGTGTAGTAGCGGCTCCCCACATCCTGGATGTCGAAGACGAGCGCGTCGAGGCCGTCGAGCGATTCCGGCGTCGGCGAGAGCGAGTCGAAGGTCGCGCCGTAGAGCGAGTGCGTTGGGATTTTCGTCACCGGGTCGGGCGCGTGGGAGACGCCGATCATGTCCTGCGCCTCGCCGCGCACGCCGTGTTCCGGCCCGAAGAGCGCGCCCAGCGTCACGCCGTCGGCTTCCATCAGGAGGTCGGCCAGGTGGTCAAAGGCGCCGTCCACGCTGGTGATGTTGCAGATGGCACCCACTTTCAGCCCTTTGAGCGCCCGGAAATTGTCCGCCCTCAGGACGTCGATGCCGAAGCGAACCCGGCCAAATTGCGTGCAGCGGGTCATGGCGTTTGTCTCCTCAGTCACTGCGTTCGCGTGAATGGCCCTCGCGAAAGGCCGGCTGCCTCTGGAAACTCACTTGTCCATCAGCTCGTTGTAGCGAAGGACCGTGAGCTCAAAGGAGGCCTTGGACGCCGCGGGAATCGTCTTGCGGTAGGTCTCGTGGACCTCGAACGGGTCCAGCACCCGGCCCTTGGCGTCTTCCAGCTGGTAGTGAAGGTGGGGCGCGAATGAGCGGCCGCTGTTGCCCGATTTGGCCACCACGTCGCTCTTCTTGAACTGGCGCCCGACCTTGAGGTCCTCGGGCAGCTCCTCCAGGTGCAGGAAGATGATGCGGCGTCCCTTGGGGTCCTTAAATTCGAGGCAGTTGCCGTTGCCGGTGAACTTCCAGTTCTTGCGCACCAGCGTGCCGTTGAAAGGCATCTTCACCGGCGTGCCCGAGGGAGCGCGGAAATCGACGCCTTTGTGATTGCGGCCGTCCTTCAGAATGCTCGTGATCTGGTCGTAGTCGTCGATGGGGCTGTCCACCAGCGTCTGCTCAATCTCGGTCCCCGTCTCGTCGTAGTAGTGCGCGAAGGGCTGGCCCGCGGGCTTGAAGCGATAGGCGCGGAAGGTCTTGCCGGCCTTTTCCGAGTTGAAGCGCACGGCGTGGAGGAGGGGCTCTTTTCCCTTCTGCACCTCGTAGGCGATGGTCAGCACATCGCCTTTGCGGAGGTCGCGGGCCACGTTGACCCACCAGACCAGCATGCGGGCCGTCACCTGCGAGAGAGGAATGGCCACCTCCCGGTCCAGCGCCTTGCGCAGCGAGCCCTCCAGCGAGCCCTGGATTTCAATTTTGACCGTCTGCAGGCGCGCTTCGTCTTCGGGGGTCAGCGACGGCGTGACGGGCGGGGGAGGCGGCGGCTCGGGCGGCTTGGCCTGCTCAGGAGGCGGCGGGGGAGGCGGGGGAGGCGGCGGAGGTTCCGAGGTGCAGGCGGCGAGATGGAGGGCTGCGGCGGCGGCCAGCAGCAAATGAATTTTGTCCCGGGAAAGGAAATTCCTGACGTGCATCGCGGCAATCCTTTGGCTCGGTTTTGCGAGCGGGATGGCTCGCCTCAGCGAGCGATGATGATGGCGGCGAGGGAAACGCGAGGTCCAAAGCGGCGTTTCAGCTCTCGTTCAGCGCCTCGCACGCCGGCAGATGCTTGAAGCGCACGGCGTCCAGCCGAACGGCCTCCTCCATGAAGTGGAGGCCCGCGCACCTGTCCTTCACCAGCGCGGGCAGAAGGACGGTCGAGGTCAGCCGCCGGTTGGCCTGAGCGAAGGCCTCGTTCACATAGACGTCGCAGTATCTGGCCAGAAACGCGGCGTAATCCTGGCTGGCCTCAATCTCGTCCGGACGGCAGGCCAGATTTTCCAGAAAGAGCAGCTGCCCCTCACCCAGCTCGCTCAGCAGCTTGCGCACGGCATCTCCGGCGCAGTCGTCCGCCAGGCGCGCCTCGGTATCCAGCTGACTGACGACGTATTGAACGCTGGGCTCAATGGTCCGCGCCGGGTTCCAGCTGGCTTTGAGGCTGCCCTGATGCGTGAGGACAACGACGCGGGCCTTCTGTTCCAGCGCCAGGCGGATGGTCGGCAGCGATTCGTTGATTCTGCGTTCGGGAAGGCCGCTTTTTTTGCCCAGAGGCAGGTCGAAGTCTGCGCGGATGAACACGCGCCGTCCGGCAAGCGGGATATTTTTGACTGAGCGAATCACGGGACTGGTCCTGAAGTGGCTGGAAGATGAAGAAGCGGGGCGCGGGGGCCGGGGCTTTTGAAAAGCAAAAAAGGCCCGCCCATCTTTTGTCGAGAGGAGCGGGCCTTTGCAGGCGTCAGCGCCTTCAACGGCGCTTTGAAGCTCAGAAGCCCTTGTCGGCGATCATCTTGCCCAGGTCGATCATGCGATTGGAGTAACCGTACTCGTTGTCGTACCAGGACATGACCTTGACCATCTTGCCGTATTTCTCGCCCTTATCATCAACGCGGTCGGCGATGACGTAGGTGTCGAGGGCGTCGAAGGTGCTGGAGGCGGGGCAGTCGTTGTAGTCGGTGGAGACGGTCATCTCTTCCGAGTAGTTGAGGATGCCCTTGAGCTCGCCCTCAGCGGCGGCCTTCATGGCGGCGTTGACTTCCTTGACGGAGACTTCCTTCTCCAGCTCGACGGTCAGGTCGACGACGGAGACGTTGGGGGTCGGAACGCGGATCGCGAGACCGTCCAGCTTGCCCTTGAGCACCGGCAGAACCTCACCAACAGCCTTGGCGGCGCCGGTGGTCGTCGGAATCATCGACAGAGCGGCCGCACGGGCGCGGCGCAGGTCGCTGTGGGGCAGGTCGAGGATGCGCTGGTCGTTCGTGTAGGAGTGAATCGTGGTCATCAGGCCCTTCACGATGCCGAATTTGTTCAGCAGCACCTTGGCCATGGGGGCCAGGCAGTTGGTCGTGCAGGAGGCGTTGGAGATGACGTGATGCTTGGCCTTGTCGTACTCCTTGTCATTGACGCCCATGACGATGGTCTTGTCCGGGCCCTTGGCAGGAGCGCTGATGATGACCTTCTTGGCGCCGCGATCGAGGTGGACGTTGGCCGCGCCGGGCTTCTTGCAGAAGATGCCGGTGCACTCGAAGACGATGTCCACGCCCAGTTCCTTCCAGGGATAGACGGGATCGCGGAGGCTCAGAATCACAATCTTCTTGCCGTTGATGGTGATGGAGCCGTTCTTGACGATCTTGCCGTCGGCGTCCTTCTCGGCGTTCTCATAGGTGATGTCGCCCTTGAAGGTGCCATGGATGCTGTCGTGCTTGAGCAGGTAGGCCAGCGTCTTGGCGTCCGTCAGGTCGTTGATGGCAACGATGTCGATTTCCTTCTCAAGACCGCGCTCATAGATGGCGCGGACGATGTTGCGGCCGATGCGGCCGAAACCATTGATCGCAAACTTAGCCATGCGGTGTTTCCTCGCTTCTGGTTTGGGGTGAGGCCCGGTTTTTCGGGCGCTCCGAAAAAAGGAGCGGACACCGAATGGCGCCGCTCCCAAAAAAGGCGGCGCCCCTTAGTCGCCAGGCCTCTGTCAGTCAATGCGTTTCCGGGCGGATTGACCCCCGAATTTGGGCCGGGATGCGCGGCGAAAAGCGGCGTCAGAGCAGGTCCGGAAAAGCCGTTTTCATCGGGCCGACGTTTGTGAATAAGCGCTGCTCCGGTCGGGCAAAAGGCGCCGGCCCTGAAGGAGCGCGGCATGGAGGAAGCGGAACGAACTGAAAACGTCGGAAACGGCCCGGATGGCGAGGCTGTGCCGCGCGTGAGTGAAGCGGGGCCGGCGGAGGGCACTTCCGGCAGCAGCTCAGTCCAAAACCCGCAGACGCCCGCCTTTCGCTTTTACATTCGGTCCTCGGGCCGGGAGATGGGCGTGGCGGACATGGCCGAGCTGCAAAAGCTCTATCATCTGGGATTTCTGGAGCCGGAGGACGACGTGAGGCGCGCCGGGACTGACATCTGGCGCAAGGCCGGAGTGATGCCCGAGCTCAAGGCTGCCGCGCCCAAGCCGTGGCTGGAGGGCAACGAGTTTGTCGTTCTGGCTGTGGTCATCTGTGCCGCCACCCTCTTGATGATCTGGCTTTTCGGCTGACGGCCGGTGTCCCTGGGGCAGGTGGGGCATGTGAGGTTCGTGCGGGAAATCTTTTGTTTTTCGCTGATTCCCATTCGCGTCCCAGCGGCTAAAGGGCCCCCCGTTTTTCCGGCGGCTGTTTCTGTCCGCGCCCGGGAGAGGCAGGCGGAAATCCGGGGAAAACGAGAAAAACAGTCCGGGCTGACCGGCGCGGCTTTGTCTGGAGCGTCCGGCCCGCCCTCGTGGGATTCCTTTTGCGAACAGGGCACATTTCGACATGAACGATCTGAAGAACGACAAGCGCAAAACCATCAGCGTCGGCGAGAAGCCGCTCTCCATTGAGGACATCCTTGGCCTGGCCAGGGGCAAGACCCGCATCGAGCTGGACGCCTCCCCGGCGCTCAGCGGGCGGATTGAGAAGAGCTCCCACGCGCTCAACGTGAAGCTGGCGGGCGGATTCACGATTTACGGCGTCAGCACCGGCCTGGGCGACAGCTGCGTGAACAAGCTCTCGCCGGAGCTCGCGAAGGAACTTCCGCACAATCTCGTGCGCTACCACGGCTGCGGCACGGGGCGGATTCTGGGCGAGTACGAAGCGGCGGCGGTGCTGGCCGTGCGGCTGGCTGCGCTGGGACGCGGCTATTCCGGCGTGCGCCGCGTGATGCTCGAAAAGCTCTGCGACATCCTCAACGCCCGCGTCCTGCCCTGCATCCCCGAGGAGGGCTCGGTGGGCGCGAGCGGCGACCTGACCCCTCTTTCCTATGTAGCCGCTGTGCTCATCGGCGAGCGCGAGGCCATGCTGGACGGGAAGGTGATGCCCTCTGCCGAGGCGATGAAGAAGGCCGGCATCGAGACGATTCACCTCGCGCCCAAAGAGGGTCTCGCCATTATGAACGGCACGAGCGTGATGACGGCCCTGGGCTGCATTGCTTTTGACCGCGCACGTCGTCTCGCAAAAATGGCCTGCGCGATTACGGCGCTCGCCAGTGCGGCCATGGGCGGCGAGGCGGCTCACTTCGACGACCGCATTTTTGCCCTCAAGCCCCATCCAGGACAACGCCTCGCGGCCCGATGGATTGCCGAGCAGCTCGCCTACAACAAGGACACATGCGTGCATCCCAAGCGCGTGCAGGACCGCTACTCGATTCGCTGCGCGCCCCACGTGATCGGCGTGCTCCTCGACGCGCTGCCCTGGATTCGCCGCTTCCTCGAAGTTGAGCTGAACGGCGTGAACGACAACCCGCTCATCGACCCGGAGACGGGCGACGTGCTGCACAGCGGCAATTTCTACGGCGGCCATGCCTGCTTCGCGATGGACGGCCTCAAAAACGCGGTGGCGAATCTGTCCGACCTCGCCGACCGCCAGCTGGCGCTCATGTGCAACGAGTCGTTCAACAACGGCCTGCCCGCGAATCTGCTCGGCAAGACCGGCCCCGAGGCGCATGCGCACCACGGCTTCAAGGCCATGCAGATTTCGGCGAGCGCCCTGACCGCCGAGGCGCTGAAGCTGACCATGCCTGCCAGCGTTTTCAGCCGCTCCACCGAGTGCCACAACCAGGACAAGGTCTCGATGGGGACGATTGCCGCGCGCGACGCACTGCGCGTCATCGAGCTCACGGAGCGCACGCTGGCCATCACGCTGCTCGGCGCCTGCCAGGCCCTAGATCTGCACGGACTGAATGGCGTCTCCGAGGGCAACCGCCGCGTTTACGACGCCGTCCGCGCTCTTGTTCCCATGACGGTGGATGACCGGCGTCAGGACTTCGAGATTGAAATCATCGTCGCCGCGCTGCGGGCCGACAAACTGGGGCTGGGAAGCCTTGAGGAAATCGACAGCCTGCCCTGATGCACCCGCCAGATGACGTCAGCGGGGCATGCTCCGCTGGCGAATCAATGCACACACACTGAGAGAGAGGTTTCTCGAATGAAAAATTCATCCGAACCCCGTCGTCTGTTCAGAAGTTTGGTCACCGCGTTCGCCCTGAGCGCTCTCTCCGCGCTTCCCGCCTGCGGATTTTTGGGCGGTGACTCCAAAAAGGCGGAGCAGAAGGACGGCGCGCCAGCCAAAACCGAGAGTCTCAGCCACAAGGTGGGCAAGACCGTCGGCGAGGCGATTGGCGGCGCCATGAGCGGCACGGTGAAGGGGACGGCCACCGGCCTCACGGAGGACTTCCGGGACGACAAGACGGCTCTTCAGAAGATTCGCCTCGGCAAGCGCATGGCTGAGAAGGGCTTCAAGGTGACGACTGCGGACATCAACAGTGTCATGGAAAAACTGACGGTGTACATCGTCGGGCCCGAGAAGTTTGACGCCGCCGAGGTGGAGTTCACAGCCAAGCTCTTCAACGCCGCAGACGAGGAAATCGGGCGCGCCAAGAAGTCGGTGAAGTGGGAGGCGGACTTTGCCTCCAGCGTCGCCTTCACTTTCGGCAAGAGCCAGGTCGAGGACGCCAAATGGTATGAGGTGGAGATCCGCGAGCCTGAGTCGGCGGCTCCCGCTGCATCTCAGGATGCACCAGCCCCGACACCGACAGCTGATGCACCCGCGGCCAACCCCAACTAAGGCGCACCAGCACAGCAGCTGAAGAGCTTGAAGGGCGGACTTCCGAGAATGGGGAAGCCCGCCTTTTTTATTTATGGGATTTATAGGCGTTCGGTCCGTTCGGTCAGGCGGGAGGAGGTGCCTGTCGGATTGGAGGCGCGGACTTCCGGCGGGCTTCGGACACAAAAAAAGCCGGAAACCTTTCGATTTCCGGCTTTTTAAGCGGGACGGACGGGACTCGAACCCGCGCCCTTCGGCGTGACAGGCCGACGTTATAACCAACTTAACTACCGTCCCAGATGCTGCGGTGCTGCTTTGTTGTGGGCGGAACAGGTCTCGAACCTGTGACCCCCGGCTTGTAAGGCCAGTGCTCTGACCAACTGAGCTACCCGCCCTGACGGCTTTGATGGAGGCCGCGTCAACAACGGAGCGGCCTTTTAGTCGTTTTCCAAGGCAGAGTCAAGAAATTATTTCAGATTTTTTTGGGGGAATTTCGCCGAGGGGAGCGATGGCGGTGGACGGACATGACAGGATGCCGGAAAGGCGCCGCGTGCGTCTTTTTCACTCTGAAATTTCCGGCAGGAATTTCCGTGTGGGTGTCCCCCTGAGATTTCTTGAGAGCCATCCGGCTGCGTGCCAAAAGGCCGCTTTTTTTCGGGCGCCGCACCGCTGAGATCATTCGTCCCGGGCCAGCCGGGACGCGCGGGCCGCCGACAGAAAAGCTCCGCAGCGGAGGACGGATGAAGCTGATTATCGAGGACGACGAAGGCCGGAAGACCAGCATTCCTTTGGGGACAGCGGACAAGGTCTTCACGATTGGGCGTCAGGAAGACAACGCCATCCGCCTGACCGAGCGAAACGTCTCCCGAACTCATGCGAAGCTGACGCGCACCGGCGGCCAGTTCCTTCTGGAGGACCAGCACAGCTACGGCGGCGTCACACTGAACGGGAGGCAGATTCAGGGGCAGGTCTCTGTCGCTCCCGGGGACATCATCGGCATCGGCGATTACGAGCTGGTCCTCGAAAAGGATGCGGATGACAGCGTCCCTGCCGCCGCCCACGACCTGGAAGCGCCGCCCACGCCCCTCGGGAACGTTCCCTCTCAGAGGATGTCCACGTCGATTATCAGCCTCGATGATCCGACGGCCTACGACACCATCCCCTCCTATGACCTTCCCATTGAGAGCGCGCCGCGCCTCGTCGTTCAGTCGGGCGACAGCAAGGGCAAGGAATTCGCCTTCATCCGCACCGTTCTGACCCTAGGCCGCGACTTCGAGAACGACATTTCCATCGACCACCGAAGCCTCTCGCGGAAGCACTGCAAATTCGTCCGCCTGCCCAACGGCGAATGGAAAATTATCGACCTGGGCTCTGCCAACGGCATCGAGGTCAATGGCGAGCGCTATGAGGTGTCCTCGCTGGCGTCGGGCGACACCATCATGGCCGGCAAGGTGAAGCTCTGCTTCTTTATGCCGGGTGCGGGCATGGGGGCTGCCGCGGGCCGCGGACTTCCCAAGAGCGCCATCATCGGCGGCGCTGTTGGATTTGCCGCTCTCCTCGGCGTGATTGTCTTTCTGGCGTTCGGCCGGAAGGCACCTCCCCCTGAGCCCGTGGTTTACATTCCACCGCCGCTGCCGCCTGCTGCCGCGCCGGCTTCTCCCGCGCCTGAGGTGCAGCCTCCCGCCGCAGATGAACCTTCGGCGGAAAGACCTGCTCCCGCGGCGGCCGCGTCATCTGCAGCACCTGCAGCTTCTGCCGATGTGCCTGCTGCTTCCTCCGCTTCGTCCGCTGCGGCCGACGCGTCCCGGGCTCCGGCGCCCAGAGCGCCCGCCCGGAATGCGTCCGACGCAGAGGGGCTGGAGGCGATGCGGAAGGGGAAGGCCCTTCTCGAAGAGGGGAAATTTGCCGAAGCCGTTCAGGAGCTCACCCGGGCCGTCGAGCTGAAGATGCCCGGCGCGGAAGAGCTTCAGGAAAAGGCGGCGAGTGAAGCAGAGGCGGCAGACAGCCTTGAGGCGGCGACGGAATTTTTTGAGGCCGGCAATCTCGAGGACGCGGAAAAGCGCCTGGCGGACATCGCCGAGGTGAGCGCGCTGGCACCTCAGGCCAAAGCGCTGGCCGCGAAAATTGAGAAGGTTCAGGAGAGCAGGGCAGCTGCCGCGGCCAGGGCAGCGGCGGCATCCGCCGGCAAGGCGAAGAAGAAGGCAAAGAAGAGCTATCCCTACGTGGAGATTCCCTCGGACAAGATGAATCTGCTGGATGGCTATCTGGGCGCGGAGTGCGATTCGCCCGAGCCCGCCATCAAGCTGCTGCGGCAGCTCCTCCGGGAAAATCCCAATTACGGACAGGCCGTCATGTTCCTGGGGTCCTGCTACGCCATTCAGGGAAATACAGAGTTGGCCAGCCACTATTACCGGGAGTTTTTGAACAAGTGGCCGAAGCATCCTGACGCGGAGATGGTCCGAAGTTCCCTGAGGTGACGGCCTCCTCCCGACTTTTGGGAGCGGCATGTTTCAATTGTTGTGAGGCCAGACGTGGCAGATGCAGCGGCAGGGCAGCGTGAGGACGTGGACGAGGCGCGGGAAGCGGCGCGCCTCGTGGCGCTTGCCAGAGCGAGGGACTACCGGGCCTTTGAAGAGCTGGTCCGCAGATACAGGTCGGCCGTGTATGCCCTCGCGCTGCGCATGCTTCGGAATCCGGGGGACGCCGAGGAGCTGACGCAGGAGACATTCCTCTCCGCGTGGCAGAATCTTCCCGGTTTTCGCGGCGACGCCTCGTTCGGTTCCTGGCTGCATCGGATTTGCGCCAACTTTGCCCTGATGCGCCTGCGCCGGAAGAAGCTGGAGCCCGAGCTGACGGAGGACGCAGTGCTGCCGGAGCCGCGTTTTGACGGCAACGGGACGCTCCTGTCGGTGCCCTCCTATGAATGGGCGCGCGGCACAGAGGAAAAAGTTCTGGACCGGGAGCTGGCTCAGGCCATCGAAGAGGCGACGGAGAAGCTGACCGACGACTACCGGGTGGTCTTTCTGCTCCGCGACTATGACGGGTTCTCCTACGAGGACATAGCTTCGACGCTGGGCATGACTGTTCCTGCGGTGAAGAGCCGTCTGCACCGGGCGCGCCTCGCGCTGCGCGAGTCGATTGCCGATTTTTACGGGAAAAAGCCGAAACGACTTGGGGGCGGACGCATCTGAGGCACGTTCATGCGGGGGCGGTTCGTTGTGCGGCAGCAGAGTGCCCGGGACGTGACCGCGGCTGAGATTTTCACGCTGGGTGGCCAGCTCGGGAATGCGCTGTGGGCGACAAAGTGAGCGACAAAAAGAGATGCGGCTCCGGGATTCCGCCCTGGCTTTCATGCCGCGAGGTCATTGCTGGCCTGCTGGACTACTCCGACGGGACGCTGGACGAGGACAGGCGCCGGGCGCTGGACCGCCATTTCAAGCTGTGCCCGCCGTGCCGGGAATATCTGGCTCAGTATCTGGCGCTGCCCGGACTGGTGGCGGCCGCACTGAAATCCTCGGCGCCCAGAGGCCTAGACGAGGCGGCAGCCGAACGTCTGGAAGCCTTTCTTCGCGGGCATGTTCAGGGCGCGTGCGCTGCCGATGCCGCCGCGGAAGACGGGCATGACTGACACCGCCGCGGAAGGTGCTGCCGGCACGGAGCGTCCCCTGAATGATTTGTCCTTTGGGGAGTTCACGGCGCGGATGGAAAACATCGGCCTGAGCGGCCTGCAGGCGCGCAAGGTGTTTTCAGCCGTCTATCGCAAGGGCAGACCAGATCTCGGTCAGGGAACGGCGCGCGTGGACGAGGTGAGCCCCCGGCATCTGGACCTCATTCGCGCCATGCCGTGGGGGAAGCTCAGCGTTCTGGACAGGCGGCAGGCCGCGGACGGGTTCGTGAAGTACCTGTTTCAGTCGCCGCTGGGCGGCTGCTTCGAGGCGGTGCGCATTCCCCTCTTCGGACGAAAGCACGTGGTGTGCATCAGCTCGCAGGTGGGGTGCGCTCTGGGCTGCGTCTTCTGCTCCACCGGCCGCCTGGGGTTTTCCCGCAATCTCGAAACCTGGGAGATGGTCGAGCAGGTCCGCGTCATTCGCGACGAAGCCGAGCTGCCGGTGCGCCACGTGGTTTTCATGGGCATGGGCGAGCCCTTCCTCAACTACGACAACGTGATTCGGGCGGCGGTGCTGTTCACGCAGTCGGGCGGCCTGCAGATTTCCGGGCGGAACATCACGATTTCCACGGCGGGCGTGGCCCCCGCGATTCGGCGCTACACAGAGGAGGGACACCCCTTCCGCCTGACTTTTTCGCTGACGAGCGCCATCCCGGAGAAGCGGCGCGCGCTGATGCCTGTGGAGAAGCGCTGGCCGCTGGACGAGCTGGTTGACGCCATCGCCGGCTATGCCCGGACCACCGGAGACAGGGCCGTCATCGCCTACGTGGTCATCCGCGGCGTGAATATCGGCGCCGAGGATGTGGAAGCGCTGCGGCAGACCTTCCGGAACATTCCCATCAAGCTGGACCTGATTGACGTTCACGATGCGAGCGGGCGTCTGCAGCCGCCGGACGCGGAAGAACTCAAACGCTTTCGGGACATGCTTCAGGTGCTGCGCGTGCCGGTGGGCCGCCGTTACAGCGGAGGCAGTGAAATCGGCGCTTCCTGCGGGAATCTGGCGGCGACGCGGCAGGGCGGCGTGGCGCTGAACGGGGCAGAGCAGTGAAGGCGGCGGAAGGCGGCGCGGCTGAGTCGGGAATCACGGACAGCGGCAGGCCGGCAGACTGCGGCGCGCCGAAAATGCCGGTGAGCCTTCGTGTCGCGTCGGGGCTCTACTTCGCTGCGTCGGCGGCGGTGGCGGGAATGGGATTGCTCTACGCGCTGTGGCCCCGGTTCATGCCCTATCACTCGCAGGCGGCGGGCTTGACCTGGGAAGAGGTGCCGCCTCGATGGCAGGCGCTGCATCTGGCCTTTCAGCACGGTGCGGGTGCGCTGGCGGTGGCCTACGCGGTCCTCATGGCGTGCGTAAACGCCTTTGCTCTGCGCCGGGGGGCCCGCTGGGCGCGCATCGCGCTTCCTGTGTCCGGCGCGGCGGTCGGCCTGCCGCTGCTGTCCGTCGTCATTTCACTCGCTGAATCGACGGGCGCGGAGACGCCGACAGTTCCCCTCGCACTGGGAATGGCCGTTTTCTGCGCCGCGGCCGTGCTGTCGTTCGTCGGCAGCAAAAGCAGTCGAAGTCCGAAACCTTAAAGCCGGGCAGCGCGGGTGCTGTTCCGGGGATTCCTTCCCCGCATCTTCTTCTCAGTCCCTGCTCACTTCTTCCTGCTCGTCTTCTTGCCGTAGTTCTCGAAGCGCTTGTTCCGCTCCCGGTCTTCTTTTTCCCGGACGTTCTGCTGAATTTTGGCGACGCGCTCGGCCTCCCGCTCCTCGGCTGTGGACGCGTAGCGCCACTGGAAAATGATGCCGATGACGAAGATGACGCCGAGAGCTCCCTGCACGAAATAGGTGTGACTCATCACCGGCAGGTGCACGTGGAGGATGCGGGCCAGCGCCAGCGTCCCGAGGACCGTGCAGAAGGCGCCGATTTCCGCGCCGACCAGGGCCGTGGTGACGCGCTCCAGAATGTAGGCGAACGTTCCGGCGAAGATGGCGCCGCCGAAGATGAGCGCCGTTCCCGCGAGGGGATCGACTTCTCCTGCTGTGATGCTCTGGGCCGTCATCAAATAGACGAAGATGCCCGCCAGAATCGCCATTGCCAGAGACGCCAGAGCCAGAGGCTTGTAGCCGCCGACGNNGCCAGGACGCCGGCCAGGCCGTAGGCCAGCACAGTAGCGGGGAACCCGGTCAGCGAGGCGATGAAGCCGCCGATAAACCAGCCCAGAAGCAGGCCGGGAATGACCGAGATGATGCGGAAGGGGATGGGACGTCCGCCGAAGAAGGCCGCGAAGAGGCCGTAAATGAGGAGTGCGGCCGAGGGAATCAGCGTCAGGCGGCTCGAATTGGCCAGAGAGACGAAATTTTGCGGCGAGAGGAGCCAGCCTTTGAGCTGGTCTGCGAGCGCCTCCCAGAAGCGAAGGACGGGCGTCATTGCGCTCGTGAAATTGATGACTTCATCCATGGCGGCATCCCCGGAGGGCGGAATCGAATCGGGAAATCAGGAAAAGACGTAGAGGACGACGATGATGCTGAGGACGACGGCCAGAGAGACGCCGGCGACAGCCTTGGTCATTCGGTCGATGGCGATGTTCGACAGAAAAGCCTGCGCCCGGGCCTTGTCGTCAGAGGAGGCAGTCGAGTCGGCAAGGACCGCCCGCGCGGCACGGCAGGCGGCGGCCGCGTCTCCCGATGCGTAAATTTCCTCGCTGGAACGGCGCTGAATGGCGGATGCGCCGGCTGTGGAGGGGGATTTTTCAATGCTGCTCATGGGGGGAACCTCGGCTGTCGGAGGCAGGGGACACGCTGTGTCCGCAAAGGAAAAAGCCCTTCGCCCGGCGGCTGAACGCGCGCGGACGAAAGGCTTTTCAGAGGGAAGAGGCCGAAATCACTGGGCCTTTTTCACGCACCAGTTTTCGGAGATGTAGCTGCCGTCATCCTGACGCTCCTGATAGCAGCGGCAGAACTCATCGGCGGCACAGTCATCGCTCGAGGTGCAGCGGACGACGGCGCAGTAGCGGAGGGCCTCGACGGTATCCATGCCGGTGGCGTTGCGGCTGAGGCAGGGATAGCCGCTGCAGGCGTCGGTATCGGAGAGGACCTCTTTGGCGCACTTGGTATCGGCGGTGATGCTTCCCGCCGCGGGCAGATCGCGGCTGATGAGGTTGCAGGCGTTGCCCACGTCGCATCCGGGCAGCTTCACGATGGTCCTGTTGGTGTCGCAGCCGGCCTTGCAGGTGCCCACGTCCTTGTAGCTGCACCCGATATTCGTCGAGTAGCCGTCGTCGGTGCCCTGTGCGCCCTGGCGGACCTTGCCGCTGGCATCGCAGACGAAGGCGGCGCAGCCGGTGCCGGAGGTGTTCGACCCGCCGCCGCCGTTGTCGTCATCGTCTCCGCCGCACGAAAAGGCGAAGAGGGCGAGGGAAGCGGCAAGGCCGCAGGCGGCGATGGCTCGGAGCGTCAGTTTTTTCATTGGGAAGCCTCCATGTTTTCCGGTGGGCGCCCTGTCAGAGGCGCGGTGGCAAAAAATCGGCGGACCTTAGTCAAAAGCCGATAGCGGTCGAGAGGAAATCCGCGGCGTTTTTCCGGCCCGTCCGGCGCCTTCGGACATGCCTCTGGACAGACGGAAAAGCGTCCTCCGGCGCCGTGTTCAGAACGGCTTTGCTCCCCATTATTCCGCACGCATTGATTTTTTGCGGGCCGGGGCTACTAGGCCGCCCCAATTTTTCGGCGCGGCCATTCCCCACGGCGGGAGTGGCCGCCTCTTTTTTTATGAACGCCAGTTTTCTGGCCAGGAGATCAGCAATGAGCGTCGAACGTGTTCCGATGACACACGGGGGCGTGCTTCGCCTCCGGGAGCGGCTCAAGCACCTCAAGTCCGTGGAAAAACCACAGAATATCAAGGACATAGAAGAGGCCCGGGCTCACGGAGACCTGAGCGAAAACGCCGAGTACCACGCGGCCAAGGAGAAGCAGGGCCAGATTGACGCCGAGATTCGCCACCTTGAAGACGTGCTGGCGCGCGCCGAGGTGATTGATGTGACGCAGCTCTCCGGGGACAGAGTGGTCTTTGGGGCTACTGTGGACCTGGAAGATGAGAACGGCCACCAGTTCACCTACCGAATCGTTGGCCAGTACGAGACGAACATTAAGAAGGGCCTGATTTCGATTACGTCGCCCATTGCCCGCGGGCTGATTGGCAGGGAAGTGGGCGACGCGGTGCGCATTCAGACACCCGGCGGCGTGCGCGAGTTTGAAATCGCCGATGTCCGCTTTGAGGCGTTCAGCATCGACTGAGGTCCCGAGAATCCCCCCCCATGAGCGCTGCATGGCCTCCTGGGAAAAGCCCGCTGGTCGAAGACCGACCCCCGGGCTTTTTTATTACCCTCTCCGGCCCTTCGGGCCACCTCCCCCGGAGTGGGAGGCAGGGTCCTTTTGTTGGAAGGGCTGAGTATTGAAAACGAACCTGGCTCCCCCTCTGGGGGAGCTGTCAGAGCCGAAGGCGATGACTGAGAGGGCTGACAGCTGTGACGCGGAGAGCCCCATGGAGCAGACGGAGCGGCTGAACATTTTTCGGGACAGGCTGGTGAAGTGGTTCGAGGTGAATCAGCGCGACCTGCCCTGGCGGCGCCGCCGAGATGCCTATGCCGTCTGGCTGTCGGAGGTGATGCTCCAGCAGACCCAGGTGGCGACGGTGATTCCCTACTTTCACCGCTTCGTGGCGCGTTTTCCGACGGTGAACGACCTCGCGGCTGCCCCTCTGGACGAGGTTCTCTCGCTGTGGAGCGGGCTGGGCTACTACGCACGCGCCCGCAATCTGCACAAAGCTGCGCAGGCCGTAGCCCAAAGCGGGGGCGAATTTCCGAGGACGGCGGCTGAGCTGAAAAAGCTGCCTGGCCTCGGGCCCTACACGGCGGCAGCGATTGCCACGTTTGCCTTTGGCGAGGCGGTGCCCGTGCTGGACGGCAATGTGGCGCGCGTCCTCTGCCGCGTTCAGGCGATGGAGCTGCCCGACGACCAGAATCACCCGGTTCTGAAAGCGCTTTCCGAGGAGTTTCTCGATCGTGCCCGCCCCGGGCCGTTCAGCGAGGCGATGATGGAGCTGGGCGCGCTCGTCTGTGTGCCGTCCTCGCCCAGATGCCTCATATGTCCTGTTTCGGAGCTGTGCCTCGCCCGCGCCCACGGCGATGAAAACCGCCTGCCGCTCGCCCGCGTCCGCCTCGAAAAAAAGCCGCTCCGGCTGGTCTGCGCCGCAATTCGGGACGATGCGGGCCGCGTGTGGATGATTCGTCGCGAGGAAAAAGGGCTCTTCGGCGGCCTCTGGGAGCTGCCCAGTGCTGAGCTTTTGCCCGAGGCCGATGCCGCTGAGCCGCTGCTCCAAAAGGGCTTTCGCCTGACCTCTGCCCGGCCTCTGGGACACGTGAAGCGCACGCTGACGCACCGTCTGCTGACGATTGAGCTCTGGCCCGCAGCGTTTGCCGACGGCGCGCGTCCCACTGAGACGGGTCGTTTTGTCAGTCCGGGCGACTGGCCTGAGCTGGGGCTCTCCACGGCCATGAGAAAGGCGTTGATGCTTCTCGAAAAATCCCGCTGAATCCGCCGCCCTTTTTTGGCCGGCATCTCAAGAATCCCCCCACTCCACCTCACAGAAAGGCTTCTCCCATGAAAAAGAGCCCTGTTTTCATAGCGTTAGCTCTGACTTCTCTCGCATTGGCCCCTGCCTGCGGCGGCGATGATGACGACGACGTTGTCGTCAATCCCCCGTCCGGGAAAATTGCAAAACTGCTCCAGGACGGCCGCAGCGTGACGATTCAGGGGGGCACCACCTGGCGGGACATCGAAAGCGGGTCGGTGACGCTGAATAAGGGCGCGGTGCTGACCATCGAAGACGGCGCTTCAATCGACATCGATGAGGGCAATCTGGTGGTCAATGCGGGCGCGTCGATTGTCATTCGCGGAGAGGACAGCGAAATCTGGATTGATAGTGGCGACGTCGCGGCCAATTCAGGTGCGCTCATCGAGATTGAGGACAAGGCCACATTGAAGATGCGCCAGGGCAGCATGACGCTGAACGGCGCATCAGTTGTCGTGCGCGGCGATGTTGATGTGAAAAAAGACCTGACCCTGAACGCCGGTTCTTCCCTGGATGTCGGTCTGAAAGGCCATGTCGATGTCTATGGCGATATGAAGATGAATGCGCCGGACGCGATGATTCACAATCTGAATGAGTTTTATGTGGGTGGGACGCTGACCATTAACTCCGGCACTTTTCACAACGGGACTGACGACACGAGTGTTCAGAGGACTGGGGGGCTCGATGACTATGATGTCTCCTGTGATTTTCTGGAACTCAATGGCGGTGAAGCCAGATTCATCAATTACGACCCCTGGGTGACGTATATTTTCAGAAATCTTTCAGTGAACAGCGGTACAGTGACCAACCAGGGGCGGATGACCGCCGAAAACTGCACCATCAACGGCGGCACTGTCAGCGAGGGCATCTGCCCGGCGCAGTGAGCAGTGAACAAGGATGTTGCTTTTTGCGGTGACTTGCTTTTGAGGCCGCGCCCCCCTGTCCGGCCGCCTCTCTGCGGCGGGAAGAAATTCCCTCTGAAACTTCAACGACAACGAAAGGTTTTTCCTATGAACAGGATTTCTCTTGCAGCCCTGGTTTCTATTGGCGCCCTCCTCGCGGCTTCCGCCTGCGGCGGCAAGGACGACGATGACCCCATTTATGTGCATGCCAGCACCGGCACCGAGCTGGCCCACGTCCTCAATGAGAACCATTACAAAGAGGTCATCGTCAGCAAGGGCGGCAATGACCCCAGCGTCTATCTCGATGAGTCCGTCACCATTCAGGAAGGCGTGACCGTCACGGTCGAGGAAAACACCCGGCTGGTCATTCAGGGTGCCGGTGGCCTGACGGTGAACAACGGCGCGAATCTCATCATCGAGGAGGGCAGCAGCGTCGACGTGATGAACAACCACCTCGTGGCCAACACGGGCGCGGCCATCACCATTACGGAATCGAGTGAACTGAACTGCACCAACACCGCTGCGCTGACTCTGAACAGTGCCGAACTGCACAATGACGGCAAAATCGGCGCTGCCTGCAAAGTCACCCTGAACGCGGGCTCCTCCCTGACCAGCAAGGGCAAGGCAACTTTCCAGGACATGGACGTGAACGCGCAGGACGTGAAGGTCACCAACCTCGGCAAGATGGTGTTTGATGGAATGCTTAAGATGAATTCCGGCACCTTCGATAATGGTATGGAGATAGGTGTGGAAGGCACACGTTCGCCGGCTTCGGCTGAAACTGACAGCGCGAGAATCACCAACCCATACTCCAAGGATGACCCGAATCTTGTGATTCACCGTCTGGAGTTCAACAGCGGCACGATGACCAATTACGCCGGCTGGTGGACCAAGGTTGAGGAACTCAAGATGAACAGCGGCACCATCAATGTGATTGGCGCTGACACGACATCCTTTATTGTGACCACCCGCTGTGAAATGAACAGCGGCAGTGCTGCCAACGTGAGCTGCCCCGACTGATTGAAATCACAGATGTTTTTGAAAGGCCCTCCGCATCGCGCGGAGGGCTTTTTCTTCATCCCCCCTCACCAAAGGAAACGCCCATGAAAGCTCTTTCCATTTTTTCGAGTTGTGTACTGGCCGCAGCCATGACGTTCGCTGCGTATGGATGCGGCGGCGGCCATAAGGACAAACCCGCTCCCGCAGAATCTGACGCCGGGGTCATTGAGGACGCCGGGCATCATGGAACGACTGACGGCGGCAGTATCCCCGCCTTGGTCACAAATCCCGAGAACGAAGAGCAGCTGAACTACTACCTGTCGAACGGCAGCAGCGTCACGCTGACCAACACGAGCCTAGGCGATGGGGAGAGCTCGACTCTGACCGTCAAGTCGGGGGCCAAGCTGACTATCGGCCGCAATTCGATTCTCTTGAGCAGGGTTCTCACGCTTGAGGCGGGAGCCGAGGTCTATGTCCAGGACAATGCGCAGCTCTATCCCAAGCAGCTCGTGCTCGAGAGCGGCGCCCTCGTGCAGGTTGAGGAGGGCGGGCGCATGGACGTCGCAGAGAAAACAACCCTCAATGAGGCCTACATTCGCAGCAGCGGCGATACGCAGCTGGGCGACCTGACGCTGAACGGTCAGTCCAGCGTCAGCAACACGCCGGGCGCAGGAGGGGGGGAGTTCTCTCTCTCCGCGGGCAAGACGATTCTGAACGGCAACAGCGCCAGACTCCTCAACATGGGCGAGATGCGGCTGGGCGATGTCGTGATCAAGGCAGGCAGCATCCTCAACGGCACCGACACCCCGATGACCAACAACTTTGACCACGACAATCCCAACCTCTGGACGGGGCGCATGGATATGACCGGGGCGCAGGCCTACATCCACAACTTCCCCGGCTGGTACATGACCATTGACGGCGAACTCTGGATGAATGCCGGCGTCATCGAGAACGGCAACGAGGAGGAAAATGCCTTCTTCATCGTCGGTGACTGCAAGAAGACGGACGGTCAGCGTCAGGGGCCGGGCTATCTGTACGGATATGACACCGAGGGCTGCGCGAAGTTCTTCGCGCCCCAACAACCCGAATGCGACGGCGACGAAACGGACTGCTGAGGCGCCGTTTCAGCCGGAAATGACATCAGCCCCGCGGAAGTCCGGACGATGGATGCCCGCGGGGCTTTTTTATGTCCGCTGTCCACGGAAAAAGGCGCGTCGGGAACAGCGGCATCGGCCGTTCGATGGACTTGTGCCGCCGCCGCAGTCCTGATTGTTGGAATGCCATGACCCGAATCAGAAGAACGACGTGCCCGGCCTGCACCGCACTGCTTTTTGTCCTGCTGGCCGGGCTTCTCTTTGCCTCGTTTGCCTTCGCCGCTCCTGCCGCCGACGGAAAGATTGAAGCCGCGTTTACCAAGGCCAAGTCGGACTACCTGGCGCTCAAGGAGGACAAAAAGCGCCGTCAGTATCGGGACAACTGGATTGCCGTGGCTGAGCGCCTGGAAGCGGTGGCTAAGAAGTATCCCAAGTCGAGCCGCGCTCCGGACGCCCTCTATAACGCCGCCAGGCTCTATTCGGACCTCTACCGCGTCTCTCTGGCGGAGCGCGACCGGCTGGCATCGCTGGATGCCTGGGAGCGGCTTTACACGGGCTATCCCAAGTCGAGTCTGGCGGACGACGCGCACTTCGAGCGCGGCAATTTGTTCCTTCGGGGAAGAACGCCGGATTTTGAGGCCGCGAGAGAGTCTTTTCGGAAAGCGGCTGCATTGAAGGGGGACATGTCGGCAGAGGCGAAGAAGGCTTTGGACAAGCTACCTCCGCCTCCGAAGAAACCGCCCGCCAAATCGGGTGCGGGGACTCAGCCGGCCAATGCCGGAAAGGGCAGCGGGAAGGATGCGGGCAATAAGTCCGCGGCGGCGCCAGCCAGTCCTGATGCTCAGCGAAGAGCCGGTCTGGCCGCGGGGTTTGCGAAGGCCTCGGGAGGACAGCAGACGGCTTCCGGCAAGCCGGCCCCGGATGACAGCGGAGAAAACCTCTTTTTTGACGCCGGTCAGATGGCGGCCATCGGCAAGGCTTCGTCGGCGGACGGCATTCCTCTGTCGGTGCAGATGGGGCTGAAAATCCGCAAAATCGTCATCGATGCGGGGCACGGCGGCCACGACACGGGGGCCATCGGCAAGGGGGGCACCCGAGAGAAGACGATTGCTCTGGGCGTGGCGCTCAAGCTGAAAAAGGCGCTGGAGGACAAGAGCTACGACGTGGTGCTGACCCGCGAGGACGACACCTTTGTGGCGCTTGAAGAGCGGGCGCGCTTTGCCAACCGCAACAAGGGCGACCTGTTCATCAGCCTCCACTGCAATGCCGCGGAGAACCGCAAGCTGTCCGGCGTCGAGACCTACACGCTGAACGTGACGAGTGACCGCTATTCGATGCGGCTGGCCGCGCTCGAAAATCAGTCCAGCGAGAGGAGCGTTTCCGACCTGCAGCTGGTTCTGGCCGACCTGTCGCGCAAGGCCAACACGGGCGAGTCGATTCAGCTGGCCCGCGCCATTCACCCCACCGTCGTGGCGGCTTTGCAGGACGGAAAGACCAAGGCCCACGACCACGGCATCAAGCAGGCGCTGTTCTATGTGCTTCTGGGCGTGCGGATGCCGTCGGTGCTGGTGGAGATGGGCTTTCTGTCCAACGTCCGCGAAGAGAAGCTGCTGAAAAAGGACGAGACGCAGCAGAAGCTGGCCGACTCGATGGCGGAGGGCATCGACAGGTTCATCAAGGCCAGAAACGAGATGATTGACGGGAAGAAGTGACGGCAGCGAGTCCGCGCTGCTGCCGCTCCAATAAAAAAGCCGCTCCCTCCGACGTGGAGGAAGCGGCTTTTTCACTTCATGCGCTGCAAGAAGAGGACTTCGGTCTTATTTCTTTTTGGCCGGAGCCTTCTTCGCGGGAGCGGCTTTAGCAGGAGCGGCCTTCACGGCCTTCTTGGCGGCAGCCTTCTTCGCGGGCTTCTTGGCAGCGGCCTCCTCGATGACAGCCTGAGCGGCAGCGAGGCGGGCGATGGGCACGCGGTAGGGCGAGCAGCTGACGTAATTGAGCAGGCCAAGTCCGTGGAAGAACTTCACGGAGACGGCCTCGCCGCCGTGCTCGCCGCAGACGCCGATGTGGATGTCCGGACGGGTAGCGCGGCCCTTCTCAGCGGCCATCTTCACGAGCTGGCCGACGCCGTTCTGGTCGATGGACTGGAAGGGGTCGGCGGCGAAGATGCCGGCCTTCTTCTGATCGACGTAGAAGGGCAGGAACTTGCCGGCGTCGTCACGCGAGAGGCCCATGGTCATCTGGGTCAGGTCGTTGGTGCCGAAGCTGAAGAACTCGGCCTTCTCGGCAATCTTGTCGGCGGTGAGGGCGGCGCGGGGAATCTCGATCATCGTGCCGACCTTGTAGCTGACCTTGACGCCTTCCTTCTTCATCACCTCGTCGGCGACGCGGCGGGTGAGCGCCTCGAGAATGCCGAACTCCTTCGAGTCGATGGTCAGCGGGTGCATGATCATCGGCTGGACTTTGATCTTCTCCTTCTTGCACTGGCAGGCGGCGCCGATGATGGCCCGCACCTGCATCTCGGCAATCTCGGGATAGGTGATCGTCAGACGGCAGCCGCGGTGGCCCAGCATGGGGTTCGACTCGTGGAGCTGAGCGCAGCGGAGGTTGATCTGCTCCGGCGTGAGGCCGGTCTCCTTGGCCAGCGCCTTCACCTGAGCGTCATTTTTCGGCGTGAACTCATGGAGGGGCGGGTCGATGAGGCGAATGGTGACGGGCTTGCCGTTCATCGCCTTGAAGATCCCGTAGAAGTCCGCCTTCTGGAATTTCTCCTGCTTGGCGAGTGCCTTCACTCGGTCTTCCGTGGTGTCGGCGACGACCATGCTCTGCATGGCGAGGCGGCGCTCCTCGGTGTCGAAGAACATGTGCTCGGTNNCCCTGGGCGCCCAGCTCGACCGCCTTTTCAGCGTCGTAGGGCGTGTCGGCGTTGGTGAAGACCTGGAAATCGCCGCGGATCTTGTCGGCCATCTTCATCACGTCGTGGTAGGCCTTGGGGAGCTCCGGCTTCACGAGGTCCATCTTCTTGCCATAGACGGAGCCGTCGCTGCCGTTGAGGGTCAGGTAGTCGCCAGCCTTGTAGGTCTTGCCGTTCACCTTCATCGAGCCCTTGTCGTAGTCGATGTCGAGCGACTCGCAGCCGACGATGCAGCACTTGCCCCAGCCGCGGGCGACGACGGCGGCGTGGCTGGTCTTGCCGCCGGTGGCGGTGAGGATGCCCTTGGCGGCGTGCATGCCGCCGACGTCCTCAGGCGAGGTCTCCTTGCGGACCATGATGACGGGAACGCCCTTGGCGGCCTTGGCCTCGGCGTCCTTGGCGCTGAAGACGATCTCGCCGCAGGCGGCGCCGGGAACGGCGGGAATGCCCTCGGTGATCTTGGCGGCGTCGAGCTCCTTGGCGCTGATCTTGGGGTCGATGACCGGGTAGAACAGGCGCTCGATGTCGGCGGGGGTGATGCGGCTCACAGCCTCTTCAGGCGTGATGAGGCCTTCCTTCACCATGTCGGCGGCCATCTTGAAGGTGGCGGCGGGGGTGCGCTTGCCGCTGCGGCACTGGAGCATGAAGAGCTTGCCGTCTTCGACGGTGAACTCCATGTCCTGCATGTCTTTGTAGTGGTGCTCCAGCGTGTCGCGGACGTCGCAGAGCTGCTTGTAAACCTTGGGCATCTGCTGCTTGAGCGCGGCCAGCTTGAGGGGAGTGCGGATGCCTGCCACCACGTCCTCGCCCTGGGCGTTGATGAGGTAGTCGCCGTAGAACTCGTTGACGCCGCTGGAGGGGTCACGGGTGAAGCAGACGCCGGTGCCGGAGTTATCGCCCTTGTTGCCGAAGACCATCTGCACGACGTTGACGGCGGTGCCCTTCAGGTCGGTGATCTTCTCGACGCGGCGGTAGGTCTCGGCCTTGTCAGCCGTCCAGCTGTTGAACACGGCGGCGATGGCGCCTTCGAGCTGATCCTCGGGATCCTGGGGGAAGTCGCAGCCCTGCTCCTTCTTGTAGAACTTCTTGAAGTCCTCACAGAGCTTCTTGAGGTTGTCGGCATCCACGTCCACGTCGCTCTGGACGCCCAGTTTCTTCTTCAGCTTGCCCAGCATCTCCTCCATGGGCTCCTTCGACAGCCCCATGGCCGTCGTGGAGTACATCTGAATGAAGCGGCGGTAGGCGTCGTAGGCAAAGCGGGGATTGCCGGTCTTCTCGGCCAGGCCTTCGACGGAGACGTCATTCAGGCCCAGATTGAGGATGGTCTCCATCATGCCGGGCATCGAGCGGGCCGCGCCGGAGCGGACGGAAACGAGGAGCGGATCTTTGGCGTCGCCCAGCTTCTTGCCGGTGACTTTTTCGAGACGCTTCAGATTCTCCTTGACCTCGGCCATCAGCGCCTTGGGGATCTTCTTGCCGCTCTTGTAATAGAGCTCACAGGCGGGAATGCCGATGGTGAAGCCGGCGGGGACGGGCAGGCCGATGCTGGTCATCTCGGCCAGACCGGCGCCCTTGCCGCCGAGAATGTCTTTGGAGAGACCTTTGCCCTCGGCCTTCTTGTTGCCGAAGAAATAAACGTAACGCTCTTTTGAAGCTGCCATTTGGGAAATGACCTCCGGGAGGGTGGATTTGGGTGGGTGAAAGGCGAAATGCCCTGCGGAACATTCCGCCCAAATGAAAAAGGCGCTTGTCCTGCCGCGCCTGTCCGACGAGTGCTGAGGTTGTTTTCGGCCGCTGCGCTTTGAAGACCCCTCAAAAAATCAGAAAAAAAGTATTGACAGACGTTTCAAAGCGCACGGCCCGCGGGCATTTGTCCGCGGGCCTGGGTAAATCAGTCCGAAAGTGAACCTTTGTGGTTTTTCCTCCGGGCTGCCTCCGAAAAACGGGGCGCACCCTAGGGCGCGTCCGGGAGGGAATGGAAGGAAAAAATCCCGGAGCTTTCAGAGGTGGAAGGGCATCGTTCAGACAAGGGCCGCGGCATCTCCGGAAGCGAAAAAGGGCAATGTCGGGAAATTAAAAAATGAATTGTTTTGTAATGCACAATGTATTCAGTCGAATTTGATGTGTATTGAGACGAGACGAATGTTTTTTGGGGGGGAACACAAATAAATCATTGACTGTTGAATTGCTGACTCAATTCCGGCCCGGCCGCAGGCTTCCGCGAACAAAAAACAATAAAAAACCCGCCGTCCCAGTGTTGGGAGGGCGGGTTTTCATTTCGGGGGCAGATCCGTTTACCGGCGCGCGTCTTTACGGCGCGGGAATCACGTCCACGCCCATGTAGGGCCGCAAAACTTCGGGAATAACGATGGAGCCGTCGGCGCGCTGGAAGTTTTCCATGATGGCCACGACGGTGCGGCCCACGGCGAGACCGCTGCCGTTGAGCGTGTGAACAAACTTCGGCTTGTCCTTGGGCGTCTCGCGGTAGCGGATGTTGGCCCGGCGCGCCTGGAAATCGAGGAAGTTGGAGCAGCTCGAAATCTCCCGATAGGTGTTCTGTCCCGGCAGCCAGACCTCGATGTCGTAGCACTTGGAGGCAGAGAACCCGAGGTCGCCCGCGCAGAGCGAAACCACGCGGTAGTGCAGCCCCAGACGCTTGAGAATTTCTTCCGCGTCATTGGTCAGTTTCTCGTGCTCGGCGTCGCTGTCCTCGGGCCGCGTGAATTTCACCAGCTCGACCTTCTGGAACTGATGCTGGCGAATGAGCCCGCGCGTGTCCTTGCCGTAGCTCCCGGCCTCTTTTCGGAAGCAGGGCGTGTAGGCGCAGTAGCGAATCGTCAGCTGCTGACCGTCGAGAATCTCGTCGCGGTGCAGATTGGTGACAGGCACCTCGGCGGTGGGCGCCAGGAAGTATTCCTCGTCGCCTGCGGTCTTGTAGCTGTCCTCTTCGAACTTGGGCAGCTGGCCGGTGCCGGTCATAGACGCCCGGTTGATGAGGAACGGCGGCAGAACCTCGGTGTAGCCGCGGCTCGTGTGGGTATCGAGCATGAAGCTGACGAGCGAGCGCTCCAGCTTGGCGATGAGGCCCTTGTAAACGGTGAAGCGGGCACCGGCGACCTTGGCGGCGCGCTCCCAGTCGAGCAGGCCCAGCTTTTCGCCCAGCTCCCAGTGAGCCCTGGGCGTGAAGTCAAACACGGGCTTTTCGCCCACCACGCGCACTACGGCGTTGTCGGCGTCGGAGAGGCCGTCGGGCACGCAGTCCTGAGGCAGGTTGGGCAGGCGCATGAGGATGTCGTTCAGCTGCCCTTCAATCTCGGCGAGCCGGGCTTCGAGCTCCTTCTGCGATTCCTTCACCTCTTTGGAGAGCGCCTTGAGCGCGGCCTTCTGCTCGTCGGTGAGCGGCTGCGCGTAGGAGACGCCCCGCACCTCTTTGGTCACGGGCTTTTTCGAGGGCGCCAGAAGCTGGCCGATGGCACCGGCGTCGGTGCGGATGCCCTCCAGCCGGAGATTCACCTCGCGGCGCTGAGCAAACAGGTCGTTGAAAGGGCCCAAATCAACCTTGCCGCGGCGCTGGAGCTTGCGGGTCACTTCCTCCAGGTTCTGAGCGACGTATTTCAGGTCATGCATGATCGTTTTCCTCGTCTGAGTCTGAGTCGTGTCGGAGGGCCGCCCTCAATGGCAGCCGCTCCCAAAAAAGGGGGGCGCCCTCTAGGCGACGGCCGATGGCGCTTCAACGGGCAATGCCGGGCAGTCCCGGAGCGGCGAAAAAGCCTGTTTCACCTCGGGGAAGCTCCTTTTTCTGGACGCCAAAACAGCGGTCTGACGCGCCTGCTGCGGGCGGACTGAACGGTGTTTCTTTGTTCTTCGCGGCCGTGCTAAGGGCGCGCCCTTTTTTTTCCGGGGGAGGCCCCCCGGGGGAGTTCCCCACATGAGCTTCGCGCAGCGCATTTTCCTGGCATTCGCGGCCTTTTTTTCGGTGCTGACTGACGGCGCGATGGCCAAAGGCTTTCGGCAGCTCAGAGATGACAGGGACAAGGCTCTGCCGCCGGGAACTTCGGGCACGGGCGAAGAGAGCGGCGGAAACGGCTCTCCGGCAAACGGCGAAATTGCCGGCAGGGATGCGCTGCACCTGATGGCCATCCTCCAGCGGGAGGGCCGCTTCGTGGACTTCATTCAGGAGGACATCGCCGGGTTTTCCGACGCTGATGTGGGGGCGGCAGCGCGCGCGGTCCATGACGGCTGCCGCAAGGCTGTGACCTCCTGCTTCACGCTGGTTCCGGTCATTGACGCCTCCGAGGGCAGCACCGTCACGGTGGACGGCGACGCGGCGGGAAAGAGCGTGACGCTGACGGGAGCGCTGACGGGCCAGGCGCCCTTCAAAGGCATCCTCTGTCACAAAGGATGGCGGGTGTCGGGCGGCGCACTTCCTCAGGTGAGCGGCGGCAGGGACATGACGGTGGTCGCGCCGGCGGAAGTGGAGCTTTAGGCGCCTCCTGGGAAGACAGGGTGCGCAGCGTTCCGTTCCAGATGAGTGCTTCAACGACTGAAGAGCTTTCAGCAGCAGGGAACTTTTGATGACGACATCAGGCTTGGAAGAACCGGCGGGGGAATCTGGCGCGGCCGAGGGACGGACGCCCTTCGCCGTCGGCATTGACCTGGGAACGACCCACACGGCGCTCTCGTTCATTCAGCTGGACGGCGGTCAGCCGAACGGCGCCGGCGGCGCTGAGCAGGCGCAGCCCGTGACGATGAAAATCCCGCAGATTGTCCGTCCGGGAGAGGTGGCGGAGAGCGTGCTCCTGCCGTCCTTTCTCTATCGGCCTCATCCCAGCGAGGCGGCCGGCGGCGCGCTGGCGCTGCCCTGGGATGCCGATGCCCGAGATGCCGTTGGCGAATGGGCGAGAAGCAAGGGCGCGCTGACGCCGTCCCGCCTGGTGAGTTCCGCCAAGAGCTGGCTGTGCCATCCGACTCTGGATCGAAGGTCGGCTTTTCTGCCGCCGGGCGCGCCGGAGGACGTGGAGAAAATTTCGCCGCTGGCCGCGAGTGCCCGCTACCTGGCCCATCTGCGCGCCGCCTGGAATCACCGCTTCGCCGCGAATGATTCTGAGATGGCGCTCGAAAAGCAGACCCTGACGCTGACGGTTCCCGCTTCGTTTGACGCCGTGGCCCGCGCCCTGACGCTTGAGGCGGCGCGGATGGCGGGGCTGGAAAATGTCACGCTTCTCGAGGAGCCGCAGGCTGCGCTCTACGCCTGGGTGGAATCTCTGGGGGATGCCTGGCGGAAGCAGGTTTCTCCCGGCGACGTGATTCTCGTCTGCGACGTGGGCGGCGGCACGACGGACTTCAGCCTCATTCAGGTGGGCGAGGACGATGGAAATCTCTCGCTCGACCGCCTTGCCGTCGGCAGCCACATCCTGCTGGGCGGCGACAACATGGACCTGGCCCTGGCCGTGGCGCTCCAGCGGCAGCTCCTCCAGGAGGGCAAAAAGCTCGACCGGTGGCAGCTGGTGGCGCTGACCCACAGCGTGCGGCTGGCCAAGGAGCGCATGCTTTCCGATGCCAGTCTGGACAGCGTTTCCGTGTCCGTTCCCTCGCGCGGAAGCAGTCTGGTGGGCGGCGGGCTCAAGGCTGTGCTGACCCGCGATGCGCTGACCCGAATTCTGGTGGAGGGATTTTTCCCGGTGGTTCCTGTGGACGCGCTCCCCAACGCGCCCCGGCGCATCGGCCTGACGGCCATCGGGCTTCCCTATGCGTCGGATGCCGCTGTGACGCGCCATCTGGCGGGCTTTCTCACGCGCCATGCCGCCGCCTCCAAAGTGCCTGGCCGGCGCTTCGTTCATCCCACGGCTGTCCTCTTCAATGGCGGCGTGATGAAGGCCAGAGAGCTGAGGGAGCGCCTGATGAGCGTCCTTTCCAGCTGGGTGAAAGCCGACGGCGGGACGCCTCCCCGCGAATTGAAGGGCGGCGATCTGGACCTGGCCGTTTCGCGCGGCGCCGCGGTCTTCGGGCGCGTCCGGCAGGGAGCGGGCATCCGCATCCGCGGCGGGACAGCGCGCGCCTATTACGTGGGCATTGAGACCTCGATGCCGGCAGTTCCCGGACTGCCTCCGCCCGTGAAGGCGCTGTGTCTCGCGCCGATGGGGATGGAGGAGGGGACATCGGCGGAGCTCCCGGGGGAGGACCTGGGGCTGGTGGTCGGTGAGCCCGCTCAGTTTCGGCTGTTCGGCAGCACGGTTCGGCGCGGCGACAAGGTCGGCGACGAGGTCGAGGACATCGAGGAGCTGGACGAGCTGCCGCCGATGGAAACTTCGCTGCCCGCCGGTGAAGGGCGCGGACGCGGCGATGTGGTGCCCGTCCGGCTCAAGGCGCACGTGACGGAAGTCGGGACGCTGGAACTTTTTTGCGCGGGCACGGGCAAAGACGGCGGTCTGTGGAAGCTCGAATTTGACCTGCGCGGAAACGACGGTGTGGAAATCGACCTTTCCGATCTGGAGGTCCTCTGAACATGTCCGGCGACGCTCTTTCGCCCTCCGAGCTGCTGCATCGGAACGACCTGCACGCCAAAAAGAGCTGGGGACAGTGCTTTCTGGGGGATGAGGCTGTTCTGGAGCGCATCGCGGCGGCCTGTGAGCTGTCCTCCGGTGACGCGGTGGTGGAGCTGGGGGCCGGCCTTGGACACCTGACGCGGGCGCTGGCGGCTACGGGCGCCTCGGTGACAGCTGTCGAGCGCGACCGGGACATGATTGCCGTTCTGGAAAAGACGCTCCGGCTGCCCAATGTCCGCATTGTCGCGGGAAACGCGGCGAAAATTGATTTCCAGGATGCCGCGCAGTCCGAGCGTCCCGTCGTGGCGGGCAATCTGCCCTATCAGCTGACGAGTCCGATTCTCTTCGAGCTGCTGGATCAGCGGGCGAACGTCTCCCGCGCGGTGTTTCTGGTGCAGAAGGAAGTGGCGGAGCGGCTGGCTTCTCCTCCTGGAACGCGCAGCTGCGGCGTGCTGTCGGTGCTTCTGGCTTCCTGCGCCGATGTGGAGCTGCTGTTCGGCGTGCCGCGGCATCTCTTCACGCCCAGTCCGCGCGTCGATTCCGCCGTGGTGCGAATCCGCTTTCACAGCGGGGAGCAGGCGCCTGTCATCGCCGATCGGGATGTTTTTACGCGGCTGGTCAGAGCGGCCTTTTCACAGAGGCGGAAAATGCTGCGCGGCGCGCTCAAAACAGATGCAGGCCTCTTTGAGCAGGTGCCGATGGAAGAGGCTTTCCGCGTCTCGGGCGTGGATCCGACGGCGCGTGCCGAGGCGCTGTCGCTGGCGGAATTTATTGCGCTCTCCAACGCACTCTCGCAGCGCGGCCCTCTCAGAGACGATTCAGCGGACGGCGGGTGAACCGGAAAAACGACCTCAAAAAGCGCAGAGGACTGCCGTGACAGCAGACTTTCCCGGAACGGGCCGGGCAGCGTCTGACAGCGGCAGAACAACAGGAGTCCAGACTCATGCGGCTCAAAATTCTTTATCACGACGGATGCTTCGACGGCGCCTCCTCGGCGGCCGTCATGACGCGGTTCTTTCGCGAGACGGGCGTGCTCGGAAGCGGCGGGGAGGTGGCCTATCAGGGCATGTCCCACGGAAGTTCCGCCCCTCTGGATCCCGCCCTCTTCGACGGGGATGTGAACGCGCTGGTGGACTTCCGCTACTCGACGTCCCCGAAGCTGACGTGGTGGTTCGACCATCACGTTTCCAGCTTCCCCAATCCCGGCGAGGAGGCTCACTTCCGGGCCGACACCAGCGGCCGGAAGTTTCACGACCCGGAAGCCAAAAGCTGCACGCGCTTCATTGCCCGGACACTGCGCGAAAAGTTCGGCTTCGACACCGAGCCTCTGAACGAGCTGATTCACTGGGCAGAGATCATCGACGGCGCGGCTTTTCCCGATGCGGCCAGCGCTGTTCGCCTCGACGCTCCCGCGCTCAGGCTGATGCTGGTCATTGAGGCCAGCCCCGGGCCTGACTTCATTCCCCGGCTCATCGGCGATCTGCAGCGCCGGCCGCTGAGTGAAATCGTGAATCTGGACTACGTGAGCGAGCGCCTGGGCCCCCTCTACGAGCGCCACCTCCACGTGGTGGAGACGGTTCACAGCCGGACCCGGCTGAAAAAGGGCGTGGCTTTTTACGACGTGGGCGACCTGTATCTGGGCAACGTCAACAAGTTCATTCCCTACGAGCAGTTCCCTGAGGCGCGCTACACAGTGGCCGTCAGCCGCGGTCCGGGACGTTCCAAGGTGTCGGTTGGGTCCAATCCCTGGCATCCGGAACTTCGCACGCACGACCTGGCCCGCATCTGCGAGCGCTACGGCGGCGGCGGCCATCCTGTGGTGGGCGCGGTGTCCTATCCCGAGGACGATCTGGAGCACGCGCGGCGGACTGCCATGGCCATCATTCAGGAGCTGCAGAGCGACTGGCAGGACAACGGCTGAGGAAACGAAGGAATCATGGCGGACGAGCGGCGGACAGAAATCAAAGTGGGCATCCTCATCGCCGCCGCACTGGCCGGCGCCGCCGGGCTGCTCTTTTTGATGGACGCGTTTTCGCCGTCGGGAGAGCTGCTGCGGGCCGACCTTTCGCACTCGGAAGGCATTCCCCGCGGTGCGCCGGTGCGCATGGCCGGCGTGAGGGTTGGCCGCGTCAGGAGCGTGGCGCTTCTGCCCGAGCGGACCGATGAAAACGGGCGCCTGCTGGCCGTTCACATGGAGATGGAGATTGACCGCGAGATTTACGGCCGACTCCATCAGGGAACGCGCATCGAGTTCGCGACGCAGGGGCCGCTGGGCGAGGCGTACGTCGAGCTGGCGCAGGGTGACCCAAAGGCGCCGCTCCTCGAAAAGGGAGCTGTTCTGCGCGCCTATCCCCAGCGTCTGGACCAGCTGATGCCGCGCCTGATGGACTTGATGGCGACGCTCCAGACGCTGGCCGGGGAAATCGACAGCGGCTCCGTGAGGACGATTCTGGGCGAGGTCCGTCTCGTAGCTGCCGGCCTGCGGAAGTTTCTCGAAGAGCAGGGTGGGACCATCGCCGTTATGGTTCAGCGGCTGGACCGCATCACCGTCTCGCTGGATCAGCTGACGGTGAAGGGGAACCGGATGCTGGACAAAAACGGCGACCTGAACCGTTCGCTGAAAGATCTGGCGCAGGTGACGGCGGCCCTGAAGCGCGACCTGCCGGCGATGACTTCACAGGCACAGAGCGCACTGGCCAACCTCGACCGCCTGTCCGCTTCGGTGACGCCGGAGGACATGGAGGCGCTGAAGCGGGCGCTTCGAGATGCAGAGAGCGCTTCGCGGAAGCTGAACGAGACCATCGACAAGGCGGACAGGCTCATGGCCGGGGTGGACCGCATCGTGAGCGGCGTGGAGCAGGGCAAGGGCTCACTGGGGGCACTGGTCAAAGATGACGCGCTCTATGAGGACCTGCGGGCGCTGATTACCGAGCTCAAGTCTCACCCCTGGCGGATGCTGTGGAAGAAGTAGCATCTGCGCCGCGTCCGCCTGAATGACGGCGGATGTGATGTTTTCAGCAGTGGGTTCGGCAGCGTTTCGCGGGAGGCGGTCATGGAGCGGCAGCAGCAGCGGAGTCAGTGTCTGGCGATGACTTTTCCGGCGCTCTTTCTGACGGCGGCGGCCTTTCTGGCGCTGGCCCTCTGGGCGCTGCCCGCGCGTGCGGATGACGTCTGGTCTGACCCGTTTCCCGGCGTGCGGCTTCTGAAGCGCACCACGACCTCGCCCCGCGCCCTGAAAATTTACGCGCTGCAGGTTGACCTCACGAATCCCCGCGTCTCGCTGCGCTCCACCAAGTCGGGCGAGCGGAAGAAGACGCCGGGCAATTTCGCCAAGGCCGTGGGCGCGTCGGCGGCCATCAACGGCGATTTTTTTGAGTACACGAACTACGACACCATCGGCATGTCGGCGGGGGACGGCGAGTCGTGGGGCATCGCGGACGGCACCTCGATGGCGAACTTCATTTTCGGCAGCGGCCGCGCCGAGATTCACCGCCAGTCCGAGGTCGTCGCCTTCGACAGCAGCTGGATGAAGGGCGTGGTCTCCGGCTTCCCGGACATCGTGCGCGAGGGTCAGACCATTTCGAGCTATCCCGACGGCGATCCCGGCCACTGCGGCGGGCTGCATCCGAGGACGGGCGTTGGCCTCTCGCAGGACAAGAAGACACTCTGGATGGTGGTGGTCGATGGGCGTCTGGATGCCAGCAAGGGCCTCAAGTGCTCGGAGCTGGGCGACATCCTCCGCGGGCTCGGCGCCTATTCGGCCATCAACTTCGACGGCGGCGGCTCGTCGGCCATGGTTCTGAAGAACAGCAGCGGCGGCTATTCGGCGGTGAACACGCCCAGTGACGGCAGTCAGCGCGTCGTCGCCAATCACCTCGCCGTCATCGTTTCGGACGCGGCTGTCACCACGGCTACGCTGCGCGGCGTCGTCTTTGATGCCGCCGACAGCTCGATGCAGACGCGGCTTTCCGGCGCCGCGGTTCAGGTGTCCGGGCCATCCAGCGCGTCTGTGACCACGGACGAGAACGGCAATTTCAGGTTCGACCTGCCGCTCGGCGAATACACGCTGAAGGCCTCCATGGCGGGCTACGCCTCCAATTCGCATCAGCGAACGCTCTCGACTTACGGCGAAACGGTGTGGGGCAGCCTGGGGCTCGCCAAGCTGGGCGCCCTGACCGTGAACGTGACGGACGCGGCCTCGGGAAGTCCGCTTTCGGGCGCTTCGGTGACGCTCAGCGGCGGCGCGTCGGCCTCTACTGGGAACAGCGGCGCGGCTGTTTTTTCTGACCTCGCGCCCGGGGACTACACGGCGTCGGCGTCTCTCGCGGGCTATGAAAATGGCTCTGCTTCGGCCTCTGTGACCTCGGGAGGCATGGCCGCTGCCGCTATTTCCCTCGCCAAAATCGTCAGCGACGCGGACGGCGACGGCGTTCCGGACGAGTCGGACAACTGCCCGCACGACGCCAATCCAGACCAGGCGGACACGGACGGCGACGGCATCGGCGACGCCTGTGATGCCATTTCTCCTCCTGGACCCGGGACGGACGCGGGACCTGTGGAAGCGGATGCAGGGACAGCGGCGGACGTCGATGACGGCGGTTCGGATGCGGCGCCGCTTCCTCTGGATGATGCGGGAAATTCCAGCGGCTCGCTTCCTGAGAAGGACCCTCAGTGGACGCTGGAGAGCAGCGGCTGCGGTGCTTCGGGCACGGGCTCTGCGCTTTCGATGTTCTGGATTCTGGCCGGATTCGTATGGCTGGGTCTCAGACTGCGCCGGCGGGGGCACCGCGGATGAGGCTGCGTCTGGGGTATTTTGCGGGAGCGGCTGCGCTGGTGCTGGCTCTGTGGGGACGCGATGCGCTGGCGGACGCGCCTTCGGCTGTCGATGCGCGGATTGCGGACCTGGAGACGAAGATTCGGACCGAGGAATCGCTTCTGGAGAAAGTCCAGCTGGAGGCTGCGTCGGTTCTGGAAGCTCTCGAAGAGGCGGAGCGCGTCCAGCGCGGGGTCGATGACGCGGCGGTGATGGCGCGCGCGGCCGAGAAAGCGGCGGCGGAAGCACTGCTGCGGACGCAGAGGGATTTGGAGGCCACGCGGGACGGCGTGAATGCTCAGCTGGACATGCTGGCGCCTCGCCTGCGGGCCATGCAGCGACTGTCGCGGGACAAGGGCGGGAGCCTTCTGGAGTCGGCGCGCTCGTTCAGTCAGCTTCTGCGGCGAAAGCGCGCGCTGTCTCAGGTGCTGGACGGCGATTTGCGGTGGGTGCGGCGCGCTCAGATTTCGCTCGATGAGCTGCGCGCGCGGGAAAAAGCCCTCTCGGCGGCGCAGTCTCTTCATCTGCAAAAGCTGAAAGAGGCCACCAGCCGCGAGGAGGCTGCCAGAGAGCAGAAGGCTGCGCTGGAAGCGATGCATCGCAGGCTTCTGAGTGAAAAAGTTCTGCGCGAGAGGACGCTGACGGAGCTGGAGCGCGCGCAGAACAACCTCAAGATCTATCTGGAAGAGATGCGCAGCGGCGCCGTGCCCGACGAGGAGCCCACGCCTCAGGATTTGTTCGCCCGCCAGCACATGGGCTTTCTGACTTTTCCGGCCGACGGGTTCATCGAGGTGGGCTTCGGCAAAATCGTGAATCCCAAGTTCAACACCGTGACCTTTCAGAACGGGCTGGACATTCGGGCGTCTCGGGGAACCGCCGTTCGCGCCGTCAGCGCGGGCAGGGTGGTCCACGCGGCCACTTTCCGGGGCTACGGCAACCTGGTCATCATCGACCACGGGGACGGCTACCACTCGCTGTATGCCCATCTGGATGAGATTGACTGCGAGAAGGACAGCGATGTCGCGCCCGGGCAGCAGGTGGGGACCGTGGGGGAGACGGGGTCGCTCAAAGGCGCCTATCTCTATTTTGAGCTGAGGCGCCGCGGGTCGCCGGTGGACCCCAAGGACTGGTTCGGCGGGGGAAAGTGAGACGTGCGTCCAACAAACTTTGGACAGGCGTCCAGAAACAGTGCCGGCAGAGTGAAGTTTTTCATTCCTGACGGTGACTTTCGGGACCGCCCCGATGGCTGGACACGACAAGGCGCCTGCACTAAGGGCCCCGCCCTTTCCAAGGGGCGAGATGCGTATCCACATCTGCGCACCCTTATTTCGGCAAATGGAGACCACCATGAATTTCAAGCGTTCGGCCGGCGTGCTGCTTCACATTTCCAGCCTTCCCGGGGACTTCGGCATTGGCGATCTGGGCGAGCGTGCGCACTGGTTCGTCGATTTTTTGGCGGCTGCGGGCCAGTCGTTCTGGCAGATTTTGCCTCTGGGCCCCGATGATGCGGGCAATCCCTACATGGCCATGTCAACCTGGGCGGGCTCGCCCTTTCTGGTCTCGCTGGCCGAGCTGGAGCGCGCCGGCGACCTGCTTCCCGAGGAGCTGAATTCGGCCCGTGTCCCCCAGAGTTCGCTCGTGGATTACGGCTTTGTCCTCCGCACCCGGAATGACCTCCTGGCCAGGGCCGCTCAGCGCTTCTTTGCTCAGGGCCGCGACCGCCGCGCCTACGACGCTTTCTGCGAGAAGGAAAAGGACTGGCTGGACGACTGGGCGCTGTTCTCCGCCGCCCGCAGGCAGAACGACAACCGCCCCTGGTGGATGTGGCCCGCGGAGCTGGCGCTTCACACCGATGAAGGGCTGCGCAGGCTGCGCGAGACCGCCGGGCGCGAGATTGACTGCGCGAAATACATTCAGTTCCGGTTCTTCCAGCAGCTGGAGGCGCTCCGCAAAAAGGCGGCGTCCGCGGGCATCAAGCTCATCGGCGACATCCCCATTTACTGCTCTCGCAACAGCTCGGATGTCTGGGCTGCCCGTCAGTATTTCCAGCTGAACGAAGACGGCTCGCCCAAGTTCGTCTCCGGTGTGCCGCCCGACTATTTCGCCAAGGACGGCCAGCTTTGGGGTTCCCCCATTTATGACTGGGACAAACTGAAGGCCGACGGCTACGGCTGGTGGATTCGGCGCATTCAGGCGGCGCTTCGCCAGTGTGATGTCCTGCGCATCGACCATTTCCGGGCTTTCGAGGCCTACTGGTCTGTCCCGGGAACCGCGGCCACGGCGCGCGAGGGCAAGTGGGTGAAGGGCCCCGGCGACGACTTTTTCGCGGCCGTCAAGAATGCTTTGGGCGAGACGCCGTTTATTGCCGAGGACCTGGGCATCATCACCCGCGGTGTCCGTGAGCTGCGGGAAAAGTGGGGAATGCCGGGGATGCGTGTGCTCCAATTCGCCTTTGGTGAGGGCGCGGCTTCCCCCCATCTTCCATTTCGGCATGGGCATGACTGCGTTGTCTATACGGGCACCCATGACAACGACACAGTGGTTGGGTGGTACGAAAAGGCGTCTGCTGTGGAAAAAGACCTCTTCCGGCGCTACACGGCCACTGACGGCGGCTACTGCCAC
>DBXV01000004.1:0-11566 GCA_002309695.1 Myxococcales bacterium UBA1203 | reverse complement strand
TGGTGCCCATGCAGGATGTGCTGGGCCTGGGGGCGTGGGCGCGCTTCAACATCCCCGGCGTGGGCGACGGCAACTGGAAGTGGAAGCTGCTGCCGGAGCAGCTGGGTGAGGGGCCGGTGGCGATGCTCCACGATATGGCCGAAGTCTTTGGCCGGCTGCCGTGGCAGAAGGAAGCTGCGGAGCTGGAAAATGCCGAGGACGCTCCGATGCCGAATTGATGGTATTGGTCAGTCAGCAAATGCAGTAATTGTTGAAAAATAAATTTTTCGCACTGGAAATCCCCTCCTCAAACAAATGAGGAGGGGATTTTTTTTTTAGAATCGCCCCCTGATTTATTCACATCCACCCTTCAATACCGTCCACTGTTTTGACTTTTCGGCAGTAAACATTTGAAGAAAGCGGATGAATAAAGGCAGTCTGCGTGACTGTGGTGCCCGGCAGCAGATAAATCATTTTTCCGCAATAATTTTCATCGGTATCCTGGCGGAAATTACACATGCGATTACATGCTTTTTTCTCTAAATATAAGTATTCGCCGCGGTCCAGAGTATAGACTTTCGGCGGAATATCGCGGGGGAGTGATGTGTAAAGCCAGTAAATTCCGGCGCCGAGGTTTGCAGCGATAAAAGCGAGAGCAATGCAGATAATGGTGTTGCATATGACCACTGCAGCCACTGCCAGTCGTTTGATTGTTCGATTGTTCCAGCGGAGCGCGCCGCGCAGTTTCAGATAAAAAATAAAATTCCGGAGGTTCTTTTTGAAATACCAGCAGGGAGCCGCCGTGAGAAAAAATATCGTAATAAAATAAATAATTATCATGGTTATTCGTGTATAGAGTATATTATCCATCCCGTGCCGCCGTCCGGCAGGGCAATTTTGGTGCAGCCTATTCCGTGGCCATTGACCTGTTTTTCCAGGGCTTTCACGGGAGTATTCGGCATCAAAGTCCGCAGCGTCTTTTCGCAGTTATCCGGCGCCCTGCGCAAATTTGTACACGCGGTGCAATGAAGAAAATCCGGATAAACAGCCATTTCTTTCTCAAAGGTCAGAGTGATATTTTTATCTTCAATGGATTTTGGCAGAAGGCCATAATAAAACAGGGCGCTGCCAGATGTTTTCAGTACGAATAAAAGAATGCCCAGACAGATGATGCAGTTGAGAATAATTTTGGCCACATGAATGGCCTGTCTGACGCGGACCATCGGCCATTGGATGATTTGTTTTCGCCGCAGCGTCAGAATAATACGCCGGAGAAAGAGGCGAAGAATCATCAGCCCCAAAAGAACAAAGGGCAGAGGTTTGGGCGTCATTACATCCACCCCTCAATGCCGTCTTCAGTTCGGACTTTTTGGCATTGCACGACCGAGCTGCCTGTCCCGATAAACATATAACTAATGGATTTCTGCCTTCTGGTGATAATATGAACAGGCCCGCAGATCTGCGGCTCCGTCAGATGATTCAGAATACATTTATTATAGCATGCTTTTTTATCCTGATACAGATAAAAAGGCTTTTCCTCTGATGCCTCAATCAAAGTCACTTTCTCAGGGATTTCCCGGGGACGCATCAAATACATAAAAATCAGATTTTCTATCAGCAAATCAATCCACGGAAAGAAGCAGATCAATAGGGTAATCAAAACATATTTCTTTGTTTTCTGCGATTTTCTCCATTTGCAGATAATAAAAACAAGCGTCGGCAGTGATATTGTGGTAATAATCCAGTTCCGTGGCCGGGAAATAAACTCCAATGCACTGAGGATGATTCTGAGAATGGTATCGAGAATATCCATACGCACGTCTCTCCCGCTCAGTCATTAAAGAAAGGGAGAGACAAGATTTGTTTTCAAGGCTGCAGCATTACAACAGAAATCTTGCCTCCCCCTTTGGGGAAGGTGTCCCGAAGGCTCGGAGAGGGTTTTCTGGGGGGGCTATTTGTCTCTCACCCCAGATTGGGCCTCAGGAGCGGGAACAGAATCACATCGCGAATGGACGCCGAGTCGGTCAGCAGCATGGCCAGGCGGTCGATGCCGATGCCTTCGCCGGCGGTCGGCGGCATTCCGTGCTCCAGCGCGCGAATGAAATCCTCGTCAAAAGGCATGGCCTCGTCGTCGCCCGTCTTTTTGAGTTCCAGCTGCCGCTCAAAGCGGTGCCGCTGGTCAACGGGGTCATTCAGCTCTGAAAACGCATTCGCCAGCTCCATTCCGGCCGCGTAGAGCTCAAAGCGGTCGGTAATGCGCGGGTCATTGTCATTGCGCCGTGCCAGAGGGGAAACCTCGATGGGAAATTCCGTCACAAAAGTGGGCTTGCCCTTGTCCAGGGTGGGTTCGCCCAGCGCCTCAAAGACGGTGGAAATCATGTCGCCCGCCGTATTCTGCCCCAGCGCCTTGTAGAGCAGCGTCACCGTGTCCTTGTCGCCGCCGTTTTCCTTGAGGGCCTTCGCCTCGCGCTCGATGGCTTCTTTCAGTCCATTGCCGGACAGTGTGTCCTCGCGGGTCAGCCCCAAACGGTTGGCCACAAATTCGACCATCGACACCCGATTGAAAGGCGCGGTGAAATCAATGGGCTGCCCCTGATAGACAATCTGAGAATTCCCCGTGACCTCGCGGGCGACAGTTTCAAACAATTGCTCCGTCAAATTCATCAAATCGTGATAGGTGGCGTAGGCCCAATAGAATTCAATCGTCGTAAATTCCGGATTATGGCGGCGGTCGATGCCCTCGTTGCGCCAGAGGCGGCCGATTTCATAGACGCGCTCAATGCCGCCCACGATGAGCCGCTTCAAATGCAGTTCCGTGGCAATGCGCAGCTTCAAATCAAGCCCCAGCGCATTGTGGTGCGTCTGAAATGGCCGCGCCGTGGCACCGCCCGCCTCCTCCGGCTTGTGCAGCGTCGGCGTCTCCACCTCCACAAAATCGCGCCCGTCGAGGAAATGCTGAATGGCGCGAATCATTTTGCTGCGCTTCAAAAATGTCTCTTTGACTCCCGGCGTGACAATTAAATCCAGATAGCGCTGGCGGCAGCGCGTCTCCACGTCGGAAAGGCCATGGAATTTTTCGGGCAGAGGGCGCAGCGACTTGGTCAGCGGCACAAATTCCGACGCATTGAGGGTGAGCTCGCCCGTCTTGGTGCGCGTGCAGGTGCCGACGACGCCCGCGAAATCGCCCATGTCCATCAGCTTGAAGAGCTCAAACGCCCCCTCGCCCAGACGGTTTTTCTGCACCCAGACCTGAATGTCGCCGCCCCGGTCGCGCAGCTTGACGAACGCCGCTTTGCCAAACGAGCGAATGGCCATCAGCCGCCCGGCAATGGCATATTGTTTTGTATTGGCCTCGACTTCCTCGCGGGCGGCAAAATTGTCCAGCTCGCGGTGAATGTCGCCCGCCGTCGCCGTCGGCGCAAAGCCATTGCGATAGGGATTCGCCCCCTTGGCGCGCAGCTCGTCCGCCTTTTTCAGACGGTTTTGAAAAATCTCCTGCTCCTTGAGGGATTCATCGGAGGTATTTGTATTGGCATTGGCTTCGGGCGCGGCCTTCTGCGCGGCGCTGTTATTATTGTCATTATCGCTCATGGCGGAGGTTCCTTCTGGATGAATGGGGCAAAGGGGGCCCGCATTGAATTGAGGAAGATTGAAGAAAAAGAAAAAGCAAATGCCCCCGGCGCGAAGCGTGAGCCAGGGGCAGCGGGGCGGTGCATATCAGAAACAGGGACAATGTTCAAGGGACATCTTTGCACAATGAAAGGGGGAATAGGATGAAAAAAATAGGAGTTATCCAGATGAGTACACCAAGTTTTAGCTAGAACAAGTTTATAACACGCTGCTTTAGGTCAAAAGCCATCATCCTACCCTGACTAACGGGCCTCACTAGACTCGAATCTGCTCTAACACCAAAGCCTTTCCCCTGAGTAACTTATGGCAGAGGAAGGGCTTTTTTGCTAGGGCAGGCTTTATTTTAGCTGAATCGATTAGCTTTGTAGAAGCTGGATGATTTTTTCTGATTGAAAGTGTTATATTTTGGTCTTGTTTGGACTTGGCGTACTTACCTGGATATTCCCATTTTATACATGAACTGTGTCCGCCGCATCCCAAAACACCTTGCATTTTACTCCGGGAAATGATAGATTGCGTCAGTTGTATTTCAGCAGCGCTGCAGCGTGTGCAGTATATTGCAGCATATTGAAGATGCAGTTTCACCGCAGTTTCACAACCACAGAATAGCCAGCTGAAAAATACATTCAGCCGGCGGAGGTCAATGGCAGCATGGGACACGGAAGTTATACGGCAGCCGACTGGAGCAAACTGAGAAACAGCCGCAATCTGAGCAGCAGCAGCGATCAGAAGGAAATTTTCAAGAGCAGGCAGTGCGATCCCCGTTTTGACCCGAAGTTTATTCAGGTGCGCGAGGCGCGGGATTCACAGGATCATCCCGAGTCCACGCCCATTATCATCGGCCTCGACGTGACGGGTTCCATGGGCTACCTCTCCCAAAAGGTGGCCACGGAGGCGCTCAATGAGACGATGATGAAGTTGTATTCCACCAATGTGGTGAAAGACCCGGCGCTGATGTTTGCCGCTTATGGCGATTATAATGATGATTCGCCCTTGCAGGTGACGCAGTTTGAATCGGACATCCGCGTGGCCGAGCAGCTTCTCGACCTCTGGCTGGAAGACGGCGGCGCTGGACAGGTGACACTGAGCCTTTTGTGGTATTTTGCCGCAAAGCACACTTCCCTCGACAGTTATGAAAAGCGCCATAAAAAAGGCTTTTTGTTCACCATCGGCGATACTGCATCGTGCCGCGACCAGAATTTGCTTCCTCTCTACCCGAGAGTCTTTGGCGAGGATGTTCAGATGAGCGTTACGGACATTCTCCACGAGGCGCAGAAGAAATTTGAGGTATTTCATCTGTTTTTGGCGGACAGCGATTCCAGACCGCAGTCCATCGTGGAGCGCCTGCCCGGCCACACGATGCTGATTGCGCCGGGAGAAATCGACGCCATTCCTGAAATTCTCATCAGCGTGATGCAGATGGTCGAGGGCAAGAGCATGGAGGACGCCGTCGCGCAGTGGCCCGAATTGAAGCGCCCCATTGTGACAAAAGCGCTGAAGTCGCTGAAAATTGAGAGTAAGAATAATGAACTGACGTTTTAATATAGTATAATATAAGACTGACTCACTGACAAAAATGGAATCCCCCTCTCCCGGAATAAACTGGAGAGGGGGATTTTATTATCAGCATCGGTATCAAAATCGTCGATATTGAAGCCAAAACCAGCAAAGGGTCTGACATTTTGAGCGCATCATCTCCTGAAAATATCCGCGCTGTCATTGGAAAGAACTTCGGCGACGAGGGCAAAGGGCTGGCGGTGGATTATTTTTGCCGCAGCGCGCCGGAGACGCTGGTCATCAAGCACAACGGCGGCGCGCAGGCCGGGCATACGGTTGAATTGAAGGCCGGGCGGAAATTTGTATTCCATCAGCTGTCCTCGGGCTCGTTCCGCCATTGCGATACATTTTGGGCGGACACGTATTTTCCCGACCTCTTCAAGCTGCGCGATGAAATCCATGATTTTTTGGGCGCGGGCGGCTTTGTGCCGCAGATTTATTGTGATGTGCTGACGCCCGTGACGGTGATCGATGATATTCTCGTCAATATGATGCTGGAAACAGCCCGGGGGAACGCCCGCCACGGCAGCTGCGGCATGGGCATCAACGAGGCTTTTTTGAGGACGGAAGCCGGCTTTCGTCTGACGGTGAGGGATTTTCTGTCCAAAAGTGTTCAGACGCTTGTTCAGGATATGCTGCGCATTCGCCGGGAATATGTTCAAAATCGAATCAAACAGGCGGGAATAACGCCGCAATTTCTGGCCGGCAGTGAATACGGCGAACTCCTCCGTTCCAGAGCGGTGATTGAAAACGCCGCGGAGGAAATGGCCCGGAATGCCCATGACTTTGTTCATCTTATTGAAAACACAGCGGATTTTCTGAGGAGCAAATCTGACCTGCTCTTTGAAACCGGCCAGGGGCTTCTGCTGGACGCGGAGAATGAAACCTTCGCGCCCCACGTCACCGCTTCCCGGACGGGACTTGTCAATCCATTGAAATTATTGAAGAAATACGGTCTTGAATTGACCGAGGCGGTCTATGTCACCCGGACGTATGTCACGCGCCACGGCGCGGGGCCGCTGCCCCATGAATGTCCCCGGGAGGAATTGGGCATCGTTCAGAAAGATGAAACGAATGTGGACAATCCCTGGCAGGGGGCGATTCGCTATGCGCGGCACGGGACAGCGGCGGAATTCCTCGCGCCCGTGCGGGAGGACGTTCGGAATTTACAATCGCAATCACAATCGAAATCGCAATCACAATTAACATCACAAAAACAATCCAATCCCCCCCGGATTTCCCTCTTTGTGACGCACCTGAACGAGACGAATGGAGAAATTTGTCTGCGGGACGGAAATATGAATGTGAATACATTTGCCGCTGCGCCGGACGTGAGAAATGTATTTCATCAATTTTATCTGTCGGCGTCGCGATATGGGGAGGAGGTCATTTCGGATCACATGAGGAGCAATAATTAAAGAATATATTCATAATAAAAATCCCCTTTCCAAAATAAAATGGAGAGGGGATTTTTATTTCAGGTATAAATCCACCCAATTTTATTTTCCCTGCTCCGCCGGCGCCTTTTGGGGTTCGTCCTTGCTCAGTGCCTTTTCCAGCGAACCCATCATGCTGGAGAGCACCTGAATGACGGCATTTTTGGCCAGGTCATCAGGTGGATTTTTGAGCAGGTTCAGGAAGAGGCGGTGCTCGCTGACGAGCGTCTTTTCTTCGGGGTCGAAATAGGCGCGCCTGATTCCCCCCGCGTTGAAGTTGGCCTTGAAGAGCTTCTTCCGGATGCTGTCTTCCCCGGCCTTATTGGTTTTGAGCTTCACAGCGGCGCGGAGGAGGACGGTCTTGGGCCGCGAGGCGTCGATGGTGACGGTGGGGGCGGCCACGCCCACTTTGGTCTTGAGCTGCGGATAAACAAACGTCCGGCTCAGGGCGGTGGTCTTCTGGACTTTCAGGAAATCAAGCGTGGCCAGATGTTCGTCAAAGCGGGCGATGACCTGCTCCGGCGTCAGGTCCGGGACTCTGTTGAACCGCCCCGGCTCCTTCCCCTGCTCCATGGCATTCTTGTCGCCGTCCCAGATCGCGAGCAGCCAGAAGTCGTCGGAGAGTTCCTTCACGTCCGCCTCGCTGGCCGCGACATTGGTCGTCTTGCCGCTGATCAGGTCCCGGACGCGCCTTTCGGCGGTCTCGGTCACGTCCAGCATCCAGAACGTCATCAGCTCGCCCCATGACTTGGGAACGCGCTTCATTCCGCGCACGTTGAGCCCCATCGAGAACTCAATCAGATCCTTTCCCTCTCCCATGGCGCCAAAGCCGCCCAGCGGCAGCGCGCGCTGGAAGTTGTCCAGAAACTCCGTCACGAGCGGCAGCTTGTCGTCGGGGACTTTGTTTTCGAGATCGACGATGCCGATGGTGAACGTTTTGAGGGTCTGGTTGGACTTCGAGAGGAACAGCTTGGAGCTGTAAGGCTCGTTAATGAGCTGGCCTTTCTCGACGAACGACCCACTGGAGTGGGGGATGACCACATCCAGGGAATCCATCTTCTTCTCCGCGCTGTCCGTGAGCTTGAGGTGCTTGCCCTCGCCCAGCGTTTTCTGAAGGCGGACTTTGATTTTCTCCCGCCGGTCTTTGGGAACGTTCTCGTCGCTGAGCCTGCGCAGGGGGCCCGCGGCCACGAACATCATTTCCTGGGTGTCAATCTGGGGCAGGTCGTCCCACTCCTGCTGCGTCAGATAGGTGCTGCTGGCGAACAGGTTCTCCATCAGGCGCATGCTCGTTCCCTTGCTGGAGGCCTGCGCCAGGCCGCTGCCCGTGTTGTCCGACATGGGGCTGATGAGGAAAAACGCGGGGAAGAGGAGCAGCAGGAGGAGCAGGGGCATGAGGCAGAAGCCGAAGACGCCGATGCCCAGCGTGGTGCCCAGGCTCGTCTTGAAGGCCCAGTTCAGCGACTTGGACAGGAGGGTGAAGAAGGGGACGAAAATCTGCTTGATGCCCAGGAAGATGGACTCGTCCTCACCCTTTTCGACCCACGAGAGGCTGCCGTCGGGGTGGATGCGCTGAACGGCGGGCTTGTTGAAGACGTGGATGCCGATGCGGCGCGCGGCGTTGATGAGCGGCCAGGGCGCGATGAGGAGGAGCCAGAGGCACGTCATGGCCAGCAGCGACGGCGTGAAGACTTTGGCGCCGCAGAGCGCACCGATGCCGTTCACGATGGCGGGCAGAAAGGCCGTGATGCTGGTCTGAATCGTCCAGCGGACGACGCGGCGCGGCGGGAAGAAGCGGATGCGGGCGGGGAAGAGGCCCTGCGACGTCCAGAAATCGTGCGCCGTGCCCGGAACAGCGGAACGCCTCCTTTTGACCAACTCTAGGTCAACCTCGAAGAACACGGGGCGGACTTCGGCGGTGTCCTGCTGGATGACGGCCTCTTTGCCCTCGACGAACTTCAGCCTGTGCCCGGCGTCGCCCGTCTGAATGGCGCGGCAGCGCGGCGCCGAGACGATGTGCTTGACGAGGACCAGCGCCCTGTTGCGGCGGAAGATGAAGAACATCACCGGCGGCACGAGGAAGAGAGGCAGCCAGGCGAGCGTCTGCCGGAAGAGAATCGAGAGCGTCCTGCCTGTGACCATGCCGATCGTCGCCGCTTTGAGCATCTCCTGCCCGATGGAACCGCCGTAAATCGCGAAGACGTGCGAAGCGGCGGTGAATGCGGCTGCCATCCAGAGGGTGACGGCAGAAATGATGAGCGGCGGAAGCCACCAGCGGTTGGCACGCCATTCGGTGGAGTCGTCCGCGACCGAGACGCGGCCCGTCTGGCCGTTGACGAAGGCCCTGAGGCCAAACTCGCCGCGCAGCACATAGACGGGCAGCAGCGCGGGCATGTCCAGCGCCTCGTCCATTTTGGCATCGACCTGCACGCCCACGGTCATCAGCGCCTTTTCCACCATCGGGCGGCAGGCCGCAGAGAGCTCGTCCCGCGTGCGCTTCTGCATCTCGTTCTCGTCCGCGTCCGGGAAGCGCGCCTTCTGCCCGCCGGAGAGGTAGCCCCAGTCAAAGGCCCGCGCCTCGCTCCAGTCGTAGGGCTCCATGGCGTCGAGCACGTCGTTGGGCATGTCCTTCGAGGCGTTGATGGCGCTGCCGTTGACGAAGGCGCCGCAGGTAAAGGTGCGTTCCGCACCCTCGCGCCTCACGCCGCAGATCATCGGCCCCTTTACGAGGCGGTAGGGCAGGAAGACGGCCTCCAGCTTGTCGCGGTTCTTCCGGACGCCCGCCGCGCAGCGGTCCTTGGGATTGAGTTCGAGCCAGCGGTCGAGGCGCTTTTTGGCCTCGTCGGGCGTGAGGACAAAGGGAATGACCACCTCGGGGATGCGGTCGCCGTCTTCCGTGCTGCGCCGGGCCATGATGCCGCCGCAGAACGGGCAGGAGCCGGACATCTCGCCCTCGTTGACAGCCATCGAAGCGCCGCAGTTGGGGCAGGTGCAGACGACCGTTGGGTGCTCTTTCAGAGAGGCGTCGCGCGCTTCGCGGGCCGTGCGCCGCCATTTGTCGAGGTCGTCGAGCGGGGCTTTGGCGTCCGTCGAGGCGCCGCAGTGCGCGCACTTGTAAATGTGATTGCGGACATCGAACTCGGCGGGGGCGCCGCAGGAAGAGCATCGAATGAGAAAGGGGGAGTCTGTTTGGGCCATGGCGGTGCTTCACCAGTTGGAGGGGAGGTTTCAGGGAACGAAGGGGGGGGCGCCGCTTTCACTTTTTCGGAGAAAAACAAAAGCCCCATTTCCATGCCGCGGCGCCGCGGCGCCGAAAGTCTTGACGTCCGATTCCCTTCGGCCGGTTTTTGGGGGAAGGCGCGGGCGCACCCTGCGGACGCGGGGCATTTCCAGGAGGAAGCCATGAAAGAACTGAGAACGATGAAGCGAACCATGAAGGCGTGTGTGCTGACGGCCGCGGCGATGGCGCTCCCGCTGCTGCTGGCCGCCTGTCCGAGTTCCAAGGAGGAGGCCGCGCCCATGCCCGAGCTGCCGCGCAATGTGGGTGAAGCGCTGGCCACGGGGACGCCCGTTTCGGCCGGGGAAAATGCGAATGCTGCGGCCGACAGGCCCGCTCCCATTCCCGCGGCTGACCCGGCGGCGGTGTTCGCGAATCTTGAGGGCAAGCAGCTGCTCAAGGGCGACGCTGTGCTGGCCTCCCGGCTGACGCTGGCTGTGAAGGCTGAGAAGGAGCCCGGCTACAAGCTGAACATCGACTATCCCTTCGACGACGGCGCGGCGCTGGGCGTCTCGCAGGAGGCCTCCGCCTGGATTCGCGCGAAGATGGCCGCCTTCGGTTTCAGCGAGGTTCAGGGCCGCCCGTCCCTCATCTGGCTGGTCCACGTGCAGCCAGGGCAGGACGGCAGCTATCTTCTGGAGACTTCCCTGGCCGCCGACGGGAACGTGCAGCTCAAGGAGACGTTCACGGTTCCGGCGCAGTTCAGCGTCACGCGCATGGATGAAGTGTTCGGCGGATTTTTCGTGCCGAAGGCGCCCTGAGGCTGACATCAGGCCGACGGGTCGGCTGAGAGCCGGGTGAAGTTTCTAGTAAGCAAAACGGCGCCAAAGTACGGGGCAGAAAAATGCGCGGAACAGGGAAAATGCGTCCAGTTATTGTAGCGGTCTGAACGCCGCCGAAGGGAGCGAATATGCGTATTTTGGGGATTGACCCGGGCACGCAATACCTGGGCGCCGGCGTCATTGAGCACGCCGGCGTCCGCATTGCCCACGTGGACCACGCGCTTTTTCGGCCCAGGGATTTTGATAATCTGCCCGACAAGCTGGCTTATCTTTATGACAGTCTGACCGAATTTATTGCCGCCTGCCGCCCTGACGCCGTGGCCATTGAAAATGTTTTTCACGGAAAGAATGCCAGGTCCGCGATTATTCTGGCCCATGCGCGGGCCGCGGCGATTCTGGCGGCGGCCAAGAGCGGGCTGCCTGTGTTTGAATATGCTCCGTCTCAGGTGAAGCGGGCGGTGGGCGCTTCCGGCCAGGCGCCGAAGGAAGTTATTGTCCGGCTGGTCTGCGCTATTCTGGGATTGAGTGAGATTGAGCGCGCGGACTGCGCCGATGCTCTGGCCATTGCCATTTGTCATTTGAATCGGGTGGGTTTGGAGAATCTGACAGGGGCCGCGGGCGCGCCGTCTCGCCGGAATCAGGCAGGAGCTGCAGCAGGTCAGGGACGACAATTTCAGATTGTCCGCAGGGAAGGTCCTGCGCCGCAGCCCGGGCGAAGGGAAATTATCCGGAGAAAATAAATAATTCTCCGGCGGCAAAGAATTTTCCGGAGTTCAGACACTCAGGTATTTATTCCGGGGGATTTTTCTCTTGACTTCCCCATTTTTCATCCTGTATCTGCCGCCGTTTTTTCGCAGTTCAAGTTGTTGCAGTTGTTTTTTGGAGTAATAACCGTTGTAATTCAA
>DBXV01000016.1:346570-417194 GCA_002309695.1 Myxococcales bacterium UBA1203 | reverse complement strand
CCTTGAGGCAGAGCTTCGCGGGGAGATCAGCGACCGGGACGACAAGATCACTGTCGCGGAGAGCCGGATTTCAGAGTGCGAGGCGCACGCCGCGGCGATGCAGGCGAACATTGAGGAGCTGAACGCGCGTCTGGAGCAGGAGAAAGCGGACCACGCGTCGAAGTCGGCGTCGCTGCAGCAGACGATGGATGAGCGCGCGCGGCAGTTGGAAGAGGCGCTGGCTGACAGCACCCGCAAAATCGAAGCGCTGGAGGAGAGCGCTGCTGAATCGTTCGGACAGATTGCCCGGCAGGCCCAGGAGCTTGAGGAGGCCGCGGCTCAGCAGGCGGCCCAGCGCAGTGAGTTCGAGGCGCGCATCGCTGACATGGCCAGGGAAGCGGACGATTACCGGGCGGCCAGTGAGAGAAGGACGCAGGAACTTTCGGCAGAGCTGGAGCAGCGCGCGGCTCAAATTGCGGAGCAGGAGAAGTCGCTGGCCGCGCTGGAGAAGGACAAGGCCGCATCCGAACAGGAGCTCAGCGAACGCCTGCAGAGCAGCGAGGCCGCTCTGAAAGACATGGAGGCCGAGCACAGGAACGCGGCCGAGAAGAGCAAGCGGGACATTGCCGAACTCAAGGAGGCGCTGGCTGCAGCCGAGGTCAAGGCGACTGCGGCTCAGGATGAGCTGGATGAGCGCCAGGCCGAAGCCGCGGCCAGACAGAACAAGATGGCGGAAGAGATTCGCCAGACGGCCGACAGGCTGCAGAAGGCGGAAGCGGCGGCTCAGCAGCAGGCGGCGCGCGACAAGGCCCGCATCGCGGAACTCACCAAGACGATGCAGACGCTTCAGGCTGAGCTGCGCGAGCAGAAGAATGTGGAGCAGCGCCAGGCACACGAGCTGGAAGCGATGGCCGCGAGGCACAAGCAGGAGCTGGAGCGCAAGGAACAGCAGCGGCAGATGGAGATGGCGAAGCTCCAGAGCTCCGTTCAGGAAAAGTCGAAGGCTCTGCGCGTGGTCGAGCTCGAACTGGCCCGATACAAGAGCGGCAAGGCGCCCAGTGCGCCGCCCAGAACTGCCGCAGCTTCCGCTGCATCGATGCCGCCTGCCGCGGCGCCGGCTGTTGCCCACGTTCAGCCCAGGCGCCCCGCGTCCAGACCTCCGGAGACGCAGACCATCCCGGCTCCTGGGGCGGTCCATCCCAGAACGCCGGCTGTTTCTCCGATGCCGCCGTCCAGACCGCCAGCGCCAGCGGCCGATGTCTTCGCTCAGGTTTCGGATGCAGGAGAGGTGTTCGATTCGGAAAGCGCGACGGTCATCGCCCAGCTGCCGGTCTTCGATCAGGCTGCGGCCTCTCCCTCGGCACCTCCTCCGGCCGTCCAGCCGCAGAAGCCGGCCGGTGCCGCCAGCAGTGACCCCTTCGGCGGCGGTGATGAAGACAGCTCCGACTGGCTCAGCGACGCCTTCGACAGCATCGATGATTTGGGGAAATAGCTGAGCGCTGGGCCGGAGTTCTTCCGCCCTGAAAACTCAAAAAAAGCCGTGTCCGCCCTCGCTGCGGACGCGGCTTTTTCATGTGCCGTCGTGTCTGTCTGTCCGGCAGCGGCGTCACGTGCCGAAGGCGTCGTCTATTCCCCGCAGCACCTGGGCAATCACGCTTCCCGAAAAGCCGCGTCCTGCCAGAAAACGGGCCGCTCTCGCCTTGACTCTGACATCCGCGCTTCCATCGGCGGCCTGAGGAAATCGGCGGCGAATCAGCGCTTCGGCCCGGGAGAGCTCGTCCACGCCGTCAAAAGCCTGCGCTGCGGCTGGNNCCTGCCGCAGCTGCGTTCCGGTCAATGCCCGCAGCCAGGAGTTTTCGCACGGCAGCCATCCGCCCGACCTTTCCCGATTCGGAGAGCTGACGGGCGTATTCTTCGGCAAAGCGCGCGTCATCGAGATAGCCCAGCTCAGAGAGGCGGCGGAGTGCGTCTTCAATCTCCTCCGGCGCGTGGCCTGCGGCGGTGAGCTTCCGATGAAGTTCAGCGCGGGAATGGTCCCGCAAAGCCAGAATCCGCACGGCCCTGTCGAAGCAGGAGGCGGGCGGACGGCTTTTTCGGGGAGGACGTCCACGTGCAGGGGCAGCCTCTGAAGTTCTGTCCGTGTCAGCGGCAGGCTTTGCGCTCGCCGGTTCCGCCTCTCCTCTGCCGAATGCGCTGTGTCTCATGGCTGAGGGCCCTCCTCCCGGACCCAAAGTTCGGCCCCCATTGCGCCTTCGTCGGTGTCTGCGAGCTTCCAGCCGGGGCGGCTGCGCAGACGCTCTGCCACAGGAAGTCCCGCCCGCGTCAAAATCCAGCGGACATCCTTCTGTTCAAGCCGCTCCACATCGCCGGATTGTTCAATCTCCAGGTATTCGCGAAAGACGCCCGCGGCGGCAAAGGGCTCCAGACGGCCGTCAATGAAGGTCGGCACCTGACGGAAGACCAGCGCGCCGCCCCAGTCGAAATAGTTGAAGCCGCGCTGACGGCTCAGCTGCGACGAAGCCAGCCTGTCCATGAGCGCTTCGGGAACCTCATTCGCCGCACCTGAGGCGGCACCTTTGACAGACACCGCGCAGATGCTCCCCAGGACGAGCGATGCCAGCGCGGCAAACAGAAGGTTGCGCTTTTTGTGTTCAAAGCCGCCGTCCCTCAAGCGCGGCGCGAGGAGCCCCGCCAGAACGGGCGCGCCGATGACGGCGAAGCAGGCCATCATGCGGAAGCGCAGGCAGGCGAGAGCAAAGGTGAGGAGAAAAGCGAGCGCTTCAAAGAGGCTCACCGACGGCAGGCGGCTTTTTGCGGTGAGGAAGAGCGCCGTCACAAGGATCGCCATGAGAATCCAGAAGGACGGATGGCCCACGGGCACGGACAGCGATTCGTCCATCAGCGCCTCTGTGCCGCCCAGCGTCCATTCAAAGGGCCTGACGAGAAATCTGAAGGGCGCAGGCGTCGCCAGCTGACAGAGGGGCACCGCCGCGATTGCGGCCGCGAGAATCAGCGCGAGGCGTGCGTCGGGTGCGCGAAACAAGCGCTTTTGCAGCCAGTCCGGCAGGCGCTTCATGAAACCGTCGGTCGAAACCGGCGATTCCGTGTGCTCAAAAGAGAGGACATCCTCGGAAGCGGGCCGCCAGAATTTCAGCCGCAGGGGAATCAGGGCGGAGGCAAAGGCGACGCAAAGGGGCAGAAGGCCGATGGGCCAGCTTCCGTGGCAGTTGCCCCACAGAATGAAGAGGGGAGGCAGGAGAAGCGCGAGCTTCCGGGACGCACCGCGCCGCAGCTCTTCGAGAAGAAGCACTTCGGCGGCGAGGAAGAGGTGTCCCAGAAGCAGCGGGCGCGTGGAGAGGTTTCCGGCGGCGGCGAACACCATGACTGCCGCTGTGAGGGCTGCCGCATTGGCGTTCCCCTCTGCCCTTGTGAGCGCCGTTCGATAGACGCACAGGCCCAGGAGGGCCGCAGCCGCGCCTTTGAAGAGCGCCAGAGAGGCGAATCCGGCGGGCCTGAAAGCGAGCGCCATCAGGAGCTGCGAGAGCCAGTCGAAGGGCGGCCAGTCCCCGGTGAACGTCCACGAATAGAGAAACTTCGTGCGGAGGCCGTTCTGCAGAATGTCGGCGCCCAGACGTAGGTGCCAGAACAGGTCCGAGTCCGCCACCGTGTCCAGGGCAAACTTGGCGGCCAGCAGGGCGATGATGAGGGGGAAGAGGACCTGTTTGCGCATGAGATTCTCCGGCGGCGTCGGTCGGGGCAGCGGTCTGGCGAATCGGCTGAATCAGCTTGGATGAGAGGACGGCGCGCGAACCCCTCACATAAAAAAACAGGAGCCAGCCGTGTCTGACTGACTCCTGTTTCGGTGCTTCGTGCAGCTTCTAAGCGCTCTCACGCTCAAGCCGCGGTGATTACTTCTTCTTGAGGATGATGCGTGCGTCCACAACGGCCAGGCCCTCGCCCTCGGGATAGAGCATGATGGGGTTGGCGTCGGTCTCGGCGATTTCGTCGGAGAGCTCGCTCACCAGCTGGCTGATGCGGCTGATGATTTCGCTCAGGCGCTCCTGATCCAGGCGCTTCTCGCCGCGGGTGCCCTGGAGGATCTTGTAGCTCTTGATTTCAGGCAGCATGCCCATGGCGGTCTTCTGAGAGAATGGGGCCACGCGGAAGGTCACGTCCTTGAGGACTTCCACGAAGATGCCGCCCATGCCGAACATGACGGTGGGGCCGAACTGGGGGTCATTGACGGAGCCGACGATGACTTCCTTGCCGAGGGGCGCCATGGACTGCAGCAGAATGCCGTGGATGGCAGCGTCCTTGATGTCCTTCTTGGCGATGAATGCCTTGGCGTTGTCCATGATGGTCTTCCAGGCGGCGCGGACACCGGCCTCGTCCTTGATGTTGACCTTCACGCCGCCGGCATCTGACTTGTGGATGATCTGGGGCGAGACGATCTTCATGACGAGCGGGTAGCCGATTTCGGCGGCCATCTTCACGGCCTCATCCTCGGTCTTGGCGACGAGGGCCTTGCCGACGGGCAGACCGTAGGCTGCGAAGACCTTCTTGGCCTCGGGCTCGGTGAGGACGCTGCGGCCGTCGGCGCGGGCAGCGGCGATCACGGCGCGGGCAGCGGCCTGATCCACGTCCTTTGCGGGCACGTAGTCGTCGGCGATGCCCTCTTCCTGGAAGAGCGCGGCCTGGCGCAGAGCGGAAAGGGCGCGCATGGCCTTGTCGGGGTTCTCGTAGAAGGGAATACCGGCCTCGATGAGCTTCTTGCCTGCGGCCTGGCACTTAAAGCCGCCCACGAAGCAGGTGACGATGGGCTTGCCGTTGGTGCCGTTGTTCTTGACGGCGGCGAGGATGCCCTCGGCGATTTCGTCGGGCTCGGTGTTGGCAGTCTCGCAGTAGAGGACGGCGAGGCCGTTCACCCAGTCGCTCTTGAGGGCCACGGCGATGGCGTCCTCGTAGCCCTTGAGGCCGGCGCCGCCGGTGATGTCCACGGGGTTCTTGGCGCTGCCGAAGTCGGGCATGCACTTCTTGAATTCGACCTGCAGGTCGGCGGGGGCGGTCTTGAGGGGAACGCCGTAGGCCTCGGCGGAGTCGCTGGAGAGAACGCCGATGCCGCCGCCGTTGGTGACGACGCAGATGTTCTCGCCCTTCATGACGGGCTGCAGAGCCAGCGCCTGGCTGCAGTCGAGGAGTTCATCCAGGTCGCGGGCGCGGATGACGTGGGCCTGCTTGAAGGCGGCGTCATAGACCTTGACGGAACCGGCCAGAGAACCTGTGTGGGAGGCGGCAGCGGCAGCGCCGTGGGCGGAGACGCCGGACTTCAGAGCCACGATGGGCTTGCCCGCCTTGCGGCCAGCTTCGATGAAGGCGCGGCCGTTCTTGAGGCCCTCGATGTAGAGGCCGATGCAGTTCGTCTTGTCGTCTTCCGCGTAGAAATTGATGCAGTCGGCGAAGTCCACGTCGGACATGTTGCCCAGCGAGATCATGGACGAGGCGCCCAGGTGGCGGACGAAGGTGTTCATGTCGAGCGAGATGAGCAGAGCGCCGGACTGGGAGATGAGTGCTGTCTTGCCGTCCAGAGGCAGGCAGGGGGCGAAGGAGGCGTTGGCCTTGGAGCCATTGAGGAGGACGCCGACGATGTTCGGGCCCATGACGCGGCCGCCGCCGGAATGGGCGACTTCGACGATCTTCTTCTCAACTTCGGCACCCTCATGGCCAATCTCGGAGAAGCCGGAGGTGATGATGACGTAGCCCTTCACATGCTTCTTGGCGCATTCCTCGGCGGCGCCCAGAACGGCCTTGGCGGGAACGCAGAAGACGGCCATGTCAACCTCGCCGGGAACGTCCAGGATGGAGGGATAGGCCTTGATGCCGCGGATTTCGGGGGCCTTGGGGTTGATGGGGTAGATGGCGCCCTCGAAGTGGCTCTCGATGAGGTTTTTCACCACGATGTTGCCGATGGCGTTGTCCTTACTGGAGGCGCCGATGATGGCGATGGACTTGGGGGTTAAGAGCGCCTTCATTTCCTGAACGGATGACATTCTTGCATGCTCCTTAAAAGCGATGGGGGAGGGGCGTGTGGCCGTCCGGCCCCGGCTGGTTGAACGGGAAAAGCAAAAGGGAGGGCCGGGTGATTTCTCTGCCCGAACCTCCCTCGAAAAAAAGCGGCGCGCCCTTAGGCACTGCGGGGATGGATTTCAACCGGCGCGTCAGCGGTTTTTTGGGGGGGAGGGGGAGGAAGATGCCTTAAATAAGAAAATGTGTGCAGCAGTAATCCAGGGTGTTGGTGTTTCCGCTGATAATCAGGCCGCTGCGCCCCCTGTCGTTATTTGCTGCTGCCTCAGCCTAAATATCAGCTAAATTTATTTACATTATAGTAATATATCTTACAAATATCAGCATTATCGACATCAGCCGGGGCCTCATCAGCCCTCGGGTAATTTTGATTATTGCCGCATTCAGATCCTCCGCTGCCATCCGGACTCTATATATTTATTATGTTAAAATAAAAATTATATCCCCCATTGGGGTTCCCCCAATTTTTCAATTGCCTGTTTCTCTCCTTTGTTTTTATAGCTTTGGGATGAAGTTGGGCGGCAGGTTGAGAAAAGACTGTTCCATGCACACTATGTCGCCGGCCGCTTTACCTTTGGGAGTGACTACAAGATGAGCCATCACTTCACCTCTGCATTTGCTCGAGCCTGCGTCGCACAGGCTCTGATTCTGAGCTTTGGACTCATGCCGCAGCCAGCCTCTGCAGCCCCTGCTTCCGCCAGGAAAAGCAGCGTGAAAGCAGGCGGCGCGGACAAAAAAACTTCGAGCAAATCGCCGAAAAAGAAAAAAACAAAGCAGGACGCCCGCAGCGCAGGAGCCAATGGCCCCTCAGCTGATGCTTCGTCGGACAATGTATCAGCCGGGGAGGTGTCCAATTCGTCAGACCAGCCGTCGGCGAGCCAAGAAGTCGTCCAGCAGGATGCTCCGCCCCAGCAAAATGCCGCTCAGTCATCGGATTCGCAGGAAACCACCGAACGTCCCTGGGCAAAGGGCGTCGCTCCCGACGAGCAGCGGAAAGCTCTTCTGCTTTTTCGTGAAGGCAATGCCCTGCTCAAAGATTCGCTCTTCGGCCAGGCGGCGAACAAGTATCGGGAAGCACTGAGTCACTGGGATCATCCCGCCATTCACTACAATCTAGTCTTGGCGCTCCTCAATCTGGACCGGCCGACCGAAGTGCTGACGCATCTGAACAAGGCCATGGCCTACGGCCCTGAGCCCATCGATACCGAAAAGTATGAGCAGGCGCGTAATTATAAGGTGATGGTGGAATCCCAGCTGGCACACCTAGTTATCCGCTGCGATCTGGAGGGGGCTGTGGTCGCCATGGACGGCCAGGAGCTTTTTGTCGGTCCGGGAGAATTTTCTGATTTTGTTCGCCCCGGCCCTCACGCCATTGTGGCCAAGAAAGAGGGCTATGTGAACAATGAGGTCAGCCCCTCTCTCGCCCCCGGTCAGAGGCAGCAATATGACATGGTGCTTATGACGGCGACTGAAATGACTGAATACCGCCGCTTGTGGCCCGTCTGGCGCCCCTGGGCGGTATTTGGTGCAGGCATCGTGGTCGCGGGCATCGGCGCGGCCCTCCATATCAAGGGCCGTCAGAGCATCAGCGAATATGACGATGCACTGAACCAGTCCATTTCAACGCCTGGCACAGGCGAAGACCTCAACGGCGGTTCCTACGATGTGGGCGGCACAAGCAGCGGGACAATCATCACCACCGATTTGGCCAACAAGCGATCCAGCGGCGAGCGCAATCAGAAAATTGCCATGGCCATGTATGGCATCGGCGGCGCGGCCATCATTACCGGAAGCGTCCTGCTCTATCTGAACCGTCCGAGGCCTTATGTGCCCGAAAGTTCTGGCGAGAAGGGCGACTCCCAAAATCCGCCTTCATCTGCGGCCGCTGCTCCCAAGGTCACGGTGCTGCCTGTGATTTCCCCTGATTCAGCAGGTGTGATGGCCGCATTTGAATTTTAGCCGATTTTTAAAGCCAGCTGTTTTGTGCGGACGGTCAGGGCATCAGAAAATCAAAACGCCCCAGAAGTCCGTCCTTCCTCTCCACAACCAGCCTGCCTGAAGGCTGATTGCCGAAGGAGAAGACGATGAAATACCGCATTTCAAATAAGTTCTTCCTTTGCCTGTCCGCCGTCTTCACCAGCCTTTTCCTCTGGGGCTGCAGCGAACCGGCCACCACCAGCTGTTCATTCAAGCAGCCTAATGGACAAACTATCGAATACGGCTGCGGCGAGGGTTTCCGCTGCGCTGCCAATCAGGCCATCTGCATCAGCACCCTCTGCGGAAACGGAACTGTGGACGAGGGAGAAGAGTGCGATGACGGCAACCGCCAGAACGGCGACGGCTGCTCCATGGACTGCAAGGGAGAAACCTGCGGCAACGGCGTTCTGGATGCCATCCGATTCGACCCTGATTCGGGCACTTATGTGCGCAATGAGGTCTGCGATCCGGGCATCGACAGCAAATGCTCTGACGACTGCAAGTCCAACCTAGCCTGCGGCAACGGCATTGTGGACCCTCAGGAGGCCTGCGACCATGGATTGGGTGAAAACAGCTCCGTCGGCACATCCGAATGCAGCGCAGACTGCACGTCCGATCTGACCTGCGGCAACGGTGTTTTGGATACAGGATATGCCTATGTGCCCCAGGCATTGTGGGAGCAGTGCGACAAAGGGGATAAAGGCAGAGGAATCCTGGCGCAGTTCCCTGCGGAATATCAGTCTCTGAGTGAATCAGGGCTGGCCCGCTGCACCGACGACTGCAAAATCAGTTACTGCGGCAACGGCATTCAGGAAGAGGGCGAAGAATGCGACACCAGGGGGGTGGACACCGCCGTCTGCACCCAGAAGTGCAAACTCAGCTCGTGCGGCGACGGCTATGTGAATACCGCTAGCGAGGACTGCGATCCGGGCGCTCCCATGACAGTCGGCGAAGGCAAGGAGGTCACAACGCACTGCCATCCTGTCACGTGCCGTTTGAACACCTGCGGTGACGGCTTCATCGGCTACAACACCAAGTTTGGCTACGAGGAGCAGTGCGACCCTGCGCATCCGGATTATGAAAACAATCTTCGATGTAACCGAAATACCTGTCTGCTCAACCGATGTGGGGATGAATTTCTGGGAGACTCAGATGCGAAGGACAGCGAGGGCAATTTCATACGTGAGGAATGCGACGACGGGGAGACGGGCAGCGCCGTCTGTACAAGGCAATGCACCCGAAGCTCGTGCGGCGACGGCGTCACCAACCCGGCTGCGGGCGAAGACTGTGACCCCATGGAAAATTGCGCGTCGGGAAGCTGCTTCGAGACGCCGACGTGCAACTTCAACTGCACAACCAGCTCGTGCGGCGACAGCGTCACCAATCAGGAGGCAGGCGAGCAGTGCGATTCAGGCAAAAATGGATCGCGGGAATGCACCAGCACGTGCCAGAAATCTTTCTGCGGCGACGGCATCTGGAACGCGAAAGCCAATGAGCAATGTGACCCCGGAACGCCGGAAGGCGCCTCTTCTCCTGTCAATGAACACAATGCCTGCGCAGAAGGCAGTCTGGCGACCAGCGATGCGGAGAACTGCGACACTGAAATCATCTGCAACTACGACTGCACAAGAAGCCAGTGCGGCGACGGCATTCTCAACAGTGTGGCCGGTGAAGAATGCGATGAGGGAGAATCCGGAAATTTGCCTGCCGCGCGTCTGCGCTTCAGGGAAGCGCTCGAAGCATTTTGCCAGTCGCTGAACGCGGATACAGCCAATGAGCGTTATTTATTCACCGATGATGAAGGGGTGAAGCATTCCTTCTGCAGCGGTTCCGGCTCGGCCTGGACGGTGAGTTTTGCACAGGAAGCTCAGGGGGATAACAAAACTCTCTCGAGTGAACGCCGCCGTGCTTCCGCTGAATATTATTACACGCATATCTATTTGAATGATGAGCGTTTCCATGGACGCTGCCACAGTGACTGCACTGATATTTCGTGCGGCAATGGCATCATTGACGTGGGCGAAGTGTGCGACGGCACCCAAGATGGCTGGGAAGGTGAGACGATTGGCTGCTCGGACGACTGCCGTTCCACCCAAATCTGCGGCAACGGCGTTATCGACACCAGCAAGAACGAAGTCTGTGATCCGCCTGTCAACGGCTGCAAGGCCTGCATGAGCGGTCTGACCTGCGGCAACGGCACTGTGGAAACCGGAGAGCAGTGCGACACTGGTCCTGGCACAGACAACACCGGCTTCTGCATCATCACCGAAAATTTGACCTCCATGGACGGCACCTGGAACAGGGTTCTCTACATGGAGACGCCCACCGAGAGCATGTCTCAAAGTCAGTGCATGGCCGCCAAAGGCAGGTGGGATGCATCAGATTCCAAGTGCTACGAACTGAGAAACTGCATCAGCGAGAGTGTCCAGCAGATGTGCCTCACCAGATCGGAAAGCTGGAACCCCACGAGCTGTCCAACGAGCGAGGTTCTGACGGGCTGCTACAGCGGTTTAGCTGAACAGGGGGAGGGGGCGTCCTGCAGCGGCGAAAACGACGAGCTGGTCACTGTCTGCATCTCCAAATCCTGCAAGCTGGCCTACTGCGGTGACGGATTCCTCCATCTGGGCAAGGAAGAATGCGACCACAGCCAGACAAAGCGGCTCTCGAGCAACGACGAGCTCTGCGAAGAATGCAGTCAGTATGACGAAGGTGCTGCCGAAAAGACTGAGTGCATCAGCCAGTGTCTGAGCAGGATGCGGGGTTTGGAAGAAGGAGAATTCTGCAATTACAACTGCGCCAAAAATATCTGCGGCGACGGTCTGGTGAATACATTTGCGGGCGAGGTCTGCGACTGGGGCAGTCAAAACGGCCTCACGCAATGTCCCAACGGGGCCAAGACCTGCCAGGTGTGCGCTCAGGACTGCAAATCCATGGTTCGCGTGGGCTGCGGCGACGGATTTGTCAATTCCGAGGCGCCCTTCAACGAGACATGTGATCACATGGAATCCAATTCCGAGGGCGCAATCTGCGATGAAACACATAAGGAAAACTGCCGCTCATTCTCCTCGCCCGACCAATGTCTGAATTATCCCTGTCAAGTGTGTGAAGAATGCAGTGAAGAAAAGACCTACCATGCAGTCGTCTCTGCTGTTCCCGAGGGAATGGGACTCGTCACATCAGACGCCATCGGCTTATTGTGCTCGTCCACATCATCCAATCCCCCTCGATGCACCGCCTATACGACTTTAACGGAAGTCACCATTTCTGCCGTTCCCGTCGAGGGATACGAATTGGAGGATTGGGGCGTGAGCGCGAGTGCTGCCTGCAGCGCAAATGGCAGGACTTTGACATGCTCTTTTGGTAATTCCTTCGGCAAAGTTTCCATTGCCCCTGTCTTCGTCAAAGGCCTTTATACGGTTCAAGCCGCGCTCTCTGACTCCGAGGCGGGAACGCTGGAAGGGCACTGCTCAGAAGCCAGCAGCGACAAATGCGCATGCACTTCCGGGGCAAGTCATTCTGTTTCATGTTCCGGCGAAAATACGGATGAAATCGCATTCACGGTGACTCCGGCAGAGCCCGCAGACTCTGGCCGCTATGTGTTTGCCAAGTGGATGGAAGGCTGCCCGACTGTCAGCTACGACGCCAACGGCCGGCCTGTTTGTTCAGGTGCAATAGGGACGGGATGGACGCTCACGGCCGTCATGGACCGGCAATATCTCTTCACTTACGGAAGCTCCAATACAGACATGGGAACCGTTTCCGGCACTGTCGCGAGCGGGACGCATCTCAGCGCGGGCACTTCCGTCACTCTGGCCGCTGCCCCTAATTCCACCTACAAATTCACAGGCTGGACGCTCTCCAACGGCTACACGTGCCAAATTGTCGCGAATACATCGGCCGAATTACAAAATCCCTGCACGCTTACGCTGGACGCCGACAAGGGAGACTTACGAGCGGAGGGCGCCTTTGAACAGCGCGCTCCTGTCATTTCCGCCCGTGCCGTGGCCGTCATCGACGGCACAGAATCCGCCCCCACAAGCGCGTCCTATACGTTCACCTGCCGATGTAAGGCACAGGGAAGCTCCGAATGGACTGATTGCCATGCAGAGGAGGGAACTTCCGGCACCTTCTCCGCGTCGTATGGCGCCACGTGCGAAATCGGCTATGTCGCCAATGATCCGGGCGGCCGCTATCTGTTCTCCACCTGGACAGGATGCAGCTCCTATACGGACACAACCTGTACGCTCAATCAGGTAGTTGCCGAAACAAATCCTGTAAAAGCCATTTTTGCCCAAAACCGGCACGGCATCGACTTCGCGGCATCCGGACTTCTGGCTGGAGAATCTTTGAGTTATCAGTGCGCTCTGGTGACCAATGGGGCCGCCGGGACACCGGGCAGCTGTTCAGGTGTTTATGACCAGGACGCCACTGTCCGTGTTTATCTGGACACCAGCACTTCTGTCTGCCGCTCGGACAAGCAGATTGTATTCACCGCAGACCAGGCATCCGGCGAATCGGAAATAACCAAAACCTACACCTGCGGCTGCGACGCTCAGCGCCATTTTGTCAGCTGCACCGCCGCGGGTGCTTCGTCCTCAGAAAGCGCCTTTATTGATCTGAGCATGTCCCGTGATCGGGTGCTCTCTGCCGCCTTGTCCAACACGAGCAGTCTGACGCTTTCCTCTGCCGCACGCGGAACAATGAAAGAACAGCTGAACGGAAGTGTCACTGGTCAGATTTTAGGTGCCGACGAATCGGGAGACGCCCCAACGACGGTCTTTTCGTGTAATGCCCAAAGCTGCTTCGGGGCAGCTGTGGGCAAAGGAAGCGTCATTTCCATGACCGCTGCCCCCAATGCGGGCTATCGGCTTACCGCCTGGAAAGTGGGCGAGGGCAGCTATCTGGATGCATCCAACGGCACCTATACGTTGGATATGAATGCAGGAACTATTCGTTTCACTATGACGAATGATGCGGACGTCACGCCTGTATTCCTGCCTGTGCTGACGGCCGCTGTCTCACCGGAAGAAGCGGGCACGGTTGCCTGTACGGTGACCAACTGCGCCTCCGGCAGCTCCGGAACCAGCTGCCGTATGGCGGCCATCAGCGACGATTCAAGTCTTTATAATGAATACGCCCAGACAATTACCTGCGGTTCCGCCGTCTCAGGAACAAACTGCGCGCTGGCTTCGTGTGAAACGCCTGTTTCCCCGCACACTTCGGTGAGCCTGACGGCAACGCTGGAAGGGGGGTATCAGGTATCGGGGTGGAATACAGAGGGCAATTTTACCGCATCTAATTGTGAAAATTTAGCCTGCACCATTTCCGAAGCACTGGCGCCCAGCGAAATAGCGCTGAATGCAGCTCGGCAGACGGGCAGTCTCAATTTAATTTCAACAGCCAGTTCACAGGAATACACTTCATTTTCCTATAAACATGCAGAAACAATGTGTAAGTGGGGAGAAACGACGGGGGCCAGTCATTGGAGATGCAGTCAGGCAGATCTCAGAAATTATGTCAGGTATGAATCGCAGGATGCATCGATTCTTAATTGGTCGGCTGGTGAATACTATTTAATAGGAATTCCAAATTCGCAGAACAGAACCATTCGATTAACCTGTCCGGGCAATAAATACCGCTGCACTTCCAATTTAGATATAAATTTAGATTGGACCACATACTCGTACTCATATGAATCCTATGGGTCTATGGCAGCAAGAGCTCTTACACTTCTCAAAAATACATTTAATCGGACAACCGGTACGTGTGAAAAAACGAGTGCATATATTCAATGTCTTATTGAATTTGTTCCAGGTTCTTCGGCCTCGGCTTCATACGCGGATACCACATATGGGCTGACGGCGGCCTGCGGTGCCCAAGCATCTGGCGCATCTCTGACCGGCACCTGGCAGAATACTGTCGGCAGTCCCGCTCAAAATATCACTTTGGACTGCGGCGGCACACAGCAGGTTGCCCAAAATGCTACCGTCACTTTGTCGGTGTCGAATTTGGGAGAGGGCTACAGTGTGACAGGATGGCAGCTGAATGGGAATGATCTCAGCAGTTACAGCGGAAAATCTGCTTCGTCATTTACAATGCCGACGTCTGATTCAACGATTGCTGTGTCTATTGTTCCCAATAATCTTTCACTGGCGCTGGATGCCTACCCCTCCTCCTCAGGTTCCTTCCAATGTGCGCCATACAGCAATCATTCATGCGGAACATACAGCGCCTGCCAAGAGACCTATACCTATGGCACCTCGATTTGTGTGAAGGCCATTCCCGGCGACAATATGGAATTCTTGTCGGCCAGCAACAGCACCGGATGCCCTGTTCCGAGCGGCTGGACGTCTGACGGCATCTGCAAAGGCATCGAAATGTCGGAGGACAAGACTGTCAGTGCTCTCTTCTCTGCCAAGCCGATTGTGGAATTTTCTTCCAATGCCGATGGATGTTCCATCAGCTGCAAAGCCCCATCCTGCGCCGCCGGAGCCGGAAGCGTCCGCGTCGTGAGCGGCCAGGACGCATCCTTCACGGCGCCTGTGGAGTGCGGCAGTACCGTCGGCTACGAATTTATTTTGAGCAATAATACGCTGACGTGCCCGGTGGCCACGGGCGGATGGATTTCAGATCCCGACGATTCGACGAAAGTCCGCTGCTCCGTCACCAATATCACTCAAAATAAAAATGTTTATGCAGTCTATTCGGTCAAACCTGAGCTGACGGTGACGCTTGAAGCGAATCCGGGAGGTTCTCTGGTGAGTTGTGACGGAAGCGCAGCAGCCACCGTTTCCCCTGGCAAGACACAGCATAAAGCCGGTTCTGTTGTTCAGGTCTGCGCTCAGCCGGACAATACGCATGTGCTTTCCCTGAGTCAGGGATGTCCTTCCACCTCCGGCTGGGTTGAAAAATCCCGCGCGGACAACAGCACCTATTATGAATGCAGCGTCACGATGAACAGCAATCAGACGGTTTCGCCCATTTTCCCTGCCCTGGCAGATGTTCAGCTGAACATTTTACAAGTCGGCGAGGGAACGACGCAATGTGCCGTTGTAGCGTCCAATAAGTCCTGTTCCAGTGTGACCGAGCAGCAGAAATCCGCTTGCGCTGCCATCACCTATATTCCTCTGAACAAAAAAGCCTGTATCTTTGCCGCAGGAAATGCGAATACTCAGCCCGCAGGGTGTGATGTTTCCAGCGATGTTCAGGGCGATGGCTGGCTTTCCTCCAATATCTGTCAGGTGACGAACGACGGAACATCCGGCCAGGTTATGTCTGCGGCCATTGTTTTTGAGTCCATCGCTGTGCCTGTGCAGCCTGTGGCCGTCGCCGTGAGCGGGCAGGGGAGCGTTGCCTGCGCCGCGGTCGCCTCCACGACTCAATGCAAAGATGTCGGAAGCGCATCGTTCAGTGCAGACAACTGCACAACCAATATCACGCAATCGCAGCATCTGTGCATCAAAGCCACGGGGACCGCAGCCACCGAGCCGTCGGGCTGCACTTCCAACCAAAATAATTCATCTTGGGATAATACGCACGCCCTCTGCAATGTGACCTATCAGGGAACGGCAACGACGCTGGCCACAGTGTCCTTTGTGCCCAAAAAGATGACGGTTCGGGTGACGAATTCTGCCTCACTGACACTTGGCGAGCTCAAATGTCAGGTCATCGACACGGGCGTGTGCCCGGCTTCAGGGAATTTAAATTACGTCGCGTGCCAGAACTCCTATTCATTGGATCAGGGAGAAAACCTGTGCGTTCTGCCTGTCCCGGCTGAGGGCAAAATACTGGATGCAGCCAATTCCAGCTGCGGCGGCGCGGTCTGGTCGTCCGGCACCTGCGTCATTCCCTTCACGGCGGGCGGCAGCGCCGACGTCACCGGAGACTTTACTTCTCCCAGCGCCCTCTTAAGCATCATGTCCGTCGGCAGCGGAACGCTGGAATGTGCGAAAGTGGCGGCAGCGTCCGGCAGCTGCGCCGATGAATCTCTGACAAAGTCCTCCTGCGATGGCTTCCAGTCGCTGGCGGCAGGCGAGCGCATCTGCATCTTCCCCACAGCAAATGCCGGTTTTGCCCCCCAGGGATGTCAGCTCTCCGGCGAGTCAGGAGAAGGTGACGGGTGGAATGCCGGTTCTCAATTCTGTCAGGCAACCAACACAGGCAGTTCCGCCCTGACCATCACTGCATTGGTCACATTTGTTCCTGTGCTGACCGTCAATGTCTCCCCCGAATCGGGAGTGACGGCCTCCTGCGCTGTTGTTTCTGCCAATACTGCGTGCAGCGATGTGGAGAATTCGTCCTTCCAGAGCGGCGACTGCAGCAGCGGCATGACTTCCGAACAGCATTTGTGCATCAAAGCCGCCGGTTCAGCCTCGGCCGATCCGTCGGGATGCAGCGTCAATCCCGCCCGGAATAATGCCGTCTGGATGGGGACCGACAGTCTCTGCGATGTGCTCTTTGTCAGCGGAACGTCAGAGCAGACCGTGAGCATCGGCGCTGCACCCAAAAATTAAACGGCCGCGTCGGACGACGCAGAAATGCAGTGACACACCGCCAATCCGGCATTTCCCGAAAGAAAAGATTCCCTCTTCATGTTATATTGGAGAGGAAATCTTTCTTATTTCGGCAAACAAAACAGATTTCTTAAAATACCCCTTGACAGCCCCTTCGTTTTCATCTAAATTCCGGCCCGTTGTTTTTCGGGGGAGTGTCGGCAGAGATTAAAAATCTCTCCGGCTTTGATGTTGGCTGAATGAAACTGAAATTGTTTTGCCGCAGGCAGAAAGCGCGGCAATGCGTTCAGGGCAGAAAAAGTTCTCTGAAAATCGGGGGCGATGTGGCTTCGACGAGGGAACTGAAGCTCAAGTCGCGTGCCGGGGATCCAGGGTAGCCCCGTTAAAAATTCTCTGGGAACTACAAAAGCCAACGACAACGTTGAGCTCGCTCTCGCGGCCTAATTCGCCGTTGCAGAACGCGTCCGCCCTCCCTTCCGCCCATGAGGGAGGAATCGGACGTCAGAATGTGGGCTGGCCTCAGGGTTTCCCGACGGCCCTGCGGCGAGATTTCGCCGGGAATTCGGCTGGATAGCCTGTCTTTGGGCGCTCCTGCCGAAAATCAAAACAAAGACTAAGCACGTAGGGGCAAGAGTAGAGGTCTTTCGGACGGGGGTTCGATTCCCCCCGCCTCCAAAGCAAATAATAAATGAAATAATATAATCGTAATAATGTAATAATAAAGCGGTAAATGTCGTTGTCAGGCAGAAAGACGCTTTAAGACTCAGGCAGTGGGTTTTTCTCCATTTTACCTGCTGCACAAACTGAGTCGGGCACCTGGACCAGATTTGTATGGCCGATCATCACCTCCAGTGAGAAGCCATACGCCCTCCCCCCGTCTGGTCCAGGTGCCTTTTTTGTTTTTTGGAGGGAGGAAAAATAAATTCCACTCTCCTCCAAAATATCTCCTTGCGGAGCGATTCATCTGTTGTAGGGGCGCGCCAAAAATGGCTTTGCCCGGAACAGGGCAGGAAAGGGATATAGACAATGAAAAACTCGCATCGCATCTCGTGGATATTCGCAGCGGCCGCGGCTTTTGGATTGGCGGTTTGTGCCTGCGGCGACAAAAAATCCGACGAGGAAGTCCCTCAAAATACGGACGCCGGCATTGTGGCCGCCGACGCGGGAACGGGAGATCTGGATGGCGGCAGCACCGCGGCGGATGCCGGGGTCGACGATGCCGGCTTCACGGGGGAACCCTGCGGTACTGTGCCCATCGAGGGCGTCTGCAAGGGCAACGTAGCCCGCTACTGCGCGGGAACGACCATCTGGGAGCATGACTGCGCCAAGGACGGCGAAGTCTGCGTTCAGGACGAATTGGGCGCGATCTGCGGCGAAGACACCTCTGACGCGGGGATCGAGGATGACGGCGGCGTGAACGACGGTGGGGAAGGCGACGGCGGCAACATCAATTCGGACTGCCATGGCATTTCCGAGGATGGCGTCTGCGACAGGGAAAACAACAGGGTGATCATCTGCCAGAACGGCGTCGAGCTGGTGACGCTGGACTGCACGTCGCTGAATGCCACCTGCACTTACGACGAAGTGACGGAACACGCGGTCTGTGCCGACACAACCGGCTGCGGCGACGTGGGCGAAAACGGCGTCTGCCGGGGCTCCATGAGCGTCTATTGCTGGGATGACGTCCTCTATTACGAGGAATGCGGACAATCCGTCGGCTGCGGCTGGACCGTCGAATTCGGCAATTACTGCCTGCTCGACAACCTCTGGGATGAGTTGTGGGATTAGGAGGAGACAGTCGATTGAGTTATAAAATCTAATAAGTGACGAATTGAACAGGCCCCGAAGTAAGTCAGATGACAGCTTCGGGTGTCTGTATTTTTTTAGCGATTAATATATTTTTCATAACATAAGTAATACGCGAGGCCCCACCGCCATGACCGAGACTGATAATCCCGCCAATTTTTCTCAGCCGCATCCCGCTCAAGCGGCTGAATTCAAAACCGGCCTCGTGCTCGAGGGCGGGGCCATGCGGGGCTTATTCACCTCCGGCATTCTGGACGCGATGATGGAGGCGGGCATTCACGTGGACGGCGCCGTGGGCGTCTCCGCCGGGGCCTGTTTCGGATTCAACATGAAGTCCCGGCAGATTGGCAGGGGCCTGCGCTACAATCTAAAATACGCCGGGGACAGACGCTATTTCGGCCTGTGGTCATTTCTCACCACGGGCGACGTCTTCAACGCGAAGTTCTGCTATCAAACAATTCCTGAAGAGCTGGATATTGTGGATAAAGAGGCAATTCTCCACAATCCCATGGAATTCTGGATGACGGCGACGGACATCGAAAACGGTGAGGCCGCCTATCATTTGATGACCGACGGCGGGACTGCCGATATGAAATGGCTTCAGGCGTCCTCGTCGATGCCGCTCGTCTCGCGGCCTGTGGAGATTGACGGCAGAAAATACCTCGACGGCGGCATGGCCGATTCGATTCCCCTCAAATTTCTCGAATCAAAACAATACAACCGCATTATTGTGATTCTCACCCAGCCACGGGGATTTGTGAAGCCGCCCACTGGCATGATGGCGCTCGCCAGAATTCTCCTCCGAAAATACCCGAAAATGGTCGCGGCCATGGCCGGCCGCCACAATATGTATAACGCGGAGACGCAATACGTCTTTGAACAGGAAAAGGCGGGCAAAATCCTCGTGCTCTGCCCCGAGGCTCCGCTGGGAATCGGCCGCCTTGAAACCAATAAAACTGAATTAAAGCGGGTCTATGACGCCGGGCACGACATGGCGGTGAAGCGGATGGGGGAGATAAAGGAATACTTGGCGGACAGATGAAGTGCCCATAAGGAAGAACAGAACTCTGACGGCCTCTGGACGAACGTTTTTCTCAGAGTAGCTTGAAAAAACCTTCTATCAGCTGAAAGGATATTTTTGATGTTTCCCCTTTTACAAATCTGTGTATTTTTTTCCGGCGGCGTCGCGCTGATTCTGGAAGCAGTCTATCAGAAATACCTCTCGACGCTCATTGGCTCCAGCACGCCATCGGCGACCATTGTCCTCGTCACCTATTTTCTCGGAATTACGCTGGGGTCTCTCGTTTGCCCCAAAAAGGGCGGCAATCCCAGAATCCGCTTGGCGCTTCTGGAACTTTTCATTGCGCTCTGGTCGGTCATTCTGGCGATTTTCTTCTACCGCTCCTACGATATTTTAATGGATGCATTGGCTGCCTGGAGCGGCAATAGCTGGACACTCGGACTGATGCGGTGGTTCATCGCCATGATCTGGATACTCCCTCCGACCATGGCCATGGGCGCCCACCTGCCGACGCTCGAATGCTTTCTTGAGACAAATAGCCTCGGAAAATCTTGGCAGCTGACACGCCTCTATGCCCTTAATACGACAGGTGCCTGCTTTTTTACATTTATAACTCCCATTCTATTTTTTCAGAATCTCGGTCTCGAGGGAACGCTCCTTTTTTCGGCGGGCATCGGTTTTATCGTCTCAGCGGTGCTCTTCTTTGGATTGAAGCATTTTCAAAAAAATATCGCTTCCAAAGCCAAGACAACAGAGAAAAATCCATTGCCTGTTCCAGAAAAAGCATCACTCGGGGATGATTCCCTTGAGGTTTCAAAAAGGACGAATGCGCTGCCCCGCTTCGCTTGGCCCCTTGCTCTAGCATTTTTCAGTGGAGCCATGGTCTTTTCGCTGGAAGTCATCTGGAATCACCTCGTCGCATCCGTCATGGGATCCAGCACTTACAGCTTTTCCATTATCTTGGGTGTCGTTCTTTTTTCTCTGGCCATCGCCAGCCGCCGCATCGAAAAGCTCCCTCAGGCAGGCCCTGAACAGACTCAGGCCGCCGTCACCACTGCCTTTCGCCAGCTGACGCTCGCCCTCCCCCTGACGATATTGCTCTGGCCCTGGAGCGGAAAACTGCTGGCCGTCATTCGCACGCTGTTCAATTTGACCTCGTTCTGGAGCGGGGAATGTTTCAAAGTCCTCATTGCCTTTATTCTCATCAAGCCCGTGGCTGCTGCTGCCGGAACACTCTTCCCTGCGACGTTCCGAACAATGACCAATGATACATCCCCCTCGGGCCGCGAGGTTGGCTTCCTCAATGTAGCCAATACCGTCGGCTGCGTCATTGGCGCCTTAATGGGAAATTTTGTCCTCATTCCATCCATTGGATCTCAATGGACGTTTGTTCTTCTGTGGTGTGTCTGTTTTGCGTCCTGGATTACCCTCCAGCGAAAAGAAATCAGGTTCTGTGCTGTTGTCGAACTCAAGGAGAAATTTCGGCGCTTTGGCGAGCCCGTCCTCGGAATAGCTATTCTTGTTGTATTTCTCGCATCGGGTGGCTGGAATATGGACAATATGCTTGGCGGCTACGGTGTCTATCTCAGCGGCACATATTACAGCACGGCAAAAACTGTGTTCATTCGAGAAGATCAGAATAGCGGATTTGTCAGCGTTCGACAGCAGCCTCATAGAAGTGGAACAATAGAGACGACCTTGCTGCAAAATGGAAAATTTGATGCCAATGACACGGGAGAAATGCCGGCTCAAATTGGTTTTGCTCTTATTCCATCGATGTTCTCCTCAGCTCAAGACAATGCCCTCGTGATCGGCTTTGGTAGCGGTCAGACTGCCAGCGTCATCCAAAAACTTGGATATAAGGATATCGACATTTGCGAGATGTCTCCCGGACATATTGAAGCGGCAAAGAAATACTTTAATCATATAAATAACAACGTTTTAGACGAAAGTAATGTTCACTTGTGGATGGAGGATGGACGAAATTTTCTGGGAAGGTCGAAAACCAGCTACGATCTCATTTCCATTGAAATTTCATCCATCTGGTTTTCAGGGGCATCTAATTTGTATTCCCGTGAATTTTACCAACAGGTCAGAAAGCACCTGTCTCACGGCGGCATACTTCAGCAATGGATGCAGCTTCATCACCTGTCCATGACTGAAATCGCCACGATTTTGGCCACTGTCCGGGAAGCATTTTCCTATGTGGAAGTCTGGGACAATGCGGGGCAGGCAATTATTTTGGCCTCACAGGAACCGCTGGCATTTCATCCGGAGCGCTGGCAACAATTCATGGTATCCGAAAACCTGCAGGCCGCGCGCCGCATCTATCTTGAGGTCGCGGGTGAGACCGACGATATCCATTTCCAGCATCAGAGACGTTTTTTAACTACAGACCAAATTGATTTCATTCTCATGGAAATACCTCATGTCATTCATACGGATCGAAACAAATGGCTCGAGTTTCACACACCACTCTACTATCTGAATGACGATTTATTTGATGAAAATATTGAAAGATTGATTCAGTTAAAAGAAAACACTCAGGAGGACCATCATTTGTGAGAAACGCCCCCCCCCTTTCGTTGGCCGGACGAAAGAGGGGAGGGGATTGTGCAGCAAAAGGAAGAAATTAAATTTTTTCTCTATTCCTTCACACAGCGAACCGTAAGCTGCGGATATGAAACTGTCGGTGTCCAGTCATAATCTATTTTATCGTTATACATATAAAAAGATCCGGCAGACGCATTCCACCAGGCAGCCGCACCGCCATACTGGCTCTTGTCAACATTTGAACAAGCATTCGACGTGTCACTGGTGCAGGAAGAAAAGCCGCCGGGCTCGGCACTGAATCCAAGGCTGTCATACCCTTTATTTGTATACGGTGACCCCCAATTGCTGCTGTAGGCAATCAGTTTCTTAAATACAGAAAATGGTTTGGGCGGCACTGCGTTGTTCGTTGCATAAACAAAGAGGTCATAAAATTCCTGATAGGTGGGCAGCCGCCAGCCGGCAGGACAGGCCTTCCGGGCATTGGCGTAATTATAGCGATACCCATAAATCGCCTTTTTCGAGCTTCCGATGGTGTCATACTGCAGCGCCGCGCCGGTTTTATCTTTGGCACTGCGCAGATTTTCGCGCATCCAGAGCACGCCGTTAATGGTCACCAGCTGATAGGTGACGTTATTCACAGTGTCCTTGAAACGGCATTTGGTCTCGTTAGCTGCAGTGGTATATCTGCCTGCCGTCGGAACCCCCTCGACATAGCTGGTTTTGCGCATATCGCAGACAATGCATTCGGAACCGACTTTGAATGCCCCGGCGGCACACTCCGTACAATTATTGCCGGTATAGCCCGCTTTGCAGCTCGTGCACTTGCTGCCGCCCCAGTTGCCCTCGCAGGAGCAGCCGGAGCTGGTGCAGGAGCCGTGGCCGCCGCAGAGAGAGCCGTTATTCGCCATGCAGGTATATTGGCAGTCGTCGCCATACGCGGGGCTGACGCAGGAAGAGCAGGTGGCGCCGCTCCAGTTGTTTTTGCAGGCGCAGCCGACGGTATTGGAGGTCGAATGCTCGCAGCTGCTGCCATGGGCGCAGGAGGGGCAGGTTTTGGCGCAGTTTTCGCCGTAGTGACTGCTGTCGCAGGAGGTGCAGCCGGTGGAGGCGCCGGCCCAGGGCGCGTCGCACACGCAGCCGCTGCTGGAAGTGGTATTCCGGCACTCGCCGCGGCCGCCGCAGATCAGTCCGCCATTGGACGTGGGGCAGGTTTTGGCGCAGTTCGCGCCGTAATGGGTGCTGTCGCACTGGCTGCAGTCATCGCCGTCCCAGGGCGATACGCACTCACATCCGGTGCCGTCAAAGCCGTGGCTGCACGAATTGCCGCCGCAGACCTTCCCGTTCACCGTGGGGCATTCATACTGGCAGTTCGCGCCGTAATGAGTGCTGTCGCATACTGAACAATCGGAGCCGCCCCAGCCGGCGGCGCACTTACAGCCGGTTGTATTGTCCGGGGAGGCCGCGCAGGTGCCGTGGCCGCTGCACACCTGACCGCCATTGGCGGGGCACTGATTCAGGCAGTTTTCGCCGTAGCGCCCGCTGACGCAGTTTTCGCAGTTGTCGCCGGTAAAATTGGTTTTGCATACGTCGCAGTAGCTGCCCATCCAGTTGCCCCGGCACTCGCAGTGGCCGTCGATTCCGGAGACGCAGGCGGCTCCATGCTGGCAGACAGAGCAGGGCTTGCAGTCGATATCAAAATAGCCGCTCCGGCACTCTTCGCAGTTTGTCCCCGCGAATCCGTCTTCGCAGTCGCAGCGGCCCTGGTCGTTGCAGGTGCCGTGTTTGCCGCTGCACACGCCCGCGCTGGTGCCGAGGCCCGGGCAGGCGATGTCGCAGCGCTCGCCCGCGTAGCCCGCGGCGCATTTGTCACATGCGGGATAGTTGACGAAATTGCCGGGGCAGCCGGAGCAATTTTCCCCGCTCATGCCGTCTCGGCAGGTGCATTCGCCCGTGCCGTCCACGCCGTCGTCGCAGTCGCCGTGGCCGGAGCAGACAGCGCCGTCGTCCCTGCCGGGACAGCTGTTCTGGCAGGCGTCGCCCCACAGGCCGGGGAGGCAGTCCGCGCACTTTTTGTCCGAGTCAAAGCCGGAGGCGCACTCGCAGGACGATTTTTCCGCCTCGTCTTCACTGCACACAAAGCCAGTTTCGATGGAGCAGTCGCGGGCACACCCGTCGCCGTCTTCGTCGTTGCCGTCGTCGCAGTCCTCATCCCCGGACTTGACGCCGTCGCCGCACCCGGGAGCGGGCTCCGAGGCATCGGAGGTCACCGCCGAGGCGTCCGAAGCGGCATGTTCAGAGGCGTCCGCCGCCACTGGCTGTGACGCGTCAGAGACCACAACTTCGGCGTCGGTTTCCTCAGCAGCAGGCCCGTCGGCCGAATTGCCGCCGCAGGCAGGGAGGAGGAGCATGAGGCTCAGTGCCGCCAGAAATCCTAAAATGGGCAGAAAGCCATTCCGCGATGATGATTGTTTCTTCTGATTTATTTTGTCCGACATTCTGCATTTACCTCTGAAAAAAAACAGAGACCGCTCAAAAAAAAATTCCCCTCCCTGTTGCCGGAGAGGGGAATGAACCAAGAAAGCAACAAAACAAAAAACATCAGCGAATGCTGACTAATAATCCTTAACGCAGCGCACCGAGGCCAGCGAAGTCTTTTTCAGCGATTCGATGCTGATTTTGGTTGTTGATGCCGAGGCCCGGACGACCAGAACTCTGGCCTTGGCTGAATCATTTGGGTCAGACTCTGAGGTCCAGAAATAGGCGGCTGTGCCGTAATTTGTTCTCGTATCAGAACCGGAGGCGACAAGATAACCGGCGGGAACAGGCCTGAATCCCCTCATATCCTTGCCCTGATTCGGATAATCTTTCCAGAGTGCGGTATTGGAAATAAATGACAAAATGCCATTCTTTGTCGTGACGCTCTGCGTGGAAGCATCGTAATCCGTAATGCTGCGCAGGAGTGCCTGCATTTCAGCCAAACTGGGCATGTGCCAACCGGTTGGACAGAAATTCGCCTCCTTGACGGCCGCCCACGAGTAAAAAACCCCCAGCTGCAGCCTGTAGCAAATATGCTGGTCGTCTTTTTCTATCGAGGTGTAGCAGATATTGGCATTCGAGACGCCCGCACGGCGCTCATAATTTGAGGCCATCCAGATCTGACTGCCAATTTTGATGGTATAATAGCTTAAATCAGAGCCGGACGGATCGGCGACCGAGGAGCTGTAAGAATTCTGACAATTTATTCCATAGTATTGCAGCCAGCACATCATACAGTCTTCGAAATCATCGTAATTTGCCGGGCACGTCTGGCACATATCTCCCGTCCATTTGTTGCGGCATATACACCCCGTGCCGGAGGGGCCTCCGCTGCATGTGCCGTGGTCGCTGCACACTTTTTTGGTGCTGTTCGAATAGCAGGAGTATTGGCAGTTATTTCCATAGCGATTCGAACTCGCGCAGGTGGTGCAGCCATCGCCGCCCCAGTTTTCCGAACACTTGCAGCCGGTCGTGCCGGGAAGCAGACCGCCGCAGCTGCCGTGGCCATTGCATTTGCCGCTGCTGGTGGAGGGACACGTACTCTGGCAGCTCGTGCCGTAATGGGTGCTGTCGCAGCGGGAACAATCGGAGTTGCCCCAGCCGGTATTGCAGGAACATCCGGTAGAGCCCGGGGAATTGCCGCCGCAGCTGCCGTGACCGTTGCATTTGCCGCTGCTGGTGGAGGGACACGTATTCTGACAGCGCGTTCCATAGTGGGTGCTGTCGCATTTCTGACAGTTGGAATTGGTGGAATACCCCGCGGTGCAGGTGCTGCAGTCCACGCCGTCCCAGTTGCCGTCGCACGAGCAGCCGGTATCCTCCGACGTGCCGCCGCAGCTGCCGTGACCATTGCATTTGCCGTTATTTGTCGCGGGGCAGGCGGTGCACTCTGGGCCGTAGTGGTCGGCATCGCAGCCGTTGCAGTCCACACCATAATACCCGGGTTCACACGCGCAGCCCGTGCTGTTTTTGCCGCCGCAGGTGCCGAGGCCATTGCATTTCAGACCGTTGACCACAGGACAGGGCAGACAATTCGGCCCATAGTGGTCGGCGTCGCACTCCGAGCAGTCCGGGCCCGTGAAGCCGGGAAGGCACTGGGAACAGGTGTCGCCGGTGAAGGGACTCTGGCAAATGCAGCCCGTATTGTCGTGCGAGCCGCCGCAGGTGCCGTGGCCATTGCATTTGCGGTTATTCACCATGGGGCAGGAGGCGCAGCCCGGCCCGTAATGATTGGCGTCGCAGGTCTCACAATTCGTTCCTTCAAATCCGGAGAGACAGCTGGTGCAGTCTTCGCCGCTGAACGGGGAGTCGCACACGCAGCCCCGGCCATTGATTCCGGACTCACATTGCCCGCGGCCGTGGCAGCTGCACGGGCGGCAGTCCAGCCCGAAGTAGCCGGGCGCGCACTCTTCGCAGTTTGTCCCCGTGAAGCCCTCCTCGCAGTCGCAGCGGCCCTGGTCGTTGCAGGTGCCGTGTTTGCCGCTGCACACGCCCGCGCTGGTGCCGATGCCCGGGCAGGCGATGTCGCAGTCTTTGCCCACATAGCCCGCGGCGCATTTGTCGCAGTCGGGATAATTGATGAAATTGCCGGGGCAGCCGGAGCAATTCGTCCCGCTCATGCCGTCGCGGCAGTGGCATTCACCCGTGCCGTCCACGCCGTCGTCGCAGTCGCCGTTGCCGGAGCAGACGGCGCCGTCGTCCATGCCGGGACAGCTGTTCTGGCAGGCGTCGCCCCACAGGCCGGGGAGGCAGTCCGCGCAGTTTTTGTCCGGATCAAAGCCGCTCGCGCAATCGCAGAACGACTTTCCCGCCTCGTCCTCGCGGCACACAAATCCGGACTCGATGGAGCAGTCGCGGGCACACCCGTCGCCGCTGTCGTTGTTGTGGTCGTCACATTCCTCATCGCCGGCTTTGACGCCGTCGCCGCACCCGGGGGCGGGCTCCGAGGCATCGGAGGTCACCGTCGAGGCGTCCGTCACCACAGGCTGTGACGCGTCAGAGACCACAACTCCGGCGTCGTTTTCCTCTGGATCGCCGGCCGAATCGCCGCCGCAGGCGCCGAGTGCGAGGCACAAAAACGCCATCAGAGCCAACACGGGCAGCACATATCCTCTCCTGTACGACACCTTCTTTTTCTTATGCGACATCAATATCTCCTCGAAGAACACCCGAACGGGGCTGCCTTTACAGCTCATTACATCCGGCCATGCGGGGGCGGGCCCGTTGCCACACCTGAAGGTCACTTCAAGGCGTTTTTTGGGGGAGTTTTCAGAAATTTCTGGAACACGGCTGAGAGACATCTCTGCGAAAACGCGAACCGCAGTGAACGCAAAAGTGAATCTGCGTTGTCAGATGTCAGACTCGTCAGCCGGCATGAAACGTCTCTCCCCTGTCCGCCATGAAAACGTCTCATAATCGGCATTATGTAAACTAGCGCCTGGACACTGAGACGGCGGAGATTTTCGTCTCACGGCACCTCACTGCATCTCAGCGCGTTTGATCCCCCGCAATTTCCGAGTTTCGAGATTTCCGAAACGCCCGCTGCGTCAGACACCGTGCGCTCAGACGGCGCTGCCGCTGTTTCCATACTTCCGGGAAAACTCCAGCTCTTTTCTGACTTCATTCTCCAGAAAATTCCGGCACTTATCGATGACTTTCTGATACTTTCCCCAGGCCCGCCGGTTGTTCAGCGGGTCGAGCAGCCGCACCTGCCCGAAGATATTGTTCCGCTGCCATTTCCACCCATTAAATTCCGCCAGTTCGTTCCAAAATACTTTTCCGCCCCGCGTTTCGAGTTCTGCATTCATGCTGACCTGCACCATTCCCGCGAGGCCCGGATCCGCGCTGATTTTTTTCAAGGTCTCCAGCAGAACCGCCGTGTCGTTCATTTCATTGATTTCACGCGTTTTTGAAATCGCTTCCGCTTCCGTCATGTTTTCGAGATCCTTTTCTTCGCAGATTCCGCTCAATGTCTTTATTTTCAGCGAATACAGATTTTTGCAGTCATTGTAGCCGAGCTGCATCCGGATTTGGGCTCTTGTCCGGGAAAAATCAAGGGTGCCGCCGACAAAAAAGCCCAGATCACACGACGGATGAATCACCACGGTGCTGATGCCGCAGCCCGAATAATCCGCATGATAATTCTTATTCAAATTGATAATCAGCGCGTGCGTGCAGCCTTCGTCAATCAGGGGCTTCAGCGGCACATTGTCCTTCAGCCCGCCGTCATAATAATTGCGGCCGTTTATATTTTCTTTCTGAAATACAATGGGAATCGCACTCGTCGCCAACAGGTAATCCGTTATTTCTTCATCTGGCCTGCCGTTCAGCTTTATATATTCTGCCTTATTTTCCTTTGTATTAAAGCAGGTGACGTATATTGCCGGAAATTTATGATCCTGATGAAACTTAATGTTTTCATTGATGATTTTCAGAAGTCCTTCCCTGCTGAAAAACGCCCCGCTTTTGTGCGACCGGGATTCAGTATCGAGGATTTTGTCCTCGATTTCCGTCAGCCAGATTCTTTCGGCCATTTCGTAATCGCCGCAGCCAATCAGAAACGCGTTCAGAGCGCCGACCGACGTTCCTGAAATAACGGAAATCTGCCCGTCCAGCCCGATTTCGCGCAGATATTTCCACACGCCGATTTGATAACTGCCCTTTCCGCCGCCGCCCGCGAGCACAAGCCCCAGTTTTGACATTGGAAATCACCTCCCCCCCCCTCTTCATCACTGCATGCGGGGCGCGGAACATATTACTCATACAATCCCTTGCTGAAATACCGGTCGCCGCGGTCGGGGGCCACAAAAACGATGTTTCCGCGTGCGCCCGAAGTAATCAGCTTCTTTGCCGCAACAAATACAGCGCCCGACGAAGAGCCTGCAAATATGCCCTCTTTCTGAGCAAGTTCGCGGGCACCGCCAAAGGCGTCGTCGTCATTGATTTTAATGACCTGGTCCACCAGCGACATGTCCATGGTATCGGCGATAAAATCATTTCCTATTCCTTCGATGTTGTAGTCGCCGTGTTCACCGCCGCCCATGGTAGAGCCCACAGGGTCCGCGAGCACGCCCTGAATTTTGGGGTCGCGCTCCTTGAGGTACTTGAGAATACCGCTGTAAGTGCCGCCGCTCCCGGCGCCCGCGACCACATAATCGATGTGTCCGTCGAGGTCGTTATAGATTTCAGGGCCGGTCGTTTCATAATGCGCGCGCGGATTTGCCATATTGCGGAACTGCCGGAGCGAAATGGAATTCGGAATTTGTCTGAGCAATTCTTCCGCTTTCTTTTCAGCGCCGAGCATGCCCTCTTCGCGCGGGGTATTGATGAGCTCCGCACCGAGGGCGCGCAGCAGTGTCTGCTTTTCCTGCGAAAACTTGGTCGGAACCACGAAAATCACGCGGATTCCTCGATTGAGCGCCGCGAATGCGATTCCAAGCCCGGTATTGCCTGCAGTTGCCTCGACAATGGTTCCGCCCGGCCTGAGGGTCCCCTTCGCGAGTGCGTCGTTCACCATGTAAAGGCCCGTGCGGTCCTTCACGCTGCCCGACGGATTCCAGAGTTCGAGCTTCACGAACAAATTCACGCCTTCCGGAACGCCGACATGGGTGAGTTTGACGAGCGGCGTTTTGCCAATCAGGGACTGCATGGATTCATAGTAATTCATATTAAACCTCCTTCGCCGCGCTGATTGCCGCGTTCAAGTCCTGAATAATGTCTTCCACCTGTTCAATTCCCACAGAGAAGCGAATCAGCCCGTCCGTAATGCCCACCTTTTCACGAATATCCTTCGGAATAGATGCGTGCGTCATTGTGGCGGGATGGCAGACGAGGCTTTCAACGCCGCCCAGGCTTTCGGCGAGCAAAATCAGTTTCAATCCCTTAAAGAACTTTTTGATGTTATAGCCCTCGCGGAGCTCAAACGAAATCATGGCGCCGCCATTCTTCGCCTGCTTTTTATTGATTTCGTACCCCTGCGCGGCCGGAAGACCCGGATAATACACGCGTTTTACGGCTTCGTGCTGTTCCAGATAATGCGCAATGCGTTCTGCGTTTTCGGTATGGCGGTCGAGGCGCACGCCGAGCGTCTTGATGCCGCGAATCAAAAGGAACGAATCAAAGGGACCGAGCACCGCGCCTGTGGCGTTCTGCAGATAGGCGAGTTTTTCGGCAATTCCTTTGTCTTTGGCGACGGCGAGTCCTGCCACCAAATCGCTGTGCCCGCCCAGATACTTGGTCGCGCTGTGCACCACAATGTCGGCGCCGAGTTCCAGCGGACGCTGCAAATACGGCGTCATAAAAGTATTATCGACAATCGTCAGAATGCCGTGCTTTTTCGCAATCGCCGCGACGCCTGCCAGATCCGTCACCGTCAGGAGCGGATTCGCCGGACTTTCCACAAAAAACGCCTTCACGTCGGGAGTCACTTTTGTATCGAGCGCTTCCAGGTCCGTGGTGTCTTCAATCGAATAGCTGAGACCGAGATGATTAAATACTTTGTCCAATACGCGGAAAGTTCCGCCATATACATTGCTCGAAATAATAATGCGGTCGCCCTGGTGAAAAAGCGAAAGCACCGTTGAAGTCGCCGCCATGCCGCTGGCGAACGCAAAACCGGCCGCACCGCCTTCAAGTTCCGCAATCAGGGCTTCCAAAGCCGCGCGCGTCGGGTTTCCGGTGCGGGAATACTCCCAGCCCGTGTTTTCGCCCAGGCCAGACTGTCTGTAAGTAGAAGTCTGGTAGATAGGCACGTTGACGGCCCCCGTAACTTTGTCGCCGTCAATGCCGCCGTGAATGAGTTTTGTTTCGATGTGCTTTGAAGCTGACATTTCAGAAGTCCTTCGGCGCCTGCTGCTGCACCGTGTTTTAAGATGAAAAAAATCCCGCTCCGGCATGATGACCCGGACGGGATAATTTCACTTTCATACTGGTTTTGTAGGAAAAATACAGGCAAAATTTTGAGGCTGTTGGTGATTTTTTTCGTCCCGCTCCGTTTCTTTTATCAGAAATCAAACACGGACAGCATGGCGGCCACGTCGGGGTCACTCACTGTCATATCAGCTGACACGCGCACTTCTGCCCCGCTTCCGGAAGGCAGCTCCACGGGGGCCATGGCGATGGCCCCCGAGTCGGCATCCGCCCTCACGACCGCGATGTAGCGCCCGGGACGGAGGCCTTTGAATTCGGCCCGGCCATTCCGAAAAGCGGCGTTTCCGAACGACAGCGCCTCCGGCGTGTTCCCGGAAGTCGTATCGACCAGAAGATCGGGCACCAGGACAGCGTAGCGGGCCTCGGGAATGTCGGTGATGACGGTCAGCGTGCCGGTGCCGCTGCGGGAGAGCTCAAAGTCGATGCGCCCATGGCCGCTGCTGTCCAGCGTCACGGGACGGATCTCGCTGACAAAGCGCCCGCCCTCGACTTCCAGACGGCAGGCGGCGCCCACCGCGCGGCTGTTGTGAATGGAAAATCCTTCCAGCCGATAGGTGCCGTCCGCGCCGCTCCGCGTGTGGAAGCGGATGTCGTCGCCCAGAAGACTGACGGCGGCGCCCGCGACAGGCCGTCCGTCCTCGTCCGTGACCGTGCCTTCGAGAACCCCGAAAGCACTGTCCATGAGGATTTCCACGCCGCGAATGACGCGCTCCTCCTCGCCGTCATTGCCGCTCCTGCCGCCGCTGATGCGGACGCGAGCGCTGCCCTCCGGCCGCGCCGGGTCGTTCCTGAAGCCAATGAGTTCCACCTCACGGAGGTCAGGCGCGATGCCGGAAATGACAAAGCTGCCGTCCGGCCCGCTGACCGCCGGAGGAGTGCTGTCAATGCCCACGTTCAGGCCGAATGCCCGCAGCCGCACGCGAACGCCGGCGAGTGGCGCTCTGCTCTCCCGCTCGAGGGCCGTCCCCTCGATACTGACCCCGCGATGCAGCCGAATGGTACCGACGTCCTTTGTGACGCCTGTGCCGGGCAGCTCCACATCGAGCTCCGCCGGAGAAAAGCCCGGCGCGACAACGACAATGCGGGTGGTCGATTCAAATTCGGCAATTTCGGTCTCAAAGGCGCCGTCGGCGGTGGTGAAAGGCTTCCCGTTGACGCTGAAATTCAAAACCGGCGCACCGGAGGGCGAGATGACGCGCCCGGCGATCCGGTGCCTTTTTTCGCTGCGGAGATGAAGGATGACGCCGCGCGTGCCCGGCTCGACCTGAGCCGCTTCGCTGAAGCCGCTCTCAGAGTCCGCGTTCAGAAAAACGTCGCTGTCGCCGTCATCAGCGTCCAGACCGCCCACGACAAAGGCGCCGTCCGCTCCGCTGGTGACCGTGGACCTGCGCCCGTTGTGAATCGCCGTGACGACGGCGCCCTCCACGCCCTGGCCGCTGTCTTTCATCACGACGCGGCCTGAAACGGTGAGCCCCTTTTCCATGCGGACAGTGCCCAGATCGCGCGTCTCGTCGGCATCGAAAATCACCACGTCCCGCATCAGGCGGTCGGCAAATCCCGGCGCCGTAAAGCGCAGGTCGTAGGCGGAAGGCGTCAGTCCGGCCAGAAGCAGGCGCCCCTCCGCATTGGATGGAACATCGGTCAGGAGCGCGTCCTCACCCAAATCACGTTCCCGGGGCGTCCCTCTGGCAGCACTCAGCATGGCGCCGGAAATGGGCGCGCCATTTTCCGAAGAGACCACGCGGGCCGTCAGAGCTGCTCCCCGATGAAGCTGCAAAATCACATCGTCGGAAGGCGCCTCAGCCACGGCCGACGCGGTGCCAAATTCTGAATGGTGAAATTCCAGAAACACCCTGCCCCTGCGCGGCAGCTCGAAGCGAAAAGCGCCCGCTGCGTCGAGGAACGCGGTCTTCGTGGTTTCTCCCTGAGAGATGGTCACGGGCAGGCCCGCGGGGAGGTCGCGCCGCACGGACGCCGACTGCACGAGATGCCCTGCCACGACGATAGAAGCCGTCAGAAAAATGTCCGCCCGGCCGCTCTCACTGTCGGGCTGCGCGCCGTCCGGCAGATAGCCCTCGGCCGAGGCAGCGATGACGCTGCCTTGGGGCACGCCGTCGAGGACAAATTCCCCCGCGTCATCCGTGCTCGTCGTGAGCAGCGGCTCACCCAGAAAAACGGCCCGAACAGAGGCGCCGCCAATCCCCTGCTCCGACTCCCGGGCGCGCACCGTTCCCGTCACGCGAATTCCCTCGGACAAAACGAGCGTGACGCTGGCTGTTTCCCCGGCGCCCTGTGTCCCGCCGTCCTGATTTCCCTGACTGAGCAGGCTGATGTCCGCAGATGCCGCCGCGTTTCCCCTGACAGCGGTCACCCGGTATTCGCCCGCCGTCAGGCCCTCGAAGCTGAATGCGCCGTTTTTGTCGGAAGCGCTCTGCAGAGACTCCCCGACGGCGTTCGTTCTCAGGTTCCACAGACGGACAGCCGCACCGGGCGCGGGACGGCCATCCTGAGACAGCACCTTTCCTGTGACCGAGCGCGGCCTGGTCAGGCGGATAATCCGCTCCTTCGCATCCAGAGATGACGGCAGCGAAAAAAACACGTCGGCGGGCATGAAATCCGGCGCGGCGGCAATCAGGCGGCCTCTTCCCGCGGCAAGACTCCGCTCAAACTCAAAGCGGCCGTCGGCATTCGCGGACGTTCTCTCTGCAAAGGGAGAATCCGGCGGAATCAGAACCAGAGCCGCGCCGGGAACGGGCTTTCCGCTTTCGTCAACCACCCGGCCGCGGATGGGAAACGATGAAGCGGACAGCCAGAGTTCTGCCCCCTCGCCGGATTCCTCACTCTCGCCTTCGGCGGGTTCACCCTCAGGCGCGCGCTGCGGAGCATACATGCGGAGCTCGGCACTGCCGGTGCCGTTGGTTCCCCTGGCAAAAATTCCAAAGGGACCGGGCGCATCCGCCTCAATGACAAAGGCACCCGTGGAAGCGTCGGAAACAGCGGCGGCATCGGGCTCCGGAAGCATGCCGTCGTCTGCGCTGCCTTCTTTCGCCCAGTCGGCCCAGATCTGTGCAGCCTCGGAACACCTGCATGCCGAGAGCGATTCGTGACGGACAGCGCTCTGCCGGTGCGGCTCAGCCCAGCGCGCCAGATTGTCCTCCGAAAAAACAAAGACTTCCGCCTGCGCGCCGTTGCCATCTGCATCGAGAATCCGGCCCGAAATGACGACCGGCCCGGAGGAACGGCCTTTCTTCTGAGAAAAACGCCCGGAAAAACGCTTTTTGTGCCCGCGCTGCGTCAGCGCGCCGCCCTGTTCATCCCCGCTCAGGTCCCCGCCGTCCTCCTCCGGTCCGCGGGTGAATCCCCAGAGAACAGCCGTCAGCACCGCCGCAGTCAGCAGCGTGAGAATTGCGCCCTTCCGCCAGCCGGCAGACGTGGGCGAAGACTGTCTGAATGAATTCGATTCGGGCATGAAAACGCCGCCTTTCCCTCACTATCCGTCGGACAACATCATCCGGACTTCTCCGGAGCATCGTCTGAGTATGCGCCGCGCCTTTCTCCCCGCCCTTCCGGCGGCGCATTTCGGGCTTGCATGCAGAAAAACGCCGCCTTTTACAAATGGGACGCTGAATGTGTGCCCCGCGAAGACCGGCCCCGCCCTGTTTTCAGAGCGGCGGGAGGCTCATCCGGAGGCGCCGTTCACCCTTCGCCTTTCCTTCCTTACGAATCGGAAAAAGTGCGCCATGCGAATTCTCTCTGTCCTTCTGACTGCGATGCTCAGCGCGCCGCCGGCTGCCTCCTCCGGCTGGCTGGTGGGAAGCGATCAGGCAAAGGATGCCTCGGAAGCCGCCATCTTTGCCGTCCGTCCCGGCGAGCGCATCGACCTGGCCTCCATCGGCGTTCTCGAAAACTACGCCCCGATTCTCAGACTCTCTCCGTCGGGAAAGACGCTGTTCATCCTGCGCCAGACAGTTCCGAACCACTCGCAGGGAACCGGAGAGATTTTAGCGCTGGACCTGAAGACCCGTGCGGTGAGGACCATCGCCGCCGGAGCGGACGCCGACCCGTTTCTGGCCCTCTCGGACACGGCCGCCGTCTATCTGGAGACCCTGGAGACGCGCCCTCAGACGGACGATTTTGACCATGTGGCTCTGTCGGTCGTCCTCTCGGAAGACGGCGAGCGCCGGGAACTGGCGCGCCTGGACGGCATCTACGGCGCGTCTCTGGCGGGCGTTTCCGAGAGCGGCATCGTTCTCTACGTGGTGGGGCTGAAAGAGGCGGCTTTCTATCTTCTTCCCCTCGATGAGGACGCTGTCCGCGGCGCGCGCGTCCAAAGCGATGAAGATGCACCCGAAAGCGGCATCTTCCGCATCGCTCTGGCGCCCACGGGGCCATTTGCCCGGGAGTTCAGCGTCCGCGGCGACAGGCTCTTTTTCAGCGCCCTTTCTCCCGGCGACAACCTGCACCGCCTCTATGAACTTCAGCTGCCGGCCCCATCCGAGGTCAGTCCGGACCGGCGGGTCACGCGGCAGGCCGTTCCCGCGGGAACATCCGGCGTTCATTCGCCCAAAGCGATTCTCTCCGGCGACGGCAGCAGGCTGATTTACGCGTCGTTCGGCAATGACGTCGGCAGCGGCGGTTCTCGCCTTCTGATGATGGACAGAAACGGCTCAGAAAGCGTTCAGGACAGCCGCCGTGAAGCGAGGCCGTTTCTCAGTTCCAAAGGCACTCTGACGCCGGTGGCGCTGGACGCGCGGAACAATGTTCTGGTCGTTCGGCGGTCGTTTGGCGGCACGGACGAGCTTTTGTGGACCGACGGCGAAGGTCGGGGCGGGATGCGGCGAATCAGTGTCCGCGGATTTTGCGAGACAGCCGGTTTCACAGAGGAGGTGTCGCCATGAAGCCGCGCCGTTCTGCCGCACTCAGGGCCGCGTTCCTGCTTTCCTGTCTGCTCGTGACTTCGGCCAGTGCCGAGGCGGCCTGCGGTTCCAACACCAAGTGCCGAGTCCAGCCCGTCTATGGCCGCGTTGCCTGCGACAGCGAGGTTCCGGGGCTGATTCATCCCGTCTGCCAGAACAAGTTCGGAACGGAGGGGCCCTCGATTCCGAGCATCAAAAAGGGCGCGGCCGGCACAGAGAAAGTCACCGCCACCCTGCCCTGCCTGCTCTTCGACTCAATGATGTTCGTGGAGTCATCGTGGCACATGTTCTGTCACGACACGTGCGGCTCTCAGGGACTCACCAATATCGGCGGCGGCTGCGGCTACGGCTACGCGCAGATTACGAGCGGCATGCGGGCCAGCGACCTGGAGAACAACACCGCCACCAATTTCGACGTGAACAAGGTCGCTTCCAGCGCCACCTACAATCTGGCCACCGGGCTGCAGTTCATGGCCAGCAAGTGGAACGGGCGAAAGGCCATCGGTGAGCGGGACCCGGAAATCATCGAGCACTGGTACTACGCGGTCTGGGCCTACAACTCGTTCGGCTGGGTCAATAACCCGCACAACCCAAAGTATCCGGAGGGCCGCACGCCCTGGTACTGCGAGGGTTCTTCCTCCCGCGCCAGCTATCCCTATCAGGAGGCCGTCTGGGGCTACATGCGCTGTCCGCCCTCGCGCAGCGGCGGCAGGCTGTGGACGGGCGCCGACATCACCTATCCAAACGCCTCTGAAATCTGCGCCTCGGAAGGCTGTTCTCCCGCCGAGCTCTCCAATCCCCTGCCCAACCACAAGGACCCCTGTCAGAAGGGACAGGCGGGGGCGGTTTATGACCCGGCCGCGGTGGTGGATTCAGACGGCGACGGCACTGTCGATTCGCTGGACTGCGCGCCTCAGAACGCCGCCATTCATCCCGGCGCGGCCGAGGTCTGCAACGGCGCGGACGACAACTGCGACGGACAGACGGACGAGGGCGACCTCTGCGGGCCGGGACAAATCTGCACTTCGGGAAGATGCACCGCCGCAGTCTTCGACGCGGGCATCCCGGAGCCGCAGCAGGATGGGGGAAGTTCTCCGGTCATTTCGTGCACCAGCAGCGATGAGTGCGATGACGGCTACGTCTGCGACGGCGTCAGCTGTGTTCAGGACCCCGTTCCGCTGCCCGAACCGCCCCCAGTTCCTGCCGATGACGGCGGCTGGCAGGAACTTCCGACGGCAGATGCCGGGCACGGCGGACCGGCTCCGGACGGTATCGACTACTCGCGCGTCACCATCACCACATCGAGCTGCAGCCAGCCGGTCTCGGGCGAAACGGGCTTTCTCTGGACGATGCTGATGGCGGCGCTCTGCGGACCGGCGCTCCTTGTTCGCCGCCGAGGGAATTTTTGACGGCGCGCCGTTCATTGGAACGGAAGGAACGGACTCGTTGACAGCATTCGGCTTTCCGAAGAAGGTCCCGCGCTTTTTCGGGGGGAGCCTTTCCCGGGCGGTTTTCACATGTATTCGGGAAGCCGCCGCTCCGCCTGTGCAGACCATGTGGTTCCTGTGGGAGGAAATCTGATGACCCGAAAAATCTCCAAACTGCCGTTCGCCCTGTGCGCCGCTCTGTGCGCTGCCGCCATTCCCGCCTGCCAGACCTTTGAAATGGACAAGGTCGAACCCCAGGCTGTCGGCGCGGAACAGCGGCTGCAGCCCATTGAGGGCAAGATGGACAAGTCGTTCATCATGCTCGTCATCGACAAATCAGGCTCGATGCTCTTTGGCGTGAACAGCGCGGCGGGGTGCAAAACGACGGCAAATCCCCTGGGCTACGACAGAGGCGGAGACTGCCGATGGAATGCCCTTCTGGACGCCTTTGCCGGGACGACCGACGGCACCAAGAAGGGATTTCTGCGCAAGAGCCTGGAATCGAATGAGGGCGAGGGCAGCGCGCTCTTCGGACTGGCCACCTATCCCACCGGCAATGCCTGTGAATCCGGCGCGGTGGACATCCCGCTGGACGCGGCCAGCGACAACGTCGAGGCCATCATCAAAAAGCTCAACGAAATCGCCCCCGCGGGCGGCACGCCGACAGCGCCGACGCTCAACGCGATTCTCAGTCAGGACGCGCTGCTCAGCACGCCGTCCAAGGTGCGCAAGCGCTTCGTCATGCTGCTGACCGACGGTTCGCCCAACTGCAACCCGACGCCGGCAAATGCCGCCCGCTGCGATGCCTGCAATGCCGCGGGGACGATGGAGGCCTGCAACGACCTGACGTCCGAGCCCATCGCCTGCTATCCGATCAACACGCCGTCTGTTGCCGGCACGTCCACCAAGTGCGACCCGGCCTATGTCTCCAATCCCCGGATGTATGGGACGGACTGCCTGGACAAGGACCACACGGTGGAAGCCATTACGGCGCTGCGCGACGCGGGCGTGGATACGTTCGTTATCGGCTTCGGCAACACGGGGTCTGACCCCGCCACCAAGATGACCCTCAACGCGGCGGCCATCGCCGGCGGGCGGCCTGTGGGCAGCGACGGAGACGACATCCGCTTCTACGAAGCAACGGACACGGATTCGCTGACGGCAGCTCTGGAGGCGATTCTCAATGCGGCCACCGGCTGCACCTTCCCGCTGAATCCGCCGCCGCGAAACTGCAGCGACGTGGAGCTCAAGCTGAAGACGGTCGCCACCGAGTCCGTGCGCACGCTGGTCAAGGACACGGAATGGTCCTGCACCGATGACCGGGCCGACGGCGGCAATGTGGTCGTCGAAGTGCTGGACACGCCAGGCGACGCGCTGTGCACCGACCGGCTCATCAATTCCCCGGCGGGCACCTACGAGCTGCAGTTCTTCTATCCTGTTGACCTGTAATCCCCTTCCGCCCCGTCTCCCCTTCAGGAGGCGGGGCTTTTTTCTGCCCCGGACCAAGAGAGGCTCAGAAACCTTCAGCCCGGACACAGGCAGCGGCATCACAAGTCTGACGAACGGCGTTCCGGCACTGCCGCCGGTGCGCCGTTTTATTTTTTTGAGTTCCGGTCCGCGCCTGCCGGTTTTTTGGCGGCCGCCTGCCGAATCGACTAAGCGCCGCCCCCTTTTTTCCAGGGGCCGCCGGACGGGCCCGATGGAATTCATTCGCATGGGAGAGATTCATCCATGACCCAGGACAGCAACTGGACAATCGCCGACGCCAAGGAGCTCTACGGCGTCCCCAACTGGAGCGACGGCTACTTCGGCATCAACGAGAAGGGCCATGTGATTGTCCATCCCGATGGTCCCGCGGGCCCCACCGCCGACATGAAGGAACTGGTGGACGAGGTCCGGGAGCGGGGCATCGAACTGCCGCTGCTGCTGCGCTTCACCGGCATCCTCAGCGCCCGCATCAAGGCTCTGAATGAGGCGTTTCGGACGGCCATCCGGGAGAGCGGCTTTCAGGGCGAATACAAGGGCGTCTTTCCCATCAAGGTGAACCAGCAGCGCTGGGTCGTGGACGAGGTCGCCCGCATCGGCCGGGAGTACCATTACGGCCTTGAGGCGGGCAGCAAGCCGGAGCTTCTGGCTGTCATGGCCATGCTGGACGACCCCGAGGCGCTCATCATCTGCAACGGCTACAAGGATGAGGAGTACATAGAGACCGCGCTCCTCGCGAACAAAATCGGGCGCAACGCCATCATCGTCGTGGAGAAGTTCAGTGAGCTGAAGCTCATCGACAAGGTCGCGAAGCGCCTGAACGTCCGCCCCAGAATCGGCATCCGCATCAAGCTGTCGAGCAAGGGTGCCGGGCGCTGGGAGTCCTCGGGCGGCGACCGCTCCAAGTTCGGGCTCTTCGCCGGCGCGGCGCTGGAGGCTTTGGACTATCTGCGCGGCAACGATCTCCTCGACTGCTTCGAGCTGATGCACTTCCACATCGGCAGCCAGATCTCGAACATCAAGAACATCAAGAACGGCCTGCGGGAGGCCAGCCGCTTCTTTGTCGAGCTCTGCATGGCGGGCGCACCTCTCAAATACTTCGACGTGGGCGGCGGCATGGGCGTGGACTACGACGGCTCTCAGACGAACTTTCACTCGTCGGTGAACTACTCCATGCAGGAATACGCCAACGACGTGGTGTACTCGATTCTCCAGCACTGCCAGGAGGCGGGCGTCCCTCACCCCACCATCATCAGCGAGTCGGGGCGCGCTGTGGCGGCCCACCACGCCGTGCTGGTCACTGACGTTCTGGGCGTCTCCCGTTTCAGTCCCCGCGCTGTCCCGGATGCCGTTCCGGACGACGCCTCAACGGTCCTCAAGGACCTGATTTCCACTTACCGGGACACCACGCGGAAGAATCTCATCGAGAGCTATCACGATGCCCTTCAATACAAGGACGAGTGTCTGACGCTCTTCTCGCTGGGGCACATTTCCCTGAAGGAGCGAGTGGCCTGCGAAAACGTTTATTGGTCGCTCGTCCAGAAAATCCTCCGCATGGCTCAGGACATGATGGACGGCGGCGAGCTGCCCGAGGAGCTCCAGCCGCTGGAGAAGGCACTGTCCGACTCGTATTTCTGCAATTTCTCCGTCTTTCAGTCGATTCCGGATCACTGGGCCGTGGACACGCTGTTCCCCGTCATGCCGATTCACCGGCTGAATGAGCGCCCGACCCGCAAGGGCATCGTCTGCGACATCACCTGCGATTCAGACGGCAAAATTGAGCACTTCATCGACAAGCGGGACGTGAAGGACGTGCTGGACCTCCACGAGGTGCGTGAAGGCGAGCCTTACTGCCTCGGGCTCTTCCTCATCGGCGCCTATCAGGAAGTTCTGGGCGATCTGCACAACCTCTTCGGCGACACCAATGCGGTTCAGGTCTCCATCACGGAGAACGGCTACTTCATCGAGCACGTGGTGCCCGGCGACACGGTGGACGAAGTGCTGCGCGCCGTCATGTACAGCCGGGACGATCTGCTGGACCGGATGCGCCGCTCCGTGGAGCTGGCACTCCGAGGCGGCAAAATGACGCTGGAGGAGTCCAGGCGGATTCTCCAGGCCTATTCAGACGGCCTCAACGGCTACACCTATCTCGAAGGCGACTGACGCACAGGTGCCGCCTTCTTTTCTTCTCCCCTGCCCTCTCCATGACCAAATGACCAACGCCCCTGAAACGACTCCAGCGCAGCAGACGGCAATGTCCCCCGCCGCCCCGGCCAAAGTGCTCGTCGTCGAGGACGATCTGGCCATCCTGACCGGCGTCTCCATCAATCTGCGGCACGAGGGATTCGCCCTGATTCAGGCGCAGGACGGCGATACCGGGCTCCGAAAGGCCGTCGATGAAGCGCCCGACATCGTCATCCTCGACGTGATGATGCCCGGCATGAACGGCTTCGAGGTGCTGCGTGAGATTCGCCGCCGCGGCATGAATGTCCCGGTCGTCATGCTCTCCGCCAAGGGCATGGAGCAGGACAAAATCATGGGGCTGGAGCTGGGCGCGGACGACTACATCTCCAAGCCTTTCAGCATCCGGGAACTCATCGCCCGCATTCACGCCGTTCTCAGGCGCCACCGCCAGACATCGACCAACAACTGCGCTTTTGGATGCGTGGAAGTGGATTTCGACGAGCACGTGGTTCGTCGGAGCGGCGTGGTGGTCCCCATGACGGCCCAGGAATTTCGCCTGCTCCAATATCTGCTGGAGCACCCCGAGAAGGTCTTCACGCGGCAGGCGCTCATCGAGGGCGCCTGGGGGTTCGACTATCAGGGAACCGCACGTACGGTTGACAACTTCGTGCGGAATCTGCGGGCCAAGCTGGAGGAAGACCCCGAGGAACCCTCGCATTTTCTGACCGTGCGGGGTGTCGGCTATCGGTTCTCCTTCGGGTGACAGTTCCGCCGGCTCAGAAATCCCCGCTCAGGGAATTTCCCGCGTGTCCACGATGCGCGAGCCGAAGGGAAAGAGTCCGAGACCCGCGATTTTGAAGCTCTGCCACGCGAAGGGAATGCCGATGATCGTGGGGAGCATGGCCACGCCGGCGGCGATGGCTGTCACCGCGATTTCCCAGCCGAACACCAGAATCCAGAGAATGTTGAGCAGCATGGAACTGGTCCGGCCGTCGTTGACGATCTGCCTGCCGAAGGGAAGCAGACAAAAGCGCGCCAGCTTGAAGCACTGCTTGCCCGCCGGAATGCCGATGACCGTGATGCACAGGAGCAGGCCGACGAGGGACCATTCGAGAAAGAGTGCCGCGCCGCCGATGATGATCCAGATGATGTTGCCGATGGTTCTCATCAGAAGTCTCCCTGGCTGCCGCCGCTGAATGCGTGTGCCGCCGAAAATGCGTCCTGAGTCAGAGGTGCGCTGTTTTCCGGAGCGTCCACAAAGGCCTGCGCGAATTTCGCGGCGGTCTCAATCCAGACGGCCCGGTCCTGCGGCGAGGCGCCGTTGCAGAAGCCGCCCACGACGACGATTTCGCCGTCGCTGAACAGGATGCCGCGGATGGGCGTCACCAGTGGAAGCGTCTTGAGGACTTTGACCGCTTCCTCGCGCACGCTCTCTGCCGCGGAGGCAAATGTGCTGCCCGCCGGCGCGGCGAACAGGCACTTCTCGATGACGGATTTGTAGAGTGAGAAGCCCGCCATGAAGCCCGTGTAGATGCCGTGGACCGCCGCCTCGGTGCCTGACTGCTGCCAGACGTTCCAGATGTCTTCAGCCATCGCGCGCCCGTCCTTGACCCCGTGCGTCAGACCCGCGTCCGCCAGGCTCAGCTGGAGGCTGGCCATAGCCGACATGGCGGGCTGTCCCTCGACGGCCGTTTTCCCCTCGCCGGGACGGCCCAGCGCCATGACGCCCTGCCCAAGATGATGGCTGCAGCCGATGGTCAGGATGGCCAGCTGCTCTGCCTCAGCACCTTTGTGGAGCCGGCGCAGGCACCACTGAGACGTGAAGTCGCCGTCGCCGCAGGACAGCCGAAGGTTTCTGACGCGAAACGGCGCGGCGTTCGTGACCCAGCCGCTTCCCAGCTGCTTCGGCTTCCATTCACCCCCGGCGCTTTCTGCGGCCACAGCTCCCGGAAACCGCTTCTGAATTTCCGAGAGGCATGCCGACTCGCTGTTGTTGATCCTGCCGAGGACCACGGCGGACACAGCGAGAACGGCAAGGGAAAACACGGCCGTTCCCAGAAAAACAGCCAGCGCCAGTTCATCTTTGGCGGTGCCCCCGTCCATGAGGCCCAAGGTGAAGCGCACGGCCAGAGGACCCAGCGGCGTCACGAGAAGAAGAATCGAAAACAGGAAGCCGAAGAGGCCGACGAAGACCAGCTTGGAGAGAAACCAGCGCACGGAAACACTCCTTGGGGGGGAGGCGGAACGACGGGGCGCCCTACGACGAAAAAGCCGTCCGGAAACGCGAAAAATTCGCATCTCACGTCCGGACCGTTCTTTCCCAAAAATCACCTCGACCCCGGCCAGGTGCCCCGCTAAGGGCCGCCGCTTTTTTTGGAGGCAGCTGTCAGCGCGGTGCACACCTTCACGCAACTTATGGAGGTCTGCCGCGCTCTCCCCTTCCGCTCCCTTTTGCTGACGCGGGGTCTTCATGCTCACACAACTTCTGCAGGGCTTCACTCTCCTGGGCGAGGAATGGGTCCTCTGGCTCCTCATCGCCCTGTCAGTCTGCTCGGTGGCCATCTCCATCGAACGGCTGGCCTTTTTTCTGACCAATCGGCTGGGAGACACCCGTGAGCTGGAGGCGCGCCTCGCCGCGGGCGATGAAGCCTTCGCCAGAACTGCCGTCGAAGGGAAAAAGGGCATCGAGGCCGCCGTGGTGCGCTCTGTTCTCGACGCGGGCAGCAAGGGGCCGGACGCGGTTCAGGAAATCATCGAGGGCACCATCGTGCGGGAGAAGCTGCGCTACGACGCCTGGCTCTCGTTTCTGGGCACGCTGGGCAACAACGCCCCCTTCATCGGCCTCTTCGGCACTGTTCTGGGCATCATCCGCGCGTTTCATGACCTGGCCAATGCTCCGGCCAGCGCTCAGGGCAGCGCCTCTGTTGTGATGAGCGGCATCTCCGGAGCACTCATCGCCACTGCTGTTGGCCTCGCCGTCGCCATTCCCGCCGTCGTGGCCTTCAACCTGTTTCAGCGCTGGCTCAAAAAGCTCTCCCACAGCGCCATCGTCTTAAGCCACGCCTGGCAGAGCCATCTGAAATCAAAGGAGGCAGGTCCATCGGCTCAGGCGGCGGCACAGACGGCTCAGACTTCCGACGGCAAGGCGTGACACATGGCGCTTCCTTCAGACAACGACGAGCAGATGATCAGCGGCATCAATGTGACGCCTTTGGTGGACATCACACTGGTGCTCCTCATCATCTTCATGGTGACGGCGACCTATATCGTCCGCGAATCCATCGAGGTGGACCTGCCCAGGGCGGCCAACGGCGGGGAGAGCGTCGGCGTCCTTCTGAATGTGGTTCTCGACAAGGAGGGCGTGCTCTGGGTGGACGGCGTGCGGACGGATGAAGCGGGGCTCGTGCAGAAGGCCAGAGAGGCGAAGGCCAAAGATGACGGTGTGCGGGCCATCATCAGCGCCGACGAAAATTCCCGGCACGGCGCCGTCGTTCACGTCATCGACACCGTGAAGGGGGCGGGCATCGCCAAGTTCGCCATCAACATCGAAAAAGACGCTCTGGCAGCCGTGCAGGCCTCCCCTTCCGCCGCCGAAAGCAGCGCTGTTTCGTCTGATTCGCCCGCTTCCCCGGTGCCTTCTGCCTCCTCAGAGGGAAGCGCCGCGTCTGACGGTCCATGAAGAGCGCTGTGCAGACCGCTCCTGGGAAGGGTGCCTCTGAAAATCGTGCCGTGCCTCTGGCGGCACTGGCACTTTCCGCCGCGGTTCACGCGGCCGCGGCATTCGCCATGGTGCATGCCGGCGCGCATCTGTCCCAGACGGCCGCCTCCAAACCGTCTCCCGTGCTGATGGACATTGAGATTGTGGAAAAGGCGCCGCCCCCCCCGCCTCCTCCGCCCGCGCCGGTTCCGGAAGAACCTGAGCCGGAGGCGAAAGCGCCGGAGCCGCCCAAACCTCCCGAACCGGAGCCGCCTCCGCCGCCTCCCGCGCCCAAGCCGCCGCCAAAGTCCCGGCCCAAAAAGACGAAGCCCGCTCCAGCGCCGGACAAAAAGCTCCCGCCCAAAGACACGCCGAACGTCACTGACACGCCCCAGCCGAAGACGCAGGAACCGCCGACGGACCTTCCGCCGCCGCCCAATCAGAAGGCACCGGCCGATGCGCCAAAGGCCGCGCCCATCCGCATCGGCATTTCGCTGTCATCCACAAGTTCTGCGGGCGCCTTCGCGGCTCCGGTGGGCAACACGCTCTATGGCGCATCGTCCGGAACGGCCGCCGATCCCGCCTCTGTCCAGCCCTATGCGCCCGACGCGTCCCGGCCCGGAAGCGCGCCCGCCTACGGCGTCTATGTCCCGCCCGCCAAGGTCTCCCGCCTGCCCAAGGTCAAGGGCGAGGCAAAGGCCGTCTATCCGGAAGCTGCGCGCCGCGCGGGACTCGAAGGCCAGGTGGTTCTGAAGCTGCGCATCAGCGACAAGGGAAAGGTGGTGGACGCCCGCGTGGTGGAGAGCGCGGGACACGGCTTCGACGAAGCGGCACTGGAAGCTGTCCGCAAATTCACCTTCGCCCCCGGTCTGCGCGACGGAGCCCCCGTGGCAACGGACATCACCTACACATACACATTCCTGCTCGATTGACAGGATGCCCTTCCCGGCGTTCCGGATGGACGCTTTTTTTGCCCACCCATCCCCCCTTCCACGACGAGAAAGGCATCCCCATGAAAATGAACGTTTTGTGTCCCGGTGCGCTCATCGCCGCGGCCTTCGCCGTCACTGCGTGCAGCAACGAAACGGCCTCGTTTCCCAACACCGGCAGTCTGGCGGCCTGTGAAGCTGCCTGCGCGTCCGTCGGGCAGCTCTGCAACCCCGCCACTGGGCGCTGCGTTGAGTGCCTGGAGGATGACACCTGTCCCGGCGAGGCAATTTGTGCCGGGAATATCTGCATCAACACCCTCCGCTGCGGCGACGGTGCCCGCTGCCCCAACGAGGGCATCTGCGGCGACGACGGCTACTGCATCGTGTCGCGCTCCGTTCCCTGCCAGCCTCTGGAAGCGAACGAATATCCTGTGGCCGCGGTGCAGATTCCCCGGCAGGTCGTCATCACCTGGAACCGGGACTCAGGCTGGACCAAGCCCGATCTGTGCATGTGGGAGTGCGGCAACGGCTTCGTCATAAGCAGCGCGGGCAATGAATGCGTCGATGCTTCGACCGTCCCCAACTGCAAAGTTGACGATGACTGCGACGGCATGGGCTGCGCCGATGGCTTCTGCCGCAGCAGCAAGACCGTTCCGTGCAGCGAGGAGGGGCGCCCCGAAGGAGAGGCCGCGCCCGTCGAGCCAGAAGTCACCGTCACGTGGGACGCCGCCCTTCACAGCTGGACCGCAGCGGAGCGCTGCCAGTGGAAATGCGCCGACTGGCTCGTCTTCGATGAAGAGAAAAATCAGTGCAGAGAAAGCATCTGCGGCGACGGCAAAATCGAGCTGAGCGAGGTCTGCGATACGGGCGCACTGCTGACCGGCGGCACTGTTGTCTGGCCCGAAGGCAAAGACACCTGCACCGGCGCCATGAACCGCGGCATCCCCTTCGCCGGTGAAATTTCGTGTGCCTCTGACTGCACCGCCATCGACACCAGCCTGTGCCGCCAGGTCATCTGCACGCCGGGAACCTCGTGCAGAAGGACGCTGTCCGGCGAAACAGAGCTCTGCATCGAAGACGGCACTGGCTACGCCCCGGGTTCATGCGGCGAAGGGTATGCGTGCAGCAGAGAAGGCGTCTGCGCTGTCAGCTGCGTGCCCGGCGCCTGCCGAATGGGCGAGAGCGGCACCCTGGAAATTTGCAGTGCCCAGGGCGACGCGTGGAGAGCCGAAAGATGTCCTGAGATGACCAGCTGCGTCGCCGCCGAGGGTGAACAGCAGGGCCGATGCCTCTGCGCAGACGGGACCTGCAATGGGGAGCTCATCTGCGCGGACGGCGTGTTTTCTCCGTGCGCTGAAGAGGGACACACCTGCCGCATGACGCTGCCGGAGCTCTCCGGCGAGGGAACGTCCAGAACGGCCGCCTGCGTCGGCGAGCTCTACTGCGAGACGGACGGCGACTGCGCCGGAAGATCTGACGGCAGAACGCTCTGCGACACTGACAGGCGCACCTGCGTCCAGTGCTTTACCGACGAGGGCTGCACCGGTCAGGACGAGGTCTGCTTCAACGACATCTGCCAGGTCGTCCCCTCCGTCTTCATCAGCGAATACATCGAGGGAAATTCGCACAACAAAGCGCTGGAGATTTTCAACGGCGGCTCGCTGTCAGCCTCGTGCGTCGTCAATGTCCATTCGAACGGTGCGGTGAACCCGCGCTACACGACCGCGCCCTTCACCGTCGCTCCCGGAAGCGTCCACCTCATCTGCAATCAGACGGCGAGCAGCTCGGCGCTTCAGGCCATCTGCGCCGAGGCGCAGAAGGAAACTGACGCGGCGGATTACAGCGGCGATGACGCTCTGACCCTCGTCTGCAACGGCTTTACCGTGGACATCTTCGGCCGCGTCGGAGAGCAGCCCGGGCTGGGTGCCTGGAGCACGGAGAGCGGGCTGACCACGCGCATCAGCGATCTGCGCCGCAAGTGCTTTGTCCGGCACGGCGTGATGACGAATCCCGCTTCCGGCTTCCCCACGCTGGCGGCCGAATGGACCGGGCACGCCTATGACGACTACGCGGACCTGGGGAAATTCAGCCCGGTGTGCTCCTGCTCCGTAAATACGGACTGCGATTCAGGGCTGTGCGGCAGCGGCGGCATCTGCGCCGCGTCGAGAAGCGTTCCCTGCACAGGAACTGTTCCGGAGCACGCGGTCGTGGACAACGCCTCTGTCTCGCAGACCTGGAGCGCGGCGGCGGGCTGGGTGCCCGCCAACACCGACTGCGTGTGGAGCGGGTGTGAGGCGGGCTTCTGGCTGGAGCCGGGCGGCGAGAGCTGCGCCGAGTGTCTCGACAACAGCCAGTGCCCGAACGCGGGCAATGGCAGCTGAGATTTTTGCCCGCTGATTTCTTTTGAGTCCGTCTTCTCCCCCGCTTCGGCGCCACCTGCCGGGGCGGGGGATTTTTTTGTGCCGGACGGACCGCTTCGCGCCCGCCGCTTTGGCCTTTTTCCATTTGCCTCGAAGGCGCGCTGCGCCCATAGGGGCGCCCTTTTTTCGCCCGAGGTTCCTCTGCCACCCTCTTTGAAGTCGGCGCGGCAGCAGAAAATCGGGCCTGAAGGAAAGCTCGGAATACATGCTCAAGCCCAATGAACGATGCTGGTGCGGCAGCGGCCTCAAGTACAAGCGCTGCCATCAGGCGGCGGACGAGGCGAAGGCCTTTGCGGCCAAAGCGGGTTCAGCTCCCGTTCGCCGCACGCCTCAGGGCAAGCCCTGGATAACGCCTGGGCACGTGTCTCCGGGGCGAGCTGTCCCGCCGGAAATTCCCCGCCCCGATTACGCCCTGACGGGAAAGCCCCGAAAGCGCCTGTTCGGCAGGGATGACGGCAGGCCTCTGACGGAGGAGCAGCTGGTGAGGATGCGCCGCGCCTGCCATGCCGCGGCTCAGGTGCTCCAGGCGACGGGCCGCGAGGTGAAGCCGGGTATCACCACGGATGAGCTGGACGCCATCGCCCATCGGGAAACCATCGCCCGCGGCGCCTATCCCAGCTGCCTCAACTACCACGGCTTTCCCAAGTCGATCTGCACGTCGGTGAACGAGGTCATCTGCCACGGCATCCCCGACGACCGGCCTCTGGAGGACGGCGACATCGTGAATGTCGATGTCACGGTCTATCTCGACGGGATGCACGGCGACTGTTCCGCGACCTACGCTGTCGGGCACATTTCCGACGCCGCGCAAAAGCTCATCGACATGACGCGGGCCTGTCTTGACCGGGGCATCCGCGCCGTCGCTCCCGGGCGGCCCATCAGCGACATCGGCAGGGCCATCGAAGAGCTGGCGTCCTCGGGCCATTACGGAGTGGTCCGCGCCTACTGCGGCCACGGCATCGGCGAGTCGTTTCACGCCGGTGTCTATGTCCCGCATTTCTATGACAGGAACGCCACGGCCATCATGGAGCCGGGAATGACCTTCACCATCGAGCCCATGATCACCATCGGCAGCTGGGAATGCGGTCCTCAGTGGGCCAACGGCTGGACGGAGGTGACGCGGGACCACGACCTGACCGCCCAGTTCGAGCACACCATTCTCGTGACCGAGGCCGGGGCGGAGATTCTGACGCTTCCCTGACGCGGCGCACAACGAACCCACAACGACGGAGGAACACCCAATGAGCGCAACCGACTCTCAAAAGAAAATTCTCGTGCTCGCCTGCTACTTCAAGGGCGTGGCCTTCATGGAGCAGGCAAAGCGGCGCGGCGCCCAGATCCATCTGGTCACCCACGAGTGGCAGAAGGACAAGCCGTGGCCTCATCACATTCTGGACAGCTTCTTTGCCCAGATGAACGACCCGCCGCTGAGGGCGACCATCAACACCGTCACCTATATGGCCAGGCAGACGAATTTCGACGTGGTGGTGGGGCTGGACGACTTCGATGTGGAGACCGCAGCCGCACTGCGCGAGCACCTCTGCCTTCCCGGCATGAAGACCTCTCAGGCGCGCTTTTTCCGCGACAAGCTGTCGTGCCGCACCGAGCTGAAGCGCGTGGGCGTCCGAGTTCCTGACTTCGTCCGCGTGATTAACGACGCCGAAATCAACGCCTTCTGCGACCACGTGCCCGCGCCCTGGATGCTGAAGCCCCGCTCCGAGGCCAGCGCCACCGGCATTCACAAAGTCCATTCGCGGGATGAGCTCTGGCAGCTGATTCAGTCCAAGGGCGACGACCGCTCCTTCTTCATTCTGGAGAAGTACCTGCCCGGCGACGTCTATCACGTGGACTCGCTCACCGTGGGCGGCAAGGTCATCTTCGCCGAGGCGCACCGCTGCGTGACGCCGCCCTTCGATGTGGCCCACGGCGGCGGCATCTACGCATCTGCGACGGTCGAGCGCGGCAGCGACGACGAGAAGGCCATCAAGGAGCTGAACGAGATGGCGATTACGCGGCTGGGCTACCAGAACGGCGTGACGCACATTGAATTCATCAAGAGCCGCGAGGACGGGAAGTTTTACCTTCTGGAAACGGCGGCCCGCGTCGGCGGCGCGCACACGGCGGAGCTGGTGGAAGCGGCTACCGGCATCAATCTGTGGGCTGAGTGGGCGAACATCGAAATCGACGGTGCGAATTATCGCCTGCCCAAGCGGCGCTATGACCACGGCGGACTGCTGATGACGCTGGCGCGCACGGAGCACCCGGATATGTCCGCCTACAACGCGCCCGAGGTCGTGTTCCGCTCGCCCGAGACTTGGCACGCCGGTCTGGTGCTTGGTTCTCCCAGCCACGCGCGGGTGGCGGAGCTCCTGACAGATTACCGCGAGCGCATGCTCAGGGACTTCACGGCAGTGCTTCCCGCCGCTCAGCGCTGCGCCCACTAGACGAAATCCAATGCGCCCGGGTCCGCAAAGCCCGGGCGCTTTTCAATTCACAGGTCACAGGCAAGGACAGACGACATGGACAAGACCAGCCGCGCCGCATTCAACGCCGCTTTCTCGGACGACCTCTACCGGCACTACATGGACGTGCTGGAAAAGCGTTTCGGACACATTCCCTTTCGGGTCGCGGAGACGCCGCTCTTTCTGACCCACGAGCTCAGGGACAGGCTGAAAAGCCATGCGCTGGACCTCGCCGCGCAGCTGTCCGCGCCGGAGATGGTGGCGAAGTGCCGCAGGGCCGTGCCCGCACAGTTCGACGCTCCCGGCATGGACGCGCTGCCCAACACCGTGCAGGTGGATTTCGCGCTGGTTCCCGGGAAGGACGGCGGCATCGACGGGCAGCTGATTGAGCTCCAGGGATTCCCCTCTCTGTACGCGTTCATGATTGGTCAGGGCGACCTGTGGGCAGAAACGTTCCAGAGTGTTCCGGGCCTCGAAGGCGGCTGGTCCGTTCTCTGTACAAAAACGCGCGATGCGGGCGTGGAGATCATCCGGCGGACGCTCCTGGGCGGATTCGATCCCATGGAAACCATCCTCATGGACATCGACCCGCCCTCGCAGAAGACGCGCCCCGATTTCGCCGCGACGCAGCAGATGTTCGGCATCGAGCCCGTCTGCATCACGAGCCTTGTGCGCCGGGGCAGCAAGCTGTTCCGCCGCCGTGAAGGCAAAGAGATTCAGGTCAAACGCATCTACAACCGGCTGGTGTTTGACGAGCTCATCGCCAAAAAAATCCAGGCGCCCTTCGATTTCCGCGACGACCTCGATGTCACCTGGTGCTCCCATCCCAACTGGTACTGGGCCTGGTCGAAGTTCTGTCTGCCCCTCCTGAACCATCCCAGCGTTCCCCGTGCGCGCCTCGTGAGCACGCTCAATCTGGCGGAACTGCCGGACGACCTTTCCGGCTTCGTGCTGAAGCCGCTCTTCTCCTTCGCCGGCGGCGGCGTGGTCATCGACGTGACCCGCGCTGACATCGAGCGGATTCCCGAGGGCGAGCGCATGAACTGGGTTCTCCAGGACAAAATCCGCTACGCCCCAGCCGTGGTCATGCCCGACGGCAACACCGTCAAGGCGGAAGTCCGCGTCATGCTGGCCCGGCCGCCTGAGGAAGCCTCTTTCACGCCCGTGCTGATGCTGGTGCGCCTCTCCCGGGGAAAGATGTGCGGCGTGGACTTCAACAAGAACATGACCTGGGTCGGCGGCACCATCGGCATGTGGCGTCCGGACTGACCGGCGTCTGAAACGAAAAAAGGAGACGCCCCGCCATGCGCAACTCGCTGCTGCTGAAAATTTTCGCCGCCTATCTTCTGCCGGTGAGCCTGATGGTGGCGGCTACGCTGCAGTTCGGGCAGGGCGTTCTCCAGAATGAGATGGATGAAGAAATCGGACGCAGGCTGTCCGATTTCGCGGCGGCGGCGGCCGCGGTCCAGCGGGTCATGTTCCTCAAGGAGCTGGCTCCGGGCGACGACGGCAACAGGACGCACCTGAACGCCTTCAAGCGAATCATGGCCCAGAAGGAAGCCGCCTCCGACCTGGTGGAGCGCATCTTCATCTTCAAGACGGACCGCACGCTGATTGTCTCCACCTCCGACCGCGACGGCATCATCGGCACGCCCCTGCCCGAGCTGGGCCGCGATCTGGCGGAGCTGGAGTGGTCCATGGCCAACCACCGCCCCATTGCCTCCAAGGTGACGTTCGAGGGCTACGACGGCCGCATCTACAAGTCGGGCTACGCGCCGCTGATGACGGATGAAGGCGAGGTCTGGGGCTTCGTGGGCGTCGATGCCTCGGCCGAGAGCTTCCGCGCACTGAAGCGCTCCTTCCGGCATCTGGCGCTCATAGTCATCGGCCTGAGCCTGCTGGGTCTGCTGGGGTTCGCCTTTATCGGCGACAGACTGCTGCTCCGGCCCATCCGCCGCCTCCAGCGTGCCGCAGGCCGCATTCAGCAGGGCGACCTCAAGCGCAAAATCACGCTCGACCATCGGGATGAGCTGGGGCGCCTGGCTGAGGACATGGACCAGATGCGCGAGCGGCTTCTGGCCCGCGATCAGGAGATGCAGATGATGCTCTCCGGCATCGCTCACGAGGTGCGCAATCCCCTGGGCGGCATCGCTCTCTTCGCGGGGCTGTTGAGCGAGGAGCTGACCGGCGAGGGCGACCAAGACAAGCGGGAGTGCGTCGAGAAGATTCAGCGGGAGCTGGGCCATCTGGAGCGGCTGGTGGACGATTTTCTGGGCTACGCCCGCGAGCCGCGGCTGGAAAAGGCGCCCATCGATATTCCCCGCCTCTTCCGCGACCTGGCTGACGTGCTGGGTCCCAGGCTGCAGGAGAAAAAGCAGACGCTGGAGGTCGTTATCTCGCCCGCCGTCACGAAATCCGCGGCTGAGGGCAGGCCCCTCGTGGCCGACGAGACGACCCTTCACCGGGCGCTGCTGAATCTGCTCATCAACGCGGTGCAGGCCGCGCCGGAAAACGGACGGATTGTTCTGGAGGCCGCCGTGCATCGCGACAAGACGCTGCTGTCGATTCGCGACGATGGCCCGGGCATTCCGCCGGAAATTCGCCCCAGGCTGCTGACGCCCTTCTTCACCACAAAGGAAAAGGGCATTGGACTCGGACTGTCGCTGGTCGCCCGCTTCGCCGCCGCCCATGGCGGGACGCTGAATCTTCTGCCTTCGGACAAAGGCGCCTATTTCCAGATTGCGCTTCCCACGTCGGGAACGCCGCCCGCGCCGCCGGAGGAAGAGGCTGCAAAGGCCGATAAGCAGTCGAAAAAGAGCGAGGTTGCCGCGCAGCAGCAGGACGACGGCTCGATTCTCCTGAAGCCGCCTGAGATGCCGTGAGGTGCGCCTGCCGCGGTCAGTCCTTCCCGCCGTCATCATTCTTTGGAGGCGGCGCCGGTCTCTGAATGAGGCTCGGCGACAGGCGGGAGGCCATCCTGCGGCGCTTTTCTTCTTCCGCGCTGCCCGCCAGCGCGCGGGGATGGCTCTCGTCGTAAACCTCCTGCAGGCGGCTCCACGACACATCCACGTAGCGCTGCGTCGTGGAGAGGCTCACATGCCCCAGCATCTCCTGAATGGAGCGAAGGTCGGCGCCGCCGTCCAAAAGATGCGTCGCGAATGAATGGCGCAGTGCGTGGGGATGGATGTGGCGCGACAGCGCGGCCTCCTGCGTCCACTGGTCGAGAATCCGCCGGATGCTGCGGGGCATCAGCCGCCCGCCGCGGGTGTTGAGAAAGACAGCCGCCGTCTCTGACGCGCCCTCAAAGGCGTCCCTCTGGGGCAGATAGGCGTCCAGCGCCTCTCGCGCCCGGCTTCCCAGCGGCACCACGCGCTCCTTGTCGCCCTTGCCCAGAACGCGGACCGTGTTGTCTCCGCGGTTCCAGTCTCCCAGATTGAGCCCGGAGAGCTCACTGACGCGCAGGCCGCCGCCGTAAAGGATTTCAATCACGGCCTTGTCACGGGCGCCTCTGGGCGTCGAAGCATCGATGGTGTCGAGGAGCGTCGTCAGCTCGGCCACGGGGACCACTTTGGGCAGCTGCTTCGGCTTCTTGGGCGACATCACCAGCCGCCCGGGATTGCGCGTCAGAAGGCCCTCTCTGCACAGGAATGCGTAGAACGAGCGGACTGCGGAGAGCTTGCGGGCCCGCGTCGCCGCCTTGGCCGCGCTGTGGAGCGAGGCCAGCCAGGCGCGAATATCCAGATGCGTGGCCCGCAAAATCTCCACGCCGCGGCCATCGAGAAAGGCGCAGAACTGGTCCAGGTCGTTCAGATAGGCGTCTGACGTGTTGACCGAGGCGTCCCGCATCGCCGTCAGATAGCCGGCAAAGCGTTCCACGAGCTCCGGACGGACGAATTTTGCGGGGGCCGCTTCCGATGCCGCCCGCGCCTTTGACTCATCGCTTCCCGTCGCCATGAACGGCTCCGTTTTCAGCGCAGCGGAAAATCACTTTGCGGCGGGAGGAAGCGCTTCGAGATTCGCCGCATACACACCGGCCCGCTTCGCTCCCGTCACCACGTAAGCCACGCGCTTTCCCTCTGCATCCAGCATCACCAGGCTGTTTTTCAGGACATGCCGGTCCACCAGATGTCGGCGGGCACTTCCCGGTGCGGCGGAGGCCTCCTGCCAGAAGAGGTCAAAGGCATCGGTCACGTCGAGGCACGGCGTGTCGAGGAACAGCCGGGTGCCGGACTTGGACAGCGTAAATCCGGAGATGCCGCGTGCGAGGTCCGCATGCCGGGGATAGGCGGGCGCCTTTTCCGACTTCGGAGCGGCATCACTGCCTCCGTCCTTCTGCTCCGGCTCAGCGGCGTCCTGACGCGGGGGTTCTGCTGCCAGCGGCGGCGCCGCAAAGAGCGTGCAGTCGCGGCCTTCGCGGACGCAGCTGCCCCGATACCAGAGAGGAAGGCCGCCCTCCGTCCCGCCGGAGGGCGCCACGTAATGGTACTCGTAGGTCCAGGGCGCGACGACTTCGGGCTCGCCCTCCCCCGCCAGCGAAAGGCGCCACAGATCGAGCCGCTCGGCGTTGTGCCGGATGAAGGCCAGTTCCCGGCTGTCGCTGCTGAACTCGAAGCTGATGAACGTCTTGGGCCGGGCCTTCTGATGCAGCCGGACTTTGCCTTCGGGCACGCTCACGACCTGAAACTCCTGCCACATCTGCCCTTTGTCGTTCCGGTAGTTCTGGCGCACGGCGAGGTCATTTCCCGAGGGAGAAAACCGAAAATCGGCGGCGCTCGTACCGATGAGATGCGGCTCTGTTCCTGGACGGTCCCCCCCGCTGAAAGTCCCGTCATTCAGGGGAAGCAGAAAGAGATCGCCGCTGGGCATTCCGGGCGGCTGATTGGCGATGAAAGCCAGGACCGCAGAGTCGGGCGAAAACAGGAAGCTGCCCGCACGCTCGCCTGCCAGCACCTGCCGATTGGGGGCGTCCGACGGCAGAATGAGCGTCGAGTAAGGCGCCCCGGCATCTGCCACGCGGGAAGTCAGGGCCACGAAGCGGCCGTCCGGCGAAAAAGCGTAGTCCCCCACCCGCTCGGCCAGCTGAACCGGCGCTGATGAAAAAGGGGCCTTGCCCGGGGTGAGACGCACCAGAAACAGCCCGCCGCCGGCAGTCAGCGGCTTCCGGTAGAGCAGTTTCGAGGCGTCCGGCGAAAACTCAAAGGTCGCCGCGCCGCGGTCGAGCACCGCGTCCGTTCCTGACGAGACATCGGTGAGGTGCAGTGCCCCGTCTGTCACGTAGGCGAGAAAGCTGCTGCCGGGCGAGAAGCGGTGAAACGTGACGCCTTCCGCCAGCTGCCGGGGCGGCTCCCCGGGCTTGTCCAGATCGGCCAGCCACAGCGTGCCCGCGCCTTTGGCGAGATCGAATCCGGCCAGAAAAGCGAGGCGGCTTCCGGACAGCTGATACGAGCCTTCCAGCGTACTCACGCCCGTGCCCAGCGTCCGCACGGCGCCGCCCTCAGCAGGCACAGCCGCCATGGTCCCCAACAGAATGCCGTCGGGAACATCGGGGCCCGCCGCCGTTGGCGAGGTGATGAACACCAGATGCCGCCCGTCCTGCGTGGCCTCCAGCCGCACAGCCGGCGCCTCCGACAGGCGAACGCCCAGTGTCGGCTCGCGCGGGCTGCCGGAAGGAGATTTGGTGCAGGCGGGAAGCGCGGCCGCAATCAGAAGCGCGGCGCTCAGGGATGCTTTCAGGGATGTCGAGGTCATGCGCATGGCTTTCGGCGCCTCCGGTTCAAACGAGTCAAAAAGGACATGGGGGGGGGAGCACGCGGCTGCCCACACGTCCACGTATCCACACACGGCACGTGTCTGCCGACGCGGTTCTGGCGGGCATCAGCGCTCTTTTTGCGCTTCCAGCCAGTCTGTCAGCGCCTGCCGCGCCAGCTCTGTCCGCCGGGCTTTGCGCTCGTGTTTTTTCACGCCCTCGGGCAGCGGCGGAAACAGCGCGAAGGTCACGTTGCTCGGCTGAAAAATGCTGTCGGCAGCGGGGAGACAGTCACCGGTCAGATGGCGGCACAGCGCACCCAGAGAGGTCTCGGGCGGCGGCGGAATGAAGGCTCTGCCCGCGAGACGCGACGCCGCACTCAGCGCCGTCAGCAGGCCCGACGCGGTGGACTCCACGTAGCCTTCGACGCCCGTGATTTGCCCGGCCAGATAAATCCACGGCCGCGCGCGCAGGGACATGTCGGCATTCAGCGCTTTGGGCGCGTCCACAAATGTGTTCCGGTGAATCTGTCCCAGCCGCAGAAACTCCGCATCAGCGAGGCCGGGAAGCATGCGGAAGATGCGGCGCTGCTCGGGCCAGGTCAGCCGCGTCTGAAAGCCCACCAGATTGAATGCCGTCTTCTCCCTGTTTTCGGCGCGCAGCTGCACCACCGCATAGGGCCTGCGCCCCGTCCTGGGGTCAGTCAGCCCCACCGGCTTCATGGGGCCAAAGGCGAGACATTCTCTGCCGCGCTCAGCCATCACCTCGATGGGGAGGCATCCCTCGAAATAGCGGGGCTCTTCAAAATCGTGGGGCTTCACCTTCTCCCCGGCGAGCAGCGCATCGACGAAGGCGCCGTATTCTTCGCGGCTCAGCGGAAGGTTTAGATAGTCGCTGCCCTCGCCCTTGCCGTAGCGCGAAGCCTCGAAAGCGATGCTGCGGTCGATGGAGTCGGCGGCCACGATGGGGGCAATCGCGTCGTAAAAAGACAGTCGGTCGGGCACCAGCGCCGCGATTTCCGAGGCCAGCGCGGGCGAAGTCAGCGGCCCGGAGCTGACGATGCACACCCCGCCGTCTTCAGAAGGCAGCGAAGTCACTTCGCCGCGGACGAGGCGGATGTTGGGGTGCCGCTCGATGCGCTCCGTGATGAAGCGGGCGAACAGCTTCCTGTCCACGGCCAGCGCCCCGCCCGCCGGAACGCGCGTCTCATCCGCCGCCTGCAGAATCAGGGAGCCAAGGCGCCGAAGCTCCTCGTGAAGAAGCCCGACGGCACTCTGCGGATCGTCGGATCTCAGCGAATTGGAGCAGACAAGCTCCGCCAGATCGTCCGACTGATGGGCCGGAGAGGCCGAAGAGGGACGCATCTCGTGGAGCCGCACGCGGATTCCCCGCTCCGCGATCTGAAAGGCAGCCTCGCTCCCCGCCAGGCCGCCCCCGATGATTTCCACTTCCCCGCCGCAGCCAGCCGTTTTCACAGCACCCGCCGCAGTGTCACCTAAGGCCGCATCCATGCCCGCCATACTCTGACCTCGCGCGCCGCTTTTTCAGGTGTCGCCGCCGTCCTGGATGACGACGAAGCGATACTTGTCCAGCTCCGCCTGGCCCGCCGTGTAGAGAATCTCCGTCAGCATCCGATACGGCATCTGCCTGTCAGCGATGACGGACAGCTCACCGGTAAAGGGCGCCGCCGCGTTCCAGCTGGCGATTTTTTTCGACTTCTCGACCTCGGCCTCCAGCGCGCTCCTCAGCGGCAGAATCAGAAGGCCCGAGTCGTTGCCGCCTTCCTTCTTGGACGCGGGAATTTTGTCGTTCTCATAGACGAGAATCAGTTTGTCATTGACGAGCACTGTCCCCTCGCCCGGCCGACAGGTCTTCTTCGGGCTCGGGGCGCACCGCGTGACCGTGATGGAAACGGTGTCCTTGGGCTGCTCGGTGGTCGAGCTCACGGGCATTTCAATGTCGCCCGATGCGGACATGGAGATGCCCGACGCGGAGTAGGACTTGATGAGGAAGACCAGAAGAATCGTCATCATGTCCATCATGGGGATGAGGTTGAGGGAATCGACCTCGCCCTCCATCTCCCGCTCTTTCTTCTGCTTGGCGCGCTTGAGCTTGCGGACCAGCCGCATCTTCTGCTGCTCCTCAATCTCCGCCTCGATGCCGGTCTTCTTCTTCCTGAAAGTCGCCATTGGCCGCCCCGCCGTCCCTCACATCACTGTCAATGAAACCTGGCTGAAAAGATTCCCCGACTTAATGGCCTCGCAGGCCGGCGTTTTGTTCTTCACCCGGCAGGCATCCATCGTCTTCACCAGCGTCTCGTAGGGAATCAGAGGGTCCGCGCCGATGATGATTTTCGACTCAGTGGGAAACTCCTTTTTGATTTTGCACATGATGCTGGTCAGCGCCGCGTAGTCGTATTTCCCCGTGTCCAGGACAGGCACTGTCGGCTTGGACTTGTCCGACTCTGCCGTTTCGGAGGCCCCCTCGCCGCCCCCCAGAACGGCCCCCGCGCCGGCGACGAAAAAGCCCTTTTCACTGACCAGAACCGTCAGCAGCAGATTGGGCTTGTCCGACTGCCCGGACGACGAGGCACTGGCACCGCCGCCGCCATAGCGGGGCGAAGAGACGTTCAGCACCCCATACGTGACGAACCCCGTCATCGACAGCAGCATGAAGATGACGAGGTTCATCAGAATGTCGAGGTAGGGGACGATGTTCAGCGCTTCGCCCTCAGGCTTGGCCCGGGGACGAAACCGTCGTTTGGAAATGTGCATGGTTGACTCGTCAGGAGGGAATCAGGGGCGCAGGGCCCGGCGGCAGATGAGATGGCCGGAAAAAACGCTGCCGGGAGGCGGCTTGCTGCGCGTCCCGGCGTCGGTTCATCTCAGACGGCGTCAGATTCACTGCTTCAGAAGATGCGTCGCCGCATCCTGACCTCCCGCGGCCTCCTGCTGGCTGGCGATGTAATTGATGCGCTTAACCAGAATGTTTTCGAGGCGGCCCGAATAGAGCTCCAGCTCGTCGGTCATGTGCTTGGCCTTGTTGCTGATGAGCAGGTGGCAGACCGTGCCGGTAATGGCGATGCCGAGACCGAAGGCCGTGTTGTTCATGGCTTCGGAAATACCTGCAGAGAGGACCTCGGAGCGCTTGTCGGCGGCCACGGCGCCCATGGATTTGAAGGCGCTGATCAGACCGAGAATCGTGCCCACGAGACCGATCAGAACGGCGGCGTTGGAGAGCGGCCAGAGGAAGTTGACCCGGACATTGAGCCTGGGCGTGAACTCCATGAGGGCGTCTTCAATGGTCTTGGCAATTTCCACCTCGTCGGTGTCCGCCTTCTGCAGCGCCTCGCGGAAGACGCAGGCGATGGGCGCCTGCAGCGGCTTCTTCTGGTCCTCGCCCCGGCAGATTTTGATGGCGCGGTCCACACGGCCGTCCTTCAGGCAGGCGCTCACGCTGCTCAGGAGCATGCTCGGCTTGGTGCTGTACGAGAAAAACAGCCGAATCGAGCGCTCGACGATGATGGAGAGCAGAACCGTCAGGGAGCACAGGTTCACAATCATGAACTTGCCGCCCTGCTTGAAGAACAGCTTGACCTCGTCGAGGAGGCCGGGCTTGCGGGCGGTCTCAGCGGCGGCCTTGGCGCCTTCGGACACGGCATCGGCCGCCGGAGCAGCTGNNACCGCTGCTGTCTGTGCAGCCTGAGCGGCTGTATCCGCGGCGCCTGCTGCTGCCGCGGTCACGGCCTGTGCGGCTTCTCCGGCAGCTTCAGCCGCAGCGGGCGCGGCCTCCGCAGCAGCCTCCCCGGCCGCAAGAATCAAGTTGAGGACATCGCCGGAAACAGCATCCAGAATTTCAAACATCTGTTCGCGCCTTTCGCTTTGGAAACGTCGCCCCAAAAAAAACAGGGGGCGCAGCCTGACGCAGCGCCCCGGAAACTGGGGGCGCGGCTTCTATGGAGCGTCCCTGAAAAGTCAAGGCGGGTTCCCGGGTCGTTTTCAGAGGTGTTTCTTTCTGACTGGCGTCCTTTTTCTTCAGGTCCGGGCACACCCAAATTGCATCTGGTCCGAGGGTTGACCCTGCTCATGCCCCGGGGCAAAGGCGCCGCACCATGAACAGCGACAACACTCTCTTTCCCGTCACCATCGCCGTCCGCCGCGCGGATGGCTCCACTGAAAACATCCGCATCGGCACCGCCGTCCGCGAGGGCGACGGCTTCCGTCTGCACCTCGAAGACCTGGCCATCGGCGCCACCCCCATTGCTCCCGCGTCGGTTCCTGCCTTCGCCGCTTCCAGAAACGCCGTCAGTGGCCCCGGTGCCGCCGGCATGGTCTTTCCCAATTATGGACGCAGCAAAGGAAGACCCATCGCGGGCGCCACGCTGGGCGACCTGGAGTTTTATGCCAATGGCTGCCGGCGGACGCTGAACGACCCTGCCAAGGCGCAGTGGCACGCGAAGGAAAAAGTCCTGCTGGCCGCCATAGAGGCTGAAATTGCCAGACAGAAGGGAACCCCCGCCCATTCCGCGGCCCCGGCTTTTTCGTCCGCGCCTCCCGCCCCGCCGCTGGACGATGTCCCGCCGCCGGACCGCAATTTTGGTCCGCCGATGGACGAGGACGACGACATCCCCTTCTGACTTTTCCGGACAGTCCCGATTCTTTCGTCCCCTTCCAGCTGAGCTCGTTTTCACTCTGGGAATGGGCGGTTGACTTCCCAAAAAACGCCCCGCTAGAAGGCGCCGCTTTTTTCAGCCCCCCGTCTGAGCCCTCCCCCACGAGGCATCTCCAAGACGGGCTTTTCAGGAGTTCTTCCTTTGTCTTCCTACAAGCAGACGCGCAAAGAAATCAGCGAACCGGATCCATTTCTCAAAAAGTCATCGGGCTATCTGGAGAAGGCCGCGGCCAACAAAAAAACAATCCTCGCCGTCGGAGGAGCACTGTTGGTGCTGACGGTGGTCATCATCGCGATTTCCGGCATCTCCAGGGCAAAGGGCCGCGCGGCGGGTGAGGCCCTGTCCGAGGCCATGACGCTGGTGGCCCGCCCCGTATCCGAGGGCGGACAGTCTTCCCCGGGCGAGTCTGCTGCTTTTCCCTCGAAGCAGGCGAAATACGAGGCTCTGGAAGCCGCATTTCAGAAAATCTGCGACGAGCACGCCGGGACTCAGGCGGCGAGGTCGGCGGCCTACTATCTGGCGGACGCCAAGCTCAATCTGGGGAAGTACGATGAGGCAGACAGGCTCTACGCCGCCTTCATCGCCCAGATGGAAGCCGGTGCCCCGATGCGGCTGATGGCTCTGGAGGGCCGGGCTTACGCCGCCGAAGCGCGCAGCAATACCGATGCTGCCCTAGGGATTTTCCAGCAGATGGGCAAAGAGTCTCAGGATGAATCCTGGAAGACGAAGGCGGATTTCCACGCGGCGCGCATGCGGGAGATTCAGGGGAAAAAGCAGGAAGCTGCGGACGGCTATGCCGCCATCGTGCGCGACCATAAGAAGATCTACACCGTCTCGGCGCACGCTCAGGAACGGCTGGCCATTCTGGCCTCTCAGGGAATTCGTCCCGCCCCTGCTGAAAAGGCGGACGGCGCGCAGAAAAAATAGATTCACTGAGCCCGAGCACCTCGAAAATCCCGCGTTCGCTCCAGAAAGGACCGCGGGATTTTCTGTTTTTCGCGCCTGACGGCCCTGTCTTCCTGTCAGCGGCTTCATGCCGGAGCGAAAAAATGCACCTTCGTCCACATTTGACCTTTTCCAGAACCGCGCTGCCGATGATGGTCTCATCGGTCCTTCTTTTTGCCGCCTGTCAGTCCGGAACATCCGCGACATCGGCGGCGGGCATGGGGCACGGGATGAATCCCCTGCTTTCCTCAAGCGTCAGGATGGAGCGCGCCGCGCCGGAAAAGACCTTTTCGGTGCTCTGGTGGACCAAGGTCGAAGGGACCGAGCAGCGTCCCTATCACCCGGTGGAACTCGCCGCGCCGGCGACGGACGCGCGCCGGGGAATCGTCTTCACCGCCACGCGCGACGGCTATCTGACGGCCTTTTCGCAGACCACGCGCGAGCGGCTCTGGGAGGTCAGGCAGGACGGCCCCTTCAATGCCGGCCCCCTCCTCGATGCATCCGGTTCTCTTTTGAGCCGGGAGCTCCTCTTTTCCGCCAGCGCGGGCGGAAAGCTGGACGCCTTCGACCCCGCCACGGGAGAGAAAATCTGGAGCTATTCGACGCCGGAAGCCTTCATGACGACGCCGGTGGCGGCCGGTGATTTCATTCTGGTGATGACTGCGGCCGACACTCTGGTGGCTCTGGACAAAAAGAGCGGCGCCTGGCGCTGGCAATACAAGCGGGACATGCCCCGCGGCCTGTCTCTGTTCGGCGCGGCCCGTCCGGCGGTGAAGGACGGAAAGGTCTATGCCGGCTTCGCGGACGGCTATGCGGTGGCGCTGGAGCTGTCGAGCGGCGCGCTCGTCTGGGAAAAGGAACTTTCGCGCGCCAGAGCTTTTCGCGATCTGGACGCCTCCCCCGTCATCGACGCTCAGGGAAACGTGCTGTTCACCTCGGGCTCTGACGGCCTGTTTTGCCTCGACGGCGCCACGGGCGACATCAAGTGGAGCCATCTGCGGCCCGGTCTGACAGCCGCGATTCTCAACGCGGCGGGCGACAGGGTTTTCGTGGGCGGCCAGAGTTTTGTCGCCATGCTGGAAACGGGCAGCGGCCGCGTGCGGTGGGCGCGCGATTTACGAACTGGAACGGCCGTCACGGCTCTGGCCAACGCCAACGGACAGCTCATTGCCTCCTGCGGCGCCGAACCGATGATTTTCATCGAAGAGGAAACAGGGCGCATCCGCCGCGAATTTCAGCCGGGACACGGCGTCACGGCACCCGCCAGCGTCAGCGAGGACGGCGACCTCTTCATCCTCTCCAACAGGGGCTACCTGTATGCGCTGGCCATTCATCCTTAGAGCGCAGCCGCGGCCTTTTTGAGTTTTGAGTATTGGCCGCGGGCCCAGACCCAAATTCCGCCTCCCTCTCATTTCCCCTCCAATTCATTGTCCTCAAAGGATGCCAACGACATGAGCGATTCATCGAGTGACGACTCGGCCGACGCGCCAATACAGCCCCAGCTTCCGCCGCAGAGGCAGCGCATCTCGGTGGTCGCTGCACTGATTTTTCGCGGCGGCGAGATTCTGGTTCAGCAGCGCAGGGCCGGCGCGCGCCACGCGCTTCTCTGGGAATTTCCGGGGGGCAAGGTGGAATCCGGCGAGACGGAGCAGGAGGCGTTAGTCCGGGAATGCCGTGAGGAACTGGGAATTCAGGTGTCTGTTGGGCAGCTGGAATCGCACATCAGCCACGCCTATCCGGATTTTGACATCGAACTGTCGCTCTACCGCGCCGAAATTATCCGCGGCGAGGTGACGAACCTCCAGGCCGCCGACGTGCGCTTCGTGTCTCTGCGGGAGCTGACGACGCTGAATTTCACAGAGGCAGACAAAAACTTCGTCAGAATGCTGGCCATCCGGGGGGAACAGGCCGCCGCCGGAATAACCGAAATAACCTGAACTTCATGACAGGAAGCGACGGGGGAAATTTTCCGGAACAGTGTCGTCTGAAGGGCGCACCCCATGAAAATCACCGCAAGAGATATTCGGCAGAAGCAGTTTCAAAAGAGTCTGCGGGGCGAGGCCCCGGACGAGGTGAAGACCTTTCTCGAAGAGGTCGCTGACGCCTATGAAGCGCTGGTGCGTGAAAATCAGGCGCTGACGGAATCTCTCGAGGCGGCCAGCCGCGAGCTGGAGGAGCACCGCTCCAGGGAAAAGACCCTCCAGGAGACGCTGATGGCCGCCCAGCGCATCGGCGAGGAGATGAAGGAAGGCGCCCGCAAGGAGTCCGACCTCAAGCTGGCTGAGGCCGAGCTGATGTCCGAGAAAATTGTCGCCAATGCCAATGCCCGGCTCATTCAGATTGTGGATGACATCAATGAATTGAAGCGCCAGCGGCTTCAATTTGAGTCACAGCTGGAGAGTCTGCTGACGAGCCACCTGAAACTTCTGGCAGCTACACGGACCAGCGATCCGCAAATCAGCGTCGAGGCGTCGATTTCCGGCGCAATGACGGGCTCCATGCCGCCGATGCAGGGTATTTCAGCGCGCATTTCCGGTATCCCCTCCTCTGCCCCCTCAAACGCGTCCATGTCTGCTGTTCAGAATGATACAGACAAAAAGGGATGAATTGATGGCTGCGCCCTATCTTCGCGACATTGCCGGCGGCTGCGAGGCGGAGCTTTTGATTCAGCCCCGGGCCTCCAAAACAGAGGCCGTCGGCGAGCATGACGGCCGTCTCAAAATCCGCCTGGCCGCGCCGCCGGTGGATGGCGCCGCCAACGAGGAGCTGATCCGCTGGCTGGCCGATATTTTGGGCATCCCCAAAAGAAATGTTTCGCTGATTTCAGGGGAAACGGGACGAAGAAAGCGCGTCCGACTCATGGGGGTGACAGCGGAGACAGCGGGGGGGAGGATGAAGTCTGTTGAAAAATAAAAGGATTTTGGAACAATAAAATAAGTGTTCGGAATTAAAGCGACAGGAAATACATTCATGTTTCAGCGCTCAAAAATGCTGGCAGGAATTTTTTCTTACTTTTACCTTATCTCTTTTTTTCACAGGGGACTGTTCTTTCTTTTCAACCATTCACGGGCAAAAACGTTCAACAGTGAAATAATTGGGAATCTGATCTTCTGGAGCTGCCCGCTTGATATTATGACCTCGCTGGCGCTGACATTAATCCCAGGTTTTATTATTTGTCTTCAGCCGTTTACTATAAAATTTCGAAAGCTTCTCAAGGTGTATCTTGCAGTAGTTTCAATTTTAATATGCGTCATTCATACTGCCGATATTCTCCTGTTTATGCAGTGGGGAAACAGATTCAACGGCAGTGCGCTGCGAATGGTTCAGCACTTCGGCGAAATTACGGCAAATTTCTCCATCAGTTTGTTCATCCAGATTCTAGTCCTGCTTGTCCCCTCGCTGGCTGTTTTATCTTTGATTCTATATAAAGGCATTTTTCCAGGCATTCGCGAGCTGCAGGGGCCTGAAAAAAACAGGGGTGAGGCTCTGCTTCTTGTGCCCATGTACATTTTGCCCGCCTGCGGAGTCTTATTTTTCTTCCCTTATACTGGGGCGAATGGCTTTTGGGATTTTGCTATGGGATACCAAAGTGCGGATATTATGTTTTGCATCCGAGGAAGAGAAAATCCGCTATATAACTTTCTTAACCATGTTCTCCCCACCATCCGAAAATTTTCGGAGTGCAAATATCCTTCATTAAACAAGACTATACCGCCAAACAGCATCCTTCAGAAGCATGTCAACATCCGTCGACATATCATTGCGGAAAAGTCGCGACCGAATGTTATTTTGGTGCTTAGCGAAAGTTTTTCCTCTGATATCATTGGGGTACTGTCCAAGCAAAACAATAATTCTAACTCGCTAACACCGAGCTTTGATGTTCTGTCCGCGCAAGGAATGCTTTTTACTAATTTTTATGCTTCGACATGTGGAACACGAGGCGCCCTCAGGTCCATTATTACAGCTTTTCCTCTTTCCATGACATATTCAGATCATCCAAATAACCTCGTCAAAATTCTGAAAACACAGGGGTATTCAACTAATTTTTACTACGGCGGAGAAGCCAATTTTATTGGTAACAACATGCTTGTGTTTGATGACATAGGGTTTACCGGCGTGCACACGCTGAACAGTCTTTATAATACAGTGATTGAGAAGTCCCCCTGGGGAGTTTATGACGATACATTTTTTGACGTGGCACTAAAAAATATTTTGGAGCATGAGGTGGGAGAAAAGCCTTTTTTCGATATTTTACTCACACTTTCAAACCATCTGCCTTTTGCACTTCCTGAAAATTTCCGCTGTCCGGTAAAAATAATTCCCGCGGGAATGGACATGGCAACGGCCTGCGGTATTTCATATGCCGATTATTCGTTTGGAAAATTCATAAAAAATCTTCAAAATAGTCCCATTTGGGATAATACACTTGTCATCTTTGTCGCGGATCACGGGCGGCACGGTTCTGAATATCCGCCGGAAGATTATCGCCGCCATCAAATTCCCATGCTTTGGCTGGGGGGCATGATTAAAAATCCCGAACGAATTGATGCTCAGGGATCACAGATTGATATTGCCGCCACATTGCTCCATCAGCTGGGATTTGACCCAGATGCTCTGCCGTTTAGCCGGGATATTTTCAATGAACCTGAAGGATTCAGTTTTATTAACATTGCATCAGGAGGCAAAGATGAATTTTTGATTGTTAAAAATCATGAAAATATGCTGTTTTCGTGCGATAGTGGAGTATCTTTGGGAACAGGCTTTGCGGATTCAAATGAAATTGGCTGGGTTTACGTGAAAATGCTTCTTGATTATCGCAACGAATATCAACCGAGGCCGGAATTACCGTAATAAGTTTATCAATAGGGTTCCCAAATGCTCCCCCCCCCCCTCTGACGAGTTATAAGACCTTAAAACGCTATCAAAGTAAATACGGAGATTCAAGCGATTGTATAGCGCCTGAATTTAGGGCTGCATAAAAATAAATAAGCCCTCCCCTTGGACGCAAGCAGCATGGGGGAAGGGCTTATTTGTTGGAGCGGGTCTGACTCCAGATTAGTCGGGGTAAGTGTTGTATAAACTGGACGAGACTTTGATTTAGAAACAAAACGTCACAAATTAGTCCTGACTATAACTTGGTATACTCATCTGGATAATTCCCAAATTAAAGTTGTCTGTTCAGAGACAATGTGCATTAATGCATATATATATATATATATGCTGATATACATCAGAGGAGACTCTATTATGTGGACGGATTCTAACTTTCTGCGAACTCTTTGTGCAAAAACGCTCTCATATCAGGAGCTTTTGATACATCATCTGCCGTGTTTCAGTATGAAGCGGAAGCGTGATATTTTTGAGAAAGCGCTTCAAGTTCACAAAAATACGGAGGGGCAGCTCTGCGTGACGAGGTGCACATTTGAATTTGGCAGCATTGAAAACAATAACCTCCAATTCAAAAATCACGATATTCAAATTAAAACAGAGGATGGCTATTTCAATTATGCGGCGGACACATCCTCGCCGCGGCGTTCCGTTTGGTATCTGAATTTCGCAGATCCGAATGTCTTTGCCTTTTGGAATTCAACCCTTTTTGCCCAGGATGAAATACAGACGCTGGAGCATCCGCTGCTTTGCGCGCTCAGGGATTATATGGAGCAGCATGCGGGCGAGGATGACGATACATTTTATCCATGCACGATGACGGAATATCATCGCCATGCTCCGTCCCCGGTGCCGACGCCCATTCTGGTCGAAAATGTTCCGCAGTGGATTTCGGTCAATACGCGCCCCAGGCTCGCCGACGGCACAATGGCCAATATCTATGGCAATCATTTCAAAAACGCGCATCAGGAGGCTGTGGACGCGGGACTCAAAGTCGTTGAGGATAATATAAAAACAAACATCCTGGCCATTGCAGCCTTCGGATATTCCTCCGGCGAGTATTCAAAGGCAGACATTGAATATACGCTCAAGGCGGCGCTCGCAGGTTTTGCGCAGGCGGCCAAAATCGCTTTGAATGAACAAAAGGATGCTGCCATTCACACGGGCAACTGGGGCTGCGGCGCCTTTGGCGGCAATAAAGAATTTATGTATATTGTTCAGCTCATTGCCGCGAGCGCCGTGGGGATTTCTGAGATTGTTTTTCACGGAATTGATCCTGAAATCCTGAAACGGGCAGAAAATAAATTAAAAATGTTTCTGGAATTGAATGATTTTACATTTGGGAATACTGTGAATTTTTTATTGCGGCAAAAATACTTCTGGGGAATGAGCGACGGAAATTGAGAGGGGAGATTTGTTAAAGTATCTTCCGATGTGCCCCTCTTATTCCCCCTCATTCATCTGTGTATGCCACAGCCGTGCGTAGAGGCCATTTTGGGCCAGAAGCGCTGAATGAGTGCCCAGTTCTTTCAGAGTGCCGTTTTCCATGACCGCAATGGCGTCGCAGTGTTCGACAGTTGTCAGACGGTGGGCAATGACAATGGCTGTTCTGTCCGCCATCAGACGGTCCAAGCCCGACTGAACGAGGCGCTCCGAGGCGTTGTCCAGGGCGCTGGTGGCTTCGTCCAGCAGCATAATGGGGGCGTGAGACAAAAATGCTCTGGCGATGGCCAGGCGCTGGCGCTGACCGCCCGAAAGTCCCTGCCCGCGCTCGCCGATGGACGCCTGAAGTCCGCCCATCTCCTGAACAAATTCCGAGGCATTCGCCGCCTTCAAGGCTTCCCAAATCTCCTGCTCAGATGAGCCGCTTTTGCCGCACGTTATATTGTCCGCGACCGTGCCGGCGAAGAGCACCGGCTCCTGCGGAACATAGGCAATCAGCCGTCGGTAATCCTCTGTGCGGAAGGCGCGGATGTCCCTGCCGTCGAGAAAAATGCCGCCCGAGACAGGGTCATAAAAGCGCAGCAGCAGGGCTGCCAGCGTGCTCTTGCCTGAGCCGCTTCCTCCCACCACCGCCAGACTGCTGCCTTTGGGAATTTTAAGTGAAAGATTTTTCAGGATGCTGTGTTCAGCGGTTCCATCGTAAGAAAATAGAATATCCCGCACCTCGATGGATGATTCAAAGGCAGCGGTTTCAGGAGAAGCCGGTTCCGGGAGCGCGTCCGGCGCGTCCAGCACCTCAAAAATGCGCTGCGCCCCCGCCTGCCCCTGGACCACCTGCTGCCCGGTGTGCGCCAGCTCTTTCAGCGGCCGATACATCAGCATCAGCGCCGCGAGGAACGACAGCAGCGCCTCGGGGGCAAAGTCCTCGCCCGCCCACGACGACCCGGCGAAAAAAATCATCGCCGCGATGCCCAGGACGCCCAGCATCTCGACCAGCGGCGAAAACGCACCCCGCAGCAGATGGGAGGTCTTCATCAGGCCCAGATAGCGGTCCTGCGCCGCGTCGAACCGCGCCAGCTCGCCAGGCTGCCCGTTGAAGGCCTGAACAATGCGGATATTGGCCACAGCTTCACCCACCTGGCCGGACAACTGCCCCTGAAGCTCCTGTCCCTGGACCGTCACGACGCGCAGCTTTTGGGCGAATTTGAGGACCACCGTCACCGTCACCGGCGCCGCGGCCAGAGCGGCCAGAAGCAGGCGCCAGTCGAGGAACGCGCAGACGCCCATCAGCGCCAAAACCTGCAGCGTGTCGCGGACGTAGCTCGAAAAAGCCACAGTCAGGGCCTGCTCCACCGACTGAACGCTGGCCGAAAAGCGGGAAATCAGGTCGCCGGAATGCTGTTTGTCCATCCACGCCTGCGGCAGCGAAATGAATTTGCCATAGAGCGCGCGGCGAATGGACGCGATGACGAGCTGCCCGGTGGATTCCATCAGATAGGTCTGGAGCGCCTGCGCCGTGGCCCGCAAAACGGCGGTCGCCACGAGGCACAGCGGCAGGGCCAGAAGAAGTTCTTTTTTGGGCAGCCCCTCCAAAAATTTTCCGCCCGCCACTCTGGGTGCATCCCCCGTCAGGAGCATCTTCAAAAGCGGGCCGATGAGCCAGGCGTAGAGCGCCGTTGCTGCGGCAAAAAAGAGCGAGGACAGAACGGCGGCTGCCAGGCGAAGGCGGTAGGGTCGGACAAAAGCGAGCAGGCGGCGATAGAAGTTCAACGCGGTCTCTTTTCAGAAGGTTCAGAGGGGGGGGGGGATGGCGTTTTAATAATGTATTGGCATGGCAGAAAATGTCCCCGCCCGCGCAACGTATATTCGCGGCCATCCATCTCTGGCCGTTAATATTGACGGTTTTCTAAATAATGCCGCATTACCCGTGCATTGTATGGAAGAAATGCTGCTGAGCGCATTTGAACGCATTGTGCGCAGGACTATCGAATTTGTATTTTCCCCTTACCCTTTTTCCGGCCGCCCAATGCGCCCCTGCTTGGGATTCTCCAAAATATCCAAAAGCGGATTGAAATAATCGGGCGCTTTCTCGGCCACGCCGTCGAGGCCCTTGCCGCCGGTTTCAGTGCGGGCGATGTCGCCGAATTTGGCCTCGCCGATGGCCGCCATGAGGCCCTTCTTCTCGACCTCTTCCAGCAGCTCCATGGCCTCGCCGAAGACGCGGTCCTCGTCCGTCCCCGCCAGAACGGCGTTGCCGGCCCTGACCCCCTCGGGCCTCTCGGTGTTCTCCCTGAGGACGATCACCGGCTTGCCCAGAGACGGGGCCTCNNCCCGGCCGGCAATCACGCCGTCGGGCTTGATCTGCACCTCGTCAGCAATGCCGTCAAAGGCCCGATACATGTAGCCCGCGCACTTGAGCGCGACGTAGCGGTCCATCATCAGCGGCGTGTGCATGGCCTCGGTCATCATGCCCAGGAGCTGAATCCCCTGCCCCGTCCACTTGGCCACGATGTCGGC
>DBXV01000016.1:330327-346545 GCA_002309695.1 Myxococcales bacterium UBA1203 | reverse complement strand
GGCGGCATGTATTTGAGCGGCGCATTGGGGAAGAGCTCGCGCACCAGCATCGCCTGCGCGAGGTCGAGCAGGAACGACTGGGGAAGCGCCGGGTCGAGCTCATAGACGTGCCCGATGCCCAGCTGCCAGTCTTCCAGCCCCGCGCGCTTGGCGAATGCCTCGTTGATGAACTCGCTCGCGACCACGGTGTGGGCCGCCTCGAAGGCATCAGCTGTGGTGACGTAGTTGTCCTCGCCCGTGTTGATGATGATGCCCGTCATGGCCGCGATGCGCCGCGAGAAGTACTGATCGACGAAGGTGCGGCGCATGTTGATGTCGCGAAAGAGGATTCCGTACATCGCGTCGTTCAGCAGCATGTCCAGGCGCTCGTAGGCCGCGCAGAAGGCGATTTCCGGCATGCACAGGCCCGAGGAGTAGTTGGTCAGCTGGATGTAGCGCTTCAGCTTCTTCGACTCGTCGTCCAGCGCCTCGCGCATGATGCGGAAGTTTTCCTGCGTGGCGTAGGTGCCGCCAAAGCCCTCGGTCGTGGCGCCGTGCGGCACGTAGTCCAGAAGTGACTGAGCGGTGGAGCGAATGACGGCGATAATGTCCGCACCCGCCTGCGCCGCAGCACGCGCCTGCTCCACGTCGTCGTAGATGTTGCCCGTGGCCACGATGACGTAGCGCTGAGGAAGCGTCGGCACGCCCAGCTCGTTCCTCAGCGCCAGGCGCTTCTCGCAGCGCGCCATGAGGTCATCCACGGCGGCGCTGGCCTCCTCCCGCATCGTCTGGCGAATCTTCTCCGCCATCTCCTCAGAGGGCTCCGGCAGCTTTTCCAGAGGCAGATGCAGCAGCTTTTCCACGGCCTCGACGGGGCTCGTGGCGCCAAACTCCAGAATGGCGCGCCCCAGCCACCAGGCCGCACCCCTGTTCATCACGCCGGCGGAGAGGAGCCGGTCAACCAGCGCATTCACCAGAGGAACGCCGCGCGGGCCCGCGCCGGAAAGGCCGTAGAGCCGAAGGACGGTGCGCTCGATGGAGGCGGTGGTGTTGTGTTCGATGAGGTCAAAGATGGGGCCGATGATGTTTTCGGCCATCTCTCTGGCGCGGGCGGTCTGCTCTGGCTGAACAAAACGGGTGGACATGTCGGACGGCTCCCGAGGGGAATGAAAACATTTCACGGGATGTCGCTGCCCAATGTCCGGCCCCCAAAAGCCGACGCACTGGTCCCGACGGCGGCCCTTGTGAGGCCCGCGGGATTGTCATTCCCGGAAACAAAGACCGCCGAGGCAGGTCTGCCCGCCTCGGCGCTCAGAAAATCACCTGACTTTTCGCGGCAACGGCAGAGGCATCACCTCGTGCCCACAGTCTGATGCGGCCGCCTGAAAGCGGGCGCGCCTAAAGCACATCCGACCGCTGCCGCAAAACGGGAATTGACGAAAATTCTGCGGCTTTTCTCCCCTTCCCCGCTGCCTCTCCTTTTTGTCCGAACATCAGGAATTTTCCCCGCCGCCGCACGCATCGCCGCCGTCCGGGCAATCATCGTCCGGCGGGTCCTCTTCTTCCGGTTCGGGCGCCTCAGGCGGGATGACGCAGACATCGTCGTCATTGCAGACGAGGTTGTCCGGGCACCTTCCGTCTTCGAGGCAGGCTTTCGGACGCTGACAGACGATGCCCTCAAAAAGAATCTCGTCCGAGCTGACGCTGACATCGCTGTTCGGGTCCCAGCACAGCCGCGACTCAAACGGAGACGCGTCGTCCCAGGAAACGCCCAGCTTCAGGCAGGAAGTCCGGTCCAGGCAGACATTGATGCCGATGCCTGTGGTGCTGTCGTAGCTGATACCCAGAGCGATGCAGGAGACCGGGTCCCAGCACATGCTGATGCCCACGCCGCCGGAGAGGCTGTCGCCCACGCCGACGCAGCTCATGCCGTCGCGGTCCGTCAGCAGCGTTCCGTCCTCATCGTTGTCATAGCCAACGACGATGCGCATGCCCGCGCCGCTGAGGCACTCGCTGCCCTCGTAGTTTCGGGAAACAAATGTCGGCACCTTGTCTCCCTCAACGTGCGGCATCGTGTCTGTCGAACCCTCATCAGTGATGCCGTCCTCTTTTTCCGAGGAGACGGGCCGGCAGTTCGGATAGTCCTCGTCGTCCGGTCCGCAGTCGCCGATGTCACCGGAAAACTCGAACATGCAGCCGGAGGAGATTGCCAGCAAAGGGAGGGTCGTCAGCAGCGCGCCAAAATTCCGCAAAAAATGTGTTGCCATGTTCCGCTTCGGCTTTCCGGCGGCGGCGTCCGTCACCCCCGGACACCCCCGCCTTTCAGGTCGGTCAAGAAAGCCTTCCCCCCGTTCAGATTCAGTGCCGCGGCTGTCAGAAGTCCGCGGCAAAACCGCTGTTTCAGAGGAGGCGCCCCGAATGCCGAACATGCGCACGGCATCGGGGCTGCCCTCCGGAAGCGCGGCAAAAACGCGGCACGGATGTCACAGGTGCCCTTTCGCGTCAGTCCGCGCCGTAGTCTCTGTCCGGTCTCAGTACGCGGCCAGAACGCCTTCGACGCTGGTGAACACGCTGGGCTTCTGACTCCAGTAATGAATCAGCGGCCCGTCGCTGTTCTTGATGAAAATCTCGTGGAATTTCAGGTCGGGGGACTGAATGCGCACGATCTGATTGCCGCCCTGGAAGACCCACTGTCTGCCGTCGCAGTAGGCGTTCTCGATGCGCACGCCCTGGCGCGTCTTGATGTGGAACTGATCTGACGGCGCGTCCCACGATTCGTCGATGACCGTCTCGATGACCTGCCACATGTTGCCCGACGGCAGTGTTCCTTGGTCCAGATAAAGGCCGGAATCGTTGGGCAGACCGAAGACGAGGCAGTGAGGATTCTGCGCGGCTGCGGCTTTCAGGTCGTCAAACTGAGACTTCTCGTAGTGCATCAGCACCATGATGTTCCGCGCGCAGCCAAAGCCGTCGTTGTTGCCCGGCAGGTTCCAGCTCTTGCGGAAAAGGTATTGACACATCTGGTCAGCGCCCGCGGAGAAGCCCACGTTGAGGAGCCCGCGCGCGGCGCGCTCGTGCAGAATGCGGCCGAACTTGCCCCACTCACCGTCGAAGCGCTCGCCCAGGTGCTTGTAGCGCTCGATGCCGGTGACGCTGTAGCCGCCGCCCAGAACGACCACTTCCGAGTTCCACATGAGCCGCCACAGCTCGTCCACATCGGATTTCTGGAGATTGTCCGACCAGTAAAAGGGGGTCAGCTGGAGCCCGCGGCAGGTGTAGCGCTCGAAGAACCAGCGGTAGGCGTCCCAGCTCATGTGCTGCTTCATGGGGTCGGGCGTGGACATGGGAAGGAAGAGAATGCGGTGGTCCGCCCAGCCGTTGAGGGCGCGCTCCGCGATGAAGTGGCCGTGAATGTAAGAAGACCTGTCGTGGGAACCGTAGATGAGCGCTGTGCCGTGCATGGATTGTCCTTGTCTGTTGTCCCGCTTCGGTGATGTCCGATGCAGGTGAAAAGCTGCGTGAATCGCCCCGAAGTTTTGCCGGTTGCCGGACGCCGTGACCTTCGCCCCGGCGCAGATTCCCCGTTTTGGATTTCAGGCTCTGAGCGAGAGGCGCTTCCCCGGAAAAACGGGCGGCTTCATAGACCGCAGAAAGAGGCGAAATAAAGCCCGGCATTGGCCTCTTCATCCGCGCCATTTCCGTCCAAAATCGGCTGCCGCCCCGGCGGAAAGGTGCCGCGCCGCCCCTTGCCTTCCTGCGGAAAACTCGTTTTGGCGCCGCGTTTTTTTTTCGCACTTTCCTCCCCCTTTCAGGCGGTCTCGTATGGGTTCACATCGCTGCCTACCTTTCGCCCTGTCCGCTGCGGCGCTCCTCTGGCTGACAGGTCTCACAGCTGCGCCCGCCGCCGCCGAGCCTCCTTCTGACGCGCCTTCTGCTGACGCTTCTTCCGCCCCTGAGAGTGCGCAGGATGACGCGGCGGCGCAGCAAGCCGGAGAGTCCGCAGATTCGGAAAGTGCCGCACCTGCCGCTCCTGTCCTGACCAAGGCGCCGGAGCTCCTTCAATTTGTCGAGGCGCCCTATCCGCCGGAAGCCGAGGCGCAGAAGATTGAGGGGAATGTGACGCTCCTCGTGAGTCTCGATGAGACCGGCAGGGTGACAGAGGCGCTGGTGACAGAGCCTGCCGGGCATGGCTTTGACGAGGCCGCCGCGGAGGCCGTGCGGCAGTTCGTTTTTTCGCCCGCGGAAATCGACGGCGCGCCCGCGGCGGTGCAGCTGGAATACGTCTATCGCTTCGTGTTTCGGCCGCCGCCCGAGGAAGAAACGCCGAAGGAGCTGCCCGTTTCGCTGAAAGGAAAAGCCATTGAGCGCGCCACCCGCCGGGCAGTTCCCCGGGCGCTCATCCGCTGCGTCCGCATGGAGGAAAGTGCCGACGGGACACACGCCGAAGCGGACTGTCCCGAGGGCCTTCCCGAAGCCACGTCCGCCGACGGCACCTTTGAGCTGCGCCTGCCGCCTGGCCGCTATGACATCACGCTGCTTTCAGACGCCCACGAGCCCTTTCGCCACACCGAAGAGGTGACGGACGGGGAAGTTCTGGAGGTGGCCTACCATCTGACGCCCACGGCGGCCGGGCAGTTTCACACCATCGTCAAGGGTGAGCGCGAGCGGCGCGAGGCCACGCGGAGGACGGTCACGCGCGAGGAAATTCAGACGGTGCCGGGCACCATGGGCGACGCGGTCCGCGTGATTCACAACCTGCCGGGCGTGGCGCGCAGCGCTTTTCTGGGCGGTCAGATGGCCGTGCGCGGCGCCGCGCCTTCCGAGACACTGAGCTATCTCGACGGCATCGAGATTCCCCTTCTCTTTCACTTCTTCGGCGGTCCCTCGGTCATCAACTCGGAGTTCGTCGAGGACATCGACTTTCTGCCCGGCGGCTTCGGCCCCCGCTACGGGCGGGCCACGGGCGGCGTCGTGGATGCACACACGCGCCGGGGCACAGACGAGGGCATTCACGGCAGCTTCAAAATCGACCTCGTGGATGCCTCGCTCTTTGTGGAGGCTGCCGTCGGCTCGAAGACCACCATCGCCGCGGCCGCACGCAGGTCCTATATCGACGCTGTCCTCTCGCACGTGACGGCCAAGTCGGACGACTACGGCACGGTCAGCATTGTTCCCCGCTACTGGGACTATCAGCTGCGCGTGGACCACGGGAAGGCGTCCGACCGCGACCGCTTCACCGTCATGCTGTTCGGCTCCGACGACAAAGCCGCGGCCTCGACTTCCGGCGGCGCCCGCGAGCTGAACATCGACCTGGGCGGCGGCATCGGCTTTCACAGGCTCAAGGCGTCCTGGTTCCGCCGAGAGGGCATCTTTACCAACGAGCTCACGCCCTCCATCGGCTTCGACCGCGTGGATTTCGACAGTCAGGGCAACGCCGAAAACACGGGCGGCTTCGACATCGGCGCCAAGGAGCTGCGCGTGGGTCTGCGTGATGAGGCCACGTGGAAGGTCGGCGGCTCGCACCTGGCGCGCGTCGGCGTGGATTTTCTCTACGACCACGTATGGCTGGACGGGACGGTCCCCTTCTCCGCCGAATACCGCCCTCTGCCCGGCGACAGCGGCCTGACGGAGCTGACCGAGTTCAGCCGCAGCTACGACACCTTCTCCGTCGGGCTCTACCACGTGTGGGAGATTGGCCTTTTCGACCGCCTCCGGCTGTATCCCGGACTCCGCGCCGATCTGTTCGCCATGGACGGCAAGGCGAAATGGAGCCTCGATCCCAGGCTCAGCGCGCGGTTCAAAATCGTCGAGAACACGACTCTGAAAGCCAGCGTCGGCCACTACTCGCAGGCGCCCGCCGTCCAGTATCTGGACCGCGACTTCGGCAATCCGGACCTCAAAATGACCAAGGCGATTCAGACCTCGCTGGGCGTCGAGCAGAAGTTTCCCTACGGCATTTCTCTCGATGTGACCGCATTCTTCCACTTCGGCTACGACCGTGTGGCATCCAGCGAAGAGGTCGCTTTGAGTCAGGACGGAACCGTCACTGCCACCCGTTATATCAATTCAGCCTACTCAAGGAACTATGGGGCGGAACTTCTCCTGAAAAAGGAGCTGACAAACCGACTTTCGGGGTGGATGGCCTATACTATTTCTAAAAGTGAGCGAAAGACGCCCAGCGATGACAAGTATCGGAACAGCGCTTACGACCAGACGCACATTCTGACACTGATTGCCCGCTATCGACTGCCCCGCGGCTGGTCGATTGGCGCCCGCTTCCGCCTGGTCAGCGGCAATCCGGCGACGCCCGTCAAGGGCAGCACTTTCAATGCAGATACCGGCGCACATGAACCCATTTATGGTGAGTATTACAGCGACCGCGCGCCCCTCTTCCATCAGCTCGACCTGAGGGCCGACAAGGAATGGGTTTTCAAGGCCTGGAAGCTGGGAATTTATCTGGACATTCAGAATGTCTATTGGGCCGACAACACGGAATATATTATCTGGGATTATCGCTACCGCGGAAATGCGGCGCTCTCCGGCATGCCCTTCTTCCCGACCCTGGGCATCAAGGGGAGTTTCTGAGGATGTCCCTGAAAAGCAAGGTCAAAACTCTCATCCGGCTGCAGCTATGGATTGCGGCAATATATTGTCTCGTCTTTTTTCTGTGGACAGCGCCCACCTATTTCAGAGATATTTATAAATACTCGAAATATCTTCACGCCGAGCAGGATGATATATGTCAGGGTTATTCATTTTGTGAAGTATTCTGTAAAAAAGACAAATACTTTATTCGGCTTCCCGACGGCCGGAAACGGCTTGACTATTCGTCGTGGTATAACCTGTCAAAGCAGCATAAGTTTTATCTTCTCCAGCTTAAAGGCAAAGATGAATCAATAGTTCAAAACGTATTTGGGCCAGCCAGCGAGATTGATCCTGATAGGGGCGGCGCAACAACTAGAGTTGGAAGCGATGGAAAAACAGAGCTTGTCTCATATTTTCCGCCTCATAAATCAGGCAGAACCTATAATTATTTCCCCTATCCGTTTGTCTTTTTGGAAAAATTTCAGCTTCACTGCTGGGAAAACCGAATTCAGTCATTTGAAATTTTTGATTAGAATGGAGCGCTGAGTTTTGAAAGAGTTCATGCCAAAATACGGCTTTTCTTTACTGCTTATTAGTATCGCCTGCAGTCTCATATTTTATAAAACGCTATTGTGCAACGCACATTTATTGCCCATTCGCTTCTTTTATTGGACTGCCCTGCTTTCCTGTTTCCTCTGGGCTCTTCTCTGCGCTCTCCCGGCAGTCCGAAATAAAATTCAATTCAAGACACTGATTTCATTAGCAGTTATTTCAATTTTGGGCCTGCCGACGCTCGCGGGAACATTCTTCGCCGCTGCCCGATTCAGCGACAATGCCAGACATGATAAAGTAAGCGCCTGCTTTGACCGCGGAGATGTCTGGGATTCGGCTGCTGATAAATGTATAAAAAATGCCCTGCCTCGAAATTGAAATGGAAAATGGCATCCGTGGCTGGATCCTCGGCTTGGGAGAGGATTTGTTGTGATGGAATTTATTGTTCAGACTGCGAAGTTTATTATTGAACATGTAAACCCCGTTCTGGCCCTGTTCATTTTTATCGTCATTATTATTGCAAAGATAAATCTGCGCAAAACCCTCCTCGTGCTCCGGCGCCGAAGGCGAATCCGTCTCAGTGTGGCCAGTATCCGACGGCTGAACCGAATTTATTCAGGTGTTTTTTATGGTTTTATCATCCTTTTTATTGTCGGCACTGTGATCACCGCCCTGCCGCTCCTGCTCGTTTTCAGAGCATATGCGCCCAGAAATATTTCAAATCAAAATATCGACCTGAAAATCGACCGGGAACTGAAAATGTTTTCCACTCAGCATCATTGTCTTTTCTGTCAGGACTACGTATTCTCGCCCCATCCCGCAGACTGCGATGAACATTTTCAGGGAATTATTTCCACGGGTTCACACGTCCAGCCGCTTGTTTTTTATGTCAGGCCGGATGCGCACCAATGCCTGAAAATCAAAACCGGCGCCGGGCTGGAGGGCTGGATTCCCGATTATTATTCAGGAGAATTCTGAACATGAAAAAATACTCAATCATCCCACTCGCAATCATTTTCTGTCTGCCATCTGCCGCTCCGGGCATCGCAAACGATTCGGGTGTTTCCCGAAATATACCGCCCATTGCTTTCAGCGCGGATATGGCAGAATGGGTTCACGACTGCGACGGCTGTCCGCTGGAAGACAAAATGCCCCGCTTCGGGACGGGAATTAGAATTTCGGGAAGTCTGTTTCAACAATTAGGCATTTCATTGACTTTGTCAGATTCCGAACGCACAACAAAGGATGCCGTATGTGAAATCAATTTGATGCGCCATGCCGCCAGAATTACCGTCCATGGGCTCGACGGCGTTTGCGAAACGCACCTGTGGGCAGGCGAAAACAATGCGCAAAAATATATTCGTTCCTACAGCCATGCGTGTCCCGCCCTGCCGCAGCGGCCGGAAGACGATGTCCGTGCATACATGTATATTGAAGAATCAACGAACAATAATGAGGATGAATCGCCCTTTTCATTTTTTCTGGCGCCCGACGTGGTGGCAGTCATCCGCATGGTCACACAACACATGGATGCCAGACAAAAAAATGATTGTTATTATCCGGAAAAGGGCGGCTGCTCACTGGATGATTATAATTTTTTTGTGCACAGCACAAGGCGGCAGATGAAGGCAATAATACTTCCCGCCCATCGCATCACAGGAAATCTATCTTTCAGCCATGAGTATTTATTTACAAGAAATCCAGTAACACGTATTGACAAAAACCGTGCAAATTATTAGTGCCAGCTGCTTTTCAATTTCTTTTAGCAATGCAAAAAAAGTTCATCCCGATGAAAATCACGAATGAAATCCGGTGCCTCCTGCTGATTGGCTGTTTATTTTTTACCGCCGCCTGCGATGAAATTGATACCTGTCTGGACCGCGGAGGTGCCTGGGATTATGATGCGAATGAATGTATTTGGGAAAAGAATAAATGAACAAATTCGCTTTTGAACGAAAAAAATCATTTATCCCCTGAAAGGACACCCCGCTCATGCTGCTGACCATTACGTATGAAGGCCAAAATACGCAGGAACTCGGCTATCTTCAAAACAGCCGCGCCGTTTATTTTCATCCGGAGGGCAGAAAGGCCATTTTCCTGGGCGATTTGTGCGACCGGGGAAACCGCAATGCCGACGTCCTGCGCATTGTCATGAATATGGTGAAATCGGGCAGCGCCCTCGCCGTTCCCGGAAATCACGACAAAAAGCTCCTCAAATACCTCAAGGGCCAGCGCGTCTCCATGACCCACGGCATTGATAAGACAATTTCTGAAATTGAATCCAAGGGCCCGAAAGACGGCAGCGGCGGGGCTCATAAAATAGAAAAATAACTGAAAAATACGGAGCAAAGACATGATGCTGAATCAGGAAACACGCGGCCGCATTCGTGGGCTCATGCGGCGGGAAATTGTGCCTGCCATCGGCTGTACGGAGCCCGTCTGCGTGGCTCTCTGCACGGCCAGGGCGAAAGAGCGCCTGGGGTGCATGCCCGAGAGAATTGACGTCCGCCTGAGCGCCAATGTTCTGAAAAACGCCATGGGCGTGGGCATTCCCGGGACGGGCATGATCGGCCTGCCCATCGCCATTGCCCTGGGCGCGCTCATCGGCAAAAGCGCGTATCAGCTGGAAGTGCTCCGCGACCTGACGCCCGAGGCGCTGGAAGCGGGGAAAAAATATGTCGCCGAAAACCGCATCGGCATTCAGCTCAAAGAGAATTGCCGCGAAAAGCTCTATGCCGAAGTCATCTGTTCGGCAGCCGGGAATTCTGCTTCGGCCATCATTGCGGGCAGCCATACGCATTTTGTGGAGAGCGCGGATGAAATCTGCTCCGAAAGCGAAAATCCGGCTGACGGCGTCGGGACAGAAGAATCTGAAATGCCGCTGAACCTGCGGATGGTTTACGACTTTGCGGTGTATTCGCCCCTCGACGAAATTCAATTCATCGAAGAGACGCGCACTTACAATATGAATGCGGCGCGGGAGGCATTAAAGGGCAATTACGGCCACAATCTGGGCAAGACCATCGACCGGCCGCTGGCGCGGGGCATCTTCGGCAACAGTATTTATTCGCACATTATTTCGCGCACGGCCTCGGCCTGCGACGCCCGCATGGGCGGGGCGATGATTCCCGTGATGAGCAATTCGGGCAGCGGCAATCAGGGCATCTGCGCCACAAATCCCGTGTGCGTCTATGCCAAGGAAAACGAAAACACCGAGGAAGAACTCATCCGCGCCCTGGTGCTCAGTCACCTCACCGCCATTTACATCAAACAGAGCCTGGGCAAACTTTCAGCCCTCTGCGGCTGCGTCGTGGCCTCGATAGGTTCCAGCTGCGGCATCACCTACCTGATGGGCGGCGATTTTGAGCGCATTTCGTATGCGGTGAAAAACATGATTGCCAACCTGACGGGGATGATCTGCGACGGCGCCAAGCCCTCCTGCGCGCTCAAAATCACCTCGGGCGTCAGCACGGCGCTGCTTTCGGCGCTGCTCGCCATCGAGGGAAAATGCGTCACCTCCGAAGAGGGCATCGTCGATGACAGCGTGGACACGAGCATTCACAATCTCACCAGCATCGGCGCCGACGGCATGTGCCGGATCGACGACATGGTTCTCCGGATGATGACACGAAAGGGATGCTGAGTGTATTCACCCGACAATACCCTTTGACATCACTCCGGCCCACTTTCCATTCAGACCTCTCCCCAAACCCCTCTCCATAAATGGCGAGGGGCTTTAATATGAATGATATTATTCATATAAAAATTCCCCCTCTCCATAAATGGCGAGGGGGAACGTCAGCCGCAGGCTGACAAGGGGGTGAGGGCTGAGGTTTACACTTCCACTTTGGGCAGTCCCTCCACGATTCTCACCGTCCGCACGCTGACCTCGATGACCCGCAGAATGAGGCCGAGAATATAGCGCGGGTTATTGTGTTCGCGGCACCAGTCGTTCGGGTCGTTTTTAATGCCGGAATCCTTGTCGATGCTCACCTGATATTGGTCGATCATCCACCCCAGCGGCGAGCGTCCATTGACGATGTATTCGTGCGCCTCGGGCGGGATGTTTTTGATTGTAATATGACTGTTGTATTTCAGCTCGGTAAAACTGCCTTTGCCGACGGGCCGGAGCTTGTCGATGGTGTAATCTCCCGACCCGTCATCGACAATCTGCGCCTCTGCATTCATCGGGCATTCTTCGTAATTGCAGTGCAAATCGCCGAGTTCGCGGCCCGCCTTCATAAAGGCAATGAAATCCTCATACTTTTCGACAAACGGAATGCGCGGCAGTGCCTTTTTGAAGTCATTCTGATATTTCTCCCGATACGCCGGGCAGTGCAGAATGCCATAGACATAATAGAATATATCTTCTTTGGTGATTTCATTATGCCCGTATTGTTTGCGCGTCCGGTCGAGAATCCAGTCTGTGATGCCGGATTTTCTGGTATAACTTGCCTCTGCTTTCCCCTGCCCGAATAAGTCCTGCTGACTGCCTGCATTGGATTCATAAACATAAAGAGGGAAGCATTGACCTTTTTCTATCATATCCAGACATGGAAGATGATTCACCATTAGGCAGGAAAAATCTTTTTTACCTGATGGTCCAGAAACAGAAATCACACGATTTACAGGCGAATCAGGAGATTGCCGCATGATTGCAAATGGAAATAATTTTGGAAGCAGATAAATCATTTCATTCAAATCTTTTGCATAATAACAATTCGCATTTATATACGGCCTGTATGTTGAGACAATATAACAGCCATCCGTTTCATCAACCATATGATTTTTAAGAAATAAATTTTCCAGAGCCCGCGCCCAGCTGATTTTTGTCGGATCTCGGGGAATTTCTGAAATCAGGCCTTTGGCGTAAACCTCTCTTTGCTGATTATAATACGCTATAAACTCACTGATATTATTTTGAAGATGCGGCTTTGAAAAATTATAGCACCAGACATCACGATTCGTCTTCAGACCGTTTGAATAGTTATCACAGAAAACCTTATCCGTTTCCCCGCTTTTATCCTTCTTATCTCCCATCCTCGGATAGTTATCGTAATCGCCACCGAGGCGTTTGTTGAGCCAGTCGCCGTGCTCATCGGGGGTGAGCTGCTGCCAGACGAGGCTTTCCGAGGCGATGGACTTATGCTGTTTGAGATAATTTAACTTATCATCACGGGAAAGATAATCCCCAATATTATGATAATAAATACAAACGCTATGGTTATGTGTGCTCAGGGGGGGGTATTGCCTACATTATGTTTTACCAAAAACGTCATGCACACTTTCGCACGGGAACCAGAACCAAATATCTTGCCCCCTTCTTTGCGTGACAATTCGCCTTGCGTTCTTTGGTCACCACGCAAATCCAATACATAAATGCTGTCGAACTCTTTGACGAGTGCCTGGCGCATACCTGCGGCGGCGTTGCCTTCAATCCATCCACCATTTGTAATAAAACCGATAATCCCGCCATTCGGATTCTGTTCGATGCGGTCAGAGGCCCAGCGAAATGCGCGGATATACGAGTCATACATTGCATTTTTATTTGTAGAATTCGACCCGGCCACATACGTCTGTTCTATTCTCGAATCGAGTTTTTCATATTTGAGGTTCTGATTATTATCATTCGCATTTTTCTGCCCGACTGAATACGGCGGATTGCCGATGATAACCTGAATGGGCGCCCGGCGCTGCCGCTCAATCTGCTCCGTATTGCCTTTGAAATACTCCTCAATGGAAAGCTGCCCGCGCTCATACATTTCAAAAGTATCAGTCAGACAGATATTGTCGTAATTCCGATACTGCGTCTGCGGGGCAATGCTGTGAAATACCGTCTCGATATTCACGTCGGCCACATAATAAGCCAGCAGGACAATTTCATTGCAGTGCAGTTCATTCTGGTATTTGCGCGTGAGGTCTTCGGGCCTGATAATCCCCGACTGCAGCAGCCGCGTCATGAATGTGCCCGTGCCCACAAACGGATCGAGAATATGGACATTTTCATCGGTCAGCGAGCGGCCAAACTCCTTCTGCATGAGCGCCTCAACGCTGTGAATGATGAAATCGACGCATTCCACGGGTGTATAGACAATGCCCAGGCGCTCCGTGGTTTTGGGGAATGCGACGGAGAAAAACCGGTTGTAAATATCCTTGATGAGCTGCTGGCGTCCCTCGGTCGTCGTAATGGAACCGACCTGATTCTGAATACTCGCATAAAACGCGTCCAGCGACGTCGTATCCTTGCCGAGGCCGTGCTCTTTGAGGATGCGCACCATGTCGGCCAGCGTCCGGCTCACGGCATTGTTCTGATTAAATTTGTAATCTGCAAACAGCGCATCGAATACCGGGCCGATGACCAGATGCTGGGCCAGCATTTCCGCGGCGGCCTGCCTGCTGATGCTGGGGTTAATGTTTTCGCGGAGGCCGGCCAGATAGCGGTCAAACGCGGCCTGCACCTCGGGACTTCGGGCAATAATTTCATTCATGTGGTCGAGGAGGCTCAGCGCCACCCTGCCCACATCCGAAGCCCAGGTTTCCCAATAGGTGCGGTTCCCCACCTTATCCACCAGCGCGGCATAAATTTTTTCCTGATCGGGCCGGAAAAGATCCATCTGCCGGGCCACCTCGCGCTCCAGATACTGCGCCTTCGTCTCTTCCAGACGGTCGCCCGCATTCTCGTCAGCGCTTTCAAAGTCAAAATCACCGGCTTTCGCCACGACGATTTTATTGCCCTGCGTGCCCGCACCTTTGTCCAGACGCAGCGCATTGACCTGCGCATTGAAGTTTTCGTCATGCGACCTGAGGGCGCAGAGGACATTCCAGACTTCCCGGAACCGCTCATTATCGGCGAGCGCCTTTCCCACATCCTCACCGGGCCTCAGCGCCACGGGCAGAATGATGTAGCCGTATTTTTTCCCGCCCGCCTCGCCGCGCCGGAAATTGCGCATGACGCGGCCCACCGACTGAACAATGTCAATCTGTGACTTTTTGGGAGCCATGAAGACGACGGCATCCAGCGCGGGCACATCCACGCCCTCGGAAAGGCAGCGCACATTGGTGACCACCCGGCAGACGGCATTCTTCCGGTCATTCTGCCCGCCGTCTTCGGCCAGCCAGCGGAGAATGGCGCTCCGCTCGCTGGAATTCATGGTTCCATCCACATGCCGGGCCTCGACGCTGACGAAATCGCCTCTCTCCGCCTCAGACCGCGATTCCAGAAACTGCCGGGAGACCTCGGGGAAAATGGCCTCGATGTTTCTGGACGAACCGGTTCGCTCGGGGTCGCCGATGACCGAGGCAAACAGAAGCGCCCGCGTGCAGGGACGCGGGTCTTCGGCCAGCGTGCGCCCGCCGTCGCCCAGGAGCTTTTTGGACAGACCGTGAATGGCGCCCACCAGCCGCGTGGTGATGTCGAGGTCGATTTCCTTCCGATTGGGGTCTTCGATGCTGCGTCGGAGGCCTTCGGGCAGATCTTTGGGGTCAACTGTCAGAATAATAACTTTGTAATCGCTCAGACACCCGAGATTGACGGCCCGTCCAAATGAAATCCGGGCGATTTCAGCGCCGTAAGTATTCTCGTCGTCCATGGAGCAGACCAGAGCATCAGAGGCTGCTTTTCTGGCGTCCTGTTTGGCGTTGATTGAATAGATCCGGGGCGTCGCCGTCATGTAGAGCCGCCGCCTGCCGCAAATAAAGGCGTCATCGTGAATCCGCATGAAGCTGGATTCCTGTCCCTCCCGTGCCGCACCCGTCGTTCTGTGGGCTTCGTCACAGATAATGAGATCAAATGCGCCGTATTCGCCGCCCGTTCTTCGCAGGATTTCCTTCTGTGCCCGGGAAACCACTTCCAGCGACTGATAGGTCGAAAAGACGACGCACATCCTGTCGGAACAGCGCCCGCGGGCAGCTTCGAGCGCGCTGACAATCGTGCTTTCCGTCGTCGTTGCCGGAAGCACGGAGTCGATGGCCGATTCCTCCAGGTCATCCAGTGCTTTGTCGGCCGATTTGCCGCGTTTGGCCGATGTCATGGCTTTGTTGTCGGAACAGACGCCGATGGCATAAATGGGTGCAGGGCTCTTTGCCGCTTCCTCGCCGCCTTCCCCTGCGGCGTTGTCCGCCCACAACTGATATGTCTGGGCGAGAAGGGCAATAGAGGGGACGCAATACAAAACGAGAGAACCCTTCGTTCCGGCGACAGCTTCGGCAATTCTCTGGGAGGTGAGGGTTTTTCCCGTGCCGCAGGCCATGATGATTTTGCCGCGTTTATTGTCCCGAAAATGAATCGCAGCCTGTTCAAGCACTTCCTTCTGATAATTTCGGAGCTTTTTCGGGGGAAGCCCGCAGGACTTCTTCCCGCGTGCAATGGCGTCCCAGTCCACATTGGACTCTTCCAGAACGCCCATGCCGATGCGTGTGAAGTTATCGCGCCCGCGGACATAAACTTCGGCATTTTTCCCCCAGACCGCATCCGTATCGACCCAGACGAAACGCGAAAATGATTTCATCTCGCCGCCGAGATGAAAGCTCCGGCCCTGATTCCCCAGGAAATGCGAGACCATGTCCAGATCGACCCGCGTGCCCGCGTCGAAGAGTTTGCACTGGACAGCCCAGAGTCCGCCGTCTGTCGTCTCAAGAACAATGTCGATTCCCAGATCGGCTGCCGAAACACCTGCGCGCCGGGCAAAATCGGCCCAGAGCCACGCCTGTGAAATCATCGGAAAACAGGAAGATTCGAGGAACCAGCGCCGAATGATTTCCTCGAAGCGGCCGCCGCTTTCGCGGTCTGTCCGGGAGTATTTCCGAATTTCAGCAATTATATTCTGAAGCGCAGACGCAGACATATTGAGGGCTCCTTTCCCTGAAACTGAAACTGCATAAGTGTGCCGCGCCGTGCATGGAATTTCAAACACTGTCAATCGCTAAACCCTACCCATTTTCTCCTTCCTGGCAGACCTCTCCCCAAACCCCTCTCCATAAATGGCGAGGGGCTTTAATATGAATGATATTATTCATATAAAAACTCTCCCACGCCATCTCCAAATATTATAAAATAATATCAATAATATATTATATAAAAAATTCCCCCTCTCCATAAATGGC